>JAXMCM010000020.1:0-274232 GCA_046349355.1 Geminicoccaceae bacterium
GTGCGCTTCCTGTGCAGCGCGAACCTGGCGCCGCAGACCACCGGGCTCACCGCGACGACCGTCCCCTGCGTGCAGGACGTGGCAACCCGCGGCACCTTCTACGCCTTCCTGGTCCAGCTGGCCTCGCCGGCGAACGGGATCGTCACCTTCCGGGGCATCGACTTTCCTTAGGCCTGCAGGGATTTTCGTGGACACCCTATGGAACTCCCCCGCTCGGGTCCGCCCCGGCAAGGGTCGTCACCCCCCACATCCCGACCACGCGGCACCGTGACGTCGTCCCGCCGGCCTAGGCATTTCCTCTTGACACCAATCCGCTTTTGGTCCTATGGTCCGCCCATGGCCAAGGCCTCCTACCTGCGCAAGCCCGACCCCGCCACGCGCAGCCTGTGGCGCCAGCGCGAGCTCGCCCGGCTGATCGCCGGCGGCGCGTCGCCGAAGGCGGCGGCGCAGGTCGAGGGGGCCGCCGAGACCATGGTCGAGCGGCTGGTCGCCGAGCCCCAGTTCCAGGCCATGGTCGACGCCTACCGCGACCTCGCCGCCATGGACCACGAGCAGGTCCTCGTCCTGCTCGAGCGGCTCTGCCGCGGCGTCCTGATGCGCTCGATCTCCGAGGACCAGGATGCCGCCGTCTGCGCCTGGTACATGTACACCCTGCAGCAGGGCGAGGACCCGATCCTGCAGCTGGCCGAGAGCCTGTGGCTGGGCTTCTCCCGCGCCATGGGCCACGACGCCGCCACCGGCACCACCCGCCGCGAGCGCCCCGAGCCCGGCTTCCTCGCCGCCATCGCCCGCAGCATGGGCCGCGTCGGCACCCGCCTGCGCCAGGCCGTGCACCGCGAGATCGCCCGCAACGCCCTGCTCGCCCGGATCGACCGGAAACCCCTGCCGCAGCCGGCGGTCGACGCCCTGATCGACGCCGTCGACCCGCCCCCGCCGCCACCCCGCCCCTTGCGCCCGCGCCGCCGCCCGCCGGTGCTCCGCCACGCCGATCGCGCGGCCGCCGCCGACGAGGCGCAGCTGCTCATGACCCTCCCCGCCGCCGAGCGGGAGGTACTCTACGGGGCGAAGGCCAGGGCCGGGCCGAGGGCCGGGCCCGGCTGAGCCACCGACCCCTCCCCAGCGTCCCGTTTCCTTCCCAGCCCCCGCCACCGCGCCACCCGACAGGGTCGCGCGGCGGACGGCGTTGGGGTGGCGGCCACGGACGGTGCTAGGCTGCCGGCAACGATCGGGGCTCGGGCGAGCGATGCGGGTGGGGCGGTTCCTGCTGGTGCTCCTGGCGGTGCTGGCGGCCGCGGGCGCGGCGCGGGCCGACCCGCGCTGCCCGGACACGCCGCACCGGCTGGAGAGCGTCACCCTCGCCGCGGCCGAGCTCGGCGTCGACAAGCGGCTGCTGGTCTACCTGCCGCCGGGCTACGGCTGCGGCGATGCCCGGCGCTATCCGCTGCTGGTGGTCAACGACGGCCAGGACCTGTTCGACTGGAACCCCTACGCCGGCGAGCTGCCGGCCGAGGTCGCGGCGGAGATCGACCGCCGGCGCGGCTGGTACGGCAGCTGGCGGCTCGATGCCCAGCTCGACGCCGCGGCCGCCGCCGGGCTGCTGCCGCCGATGGTCGTCGTCGGCATCGCCTCGGACGACGGCCGGCGCAGCAGCGACCTCGTCCCGGTGGCGTGGGAAGGCGCGTCCGAGGGCCTGGGCGAGGCCTATGGCCGGTTCGTCGCCGGCGTCGTCGTGCCGTTCGCCGAGCGGCGCTGGCGGCTCGCCGGCGACCGTCGCTGCCGCACCATCGCCGGCGCCTCGTTCGGCGGCGTCAGCGCCCTGCAGATCGGCCTCGCCCATCCCGACGTGTTCGGGCTGGCCCTGGCCCTGTCGCCGGTGCTGCGCGAGCCCGCCATCGCCGGCTACATCGCCGGCGCCTGGCGCACCCGTCCGCCGGGCCCGCCCGCGAGAATCCTCGTCGACTTCGACGACGACGCGGTGGGCGCGGCCGACCGGGCCTGGCTGGCGGCGGTGACGCGCGATGCCGCCGAGGTGGCCCTGCGGACGAGCCCGCAGGGCCGGCATGCGCTCGGCTCGTGGCGGGCGCGCGCGATCGGCGACCTCGCCCGGCTCAGTGCCGCGTCCTGTCGCCCGGCATCGCCTGCGGGGTGAGCGTCAGCTTGCCGTCGGCGGTCAGCGACGAGGTCAGCCCGGCGGTGACGGCCTCGAGGGCGGCCAGATGCTCCGGCGGACGGTGGAACGCGTCGCTGCGGATCGCGTCGCCGACCAGGCTGCCCGGGATGTAGAACATCGCCAGCTGGGGCGCGTAGCGGTGCTTCGCCTCGAGGAACGACTGGGGAAAGTCGGGCACCCGCGTGCAGAAGCCCGAGAACTGCGGCAGCTGTCCGGTGAAGCGGAAGCCGTCGGGCAGGGCGCGCGACTTGCGCGGATGGTAGACGTCGACCCACAGGATGAACCAGGCGCTGCCGGAGAAGGTGACCGCCTCGAAGGCGTCGATCAGGCCGATGGCGCCGATGCGCTGGAACAGGATGCGCTCGCCGGCCTCGGTCTCGAGGCTCGACAGGTAGCCGAGGGCGCCGATGGGCCCGCAGACCGGGATCGGGTTGCGCGGGTCATGGCCGAACGGACCGACGCCGGCCGGGTCGCGGTCCCAGTCGGGTCCGGCGGCGAAGCGCTCGCGGATCTCCGCCGGCGCCATGGCCAGCTGGGTCGCGTCGTCGCGCAGGACGCGCTGGGTGACCTCCCACAGGTTCTGGCCCTCGTCCGGCCGCCGCCGGCGGCCCCGCAGCCAGTCCAACAGTCCCATCGCGGCCCCCGGCGCTGCCAGCTCAGGCGGTTGTCGCCTCCTTTGCCATATAGGGACAAGGGCGAATACGCACCCTCCGGCTACAGCTCGACGGCGCGCTTCTCGTCGATGCTCTGCTGCGCCGCCAGCACGATGCGCAGCGAGTTGACCGCGTCCGCCATGCTGTCGCTGAGGTCGATGTCCTCGACGATGGCCTTGAGGAACATGGCCTGCTCGCGGTCGCACAGCTCCTGGTGGTTGGGCTCGTCCTCGGTGCTGATCCAGGTGTCGGGCTTCGTGAAGTTGTTGTTGGCGTCGATGTCGGCGTGGTGGACCTTGATGGCGTTGGTCTTGGTGTGCTGGTCGATGTCGGCGCTGTCGCTGACCTTGTCGGCCTTGGCCTCGTTCTGGCCTTCTTGCGCCTTGTAGGCGATCGAGGCGCTGCCCTTCGGGCCCCAGACGTCCTTCACGAAATAGGCCACCTCGGACATCATCGGGCCCCAGCCGGCCTCGTACCAGCCGACCGAGCCGTCGTCGAAGGTGACGTGCAGGTGGCCGTAGTTCTGCACCTTGGTCTCGGCCGACAGCTTGGCGCCGATGCCGTGGACGCGGACCGGCTTCGCCCGGGTCATCTGGCACATCACGTCGACATAGTGGACGCCGCAGTCGACGATGGGGGTGAGGCTCTCCATCAGCGCCTTGTGCCAGTTCCACGCCGGCCCGCTCGACTGCTGGTTCAGGTTCATGCGCATCACCAGCGGCTTGCCGAGGCCCTGGCCGATCTCGACGAACTTGGCCCAGGCCGGGTGCACCCGCAGGATGTAGCCGAGCACCAGCTTGCGGTTGGTCGCCCTGGCCTTGGCCACCACCGCCTCGGCGTCGGCGATGTTGGTGGCGATGGGCTTCTCCATGAACACGTGCGCGCCGGCGTCCATCGCGGCGATGGCGTACTCGGCATGGGTGTTGGGGTAGGTGTTGATCGACACGGCATCCGGGCGGGTCTCGCGCAGCGCCTGGGCGTAGTCCTCGTAGAGCGGATAGCCCTGCAGCTCCGGCGCCAGCTTGTCCTTCTTGCTGCGGATCGTCCGGCTCATCAGCCCGACCAGCTCGAAGCCCGGATTGTTGTGGTAGGCCTTGGCGTGGCTCTGCCCCATGTTGCCCACGCCCACGACCAGGATGCGCACCGGCTTGGCCATCTCCGTCCCCCCTGACTGCAGCCACCGGGCGGCAGGATGGCGCCGGCGGCCGCGCCGCGCAACCGGCTCAGGGCAGGGCGGCCGGCCGGCCGTCGGGGGCCTGGACCACGGCCTCGGCGCTGGACAGGGCGGCGATCAGGCGGATCTCGGCCGGGCCGTCGTTGATCAGCCGGTGCACGGTGTCGAACGGCACGATGATCGTCGAGCGCGGCCCGAACGGGATGCGCTCCGCGCCGAGCTCGAGGGTGCCGTTGCCCTCGAGCACGACGATCACCTCCTCGCAGGCATGGCGGTGCGGCGCGGTGCGGGCGCCGGGCGCGATCAGCGTCTCGGCGACCGACAGCCGGCGCATGCCGTCGGCGGCGCCGGCCAGGGTGCGGTGGACCAGCCCCGGCAGGATGCGGGCGCGCTGGCGGTCGTTGGTGCGGAGCAGCATCGGCGGTCTCCCCTGTCGCCTGGCTCCGGGATAGCCGGCGGCCGCGGCCGGGGGAAATGGCGAGGCCCTATCGGCGCGATGCCCGCTGTCTATGCCGCCCCTTGACGCAGGCGGACCGCTCTGAGAGCGTCGCGCCCGTCCAAAGCGTCGGGGGGTGCCACGGACTCATGGCCAGCGGTCCCGTCAAGCTCGCGGTCGAGCAGGCGAGCAAGTTCTACGAGACGAAGACGGGACGCGTGCACGCGCTGGACCGCTTCTCGATGGAGGTGGCCAGCGGCGACTTCGTCTGCGTCATCGGTCCCTCCGGCTGCGGCAAGTCCACCCTCTTGTGGTCGCTGGCCGGGCTGCATGCGCTGAGCAGCGGCAAGGTCCTCCTCGACGGCAAGGAGGTCACCGGGCCCAACCCGCAGATCGCCATGGTCTTCCAGGAGGCCAACCTGCTGCCGTGGCGCAACCTGCAGCGCAACATCGAGCTGCCGTTCGAGATCCGCCACCAGGCGCCCGACCGCGGCCGCATCGACGGCCTGCTCGCCCGCGTCGGCCTCGCCGGCTTCGGCAACAAGATGCCGCGCGAGCTGTCGGGCGGCATGCAGCAGCGCGCCTCGATCGTCCGCGCCCTGTCGGTCGACCCGTCGCTGCTCCTGATGGACGAGCCGTTCGGTGCGCTGGACGCCTTCACCCGCGACGAGATGAACCTGCTGATCCAGGAGATCTGGCTGGAGACGAAGAAGACCATCGTCTTCATCACCCACTCGATCGCCGAGGCGGTGTTCCTCGCCGACCGCATCTACGTGATGAGCGCGCGGCCCGGGCGGCTGAGCAAGGTCTTCGCCATCGACCTGCCGCGGCCGCGCCCGCTCGAGGTGATGGCGACGCCGCACTTCGTCGAGCTCGTCGCCGAGATCAAGGCGTCCATCGACCACAAAGCCGCGGCCAGGGCCGCCTGAGACGCCCATGGCCTCCGCCGACGAGCTGCGCGACAACATCCCCAGCTTCGACAACAAGGGCGGCGACGCCCCGGTCGACATCTCCAACTGGTCCGGGCTCGCCAACGAGCTGAGCCTGATCCAGAGCGGCAAGGAGTGGGCCGCCATCGCCATCGTCGCCGTGGCGGTGGTCGGCGGTGCCGAGCTGCTGCTGCGCTGGTTCGGCGTGCCGGCCTACATCATGCCGACGCCGACCCAGATCGTCGCGGCGCTGGTCAAGGACTTCCCGCTGATCGCGCCGCACATCGGCTACACGCTGATCGAGCTGGTCGTGGGCTTCGCCATCGGCGCCTCGGTCGGCTTCGTGCTGGCCGCGGTGGTGACCCAGTTCCCGTTCGTCGAGAAGATCATCACCCCCTACATCCTGCTGCTGGTGACCACGCCGATGCTGGCGCTGGTGCCGCTGCTGATCCTCAAGCTCGGCTTCGGCTTCAGCCCGCGGATCATCGCCGTGGCGCTGGCCTCCGGCCCGATGGTGATGATCAACTCGGCCACCGGCTTTCGCCGCACCGACCTCGCCAAGATCGCGCTGGCCCGCAGCTTCGGCGCGTCGACGCTGCAGATCTTCATGAAGATCCGCATCCCGATGGCCATGCCGATGGTCATCGTCGGGCTGATGGTCGGCTCGATCTTCGGCCTGCTCACCGCCGTCGGTGCCGAGATGGTCGGCGGCAGCTTCGGGCTCGGCAACCGGCTGACCTACTACAGCTCGCTCATCCAGATGCCGCAGTTCTTCGCCTGCATCCTCGTGCTCGCGATCATCGGCATCTCGATCTACGTCCTGTTCTTCTGGCTCGGCAAGAAATGGGCCGGCTGGGAAGCCTGAGCTCCCGGTCCCGCCCCATCTGGGAGGGTGGCATGGATCGCAGAACGTTCCTGTCGACGACGGCGGCGGGAGCCGCCGGGCTGACGCTCTGGGGGGCGCGGCCCAACCTGCTGCTGGCCGACGAGGTCATCGGGCAGGTCCGCTGGGTGAGCCCCCGCGGCACGATCGAGGTGCTCGACGACTACCCGTACCATGTGGCCAAGAAGTTCGGCTACTTCGGGAAGATCGAGACGACCCTCGAGCCCGGCCCGATGGAGGCGACCGCGACCATCAAGCTGGTCGACCAGAACCAGTCCGACTTCGGCTTCCCGTCGCCGGGCGTATTCTCGCTGGGCCTCGAGCAGGGCATCCCGCTCAAGTCCGTCTGGCACATGGGCGCCTACGACGTCTTCAGCTTCGCCTTCCAGAAGGGCAAGAAGCCGGCCGACCCGAAAGAGCTCGGCAAGATGAAGATCCTGCTCGGCTCGATCGGCTGGAAGGCGATCTGCGACCCCGAGCTGGCGCAGCTGGGCGTCGAGCTCGGCGGTGTGGAGTACGCCGAGGCCGGCGGCCTGTGGGGCCAGGCGCTGAGCCAGGGCCAGGGCGACGCGGCCTTGTCCTGGGAAGGCCTGCGCGCCCAGTGGACCGGCCAGGGCCTCGATTTCGACTACCTGCTGCCCTACGACTTCTCGAAGCTGCCGGCGAACTCGTTCGTCATCCGCAAGGCCGACGCCGAGGACGCCTCGAAGAAGGCGCTCTACGAGGCCTACCTGCGCGGCTGGGCCATGGGCCTCGAGTTCGGCTTCCAGAACCCGCGCGCCGCCACCCAGATCGTGCTCGAGCAGTTCCCGGCCCTCGCCTCGACGCTGAAGCCGGACATCGCCACCGAGTCGATGATGCAGCTCGCCAAGGTCTTCCGCGGCCCGTGGGACACCCGCAAGGGCTGGGGCTGGCACGACATGGCGCAGTGGCAGTTCTTCTTCGACCTCATCAACAAGATCGGCCAGACCAGCCAGGCCTTCAAGGCCGAGGACGTCTGCTCGAACGAGTACGTCGCCGCCGCCAACACCTTCGACGCCGCCAAGGTCAAGGCGGATGCCGACGGGTTCGCGCTGTCCGACGAGTTCAAGGCGGTGGACGTCGCCGCCATCCAGGCCCGGCTCTGAGCCGCGGCATCCGACGCGAGGGGCCGGTCCGCGAGGGCCGGCCCCTTTCGATTCAGGCGCCGACGGCGGCGTCGCCGACGAACGGATTGCCCGTCCGCTCGGCCCCGAAGGTCGAGCCCGGCCCGTGGCCGCAGAGAAAGCCGATGTCGTCGCCGAGCGGGAACAGCTTGTCGCGGATCGAGCGCACCAGCGCCGAGGGGTCGCCGTAGGGGAAGTCGGTCCGGCCGACCGAGCCTGAGAAAAGGACGTCGCCGACCACGGCAAAGCGCATCGCGGTGCTCACGAAGACGAGGTGACCCGGCGTGTGGCCGGGGCAGTGCAGGACGGCGAAGCGCTCGCCCGCGATCTCGACCGTGTCGCCCTCGGCCAGCCAGCGGTCGGGAGCGACGTTGCGCACGCCGGCAATGCCGTAGCTGCGCGCCTGCGCCTCGATGCCGTCGAGCAGGAAGCGGTCGCGAAGATCCGGTCCTTCCACCGGGACCGTCGCCCCGGCCTCGCGGGCCTCGAGCGCCGCCTTCAGCTCGGCGGCCCCGCCGGCATGGTCGATATGCCCGTGCGTGAGCAGGATGCGCTCGACCGTGACGTTCGCCTGGTCGATGGCGCCGAGGATGCGGGCGACGTCGCCGCCGGGATCGATCACCGTGCCGCGCTTCGAGGTGTCGTCCCAGAACAGCGAACAGTTCTGCTGGAAGGGGGTGACCGGGACGATGACGGCCTTGAGATCGGGCAAGGGCGGTCTCCGGCTGGCGGCGGGAGCCGGGCGATCGGACCCGCCGGAAAAGCAAAACGGCCCTTGCGGGCCGTGTCGGGTGCTGCGGATCTGGGCCGGAGGCCGGGAGATCTGGAGCGGGCGAAGGGATTCGAACCCTCGACCCCAACCTTGGCAAGGTTGTGCTCTACCCCTGAGCTACGCCCGCGACGGCGGGGTGGATAGCGGAACGATCCGGGCTTGGCAAGCGCGGCCTGCCCGGTTCCCGGCGCTCCCGGAGGCGCTCTTGTCAGTCCCGGACGCCTTGCCCATCTTACCGGCACCGCGCCGGACGGGCCCGGCCGGATGCGCCGGAACCCGCGGCGCCGCAGCAACGTAAGGACTTCCAGGCGATGCAGCTGTTCGGCGGGGCCCCGGCGCCCAAGGCGGCGAACGCGGCCGATCCGGTCAAGGACGGCGACATCTCGACCTTCGCCGAGGACGTGATCCACGGCTCGCAGAAGGTGCCGGTGCTGGTCGACTTCTGGGCGCCGTGGTGCGGCCCCTGCAAGCAGCTGACCCCGGTGCTGGAGAAGGTCGTCCGCGCCGCCAAGGGCAAGGTCCGGCTCATCAAGATCAACATCGACGACAATCCCGAGCTGGCGCAGCAGATGCGCATCCAGTCGGTGCCGACGGTCTACGCCTTCTTCGGCGGCCAGCCGGTCACCGGCTTCGCCGGCGCCCAGCCCGAAAGCCAGATCAAGGGCCTCGTCGACAAGCTGGTGGCGATGGCCGGCCAGGGCGTGGCCGAGGAGGAGGGCCCGGGCGGTCTCGAGGCGGCGCAGGCCCTGGCCGAGCGCGGCGACTGGCGTGCCGCGGCGTCGCTCTACCGGGAGATCCTGGCCGAGGATCCGGGCCACCCCGAGGCCATCGGCGGCCTCGCCCGCTGCCACCTCAACCAGGGCCAGAAGGACGAGGCGCGCCGGCTGCTCGACAGCGCCCCCAAGGATGCCCAGGCCAACGCCGCGATCGCCGGCGCCCGGGCCGCCCTGGCGCTGGCCGACGAGGCCGGCGACCTCGGCGATCCGACCATCCTGGTCGCCCGCATCGAAGGCAACCCGGCCGACCACGACGCCCGCTACAAGCTGGCGACGCTGCTGTTCCTGCGCGGCCAGATCGATGCCGCGATCGATCACCTGCTGCAGGTGGTCAAGCGCGACCGCACCTGGAACGACGACCAGGCCCGCAAGCAGCTGGTGCGCTTCTTCGAGGCGCTGGGCCCGAAGCACCCGGCGACCGTCAAGGGGCGCCGCGCCCTGTCGACGGTGCTGTTCAGCTGATGACGGCACTCGGCGAGAGCCTGCCGCCGCGCTTCCCGGTCTTCCCGCTGCGCGGCTGCCTGCTGCTGCCCGGCGGCAACCTGCCGCTCAACATCTTCGAGCCGCGCTACCTCGCCATGGTCCGCGACGCGATGCAGACCGATCGCGTCATCGGCATGATCCAGCCGCGCGAGGGCGAGACCCGGGAGGCGTCTCCGCCGCTGTTCACCACGGGCTGCGCCGGGCGGATCACCAACTTCTCCGAGACCGAGGACGGCCGCTACCTGATCACGCTGACCGGCCTGTGCCGCTTCGACGTGGCCGAGGAGCTGAGTGCGACGACGCCCTACCGGCAGGTCGTCGCCGACTACGGCCGCTGGCGCCAGGACCTGCAGCCGGCAGCCCCGCCGGCGTCGCTGAAGAAGGCGCTGCTCGGCGTGCTCCGCCAGTACTTCGCCAAGCACGGCATCGAGGCCGACTGGCAGACCCTGGAGAACGCGCCGCTGGCCGCCCTGATCACCTCGCTGGCGATGATCTGCCCGTTCGAGCCGAACGAGAAGCAGGCGCTGGTCGAGGCCCCCGACCTCGCCCGGCAGGGCAAGCTGCTGGTGGCGCTGATGCAGATGGAGACGATGCCGCTGGCCGCCAGCGACCCGTCGCTGAAGCACTGAGCGAGCCCATGGCCGACACCGTCGCCGACCTCGATCCCCGCCTGCTCGACCTGCTGGTCTGCCCGCTGACCAAGGGCCCGCTGCGCTACGACCGCCGGGCGCAGGAGCTGATCTCCGAGCAGGCCGGGCTCGCCTACCCGATCCGCGACGGCATCCCGATCATGCTGGTCGACGAGGCCCGTACGCTCGAGGGCAACGAGCAGATCCCGCCGGAAGTCCGCCGGTGAGCGGACCGACCGCCTGGCCGGTCGAGATCCGGGTGCGCCGCGCCGAGCGCCGGCTCGAGATCGACTACGACGACGGCAGCTCCTTCGCACTGCCGGCGGAGCTGCTGCGCGTCGAGAGCCCGTCGGCCGAGGTCCAGGGCCACGTCCCCAGCCAGAAGGTCACCGTCGCCGGCAAGCGCAACGTCGCCATCAGCGAGGTCGAGCCGGTCGGCAACTATGCCGTGCGCATCCTGTTCGACGACGGCCACAGCACCGGCATCTTCTCGTGGCCCTACCTCTACCGGCTGGGCCGCGACCAGGACCGCGTCTGGCGGAGCTACCTCGACGCCCTGCAGGCGAAAGGCCTCAGCCGGGGCTGAGCCTTGCGCGACGCTGCCGTCGGACGCACAACCGGCGGCATGGGCCTTCGCCTCCTCCACACCGCCGACTGGCAGCTCGGCAAGCCGTTCGGCAGCATCCCCGGCGATGCCGGCGCCCTGCTGCGCGAGGCGCGCTTCGCGGCGGTGCGGACCCTGGCGAGGCTGGCCCGCCAGCACGAGGTGGCGGCGGTGCTGGTTGCCGGCGACGTCTTCGACGCCAACACCGTCACCGATGCCACGGTCCACAAGGCGCTGCAGGCGATGGCCGGGTTTCCCGGTCCGTGGGTGCTGCTGCCCGGCAATCACGATGCCTGCCTCGCCGAGTGCGTCTGGACCCGGCTCGAGCGGCTGGGCCGGCCGGCCAACCTGATCTGTGCCACGGCACCCGAGCCGGTGCCGCTGGCCGACGGCCGGATCGTGGTCCTCCCGGCACCGCTGACGGCGCGGACGACGCTCGACGACCTCACCGCCTGGATGGATGCCGCGGAGACCCCGTCGGGTGCCTTCCGCATCGGCCTCGCCCACGGCTCGGTCAGCGGCCGGCTGCCGGCGGCGGCCGAGGCCGGCAACCCGATCGCCCCGGACCGCGCCGACCGGGCGCGGCTGGACCATCTGGCCCTCGGCGACTGGCATGGCGTGCTCGAGGTGGCGCCGCGCACCTGGTACGCCGGGACGCCCGAGCCCGACCGCTTTCCGGACAACGAGCCCGGCCACGCGCTGCTGGTGGAGCTCGACCAGCCGGGCCTGCCGCCGCGGGTCCGGCGGCTCGACGTCGCCACCTATCGCTGGCGCCGGCAGCGCCTCGACCTGACCGGCGAGCCCGACCCGGCGGCGGCCGTCGACCGGCTGCTTGAGGGTGCCAGCGACCTCGAGCGCAGCCTGCTGGCGCTCGAGCTGTGCGGCTCGGTCGACCTCGGCGGCCGGCTGCGGCTCGACCAGGCGCTCGGGCGATGGGCGGCGCGGCTGTGCCACCTTGCCGTCGACGACGACGCCCTCGACTTGGCCGTCGGCAGTGGACCGGAGGACGGCCTCGACGGCGTCATCGGCGTGGTGGCCGAGCGGCTGGCCGGCCGCGCCGTCGCCGGCGATGCCGAGGCCGCCTTGGCGTTGCGCCTGCTGCACGGCGCCCTGCCGCGGCTGGCGCCATGAGGCTGCGCCGCGTGGAGATCCGCGAGTTCAGGAAGCTCGCCGGGCCGCTCGTGCTCGACGGGATCGGCGACGGCCTCACCGTGATCGGCGGCGACAACGAGGAGGGCAAGTCGACGGTGCTGGCGGCGCTGAAGGCCGGCCTGTTCGAGCACCACACCGTCGGCGGCCAGGTCCGCGAGGCGATGACGCCCTATGGCGGCGGCACGCCCGAGGTGACGATCGAGTTCACGCTGGGCGGCGGCAGCTATCGCCTGGTCAAGGCGTTCCGCCGTGGCGGCGTGAAGCTGGAGACACCCCAGGGCCGGCTGGCCGACGAGGCTGCCGAACAGCGGCTGGTCGAGCTGCTGCGTTTCGAGCGCCGTAGCGGCCGGGCCGAGGCGCGCCCACAGCATCGCGGCCTGCAGGCGGTGTTCTGGGTCGACCAGGGCACCACCTTCGCCGGCTTCGACAGCCTGACCGCGAGCCGCAACCGCCTCGCCGCCGCGGTCGAGGCCGAGACCGGCAAGGTCGCCGCCGGTGACCGCGCCAGGCGGCTGCTGGAGACGGCCGAGGCCGAGACGTTGCGCTACTTCACCGCCGGCACCGGCCGCGAGACCGGCGAGCTGGCCGAGGCGGCCAAGCGCCTGCAGGCGCTGCAGAAGGAGCGCGACGAGCTGGCGGCGCGGCTGGCGGCGCACGGCCAGCGTGTCGACCGGCTGGCCCGGCTCCGCGACGAGCGGCGCCGCCTGCTGGCCGACGACGAGGCCGGACGCGCCCGGGCCCAGGCGACGGCGGCCCGCGACGCGCTGCGCGCGGTCGAGTCGCTGGAGGCGGAGCTGCGCCTGGCCGAGGGCGAGGTGCAAGTGCTGGAGGCCGAGTGGCAGCGGCTGCGCGACGCCGATGCGGCGCGGCGGCAGCTGCAGGACGGCATTTCAGCGGCGGCGAACGAGATCCGGCAGTCGTCCGCGCGGCTGGCCGAGGCGAAGGCCGCCGTCGACGCGGCCGACCAGGTCGCCGCGGTCGCCGTCGGCGCCGAGACCGCGCTGGTCGAGCGGGTGACGGCGGCCGAGGCGGCGGTCGAGGCGGCGCGGCGCCGGCGCGAGCTTGTCGACCTCGACCGCGGGCTGAACCGGCTGCGGGCCGATCTGGCCGGCGCTGAGACGGCGGCCAAGGCGGTCCGGACACTGAAGGCGCGGCTCGACGCGGAGCCGGTCACCGAAGCGAAGCTGAAGGCGGCCCGCAAGGCCGACGCCGAGCTGGCCATCGCGCGGCAGGGCCTCGCCGCCGTCGCGACGACCCTCGAATTCCAGCCCGAGCCCGGCGCCACCGTGCGCGTCGGCGGCAGGGTCGTCGATCCTGTCGCCGGACTGCGGCTTACGGAGCCGACCGAGGTCGAGCTCCTGCCGTTCGGACGGATCATGGTGATCCCGGGTGCGGGCGACCTCGACAGCCGTCGTCAGGCCTGCCGCAAGGCCGAGGAGGCGTTGCAGCGGGCGCTGGCGGCGATGGCGGCGGCCAGCCTGCCCGAGGCCGAGGCGCGAGGCGCCGAGCGGGTACTGGCGGAGCGCGAGCTGCGCGATGCCGAGCAGCGGCTGCAGCTGGTCCTGCAGGGCCACGACGCCGCTTCGGTCGCGGCGCTGGAACAGCAGGTGGCGTCGGCGGAAGCGCAGCGCGACCGCCTGGCCGCGGCCCTCGACGGTGTCGCCGACGATGGCGACGTCGAGACGGCCGCGTCGCGCCTCGGCGGGCTCCGGCGCGAGCTGGAGGTGGCGCGCGCCGAGACGCAGCGGACCGCCAGGCACGCGGCGGCGCTGCGGGCCGACCTCGGGCACCTGTCCGGCGGCCTCGAGCAGCGGCGCCAGCAGCAGCAGGGCCTCGAGCGCCAGCTGGCCGAGCTGGTGGCACGCCAGGACGATGCGGCGCTGGCGGCGGCCCTGCAGGCGTCGGCGACCGCCTCGGCGGCGGCCCGGCAACGCCGCGTTGAGCTCGAGCAGCGCCTGAAGGCGGCCGATCCCGAGTTCGCGCGGCAGCGGCTGGCGCTGGCCGAGCGGCGCGCCGCCGAGCTCGCCGCCGAGGCCGAGCGGGTGGAGCGGGCGATCCGCGACGTCGAGGTCGAGCTGCGCAGCACCGGCGCCGATGCCGACGGCGAGCGGCACGAGGAGCTGAAGGGCCTGGTCGAGCGGGCCGAGGCCGACGGCGCCCGGCTCCGGCGAACCGGCCTCGCCTGGCGGCTGCTGCGCGACGAGCTGACGGCCGAGATCGCACGGGCGCGCGACGCCCTGCTGGCGCCGGTGCGCGAGCGGCTGCAGCCCTACCTCGCCCGGCTGTTCGGCGATGCCGAGCTGGTCATCGATTCCGACAGCCTCGTGCCGACCCACCTCAGGCGCGGAGACGTGCCGGAGCCCCTCGAGGGTCTCAGCGTCGGCAGCCGCGAGCAGATCGCGGTGCTGGTCCGCCTGGCCCTGGCGAGCCTGCTGCGCGACCGCGAAGGCGAAGCCCCCTGCCTCGTCCTCGACGACGCCCTGGTCTACGCCGACGAGCACCGGTTCGAGGTGATGAAGACGATCCTGCAGCAGGCCGCCGCGCAGATGCAGATCGTGATCCTCACCTGCCGGCCGCGCGACTACCGGGGACTGTCGGGGCGGTTCCTGCGCCTCGAGGACTGCGGCGGCTGAGCCTCCCCGAGCCTTGTCGCTCCCCGGGGCGAGGCGTATCCTGCGGGGAGCGCCGGATCAGCCAGATCGGACGGGAATGTTGGACGAGCGGAGCGACACGATGCTGGTCGAGGACGTCGGCCATCATGTCGAACCGACGGCGCGCGCCGCGACCGCTCCCGTCACCCTCGTGCAGTTCCCGCCCGTCTGGGGCCGCAACGTCAGCCCGTTCACGCTGAAGCTCGAGACCTGGCTGAAGCTCGCCGAGATTCCCTACACCGTCCGGCACAGCACCGACCTCGGCAAGGCTCCCAAGCGCAAGCTGCCCTTCATCGAGGACGGCCTGGTCGCCATCGGCGATTCCAGCCTGATCATCGAGCACCTGAAGGCCACCCGCGGCATCGACCCGGACGCCGGCCTGTCCGACCGCGAGCGCTCCGAGGCGCTGGCGCTGCAGCGGATGTTCGAGGACCATTTCTACTACGTGCTGATGTACAGCCGCTGGCTCGATCCCGAGGGCTGGCCCGCCGTCTCGGAAGGGTACTTCGCCTCGTTCGCGGCGCCGCTGCGGCCGTTCGGGCGGATGTACATGCGCCGGCGGATCCGCCGGCTGCTGCACGACCAGGGCCTCGGCCGGCACCATCAGCGCGAGATCTACGCGATGGGCCGCGACGACCTGCAGGCTGCGGCCGACTATCTCGGCGACCGGCCGTTCTTCCTCGGCGACCGGCTGACGACGATGGACGCCGTCGCCTTCGGCTTCCTCGCCAACGTCCTGCTGGTGCCGGTCGAGACCGAGCTCAAGCGCACACTGCAGGACCTGCCGAATCTCGTCGCCTGGGTGGAGTCGATGGAAGCGGGTCTCGCCGGCGACTAGAGGACGGTCTCGTCCATCGGCGAGTCGACCGGTCCCAGGATGTCCAGCGTCGTCGAGCGGAACTCGCGGCGCCAGACGATGATGATCACCCAGGCGGTCAGCGCCACGAACAGCCACGGCTGCACGAACCAGCTCAGCGCCGCCAGCCCGAAGTAGTAGGCGCGCATCGCCTTGTTGAAGTGCTCGGCGGCACGGGTGGCGACGCGGGCGGTCCGCTCGGCATAGGCCAGGGCGGCGGCATCGGGCCGTTCCGCCGGCGGCGGGGCGGCGCCGATCATGATGGCGACGTAGTTGAACTGCCGCAGCGACCAGGTGAACTTGAAGAACGCGTAGACGAAGACGATGATCAGCAGCAGCACCTTGAGGTCCCACAGCGACTGCTCGGTCTGCGCCACCAGCGGGAACTCGGCGAGCACGGCCATGGCCTGCTCGCGGGCGCCGAGGATGGCGACGAGACCGCCGACGATGAGGATCGTGCTCGAGGCGAAGAACGAGATGTTCTGGACCAGCAGCGAGACGATCTGGGTGTCGACGATGCGGTTGTCGCGGACCAGCATGTGCTGCATCCAGCGCTGCCGGTACTGGTGCATGCGTGCCATCAGCGTGCTACGTCCGCGCCGCGGATGGTCGGCGGCCCACGCGTAGCCGATCCACGCGACGAGGAACCAGATCGGCGCCACGACATCGGCGAGCGGCAGGGCGGCGAGCATCGTCGAGGCAACGTCCCTGATGGTCGCGCCCGGTATCCCGTGCCTTGACCCTGCCGGCAAGATCCCGACGGAGCTTTCGGAATGGCTGCAGCGACCCGGCCGGTGATCGGCATCACGCTCGACAGCGAGCAGCCCGGCGGCTACTCGAAGCTGCCGTGGTACGCCCTGCGGCAGAACTATTTCGACGCGGTCACGCGGGCCGGCGGCGTCCCGGTGGCCCTGCCGCACGAGCCCGACCTCGTCGACACCTACGTCGCGATGATCGACGGCCTGCTGGTCAGCGGTGGCGCCTTCGACATCGACCCGTCGCTCTACGGTGCCGGCGAGCGGCACGCCACGGTGACCACCAAGGATCGCCGCACCGCCTTCGAGTGGTCGATCACGCAGGCGGTCGTCGCCGCCGACAAGCCGGTGCTGGGCATCTGCGGCGGCCAGCAGCTGCTCAACGTCGTGCTCGGCGGCACGCTGATCCAGCATATCCCCGACACGGTCCCGGGCTGCCTCGAGCACGAGCAGAAGAACCCGCGGACCGAGCCCGGCCACGAGGTGGCGATCGAGCCGGGCAGCCTGCTTCATCGCGTCACCGGGGCGGCGAGCCTGCCGGTGAACAGCGCCCACCACCAGGCGGCGGCCGAGGTCGGTCCCGGCGTCGTGGTCAGCGCCCGCGCACCGGACGGGGTGATCGAGGCCATTGAGGTGCCCGGTCGCCGCTTCTGCCTCGGCGTCCAGTGGCATCCCGAATACGACATCAGCCCGGGCGACGTGGCGGTGCTGCGCGCCTTCGTCGACGCGGCGCGCCGCCCGTGAGCACGCCCGACGGCGAAAGGATCGCCAAGGTGATGGCCCGCGCCGGGCTCTGCTCGCGGCGCGAGGCCGAGGCGTGGATCACGGCCGGCCGGGTCAGCGTCGACGGCCAGGTGCTGACCTCGCCGGCCCTGAACGTGCGACCGGGCCAGCGCATCGTCGTCGACGGCAAGCCGCTGCAGGACGCCGAGCCGCCGCGGGTGTTCCGCTATCACAAGCCGGCCGGGATCATCACCGCCGCGCGCGACCCCGAGGGGCGCAAGACGATCTACGACACGCTGCCGCCGGACCTGCCGCGGTTGATGCCGATCGGCCGGCTCGACTACAACTCCGAAGGGCTGCTGCTGCTGACCAACGATGGCGAGCTGAAGCGGCGCCTCGAGCTGCCGACGACCGGCTGGCTGCGCCGCTACCGGGTCCGCGTCCACGGCGTGCCCGGCGAGCCGCAGCTGCAGGCGCTGACCGCCGGCATCACCGTCGACGGCATCCGCTACGGCGCCATCCAGGCCAAGGTCGACCGCGTGCAGGGCAGCAACTGCTGGCTGACCGTCGCCCTGCGCGAGGGCAAGAACCGCGAGATCCGCCACGTCATGGGCCATCTCGGCTTCGAGGTGACCCGGCTGATCCGGACCGGCTACGGGCCGTTCCAGCTCGGCAACCTCGAGCCGCGCATGGTCGAGGAGGTCCGCCCCAAGGTGCTCAAGGAGCAGCTGGGCCTGGCCGAGGCCGGGGTGCGGCGCCCGGCACAGGTCGCGGCGCGCGTCGCCCGCCGGCAGGCGGGCTGAGCCGCTTGCGGATCATCGCCGGCCGGCATCGCGGGCGCCGTCTCGCCGCGCCACCTGGCGACGCGGTGCGGCCGACCCATGACCGCGCCCGCGAGGCCCTGTTCAGCATTCTCGAGCATGGCGAGCCACCACTCGCCGGATCGCGCTTCCTCGATCTCTTCGCCGGTACCGGAGCGATTGGGCTGGAGGCGGTCTCGCGCGGCGCCGCCGCGGTGCTGCTGGTCGAGCAGGATCGCGAGGCCCTTGCAGCCGCCGAGGCCAACCGCGAGCTGTTGGGCGAGACCCGCCGGGTGGGCATCCTGCGGGCCGACGCGACGCGGCTGGGGGCCGCGCCGCAGCGCTTCGACATCGTCTTTCTCGATCCTCCCTACGGCAGCGGCCTGCTCGGACCGGCCCTCGCCGCCCTGCGCCGCGGCGGCTGGCTGGCCCCGGGCGGCCGCGTGGTCTGCGAGCTGGCCGGCCGCGACCGGCTCGAGCTGGACACCGACCTCGAGGCCGAGGACGAGCGTCGCTACGGCAAGGCCCGCTTCGTGTTCCTCAGGGTCCCGGCCTGACCGCGCACAATCGCCGGAAGTGCGGCCGAAAGGCGTCTCGTCCCGGCAACCGTCGAGGCGCAGCATGTGCCGACCGCCTGCTCCGCGGGAACGGAAGGCCGTTGTCACGGTCCTGTCTCGGAGCGGCGGGAAGAGCTGCCGCTTTCTCGCCATCGGACCGACGGCCATGCTGTACCAGTTCTGCCGCGCTCGCCGCGACGCGCCGCGCCTCGATCATGCCGAGCTCGACGGTCTGCCGGCGGACCTCGCCTGGTTCGACCTGTTCGAGCCGACGCCGGAGGAGATCCGCGCCGTCGAACGGACGCTTGGCGTCGAGATGCCGACGCGCGACGAGATGCGCGACATTGAGGCCTCGGCCCGCGTCTACGAGGAGAACGAGGCGCTCTACATGACGGCGACGGTCCTCCACCGGTCGGAGACCCTGCCGCCGCAGACCACCGAGATCAGCTTCGTCCTCAAGGGCGAGCATCTCGTCACCATGCGCTACGCCGACCCGCAGCCGTTCCGCACGCTGTCGGCCAAGCTGGAGCGACACGGGCCGGGGCTCGGCAACGGCACCGCCGCGTTCTTCTGGCTGCTGGACGGGCTGGTCGCGCGCGTCGCCGACATGATGGAGCGCGTCGCCCTCGACCTCGATGCGCTGTCCGGCGAGATCTTCGGTGCGGCCCGCCGGCCGAACGACCGCGAGCGGCCCGACCTCGTCGAGGCGCTCGAGCGGATCGGCCGCAACGGTGACGCGATCTCCAAGGCCAGCGAGAGCCTGCACACCTTCCACCGCATCCTGCTGGCGGTGTCGACGAGCGATGCGCTGCCGCAGGGCCAGCGCAAGGACGCCCGTCAGCGGGCCAAGGCGCTGAACCGGGACGTGCTGTCGCTCACCGACCAGATCGGCCGGGTCAACACCAAGATCGACCTCCTGCTCAACGCCACCCTCGGCCTGATCAACATCGAGCAGAACGCCATCATCAAGATCTTCTCGGTGGTGGCGGTGGTGTTCCTGCCGCCGACCCTGATCGCCAGCATCTACGGCATGAACTTCGAGGTGATGCCGGAGCTGCGCTGGGAGATCGGCTACCCCATCGCGATCGCGCTGATGGTGCTGTCGGCGGCGCTGCCGATCGCCTATTTCAAGCGCAAGGGCTGGCTCTGACGGGGCCGGTGCCCCCGCCGATCCGGCATGGCCGGGATCGGCTACGGAGCGGTTGTACGATGGCGCCGCCGCACTAGTATCTGCGCCGTCCGACGAGGGAGGGATGAGCATGGCGAAGTTCGGTATCGGCCAGCCGGTGCGGCGGCTCGAGGACCAGCGGCTGGTGACCGGCCAGGGCCGCTACACCGATGACATCAACCTGCCGGGCCAGGCGTACCTCGTCGTGGTCCGCTCGCCGCACGCGCACGCGACGATCAAGTCGGTGAACACCGCGGCCGCCAAGAAGGCGCCGGGCGTGCTCGGCGTGTTCGTCGCGGCCGACCTCGACGCGGTCGGCGACAACGCCATCCCCTGCTTCATCCCGATGACCAATCGCGACGGCAGCCAGGCGCCGATGCCGAAGCATCCGCTGCTGGTGGCCGACAAGGCGCGCTACGTCGGCGACAACATCGCCTTCGTCGTGGCCGAGACCAAGGCGCAGGCGCGCGACGCCGCCGAGCTGGTCGAGGTCGACTACGATGTGCTGGACGCGGTCGTCGACACGGCGACGGCACTGGAGCCCGGCAAGCCGGTCGTCCATGCCGAGTGCCCCAACAACATCGCCTACGACTACTTCCACGGCGACGACAAGGCGACCGAGGCGGCCTTCGCCAAGGCGGCGCACGTCACCAGGCTCGAGCTGATCAACAACCGCCTCGTCTGCAACCCGATGGAGCCGCGCGCCTCCGTCGCCGAGTTCGACAAGGCCAGCGGCCGCGTCACCGTCCACACCTGCACGCAGGGCCCGTGGTCGTTCCGCGACACCATCGCCAACAACCTCGGCCTCGAGAAGGACAAGGTCCGGGTGATCACCGCCGACGTCGGCGGCGGCTTCGGCATGAAGGCGATGTTCTACCCCGAGTACACGATGACCGCGTTCGCGGCGCGCGCGCTCGGCCGGCCGGTGAAGTGGACCAGCGAGCGCAGCGAGGGCTTCCTCTCCGACAGCCAGGGCCGCGACCACGTCACCACCGCCGAACTGGCGATGGACAAGGATCACCGGATCCTCGGCCTGCGCATCCACATCACCGCCAGCATGGGCGCCTACTATTACCTGTTCGCGCCGTTCATCCCGACCGGCGCGGCGCTGAAGGTGGCGCCGGGCGTCTACGACGTGCCGGCGATGTCCTTCGCGGTGAAGGGCGTGTTCACCAACACCGTGCCCGTCGACGCCTACCGCGGCGCCGGCCGGCCGGAGTCGATTTACTGCATGGAGCGGCTGATCGAGCAGGCGGCCCGCGAGGTCGGCGTGCCGGTCACCGAGCTGCGCCGCATCAACTTCGTCAAGCCGGCGCAGATGCCGTACAAGACGGCCGCCGGCGAGACCTACGACTCCGGCGAGTTCGACAAGGTGATGAGCGCCTGCCTCGCCAAGTCGGACTGGAACGGCATCGCCAAGCGCAAGGCCGAGGCCAAGGCCCGCGGCAAGCTGCGTGGCATCGGCATGTGCTACTACATCGAGTCGACGATGGGCGACCCGACCGAGCATGCCGGCATCCGCTTCGAGGACGACGGCTGGGTCTCGATCCTGGTCGGCACCCAGACCAACGGGCAGGGCCACGAGACGGCCTACGCCCAGATCCTGCACACCCGCCTCGGCGTGCCGTTCGAGCGCATCCGCCTCGTCCAGGGCGACACCGACAAGGTGAAGTCCGGTGGCGGCACCGGCGGCTCGCGCTCGCTGACCGCCGAGTGGATGGCGATCAATGATGCGTCGGACACCGTCGTCAAGAAGGGCAAGGCCTACGCCGCCCAGGTCTTCGAGACCGCGGCCGCCGACATCGCCTTCGAGGACGGCAGCTTCCGCGTCGCCGGCACCGACAAGGTGATCGGCATCATGGACCTCGCCGCCAAGGCGCGGACCATGAGCGTGCCGGGCTTCGAGGGCGGTCTCGACGCCGACGCGACGATCTCGGTGAAGGACTGGACCTTCCCGAACGGCTGCCACATCGCCGAGGTCGAGGTCGATCCGGATACCGGCCGCACCAGCATCGTCGGCTACAACATCGTCGACGACTTCGGCGTGATCCTGAACCCGATGCTGGTCGAGGGCCAGGTCCACGGCGGCGTCGTCCAGGGCATCGGCCAGGCCCTGCTCGAGCACACCGTCTACGACGACAGCGGCCAGCTGCTGACCGGGTCGTTCATGGACTACTGCATGCCGCGCGCCGACGACATGCCGTCGTTCAACTTCTCGACGATGGAAATTCCCTGCAAGAACAACGTGATGGGCGTGAAGGGCTGCGGCGAGGCCGGTTCGGTCGGCTCGCCGGCGGCGGTGATCAACGCGATCATCGACGCGCTCGAGCCCTACGGCGTCAAGGCGGTCGACATGCCGGCGACGCCGCAGCGCGTGTGGGAGCTGATCCACGCCAAGAAGGCGGCGTGATCGGACGCCGATCCGGACGAACCCGCAAGAGGCCGGCTCCCGCCGGCCTCTTCGCGTTTCAGGGGCCGCTCAGCGGCGGTCGCGGTCCTGGACGGAGCCGAGCGGCTCGAGGCCGGCACGGACCAGGCTCGCGCCGGCGCCGGTAAAGGCCAGGGCCAGCATCATCCCGGCCTCCATCGAGCGGCGGGCGACGTTGCTCCAGAGCTCGATGGCGTTGGCCGGCGAGGTCAGGGCGCCGATCTGCCGGACCGTCAGGGCCGCCAGCTCGCCGTTGGCCTCGATCCAGCTCTCGAATCCGCTCTTCATGCTGGCCTCGACCTCCAGGCCGGCAAGGTTGGCCCTGCGCAAGCCGCCGCGCGGCACCAGGGTGACCACGTTGCCGGTACGGGGAGCCTGGGCTGCAACCATGCGGGGGACCACCGGCTCAATCAGGGCGGGCAGGGACGATTCCACGAGATGCAGGATGCGCCGTCCGCTTCCTCGCGGACCGCGCGTCGGCCCGGACTGCCGTCCGTAGCCGGAACCTCGCCGCACCATCGTTGCCTCGCCCGATCATTTGTTCGTCACGAGGCACGAACAGGGGCAGCGCAGGCAAGGCGAATCTGCAAGTTGTCTGACAATTTTGTGTCAACCAGGCTGGACTGTTGCGCTGTCGACCCACCGCGGCCGACCCCCGCGGGCATGGCCCGAGTTGCCGCTTGCTGTTAAGCAAGCCTGCGCCGGCGAGGTTGCTGCGAGGTTAGCGTGGGCGAGGCCCCGGACATCGAGCTCAACGGGGTCACCAAGCGATTCGGCGAGGTCCGGGCCCTCGACGGCGTCGACCTCGAGGTACCGAGAGGTGCCTTCTTCACCTTTCTCGGACCGTCCGGCTGCGGCAAGACCACGGCGCTGCGCCTGATCTCGGGCTTCGAGCAGCCGACCACCGGCGAGGTGCGGATCGCCGGGCGGTCGGTGGTCGGTGTACCGGCCTACCGGCGGCCGGTGAACATGGTGTTCCAGCACTATGCCCTGTTCCCGCACCTCGATGTCGGCCGCAACCTCGGCTACGGGCTGCGGCAGCGCCGCCCCCGCCCCGACGCCGCCGACATCGACCGCGAGGTCGCCCGCATGCTCGAGCTGGTCCGGCTCGGCGGCATGGAGCGGCGGCGCATCTGGGAGCTGTCGGGCGGCCAGCAGCAGCGCGTCGCCCTCGCCCGGGCGCTGGTCAACCGGCCCACGGTGCTGCTGCTGGACGAGCCGCTGGCGGCGCTCGACCGCAAGCTGCGCCGCGACATGCAGATCGAGCTGCAGACGCTGCAGCGCGAGGTCGGCATCACCTTCGTCCTGGTCACCCACGACCAGGAGGAGGCCCTGTCCATGAGCGACACCATCTGCATCATGCGGCAGGGCCGCATCGCCCAGCGCGGCAGCCCGCGCGCGCTCTACGAGGAGCCGGCCGACGCCTGGGTCGCCGATTTCGTCGGCAAGTCGAACTTCCTCGAAGGTACCGTGACCGCGCAGGACGCGGCCGGCGCCACCGTCGCCGTGGCCGGCGGGCAGCCGATCGCCGGGCGCCGCCCCCAGGGTGCCGTCCCGATCGCCACCGGCGGTCGCGCGGTGGTCGCGATCCGGCCGGAGCTGGTGACCGTCGCGGCGCCGGGCAGCGGCCTCGCCGGCACCGTCCGCAACCGCATCTTCCTCGGCGAGCACACCGAGTACCTCGTCCACGCCCCGCCGCACGGCGACCTCCTCGCCCTGGTACCACGGCAGCTCGAAGTCGCCGGCGGCTTTGCCATCGGCGACCCGGTAGGCCTCAGCTGGCCGCCGGGAGCGCCGCTGGTGCTGGCTCCGGCCGACCCGCCATCACCCCCGGAGCCGGCCGTTTCGCCGGCTCCCACCACCGGAAGAGAGGCAGCATGAGCAATGACCAGCGCCCGATCGGCCAGCGGCAGTTCATGGCGGAGCTGTGGCGCTATCGCCGCGGCTCGGTGAGCCGGCGGCATTTCATGGGCGTCACCGGCCTCGGCATGGCGACGGCCGTGCTGGCCCAGGCAATGCCCGGCCTGCGGCCGCGCCCCGCCTACGCCGCCGGCGAGCTCGGCGACAAGCTCGTGCTGTCGACCTGGCCGAACTACCACAACCCCGACAACCTCGCGAAGTTCAGCGAGCAGACCGGGGTCGCCATCCAGGTCAACGTGTTCGGCTCGAACGAGGAGATGCTGGCCAAGCTGCAGGCCGGCGGCACCGGCTGGGACGTCTTCGTCCCGACCAACTACACGATCAGCACCTATGCCGACCTCGGCCTGATCGAGGCGCTCGACCTGGCCCAGCTGGCCAACTACGACGCCGCCACCAACGATCCCCGCTTCTCGCACGAGGGCACGGTCAACGGCACCGTCTACGCGGTGCCGAAGAACTGGGGAACGACCGGCTACGCGGTCAACACCGGCCGCGTCGACAAGCCGATGACCACATGGAAGGACTTCTTCGACCTCACGATCAGCGACTATTCGGGGCGGACCACGGTCCACGACTACCAGCTGACGACGATCGGCAACGCGCTCAAGTACTTCGGCTACTCGTTCAACTCGGTGAACCCCGACGAGCTGGCCAAGGCGGAGGAGCTGCTGATCCGGGTCAAGCCGCACCTGTTCGCCATCACCAGCGACTACCAGCCGCCGATGCGCAACGGCGATGCCTGGATCGCCATGTGCTGGACCGGCGACGGCAGCCAGCTGCACCGCGACATCCCCGAGATCGTCTACGTCATCGGCCGCGAGGGCGGCGAGATCTGGACCGACTTCTTCGCCATCCCGAAGGATGCGCCGAACCGCAAGGCAGCCTACGCCTTCATCAACTTCCTGCAGGACCCGCCGGTCAACGCCAAGGAAGTCGAGGCGCACGGCTACCCGTCGACCGATTCCCGGGTCAGCCCGCTGCTGCCCAAGGAGATCCTCGAGAACCCGATCCTCTATCCGGCGAAGGAGCTGCTGACGCCGCTGGAGTTCGGTGCCGCGGCGACCCTCACCGACCCGCTCCGTGCGGAGGTCCTCGCCCGCTTCAAGTCGGCCTGACCCGGAACCGGGGCGCCCGCGGGCGCCCCGCCCCGCCATGGAATCCGCCGCCCGCCGCCATCTCGTCACCGGCCTGCTCATCGGGCCGGCGGCGGCGTGGCTCGTCCTGCTGCTGGTGCTGCCCCTGGCCGTCGTGCTGGTGTTCAGCTTCGGCGAGCGGGCCCCGGCGGGCGGCTGGCAGCCGGCGCTGACGCTGGCGCAGTACGCCAACCTGCCGGCCCGCCTCACCGCCTTCACCAACACGCTGGTGCTGGCGCCGCTCGGCACGCTGGCGACGCTGCTGATCGCCTATCCGCTGGCCTACTGGCTGGCGCTGCGCGCGCCCGACCGCTGGCGGCTGTTCCTGCTGACCCTGGTGATCGTCCCGTTCTGGACCAGCCTGCTGATCCGCACCTACGCGTGGATCTTCATCCTCGGCGGGCGCGGCATCCCCAACCTCCTGTTCAACCTCGGCCTCGGCGAGCCGCGGCTGATCAACACGCCCTTCGCGGTCACCGTCGGGATCGTCTACGCCTACCTGCCGCTGATGGTCTTCCCCATCTACGTCAGCCTCGAGAAGCTCGACCGGCGCCTGCTGGAGGCGTCCGCCGACCTCGGCGCCTCGCCGCTCGGCAGCTTCCGCCAGGTGACGCTGCCGCTGTCGCTGCCCGGCGTCGCCACCGGCTCGATGCTGGTGTTCATCCTGCTGATGGGCGAGTTCCTGATCCCCGCCCTGCTCGGCGGCGGCAAGGTCTTCTTCATCGGCAACGCGCTGGTCGACCTGTTCCTGCAGTCGCGCAACTGGCCGTTCGGCTCGGCGGTGGCGGTGACGCTGGTCCTGCTGATGCTGGTGACCGTGACGCTCTACATGCGCTTCGTCCTCGGCCGGGCCGGGGCGCGCGACGTCTCGGTGATCTGACGCCGATGCGCGCCTACGCCGTGCTCGCCTACCTCTTCCTCTACGCGCCGATCGCGCTGATCGTGCTGTTCAGCTTCTCGGCCGGCCGCTCGGCCAGCGAGCTGCGCGGCTTCTCGCTGCAGTGGTACGGCACGGCACTCGGCAACCCGTTCGTCCTCGACGCGCTGCGTACCAGCCTTGTCGTCGCCTTCAGCTCCGCCGTTCTCGCCACACTGTTCGGGACGATGGCGGCCTTGGCCATGGACCGGCTGCGCGGCTGGCTGCGCAGCGCCTTCGAGGCGCTCGTCTACATCGCCATCATGGTACCCGGCATCGTCATCGGCATCGCCACGCTGATCGCGCTGGTCAGCCTGTTCGACGTCCTCAACCCGCTGCTGGCGGCGGTCTGGCCGGGCGGGCCGGAGACCGCGCCGAAGCTGGCGCTTGGCCTCGGCTCGCTGATCGCCGCCCATTCGCTGTTCACCATGGCGCTCGTCGTCCTCATCGTCCGCGCCCGGCTCGCCGGCATGGACCGCTCCCTGGTCGAGGCGTCGATGGACCTCTACGCCAGTCCGTGGGCGACCTTTCTCCAGGTGACGCTGCCGCAGCTGGTGCCGGCGATCCTCGCCGGCTTCCTCCTCGCCTTCACCTTCAGCTTCGACGACTTCGTCGTCGCGTTCTTCGTCGCCGGACCGAACAGCACGCTGCCGATCTACGTCTTCGCCTCGATCCGTCGCGGCGTGACCCCGGAGATCAACGCCATTGGCAGCATGGTTCTCGGCGTCTCGCTGCTGCTGATGATCACGGCCCAGCTGCTGCTCCGCCGTCGCGCGACCGGAGCGGCAGCCTAGAGGGCGAACAGTTCGACCTCGTCCGGCATCCCGCGGAGCCGGTGCCGCCCCAGGGACCTGGCAGCAGGGCGCAGATGGGCCGCGACACGGCCTGTCGCCACGGTCTCGACATCGAGCGCCTTGGCCACCGCCTCGAGCCGGCTGGCGACGTTGATGGCGGGGCCGATCACCGTGAAGTCCAGCCGCTCGCGCGCCCCGACATTGCCGAAGGCGACGGGCCCGGCGTGCAGCACGGCGGTCATCGGCCGCTCGAAGGACTCGCGGGCAGCTGCGACGGCGGCGGCCGCGTCGCGTGCCCGCTTCGGCAACGCCGCGTCGTTCTCGTACGGGAACACCGCGAGGATGCCGTCGCCGATGAACTTCAGCACGTCACCGCCGCGCGCGGCTACGGCCGAGGCGACGGCGTCGCAGTAGGCGTCGAGGGTGCCGATCAGCTCGCCCTCGGGTGCCTCCGCCGCCAGCGCGCTGAAGCCGCGCAGGTCGGCGAGCACCACAACCGCATCGAGCCGGCGCAGGTCGCCGCGCTCGACGCGCCCGGCCAACACGTCGCCGGCCGGACCGTGGCCGAGATAGGTCCGCATCACCGCCGCCACCTTGCGCCGCTCGGCGGCGAGGCCGAACGGCGCGCCCAGGTGTGGCGACAGGCTCCGGAGGACGAAGAAGGCATCCTCGTCGAAGCCTCCCGGTGCCGCCGTGGCCCAGCCGATGCCGGGCGGCACGGCGCTGCCATTGTCGAGGATGACGGTGAAGTACTCGGTGAAGCCGCCGGCGGCGAGCTGCCGGATCAGCGGTAGCCGCGGATCCGGCTCGCGATCGAGCCGCCAGCGGAAGAAGCCACCGCCATCGAGGGCGGCCTTGTAGGGGCTGAGGATGAACTCGTCGGACCGCGCGAAGTCGTGGGTGCGCGGCACCTCGTAGGCCGGCTGGCCGGCGTACCAGTGCAGGCAGTAGCCGAAATACAGCGGATGCAGGTTGTCGAGCTGGATGGCGGCGCGGTCGAGCGGGATGCCGAGCCGGCGCAGGCGCTCGCACAGCTCGCCGAAGACGGTGGCAGGCTCGCCCCGAGCGGCCGCGGCGGCGAGCCAGTCGAGCAGCTCGAGGACGCGCGCGGCCATCCTTGGGGTCCTGCGTTGTGGTATGGCGATCCGCGAAACATGGGTGCGCCCGTGTCGCGGGCAAGACGACCAGCAGGGGGAACGCCGGCATGCTGCTCAAGGATCGGATCGCCATCGTCACCGGCGCCGGCTCCGGCATGGGCCGCGCCTCGGCGGCGGCGATGGCGCGCGAGGGCGCACGGGTCGTGGTCGCCGACCGCGACGCGCCGGGAGCCGCCGACACCGTGCACGCGATCGTCCATGCCGGTGGCCATGCCGAATCGGTGGTGACCGACGTCGGCGACGATGCGGCGCTGCAGCACCTCGTCGACCACACCCTGCGCCACCACGGCCGGATCGACATCCTGCACAACCACGCCGGCATCCAGGTCGCCGGCACGCTGGAGCAGGTCGAGCCCGCCGGGATGGACGCCAGCTGGCGGATCAACGTCCGCGCCCACTTCATGCTGAGCCGGCTGGTCGTCCCGCACATGCGGGCGGCGGGCAGGGGCGTCATCCTCAACACCGCCTCGAACTCGGGCGTGTTCTGGGACAAGGAGATGATCGCCTACACCACGAGCAAGCACGCGGTGGTGGCGATGACCCGGCAGATGGCCAAGGACTACGCGCCCGCCGGGATCCGCATCAACGCGCTGTGCCCGGGCTGGGTCGACACCGCCTTCAACGAGGCCTTCACCCGGCAGATGGGCGGCCGCGAGGCGCTGCTGCGCTACATCGCGCAGGCCGTCCCCATGGGCCGCTTCGCCACGCCCGAGGAGATCGCCGAGGCGGTGCTGTTCCTCGTCTCCGACCGGTCGGCCTACATGACCGGCCAGGCGCTGGTGATCGACGGCGGCGAGAGCCTCTAGCCCGGCGGGTAGTTCGACGGGAACATCGCCCGCAGCGCCACCTCGTCCATTTCCTGCTTGAAGCTGTGGCCCTCGCCGACGGCGCGGGCGCGTGCCACCGCCGGGCGGCCATTGATCCCGGCGAACCAGCGCTTGAGCTCCGGGTAGGCGCCCAGCGGGTCGTCGCCGCCCAGCACCAGCGGCGCCCGGTCGATCCAGCCCCAGGCGGCGATGTCGACGATCGTGTAGGTGCCGCCGACGATGAAGTCGCGGCCCTTCAGGTGGCCGTCGAGCACCTCGTAATGGCGCATCGCCTCGCGGCGATAGCGGTTGACGGCGTAGGGCAGCGGCTCGGGTGCCGCGCGCTGGAAGTGCACGGCCTGGCCGGAATAGGGACCGATGCCGGTGGCCACGAACATCAGCCACGACAGCAGCTCGCCGCGGTCGGCCGGCGTCGCCACGAAGCGCCCGGTCTTGTCGCCGAGATAGAGCAGGATCGCGTTGGAATCGAACACCGTGACCGGCTTGCCGCCCGGACCCTCGGTGTCGACGATGGCCGGGACCTTGCCGTTCGGATTGATCGCCCGGAACGCCGGGGTGTGCTGCTCGCCCTTGCGCGTGTCGATCGGCACCTTCTCGAAGGGCAGCCCCGCCTCCTCGAGGAACAGGGCCACCTTCATCGGATTCGGGGCGAGGTTGTAGTAGAAGCGGATCATGGCGGTGCCCTCCAGGCCGGACGCCGCCCATCTTAGGCGCGATGATCCCGTCCGGCAGTCTCACGAGCGAGTGTCAGCGCAGCGTCCGACGCGCAGCAAGGCGAGGCCCGCTGGCGGCTGGTGAAAGCAAACCTGCTGGCCCGCGCCGGACCCGCCGCGCCGGACGCGGTCCTGTCGCCTGCCGCCCTCCCGATTGCCGGCCTCCCGCGCAAGCTCGTCTCTACCTAGGCGGCCGGAGCTGCGCTAAGCGGCATCCATGCCCTTCCGGCAACCCGCCGTCCTCGCCTGGCTGATGCTGGCGCCCGCCCTCCTGCTCACCGCGGTCCTCGTGGTGGCGCTGGCCTGGATGGGCGAAGCCAGCCTGCACCAGCTCGACCGCACCACCTTCATGCCGGCGCCCGAGCGCTCGCTCGCCAACTACGCCTTCCTGACCGAGCGCCCGGTCTACTGGCGGATCCTCGGCAAGACCCTGCTGGCCGCCGTGCTGGTCACCGCGATCACCCTTGCCCTGGCCTTCCCCTATGCCTGGGCGATGGTCCGTACCGCCTCGGCCGCCTGGCGCAAGGTCCTGCTGATCTCGCTGTTCCTGCCGTTCTTCCTGGGCCAGGTGGTTCGGGCCTACGGCTGGCTGATCGTGCTGGGCAAGCAGGGGCTGCTGAACTCCGTGCTCGGCAGTCTCGGCCTGCCGGCGGTCGAGATCCTCTACACCTATCCCGGCGTCCTCCTGGGCCTCGTCCAGTACATGCTGCCGTTCGCGGTGCTGCTGCTGGCGCCTGCGATGACCGCCATTCCCGAGGAAACCGAGCTCGCCGCCGCCAGCCTCGGGGCGCGTCCCTGGGCGACGCTGACGACCGTGCTGCTGCCCTTGGCCAAGCCCGGCCTCGTTGCCGCCGGCATCGTCGTCTTCACGCTGACGCTCACCGACTTCGCCATGCCCGAGATCATGGGCGGCGGGACCACCGACTTCATCGCCAACGCCATCTACGACGGGTTCTTCCAGCTGGGCGATTCCGGCCTCGGCGGCGCCCTGGCGGTGGTGCTGACGGCGCTGGGCAGCCTGCTCGTCGCCGTCGTCTTCACCGCGCTGGGACTCGGGACCCTGGCCTATGTCCAGCGCGAGGCGGCATGACCGGCTCGCCGCTGGCCCGTCGCCTCGTCCTCGCCGTGGTCGCGTTCGACCTCGTCTTCCTGGCGCTGCCGACGCTGGTGATCGTCGTCGCCTCGTTCACGCCGGGGCCGATCATCGCCTTCCCGCCCGAAGGCGTGTCGCTGCGCTGGTACCGCTCGCTGCTGGAGGGCGGCGGCTTCGTCGACGCCTTCCTGCGCTCGCTCTGGGTCGCCGTGGTCTGCACCGCGGTCGCCATTCCCGCCGGCACGCTGGCGGCGCTGGCCATGGCCCGGCACCGCTTCCGCCACGGCACGCTGCTGCAAGTCTACCTGCTCCTGCCGTTCACCGTGCCGCTGGTGGTGGCCGGCATCGGCATGATGCTGCTGTTCGGCTGGCTGCGCTGGCTGGGGGCGCTGTGGCCGGTGGGCCTCGCCTGCTGCATCATCAACCTGCCGTTCATGACCTGGGCGGTGGCGTCCTCGGTCAACCACCTCGACCCCGACCTCGAGCACGCCGCGGCGAACCTGGGTGCCGGACCGCTGCGCGCCTTCCTGACGGTGACGCTGCCGGCCGTGGCGCCCGGCGTGATCACCGGCGGGCTCATCATGTTCGTGCTGGCGTTCAACGAGTTCCTGGTCAGCCTGATGCTGGTCGATGCGCGCATCGTCACCCTGCCGGTGCTCGTCTACAATGCCATCCGCTCGGTGGTGACGCCGGACCTTGCCGCCGTCTCGGTGGTCTACATCCTGGTCGCCGGGGCGGCGATCTGGCTGCTCGACCGCGTCGTCGGCCTCGAGATCTTCCTCAAGTCCAAGTAGCGAGTGGGCATGACCCGTCCGATCAACCTGTTCGTCCTCGCCGACCTGGACGCCGAGGCCTACCGCCGCCTGCTGACGCGGACCGAGAACGACCTGTCGGCGTTCATGGAGCCGGTGCGGGCCATTGCCGAGGCGGTGCGGACCGGGGGCGACGAGGCGGTCGCCCGCTACGGCCGCGAGCTCGACAAGGCCGACCTCGATGCCGGCCGGCTGTGGGCGACACCGGCCGAGTTCGACCGCGCCTTCGCCGAGATCGAGCCCGAGGTGCACGAGGCGATCGCCTTCGCGGTCGGCAACATCCGCACCTTCCACGAGCGGCAGAAGCCGGAGCCGATGTGGCTGCACGAGATGCGCCCGGGCGCCTTCGCCGGCGAGCGCTGGACGGCCGTGCCGTCGGTCGCCTGCTACGTGCCGCGCGGCAAGGGCGCCTTCCCGTCGGTGATGATGATGACGACGATCCCGGCGCTCGTCGCCGGCGTCGAGGACATCGTCGTGCTGACGCCGCCGACGCCGGACGGCTCGGTCGACGCGGCCAGCCTCGTCGCCGCCCGGCTCGCCGGCGTCGAGCGCGTCTACAAGGCGGGCGGCGCCGCCGCCGTGGCCGCCGCGGCCTACGGCACGCGGACCCTGCCGCGCTGCGACAAGATCGTCGGCCCCGGCAGCCCGTGGGTGGTGGCTGCGAAGAAGCTGCTTGCCGACCGCATCGACACCGGCCTGCCGGCAGGGCCCAGCGAGTCGATCGTGCTGGCCGATGCCTATGCCGATCCCCGGACCGTGGCCATGGACCTGCTGATCGAGGCCGAGCACGGACCCGACAGCTCGGCCTACCTCGTCACCGATTCGCCGGCGCTGGCCGAGGCGGTGCGGGCGGAGATCCCCGGCTGCTGGGCCGAGATGGGCGAGCAGCGCGTCGCCTTCTCCTCGGCGGTGCTGGGCGGGCCGCGCGGCGGCATCGTGGTGGCGCCGGACTGGGAAGCCGCCTGCCGGTTCGTCAACGACTACGCCCCGGAGCACCTCGAGATCCTGACCCGCGAGCCGATGCGCGATCTCAGCCGGATCCGGCATGCCGGCGAGATCCTGCTGGGGCCGCACACGCCGATCACCCTGGGCAACTTCGTGCTGGGGCCCGACTGCGTGCTGCCGACCGGTGGCCACGCCCGCACCTGGTCGCCGCTGTCGGTGTTCGACTTCATGAAGCGGACCGGGATCGGCTGGGTGACCGAGTCGGCCTACCCCGAGCTCGCCCGCCACGCCCGGGTGCTGGCGACCTACGAGGGCTTCGACGCGCATGCCAACGCCGTCGGAGCCCGCCGTGGCGGCAACGCCGGCCGCTGAGACGAAGCCGTCGCCGGCCCCCGGCGATGGCCTGCGCTTCCTCGCCATGGCGATCGTCGTCGGGGCGTTGGCCGGACTGATCGTGTCGGCCATCGAGAGTGCCACCGACCTGCTGCACACCGTCCTGTTCGGGCTGGCGCCGGGCACCAGGCTCAGCAGCAGCGAGGTACCGGGCTGGCGCGTCCTGCTGGTGCCAGTCCTGGGCGGCCTCGCCTATGGCCTGGTCAGCCGCGAGCTCGACCGCCGCCGCAAGGAGCCGGTCGTCGACCCGATCGAGGCGAACGCCGTCGCGGGCGGACGCATGGCCCTCGGCGACAGCGCCGTGATCGGCGCGCAGACCGTCGTCTCGAGCGGTGTCGGCGCCTCGGTCGGCCTCGAGGGTGGCTACACCCAGGTCTGCGCCGCGGCCGGGTCGTGGCTGGGCAGCCGTCTTGGGCTGCAGCGGTCTGAGCTGCGGCTGCTCGTCGCCTGCGGCGGCGGCGCCGGCATCGCCACCGCCTTCAACGCGCCGCTGACCGGGGCGTTCTACGCCTTCGAGCTCCTGCTCGGCAGCTATGCCATCCCGAGCTTCGCCCCGGTCCTGGCGGCCTGCCTCGCCGGCGTCCTGGTCGGCCGGCAGTTGCTCGATGCCGGCTACGTCATCGGCATCAGCGGCTCGCCGCAGCTTGCCGTCGCCGACCTGCCGCTGCTGGCAGGGCTCGGACTCCTCTGTGCTGCCGCCGGCATCCTGCTGATGCGTCTGGTGGGCTGGACGGAGCGTGCCTTCCGTGCGAGCCCCCTTCCGACGGCGCTGCGGCCCTGCCTCGCCGGCGCGATCGTCGGCGGCCTGGCCCTGCTGGTGCCGCAGGTGCTGAGCTCCGGACACGGCGCCCTCGTCGTCGGGCTGCAGTCGGTGGCGCACCTGCACCTGCTCGTGTTGGTGGTCGCGCTGAAGGCGGTGGCATCGGCAGTGTCGCTTGGCAGCGGCTTTCGCGGCGGGCTGTTCTTCGCGTCGCTGTTGCTCGGCTCGGTAATCGGAGAAGCGATGTCGCTGGCGCTGGCGCCCTATCTCGCGATCGACCCGGTGGGCTTCGGCATCGTCGGGATGAGCGCGATGGCGGTGGCCGTGATCGGCGGCCCCTTCACCATGGTGACGCTGGCGCTCGAGACGTCGGGTGCGTTTGCCCTGCTGATGCCGGTGACCGTCGGCGTCCTCGTCGCCTCCTTCGCCACCCGGCACCTGTTCGGCTACTCGTTCGCCACCTGGCGCTTCCACCTGCGCGGCGCCGCCATCCTCGGTCCCGAGGACCTCGACCCGCTGCACGAGCTGACGGTCGGCACGGCGATGACCCCAGGCCTCGCCAGTTCCATACCCGCCGACGCGCCGACAGTGACCAGGGGCATGCCCCTGCGGCAGGCGCTGGCCCTCCTCGAGACGACGACGGCCGCGGAGCTGCCGGTGATCGACGACTACACCGGCGCGCGCGTCGGCGCCCTGACACGGATGGCGGCGATGCGCACCTATCTCGATGCCCTCGATCGCGGCGGCCCGGACCGCCCGTGAGCGCCCGCTTCGGCGCCGCCGCGGCGCAAACCGGGGCCCAGGTCCTCGTCAGCCTCGCCGGCTACGCCACGGTCGTCATTCTCGGCCGCGAGCTGGGACCGGCGCTGTTCGGCGCCTACAGCGTCGTCTACTCGGTCCTCCTCGCCGTCGAGACGCTGGGGCGGCTGGGTATCCCGCAGGCGATCAACAAGCTCGTGGCCGAGGAGCCCGATGGCTCGCTGCGCGCCGGCCGCGCCGGCATCACCGTCGGGATGCTGGTGTTCGGCACGCTGTTCGTCGCCTTCTTCCTGCTGTCGCCCTGGCTCGCCCGCTGGTTCAACATCGATGACGGCGGCCACAGCTTCCGCGTCGCCTCGCTCGACATCCCGTTCTTCGGGCTGTTCTTCATCGTCAACGCGATCCTCAACGGCCGCCAGCGCTTCCTCGCGGTCGCCGTCGTCAACGGCATCTACGCACTCATCAAGGCGCTCGGAATCATGGCGCTGGCAGCCGCCGACAGGACTTCGGTCGACGGCGCGCTGCTGATCAACGCGCTGGGTTCCGCGGTCGCGCTCGGCATCGCTGCCGTGATGACCGGCGCCGGGACCTGGCGACCGTCCTTCGACGGGTCGCGGCCGCTGCTCCGCCTCGCGGTCCCGGTTACCCTGCGTGCCCTGGGCTCGCAGCTGCTGACCAGCATCGGCCTCTGGTCGCTCGCCTTCGCCGGCGCCGCTGTCGCCGGCGACGCCAAGGGCCTGTTCGCCGCGGCGCTGAGCCTCGCCCGCCTGCCCAACGTGGTGGCGCTGGGCATCACCGGCGTCGTCCTGTCGTCGATGTCGCGGGCTCTGGCGCGCGAAGGCCGCGAGGCCGCCGTCGCCGGCTTCCGGCCGATGGCCAAGCTGATGCTGGCGATCCTCGTCCCGTCCGCGGCGATCATGGCGCTCGAGGCGGGTCCGCTCCTCGAACTGCTGCTGTCGCCAAACTACGTTGGCGCAGCGCCCGAGCTGCGCGTGCTCGCCGTCGGCCTCGGTCTCGGCTTCACGCTGGCGATCACGCTTTCTGCGGCCTTGGTCGCCTGCTCGGCGGCCGACGATGCGGCGGTGATGAGCATGGCCGGAGGCGTCCTCGCCACGGCGATCTCGCTGGCGCTGGCGGCCCCGCTCGGGGGCCAGGGCGCCGCGTGGGGCACGCTCGCCGGCTGCGCGGTCGCCGCCATTGGCTGCGGCTGGCGGCTATGGGTCCGGCTCGGGCCATGGCTGACGGCCAGCGACGCCGTCCGCATCGTCGTGCTCACCGTCGGGGTCAGCGTCCTTTCGGTGATCCTGCCGGGGCAGGGTCTGTGGCTGCTGGGCGAGCTGGCCGTCATCGGGCTGGCCTATCTCGCCCTGTTGCCACTCACCGGCCTGCTGCGCCTTAGTGACCTCAGGCGGGCGAGCGGGCGAGGACGAGGCGGCCCCGGCGGGCCCGGACCGGCCGCTGCTGCGAGCGGGCCCGACGAGCCGTGACCCGACGACGGCCGGGACGGCTGTCGCCTGGCGCGGCCTCGGCCGGCTCCTGCTGCAGGTCGAGGCCGAAATGCCCGGCGACGGCGGCGGCGACGTCGATCACGGTCGGCTCGTCACCGGCGAAGTCGGCGTCGGCGACGAGCCAGCCCGAAGTGCGGTGATTGCCTGAGCGGCCAGAGGTGAGGCGCCGGCCACGCTCCCAACGCAGCGTCGAGCCATCGGGCAGGCGGACCCCGGAGCTGGTGCTCAACGATGCCCCTTCCCGCCACTCGACGACAAGGTCCGGCAGGTAGGAGCGGTAGCGGGCATGGTCCGGCACCATGCGGAGCGGCTGGTGCACCGAGGCAACCAGGGGGCTGCCGTCGTCGACGACGGTCAGCGAGCGCAACGAACTCTCCAGCGAGGTCAGCAAATCCTCGTAGGCGGGCCCGGGCTCGACGATGCCCTGCCGGTCGCGGCCCGCGAGGTTGACGCGAACCAGGCCACTCAGCTCAGCCGGCACGGCGAAGGCGCGGGTCTTGCTCCAGTCGTGCATGCGCGAGGTCCAGGCCGAGCCGAGGGCTTTGCTGACCGGACGGGGCAGCATCTGGCTCGCCCGCATCACCAGCGTATTGCGGCGCATGTGGTCGACATGCGCCCGCCAGCCGGACCGCGAGCGGCCGATTCGCGCCTCGGGCAGCCGCCGAAGGAGCTGCGGCACGAGCTCGGTCCAGCCAGGATTCGGGCCCATGCCGTGCAGCGCGAAGACGACCAGCCTCGCCCCGGCCGGCGCAGCAGCGGCGACCCGGCCAACAGCGAGATCGAGGGCCGCGTAGACCGCATCGAGCGTCCCCTCGAGGGCAACCCGCTCCTCGACCGCGAGCTCGGCCGTATCGAGCTGCGACAGATCCCAGAGGTAGTGGCCGACCCGATGCACCGAGCCAAACACCGCGGCGAACAGATCGAAGCGTTCGCGCTGGAGCAGCCAGACGATGATCTCGGCGAATTGCTCGATCGAGTCCATCGCGGCACGGCGCAGCGCCAGCATGTCGACGGCACGCTGCGGGCCGTAGACCTCCTTGGGCAACCTCGGCTTGCCGACCCGTGCCTCGAGCTCTGCCAGCAGGGAAGCCGGGCGGGCCGTGGTCTCTTCCGGATCGTGGGTTTGCCAGCCATTGAGGTAGAGCCCCGGAAACTCCGGACCCGGGTCCGGCGCCTGCGGCACGTCGAGGATGGCGATCCTCGCCCCCTTCGCCGCGAGTTGCTTCCAGAAGGGCTCGAGGCGGAGCCAACTGCGGCTCGACGGCTCGACTCGTCCGTTCTCGGGCCGCCATTGCTTGCGGAAGAACCAGCCATGTTCGCCGACCGGCGCACCGTTGACGAAGCTGCGCCAGAGGCCGTCGGGGAAACCGGGAATGTCCGGGTCGACGGAGCGGAGCGGCTTATTGCCGAGCAGCCGTGCGAGATTGGGCATACGCCCGTCGCCGAGGCGCGGCGCCAGTTCGCGCGCCTCGAGCGCATCGAGGCCGATCAGCAGGAGCGGTCCGGACTGCGTCATCTGACTGGCGTTCCCACGTTCCGCGGCACGTCGAGGTTCCGCTTCCCCGACGTCTCCAAGCAATGATTGTTCCGCTGCAACCGCGAACAACCGGAGCTGTTCCGCAACCTGCCCGCCTGCGTCACTATTGCCGCAGGTCGAGGCACTTTTGTCACCCCTGCGCGCCGCCACGCCGCGTTGACGCTGCCCGGTCGACCGATAGTATCTCGCACGCGCAAAAAACCGGGCCCCGGCCCCGGCCGAGGCGCGGGCCCGAAGGAGAGCAGCATGGCGCAAGCCGGTCGACCGCTGTCGCCGCACCTGCAGATCTATCGCTGGTACCTGTCGATGGCGCTGTCCATCGCCCACCGGGTCACCGGTGTCGGCATGGTGCTGGGCCTCGTCCTGCTCACCTGGTGGCTCGTCGCCCTGGCCTCCGGGGCCGACTACTTCGCCATGGTCCAGGCGGTGATGCACAATCCGCTCGGCGGCCTGATCCTGTTCGCCTTCACCTTCGCGCTGTTCCTCCACACCACGACCGGCATCCGCCATCTCGCCTGGGACTTCGGCTACGGCTTCGAGAAGGGCCAGGCCCACCAGAGCGGCATCGTCGCCATCGTCGCCGCCGCCGTGCTGACGGTGCTGCTGTGGCTCGTCGTGCTGATCGCCGGCTGAGGACGACCACCATGCAGAGCGCCTCGACCTCGCCCCGGAACCGCGGCTCCGCCCGTACCGGCGTCGAGCACTGGAAGATCCAGCGGCTGACGGCGATCGCCGGCGTGCTGCTGCTGGTCTGGTTCATCATCAGCGCCATCGCGCTGGCCGGCAGCGACTACGCCGCCGCCCGTGCGTGGCTGGCGCACCCCTTCAACGCGACGATGATGCTGCTCACGGTGGTGGCCATGTTCTGGCATGCCAGGCTCGGGCTGCAGGTCGTCATCGAGGACTACGTGCATCACGAGGGCGCCAAGGTGGCGTTGCTGATCGCCGTGAACTTCGCCGTCTTCCTGTTCGGCGGCCTCGCGGCGGTTTCGGTCCTCAAGGTTGCGCTCGGGAGCTGACGAGATGGCCGAAGCCTATCCGATCACCGACCACTTCTTCGATTGCGTCGTCGTCGGCGCCGGGGGCTCCGGCCTGCGTGCCGCCGTCGGCATGGTCGAGGCCGGCCTGTCGGTCGCCTGCGTGACCAAGGTCTACCCGACGCGCTCGCACACCGTGGCGGCCCAGGGCGGCATCAATGCCGCGCTCGGCAACATGAACGACGATGACTGGCGCTTTCACATGTACGACACCGTCAAGGGGTCGGACTGGCTGGGCGACCAGGACGCCATCGAGTACATGACGAAGAACGCGCCCGCCGCGGTCATCGAGCTCGAGCATTACGGGGTACCGTTCTCGCGCACCCCCGAGGGCAAGATCTACCAGCGCGCCTTCGGCGGCCAGTCGGTCAACTTCGGCAAGGGCCAGGCCTACCGCACCTGCGCCGCCGCCGATCGCACCGGCCACGTCATCCTGCATACGCTGTTCCAGCAGGCGCTGCGCAACAAGGTGCAGTTCTTCCACGAGTACTTCGCCCTCGACCTGCTGATGGAGGAGGAGTCCTGCATCGGCATCATCGCGATGCGGATCGAGGACGGCTCGCTGCACCGCTTCTATGCCCAGCAGACCTGCCTCGCGACCGGCGGCTACGGCCGGGTCTACTTCTCGGCCACGTCGGCGCACACCTGCACCGGCGACGGCAACGCGATGGTGCTGCGCGCCGGCCTGCCGCTGCAGGACATGGAGTTCGTGCAGTTCCACCCGACCGGCATCTACGGCGCCGGCTGCCTGATCACCGAGGGTTCGCGCGGCGAGGGCGGCTACCTGACCAACGCCGAGGGCGAGCGCTTCATGGAGCGCTATGCCCCCACGGCCAAGGACCTCGCCTCGCGCGACGTCGTCAGCCGGGCGATGACCATCGAGATCAACGAGGGTCGCGGCTGCGGTCCGGGCAAGGACCATATCCACCTGCACCTCGAGCATCTCGATCCGAAGCTGCTGCACGAGCGGCTGCCGGGCATCTCCGAGACCGCCCGGATCTTCGCCGGCGTCGACGTGACCAAGCAGCCGATCCCGGTCGTGCCGACCTGCCACTACAACATGGGCGGCATCCCGACGAACCATCTCACCGAGGTGGTCCGCCCGCGCAACGGCAACCCGGACGACGTCGTGCACGGCCTGATGGCCGTCGGCGAGGCCGCCTGCACCTCGGTGCACGGCGCCAACCGTCTCGGCGGCAACTCGCTCATCGACCTCGTCGTCTTCGGCCGCGCCGCGGCGCATCGCGCCAGCGAGCTCGTCCAGCCCGGCAGCGCCAGCCGCAACGGCGGCAAGGCTTCGACGGAGAAGGCGCTCGACCGCCTCGACCGCGTGCGCCACGCCTCCGGCAGCATGGGTACGGGCGAGATCCGCTTGAACATGCAGCGGACGATGCAGAAGTATGCGAGCGTGTTCCGCGAAGGACCGTCGCTCGAGACCGGCTGCAAGGGTCTCGACGAGGTCGCCGCCAGCCTTGGCGAGTTGCGCGTCCAGGATCGCTCGAAGGTCTGGAACAGCGACGTGGTCGAGGCCCTCGAGCTGCAGAACCTGATGCTGCAGGCCGTGGCAACGATGTACTCGGCCGCCTACCGCACCGAGAGCCGCGGCGCGCACGCGCGCGAGGACTTCCCCGAGCGCGACGACGCCAACTGGATGAAGCACACCCTGTCCTGGGTGAACGAGCACCATCGCACCGAGATCGAGGACCGCCCGGTGCACGCCTACACGCTGACCAACGACGTGCAGCCGGTGCCGCCGGCCAAGCGCGTCTACTGAGTCTGGCCCTGGAGCCCTGCCGATGGCCGAGTTCGCGCTGCCCGCCAATTCCAAGGTGAAGCCCGGCAAGACGCACGCCGGCAAGCCCGGCGCGCAGAAGCCGCGCAAGTTCCGCATCTACCGCTACGATCCCGAGGAGGGCCAGAACCCGCGGGTCGACACCTACGAGGTCGACCTCGCCGACTGCGGCCCGATGGTGCTCGACGCCCTGATCAAGCTGAAGGGCGAGGTCGACAGCTCGCTGACCTTCCGCCGCTCCTGCCGCGAGGGCATCTGCGGCTCGTGCGCGATGAACATCGACGGGCACAACACCCTCGCCTGCACCAAGGCGATCGATGAGGTGAAGGGCGACGTCGCGATCTACCCGCTGCCGCACATGCCGGTGATCCGCGATCTGGTCGTCGACTTCACCCGGTTCTGGTCGCAGTACGAATCGATCCAGCCCTGGCTGCAGACGGTTTCCGCCGACCCGGAGCGCGAGCGGCTGCAGTCGCCCGAGGACCGCGCCAAGCTCGACGGACTCTACGAATGCATCCTTTGCGCGTCTTGCAGCACCGCCTGTCCTAGCTATTGGTGGAATGGCGATCGTTACCTCGGCCCCGCGGCGCTCTTGCAGTCCTACCGGTTCATCATCGACTCGCGCGACGAGGCGACCGGGGATCGCCTGGACGATCTGGAAGACCCGTTCAAGCTCTACCGCTGCCACACCATCATGAACTGCACGAATACGTGCCCGAAGGGATTGAATCCTGCGAAGGCCATCGGCGAGATCAAGAAGCTGATAGTTGAACGCAAGCTTTGATCTTCGCCGAATCATGGTCTAGGCGCGACGCCATGTCGCGGTAGGATAACGCCCATAACGAGGCGCAAGCCCACACACGCAGGTCCGATCTGGAAGGAGGCTGTCATGGCCTCCTTTTTTTCGTTCCCGCCGCGAAGATCGTACCGACCAGGACATCCCGTCGGTGACCTCGATCAATCCAGGCAGCCTGGCCCGTGCCGACCGAGGCCGGAGCTTCGTCCGCCCGGCCGGCATCCAGGCCGAGTGCGCGCTCGCCACCGTCCGGCGGCAGCCGGCGCTCGGCGCGAGGGGCGCTGCGCGTGCGCCAGTAGCGGTCGACCTCGAGATGGACGAACGAGGCCGACCAGCCGAGCAGCAGCATCCCGTTGAGCGGCTCGAAGCTGGCGATCAGCCGCATCGGTCCCGTCGGCAGGATGTCGCCGAAGCCGAGGGTGGTGAAGGTCTCGGCCGAGAAGTAGAGGAACTCGAGGTTCGTCCCGTCGACGTCGCCGCGCAGCTGGCCGAGATGGAGATGATCGGCCGCCAGCCAGATCGCCCCGGCATAGGTCGCGATCTCCAGCAGATGCAGGCCGAAGATGCCGACGAGCACGCCCGGGATGACCAGCCGGACATGCCGGCCGGCATGCCGGGCCGTCAGGCCGGCGATACCGAGAAGGCCCGTCTGGTGCAGCAGCACCGTCGACAGGCCCAGGACCATGCAGATCGCGATGGACAGGAGCAAGCTCGCCGGCCTTCCGCGGTGACTCGACGGACGGACGCTATCACGCCCGCGCCGGCCGGCACGTGAAGAAGCCGTAACGGACGGGACGAAGCCTCAGGCGGCGGGCCGCTCGACCAGCTCGATCTCGTAGTAGTCGGGCCAGCACTTGCCGGTGACGATGAGGTTGCCCGTCCGCTCGTCGACGGCGATGCCGTTGAGCACGAACGGATAGGCGAGGCGCTGCGGATCGGGATTGAGGCCGCCGAGGTCGATCCAGCCCTCGATCCGCCCGCTGGTCGGGTCGATGATCGCGATGAACTCCGACTGCCAGACATTGGCGTAGAGCCGCCCGCCGGCATATTCGAGCTCGTTGAGGAAGCCGACCGGGCCCTGCGCATCGCTGACGTAGATCTGGCCCCGGACCTCGTGCGTCGCCGGGTCGACGAAGCGGATCGAGGACGACCCGTCGCTCTGCAGCAGGTGGCGGCCGTCGGTGGTCAGGCCCCAGCCCTGGCCGCTGTAGCGGAAGCCGCCGACGGGCTCGAGGGTCTGGGCGTTGCGGATGAAGCCGGTGTTCGACAGGTAGGTGAGCTGGTGAAGCTGGCCGGCATGGACGGTGATGCCCTCGCCGAAGTAGCGGCGCTCAAGCTTCGCCTCGCCGAGGATGCGACCGTCGGCGGGGTCGATCCGGCGGACCAGGGACAACCCGTAGCGGCCGGTGCTCTCGTAGAGAACACCGTCATGCATCACGAGACCCTCGGTGTAGGATGCGGTGTCGTGCGGAATGCGGCGCACGACCTTGAAGCCGTAGACCGGGATGCTGGTCTGGTCGACGACGCGCGAGCGTGGCACCTGCACGTACCAGCTGTCGTCGACCTTCGGCCCGGCGCTGCAGCCCGCCAGTGCGGCCAGCAACGCCAGCGCCAGCCACCAACGTCCAGCCATCGCGCTCGCCCTCAGCCGCCCCGTTCGTGCACCTCCTCTAGCATGGGTCGCAGGGACGGGCATTCGGCGAGGATGCCGGCGGACACCGGGAGGTGCAGGGTCCCGAGCCGCCGTTCGACCGCCTCGTGCAGGTCGCGTCCGAGCCGCTTGCGGCTGGCGACGGCCCAGGAAAGCACCGGCTCGCCGAGGTCGACGACGATCTCGACGCCGGGCCCGGCCAGCACGCCCAGCAGGTGCGGCAGGAAGGTGGCGTCGCCGTACCAGGCATAGAGACTGCCGTTGCGGGCATCGACCGGCGTCCCGTCGGCGAGGCGGCGGTAGGCCAGCGTCACCGGCTGCACCGCCACCGGCCGGTCGAGCACCCAGGGCTCGCAGACCGACAGCAGCGAGGTGCGGAACGGCAGCACCCGGCGGCCGTCCGTGCTGGTGCCCTCGGCGAAGAGGACGAACGACTCGCCGGCGCGCAGCCGGGCCGCCAGGGCATTGCGCTGGACCAGCGCGTCGAGCCGCCGGCGGCGGACGAAGAAGGTGCCGGAGAGCAGGCCGAGCTGGCCGAACAGCGGCCAGCCCGCGACCTCGGCCTTGGCGACGAAGGTGGCGTCGAGCAGCGCGCCGAGCACCGGGATGTCGAGATAGGAGACGTGGTTGGCGACGTAGAGCGTGGGGCAGGCGGCGAATGGCGTACCGGCGACACGCAGCCGGACGCCGAGGATGGCGCAGGTGGCCCGGCACCAGAGCAGCGCCACCGGCCGGCCTCGTGCGAGCAGGCTCGCCAGCCCATAGACCGGGACCAGCAGCAGGGTGAGCGTCAGGAACGCGGCGCCGCGCCAGGCGGCCCGCAGCGGCGAGCCCGGGGGCACCGCTCAGGCGGGCTCGAGCGCAGCGGCGCGCGCCTGCGCATAGTGCCGCTGGTAGCGGGTCTGCACCCGCTCCGTCGGCAGGACGAGGCAGACGTCGACGGTGTTGAAGTCGGCGTCGATGACCGCCCCGTCGCCGATCATCCCGCCCAGCCGCAGGTAGCCCTTGAGCAGGGGCGGCAGGGCGCGGATGGCTTCCTTGCTGTCGATCGCCGCCGCGTCCAGCCGGTCGGTGGCGACGTAGCGGCCGGGCAGGGCCCGGGGCCGCAGCGCCGGTGGCGCCAGGTGGTTGCCGTGCAGGTAGGCCAGCGGCAGGGCCAGGGCTTGCGGATCGGTCCCCGGCAGGCTGGCGCAGCCCAGCATCAGGGCGATGTCGTGCTGCTCGAGATAGTCCGAGATGCCGCGCCACAGCAGCTGCATCACCGTGCCGGAGCGGTAGGCCGGGGCGATGCAGGAGCGGCCGAGCTCGAGGATCGGACCGCCGGGCTCGAGGCCGGAGAGGTCGAACTCCTGGGCGGTGTAGAAGCCGCCGGCGCGCGCCGCCGCCTGCTCGCGCAACAGCCGGTAGCAGCCGACCACCGCCGGACTGCCGGCGGCCTCGAGGGCCAGGTCGACGACGACGAGGTGGTCGGCATGGGCATCGAAGCGGTCGACATCGCGCTCGGCGAGATGCGTCTCGAGGCTGCCCCTGGCCCCCATCTCGCAGTAGAAGACCCGGTAGCGAAGGGCCTGCGCCGCATCGATCTCCGCCGTCGTGGCGGCCATCCGCAGCTCGAGGTTCTTCAGGCGGCTCAGCGTCGTCATGGCTCCTCCTCGCCGGTGGTCCGGCCTGCGGGGATCGCGGCGCGGCGGACGCTATGGCGGGTCGGCGATGGAGCGGCGACGGCCGGGTGACCGTTCGGTCACCGGCGGCCGGATCGGGGAGGACGCGGATGAACCTGGCGAGGCTGTTGCAGCGCCGTCACGAGGCCGGCAAGCCGGTGCGGGTCGGGATGATCGGCTGCGGCAAGTTCGGCACGATGTTCGCGGCCCAGGCGCTGCGCACGCCGGGCCTCGAGCTGACCGTCGTCTGCGACCTGCGCCCCGAGGCGGCGGCCCGCAACCTCGTCAACGCCGGCTGGCCCGCGGGCTCGCTGCCGCGCCTGGTGACCGGCGCCGCCGAGCTGATCGGCACCCCCGGGCTCGACCTCGTCATCGAGGCCACCGGCGATGCGGTGATCGGCGCCGGCCATGCCCTGCAGGCGATCGAGGCCGGCAAGCATGTCGCCATGGTCAATGTCGAGGCCGACGTGCTGGTCGGTCCGGCGCTGGCCGAGGCCGCCGAGCGGGCCGGCGTGGTCTACAGCCTCGCCTACGGGGACCAGCCGGCGCTGATCTGCGAGCAGGTCGACTGGGCCCGGGCCATCGGCCTCGAGGTCGTCGCCGCCGGCAAGGGGACCAAGTACCTCCCGCACTTCCATCACTCGACGCCGGACACGGTCTGGCCGTTCTACGGGAGGACCGCCGAGGAGGCCGCCGCCGCCGGCATGAACCCGAAGATGTTCAACAGCTTTCTCGACGGCACCAAGTCCGCGATCGAGATGGCGGCGGTGGCCAACGCCACCGGCCTCGGCGTGCCGACCCACGGCCTCGGCTTCCCGCCCTGCGGCACCCAGCACCTGCCGCTGGTGCTGCGCCCGGAGATGGAGGGCGGCTGCCTCGAGCGCAGCGGCATCGTCGAGGTCGTCTCCTCGGTCGAGCGCGACGGCCGGCCGGTGTTCGGCGACCTGCGCTGGGGCGTCTACGTCGTGTTCGCGGCCCCCTCCGACTACACCCGTCGCTGCTTCGCCGAGTACGGGCTGATCACCGATCCGTCCGGCCGCTACGCGGCGCTGTGGCGGCCCTACCACCTGATCGGGCTGGAGCTCGGCATCACCGTCGCCAGTGCGGTGCTGCGCGGCGAGGCCACCGGTGCCGCCACCGGCTGGCGCGGCGAGGTCGCGGCCACCGCCAAGCGCGATCTCGTCCCCGGCGACCTGCTCGACGGCGAGGGCGGCTACACCGTCTACGGCAAGCTGATGCCGGCGGCGGCCGCCCGGCGGACCGGGGCGCTGCCGATCGGCCTCGCGCACGGGGCGCGGCTGGTCCGCCCGGTGCCGAAGGACGGCATCGTCACCGAGAGCGATGTCAGCCTGGAAGTCCCGGACTGGCTGGCGGCGATGCGCCGGGCGATGCTGCCGGCCGCCTGAGCTTCACCGCTCCTTTACCGCCGCGCGGCTAACCTCCGCGGCGGGCGACGGATCGTCGTTCGCCCGCAGCGGAGCGGCCGCCATGGCGGGCACGACCCTGACGGTCCCGGCCCCGGGGACCACCTTCGTCGACACGGTGGAGGAGCGCTGGCCGCCGCGGCACACGGCGCTGCTCGCCGGTGGCCTGGCCTTCGCCCTGTGGACGCTGCTGGGCCTCGGCTTCGTCTGGCTGCTGCCCTGAGCCGGCGCCGGCCGGCGGCTCAGCCGGCCTTGGCCATCTCCAGCACGGCGCGCAGCAGGACGTTGCCGCCGGCCTCGACATGCGCCGGCTCGGCCCACTCCTCCTCGTTGTGCGACAGCCCGTCCTTGCACGGGATGAAGATCATCGAGGTCGGCACGTGCCGGGCGGTGTAGCAGCTGTCATGGCCGGGCCCGGAGACGATCTCGCGCCACGGATAGCCTTCGGCCTCGGCGGCACCGCGCACGGCGGCGATGCAGCCGGCGTCGAACGCCACCGGCGGAAAGTACCAGATCCGCTCGCAGGAGACGGCCATGCCCAGGGGCTCGCAGGCCTCGGCCAGGGCCGCGCGCAGCTCGTCCTCCATGGCGTCGATCACCGGCCCCTCGGGGTGACGCATGTCGACGGTGAAGGCGACCTCGCCCGGGATCACGTTGCGCGACGGCTTGGCGATCTCGATGGTGCCGACGGTGGTGACCGCATAGGGGGCGTGGTCGCGGGCGATGCCGTCGAGCCGGGCGATGACCCTGGCCGCCGCCACCAGCGCGTCCTGCCGGCGCGGCATCGGCGTGCTGCCGGCATGGCTCTCCTTGCCGGTGATGCGCACGTCCAGCCAGCGGATGCCCTGGCCGCCGATGACCACGCCGATGGTCCTGTTCTCGGCCTCGAGGATCGGGCCCTGCTCGATGTGCAGCTCGAAATGGCACTTCCAGCGCTGCGGCACGCAGGGCAGCTCGCCCTTGTAGCCGATGCGCTCGAGCTCGGCGCCGAAGGTCGTCCCCTCGCGGTCGGTGCGGGCGTAGGCCCACTCCTTGGTGAAGGCCCCGGCCCAGACACCCGACGCCATCATCGCCGGCGCGAAGCGCGAGCCCTCCTCGTTGGTCCAGTTGACGACCATCACCGGGTGGTCGGTCTCGTAGCCGTAGTCGTTGAGCGTGCGCAGGACCTCGAGCCCGCTGAGCACGCCGGCCACCCCGTCGAACTTGCCGCCGGTCGGCTGGGTGTCGAGATGGCTGCCGATGACCACGGGCGGCAGCTCGGGGTTGCGCCCCGGGCGCAGCGCCATCATGCAGCCCATCTCGTCGACGGTGACGGTGCAGCCGGCGGCCTCGCACCAGCGGCGGAACAGGTCGCGGCCCTGGCGGTCGAGGTCGGTCACCGTCTGCCGGTTGCAGCCGCCCTTGGCGGTGCCGCCGATGACCGCCATCTCCATCAGCGAATCCCACAGCCGCTGGCCGTTGATCTTCAGGTTGGTGGGCTTGGCGCTCATGGACCGGATCCCTGGCCGTGTCGGTACAGGGCCGGAAGGTGCCACGCCCGGCCGGCGACGCAAGCCGGACGTCGGCGGCCCGCTACCGCCGCGCCCGGTCGAGGTCCGGCAGGAACGCCACGAAGATCCCGAGCAGCGGCAGGAAGGCGCAGAGCCGGTAGACGAAGCCGATGCTGGTGAGGTCGGCGATCCAGCCGAGCAGCGCCGCGGCGATGCCGCCCATGCCGAAGGCGAAGCCGAAGAACAGGCCGGCGACCATGCCGACCTTCCCCGGCAGCAGCTCCTGGGCGTAGACGACGATCGCCGGGAAGGCCGAGGCCATGATCACCCCGACGATCACCGCCAGTACGTCGGTCCAGAACAGGTTGGCGAAGGGCAGCGCCAGGGTGAACGGCAGCACGCCGAGGATCGAGAACCACAGCACGAACTTGCGCCCCACCGCGTCGCCGATCGGGCCGCCGAGGATGGTCCCGGCGGCGACCGCACCGAGGAACACGAACAGGTGCACCTGGGCCGCCTGCACCGACAGGCCGAACCGGTCGATGAGGTAGAAGGTGTAGTAGCTCGAGAAGCTCGACATGTAGAAGTTCTTGGAGAAGGTCAGCGCGATCAGGATCGCCAGCGCCATGATCACAGTCGGCCGCGACAGCGCCGACAGCGGCACCGTGGCGAGCCGCCCGGCCGCCTTGCGCGCCTGCAGGTGCTGCCCGTACCAGCGGCCGACGACGCCGAGCACCGCCATGCCGAGCACGGCCGCCATGGCGAACCAGGCGACGTGCGCCTGGCTGCGCGGGATGACGATCAACGCCACCAGCAGCGGGCCGATCGCCTGGCCGAAATTGCCGCCGACCTGGAACAGCGACTGGGCGAAGCCGAAGCGCCCGCCCGAGGCGAGCCGGGCGACGCGCGACGCCTCGGGGTGGAACACCGAGGAGCCGACGCCGATCAGCGCCGCCGCCACCAGCACGGTGTAGAAGCCGTCGGCGCGCGACAGCAGCAGGACGCCGGTGAAGGTCGAGGCCATGCCGAACGGCAGCGAGTAGGGCATCGGGTGCCGGTCGGTCCACAGGCCGACGAAGGGCTGCAGGATCGAGGCGGTGAGCTGGAAGACGAGCGTGATGATGCCGATGTGCAGGAAGTCGAGCGCCAGGCTCGTCTTGAGCAGCGGATAGACCGACAGCAGCACCGACTGCATCATGTCGTTCAGCAGGTGGCCCAGGCTGACCGACAACAGGATCGGCAGGACGACCGGTGTCGCCGCCCGTGCCGCGGGGCTCAGCGTGCCCGCCGCCATGTCCGGGATCCCCTCGCACCGCCGGCCGATCGGGGCGGACCGGCGGACAAAACCGGAACGGTCCTACGCCCTGCCCCTGCCCGTGGCCAGCCCGCGAACCATGCCGCCGCTGCACGGCAGCGATCCGTCAGCCGCCCCGCGGGCGAACTCCGGTCGATGCTCAACCCGGACGAGGGGATGCGCTCGCGGCGCATCCCCCATGACCGGGCCCGGTCCTCGGTCAGAACACGTCGCCGACAAAGAGGTCGGCGAGGATCAGCTGCGTGATGCCCGACAGCGTGAGCGTCGACCCGCCCGGATCGCCCTCGAGAGCACCGGCATCGAGGACGAGATTGCCCGACACGACATCGACATTGAGGTCCGCCGCGGTGAGCCGAGCATCGTTCGTGCTGTCCAGGCGATCGAACAGCGTCGGCTCGTTCCAGTCGTAGCCGAGCAGGATGCGATCCGTCCCGCGGACGAAGTCGGTGATGCGATCGGCATCGCCGAGACCGCCACGCCAGACGAACAGGTCGGCGCCGCTGCCGCCGCTGACCACGTCGCTGCCGGAGCCGCCGTCCACGGTGTCAGCGCCCGTTCCGCCGGCGACGCTGTCGGACCCTTCGCTGGCGTTGATCCAGTCGTTCCCGTCCTCGCCCGAGACGGTGTCGTTGCCCCAACCGGCGTCGATGCGGTCGGTACCGCTACCGCCATAGGCGACATCGTTGCCGTCTCCGGCTTCGATGCTGTCGCCATCGTCGCCTCCGTAGAACCGGTCGTCACCCCCATACCAGTCCTGCAGCGAGTCGGACTCGCTGCCGCCAAAGAGGCTATCGTTGCCATCGCCTCCGTAGACGTTGTCCTCGCCGCTGCCTCCGTAGACGCTGTCGTTGCCATTGCCAGCATCGACACTGTCGGAACCCGAGCCGGCCCAGACCCGGTCGTTGCCATCGCGGGCCTCGACCTGGTCGCTGTCGCCGCCGCTGGTGAGGCGATTGTCGGTATCTGAACCGGTCAGCGAATCGGCGGCCTGGCCGGTCACCGCGTTCTCGAAACCGAGCAGCAGATCCGCCTCGTAGGCGCCGTTCGCGAGGCCGCTGCGGAGATCGACGACGACCTCCCCGCTGGCCGCCGAGAAGTCGACCGTGTCGTTGCCGCTTCCGCCGTTGAGCAGGTCGTTGCCGGCGTCGCCGTACACGGTGTCGTCGCCGGCATCGCCCTTGACGAAGTCGCTGCCGGAACCGCCGAACAGTCTGTCGTTGCCACCCTTGCCGTAGAGGACATCGTCCCCGCCATTGCCGGCGATCAGGTCGCCGTCGTTGCCGCCGTACCGAATATCGTCTCCGGCGGTACCATTGAGCGTGGCCATGATGCAGTAACCTCCCGCATCGAGGTTGAAAAACAAATCACGAAATTAGCCTATTTTGCTAAAGCGACTGTGCGTAATGGCACAGGCCCGGGCAACGCCGGCTTGCGTCGCGGGCGGCATTGACCGGGCGCTGCGGCCGGGCGAGGGTCGGCGCCGCGCAAGGGGCGGAGAGATTGATCGTGCACGCAATGATCCGGAGCCTGCTGGCGGCGGCCCTGCTCGTGGCCTCGGGCGGAGCGGCGTTGGCGACGGCGTCGGTCGATTGTCGCATCGCCGGCCCGGGCGACGCCTGCATCGTGCCGGTCCGCACTGGCGGCAGCGGCGTGGTTGCCGCCTGCACCCGCGCCGGCATCGACGGGCAGCTCTGGCGCATCACCTTGGTACGCCAGAACGGTTCAACCTCCGATGCTGCCAGCAACCTCGGATCGGGCAGCGCCGATGCGTGCTCCGGCCGGGCCAGCTTGCCGGCGTCATCGGGCGACGAATTCCTGGCCTTGGTCACCGACGAACGGCCGCGGACCGGCACCTTTCCCAAGTCCGTCCAGCTGCAGGTGTCGGGACCGGTCGTCTCGGTCAACGAACGGCGCGAGGCCGAAGGCGCCGATCCCCTTTACCTTGCCGCGCAGGCCTGCCTGAAGGATCCGAAGAAGAGCGGCTGCGTGATCGTCGACGCGGCGCGCAAGTACGTCGTGCTCAAGGACACCAGCGTCTACAAGCCGTCCGGCTACCTAACGGTGCCGACGTTCCCGGTCACGGGCATCGAGGATCCCCAGGTCGTCGGCTCCTCGTTCCCGAACCTGTTCAGCTTCGCCTGGGCGGATGCCCGGCTGCATGTCGCCGGGCTGAAGAAGCCGCCCGAGAACACCGGCCTTGCCGTCAACTCCGTCGCCGGACGGACCTTGAACCAGCTGCATATCCATATGTCCTGCGTCCGCAAGGACGTCCGTGAAGCCCTGGCGGCTGCCTATGCGGCCGGCAAGATCGCCAGCAGCTGGGCCGCCAGGCCGTTCCTCGCGCTCGGTCCGCGCAACCACCGCTACAACGTGATGGTCACGGGCTCGCTGACGCCCACGCCCTTCCTGCAGCTGCAGAAGATCCCGGCCGCCAAGTCGTCCATGGGGCGACAAACCGTCGTCGTCATCGGCAAGGCTGGCAGCGGCTGGTACATCCTCAACGACTACACCAGTGGCACCGACCAGGCGCAGGGCGAGGAGCTGCTCGACCAGAGGTGCTCCGGCTGATGCCCCTGCCCCGCTTCGCCGCCGCCCTGCTGCTCGCCGGCGCGCTCGCTGCCTGCGCGGAGAATCCGTATGCCGGCACCTACCGCGGCACCTTCGCGACCGTCGGCACCGGCTACAGCGACCGCGGCATCTGGAACGCCGACGTCAACCAGGTCGGCTACCTGAAGGGCCGCGCCAGCTCGTCGGCGCAAGGGCGCAACTTCGCCTTCGACGGCGAGGTCGACGCGCAGGGCCGCCTCAAGGCCCGCGTCGGCGTCGGCGCCAAGTCGGCCGACTTCACCGGAACGATCGACCCGCAGGGCACCGTGAAGGGCACCTGGGACGGCCTCATCGGCACGCGGCAGATGGAGGGGACGTTCGAGGGGGCGAAGGTCAGGTAGCCGAAGCCGCGCCTGTCGCGGCGACCGGCAGCCTCTGCGCCCCCTGCCGCCGGGCTGCTAGCCGATCGCCCGCGTCCCCTGTCCCTCGGCCGATCCCAGCGCGTCGTAGGCGGCGATCGTCGCCGCATTGAGAATGTCCGACACCGTCGCGTTCATCGGCACGATCTGCACCGGCTTCTCGAGGCCGACCAGCAGCGGCCCGATCACCGTGCCGCCGCCCAGCTGCTGCAGCAGCTTCGCCGAGATGTGGGCGGTATGCAGCGCCGGCATGATGAGGACGTTGGCCGGGCCCTTGAGGCGGCAGAACGGATAGAGCGCCATCAGGTCGGGGTCGAGGGCGACGTCGACCGTCATCTCGCCGTCGTACTCGAAGTCGACATGGCGGCGGTCGAGCTCGTGGACGACGTCGCGGACCCGGGCGGCCTTGCTGATCGGCGGATTGCCGAAGGTGGCGAAGCTGAGCAGGGCGACCCTCGGCTCCACCCCCATGCGCCGGGCGACGCGGGCGGTCTGGATGGCGATGTCGGCGCTGGTCTCGGCGTCGGGCAGCTCGTGGACCAGGGTGTCGGAGATGAACACCGTGCGGCCCTTGGCGACCATCACGGTCAGGCCGAACACGCGCTGGCCGTGGCGCGGGTCGATGACGCGGAGCACGTCCTCGAGCGCGTCGCGGTAGTTGCGGGTGAGACCGGTGACCATGGCGTCGGCATGGCCGTGCGCCACCATGCAGGCGGCGAAGGTGTTGCGGCCGAGGTTCACCAGCCGCTGGCAATCGCGGTAGAGCAGGCCGTTGCGCTGCTGCCGGGCGTAGAGGAACTCGGCATAGGCCGTGTTCCACGGGCTCAGGCGTGCATTGTGGATCTCGATGCCGTCGAGCGAGGGCGAGCCCATCTGCAGCAGCGCCTGCTGGACCCGCTCCTCGCGGCCGAGCAGGACGGCGGTGCCGAGGCCGCCGTTGCGCCATGCGATCGCCGCGGAGATCGTCTTCTCCTCCTCGCCCTCAGCGAAGACGACGCGACGCGGGCTCGAGCGGACCTGCTGGATGATGCCTTCCATCCGGCTGGCGGTCGGATCGAGGCGCGAGCGCAGCTCGGCGTGGTAGCGGCCATGGTCGACGATCGGCTTGCGGGCGACGCCGGTCTCCATCGCCGCCCGGGCCACGGCCTCGGGTACGGCGGTGATCAGGCGCGGGTCGAAGGGCGTCGGGATCAGGTACTCGGGGCCATAGCGCAGCCGGCGGCCGCGATAGGCGGCGGTGACCTCGTCGGGCACCTCCTCGCGGGCCAGCGCGGCGATGGCGTAGGCCGCGGCCACCTTCATCTGCTCGTTGATGGTCGAGGCGCGGACGTCGAGGGCGCCGCGGAAGATATAGGGAAAGCCCAGGACGTTGTTGACCTGGTTCGGGTAGTCGCTGCGCCCGGTGGCGACGATGGCATCGGAGCGGACGGCGCGGACCTCCTCGGGCGTGATCTCCGGGTCCGGGTTGGCCATGGCGAAGATCACCGGACGGTCGGCCATCGACGCGATCATCTCGCGGCTGAAGGCGCCCTTGACCGAGAGGCCGAACACGGCATCGGCGCCGCGCATGGCGTCGGCCAGCGTCCGCGCGTCGGTCGGTACGGCGTGCGCCGACTTCCACTGGTTCATGCCCTCGGTACGGCCCTGATAGATCACACCCTTGGTGTCGACCAGGACGACATGGTCGTGCGGCACGCCCATGGCCTTGACCAGCTCGGCGCAGGCGATGGCGGCGGCCCCGGCGCCGTTGATGACGAGGCGCACGTCGCCAATGGTCCGGCCGGTCAGGTCGAGCGCGTTGATGAGGCCGGCGGCGGCGATGATCGCGGTGCCGTGCTGGTCGTCATGGAAGACCGGGATGTCCATCACCTCGCGCAGGCGCTGCTCGATGATGAAACACTCGGGCGCCTTGATGTCCTCGAGGTTGATGCCGCCGAAGGTGGGCCCGAGCAGGCGGACGCAGTCGACGAAGGCGTCGACGTCCTCGGTGCCGACCTCGAGGTCGATGCTGTCGATGTCGGCGAAGCGCTTGAAGAGGACGGCCTTGCCCTCCATCACCGGCTTGCCGGCCAGCGCCCCGAGATTGCCGAGACCCAGCACCGCCGTGCCGTTGGAGATCACCGCCACGAGGTTGCCCTTGGCGGTGTAGTCGTAGGCGGCGGCGGGGTTGTCGCGGATGACGAGGCAGGGGGCGGCCACGCCCGGGCTGTAGGCCAGCGACAGGTCGCGCGAGGTGGTCAGCGGCTTGGTCGGCGTGATCTCGATCTTGCCGGGACGGCCGCGGGCGTGCAGCTCGAGCGCCTCCTCGCTGGTGACGCGCTCGGTACGCGGCGCCACCTCGGCGGCTGCCGGTTTCGGCTCCTGGCCCTGCATCCCTCGTCCCCCGCCGGCGGCGACCGTTGCGATCGGTCGGTCCGCCCGTGCACCCTCTGCGGAGCCGTCGTTCTAAGGGTCCGGCCGGGCGCATCGCAAGCGCCGGGGCTTCTTGCAGGGTGCGGCCTGTCGCCTATCTCGTTGGTTGATCCCTGATGGAAACCGCGAGGTCATGAACACCGCCCGTACCGGTCTGCTGCTGGCAGCGCTGACCGCCCTGTTCCTTGTCTGCGGCTGGCTGCTCGGCGGCCGCGAAGGTGTGCTGATCGCCTTCCTGCTGGCGCTGGGCACCAACGCCTTCGCCTTCTGGAACAGCGACAAGATGGTGCTGCGCATGCACAATGCGCGGCCCGTGTCGCCGGGCTCGGCGCCGGATCTCTATGCCATGGTCAAGCAGCTGGCCGACCGGGCGCAGCTGCCGATGCCGGCCGTGTACCTGATCGAGAGCGACCAGCCGAACGCGTTCGCCACCGGCCGCGACCCGAACAATGCCGCCGTCGCGGTGACGCGCGGCCTGCTGCAGCGACTCGACCGCCGCGAGGTCGCCGGCGTGATCGCGCACGAGCTGGCGCACATCAAGAACCGCGACACCCTGACCATGACCGTCGCCGCGACGCTGGCGGGTGCGGTTGGCTTTCTCGCCAACTTCGCCATGTTCTTCGGCCATTCGAACTCGAGCGAGCGGCAGAGCCCGCTGGGCCCGATCGGCGCCATCCTGGTGATGATCCTGGCACCCCTCTCGGCGACGCTGGTGCAGATGGCGATCTCGCGTACCCGCGAGTTCGCCGCCGACCGGCTGGGTGCCGAGATCGCCGGTGACCCGCAGGGCCTTGCCAGTGCCCTCAACGACATCGAGCGCATCGCCACCGGCACCTACATTCCTTCGGCCGAGGGCAATCCGGCGACGGCGCACCTGTTCATCATCAACCCGCTGCATGGCGGCGGTCTCGCCGGCCTGTTCCGCACCCACCCGCCGACCCGGGAGCGCATTGCTCGGCTGATGGCGATGGCGGGCCAGGCGCCTGCCGCCGCCGGCAGCGCCGCCAGCCGGGCGGGAGCCCGTCGCGGGCCTTGGGGGTAATCGCCCCCGGGCGGCCGCGACGCCGCACCCGCGGCGTCAGCTGGCCGCGGCGGTTCCCGCCAGCGCGGCGAACGCGGCGATCTCGACGGCCAGTTCGTCATGCGCGAGCAGGCCCCGCTTGAGCCGCTCCGGCACCGAATCAGTAGCCGCACCGAGCAGCAGCCCCAGCACCGCCCCGCGATGGACGTTGTCGCCGCCGGCATTGGCGTTGGCGAGCAGCGCGGCCTCAAGGTCGAGGCCGTGGCGAAGGGCCAGGTAGAGCAGCAGCGGCACGCCATGCTCGGGATAACAGGCGGTCGAGACGAGGGCGCGGATCACCGCCGCGTCGTCGCCCCGCTCGACCAGCGCCCCGAGGTCCAGCGGCTCCGGGCGGAAGGCGGCGTGCAGGCGCCACATCTCGTCCTTCGGGATGTTGTACGGCCCGCCCGCCGCCGCGTACCGGGCGAACAGTTCGGTGCCGGTGATCGCCGGCAGGTGCAGGTTCGCGGCGAGACCGAGCAGCGTCGCCGCCGGATCGCTCTCCTCTGTCAGCGCGCGCAGCACCGGGACCAGCAGGGCGATGGCCGCATTGTTGGTCTCCGAGCGATGCGTCAGCGCGTGATGCTCGAGCGCCAGCCCCAGCGCCGCGAAGCCGTTGGATGCAAGCAGGGCCAGCACGAGCGGGCGGGCGAGCGCCGAATGGGCGGCGATCGACCAGTCGTCGCGCTGGCGGGCCGCGCAGGCGTGCGCCGGCAGGCCGCGCGCGTAGTTCTCGAACCAGTAGCGGATCCAGGCCTCGAGGTAGGCGTCGCGGTTGCGGCCGGGCGTGGCAAGGTGCGCGATGAAGCCGTCGAGGAAGGCGTCGGGCTCGTAGCGGCCGGCGGCGACGACCGTGCGGAGCAGGACGCGGACGAGATGCGCGGCGACGGTGTTCTCGCCGGCGCGCAGGCCGTGATGGTAGTGGTAGCGCTCGCTAAGCCCGGCAATGGCGTTGCCGGTCTCGCGGTCGCGCTCGGTCCGGGCGATGGCGAACTCGGTGTAGGTCGTGGTGTAGAAGCGGGCATGCCCGTGCAGGATGTCGTAGGGCCGGCCGAGCGCCTGCGCGCTCGCCACGTCGGGGCGGTAGGGCCGCCCTAGCATGAAGGCCTCGGGATGCGGATGCCGCGCCGCCTCGTAGCCGCGCACGCCACCCGGGAAGTCGGCCTCGATGTTGGCGGGGTCGTAGTACCAGTGGACCGGCATGGCGAGGGCGTCGCCGATGAACAGGCCCCAGAGCGCGTTCTCGATGCGGCGGCGACCCGCTGTTCCGGTCGCCGGCACCTAGTCTTCTACCGCGACCATCGCGCGTAGCGTGGCAATGTCGGCCACCCGCTTCGCCCAGCCGATCTGTTCGGGCGGCGCAAACGTTTCCGTCGGCGGCGACAGGTTGAAGTAGCCGCTAATGAGAGGAAGGGCCCGGTTCGGCGGAATGACATGTCTGTACGTCAGCCGGTTGCCGATCTGGATCGGCCGCTGGCCGCCGAGACTGAACAGCTTGGTAAGCGAAGAGTTGCCTTCCGGATCAAGGCCGGCATGCCAGTTCCAGATCGCGTGCGCCTGATATTGTCCCCGGTCCATCTCCGCCTGCGTGCCGAGGGCGTTGATGTGGAACTGCGTGCGGCCCGCCGGCGAAATGTAGATGTCGGTCGGATCCGGCATGCAGCGCGTGTAGACGCGCTTGAAGCGATGCACCGCGGTCGGGTGAGGGGGATTGGGATCGAGGACGCGGGTGAAGAAAGTCTGGTAGCTCCACGCGATATCGCAATCGTAGACGTGGAGCGAGCCCAGCCCGCCAAACGGAAACTGGAAGAAGTCCGAGTGCGGTTCCTGGCTGCCGCCGCTCGGGGTCCAGCCGTAGTGGCCGACGTCGACCCGGATCTTCTGCAGGTAGACGTTGCACCATTGGGAAAAGTTGGTGTTGGCGGGATTGCGCGATGTCCCGGTGCGCAGAAAGTCGCCCCAGCGGCTCTCGGCCGCGGAGAAGTCGATATTGGCGAGGAACAGGAACGGCGCGTTGCCCTCCCATTGATCCTTCCTGTCCCAGCTGATCTGGAAAGTGTGCCGACCATACAAGATGGTTCCGACAGGCGTGTCGTAGCCCACGTTCCCGACCTGCCGGATCGTCGCACCGATCATGACCACCCCGCGATACCGCAGGAACCGGGCGCGGATCGGACCCGCGATCGGCTCTTCGGGGGCCACCAGCAACAGGAGCTTGTCCGCGCTGCCGACGTCGTCGATCACGATGCCTGTCGGCGGCACCTGGACGACGACGATGTCGTCATCGCTCTCGGGCAACCAGGGAATCGGCCACTCCCAGGCGTAGCTGGGGTCGTCCGATGCGGCCCAGGTGGGACCGGCAAAACTCCAGCCGACACCCAGCGCGCCAGTGGCCTGCAATAGACGGCGTCGCGTGAATTGGTTCACGGCCAATCCCCGGCCGGTTGCTTTCGCAGCCGGCCCCCTCCTGGGCTTCCCTCCACTGTCGTCCAGCTGCCGGCAAGCCAGCGCTACAATCGTGTAACTGACCGCTACTCGGCTGCCGCAGGCCGCGACGACAGCTTAAGGCTGCACGCACCGGCAGTCCGGCGCAAGGGATCAATCGAACGCAGGGTGTGCACGGTAACGAAGCCTTGTGCCTTGCGCGGCACCCCAAAGCGCAGACTGAGCAGGGCGGCTCGTGGCCCTGACTTCGGATCCAGCCATTTGGGCGGACTTTCGCAGGATCAGGACCATGAGCCGCGGCCAGGCAGCACTCGCCACATTGCCGACGCCAGCGCGAACCCGCTAGTAGAGGAGGGATCGCGCTTGGAATGATCAGACTGCTTCCGGTGCCGGCCGATTTTGGGGCCGGTTTGTCAGCAAAAACGGAAACGCCATGGCAATCATCAATGGGACGGCCAACGCTGACACCCGCACCGGAACGGCGTCGGCTGATACGATCTCCCTCCTAGCCGGCAACGATACGGCGTTCGGGGGGAACGGCGCCGACCTGATCTATGGCGGCGATGCGGCCGATCTGCTGCAGGGCGGGAACGGCACCGACACGCTGTTCGGCGGAAACGGCGTCGATCGGCTCGCGGGCGATGCCGGCAACGATACCCTCACTGGCGATGGTGGCGACGACAGCCTCAGCGACTCCGCCGGCAATGACCTGTTCTTCGGAGGTGCCGGCAACGATTCCGCCGACGGCGGTATCGGCGACGACAGCATCAGCGGCGATGACGGCGTCGACAGGCTGCGCGGATTCGACGGGAACGACCGGATCTCCGGCGGGAACGGAATCGACTCGCTGGCGGGCGATGCGGGCAACGATACGCTGCTCGATGCCAACGGCAACGACATCCTGTTCGGGGGCACCGGTAGCGACACGGCCGACGGCGGCCTTGCCAACGACACGCTGTGGGGCGGCGACCAGAACGATGTCCTGATCGGCAATGACGGGAACGATACCCTTGGCGGCGGCAATGACGACGACACGCTGTCCGGCAACAACGGCGATGACTATCTCCTCGACGCCGCCGGCAACGAGCGCCTCTTCGGCGGAAACGGCAACGACACCCTCGATGGCGCCACCGGCAACGATCGGATGGAGGCCGGCGATGGCAATGACAGCCTGATCGCCGGCGCGGGCAACGACACGCTCGACGGCGGGACCGGGAACGACACCTTCCTGTTCTCCGGCACCTGGGGCAGCGACACAGTCGTCGACGGTTCCGGCGTCAACCGCATCATCCTTGCCGACCTTGCGGCCTCGGCGGTCACCATCGGCACCGCTGGCGCCGACATGCTGCTAACCGCTGCCAACGGCAGCACCGTGCGGATCGTCGGCAACGCCAACAATGCCCTTGGCTTCCAGATCCAGTTCGGCGTTGCCGGCACCACCGGCCCGACCGAGGGCAACGACACCCTCACCGGCACGGCCGGCAACGACACCATCGACGCGCTCGGCGGTGCCGACAGTGTCAGCGGTCTGGACGGCAACGACACGATCGTCGGCGGCAATGGAGCCGACACCGTCGATGGCGGAAACGGCAATGATCGGATCAGCGGTGATGCCGACGAGGACCGCCTGACCGGCGGCGCGAGCGACGACACCATTGATGGCGGAGCTGGCAACGACACCATCGATGCCGGCGACGGCAACGACACGGTCACCGGCGGCGATGGCGCCGACAGCCTGACCGGCGGCAACGGCATTGACAGCCTCAGCTACGCGACCGCCGCTACCGGGGTGACGCTGGACCTCGGCGCCGGCACCGGCAACGGCAATGCCGCTGGTGATCTGGTCGCCGGCTTCGAGGTCGTCGTCGGCTCCAATGCGGCCGACACCATTGTGGGAGCGGCAGCCGCCGAGACCATGGCTGGCGGCAACGGTGCCGACCGCCTCGCCGGGAACAGCGGGTCGGACAGCCTCGACGGCGGAACCGGCAACGACAACGTCGCCGGTGGCGACGATGCCGACACGCTGCGCGGGGGCGACGGGGACGACACGATCGAGGGCGGAGCGGGCGCCGACAGCCTGGACGGCGGCAATGGCATCGATGTCCTGAGCTACGGCTCGTCGACGACCGGGATCGTCCTCGACCTCGCGACGGGCAGCGGCAGCGGCGGTGACGCTGCCGGCGACATCGTGTCCAATGTCGAGCAGGTGGTCGGCAGCAACCAGGCCGACACGGTCACCGGCGGCGGCTCGGCGGACAGCATCGCCGGAGGAAACGGAGCCGACGCGCTGGTCGGCAATGCCGGCGCCGACAGCCTCGAGGGCGGGGATGGCGGCGATACCCTCTCCGGTGGCGCCGACGCCGACATGCTGCGGGGCGGCGAGGGCGACGATACCGTCGAGGGTGGTGCGGGCTCCGACAGCCTTGATGGTGGAAATGGCATCGACACCCTGAGCTTCGCATCGGCAGCCGGCGTCGTTCTCGATCTGAACGCGGGGACGGGCAACGGTGATGCCGCCGGCGACAGCTTCGCCGGCTTCGAGCGGATCCTCGGATCCTCGGCTTCGGACACGATCTCTGGCTCGGCCACTGCGGACAGTGTCGCCGGCAGCGCCGGCAACGACAGCCTTGCCGGGGCCGCAGGAGCGGACAGCCTGGACGGCGGAAACGGCAATGACGTCATCGAGGGCGGCAGCGAGAGCGATATCCTCCGCGGCGGCGAGGGCGACGATACCGTCGATGGCGGCTCCGGCATCGATTCGCTCGATGGCGGGAATGGCGTCGACACGCTGAGCTACGCCTCGTCGGCCTCGGGAATCCTGCTGGATCTTGCTGCTAGTGGCAGCGGCGACGTCGCCACGGGCTTCGAGCGCATTCTCGGTACCGCCGAGGCCGACACCATCATCGGCAGCGCGGCTGGCGAGACCGTGGCCGGTGGCAACGGCGCCGACAGCCTTTCGGGCGCAGGCGGCAACGATCTGCTGCAGGGCGGTGAGGGCGACGACACGATCGAGGGGGGTGCCGGCGCCGACAGCCTGGATGGCGGCAACGGCATCGACACGCTGAGCTTTGCCTCGGCGGCTGGCATCATCCTCAACCTGTCCGGGGGCGCTGGCGGCGGCGATGCCGCGGGCGACACCGTCACCGGCTTCGAGCGGATCGTCGGTTCCGCCCTGGCCGACACGGTCGTCGGCAGCGCCGCCGGCGACAGCGTCGCGGGCGGCAATGGCGGCGACAGCCTCTCGGGTGAAGCCGGGGCCGACAGCCTCGACGGAGGAAACGGCAACGACATCCTCGGCGGCGGCAACGACGGCGACACCCTGCGGGGTGGCGAGGGCGACGACACGGTCGATGGCGGGGCCGGCGCCGACAGCCTCGATGGCGGCAATGGCATCGACACGCTGAGCTTCGCCTCGTCGACGACAGGCATCGTGCTTGACCTCGCCAATGGCGGCAGCGGCGGCGATGTCGCGGCGGGTTTCGAAGGCGTTCTCGGAACGGCCCTGGCCGACACGATAACCGGAGGCGCTGCCGCCGAAACCGTGGCCGGAGGCAATGGCGACGACAGCCTGTCCGGCGGGGCCGGCGCCGACAGCCTGGATGGCGGAAACGGCGTCGACACGCTGAGCTATGCCAGTTCCGTCGCCGGCATCGAACTCGATCTAGCCACCGGCATCGGCAGCGCCGGCGACGCAGCAGGTGACAGGGTTGCCGGCTTCGAGCGGATCGTGGGCTCGGAATCCGCCGACAGTATCGTCGGCGGCACTGCGGATGAATCCATCGCCGGCGGAAACGGTAACGATCAGCTATCCGGCGGTGCGGGAAGCGACACGCTCACGGGGGGCGAAGGTGACGATACCGTGGATGGCGGAGCCGGCACCGATCGTCTGGATGGCGGAAACGGCTACGACACGCTGAGCTATGCTTCGGCCAGCAGCGTCGTGCTCAACCTTGGCGTGGCCGGCGGCGAGGATGTCGCGAGCGGCTTCGAAGCCGTGCTCGGCTCGAACGGAAGCGACACGATCCTCGGCGGCGGCGCCAGCGAGGTCATCGCCGGCGGCAACGGCGGAGACAGCCTTGCCGGCGGCGGCGGAGCCGACAGCATCGCGGGCGGCAATGGCGACGATGTCGTTGCCGGCGACGACGCTGCCGACACGCTGTCCGGCGGCGATGGCACCGATACCCTGTCCGGAGGCGCGGGGAACGACAGCATCGACGGCGGCAACGGCATCGATGTCCTCAGCTATGCGCTGGCCGATGGCACGGTGAGCCTCGATCTTGGCGCAGGCACGGGCGGCGCTGGCCAGGCGCTGGGCGACCGGTTCGCTGCGATCGAGATCGTGATCGGCTCGGGCTTCGCGGACACAATCGTTGGCAGCAGCGGGGCCGATACCGTCTTCGCGGGTGCCGGGGATGACACGGTCGACGGCGGGGCCGGCATCGACAGCCTGGACGGCGGCAACGGCATCGACACGCTGAGCTTTGCCTCATCGCCCACTGGCATCAGCCTCGACCTGGGCAGCGCCGGCACCGGCGATGTCGCCGCCGGCTTCGAGATCGTGCTCGGCACGGCCGAGGCGGATTCCGTGCTCGGCAGTTCGGCTGGCGAGACGGTGCTGGGAGCCGACGGCAACGACAGCCTCACCGGCGCCGGCGGAGCCGACAGGCTCTTCGGCGGAAACGGCAACGATACGGTCGATGGCGGGGCTGGCGCCGACAGCATGGACGGTGGCAACGGCGTCGACACGCTGAGCTATGCCTCGGCTGTAGCCGGGGTGATCGTCGACCTCGCCGCGGGGACGGGCTCCGGCGACGCGGCCGGCGACGTCAGCAACGGCTTCGAGCGCCTGCTGGGCAGCGCTGCCGCCGACACCATCCTCGGCAGCGCCTCGGGCGATACCGTGACCGGCGGCGAGGGCGACGACAGTCTCGGCGGATCGGATGGAGACGACAGCCTCGATGCCGGAAACGGGAACGACGTCCTTGGCGGCGGGAACGGTGCCGATACGCTGCTCGGTGGCGAGGGCGACGACACCGTCGACGGAGGAAATGGCATCGACAGCCTCGATGGCGGCGGCGGTATCGATACGCTGAGCTTTGCGTCGTCCGCCACGGGCATCGTCGTGGACCTGGCGACGGGCACGATCAGCGGCGACGCCGCCAACGACACGGTCGCCGGCTTCGAAGCGATCCTCGGAGGCGCCGGCAACGACACGCTCATCGGCGACGGCGCCGTCAACCGGCTGTTCGGTGGCAACGGCAGCGACTGGTTCAGCGGAGCTGGCGGCGCCGACAGCCTCGCCGGCGGGAATGGCATCGACACCGTCAGCTACGCCTCGTCGACCTCGGCCGTGGTGATCGACCTCGGCAGCAACACGTTCAGCGGCGGCGATGCCGCGGGCGACAGCCTGTCCGGCATCGAGATGGTGGTGGCGAGCGGCCTTGCCGACCTCATCACGGGCAGCAACGCCGCCGACAGCCTGTTCGGTCTCGCCGGCGGCGACACGATCTTCGCCGGCGGCGGCGCCGATGTCGTCGATGGCGGCAATGACGGCGACAGCATCGACGGCGGAAATGGCAACGACACCCTACTGGGCGGAGCGGGCAACGATCTCATCATCGGCAGCAACGGAACCGACAGCATCGATGGCGGGGCCGACACCGACACGCTGACCTACGCGGCATCCGCGACCGGCGTCGCGGTCGACCTCGGTGCTGGGGGGATCGCCGGAATCGAGAGCCTGGTCGGATCGGCCAGCCGCGACACACTGCTCGGCTCGGCGACGGCCGATCGCATCGCCGGTGGCAACGGCAACGACAACCTGACCGGCGGAAACGGTGGCGATACCCTCGACGGCGGAATCGGCAGCGACACGCTGCTGGGCGGGGCTGGCAACGACCTCATCATCGCCAGCAGTGGAACCGACAGCATCGATGGCGGGGCCGACACCGACACGCTGACCTACGCGTCCTTCGGCAGCGGCGTCACCGTCGACCTGTCCGCGGTCGGCATCGCCGGCATCGAGCACCTGATCGGGTCGGGCAGCGCCGACACGCTCCTCGGCGGGGCAACCGTCGAGCGCATCAGCGCCGGCGTCGGCGCCGACCTCATCGGCGGCTCGCCCGGGGGCGACAGCATCGATGGTGGCAACGGCAACGATACGCTCAGTTACGCCTCCTCTTCGGCGGGAGTGATCCTCGATGTCGCGGCCGGCACTGCTGCCGGCGGCGATGGAGCCGGCGACACCATTGCCGGCATCGAGATCTTCGTCGGCAGCGAACTCGACGACACGCTGTCCGGGTCGGCATCGGCCGACACCATCCTCGGAGGAAGCGGCAACGACCGGTTCCAGCTGCTTGGCGGCAATGACACCGCCGCCGGCGGCAACGGCGCCGATAGCCTGGTCGGAGGCGATGGCAACGACAGCATCGGTGGCGATGCCGGCAACGATACCGTCGACGGCGGAAACGGCATCGACCGGATCGACGGCGGCGACGGCGCCGACTCGCTGCTCGGCGGGCTCGGCAACGATACGCTCCTCGGAGGCAACGAAGCGGACAGCCTTGCCGGCGGCAACGGGGCCGACAGCCTCCAGGGCGGCGCCGGCGATGACACGGCGTCGGGCGGCATCGGCGCGGACGAGCTTCTGGGCGGCAATGACAACGACACGCTGGATGCCGGCGACGGCGAGGACTTGGCCTCGGGCGGCAACGGCAACGATACCGTCAGCGGCGGGAACAACGCCGACGTTCTGTTCGGCGATGACGGCGACGACACGGTCAGCGGTGACGACGCCGACGACTTCATCCTGGGCGATGACGGAGCCGACGTCCTTTATGGCGGCAACGGCATCGACGTCATCAGCGGTGACAGCCAGTCCGATCTGATCTTTGGCGGCAGTGGCGCCGACGAGATGGACGGGGGGATCGGCGGCGACACTCTCGATGGTGGCGACGAGGCCGACCTCCTGATCGGGGGTGACGGCAACGACTCGCTGCAAGGCGGGCAGGGCGATGATTCGGTCACCGGTGACTTCGGCAATGACCTGCTCGGCGGCGACGTCGGTGCCGACACGCTGAGCGGCGGCAACGGAGCCGACAGCATCGCCGGCGGAACCGGCGACGACCGCGTCGATGCAGGAGACGCAAACGACACCGCCCGTGGCGAGGACGGCAGCGATACGCTCAGCGGGTCGACCGGAGCGGACAGCCTGAGCGGCGGCAATGACTCCGATGTGCTGTTCGGTGGCGACCAGAACGACCAGCTCGACCTCGGCGATGGCGACGACATCGCCGATGGCGGCGACGGCCTCGACACGCTGTTCGGCGGCGAAGGGGCCGACACCATCGGCGGCTCGGGCGGCGACGACCGGGTCGAGGGTGGCAACGCGGCCGATCTCCTCGAGGGCGGGGATGGCAACGACCTCGTCATCGGCGACGCCGGAGGCGACAGCCTCAACGGGGCGAACGGCACCGACACGCTGGTTGGCGGAGCCGACGACGACGCCTTGTTCGGCGGCGCGGACTCGGATGACCTGACGGGTGACGTCGACGCCATGTCCATCGCCGGATCCGCCGATACGCTGTACGGCGGCGACGCCGCCGACGTCCTGCGCGGCGATGCCGTCTCGCTCGTCGACGGTGCCGCCTCCGTCCAGGGCGGCGACGACACGCTGTTCGGCGATGCGGGCAACGACGTCATCTACGGCGATGCCTCCCTCCTCGGCCTCGGCGGCAATGACACCGTCGTCGGAGGGACGGGCGACGATCTGCTGTTCGGCGACGGTGCCACCATCGCCGAGGACGGAGCGGCCGGTTCGGACCGGTTCGTCTTCGCTCCCGGCAGCGGCAACGACACCATTGCCGATTTCGGAGGAAGCGACGTGCTCGACGTGGCCGGCTACGGCCTGACCTTTGCCAGCCTCGACAGCGATACGGACGGCAGCCTGACCGACGCCGACGATCGGGTGACACGGGATGGCGGCGACCTCGTCGTCGACCTTGGCGCCGCCGCAGGCGGCGCGGCCGGCAGCGACACGGTCCGGCTGATCGGGGTGACCCAGCTCGCCGAAACCGCCTTCGTCTTCTGAACGGGGGCCTGTCCCGGCCTCAGCGCCGGCGCAGGCCCTCGATCGGCATGGCGACCATGGTGTGGATCAGCGCGGCGCGGTCCGACCACGGGAAATGCGGCTTGGTGATCAGCAGGGCCACGAGACCGTGGCCGGCGGCCCAGATCGCCTCGGCCAGCACCTTGGGATCCTCCGGCACGAGCTCGCCCGCGGCGACGAGGGCGGCGACCTCGTCGCGCAGCATGGCGAAGCAGCGCGAGCCGGCCTCGCCGCGTCCGGACCCGGGCGGCATCACGTGCGAGACGTCCTTCGGCACGAGGTCCGGGCTCATGAAAACCACCCGGTACTCGGCCGGATGGGCGAGGCCGAACTGCAGGAACGCCTCCATCATCCGCTGCAGCCGGGCCAGCGACGGGCTCCCGCCGCCGCTCGCCGCCTCGAATGCCGCCGCGAGGCGGTGGAAGGCGCCATCCGCGATCTCGAACAGGATCGCTTCCTTGTCGGCGAAGTGCCGGTAGAGCACGGGCGGCGTCACACCGGCCCGCTCGACGATCCGGCGGACGGTCGTCTGCGAATAACCTTCGGTCAGGAAGAGGTCGCGTGCCGCAGCGAGGATCGCCTCGCGGGTGACATGGCCTTCACCGCGACGACGTCGGTGAGCGCTAGGGGCGGGCTCTTGCCTGGGCATCGTTACAGCGCTAAGTTATCGTCACTAACTTAGTTGACGTCCCGGCTGCCGTCCAGCCGCGACGGCGGGAACGGCCGATGCACGCGGTGGCGCTGCGCATGCTGACCGGAGACCGGGCCAAGTATCTGGGCCTGGTCATCGGCATCGCCTTCGCGACGCTGCTCATGTCGCAGCAGGTCTCCATCTTCATCGGCCTGATGAGCCGGACCGCCAGCCAGATCCTCGACGTCGGGGAGGCACAAGTGTGGGTCATGGACCCGCGCGTGCAATATGTCGACGAGATCGAGCCGCTGACCGACACGGCGCTCGACCGCGTGCGCGGCGTGCCGGGCGTCGCCTGGGCGGAGCCCTTCTACAAGGGCCTCACCGTCGCCAGGGCCACGGACGGCGTGCTGCAGCAGGTGATCCTGATGGGCGTGGCCGATGCCAGCCTCGCCGGGGCGCCGCGCGCCATGGTCATGGGCGATCCGCGCGACCTGCGCCAGCCCGACGCCATGATCATCGACCGGGCCGGGTTCATGTTCATCTGGCCCGGCGAGCCGCTGCAGCTCGGCAAGGTGCTGGAGCTCAACGACCGCCGCGCCGTCATCGTCGGCATCGCCGAATCGTCGCCGCCGTTCACCACCTTCCCGGTCGTCTACACGCGCTACAGCGATGCGATGGGCTTCATCGGCCAGCAGCGCAAGCAGATGAGTTTCGTCATCGCCCGCGCCGAGGACGGCACCGATCCGGCAGCTCTGGCACGTCGCATCACCGAGCAGACCGGGCTCAAGGCGATGACCCGCCTCGACTTCGCCTGGGCTACCGTCGACTACTACATCGCCCGCACCGGCATCCCGGTGAACTTCGGCATCACCGTGGCCCTCGGATTCCTCGTCGGCGCCGCCATCGCCGGACAGACCTTCTTCCTGTTCGTCGTCGAGAACCAGAAGCAGTTCGCGGCGCTCAAGGCGATGGGCGTGTCGGGAATGCGCATCGTCGGCATGGTGCTGCTGCAGGGCCTGGTCGTGGCGCTGGTCGGCTACGGGCTCGGCATCGGCGCCTGTGCCCTGTTCTTCGAGACCACCGGCCGCGCCTCGATCAACCTGCGCGGCTTCATGCTGCACCCGGAGGTGATGGCCGGCACGGCCGTGGCGGTGCTGGTCATCGTCATGCTCGCCAGCCTCGCCAGCATCCGCCGGGTGCTGACCGTCGACCCGGCCACGGTGTTCCGCGGATGAGTGCCGCCACGGTCCTCGACACCGCCCTGCCGGCGATCCGCTGCCACGGCGTCACCAAGGAGTTCCGTTCGGCCGCCGGCGTGACGCCGGTGCTGCATGGCATCGACCTCGACCTGCCGGCGGGCGAGCTGGCCCTGCTGGTCGGCCCCTCCGGCTGCGGCAAGACCACCCTGATCTCGATCCTCGCCGGGATCCTGAGCCCGACCGCCGGCACCATCGAGGTGCTCGGCGCCTCGCTCTGGTCGATGTCCGACCGCCAGCGCACCGCCTGGCGGCGGCGCCATGTCGGCTTCGTCTTCCAGGCCTACAACCTGCTACCTGCGCTCACCGCGGCCGAGAATGCGGCACTGCCGCTGGTCACCCAGGGCCGCCGCCTCGGCGAGGCCGCGCGCACCGTGCTGCCACTCCTCGAGCGGCTGGGCCTCGCATCGCATGCGCAGAAGCTTCCGGCTCAGCTGTCCGGCGGCCAGCAGCAACGCGTGGCGATCGCCCGCGCCCTTGCCCACGCGCCCGATCTGGTCGTCTGCGACGAGCCGACCGCGGCCCTCGATGCCGGCAGCGGCCGGGCCGTGATCGAGCTGCTTCGCGAGGTGGCGGTGGCGCCGGGGCGTGCCGTCCTCGTCGTCACCCACGATTCGCGCATCTATCCCTACGCCGACCGGATCGCCGCCATGGAGGACGGTCGCGTCGTCGCCGTCCGCACCGGTCCCGGCAACGACCAGGAGATCCATCCGTGAGCCGCATCTCGCTGACCCGGCATGTCATGCCGGTCCTCGGGCTGGTCGCCTTTGCCGGTGCCGTGGCCTCGGTAGCGGCGAGGCCGGTGCCGCAGCTGGCCGAGTCACCGCCCCTGCCCGTCCCGGTCGCCGCGTTCTCTGAACGGATCGCCGCCCGTGGCCTGGTCGAGCCGCGCAGCGAGACCATCGCCGTCGCCACCGAGCTCGGCGGGCTGATCGAGACCGTGCATGTCGTCGCCGGCCAGCAGGTCGACGCCGGCGCGCCGCTGATCACCCTGGACGCCCGCTCGTGGCGGGCCGCCCTCGACCGGGCCAAGGCCGATGCGCAGACGGCGCGGGCGACCTTGGTCGAGGCCCGGGCCGAGGTCGGTCTCCGCCAGGCCGAGGCCGCGCGAGCCGAAGCCGAGGTCGCGTCGGCCGAGGCCGAGCTGGAACGCGCCCGCGCCGATGCCGCACGCTACGAGAAGCTGGTCCGGGATGCCCATGCCAGTGCCCAGCAGACGGAGGCGGCACGCGCCAGCTACCGCAAGGCCGACGCGGCGCTGGCCGCCGCCCGGCAGGCGGCGAGCGCAGCGACCAGCGAGGTCGAGGTCGCCAGGGCCCGCGTTGCCAGCGCCGAGGCCGGCGTCGCCTCGGCGGACGCCGCCGTTGCCAGCGCCGAGGTCGATCTCGACCGCGCCGTGATCCGTGCCCCGATCGCGGGCGAGATCCTGCGCGTCGAGGCGCGGCCTGGCGAATGGGCCACGGCCGGTCTGGCTGCCGAACCGCTCGTCCGCCTCGGCGACACCACGCGACTGCATGTCCGCGCCGAAATCGACGAGGCCGACGCCCCGCGCCTGGTCGAGGGGACGACCGCCGTGGCGTCCCTGCGCGGAGCGGGCGACCGGGCGATGCCGCTGCGCTTCGTCCGGGTCGAGCCCTACGTGATCCCGAAGCGGCAGCTCGCCGGCGCCGGCGGCGAGCGGGTCGATACGCGCGTGCTGCAGGTCATCTACGCCATCGACGCGGACCGGCCGGACGCGCATGTCGGCCAGCAGGTCGACGTCTTCATCGACACTACCGGCAAGCCCGCAGGCGGGGCGGGGGAGAGCGGCCCGGCGATCAGCCTGCTGCCGGCGAGCTAGCCGTTGCAGGCCGCCGCGGACCAGAGCACCGCACGGGCACGGCCGTCGCGCAGGCTGACGCCGGCGATGGTGCCGTCCCGGTTGATCCCCCAGGCCTGGGCCTCCGAGTCGCCAGCCAGCGGCCGGAGCACATACCCCTTGCCGCCTGCCGTCCAGCGCAAGGCGACGCTGCGCCCGCTGCGCCATCCGAAGCCCGCAGCCTCGCCGCGTGCGTTGACGCCGTAGGTCTCGACACCGTCGACGCCCCCTGGCGGCACCAGCTCGCCGACGGAAGCCGCCCACGCCGTCCCGGCGGTGTCGCCGAGACCGCTGTCGCCAACCGCAAGCCCCGCGAGATTGACCGCATAGCTCTCGCTTGTCCGGCTCGATCCCAGCAGCGGGCGAAGGCTCGGACGGCCGGCGGCGTCCCAGACGACGGCCCGGTCGTCGGTTCCCGCGGGGCCGAAGACGAAGCCGACGATGACGCCGCTCTGGCTGATCGCCTGGGCGTTGCCTTCGCGATAGCCGCTCGGCAGCGGCAGCGCGCGCGGCTTGCCGTCTGCGTCCCACAGGACGGGGCGATGGCGATAGCCACCGTCGCGGGTGCCGATCTCCCCGCGACCCCGGCTGAAGCCGACGACCCGGCCGGCATTGTCGATGCCGAAGGCGAAGCTCTCGAGGTCTCCGGGCAACGGTCGCAGGCGTCGGGGACCCGAGCGGCCGTCCCAGCGAACGGCCGTGGTCACCGCCCCCTTGCTGGTCCCGGCGACCTGACCGCTGGCGTTGAGGGCCAGTGCCTCGCTGGCGTGATCGCCCGACAATGGCGCCAATCGGCGTGGAATGCCGAGCGGCCCCCAGACGACGCCGCGGGTCGTGCCGCCGCCCCAGCTGGTGCCAGCGGCACTGCCGCCTATGCTGATGGTCCGCGCCAGGCTGTCGCTGTCGCCGGGCAAGGGCAGAAGCGGCTTCGGGCAGAGCGGACCGCTGGCCTCCGCGCCGGAGGCAGCGAACGACAGCGCGGCCAGAGCCGCCAGCATCAGGACAGGCCGCATCGCCGCTCTCACGGACAGAAGGTCACGGTGAAGTTGGTGGTCAGGGGACAGGCGTGCGTGCCGCCCTGGTCGTCATAGGCGAAGCTGTAGGAGCTCGGGCACTTCTGCCGGAGGGTCTGCACATATTGCGTCTGCACGACACGCCCGGCATTGCAGTCCCTGGCGGAAATGCCGCCCGCGCAGCACAGCTCGCGGCCGATGCCCTGCGTCTCCGGATTGCCCAGGCCGTAGGGTGCCGGATAGCTCCACTTCTTGCAGGGCGACAGGCACATGACCGGCTGGCCACCGGCCATGACCTTCAGATTGCCGAGGCCGAACGCCTCGTTGCTCGGGCAGTCGTCGAAGGTGAGGTTGCAGGTGAACGGCGTGCAGTTGCCCGACGCCGCGACGCTGGGCGTTATCCTTGCCTTCAGCGTGAACCCGTCGACCAGGCTGACATCGAAGAACGGCAGCGGCGGGTTGGCGTCAGCCGTGGGGAAGTAGAACTCGATCTTGCTCTCGGCGGGCGGCTGGCAGCCGCCGGCGGGACATGGCGGCAGCGACTGGCCCGAGCTGCAGTTGTTGCCACTGGCGTCGCAGCCGAACTTGGGGCGGAACTGCCCGCCCCAGTGGCCATCGGGGATGGCGTAGGGGTGCGACTTGCCGCTGGCGATCTGGACCAGCCGGTCGGCTGGCTGCAGCGCCGGCTCGCCGGCATTGGACAGCGCCGTGATCCACAAGGTCTGGACGCAGTTGTTGATGACCGTGACGCGGTTGCTGGCGGCCACCGCCGCAGCGGCCAAGCCGAGCACGTGCGCGGCCGCCAACAGCACCACGACCCCGTACCGCCATCGATTCGCCATGATCACCCCCGCTCCGCTGCGAATTCTTGCGAGCGGGCGCGCGCATCGGCAAGGCCGTTCCGGCGTACCGTGGCGTGTCCCGAAGGAACGTTAGTGCTGGCGCGCCTTCCGAGCCGCATAGCGCGCGTCTCGCGCCTTCTTGCGCTCGAGTTCGGTGGCGGCCTCGCGCTCCGCCAGCTCGCGCTGCTCGCGTTCGCGGGCTTCGGCTGCAGCACGCTCGGCTTCGAGCTGTGCCGCCTTGGCCGCGGCCGCAGCCGCGATCTGGCGCTCCTTCTCGAGCCGCCGCTCCTCGCGGCGCTGCGCCTCGCGCTGGTCGCGTGCGGCGGCGAGCTCCTGGCGGGCAGCCAGGCGGGCCGCGAATTCCGGATCCTTGGTCGGATCGACCGCGCGAACCTTCTCGAGCCGGGCCCGCTTGGCCTCCGCCGCGGTCTTGATCCGCTCGGCCATGCTCGGTCCGTGCGCCTTCATCGTCCTCGACCTCGTTACTGGCTGGCCCGGCCGCAATAGTCCGGGGGTTAGGCCCATACCACGCCGCCCGCGGGGGCGTCAGCCCTTGACGGCGCCTGCCGTCAGCCCCTGCACCAGGTACCGCTGGATGAAGGCGAAGAAGAGACAGGCCGGGATCAGCGCCAGCACGGAGGCGGCCATCATCTGGCCCCAGTCGACCGAAAACTTGCCGACGAAGCTGAGCAGGCCGACCGGAAACGTCGCCTTGGCGTCGTTGTTGATCAGCATCAGCGCGAACAGGAGCTCCGACCAGGCGGCGGTGAAGACGAAGCCGAGCGTGGCGCCCATGCCGGGCAGCGTCAGCGGCAGGATCACGCGCGCCAGCGCCTGCGGCCGGGTGCAGCCGTCGATCATCGCCGCTTCCTCGAGCGTCGGCGGGATGCTCTCGAAGAAGGACTGCATCAGGAAGGTGGCGAAGGGGACGTTGAAGGTCGTGTAGACGATGATCAGACCCGTGAGCGAGTTGCCGAGCCCGAGCGGGGTGATCAGGCGATAGATCGGGGCGATCAGCATCACCAGCGGGAACATCTGCGTCAGCAGCATCAGCACGACCAGCGCCCGCTTCCAGCGGAAGTCGAACCGCGAGAAGGCGTAGCCGGCGGCACTGGCGACCACGGTGACGCACACCGCGGTGCCCAGCGAGACGATGACCGAGTTCAGGAAGAAGCGCGGGAAGCTGCTCTGCAGCAGGACGAAGGCGTAGTTGGCCCAGGTCGTCGCCGAGGGCCACAGCACGACGCCCTCGGTGTAGAGCAGCTCGTTGGGGGTCAGCGAGATCTTGACCAGCCAGTACATCGGGAACAGCGCGAACAGCACGTAGAACCCGATCGCCAGCCGATGGCCGACGATGCGCAGCAGCAGCGCCGGCGTGCTCACGTGGTCCTCCGCAGGCTCTGCCGCAGCCGGTAGAGGATGCCGGCATAGAGCATCAGCAGGAGCAGCAGCGCGGTGGCGACGGCGCTGGCGTAGCCGAAGTCGAGCTTCCGGTAGGCGACGGTGAAGATGTAGCTCGGCAGGATCTGCGTCGTGTTTGCAGGTCCGCCATTGGTCATGACCACGATCAGGTCGGCAAAGTTCGAGATCCAGATGGTGCGGAGCAGCACCGTCACGGCGATCATCGGGGCGAGGAAGGGCAGCGTGATCATCACGAACTGCTGCCAGGCGCCGGCACCATCGATCGCAGCCGCCTCGTAGAGCTCGTCGGGGATCGACTGCAGGGCCGCCAGCAGGGTGATGGCGAAGAACGGAACGCCGAACCAGACGTTGGCGACGATCGGCCCGAGCATGGCGAAGCGCGGGTCGCCGAGGATGTTGTAGGGCTCGTCCATGAGCCCGAGGTCGAACAGCCAGTGCGGGATGGGGCCGACGATCGGGTTGAACAGCCAGGCCCAGGTCAGGCCCGACAGGAAGGTCGGCACGGCCCAGGGGACGAACACGATCGCCTGGATCACCCGCTTGCCGTAGAAGGGCCGGTTGAGCAGCAGGGCCAGTGCCAGGCCGAAGCCGAACTGCAGGGCCAGCGAGGCAAAGGTCCAGTAGAAGGTGTTGCCGAGCGCCAGCCAGAAGATGCGATCCGCAAGCAGCGTGCGGAAGTTCTGCAGGCCTACCCAGTTGAGCTGGGCCTTGTTGAGGATGTGCGCCTGCTGGAAGGCATAGGACAGGCCCACGACCAGCGGCAGGACCATCACCAGCGCGATCAGGACGACCGCCGGCCCGACATAGGTCCAGGGCTCGAGGATGGCGCCGAGGCTGCGGCGCCCCGGAGCCGGGACGGCGCGGCCCGCGGCCATGGCGGTCGTCGTCATGGTCCGCGGACCGGCGCCGGGCTCAGGCGATCACTGCTTCTTGGCGAGGAACTTCTGCTGGGCGGCGGTGAAGTAGTCCGCCCACTCGTCGGCCACGCTCTGCGCCGTCCGCTGGCCGAGCAGGGCCTCCTGCCCGGTCTGCACCGCGATCGAGTCCGACCAGTAGCCGTACTCCTCGAGGTAGGCAGGCACCGGCGTCGGGGTCCAGCGCGGGTCGTTCAGCTCGGTGAACCAGCCCTTGAACTGCTCGGTGTTGAAGAACGGATCCTTCTGGCTCTCGACGTGGATCGGCACGACGCCGACGAACTTCGACCACTCGAGGTTGCTCTCCTGGCTTGACAGGTGCGCGATCAGCTTCCACGCCGCGTCCTTGTCGGCCGCCGTCTTGAACATCGCCCAGCCGGCATAGCCCAGCGTCGGGAAGCTCTTGCCGTCGGGACCGAGCGGCATCGGCGCCACCGCGAAGTCCTCGGCCGGCATGCGCTCGGCGATGGCGATCAGGGCGTCCGGATCCTGGTCGAGCATCGCACAGGTGCCGGAGTAGAAGCCGGCCACGATCTCGTTGAAGCCCCAGTTGACGCTGTCCTTCGGGGCCGAGCCCTTCTGGTAGATGTCGACCAGCATCTGCAGGCCCTTGACCTGGCCCGGGCCGTTCAGCGTGCTCTTGCCGTCGGCATCGAAGTAGGCGTTCGTGCCGGCCATGGTCTGCATCATCATCGTGTAGATGTTGGCGCCACCCGGACCGCCGCGCATGCAGTAGCCGTACTTGCCGGGCAGCTTCGAGATCGCCGCGGCATCGCTGACGAAGTCGTCGAGCGTCTCCGGCGGACCGTCGAGCCCGGCCTCCTTGAACAGCTTCTTGTTCCAGAACATCGCCCGCAGATAGAAGCCGTAGGGCAGCATGTAGGGCGTGTCGTTGACCACCGAGCCGAAGTCGACGACGCGCGGCGCAAGGGCGGCCTTGCCGTCCCACTTGTCGAGCCACGGGCCCAGGCTCTCGAGCTGGTCGTTGTTGCCGTAGAGCGAAACCCAGCGCTCCGGCATCTCGACGACGTCCGGCGTCTCGCCGCCGGAGACCATGGTCGCCAGCTTCTCGAAGGCCTGGCCCCACGGCAGCGAGGTGATCTCGACCTTCACGCCGGGATTGGCCGCCTCGAACTTGGCGATCATGCCCTTCAGCACCTCGGTGCGCTGCGGGCTGGTGATGACCTCGGTCAGCTTGATGGTGGTATCGGCCATGGCCTGTCCGGCCATCAGCACGACGGCCAGCGCCGTCGCCGAGAACAGCTTGCGCACGATAGGCTCCCTCTTGGTTCCTGCCCGGTCGCGGCCAGCCGACGCGACGGCCCGAGCTTGTGCCACCGTTGAACGCTGCCGCCTGACGGGCGTCAATGGGGCGCAGCCCGGCCAATCGATTGCGCGATGTGCCGCCGCGATCAGCCCGATGCCGCGGTCAAGGCCTGCTGAAGATCGGCGGTCAGGTCCGCCACCCGCTCCAGCCCGACATGCAGTCGCACCGTGCGCGGACTCACGCCGAAGGCGCGCGCCGAGTTCGGCCCGCCGACCTGTTTCAGGGTGATCTCGGCCGGAAACACCAGGCTTTCATGGCCGCCCCACGACACGCCGAGCTTGAACAGGCGCAGGGCGTCGACGAAGCGTTCGATGACGAGGTCGGGCCGCAGCTCGATCGAGAACAGGCCGGTCGACCCCTTCAGCTGACGGCCATCGACACGGCCATCGAGCGTGGGATGGAGGACACGGCTCACCTCGGGTCGCCCGGCGAGCCAGCGGGCGACCGCAAGCCCCTGGCGCTCGTGCATCAGCACGCGGGCCTCCAGCGTCCGCAACCCGCGCACGAGCAGCCAGCCCTCGAAGGGGGCGAGCTTGGCCCCGAGCCAGGGCACCGAGCTGCCGCCGATCCGGTCCATCAGGTCGCGGCGCCCGGCGACGACACCGGCCACGACGTCGCTGTGTCCGCCCAGGTACTTCGACGCCGAATGCAGGACGAGATCGATCCCGTGCAGCAGCGGCTGCTGGAAGATCGGCGTCGCCCAGCTGTTGTCGATCACCGTGATGACGCCATGCGCCCTCGCCAGGGCGGCGATGGCGGCGAGATCCTGCACCTCGAAGGTCCAGCTGGTCGGGCTTTCCAGGTAGAGCAGACGCGCGCCGGGAAGCGCCCTGGCGAGCACGTCGAGGTTGCTGCCGTCGACGTAGTCGGTCCGCACGCCGAAGCGGGGCAGGAAGGCCTCGAAGAAGCGGTAGGCGTCCGGATAGACGTGGTTGACGCAGACGATCCGGTCGCCGCTTTCGACGAGGGCCAGCACCGCACCGCTGATCGCTGCCATGCCACTGGCAAAGCCGCGCGCCGCCTCCGCACCTTCGAGGGCTGCGAGCTTGGTCTCGAACTCGGTGACCGTCGGGTTGCCGACCCGGCTGTACACCGACCGCTTCTCCTCGCCGGCGAAGGTGCGCATCGCCGCCTGGTAGGTCGGGAAGGTGAAGAGCGAGGTCTGGTAGATCGGCGGGACGACCGCACCTTCGGCGAAGCTGCCGTCATGGGCGAGGATCGTCCCCGCCGCCGTGCGCCCGTCGCCGTCCTGCATCGCCGCCTCCCAAGTGTCGGCGGCGGTGATAGGGAGCCGCGAGCCCTCCTCGCAAGCCCGCAGGGAGCGGATCAGCCCTGCCGGCGCACCAGCTCGATGATCATCGCCTCGACGACCGCGCGGATGATCGGGTCGGCCGCCGTCTGCGCTTCCTCCGGCACCACGTAGAGCCGCATCCGGTCGTTCTCGATCTCGCCACGCAGCGTGAGGCGCTCGTCCGGCAGCGTCAGCTCGACGAGGCCGCCCTCGGCTGGCCGCCAGCGCCCTTCGCCATCGGGCTCGCCGCGGCCGGTGTAGGCGACAAGCGAGCCATCAGCGTGCAGCTCGAAGCTGCCGTCGAGGCCACGGCTGAGACTTTGGCGCAGCTCTCCGGCCAGATCGAAGCCGCTGGCCTTCATCGCCTTGCGCTTGTCAGCCGGCAGCTGGGACATCAGTTCGGGGATCAGCCGGTCGAGCTCGGCATTCCAGGCGTCGCGATCGAGCGTCCAGGTCCCGACCGCCGCCGGCTCGTCCTGCGCCGCTGCTGCTGCGGGCACGAGGCAGAGAGCGGCGAGCAGGAAGCGACGGGAGAGGCGGGGCATGATTGGGGTCCGGAATGCCCTGGCAGCAGGCCGCCTAGATGTGGATCGGCTTGCCCATCACCGCCAGCGCCGCCTCCTTCACCGCCTCCTCGAGCGTCGGATGCGCGTGGCAGGTACGGGCGATGTCCTCCGACGTCGCGCCGAATTCCATGGCCATGGCGATCTCGGCGATCAGCGTGCCGGCGTCGGGCCCGATGATGTGGGCGCCCAGCACCCGGTCGGTGGCGGCATCCGCCAGCAGCTTGACGAAGCCGTCGCTGACGCCGACGGCGCGCGCCCGGCTGTTGGCCATGAACGGAAACTTGCCGACCTTGTAGGCGACGCCGGCTTCCTTCAGCTGCTCCTCGGTCTTGCCGATCGAGGCCACCTCGGGGTCGGTGTAGACCACGCCCGGGATGATGTCGTAGTCGATGTGCGGCTTCTGCCCGGCCAGCAGCTCGGCCAGCACCGAGCCTTCCTCCTCTGCCTTGTGCGCCAGCATGGCGCCGCGCACGACATCGCCGATGGCGTAGACGCCCGGCACCGAGGTCTGGAAGTGGTCGTCGATCTCGACGCGCCCCCGCGCATCGAGCTTTACGCCGGCCTCGGCCAGCCCCAGGCCCTCGGTGTAGGGCCGACGGCCGATGCTCACGAGGACGATGTCGGCCTCGAGCACGCCGCCCTCGCCGCCCTTGGCCGGCTCGGTCATCACCTTGAGTCGCTTGCCCGAGGCATCGACGCCGGTGACCTTGGTCGACAGCCGGAACTCGATGCCTTGCTTGGCGAGAATCCGCTGGAACTGCCTCGCCACCTCGAGGTCCATGCCCGGCGTGATCCGGTCGAGGTACTCGACGACGGTCACCTTGCTGCCCAGACGGCGCCAGACAGTGCCCATCTCGAGGCCGATGTAGCCGGCGCCGATGACCACAAGATCGTGCGGCACCTCCTCGAGGTCGAGGGCCCCGGTCGAGCTGACGATGCGCTCCTCGTCGATCTCGACGCCGGGCAGCGGCATCACGTCCGAGCCGGTGGCGATAACGATGTTACGGGTCGTCAGCTCTTGGGTGCCGCCCTTCTTCAGGCTGACCACGACCTTGCCCGGCGCCGCGATCCGGCCCGCGCCGACGACGTAGTCGACCTTGTTCTTCTTGAAGAGGCCCTCGATGCCCTTGGTCAGGCCGTCGACGACCTTGTCCTTGTTGTCGAGCATGGCACCCAGGTCGAGGGCCAGGCCCTGGATCTTGATGCCGTGATGGCGCATGCCGTGCTGCGCCTCGGCGAACAGGTGCGAGGAGTGCAGGAGCGCCTTGGACGGGATGCAGCCGACGTTGAGGCAGGTACCGCCGAGGGCGCCGCGCTTCTCGACGCACGCAACCTTCATGCCGAGCTGGGCGGCCTTGATGGCGCAGACATAGCCGCCGGGGCCGCCGCCGATGACGACCAGGTCGTAGGTGGGCTCGGACATGGCGCTCCCCGGATTCGCGACGGACTCAACCGGCCACGGCCGGCTTCACGTCCGTCTTGCTGAAATCGTCGCCCTTGAACAAGAGCGGCGCGTCGAGATGGCGCGCCAGCGCATAGGCGAACAGGTCGCCGAAGTTCAGTACCGCGGGCGGCTGGTGGCGACCCTTGCCGAAGCGACGCTGACCGTCTGCCGCCAGCGCAGCCTGAGCACGATCGACGACTGCAACCTGCATTTGCAGCTGCGCCAGGAGATCGTCGATCTCCCGCTGCATCGTCGCGCCGCGCCTGAGCGTCATCACACGATACAGCTCGATGAGTGATCCTGCGGATATGACGGGGCTTGCCGCTACCAGAAGCGAGCTCAAGGCATCGGCCTCCGGCTCGCGGAGGAGGACTGCGACCAGGGCCGACGTGTCGACGACGATGATCAGAGGATCGGATTCCCTTGATCGTCGTAGAGGTCACTGTCGGTCAATCCGGGCCGCAGATCCCTGCTTTGGGCGACGCGTTCCTGGATTCGCCGGACGGCGGCGAGCTTTTCGACAATCCGCGCATTGTCGGCGGCCTCTTCCCGCTCGAGCGCGTGCTCGAGCACCTCGGTCATCGTGCAGCCGCGGCGATCGGCGATCCTGCGCGCCAGCTCGCGGACCCGGTCGCTGCGAACGTAGAAACCCATGAGCGTATATCCGTTGCTCATGACAGTATATGCGTCCGCCCCCGTCGCCGCCAGCCGCCCCCTCGTGCTACCAGCCGTCCAACGCGCAAGACCTTGGGGGAGGCGACGCCATGGCGATCTTCGAGAACCGCACCCGCGCCCGGCTGAACGCTGGTGGCGTGGCGCTGGGCATGGGCGTGCAGCACCTGCGCACGGCGGCCACGCCGATGCTGGCGAAGGCCGCCGGCTACGACTGGCTGTTCCTCGACTGCGAGCACGGTGCGTTCAGCATCCACGAGGTCACGCAGATCTGCCTCGCCTGCCTGCCGACCGGGGTGACGCCGCTGGTACGGGTCTGCGCCGACGCGCTCGACGAGGGCACGCGTGCCCTGGACAACGGTGCCATGGGCATCGTCGTGCCGCATGTCGACACGCCCGAGCAGGCCCGACGCATCGCCGACCGCTTCCGCTTTCCGCCGCGCGGCCACCGCAGCTGGGGCGGCGGCATCGCCCAGTTCGGCTACCAGGCGCCGGGCATGGCCCAGGCCCAGGCCGAGATCGATGCCGAGATCCTGGTCATCGTGATGATCGAGTCGCCGGAGGCCGTGGCCAATGCCGACGCCATCGCCGCCGTGCCCGGCGTCGATGTGCTGCTGGTCGGTACCTCGGATCTCAGCAGCGAGATGGGCGTCGCCGGCGAGCTCGGCCATCCGCGCGTCCAGGAGGCCTACCGCACGCTGGCCGACGCCTGCCGCCGGCACGGCAAGATCCTCGGCATGGGCGGCGTCTACGATGAGCAGTTCGCGGCGAAGTACATGGCGCTCGGCGCGCGCATGGTGATCGCCGGCTCCGACCAGGTCTTCCTGATGCAGGGCGCCGGCGCCCGGGCGAAGCTGCTGCGGTCGATCGAGGATCGGGTCAGCGCAGGTTGACGGCAGGCGGCCAGACCGGTGATCCCGGTTCTGGCCGCCCGCACCATGGCGCCTCAGTCTCGCCGGTAGTGGTCAAGGTCGACAAAAGCGCCGCCGGTTGCGGCAGCAGCCGCGGAAGCGGCGACCGGAGCCGCAGGGGCACAGGTCGTTGCGACCGAGCTTCTCGATCAGCTCCTTGTCGGCATGGACGACGCGATCACCGCGCTTGACGCGGGCCTCGCTGTTGAAAGCCCCTCCGACGCTTGCTCATCGGCTCAAAAGGACAGATCCGGGGTACGCATGGCAGCCTCCCTCGCTGGCGGAGGCAGCCGGATAACCGAGCCTAGACGCCGTCGCCATGCGCGAACGCACGCGGGCGCGGACCTCACGCGTCGAGCAGCATCCGCTCCGGTGCCTCGATGCACTCCTTCACCCGGACGAGGAAGCTCACCGCCTCGCGGCCGTCGATGATGCGGTGGTCGTAGGACAGGGCCAGGTACATCATCGGCCGGATCTCGACCTTGCCGCTCACCGCCATCGGCCGGTCCTGGATCTTGTGCATGCCGAGGATGGCGCTCTGCGGCGGGTTGAGGATCGGCGTGCTCATCAGCGAGCCGAAGATCCCGCCGTTGGTGATGCTGAAGGTGCCGCCGGTCAGCTCCTCCATGGCGAGCTTGCCCTCGCGGGCGCGCTTGCCGAGGTCACCGATCTTCTTCTCGATGTCGGCGAGGCTCATCGCGTCCGCATCGCGCAGCACCGGCACGAGCAGGCCGGAGTCGGTGCTCACCGCCACGCCGATGTCGTGGTAGTGGCGGTAGACGATGTCGTCGCCGTCGATCTCGGCATTGACCGCCGGGAAAGCCTTCAGCGCCTCGATGCTGGCCTTCACGAAGAACGACATGAAGCCGAGCTTCACGCCGTGCTTCTTGGTGAAGGCATCCTGATAGCGGGTCCGCAGCTCCATCACCGCGCCCATGTCCACCTCGTTGAAGGTGGTGAGCATGGCGGCGGTGTTCTGCGCCTCCTTGAGCCGCTCGGCGATGCGCTTGCGCAGGCGGGTCATCCGCACGCGCTCCTCGCGTCCGCCGGCAGGAGCCGACGCGGCGGTCGCCGGCGCCGGAGCAGGAGGGGGTGCTGGCGCCGGCACAGCCGGCTTCGCCGCCGCGGCGGCGACGTCGGCCTTGGTGACGTTGCCCTTGGGGCCGGAGCCGGTCACCTCGGCGAGGTCGACGCCCTTCTCGGCGGCAAGCTTGCGCGCGGCGGGACCGGCCTGGGCTGCACCGTCGCCCTTCGGCGCAGGCTTCGCCGGGGCAGGGGCGACCGCGGCCGGCGCGGCAGCAGCATCCGGTGCCTTCACCGGTGCGGCGGCACCGTCGCCGATGCGGCCGAGCAGGGTGCCCACCGCCACGTCGGTGCCCTCGGGGACCAAAACCTCGCTCAGCACCCCGGCTGCCGGGGCATTGACCTCGAGCGACACCTTGTCGGTCTCGAGCTCGACCAGCGGCTCATCGGCCGAAACGCTGTCGCCGACCGCCTTCAGCCAGCGCGCCACCGTCGCCTCGGTGACCGATTCGCCCAGCGTCGGAACCTTGATGTCCGCCGGCATGCCCGAGATCCCTTCCGTTGCGTGGCGTCAGCCGACCAGAGCGTCGTCGAGCAGCTGGTGCTGCTCGCGCTCGTGCTGCGCGTGATAGCCCGTGGCGACCGAAGCGGACGGCTTGCGGCCGGCATAGGTCAGCCGCCGTTGCGCGATCCCGATCGCTTCCATGACGTTCTCGAGGCGCGGCGCCACGAAGAACCACGCCCCCATGTTGCGCGGCTCCTCCTGGCACCAGACGTACCTGGCCGCCTTGGGGTAGCGCTTGAGCTCCTCGGTGAGCACCTGCTCGGGGAACGGCGCCAGCTCCTCGATGCGAACGAGCGCCACCTTGTCACCGAGCTTGCGCTCGTCGCGCGCTGCCTGGAGGTCATAGAAGACCTTGCCGGTGCACAGGATCACCCGCTCGACCTCGGCGTCGGCCGGGCTGGGCGGCCGTTCCCACATCACGCGGTGGAAGCTCGATCCCGGCGCCATGTCCTCGAGCCGGCTGACGCAGGCCTTGTGCCGCAGCAGCGACTTCGGCGTCATCAGGATCAGCGGCTTGCGGAAGTCGCGGTGCAGCTGCCGGCGCAGCACGTGGAAGTAGTTGGCCGGCGTGCTGCAGTTGACCACCTGCATGTTGTTCTCGGCGTAGAGCTGCAGCCAGCGCTCCGGCCGCGCCGAGCTGTGCTCCGGGCCCTGCCCCTCGTAGCCATGCGGCAGCAGGCAGACGAGGCCCGACATGCGCAGCCACTTGCTCTCGCCGGCGGCGATGAACTGGTCAAAGTAGACCTGCGCGCCGTTGGCGAAGTCGCCGAACTGCGCCTCCCACAGGGTCAGGCAGTTGGGGTCGGCGAGGCTGTAGCCGTACTCGAAGCCGAGCACGCCCTCCTCGGAGAGCATGCTGTCGATCACCTCGAAGCTCGCCTGGCTGGGGGCGAGGTGCGACAGCGGAACGTAACGTTCCTCGGTGGTCTGGTCGTAGATCGCGGCGTGGCGCTGGCTGAAGGTGCCGCGGCCGCAGTCCTCGCCCGACAGCCGCACCGGGAAGCCCTCGGTCAGCAGCGACGCGAAGGCGAGGTGCTCGGCGGTCGCCCAGTCGATGTCCTTGCCGCTCTCGATCGAGGCGCGGCGGGCGGCGATGACGCGCTTGAGGCGCGGATGGACCTGCAGGCTCGCCGGCAGGTCGGTCATCTTCAGGCCGAGCTCGCGCAGCTTGTCGACAGGCACGGCCGTGCTGCCGCGCTCGTACTGCACCGGCGCCTGCCGCAGGCCGCGCCAGGCACCCTCGAGCCAGTCGATCTTGTTGGGCTTGTAGGAGCCCGCCGCGTCGAAGGCGGCATCGAGCTGGCGCTGGAAGCCGCTCAGCACCTCCTGCGCCTCGCCCGGCTTCAGCACGCCCGACTTCTCGAGCGATGTCGCGTAGATCTGCCGCGTCGTCGGGTGCTGGGCGATCTTCTTGTACATCACCGGCTGGGTGAAGCCCGGCTCGTCGCCCTCGTTGTGGCCGTGGCGCCGGTAGCACCACATGTCGATGACCACGTCCTTCTTGAACTGCTGGCGGAACTGCGTCGCCAGGCGGGCGACGTGGGTCACCGCCACCGGGTCGTCGCCGTTCACGTGGAAGATCGGGCATTGCACGCCGCGGGCGATGTCCGACGGGTAGGGGGAGCTGCGCGAGTAGGCCGGGCTCGTGGTGAAGCCGATCTGGTTGTTGACGATCAGGTGGATCGTCCCGCCGACCCGGTAGCCCTTGAGCTCCTGCATCTCGAGGCATTCGTGGACGACGCCGAGACCGATGAAGGCGGCGTCGCCGTGCAGCAGGACGCCCATGACCCGGCTGCGCTCGGTATCGCCCTTCTGGCGCTGCTTGGCGCGCACCTTGCCCATGACGACCGGGTTCACCGCCTCGAGGTGCGAGGGGTTGGCGGTCAGCGACAGGTGCATGCGCCGGCCGTCGGGCAGCACGCGGTCGGTCGACGTGCCGAGGTGATACTTGACGTCACCCGAGCCCAGCACCTCGTTCGTCGGCGACGAGGCGCCCTGGAACTCGCTGAGGATCGCCGCGTAGGGCTTGCCCATCACGTTGGCCAGCACATTGAGCCGGCCGCGATGCGGCATGCCGAAGACGATCTCGTCGACGCCGAGCTCGGCGGCGGTGCGGATGATCGTCTCCATGGCCGGGATGGCGCTCTCGCCGCCGTCGAGGCCGAACCGCTTGGTGCCCGGGAACTTGACCTGGAGGAACTGCTCGAAGCCCTCGGTCTCGGTCAGCTGCTCCAGGATCTCGCGCTTTTCCTCGGCCGTCGTATCGAATAGGCCCCCGGCGCTCTCGATGCGCGCCTGCAGCCAGGCCTTCTGCTCGGGATCCTGGATGTGCAGGAACTCGATGCCGACGGTCGAGCTGTAGGTGCGGCGCAGCACCTCCATGATCTGCCGCAGCGTCGCCTTCTCGAGACCCAGCACGTAGTCGAGGTAGAACTCGCGATCGAGGTCGGCGTCGGTGAACCCGTAGCTCTTGTAGTCGAGCTCCGGATGGTACTCGTTGCCGGTGAGGCCCAGCGGATCGAGCTTGGCGATGAGGTGGCCGCGCACGCGGTAGGCGCGGATCAGCATGATCACCCGGAGGTGGTCGCGGATCAGCGCCTTGCCCTGCTGGCTGTCGAGGCCGGCACCCTGCGGCAGGTTGAGGTTGGCCGGAGCCGGGCGTGAAGCCGCCGGCTTGCGCTGCAGGGCCGCCCGTGCCTGCGTGAACAGGAGCCGGTTCTCGGGCTCGAGGTCGTCGAAGTAGGCCCGCCAGCTCGGGTCGACCGTCTCGGGGCTGGTCAGGTAGCGGGCATACAGCTCCTCGATGAAGGAGCTGTTGCCGCCATACAGGAACGAGGTCTGCTCGAGGTCGCGACGCGTCGCCATGGCCTGCTCGCCTTACTCCAGGGTCGTCACGGCGCGGGACGGGTCAGCCGCCCATCGCCTCCAGCATCGCCTTGCCGATGCCGGCCGGGCTCTCGGTGATCCGGATGCCAGCGTCGCGCATCGCCGCCAGCTTCTCCTCGGCGCCGCCCTTGCCACCGGAGATGATGGCGCCGGCGTGGCCCATGCGGCGGCCCGGCGGGGCCGTCCGCCCGGCGATGAAGCCCACCACCGGCTTGCGGTTGCCGGAAGCCTTGAGGAACGCCGCGGCGTCCTCCTCGGCACTGCCGCCGATCTCGCCGATCATCACGATCCCCTCGGTCTGGGGATCCTTGATGAACATCTCGAGGACATCGATGAACTCGGTCCCCTTCACCGGGTCGCCGCCGATGCCGACGCAGGTCGACTGGCCGAGCCCGGCCGCCGTGGTCTGCGCCACCGCCTCATAGGTGAGGGTGCCGGAGCGGGAAACAATGCCGATCTTGCCGGGCCGGTGGATGTGGCCCGGCATGATGCCGATCTTGCACGCTCCGGGCGTGATGACGCCCGGGCAGTTCGGGCCGATCAGCCGCGAGCCGGAGCCGGTCAGCGCCCGCTTGACCCGGATCATGTCCATCACCGGAATGCCCTCGGTGATGCAGACGACGAGCGGAACCTGGGCGTCGATCGCCTCGAGGATGGCGTCCGCGGCGAACGGCGCCGGGACGTAGATCACCGAGGCATCGCAGCCGGTCTTCTCGCGGGCCTCGCGGACCGTGTCGAAGACAGGCAGGCCGAGATGCGTCTCGCCGCCCTTGCCGGGGGTGACGCCGCCAACCATGCGGGTGCCGTAGGCGATCGCCTGCTCGGAGTGGAAGGTGCCCTGGGCGCCGGTGAAGCCCTGGCAGATGACCTTGGTGCCGGCATCGATGAGGACGGACATCAGGCAGCCTTCTTCACGGCGGTGACGATCTTGGTGGCGGCGTCCGACAGATCGTCGGCCGGGATGATGGGCAGGCCGGACTCGGCCATGATCCGCTTGCCGAGGTCGACGTTGGTCCCCTCCAGCCTGACGACCAGCGGAACGTTGAGGTTGACCTCGCGCGCGGCGGCGACGACGCCCTCGGCGATCACGTCGCAGCGCATGATGCCGCCGAAGATGTTGATCAGCACGCCTTCGACATTGGGGTCGGACAGCAGCAGCTTGAAGGCAGCGGTCACCCGCTCCTTGGTGGCACCGCCGCCGACGTCGAGGAAGTTGGCCGGCGAGCCGCCGCACAGCTTGATGATGTCCATGGTCGCCATGGCGAGGCCGGCGCCGTTGACCATGCAGGCGATGTTGCCGTCGAGCTTGATGTAGTTGAGCTCGTGCCGGCTGGCCTCGATCTCGCGCGGGTCCTCCTCGTCGAGGTCGCGCAGCTCGACCACCTTCGGTTGGCGGTAGAGCGCATTGCTGTCGAAGTTCATCTTGGCGTCGAGGGCGATGATGTCGCCCTCGCCGGTGACGACCAGCGGGTTGATCTCGACGAGGCTGGCGTCGCGCTCGACCACGCAGTCGTAGAGCCCCTTCATGAAGGCCACCGCCTTCTTGACCTCGGGGCCCTTCAGCTGGAGACCGTAGGCGAGCAGGCGCCCGTGGAACGGCTGAAAGCCGGCCGCCGGGTCGATCGCCACCTTGATGATCTTCTCGGGATGCTGCGCGGCGACCTCCTCGATCTCGACGCCGCCCTCGGTCGAGGCCATGAAGGTCACCCGCGAGGTCGCCCGGTCGATGACCGCGCCGAGGTAGAGCTCGCGGGCGATGTTGCAGCCCGATTCGATGTAGACGCGCTTGACCACACGGCCCTGCGGACCGGTCTGGTGGGTGACGAGCGTCATGCCCAGCATCGCCTTGGCGAGCTGGCGGACCTCCTCGACCGACTTCGCCAGCTTGACGCCGCCGCCCTTGCCGCGGCCGCCGGCGTGGATCTGGGCCTTCACCACCCAGATGGTGCCACCGATGCCGCGGGCGGCATGCTCGGCCTCCTCGGGCGTGTAGGCGACCCGCCCGGCCAGCGTCTTCACGCCGTACTCGGCGAGCAGCGCCTTGGCCTGGTACTCATGAATGTTCATCGACGCTACCTTCCGTCGTCGGCGACCTGGCGGGCCGTCAGGGGGATCAGAGCTTCACGGCGGCGCACAGCGAGCGCACCGCGCCCACGGACTTCTCGAACGCCGCCTTCTCGTCGCCGTTCAGCTCGATCTCGACGATCCGCTCGACACCACCGGCGCCGATCACGACGGGAACGCCTACATAGAGGTCGTCGACGCCATACTGGCCGGTGAGGTGCGCGGCGCAGGGCAGCACGCGCTTCTGGTCCTTGAGGTAGGACTCGGCCATCGCGATGGCGGAGGCGGCGGGGGCGTAGAAGGCCGAGCCGGTCTTGAGCAGGTTGACGATCTCCGCACCGCCGTCGCGGGTACGCTGGACGATGCCGTCGAGCCGCTCCTGGGTGGTCCAGCCCATCTTCACGAGGTCGGGCAGGGGGATGCCGGCGACCGTCGAGTAGCGGACCAGCGGCACCATCGTGTCGCCATGGCCGCCCAGGACGAAGGCGGTCACGTCCTCGACCGAGACCTTGAACTCGTCGGCGAGGAACCAGCGGAAGCGGGCGCTGTCGAGGACGCCGGCCATGCCGACCACCTTGGCCGGCGGCAGGCCCGTCACCTTCTGCATCGCCCAGACCATCGCATCGAGCGGGTTGGTGATGACGATGACGAAGGCGTCGGGGCAGTTGGCTTTGATGGCCTCGCCGACCGACTTGATGACGCCGGCGTTGATGGCGATCAGGTCGTCGCGGCTCATGCCCGGCTTGCGCGGCACGCCAGCCGTGACGATGACGACGTCCGCACCCTTGATGTCGGCGTAGTCGTTGGTGCCGGTAAGCCGGGCGTTGAAATCCTCGACCGGCGAGCTCTGGACGAGGTCGAGCGCCTTGCCGGCGGGCATGCCCTCGACGAGGTCGAACAGCACGACGTCGCCCAGCTCCTTGAGCCCGGCGAGCAGCGCCAGGGTGCCACCGATCTGACCAGCGCCGATCAGCGCGATCTTGTTGCGTGCCATCGCCGAAGTCCCCCGACGGATTGAAAACCGAGTTGCCGGCGCCGGGACGCAGGCGGCAGCGTTTCTATAGTGGGGTCTCCCGAGGGACAAGGCGACAAGGACGACGCGCTCGGGCGCGTCGGCTGCGACAAGGCAGCGCGAGGTTTCTAGCTCGTCGCCCCGTCCGAGGCCTTCTCGGCATGGGTCGCGATGATCTGGTCGATCGGCGTGTCGGCGGTCACCCCGGACGGCGCTGTCAGATTGGCAACAGCCTGGAACGTGAAGGCCTTTCCCTTGCCGTCGACGTCGACCTGCACCTGGATGTCGTTCTTCGACCCGTTGCCGTCGGCATCGATCTCGACCAGGCGGAAAAAGTCGGCATCGTTTGACACGCCGGCCTGGTAGTCGCCGCCCTGCATGAGCTTGCCGAGGTCGATGCGGTCGCCCTCGGTCCGGTCGAAGTCGGTGATCGTCTCGGTGCCCAACACCAGGGAGCCGATCATGAAGCTGTCCTTGCCGCCGCCTCCGGACATCACGTCCTTGCCAGTGCCGCCGAAGAGCATGTCGTCGCCGGCACCGCCGTCGAGCCGGTCATTGCCGGCGGCGCCGTCGATGAGGTCGTCGCCATCGAGCCCCCGAAGCGTGTCGTTGCCGGCCTCGCCCTGGATGCCGTCGTCATCGGCGCTGCCGACGAGCAGGTCATTGCCGCTGTCGCCCGTGACCAGCAGGTCGCGCACGGCGATGGCAACCTTGAAGGGATCGCTGACGGCACCCTTGTCGTCCGTGACCGTCAGCGTCAGCTCGCGCACGCCCGGCAGCGGGTTGACGTCATTGTCGTAGCGCAGCCCGGCCAGCACCTGCTCGTAGTGCTCGATGCTGTCCTCGCCCGACAGCCGGATCTCGGTGGCACTGACCTGGTCGAGGCGGATGCCGGTACCATCGAGCAGACCATCGCCGTTCGCATCGGCGAAGCCGACGATGGCGATGCCGTCGCCCGTGCTGGTGGCGCCGCCCAGCTCTGCGGAAGCGCCGCGCATGAGCGCGCTGTCGGCATCGCTGATCTCCGGCCTGATCGCGGTCTGCACTTCCGGAATGAAGGCCACCTCGGCCGGCTTCTCGCCGTAGCGCACGGCGAACACGACATCGTTGAAGTCGCGGTCCGAGTCGGGCGTGATCACGCCGCCGGTCTGGTCGTCGAAGCCGAACACGATGGTGCCGCTCGACGCATCGAGGCCGGAGATGACGTGGCCGACGCCGTCGGGATTGAGTGGATTGGCGTTCGGGCTCGAAGGATCGGCGTCGGCGCTGACGAAGACGACGCCCTTGACCAAGGTCTCGATCGTCGAGCCGTCGGCCGCCGTGGTGATCCGGTACAGCCGCAGCCCACCGGCATCGTCGAGATCGGCCGCACCGCCGTCCGGGTCGCGGAGCTCCCAGCTGCCGGGTCCCTGGAACAGGCCCGCCGGATTCTGGCCGAAGCCGTTGGAGACAATGAAGAAGCCGAACTTGGTTCCGTCCGGCACCACGCCGAGCGAGAAGCTCTGGCCAGCTTCGAGCGGACCGCCGCCGGGCCGCAGCACCGGGTGCTCCGGATCGGCGGTGGCATGCTCCACCTCCGGCGCCAGCACGCGCACGTTCTCGAGCCGGCCGCCGGCACCGATCTCGAACACGCCGAAGCTGTTCTTGAACTTCGAGTACTCGTCGGTGAACACCACCGAGATCTCGCGTCCCGAACCGACCAGCAGGCTCTGCTCGATGCCGTTGACGTCGCTCGCCGGCACCGCTTCGCCTTCGCCGATCACCGGAAAGGCCGGCGCCGAGGGCAGCTGGAACGGATCGCTGACGACCTCGAAGCCCACCCGCGTCTCGGCCTCGGCCCGGATCGCCGGCGCCTCGTTCTCCGGCGGCGGTGGCGGTGGTGGCGGCGGGGGTGGCGGTGGCGGCGGGGGTGGAGGAGGTGGGGGTGGCGGCGGAGGCGGCGGTGGGGGTGGCGGTGCGGGCGGCTCGGCGCCGCCGTTGCCTTCGTTGCCGCCGTCGTCCGGACCGGTCTCCGGATCGGTGAATTCGACGGAATAGGCGAGCGCGGTCGGGCCAAGCGGACCCAGCGGATCCAGGCCGGGGCCGAGGTCGCCCGGATCGTAGGGGGCGAAGCCGGCACCGCCGCCGGCCCCCGGCCGGCCGGCCGGGCCCGCCGCCGGCTCGGTGGCATCCGCGTCGGCGATGCGCAACAGACGCTCGTCGGCGACGACCTGTACGCTCTGCAGCAGGGTATTGCCGTCGACGGCCGGACCGCCCGACACCGACAGCGTGGCGGGGTCGGCGGGGTGGGCGAAGAAATCCTCCAGCACCAGCACGCCGCCGCCCTTCAGCGTGACGACGAGGTCGCTGCCGGCAACCGTGTATCGGGCCTGGTCCGGATCGAAGATCGCATCGGGCAGCGCCACGTCGGCGCCCGGCCCGACCTCGACGATCACGCGCTCGCCCGGCTGCGGCGGCAGGAGCGTCCGGCCCGACGCCGCGCCGGCAGTTTCCTGTCCGGCGGCGCTAGCGCTAGCGGTAGTCATGCGACAGGACTCCGGCCCGAGCGACGAGGGGCAAATAAGAAAAAACTTGTCTACGCGCGTCCGTCATGGGGTATGTTGGTTAATCCGCGCACCGCGGCGTTAACCAGCGCCTAACGTATGGGTGTTCAAGATGGCACTCAATCTGCAGCAAAACGCGATGGTGTACCATGGTGCGTCGAGCTCAACATCGCCCGCAGGCGTGGCGCCGATGATCCGCAAGACCATGCGGGTCGGCGAGATCCGCACCTCGATCAAGCTCGAGACCGAGTTCTGGTCCTACCTCAAGGAAGTCGCGGACGCCCGCGGCGTGCGCCTGTCAGCGCTGGTCAACGACGTCGCCCGCGGCTCGCCCGAGCGGACCAACCTCGCCTCGACCCTGCGCACCTTCTCGCTGCTGCATGCGCGCTTGCGCGGCCAGTCGCTCCAGGCCGAGCTCGACCGCCTGACGCTCGCCGGCAACACCCATGACCTGACACGGGTCCTCGAGATCTGCCCGCTGCCCTGCCTGATCCTCGACCACGACCGGACCATCCGCCAGCTGAACCGCGCCTTCGCGCTCTGGCTCAACCTCGACCAGAAGGCGACCGTCGGCCAGCGGCTCGACAATGTGATGATCCTGCGCGGCCCCGGGCTCAAGGACATGTGGGAGAGCCTGCGCGAGGGCCGGCTGGCCCGGGGCGGGTTCCATGCGACCTATGTATCGCCGGGCAAGGTCCGCACCTCCCAGGCGCTGGCGCTCGCACTGTCGGCACGGGCCGGCGGCGACGGTCGCGCCTGCGTGGTGCTGTTCGAGACGCTGGCCGGGCGGACCTGAGCCCGCCCGGGCTGCCCCGCCGGCTCAGCCGGCCTGGCCGTCGATGACCTTGCCGGGCTGGCCGCCGATCTCGATCTTGCGCGGCTTCTTCTCCTCGGGAACGACGCGCTCCAGGTCGATGTCGAGCAGGCCGTTGACGAGGCTGGCGCCGGTCACGCGAACGTAGTCGGCGAGCTGGAACTTGTGCTCGAAGGCACGCTGGGCGATCCCGCGGTGCAGGTACTCGACGTCCTTGGCCTGCTCCTTGGTCTTGCCGCGCACCGACAGGACGTTCTCGTGCACCGAGATGTCGAGATCGGGCTCGGCAAAGCCGGCGACCGCCATGGTGATGCGGTAGCTGGACGGGCTGGTCCGGGCGATGTTGTAGGGCGGGTACGACACGTCGCGGGCCGCCTCCCGGAAGGCGCTGTCGAACAGCTTGTCGAGGCGGTCAAAGCCGACCGACGAGCGGAAGAGCGGCGAGAGATCGAAGCTGCGCATCGGAACGGGTCCTCCATCGAGCGACCGGCCCTCGCCGTCCTGGCGGCACGGCGGCGGGCCAAGGGGTTGTCACCGGCCCCGCAACGGCAGCCGGTAGCGAGCATGTGGGCAGCGGCCGTGCGGCTTCAAGTTCCGGTCCGGCCCCGGGGTCAGCCTCGGGCAAAGGCGGCGCCGGCGTCGGCCCGCCAGTAGATCAGCCCGAGGAAGACGGCGCGGGCCGCGAGGAAGACGAGGAAGGCGGTCCACAGGCCGGTGTTGCCATAGGCGCCCGGCAGGACCGCCGCGAGGCCGGCGAAGACGAGGAGCGTCGCCAGCATGGCGTTGCGCAGCTCGGCGGTGCGGGTGGCACCGAAAAAGATGCCGTCGAAGACGAAGGCCCAGATCGACACCGCCGGCAGGACGGCGGCGAAGGGCAGGTAGCGGAGCGCCGTCTCCAGCACCGTCGGAATGTCGGTCATCAGGCCGACGAGCGCCGGGCCGGCCTGCCAGAATGCCAGCGTCATCAGCACGGCGAGGACGGCGGCGAGGCCGAAGCCTGCCCGGGCCGCGGCGCGGAACGCCGGAACGTCGCGCGCCCCCACGGCCTTGCCGATCATCGCCTCGGCGGCGTGGGCGAAGCCGTCGAGGCCGTAGGCCGAGAAGGTGAAGAAATTCATCAGCACGGCATTGGCCGCGAGGACGATCTCGCCCTGGCGCGAGCCCAGCGCCGAGAAGGCGACGAACACCGTCTCGAGCATCAGGCTGCGCAGGAACAGGTCGCGGTTGACGACCAGCAGGCGGACGAAGCGGCTGCGCTGCAGGACGGCGGACCGCGGCGGCCAGGGCAGGCCGCGCCAGCGCTGCAGGACGAGGGCGACGCCGGCGGCGAAGCCGGCGAGCTCGGCGATCAGGGTCGCGGTCGCCGCGCCGGCAACGCCCAGACCCAGTCCCCAGACCAGCCCGATCGCGAGGGCGGCGTTGATGGCGTTGGTCAGCACGAGCAGCAGCAGCGGCCGCCGCGAGTCGAGCACGCCGAGGAACCAGCCGAGCGCGACGAAGCTGCCGAGCGCGGCGGGGGCGCCGAAAATCCGGATCAGGACGTAGGTGCGCAGCCCTTCGGCCACGGCCGGGGCCGGCGCGAACACGAGGTCGCAGGCCCACAGGACCAGCGGGCTCAGGGCGATCAGCAGGAGCCCGAGGGTCCCGGCGACGAGGAGGGCACGAATCGGCACGGCCCGCTGCTCGACGGCATCGCGCGCCCCGAGCGCCTGCGCGACGAGGGCGGTCGTGCCCATCCGCAGGAAGCCGAACAGGAAGTAGAGCACGCTCATCACCAGCGCGCCCAGTGCCGTGGCGGCGAGGAAGTGCGGCTCGGGCAGGTGGCCGACCACGGCGGTGTCGACCAGCCCCAGCAGCGGTACCGACAGGTTCGCCAGGATCAGCGGCCAGGCGAGCCGCCAGCAGTCGCGGTACGGGGTCATGCGAACCGGTCGGGAGCGTCACGCTCGCGGTAGGCCAGCAGCGGCGGGCCGGCAAGCGGCGAACGCGAGGGGCTGCAATGTCGCCGCGACTTTGCCATGCTGCGGCGCATGGTCGAGCCCTACGCCATCGCCACCCTGCCGCTGCCGAATGGCGGTCGCCTCGGCATCAGCCGGCTGCCCGGCACCGGCGGCGACCTCGACGGCGACGTCGCCGTCATCGCCGCGTGGGGTGCGGCGCTCGTCGTCTCGATGACGGAGACCGCGGAGATGGAGCGGCACGGCGCCGCCGGCCTGCCCGAGGCGCTGGCCGCGACCGGCATCGCCTGGGTCCACCTGCCGATCCGCGACTATGGCGCGCCGGACGGCTCGTCGGGCCCGTCCTGGCCCGAGCTTTCGGCCGGCCTGCACGCGATCCTCGACCGTGGCGACGGCGTGCTGCTGCACTGCCGCGGCGGCCTCGGCCGGTCCGGCATGGTGGCCTTGCGGCTGATGGTCGAGCGCGGCGAGGACGGTACCGGCGCGCTGTGCCGCCTGCGCGCCGCCCGACCCGGTGCCGTGGAGACGGACGCCCAGCAAGCCTGGGCGCTGGCAGGAGGATCCCGGACGCATGCGTAAGCTCGCCCTCGTCTTCGCCGTCCTCCTCGCCGCCTGCACGGCAGCGCCCCCGCCCGCACCGCCGGCCGGCGGGCTGGTCGACCTGCCGTCACCCGCCGGCGAACGCCTGCTGGCCGGCGACGAGGCGCTGCGCGCCTACGTCCCGCTCAGCGTCCACTTCGTCACCCAGGAGACCCAGAGCTTCTGCGGCGTCGCCAGCATGACCATCGTGCTGAATGCCCTGGGCGTTCCCGCGCCGACGACGCCGGCCTACGAGCCCTACCGGATGTTCACCCAGGACAACGTGCTCGACGAGCGGACCGAGGCCATCCGGCCGCGGGCGACGATCCTCCAGCGCGGCATGACGGTGGACCAGCTGGGGGCGCTGTTGGCGGTGCATGGCGTCGAGACGGAGGTCCGGCACGCCAGCGACAGCAGCGTCGACGCCTTCCGCGAGGCTGCGCGCGCCCATCTCGGCGAGCCCGGCCGGGCGGTGCTGGTCAACTACCTGCGCACCGCCCTCGACCAGGTGAAGGGCGGCCACATCTCGCCGCTGGCCGCATATGACGCCGCGACCGACCGGTTCCTGATCCTCGATGTCGCCCGCTACAAGTACCCGCCGGTCTGGGTGCGCACGGCCGACCTCTTCGCCGCGATGAACACGCCCGACAGCGACAACGACAACCGCAGTCGCGGCTACGTCCTCGTCCGCCGGGCGGATGCGACCGCGACGACGAGCTAGACGGGAAGGCCGGCGCCGCGCAGCCCCAGGCGCAGGTGTTCGAGGTCGCGTGGATCGGGCAGCGGCGTCGAGTGCAGCAGCCACTCGCCATAGCCCTCCGGGCCTCCCGGTCGCTCGCCCGACCACTCCCGCTCGACCAAGGCGAGGAAGCGCCGTCCCTCCTCCCGGGCCTCGTCGGATCGGCCGAGATGGGCGAGCGCCGCTGCCCGCCACGCCGACTGTCGCGTCCCCGAGATCCCGCCGGTGTCGAGGCGCGCCAAGGCTTCGGCATGGCGCCGCTCGAGGAACAGGATCCGGGCGACGTACCAGGAATGCCAGGACGGCAGGATCGGATTGAGCCGCTCGGCGTCGGCCAGCAGCAGGTGCGCCCCGGCAAGGTCGCCCGCCAGCGCCCGCGCCGTCGCGGTGATGAGCAGCACGACCGAGTCGTTGGGATTGAGGGCGGCTGCCCGCTCGAGATGGACCCGCCCCTGCACGAAGTCGCCCAGCTGGCAGCGAATCCAGCCGAACGTGTATTGTACGCGAGCGTCGTTGGGATCGCTGGCAAGGGCGGTGGCGGCGAGTGCGCCTGCCTGGTCGAGCAGCTGGCGCATCGCCGGCAGCGGCATCGGCGTGAAGCTGTCGATGACCTTGAGCCAGGCCAGCCCGGTGTAGGCGCGGGCGAAGGCCGGATCGATCGCGCGGGCCTGCTCGAACAGCACCCGCGCCGCCTCCCGATCCGCCGGCGGGCCATCCATCAGCCGGTTGCCGCGCAGGAAGCAATCGTAGGCGACGAGGTCCTCGGGCCGCTTGCGCCGGGCGGTCTCCACCAGCTCGTCCGACAGCCGCGCCGCCACCGCGAAGGCGACGTTGCGCACCACCTCGTCCTGCACCTCGAACAGGTCCGAGGCGTCGCGATCGTAGCGCTCGGCCCAGAGGTGCCGGCCGGTCGCCGCCTCGATCAGCTGGCCGGTGATCCGCATCCGGCTGCCGCCCCGGCGCACGCTTCCCTCGACGATGAAGGCCGCCTTCAGGGCCTTGCCGATCTCCTGCACCGGCATCGCCCGGTCGCGGTACTGGAAGCTCGAGGTCCTGGCGATCACCGCGAGCGGCCGGAAACGACTGAGCTCGGTGATGATGTCCTCGGTGATGCCATCGCTGAGATAGGCCTGGGCCGGGTCGCCGCCGAGGTTGAGGAACGGCAGGACGGCGATCGTCGGCGGCGGCGCCGGCCGGCCCGTGTCGGACGGCGCCGAGCCGGCCATGGCATGGACGTGCACGGGGCGGGCGATGTTCTTGAGCTCGACCCGTCCCCGGTCGGTGAAGTCCGCCGCGATTCGTCCGTCGACCTGCCGCCAGACATCGTCGGACACGACGATCCCGCCCGGATCGGCCAGGGCCTGCAGGCGGGCGGCGACGTTGACGACATCGCCGAAGAGGTCGCCGTCGTCGTCGATGACGTCGCCGACCTGGACACCGGCGCGGAACAGCATGCGCCGCGCCGCCGGCTGGTCGGCGCTGCGCCGGTCCATCCCGCGCTGGATCTCGACGGCGCAGGCCACCGCCGCGACGCTGCTGGGGAACTCGACCAGGAGCCCGTCGCCCGTGGCCTTGACCAGGCGACCGCCATGCGCCGCGATGCACGGGTCGATCAGCTCGCCGCGGTGGCGCTTCAGGTCGGCCAGCGTGCCGGCCTCGTCCTCGCCCATCAGCCGGCTGTAGCCGGCGGCGTCCAGGGCGAGGATGGCGACGAGCCTGCGGGGCAACGGGAAACCTCCGGTCGACCTCCAGCCTAGCATTGCCGCAACGCCCGCCGAAGTGCCGGACGGCACGGTCGACGGGAAACGGCCGCGGTCCTAACAGGAGCGCACGGGTCAACGAACGGAGCGAGGGACCTTGTCGATCCAGACGGTGCTGATCGTGCACGGAGCCTGGTACTCCGGCGCCACCTGGGGCCCGGTCGTCGAGGCCCTGGTCGAGCGCGGCCATCGCGCCGTTGCCCTCGACCGCCCCGGAACCGGCCTGCAGGCCCGCTATCCCGCCTCGTACCTGGCACGCGACCAGGTCGCCCTGCGCAGCGAGCGCTCGCCGGTCGCGGGCATGGGGATCGACGAGCTGGCCGAGGCAACGGCCGCGCAGGTCCGCCGGTTTGCCGGCCACGGACCGGTCGTGCTGGTCGGCCACAGCTTCGGCGGCCAGATCATCACCCGAACTGCCGAGCAGGTGCCGGAGCTGATCCGCCGGCTCGTCTACGTCGCCGCCTATTGCCCGGTACGCCTGGGCAGCGCCGCCGCCTACAACGCCCTGCCGGAGAACCGGATCTCGTTGTCGGAAACGATGCAGATCGGCGACCCGGCGACGACGGGCGCGGTGCGGGTCGACCCGCGCGACACCGACCCGGCCCGGCGCGAGCTCGGCCGGCAGGCGTTCTTCAACGATGTGCCGACGCCACTCTACGAGGCCGTCTCGGCCTACCTGATGCCCGACCATCCGCTGCAGTCGGCGCTCGACGACGCGCGCGGGACGCTCGCGCGCTGGGGCAGGATCCCGCGCCGCTACGTCCGCTGCAGCCTGGACAAGGCGATCCCCATCGCCCTGCAGGACCGGATGATCGCCGAGGCCGACGAAGCGACGCCCGACAATCCCTTCGAGGTCGCAACCTTGCCGGCCAGCCACTCGCCCTTCCTGTCGATGCCGGACCGGCTGGCCGAACTGCTGCTGTGACAACGGTTTGCGGATCGGCGCATCCGGTCTAGCCTCCGCGCGGGTTGCGGACGGAAGCGGACAGGGCATGGCGCAGGGCTCGGCGGGCGATCCGGTCATCGCGGCGCGCGGCGTGTCGCTGGTCTTCACGACGAGCGACGGGCCGGTCACCGCGCTCTCCGAGGTCGATCTCGCCATCGACCGTGGCGAGTTCGTCTCGCTGATCGGTCCGTCGGGCTGCGGCAAGACCACGCTGTTGCGCGCCATCGCCGACCTCGAGCGGCCGACCGCCGGTGCCCTCACCGTCAACGGCATGACCCCGGATGCGGCCCGGCAGGCCCGCGCCTACGGGTACATCTTCCAGGCGCCGGCGCTGTTCCCGTGGCGGACGGTCGAGCGGAACGTCACGCTGCCGCTCGAGATCATGGACATTCCGGCCGGGGAGCGGGCGGAACGGGCGCGCCGCAACCTCGCGCTCGTCAACCTGTCCGGCTTCGAGAACAAGTATCCTTGGCAGCTGTCCGGCGGCATGCAGCAGCGGGTATCGATCGCCCGGGCCCTGAGCTTCGAGCCGCAGCTGCTGCTGATGGACGAGCCGTTCGGCGCCCTCGACGAGATCACCCGCGACCATCTCAACGAGCAGCTCCACCAGCTGTGGCGCCGCACCGCCAAGACCTGCGTGTTCGTCACCCACTCGATCGCCGAGGCCGTCTACCTGTCGACGCGGATCGTGGTGATGTCGCCGCGGCCCGGGCGGATCCTCGAGATTATCGACTGCGACCTCGGCGACGACCGGCCGCTGGACATCCGCGAGACGCCGGCGTTCCTCGAGATCGCGCACCGGGTCCGCGAGGGCCTGCGCAAGGGTCACAGCTACCGCGACCCCGCCATCGCCGCCCTCTCAGCGTGACGCCACCACCGTCGGCCGTGGACGGGGCACCGGGATCGGCTTGATCGAGGCCTGGGCGAGCTCGCGGGCGGCGTCGGCACTTTCGCCACGCTGCGCGTACCAGCCCTTGCCGACCGTCCGGCAGTCGAGCGCCGGAGCGCCGCGCTTCTCGCCCTTGCGGTAGTGCCGCATGAAGACGTGGTCGCCGATCCGCGTCGTCCGCTTCAGCTTGGCGAACCACGGGCAGCGGCTCGGGTCCATCATGTCCGGATTGACGAAGTAGAGCGCCCCGCCGGTCGGGTCCGGCCCGCGCGCGACGCGGCGGTCGGACGCGAGGCGTCGCGCCTGGTCGAGGATCATCCGCTCGAAGCTGGTGTCGGCGAGCAGGACCCGCTCGAGGTTGGCCTTGTGCGGCGCGGCCAGGGCCCGCTTGATCCGCGCCGATTCCTCGACCGCCTGGAACTGGCCCTTCTGCCGGGCGACCTTGCAGGGATGATCGGGGAAGCGCGGGTCGCGCACGCGGTTGTGCATGACGCGGATCACCGCCGCCATGCCCTTCATGCCCTCGCTGGAGGCCTCGGCATAGCCGACGATGGCGAGGCACCGCCGGGCCGGGTCGAGCCGGTCGGCGGCACGGGCCGGCTCGGGCAGCAGCAGCGTGGCCACCAGCCCGGCAGCAAGGAGCAATGTCCCTTGCGCATAGCGTAGGGCCGGGCCGACGATGACCGCTCTCCTCGAAGGACAAACGCTGTCCTGACCATAGGTCGCGAGTACCGGCGTCGCCAGCGCTGCGGCTCCGTCGGCGCACCCTGAGGGCGCAGCTGCGTTATTCTGGGCACGGCACGTCCAGACACCGCCAACATGCCAAGGCGGCGTTAACGGATGGCTGACGCCAGGGTGTTGCGCACGATCTTGCGGATGTCGGCTGGCTCGAACGGCTTCTCCAGCAGGGGACAGCCGGCATCGCGCAGGCCTGCCGCCCGGTCCAGGCGCAGGCTGTCGCCGGTCAGGAAGATGAAGGGCGGAGCCTTCGGGTCGCGCTCGCGGGCGGCCTGCCACAGGCCGGCGCCGTCCAGACCGGGCATGGTGAGATCGCTGACCACGAGGTCGAAGCGTTCGGCCGTGAGCCGGTCCAGCGCCTCGCCACCGCCGGTGACGACGGCGACGTCATGGCCGTCGGCGAGCAGGATGTCGTGCAGGAGATCCGCGATCTCGGGCTCGTCGTCGACGATGAGCACCCGTCGCCGGACGGATGGGGACGCCGGCTCGGCGGCGGCTGCCGCCTGAAGCTCGGGGGCGGGTGCCAGCGGCAGGCGGACGACGAAGGTCGCGCCACCGCCCGGTGTCGTCTCGATGTCGATGGTTCCGCCATGCGCACGGACGTGGCCGAGACTGATGGCCAGACCCAGACCGGTGCCCTCGCCGACCGGCTTGGTGGTGAAGAAGGGCTCGAACAAGCGCTTGCGGACAGCCGGATCGAGCCCCGGGCCGTTGTCGGCCACGCGGATCTCGATGCCGCCGTCGGCGCCACGCTGCGCCACGACGTCGAGCCGCCGGTCGTCCGCTCGCTGGCCCAGCGCCTGCTGCGCGTTGACGACGAGATTGATCAGCACCTGCGCCAGCTGGTCCGGGTCGGCCCAGAGGCCCGGCAGGTCCTCGGCGAGCTGCGAGGTCACCGTCACGCCGGCTGCCCGCAGGCCGTAACTCAGCAGCGTCAGCGTCTCGCCGACCAATACGCCGAGGTCGACCGAGCGGCGTGCCGGCGGCCGCTGCCGGGCCAGCTCGAGGAACGTCCGGACGATCCGTGCGCACCGGTTGGCGGCGTCGGCGATGGTCCGGGCCTGGCCGATGATGGCCGGGTCGGAGCTCGCCGTCTGCAGGAGCGCCGAACGGCCGACGACGATCGACAGCGGATTGTTCAGCTCGTGTGCCACGCCCGCCAGCAGCGAGCCCATCGCCGCCAGCTTCTCGGACTGGTGCATGGCCTCGCGCTGCCGCTGCAGCTCTGCCTGCGCCGCCTTGTCGTGCGAGATGTCGGCGATCAGCACGAGCAGGTCGCCGGCCGGCGTGCGCAGCGACTCAACGCCCAGCCAGCGGCCTTGTCCCAGCTCGATCTCCTCGGCGGCGTGGGGTTCGTCGAGGCGCTGCAGCAGGTCCGCCCCGTCGGAGGCCGCCTTCAGGCTGGCCCGCCACGCCTTGAAGCTGTCGAGCGGTGCCCCCTCGTGCAGGGCGGCGGCAAGCTCGGGCACGACCAGCGCGAGCCGCCGGTTGGCGACGACCAGTCGCTGTTCGGCATCGAACAGCAGCAGCGCCTGCGGAATGCCTTCGACGGCATCGTGGAGATAGCTCTCGAGGCGGCGGATGCGCGCCTCGGCCTCGGCCTGGCGGGTGGCATCGGCCCAGATCGCGACGAGGCTGCCGTCCTCGCCGACACGCTCCTCGAGCTGCAGCCAGGTGCCGTCGGAACAGCCGAAGAGCCAGGGCAGACTGACCGGCTCCGCCGTCGCCCGCTCCCGCTGCGCCAGCTGACGCAGCGTGCTGGCACCATGCTCGGGCCGCGCGCCTTCGGCGATGCGCAGCAGATGCTCGGGATAGCTCGCCTGGGGCTGGACCAGGTCGCCGATGTCCGGGAACAGCTCCTGGTAGCGCTTGTTGGCGGTGACGAATCGCCCGTCGGCGTCGAAGACGGCGTAGCCGACATCGAGTGCCGCCACCGCCTGGGCCGCCTTCGGCAGGCCGTCGACGCCGTGCTCGACAGTGACGTCGCGCCACATCCGGATCCGGCCGCCGTCCGGCGTCGGCAGCGAGACGACCTTCAGCCATCGGCCGTTCTTGCGCTGGAAGACGAACGGGACGCGCTGCGTGCGATGCCGGTTCACGCCGGCGGCGACATGCCGTTCGAGATTGGCCAGCTCGGACGGCGGCAGGTTGCTGGCGAAGAACCGGCGCAGCGTCGCCGCATAGGAGACGCCCGGCGCAAGCACTCCGGCCTGTTCGGGAAAGAAGGCGAGATAGGTGCCGTTCCAGCGCACGACGCGATCCTCGGCGTCGTAGACGCAGAGGCCGACCTCGAGCTGGTCGAGCAGGGTTGCCGACAGCTCGGCATCGTCGACGGCCGGCGGCTTGGTCATGGCGGCCCCAATGTGCTCCGGTGCCGCGTCGCGCACAATCGGCCGGACCCGGTCTGGACAGCCCCCCGCCGAGCGGGTAGCGCTCGCCCGTCCGAAGGGAGCCGCCGCATCGCATGGCCACGCTGGAGCCGACGCTCGCCTCGCCGCCGGCGGATGGGCTGCTCGCCCGTGCCGCCGCCGGCCGCGTGCTGCCGGTGGCCACCGTGGTCGCGGCGCTGATGGTGCTCTGGTACGGCTTCGCGATCTACCTGAACGCACCGCAGCTGATCGATCGCTACGGCCGCGAGAACCGTGCGTGGACGACGCAGGAGCTGGTGGCCGACGCCTGGGCGATGGAGCGCCCGGTCCTGCCGGCGCCGCACCAGGTCATCGCCGAGCTCGACAAGACGGTCCTGCAGACCAGCGTCACCTCGAAGCGGTCGCTGGTCTACCATTCCTGGGTCACGATCTCCTCGGCGGTGGTCGGCTTCGTCCTCGGCGGGCTGCTCGGCGTGGCGCTCGCCGTCGCCATCGTCCGCGTGAGGACGCTCGAGCGGTCGCTGATGCCGTGGATCATCGCCTCGCAGACGATCCCGATCCTCGCCATAGCACCGATGATTATCGTGGTGCTGGCAGCGATCGGTATCACCGGCCTCGTGCCCAAGGCGCTGATCAGCACCTATCTCGGCTTCTTCCCGGTCACCATCGGCATGGTGAAGGGCCTGCGCTCGCCCGACCCGCTGCAGCTCGACCTGATGCGCAGCTGGAACGCGTCCGAATCGCAGGTGATGTGGCTGCTGCGCTGGCCGTCCTCGGTGCCGTTCCTGTTCACCGGCCTGAAGGTGGCGGTGGCGATCAGTGTCGTCGGCGCCATCGTCGGCGAGCTGCCGACCGGCGCCAGCGAAGGGCTGGGGGCCCGGCTGCTCAGCGGCTCCTACTACGGCCAGACCGTCCAGATCTGGGCGGCGCTGGTCATGGCATCCATCTTGGCGGCGGTGCTCGTCTGGCTCGTAGGCCTTGTCGAGCGCATCGTCCGTCATCGCATGGGAGCCCAGCCTTGAGCCGCTTCACCGACCGCATGTGGGCCGAGATCGCCCCCCTCTACGGCCGGATCCTCGACCTGCCGTTCAACCGCAGCCTCGCCGATGGCACGCTGCCGCGCGACGCCTTCGAGTTCTACCTCCTCCAGGACGCCCACTACCTGGCCCTGTTCAGCCGGGCCCTGGCGACGGTCGCGGCCAAGGCGCCGGCAGCCGAGGCCCAGGCCAGGCTGGGCAAGGCCGCACACGACGCCATCGTCGTCGAGCGCGCCCTGCACGACGAGTACTTCGCGGCCTTCGGCATTGATGCCGGCGCGTTCGCCGCGACCTCGCCCTCGCCCACCTGCCGTGCCTATGGCGACTTCCTCGTCGCCGGCGCCTTCATGCGCGGCTACGCCCCAGGCGTCGCGGCGGTGCTGCCCTGCTTCCAGATCTACTATGAGGTCGGCCGCCATCTGCTGGAGATCGCGCGAAAGCCCAATCCCTACCAGAAATGGATCGACACCTATGCCGACGAGGCATTCGGCGACCAGGTCCGCGAGATCCTGGCGCTGACCGACGCGGCGCACGAGCTGGCATCGCCGCGGGAGCGGGCGGAGATGGCCGAAGTCTACGTCATCGCCAGCCGCTACGAGTGGATGTTCTGGGACCATGCCTGGCGCCGCGAGGCGTGGCCGGCATGACCGCACCGGCCGCCGGCTGGGCGCTCATCCTGACGGTGGCGGGCCTGCTGCTGCCACTGGGCTCGCTCGGCTGGTGGTTCGACTGGCCGCAGGCGCTGGCCCTGGCGGTGCTCGCCCCCCTCGCGGCGGTGCTGGTTCCCTCGCGCCCCGGCATCGCGCCCGGTCTTGCCATCACCGTCGGTGTCCTCGCCGGCTCCGCCGCGGTGCTGCAACTGCTCGCGCAAGGGCAGGCCGTCGGCGCCTCGGCCGTCGGCCTGTGGATCTACGTCATTGGTCTGGTGCTGCTCGCCTGGCGCGGCATGGAAGCTATCGCCGGCGAGAGTGGCCGGGCCGTGCTGCTGGTCCCTGCCCTGTTCGGCCTCGGCATCCTGTTCGTCTGGGAGGCCGTGGTCGCCGGCTTCGGCATTCCGCGCGTCCTGCTGCCGGCGCCGACGATGGTCGGAACGGCGATCGCCACGCATCTGCCGATGATGGCGGCCGACTTCGTCCAGACCTTCGTCCGCGCCGTCGTGCCGGGCTGGGCCATGGGTTGCGCCGCCGGCTTCGTCGTCGCCATCGTCGCCGACCGCATCCCGTTCCTGCAGCGCGGGCTCCTGCCGCTCGGCAACCTCGTTGCCGCCCTGCCGATCGTCGGCATCGCCCCGATCATGGTGATGTGGTTCGGCTTCGACTGGCAGTCCAAGGCCGCCGTCGTCGTGGTGATGACCTTCTTCCCGATGCTCGTGAACACTGTGGCCGGCCTCGCCGCCGCCGGTCGGATCGAGCGCGACCTGATGCGCTCCTACGCCGCCGGCGAGCTCGCGACCCTGCTCAAGCTGCGGCTGCCGACGGCGCTGCCGTTCATCTTCAATGCGCTCAAGATCAACAGCACGCTGGCGCTGATCGGTGCCATCGTGGCCGAGTTCTTCGGCACCCCCATCGTCGGCATGGGCTTCCGCATCTCCACCGAGGTCGGCAAGATGAACCTGGACTTGGTCTGGGCCACCATCGTCGCCGCCGGAGTCGCCGGTTCGGCCTTCTACGGGCTTCTCGCCCTGGTCGAGCGCAGCTTCACCTTCTGGCACCCGTCCTACCGTCGCTAGCGTGTGCCTGCCGGGAGGCGTCAGCCGACGGCGTGCCGTGGCCGTGTCGATGGCGGCTTGCGGGTTGCCGCTACCGGTGGCGGCGCCGCTGCGGCCTGACGCTTGCGATCCTCGGCGATGCGGGCATGGACCGACATCAGCGTGACGCCCAGCATCTGGGCGATGACCCGGATGCTGAGCCCCCGCGCGCGCAGGTCGAGTACCGCCTTGGCGAAGCGGCTGCCCAGCCGGTTGAGCTTCGCCTGCACCGGGAAAGGCAGGCTCTCGACGCCCGTCTCGAACGACTCGCGGACCTCCGGCCAGTGCTGGAACGCGATCCTGACCCAAGGCAGGCTCGGCATGTCGGGATCCTTGGCGACCTCGCGGAAGGTCCGCCCGGTCAGGACCCGTGCCACGAAGGTCTGCAGATGCTCCTTGCCGAACTGGAATCCCGGCGGGAGGCCGTTGACCTCGTTCAGGCGCTGCATCGCGCGCAGGCGCTGATAGTGCGACTTGCGCTCCTTGCCGCGCAGCTCGAGCGGCTTGAAGACGCGGGTGGCGGAGGCCTTGCGCCCGCGTCGGGGCCGGGTGGCCAGGGCTCGCGCCTTCATCACCTCGGCGAAGCGCTTGCGGGTCGACGGGCTGGCCAGCCCGACCGAATAGGGCAAACCGTACAGCTCGCGGTAGGCGTCCGTCTCCAGCGCGTGGGTGTAGCGCAGGTGCCGCCCGAGCGAGCGGAAGGTCCGCCCGCACAGCAGGCAATGGATCGGGTCGCTGGCGAGGTAGGTGTCCGCCTCCTCGATCGACATCGGGTGCGGCGGAATCGGGTAGCCGGCGAGGGGCTGGCGCCGGAGGGCGGCCTCGCGGAGCTGACTCTTTCTTGCGCGCTTTTTCATGGGCATCACGACTGATCTGCTGCTGGCCGGGGCGATCGGAATCCGAACCTGGTCACCTCACGGTGGCACGCGCGGCGCACCCGTCGCCCCCACACCAGAATTGAGCCGCAGGTGCACAAAGCGCGATCTCGGATGTGCGAGCATCGGCCGCTTCCCGTGCTGGCCCAGGTTCGGGCCAGCGATCTCCTGACCATACCCGTCAAAGGTATGTGCTGCAACTCCTAGGTTGACGTCAGCGAACGGAGGCGTCTTACGCGGACTGGCGTCTGCACGGTTGACGTCAGGTCAATGGGTATTCAATCGAAGAGCATGTCGTCGTATTCAACCATGCGGCTCTTGCAACCCAGCAAAATCAAGCTTCGCTCATGGAAAGTCACTACTCGCACGGATGACGATGGAAGCCTTGAGCCGCAGGGCAATGTCGCGTCAAGGGCAAGCCATTGCGGCATTGCTTGAAGCTCAGCATTTCTACCTTTGCGTGCTAATCATGACGAGCCGGATCAATTGTACTCAATGCGAGATATTGGTAGGACTGGCGCTCAACTTCGGAGTCTTTGCCGATGCTACGCCGCCGTCTGCTAGCCGGAACCGTGGCCGGCTTTGGAGCCGGCGTATGGGCTCGCGTGCCGGGCGCCGCTGCGGACGAGGCCGACGAAGGCCTGCCAATTCCACAGAACCCGCTTGCGTCGATTCAGCCGAGCGGCGTGGCTGTCGAGGTCGTCGACTTCGCCACGCCGCCGCGAACGAGCCGGACCAGCCCTTACGCCAACCTGAATTTCCTGCACGACGCCGGCGACGGACGACCCTACCTGTATTGCAACGATGCGCGCGGCAAGATCTGGCGAATTCACGCCGCGACCGGCGCAGTGACCAAGTTCCTGGATCTGGCAAAGCTGCGGGGATCCAGCTTCATCTTTTCGCAATCGCAAATCGGACTGCGGAGCTTCGCCTTCCATCCGGACTTTGCGCGGGGCGGACAGCCCGGCTTTCGCAAGTTCTTCACGGTCTCGACCGAAACGATAGAGAGCCGGCCGGCGGGCGTCACCGTGCTTGCCGGCTCCTATCCGGCGATCCTGGATGCCGTGATCGCCGAATGGTCGGTTGACGCGTCCGACCCCCCGAACGTCTACACCAAGTCGCGGCGCGAGGTGGTCCGTATCGCTCTGTGGAACATCGACCACACCGTCGATCAGCTGATGTTCAATCGTACCGCGGTGCCGGGCACCAGCGAGTACGGCAAGATGTTCGTGACAACGGGCGACGGCGGCAGCAACACATCCTACGGCGACCCCTACGATCAGGCGCAGGACCTGACCGCACCGCTCGGCAAGGTCCTGCGCCTGAATCCGCTCAGGGTCGGGACCAGGCGCTTCGGAACGCCACCCAGCAATCCCTTTCCCCAGACCGGCGGCGCCGGGCCGCTGGTCTGGGCTTTCGGGCTGCGCCATCCGCAGAACCTGTGCTTCGACCCGGTCACCGGCACCGGCATCCTCAGCGACATCGGCCAGTGGCAGATCGAGGAGGTCAACCTCCTGGCGCGCGGCGCCAACTACGGCTGGCCCTTGCGCGAGGGAACCTTTGCCTTCGTTCGCGACCAGCCGGAACAGCTCTATGCCCTGCCGCCCGAGGATGCGGCCTACGGCCTCACCTATCCGGTGGCGCAGTACAGCCATCAGGAAGGATTGTCGCGACCGGTCACGGGTGCGCTGGGCTACAAGTCCGCCATCTGCGGCGGCTTCGTCTATCGCGGCTCCGCCGTACCGGCGCTCTATGGCCACTATCTCTGCGGCGACCTCGTCAACGGGCGCATCTTCCACGTGCCGCTGGCAAGCCTCGTCCAGGGTCAGCAGGCGAACCTGCAGGAACTCACGTTGCTTCGTGCCGGCACGCCCGTGACCCTGGCGACGGTCATCGGCAGCGGCGGCCGCGTCGACCTGCGCTTCGGCCAGGGCGCCGACGGCGAGATCTACCTCCTGACCAAGTACGACGGCGGCATCCGCAAGATCGCGGCGCCGGCGCCAATCGTGCCGGCATGATGCTGCGCGCCTCGCCTCAATCCCGGTAGGGCCCCAGGAACAGGTCGCCGCTGGCGCGGCGGCGGAGCAGGGTCTGGCGGATGCGCCGGCGGTGCTCCGGCCGGTCGTGGAGCATGTGGCAGCGCTGGCAGAGGGCTCGCAGGTTGCGGTGCCGCGGGCCGCAATGGCTCGGGTCGTGATCGAGATGGGCGGCGGCGAGCACCACGCGCGTGGTGGCCGATGGCAACGTGCAGGCTGTCGCGGGCAGCCGGATCCGGCGGCCCTGTCCGTCCCGCCAGCAGCCGGCGGTCTCGTCCCACCAGCGGCCGTCCCCGAGATGCCTGACGATGGCACCGTGCGGGCGTCCGCACATCTCGCATCGCCCCTTGGCCCGCACGAAGCGAACCCAGCGGCTGATCTGCGGCCAGTCGATCGGGTAGAGGAAGCGGAGCTCGGGTCGGATGGGCACCGGCCTCAGCCCCCGGGCTGGCCGGAACGGCCGGTCGCCAGTTCCGCCTCGACCGCCCGCAGGAGCGCGGGCAGGGTGGTCGACAGGGTCTCCAGCAGGTGATGCGCCTCCTGCAGATCGCTGGCCACGCCGTCGACGTTGCCGGCTGCGCGGACCGCGCTCCATGGCACGTCCGGATGCCGCTCGCAAAGGTCCTGGGGCAGCCGGCGGGCGGCCCGGGCGACCAGCTGCAGCGCCCGGATCACCGCGTAGGCCGAGCGCCGGTCCGCCGCGAGCGTCGGGGCGGCGGCGCCGTTGGCGAACGACCTCGCCAGCTTCGCATTGTCACGGATCGAGAGCAGCGCCAGCCGGACACGCCGACCTGCGTCTGCCGGATCCTCCATCCCCGTCACGATGACGCGACACCCCGAGCCTGTTGACTGTATGGTGGCAGACAATTCGGTCGCTGGCAGCAGGCGGCGGCGGGCTTGGCCCATGCGTTCGTGCCGCTCGTCCGCGCCGTCGCGGCGGGCCGTGCCGGCGTGCTAGCTTGGTCCGGTCGCCTTCCGGGACGGTCCGGCCGCGACGCGGGACTGCCGGAGCATGCTCGAACCGACCGAAGACCTCGGCCGCCTGCGCATCATCCTGCGCCAGCTGTTCTACGGACACCGGCCGTCGTCGGTCGCCTTCCAGGCCGGGCTGCTGGCTCTCGACTTCGCGGCAATCGGCTACTTCCTCGCCACCACCTTCATCGCCGAAGCGCCATGGATGCGCCTCGTCGACTTCAGCCTCGGCGTCCTTCTGCTGCTGGAGTTCCTCGGGCGCATGGCAGCGCATCGCCAGCCCATGGCGTACCTGGACAATGCCTCGGCCATGATCGACCTGGCCGTCATCACGTCCCTGTTCGTCGGCTTCCTGCTGGGCGACAACCTCGCCTTCCTCAGGGTCCTGCGCACGGTCAGGCTGCTGCGCTCCTACAATGTGCTGGGCCAGCTGAAGCGGCGCTTCGCCGTCGTCCGCCGCCACGAGGACATCCTGAAGGCGGCTCTCGACCTCATCGTCTTCATGCTGCTCGTCGCCTCGGTGGTCTACGTGACGCAGCACGCCGCCAACCCGGAGATCGCGGACTTTCTCGACGCCCTCTACTTCACCGTGGTGACGCTGACGACCACCGGCTTCGGCGACATCACGCTCGTCGGCACCGGCGGACGGCTGCTGTCGATAGCGATCATGCTGATCGGCATCTCGCTGTTCTTCCGCCTCGCCCAGGCCGTGTTCCGCCCTGGCGGCAAGGTCCGCCATCCCTGCCCCCGCTGCGGCCTGCAGCGTCACGATGCCGATGCGGTCCATTGCAAGGCCTGCGGCCTGTTGCTGAACATTCCTGACGAAGAGATCTAGGCCGAAAAGGCGTCAATGGGATTACACATTTGACATGATCGCCAGGCTGGACGCGCGGTCGACAGTCATCCATACAGCCGCCCACTAGATTGCCGCGCCTGGAATTTGGCAGTTACTTATATGCGTCGCATCTCAGGGATCGAGGAAACGTTGGCGGTGGCGGAGCTCGCCGAATTGCTCGGCAACGAGCTCGGCTTGCGCGTCCTCTTCGAGCTTCAGGGTGGTCCGTCCGCCATCGGCGAGCTGGCAAGGCGCTGCGGGCGGACGGAGACGTGCCTGGCGCCCCTGCTCGAAAGCCTCCGGCAGGGCGGGATCGTCCAGCGCCGCGACGATCGCTTCTCGCTGGGTTCCGACGCCGTCCAGCGGCTGCTCAGGGCATTCTACGGCATCGAGGAGGCCGGCAGCGGCCTCGGCGCCGGACGCGACGACGGCATCACGCTGCACTGAGCGCTGCCGCCGGCTCGCGGTAAGGGTTCAGCGGGTCGGGACGGGCGTCTCGCCGCGATAGTCGTAGAAGCCGCGCTTGGCCTTGCGGCCCAGCCAGCCGGCCTCGACGTACTTCACCAGCAGCGGACAGGGCCGGTACTTGCTGTCGGCGAGGCCGTCGTGCAGCACCTGCATGATGGCAAGGCAGGTATCGAGGCCGATGAAGTCGGCCAGCTGCAGCGGACCCATCGGGTGGTTGGCACCCAGCCGCATCGCCGTGTCGATGCTCTCGACCGTACCGACGCCCTCGTAGAGCGTGTAGACTGCCTCGTTGATCATCGGCAGCAGCACGCGGTTGACGATGAAGGCCGGGAAGTCCTCGGCCGTGACCGCGGTCTTGCCGAGCTTCTCGGACAGCGCCTTGATCGCCTGGTAGGTATCCTCTTCCGTGGCGATGCCGCGGATCAGCTCGACCAGCTTCATGACCGGCACGGGGTTCATGAAGTGCATGCCGATGAAGCGCTCCGGCCGGTCGGTCTTGGCCGCCAGCCGGGTGATCGAGATCGACGAGGTATTCGAGGCGATCAGCGCGTCCGGGCGCAGGCTCGGCAGCAGCTTCTCGAAGATCTGGTGCTTGACCTTCTCGTTCTCGGTGGCCGCCTCGATGACCAGGTGGCAGTCGCCGAACAGCTCGTTGTCGGTACCGGTGCGGATCCGCGCCATGGCCTCGGCCTTGGCGTCCTCGGTCGTCTGGCCCTTGGCGATCTGGCGGTCGAGCAGGCCGGCCATGCGCTGCAGGGCGCCGGCCAGCTGCTCCGGCGAGACGTCGACGAGCCGGACGTCGTAGCCGGACACGGCGGCGACGTGCGCGATTCCGCCCCCCATCTGGCCAGCCCCGATGACGCCGATGGTGCGGATCTCGGGGATCGGCGGATAGTCGCGCTGCGCGTAGGTCGCCATGGGCAGGAAGGGCTCCGTCTCGTCTCAGGCCTTGGCGCGGCGAACCGACTCGGTCAGCTCGGGCACGATCTTGAAGAGGTCGCCGACAAGGCCGTAGTCGGCGACCTGGAAGATCGGCGCCTCCTCGTCCTTGTTGATGGCGACGATGACCTTGCTGTCCTTCATGCCGGCGAGGTGCTGGATGGCACCGGAGATGCCGACCGCGATGTACAGATCGGGCGCCACGACCTTGCCGGTCTGGCCGACCTGGTAGTCGTTCGGGACGAAACCGGCGTCGACGGCCGCGCGCGAGGCGCCGACAGCGGCGCCCAGCACATCGGCCAGGGCCTCGATGACCTTGAAGTTCTCGCCCGAGCCCATGCCGCGGCCGCCGGAGACGACGATGCGGGCGCTGGTCAGGTCCGGCCGCTCGGAGCGGGTGACGTCGCGCCCGGTGAAGGTGGCGAGGCCGGCGGCCGTTACGGCGGCGGCACTGACCACCTCGGCCGAGCCGCCCTCGGCGGCGGCAGCCGCGAAGGCCGTCGTCCGCACCGTGATGACCCGCCTGGCGTCGAGGCTCTTCACCGTCGCCAGGGCATTGCCGGCGTAAATGTACCGCTTGAAGGTGTCGGGGCCGAGCACCTCGACGATGTCGCTGACCTGGGCCGAGTCGAGCAGCGCCGCGACCCGTGGCATCACGTTCTTGCCAGTGGTCGTCGAGGCCGCCAGCAGGTGGCTGTAGCCATCGGCCAGGCCGACGATCAGTGCGGCCAGATCCTCGGCGACCGGGTTGGCGAAGACCTCGGCGTCGGCGTGAAGCACCTTGGCGACACCGGCGACCGCGGCGGCCTGGGCGGCGACGCCGCCGACATCCTTGCCGACGACGAGCAGGTGGACCGGGACACCGAGCTGGCTGGCGGCAGTGACCGCGTGCAGCGTGGCCTTGGCGAGCTCGCCGTTGTCGTGCTGGGCCAGAACGAGCGCGGTCATCAGATCACCTGGGCTTCTTGCTTGAGCTTGCCGACGAGCTCGTCGACCGAGCCGACCTTGATGCCCGACTGCCGCTTCGGCGGCTCCTCGACCTTCAGGTACTGCAGGCGCGGCGTGACATCGACGCCGAGATCGGCCGGCTTCACGACGTCGATCGGCTTCTTCTTGGCCTTCATGATGTTGGGCAGGCTGGCGTAGCGCGGCTCATTGAGGCGCAGGTCGACGGTCAGCACCGCCGGAAGCTTCACCACCAGGTTCTCGATGCCCTCGTCGACCTCGCGGGAGATCACGGCGTTGCCGTTGTCGATGGCCAGCTTGGAGATGAAGGTCGCCTGGCCCCAGCCGAGCAGGGCCGCCAGCATCTGGCCGGTCTGGTTGCTGTCGTCGTCGATCGCCTGCTTGCCGAGGATCACCAGCCCGGGCTGCTCGCGCTCGCACAACGCCTTCAGGATCTTGGCCACGGCCAGGGGCTGCACGTCGGCCGGCGCCTCGACATGGATGGCGCGGTCGGCCCCCATCGCCAGGGCGGTCCGCAACGTCTCCTGGCACTTGGCCTCGCCGATCGAGACCGCGATGACCTCGCTCGCCACCCCGGCCTCGAGCAGCCGGATGGCCGCCTCGTTGGCGATCTCGTCGAAGGGGTTCATGGACATCTTGACGTTCGCCGTGTCCACGCCGGTGCCGTCGGCGCGAACGCGAATCTTCACGTTGTAGTCCACCACCCGTTTGACCGGGACGAGGATCTTCATCGGCGCAACCTTGTTAGCGAGAGGCCATCACCGGAAAGGGGTGGCCGAAGGCCCTATTGTGCAGCGCACAAGACGCATAGGTCCCGCTCCCGGCCTTGTCAATTGGACGGGACGGCAAGGCTGATGGTCTGACAGGCTACCGGTTGGCGCCCGGGACCCAGAGGACGTCCCGCCGTCCTCCGTCGTTCAGCCAGCGCGACATGACGAAGAGATGGTCCGACAACCTGTTGAGGTATCGGATCGCCGCCGGGTTCACCGCCTCGGCCTCGGACAGCTCCACGACGAGCCGCTCGGCCCGGCGGGTGACGGTGCGGGCGAGGTGCAGCGCCGCGGCGGCCGCGGTGCCGCCCGGCAGGACGAAGGAGGTCAGCGGCTGCAGCTCGGCGTTCATGCCATCGATCTCGCGCTCGAGCCGCTCGACCTGGCTCTCGCGGATGCGAAGCGCCTTGGCATCCTCGAAGTCGTGTCCGGGGCGGCAGAGGTCGGCCCCGAGGTCGAACAGGTCGTTCTGGATCCGCCCGAGCATGGCATCGGCGTCGCCCCCGGTGTGCTGGCGGGCGAGGCCGATGGTGGCATTGGCCTCGTCGACGGTGCCGTAGGCAGAGACACGGGCGGTGTGCTTGGCGACGCGGGTGCCGTCGCCGAGCGACGTTTTCCCCTGGTCGCCACCCTTCGTGTAGATGCGGCTCAGGACGACCATCGACGCCTCAATGCTGCGACATCAGGAGCAGGCCCAGCAGCACGACGGCAACGAACTGCAGGGCGACGCGGGCGCGCATCAGCTTGTTGCCGTAGCGCGTGTTGAAGCTGCCGCCGTGGATGAAGCCGAAGATGCCGATGAGCAGCACCGTCGCCGTCGCCAGCATGGCGCAGATCAGCAGGAAGGCTACGGGGTTCATCGCGATCTCCGGCGGCTGTGCCGCTTCAGGTGCGCATTCTACGGTGTCGCACAACCTTCGGATGCCGGCAGCGGATGCGACACGGACGCACGGCCGTCCTCAGAACTGAGCCGTGTCCCGCCCTAGCCAGGCGGCCCCGCGTACCCCGGTGCTGTCACCATGCATCGCCGGCACCAGCCGGTTGGCGACATGGTCGGAGAACACGTAGCGGACGAGGCGCGGTGGCACGTTCTTGTAGAGCCGCTCGACGTTGGACATGCCGCCCGCCAGCACGATGACGTCCGGGTCCAGCACGTTGATGATGGTGGCGAGCCCACGGGCCAGCCGATCCTCATAGGCGTTGAGCGCCCAGTCGCAGGCATGGTCGCCGGCGGCGGCCCGCTTGACGATCTCCGGCGACGGCAACGCCTCGCCGTAGGTACGGCGGTAGTCGTCGGCGAGGCCGGTCCCCGACAGCCAGGTCTCGATGCAGCCGTACCGGCCACAATAGCAGGCCGGGCCCGGCCGCTCGTCCTCACGCGGCGTCGGCAGCGGGTTGTGGCCCCATTCGCCGCCGATGGCGTTGGCCCCGGCAACCACCTTGCCGCCGACGACGACGCCACCTCCGACACCGGTGCCGAGGATGACCGCGAAGACCACCTGGGCGCCGGCGCCGGCACCGTCCGTTGCCTCGGACAGGGCGAGGCAATTGGCATCGTTGGCCAGGGCCACCGGCCGGTCGAGCTTGGCGATGAGGTCCTTGTCCAGCTTGCGGCCGTTGAGCCAGGTCGAATTGGCGTTCTTGATCAGCCCGGTCGCCGGCGAGATTGCCCCCGGATGCCCGACCCCGACCGTCGCCCGCTCGCCCAGCGCCTTCTCGACCTCGGCGACGAGGTCGCGGATCGCGTCGAGCGTGCCCTCGTAGGAACCGCGCGGCGTCGGCCGGCGGACCCGCTGCAGCTCTCGCCCATCCCGGTCGAGGGCCACGACCTCGATTTTGGTACCGCCGAGGTCCACCCCGATGGCGTATTGTCTCACCGCGCCCCCCGTGCTGCTGGCGCCGTTATAGGCGGCGCCGCGCGGCCGGTCACGCCGCGGGGCGAACGGTCACCGTGACCTGGCGCGAGGCGTCGTCCGGCAGCAGCTGCTGGCGGATGCGCAGGTTGCGGCCCGGGCCGGCACGGTCGAGGACCTCGGCGACGCGGGCCATTCGCCGCTCGGCGATCCAGCGGGCGAAGTCCCGCGCCTTCTGGTCCTTCGCTCCGGGCGCCACGGCCGCCGCCAGCACCACCTCCCAGCGCCGCGCCCGATCGAGCCCTGCGGCCAGCGCCTCGAGCTGCGCTGCCGCTCCGTCCGGCAGGAAGCTGTTGTCCGCATCGAAGGCCAGCGCCAGCGACCCGGCCGGCGGACCGGCCGGAGGCCCTGCCGCAGGTTCGGGCGGCGGCGCCTCGGCGCGCGGTGGATCGGGCGGTTTCGGCTTCTTGGGCAAGGGCGGGGCCTTGCCCGCAGCCGGCGTCGCCGCCGCCGCTCGGTCTTGCTCAGGCTCGGGCTCGGCACGGGCCGGCGGCGTCGGCACCTGGGCCAGGTTCTTGCCGTCGCAGTCGTCGCCCTCGGTGAGACGGAACACCCACAACGTCACCTGGGCCGCGCGCAGCGCGAACTGCCAGTCCCAGACGCTGGCGATGGCGGGGGCCGGCAGGCCGGCGCCGACCAGCTCGGCCTGGACGCGGTCGGCGCGGGCGCGGGCGAGCCGGTGCGCCGCCAGCGTGTCGCCATCGCTGCCGGGGCCGGGCTCGACATGGCCGATGGCCTGGGCGGTCAGGAAGCAGTCGGTGGCGAGGCTGCGGGCCAGCGCGTCGAGCGCTTCGCGCGTCGGCGCGTCTAGGCGCTCGGCACCGGTTTCGAAGGGAATTGCGTGGACGGTGACCCGCGCCACCCGTCCATCCTTCAGCACCAGCGGCATCGGCGCCAGTGCCTGCGTCAGCTCGGCCGCGACCACGGCCGTGGCGCTCAGGGCACCCACGGCGAGCCAACCCAGCAATCCAGCCAGCCTGCGCACGCCGGCCTCACTCTCAACTATGAGGCGATCAGACTAGCAGTTTATTGCGCAATCGTTCAATCGCCAACGACCCAAAACGAAGGGCCCGCGACGAGCGCGGGCCTGTCCGTTCGATCGGCGGGGCGGGCCTGCGTCGGCCCGCCGGCTCACTTGATCTTGGCTTCCTTGAACTCGACGTGCTTGCGAGCCTTCGGATCGTACTTCCGGAAGGTCATCTTCTCGGTGGTGTTCCGGGGATTCTTCTTGGTCGTGTAGAAGTACCCGGTGCCCGCCGTGCTGACGAGCTTGATGAGAACCGTAGCTGGCTTGGCCATGGTAGCCGTTCCTGGGGAGGCGATCGCAAAGGTGCGCGGAACATAGGGACCGCCCCGCCCCTGTCAAGCGACGGGCGCACGCAGCCTCGGTGCGACCGCCAGGAGGGCGAGCAGCGGCACCATGCTGAGCCATGGCAGCGACGCCGCGCCGAACAGGTCGATGCCGCCGCCGAGGATCGCCGGGCCGAGCACCGCACCGATCTCGAAGACCACGACGAAACCGGTGGCGGCGGCGGCCATCTCCGAGCCCTTGAAGCTCTGGCCCAGCAGGGCCATCGCCAGCGTGTAGAGACCGCCCATCACGCCGCCCATCAGCGCCAGCAGCGGCCATAGCAGCCACGGATGCGCCACGGCCGGGCCCACGGCGGCCAGCGACAGCAGCGACAGGATCGTGCAGACGACGGTGATCTGGCGCCGTCCGAAGCGGTCCGACGCCCAGCCCAGCGGGATCTGCAGGATGATGTTGCCGGCGATCCACGCGCTCAGCACCATCGCCGCCGCCGACTCGCTCAGCGAGACGGCGAGCCCCCAGAGCGGCAGCAGCCCGAAGAACGCGGCCTCGACGAAACCGAACACGAACACCGTGGCGATCGCCAGCGGCGCGCGGTGCAGCACCGGCAGGACCTTGGGTCGCTCGTGGCTGGTACCGGCGAGCGCGCGGTTGGCAGCGGCCGTCATCGAGGCCGGGATCAGGCCCAGCGCCAGCAGGCCGGCGGCAACGAGGAATGGCGGCCAGCCCTCGTGGCCGGCCAGCGCCACGACCAGCGGTCCGGCCGTGTAGCCGACCGAGAACAGGGTGCCGTAGAGGCCGATGAGGCGCCCGCGGTCCTGCTCCGGCGCGAGCGCGTTCACCGCCGCCTCGCTCATGATGAACAGGAGGCCGCTGCCGGTGCCGATGAGCAGGCGCATCGGGAACCAAAGCCAGGGCTCGATGGCGAGCGGCATCACCAGAATGGCGGCGATGATGGTGAGCAGCGCCAGCTGCATGCAGCCGACCGCACCCAGCCGCGTCGTCAGCCGGCCGACGAACGGGGCGACGAGAAAGATGCCCAGCCCGTGCATCGCCGTGTTGGCACCGATCAGCGTGTCGGACCAGCCATGGGCGTCCATGACCAGCGACGTCAGCGGCGACACCAGGGCCAGCGTCGTGCCGGCCAGGGTCGAGGTGACCATGACCAGCGCCATGTCGCGCCAGCCGGTCACCGGGACGGTCGTTGTGCTCAGCGGCGACGTCCGCGCGGCGGGCCGCCCCGGCGGCCGACCGGTCCGCGCTGGCCCTTGCGCCACGCCGTCCTGGCCAGCTCGGCGCCGCGCGCGCGCTCGTGGCTCTCCAGCCGGAACGAGAGCGAGCCGGTGAGGGTGTCGACTTCGGCGAGCAGCACCCGGACGACGTCGCCGAGGCCGAAGCTCTCGCCGTAGCGCTGGCCGACGAGCGCGTGGTGCCGCTCGTCGTGCACGAAGGCGTCGTCGCCGAGCGAGGAGACCGGCACGAGCCCGTCGGCACCGGTCTCGTCGAGGGTGACGAACAGGCCGAACCGCTGCACGCCGGTGACCCGTCCGGCGAACACCGAGCCGGCACGATCGGCCATGAACAGGGCCACGTAGCGCTCGAGCGCCCGCCGCTCGGCCTCCATCGACCGCCGCTCGCAGCGCGACAGGTGCTGGCCCAGCTCGTCGAGCCTGGTCTGCTCGACGTCCGGCGGGAGCGGCCCCTCGCCGAGCTTGAACGCGCGGATCAGCGCGCGATGCACGACGAGGTCGCTGTAGCGCCGGATGGGCGAGGTGAAGTGGGCGTAGCGTTTCAGATGCAGGCCGAAATGGCCGATGTTGCGGGGCGTGTAGATGGCCTGGGCCTGGGCGCGCAGCACGAAACTGGCGATCATCTCGCGCAGCTCGTGGTCGGCCAGCCGCTCCAGCAGCCGGGTGAAGTCGCCCGGACGGTTGGCCGTGGCACTCCATGGCACGCCGAGCCGCTCGAGGAACTGGGCCAGTGCCTCCAGCCGCTGCGGGTCCGGCTTGTCGTGCACCCGGTAGAGGCAGACCTCGTTGGCCGCCTCCAGCGCCTGCGCCGCGGCGACGTTGGCCGCGATCATCAGTTCCTCGATCAGCATGTGCGCCGCCACGCGCTGGCGCGGCCGGATGTCGACCGGATTGCCGCCGTCGTCGAGGATCACCCGGCGTTCGGGCAGGTCGAGCTCGATGGTGCCGCGCTTGCGCCGTGCCGCCGCCAGAACCTCATACACCGCGTAGAGCGGGCGGATGACCGGCTCGAGCAGCGGCGCGGTGAGCTCGTCGGTCTGGCCGTCGATCGCGGCCTGCACCTGGGTGTAGGTCAGCCGCGCCCTCGAGCGCATCAGCCCGCGGTGAAAGCGGTGCCAGAACAGCTTGCCGTTGCGGTCGAAGCGCATCTCGACGGCGAGGCAGGCCCTGTCGCCGTCGGGTCGCAACGAGCAGAGGTCGTTGGACAGCGCCTCCGGCAGCATCGGGATGACGCGGTCCGGGAAATAGACCGAGTTGCCGCGCTCGCGGGCTGCCCGGTCCAGGGCGTCGCCCGGGCGGACGTACCAGGCGACATCGGCGATGGCGACGAACGCCCGGTGCCCCTCCGGATTGGCCGGGTCGGTATCGGCCGTGGCCCAGACCGCATCGTCGAAGTCGCGGGCGTCCTCGCCGTCGATGGTGACGAGGTCCAGGTGGCGGAGATCCGTCCGGCGACCGAGCTCGACCGGCACTGCGGCCGCAGCCTGCTCGAGCGCGTCGGTGGCGAAGACCATCGGCAGCTCGGCCTGGACCGCCACCATCAGGCTCAGCGCCTTCGGGTCGTCCGGGCTGCCCAGCCGTTCGACCACCCGCGCCTGGGGCAGGGCCAGCCGCCGCCCGGGCAGGACCTGGCAGCGGACAAGGTCGCCGACCCCGGCATCGCCGACATCGCGCGGCGACACGCGGAACTCGGTCTTGGCCTTGCGGTCGGCCGAGCGCAGCCGGTAGCCGTCGGCGGCGATTGCAAGGATGCCGACGATCTCCTTGGGCAGTTGCGGCAGGACCTTGATCAGCCGCGCCTCGTAGTGTCCGCCATATTGCCGGCGCAGCTTGGCCAGGAGCCGGTCGCCCACGGCCGGCGCCGCATTCTCCAGCGTCTCGGTCGGCAGCAGGATCTGCAGGTCGGGCAGATCGGGCGAGCGCAGCACGAGGTCACCCTGGTCGTCGATGGCGACGACGTCGACGACGCCGACTGGCGGCAGCTTGCCCGGGGCCGCCGGTGCCTGGTCGGGCCTGGGCTTGCGCCGGCGCAGGTCGATCTCGCCGTCGCGCTCGAGCTCGCGCAGGAGTCGCTTCAGCTCGACCTTGTCCTTGCCGCCCACGGCAAACGCCTCGAGCACGTCGCGCTTGCGCGCGGCCGGTGTCTGCTCGAGCCAGCGCAGGATCTCGTCGCGTGTCGGGAGGGTAGCTGCCGGCTGGCCGCGCGGCATGCGCGCGGCCTCAGCCGCCGCGAGCGGAACGGCGGGGCGCCGCCGCCTTGGTCGGCTTCTTCGCTGGCGCCTTGGGCTTCGCCGACTTGGGCTTCACCGGCTTGGCCGCCGCCTTGGCAGCTGGGGCCTTGGCCGCCGGCGCCTTGGCCGGCGGCGCCTTGCCGCGCTTCGTCTTGCCGGCGGGCTTGCCGGCCTTGCCGGCGAGCAGCTCGACCGCCTGCTCCATGCTCAGGGTGTCGACCTCCATGCCCTTGCGCAGCGAGGCGTTGACCTTGCCATGGCGGACATAGGGGCCGAAGCGACCCTTCAGGATCTGCACCGGCTCGCCATCGGCCGGATGCGGGCCGAGCTCGCGCAGGGCCTCGGAAGCCCGCGCCTCGCGCCGGCCATTGCTGGCCTCGCCGATCAGGGTGACCGCCCGGTTCAGGCCGATCTCGAGGACGTCGTCCTCGCCCTTCAGATTGACGTAGCGCTTGCCGACCTGGAGGTACGGACCGTAGCGGCCGATGCCGGCAAGGATCGTCTCGCCCGTCTCCGGGTAGCGGCCGACCTCGCGCGGGAGCGCCAGCAGCTTCAGCGCCGTCGCAAGATCGACGGCATCCGGGGCCAGGTTCGGCGGCAGCGAGACGCGCTTGGGCTGCTCGCCGTTGCCACGCTGGATGTAGGGACCGAACCGGCCGGCCTTGAGCACGATCTCCTCGGGCCCGTCCCTGCCCAGCACGCGATCGGCCGTCGCCGGCGCCTGGCCGCTGTCACCGAACGGCCGGGTGTAGCGGCATTCGGGGTAGTTCGAGCAGCCGATGAACGGCCCGAACTTGCTGAGCTTGAGGCCCAGCAGGCCGGCGGCGCAGGCCGGGCAGGCGCGCGGATTACCGCCGTCGGGCCGCGCCGGGAACAGGCTCGGCGCCAGCGCCCCGTCGAGGGCGGCGAGCACCGCCTGGCGCTCGAGGCCAAGCGCCTCGTCGATGCGGCCCTTGAACGGCGGCCACCACTGCCGCAGCACGTCCTTCCAGCCGACCTCGCCCGAGGCCACGCTGTCGAGCTTGTCCTCGAGCGCCGCCGTGAACCCTGGCTGCATCCACTGGTCGAAGTAGCTGACGAGGAAGGCCGTCACCAGCCGGCCCTTGTCCTCGGGCACGAAGCGCTTCTGCTCCAGCCGCACGTAGCCGCGGTCCTGCAGCACGGAGATGATCGCGGCATAGGTACTGGGCCGGCCGATGCCGAGCTCCTCCAGCCGCTTGACCAGGCTGGCCTCGCTGTAGCGCGGCGGCGGCTCGGTGAAGTGCTGGGCCGACTTCACGTCCTGCGCCGCCACTGGCTCGCCGACCTGCAGCGGCGGCAGGATGCGCCCGTCCTCGTCCTCGTCGTCGACCCCCGGATCGTCGCGGCCCTCCTGATAGAGCCGCAGGAAGCCGTCGAAGGCGATGGTCTGGCCGGTGGCTCGCAGGCCGACCCGGCCGTTGCCATCGCGGATCTCGACGATGACCCGGTCCAGCAGGGCCGCGGCCATCTGGCTGGCGACCGTACGCTGCCAGATCAGCTCGTAGAGCCGCCGCTGGTCCTGGTCGAGGTACGGGGCGACATCGGCCGGCGCCCGGAACATGTCGGTCGGCCGGATCGCCTCATGCGCCTCCTGCGCGTTCTTCGTCCGGGTCTTGAAGACGCGCGGCTTCTCGGGGAGGTAGCGCTCGCCGAAGCGGCTGCCGATCAGCCGCCGCGCCGCGCCCAGCGCCTCGCCCGACAGTGCCACGCTGTCGGTGCGCATGTAGGTGATGAGCCCGACGGTCTCGCCGGCGAGCTCGATGCCCTCGAACAGGCGCTGGGCCGTCTTCATCGTGCGGTCGGCCGAGAAGCCCAGCTTGCGCGCGGCCTCCTGCTGCAGCGTCGAGGTGCTGAACGGCGGCGCCGGCCCGCGCTGGACCTGCTTCTTCTCGACGCCACCGACCGACAGCGTCGCGGCCCGGATCGCGGCGACGGCGGCGTCGGCCGAGCCCTTGTCGCCGAGGCTGAGGCGGTCGAGCTTCTTGCCGTCGAGGTGGACGAGGCGGGCGGTGAAGGTGGCGCCGCGCTCGTTGCGCAGGATCGCCTCGACCGACCAGTACTCCTGCGGCCGGAAGGCCTCGATCTCGGCCTCGCGCTCGCAGATCAGGCGCAACGCCACGGACTGGACCCGGCCGGCCGAACGCGAGCCCGGCAGCTTGCGCCACAGCACCGGCGAGAGCTTGTAGCCGACGAGATAATCCAGCGCCCGGCGGGCCTGGTAGGCGTCGATCAGGTGCTCGTCGAGGTCGCGCGGCTGGCGCATCGCCTCGAGCACGGCCGGCTTGGTCACCTCGTGGAAGACGACGCGGCCGACACCGACGTCCTTGAGCGCCCGCTTGGCCTTGAGGGCGGCGAGCAGGTGCCAGGAGATCGCCTCGCCCTCGCGGTCCGGATCGGTGGCGAGCCACAGATGCTTGGCGTCCTTGAGCGCCGCCACGATCTCGTCGATCCGCCGCTTCTTGTCCGCCATGACCTCGTAGGACATGCGGAAGTCCTCGTCCGGCTCGACGGCCCCTTCCTTCTCGAGCAGGTCGCGGACATGGCCGTAGCTGGCCAGCACCCGGAATCCCTGGCCGAGGTACTTGTCGATGGTCTTGGCCTTGGTCGGCGATTCGACGACGACGACGTCCATGGGCGATCGGATGTCCGGCTCGGGAATGGGAGCGGCCGAGAAAGCCAGCCTTCGCTACTTGGCGGCGACGACCGCCCGCGTCAATCGCATCGGCGCGCCACCCTGTTGCCCGGGTGACGCTCGATCCGGCCGCCGAGCTCAAGATCGACGAGCGCGTCCAGCACCTCAGCGGCGTTGCCGCCGCACTGGCGAACCAGCTCGTCGAGGGGCATCGGCTCCGGTCCGAGGCAGGCCTCGACCCGGGCGGCGAGATCGCCCGCAGCCGGCGGCTGCGTTGCCGGCGGCGGCTTCTGCGGCACCCTGGCTTCGGCCGGGCGGCGTGCCGACGTCATCAGCGGCACCAGCACCGCCAGCACGTCCGCGGCACTCTCGACCATGCTGGCGCCGTCGCGGAGCAACTGGTTGGTGCCCTTGTGGCGCGGGTCGAGCGGCGTGCCCGGGACGGCCATCACCTCGCGGCCCTGTTCGGCCGCCAGCCGGGCGGTGATCAGCGAGCCCGAGCCCGGCGCCGCCTCGACCACCACCACGCCCAGCGACAGCCCGGCGATGATGCGGTTGCGCTTGGGAAAGTGCCGAGCCTGCGGGGCGGCGTCGAGCGGACGTTCCGACACCAGCGCACCGCTCGCGGCAAGCCGCCTTGCGAGCTGCGCATTCTCCGGCGGATAGGGCACCGACAGGCCTGATGCGATGGCAGCGACCGTCATGCCGCCGGCGGCCAGCGCCCCGTCATGCGCCGCGGTATCGATGCCGCGGGCCAGGCCCGAGGCGACCACGAGCCCGCTGGCCGCGAGCTCGGCCGCGAGGGTGCGCGCGAACAGGCAGCCGTTGCCGCTGGCGTTGCGCGCGCCCACGATGGCGACCGCAGGCGCCGCCAGCACCGCCGGGTCGCCCAGGATCGACAGCACCGGCGGAGGGTCGGCGATCTGCCGCAGGCGGAACGGATAGGCCGGCTCGAGCGCGGCCAGGAGCGTGCCACCGGCATGCTCGAGCTCCAGCAGCTCCGCCGCCGCCGCCTCGCGCGACGCGATGACGACATCGGTGACGGTGCCGGCCGCCAGCATGCCCGGCAGGGCCCGCAAGGCGGCCGCCGCGGAGCCGAGGCGGCCGACCAGCTTGTGGAAGCGGATGGGACCGATACCGGCCGATCGGGCGAGCTGCAGCCAGTCGAGCTTTTCCTCGCGGGTCAGCTCGCGTAGCGAAGGGCCGGACGTGCTCGATCTCGCAACCATCAGGCGATAGATGGTACAGGAACTCACGTCAGGCGATAACGCCCAATTTCGCGCCTACCATGCACGCGTCCGCGAGGCCCCGCCTCGCCCGGGCCTGATCGCCGTCCTCGGCCGCTTCCCGGCACCGGGCCTCGCCGTCGACATCGGCGCCGGCAACGGCCGCGACTCGTTGCCGATGCTGGCCCGCGGCTGGTCGGTCGTCGCCATCGACCAGGATCGGGCGGCGCTGGCGGACCTGCGCGAGCGCGCCCGCGAGCAGGGCTCCGACCGGCGGCTCCGGGTGCGGCCGGGGCCGATGGAGACGGTACCGCTGCCGCGGGCGGATCTCGTTGTCAGCAGTTTCGCACTGCCCTTGTGCGAACCTGGGCGCTTCGCGGCCCTGTGGCGGCGGATCCGCCGCTCGCTGCGGCCGGGCGGTCGGTTCGCCGGCCAGCTCTACGGGCCACGCGACGGCTGGTCGGGGCGAGCCGGCGTCTGCATCCATGACCGCCCGGCGATCGAGTCCCTGCTCGGCGGCCTGGAGGTCGAGCGGCTCGACGAGATCGAGGAGGACAGCGTGACCCCCAGGGGCACGCCGAAGCACTGGCACTTCTTCGAGATCGTCGCCCGCCGGCCGGGCTAATCCTTGCGCTTGCCGACGACGAAGCGGTTCTCCTGCCCGCGCAGCAGCCGGCCGATATTGTCGGCATGCTTGATCCAGACGATGGCGCCGAGGATCAGGAACAGCTGTGCTTCCTGGATGTGGCCGCTCCACCAGGCAACAAGCGGCGCCACGATCGCCGCCGTGAGCGACGACACCGAGACGATCCGGCTGGCCGCGAACACCACGATGAAGGCCACCAGCGCCACCAGCAGGGCCATGGGTGCCAGCGCCAGGATCACGCCGGCAGCCGTCGCCACCCCCTTGCCGCCGCGGAAGCGCAGCCAGACCGGAAAGCAGTGGCCGAGGACGGCGCCGAGGCCGGCGACGACGGCGATGTCGGGCCCGTACCACTGGTAGCCGAGGAAGGCCGGCAGGAAGCCCTTGAGCAGGTCGAAGACGAGCGTCGCCGCCGCCAGGCCCTTGCGGCCGGTGCGCAGGACGTTGGTGGCGCCGATGTTGCCGGAGCCGATCTGCCGGATGTCGCCGGCACCGCCGAGCTTGGTGAGCACGAGTCCGAAGGGGATCGAGCCCAGCAGGTAGCCGACGACGAACGCCACCACGAGCGGCAGGATCAGGGCAGGCGTCAGCGGCACGTCGAGCAGCATCCGGGGCTCCCTCAGCGGCTTTCGTGCAGATAGACCGTGCGTCCGTCGACCAGGGTGCGCACGACGCGGCCCTCGACCAGGCGGCCCTCGAAGGCCGAGTTCTTGGACAGGCTGTGCAGGCCGGCCTCGGTGATCTTCCAGGGGCGGTTCAGCTCGAACAGGACGAGGTCGGCGGCCGCCCCGACCTGCAGCCGTCCGGCGGGCAGGCCCAGCAGCTGGGCCGGGGCCACCGTCAGCTTGCGCAGCACGTCGAGCAGGCCCATCCGGCCGTCGTGGACCAGGCCCAGCGCCACCGGCAGCATGGTCTCGACGCCGACGACGCCGAACTCGGCACTGGCGAAGGGCAGACGCTTGCTGTCCTGGTCCTGCGGAGTGTGGTCGCTGGCGATGACGTCGATGGTGCCGTCGCGCAGGCCTTCGACGACCGCCTGCCGGTCCGCCTCCGCCCGCAGCGGCGGCGAGACCTTGGCAAAGGTCCGGTAGCCCTCGACCTCGAGCTCGTTGAGCGCAAAGTGGTGCGGCGTCGCCTCGCAGCTGACGCGCAGCCCGCGAGCCTTGGCCCGGCGGATGACGTCGATGGCGGCGGCGGTCGAGACATGCGCGACGTGGTAGCGGGCCCCGGTCAGCTCGACGAGGCGGAGGTCGCGCTCGACCAACATCACCTCGGCCACCGCCGGGATGCCGGACAGGCCGAGGCGGCTGGCGATGGCGCCGGCGTTCATGACCCCGCCGGTGGCCAGCGTGGGCTCCTCGGGGTGCTGGACGATCAGGGCACCGAGCGGGCCGGCGTACTGGAGGGCGCGGCGCATCACCCTGGCGCTGCCGATGGCCCTGCCGGCATCGGTGAAGCCGACCGCCCCGGCCTCCCTGAGCAGGCCGAGCTCGGCCACCTGCTCGCCGGCCAGCCCCTTGGTCACGGCGGCGTAGGGGTAGACCTTGACGCTGCGCACCCGGCGGGCCCGGCGGGCCACGAACTCGACCATCGCCGGATCGTCGATCGGCGGCTGGGTGTCGGGCAGGCAGGCCATGCTGGTCACGCCGCCCGCAGCGGCGGCGGCACAGCCGCTCTCGAAGCGCTCCTTGTGCTCGGCACCGGGCTCGCCGAGGCGCACGCGCATGTCGACGAGGCCAGGTGCCAGGCAGAGGCCTCGCGCGTCGAGCCGCTCGGTCTCCGGCGGTGCGGCGATGTTCTCGACGCCGGGCGCCAGCGCTGCGATCTTGCCGCCGACGATCAGCAGGCCGCCGGTTTCGTCGAGGCCGCTGGCCGGGTCGAGCAGGCGGGCGCCCAGGATCAGGAGCGGGCGGGTCATCGGCCGGCCGTCAGTTGGCGCCACGCAGGCCGCGGGTCAGCGCGTCGAGCACCGCCATCCGCACCGCCACGCCCATCTCGACCTGGTCGAGGATGGCGCTCCGGTCGAAGTCGTCGGCGACGACCCCGTCGATCTCGACGCCGCGGTTCATCGGCCCCGGGTGCATCACCAGGGCGTCGGGCCGGGCCGCCGCCAGCTTGTCGTAGGTCAGCCCGTAGAAGTGGAAGTACTCGCGGACCGACGGCACGTAGCTGCCCTGCATCCGCTCCGTTTGCAGGCGCAGCATCATCACCACGTCCACCCCGTCGAGGCCGCGGCGCATGTCGGTGAAGACCTCGACACCCCAGTCGGCGACGTGGCCGGGCAGCAGGGTCGGCGGACCGACCAGCCGCACCCGCGCTCCCAGCGTCAGCAGCAGCAGGATGTTGGAGCGTGCCACCCGCGAGTGCAGCAGGTCGCCGCAGATGGCGACGACGAGGCCGGCGATGTGGCCCTTGCGGCGACGGATGGTCAGCGCGTCGAGGAGCGCCTGGGTCGGGTGCTCGTGGCTGCCGTCGCCGGCATTGATGACGGCACAGCGGACATGCCGGGCGAGCAGCCCGACCGCACCGCTCTCGGCATGGCGCACCACCAGCACGTCCGGGTGCATGGCGTTCAGCGTCATCGCCGTGTCGATCAGTGTCTCGCCCTTCTTGATGGACGAGCCTTCGACCGACATGTTCACGACGTCGGCGCCCAGCCGCTTGCCGGCCAGCTCGAACGACGTCCGGGTACGCGTCGAGTTCTCGAAGAACAGGTTGATCTGCGTCAGTCCGCGCAGCAGGTCGAGCTTCTTGGGCGTTGCCCGCCCGAGTTCGGCGTAGCCCTCGGCGCGGTCGAGGAGGTCCTCGATCTCCCACGACTCCAGGCCCTCGATGCCGAGCAGATGCTGGCGACGGTAGGCGAGGCTGGGGTCGCGCATGTCGGTGCGCTTATGCCCCTGCCCCCGTCCGCCGGCAAGCCGAGCGGAAGGATTTGCCGCGAGCATCGTCGGTACGGACGATGCTGCAACGACGCGCCCTGCTCCTCGCCCTGGCGGCAATTCCGTTTGCCGCCCCGGCCCGTGCCGGCTCGCCCTGGCGGCAGACCGGCAGGGCGTCGTGGTACCGGGCGCACCAGGGCATCACCGCCAGCGGAGCGCGGCAGGCCGCGGATGCCCTCACGGCGGCGCATCGCAGCCTTCCGTTCGGCAGCCGGATCCGTGTCACCAACCTGCGCAACGGCCGCTCGCTCGAGGTCATCGTCACCGACCGAGGACCGTTCACGCGCGGACGGATCCTCGACGTGTCGGAGGCATCCGCCCGGCGCCTCGGCTTCCTCGCTGCCGGGACGGCCGAGGTGCTGGTCGAGACGGCCTGAGCCGGCGGCTCAGGTCTTCAGGCGAATCGCCGACGACACTTCCTGGGCCTCGACCGCCTCGAGCGGCGCCATCCCCGGGCGGCAGTAGATGGCGACGATGGCGGTCTGCGTCGCGTTGATCTGGCTGCCGGCCTCGGCATGCCGCTTCAGCTCGCGGAGGAGACCGATGCAGCGGGCGTCGCCGCCCAGGTCGAACGCCTGCCAGCTGGTGACGGTGGCCCCGTCGTTCATCGACCCCGAATCCTGCCACTCGACCTTCGCGTCGTCGGGCAGCATGTCCGCCACCCAGCTCCGCGGCGAGCGCGTGGAGAAGGCGTAGTCGCTGTGGGCCTCGAGGTAGGTGACGATGGCGAACTTCGACCCGCCGGACTTGCGCATGGTCCAGACATGGATGCCGGTCGCCGAGTCGATGCCATGCTTGTACTGGGGCGGCTTGCTGTCGAGGCCGCTCATGGTGAACTCGACCGGGAACTCCTCGGCCGTCGTCGGCTTGTCGATCATCTCGTGCGAGCAGGCTGCCAGTCCGGCGACCGTGGCGAGCGCGATCAGCAACCGCTTCATGAGAGCCTCCTGCAATACCTGCCTGTAAGCTGTTGGCAACGCGCGGCGTATGTGCCGAAACGCACGCCTTGCGAAATGAGCGGGCCGCCCTACCTGCGCTGCGGATTCGACGACGAGGCACGATGGAGACGGCGGCTCTTCTCGGCGGACTGTTCGCGAGCGCCATGCTCGCCGCCACGATCATCCCCGGCGCTTCGGAGGTCGTCCTTGCCAGCCTCCAGCTGAAGGGCTTCAACCCGCTGATGCTGTGGGGCGTGGCGACCTGCGGCAACGTGCTGGGGTCGCTCGGCAACTGGTGGCTCGGCCGGGCGGCGCTGCGCTGGCGCGACCGGCGCTGGTTCCCGGTCAAGCCTGCCGCGCTGGAGAAGGCCACAGCCTGGTTCAATCGCTGGGGACAGCCTGCCTTGCTGCTGAGCTGGCTGCCGGGCGTCGGCGATGCCTTCACCGTGGCGGCCGGCGTCCTGCGGGTGCCCCTGCTGACCTTCCTCCTGCTGGTCGCCGTCGCCAAGGGGGCGCGCTACGCCGTGCTGCTGGGCGCCGTCGCCGGCGTCGACCACCTGTTCCTCTAGCGTTCCAGCAGCACGTCACGGCAATCCGCCGGCAGGTCCGCGAGCTTCAGCGGTTCCGGCGCGGGCAGCGGCTTGTCCGGCTTCTTCCATGGCTCGTCGGAAAGCCACCAGGCCAGCTCTTCGCCGCAGCCGTCGCCCGCCGGCGTCGGATCCTGCGGGCGGCATTGCGGCTGGTCGGCCGGGCAGCGGATGCGGATGTGGAAGTGCGCGTCGTGCCCCCACCAGGGCCGCACCTTGCGCAGCCAGTCCCGATCGTCGCCCGCCGCCTTGCACAGGGCCTGCTTGATGCCGGGATGGACGAAGATCCGCTCGACCTCCGGGAACAGCGCGGCGCGGCGGATGACCGCCACCTGCGCCGGTCCGAAGCGGGACGGATCCACCTGCCGCGTGCCGTCGGCGAGCATCGAGACGGCCGACATGGATTCGCGCTCCTCGACCGTCAGGACCCGGTCGGGCATCGGCGTCAGCCAGAGGTCGGCATCGAGGCCGATCTGATGCGACGCGTGGCCGGTCCGCATCGGCCCGCCGCGCGGCTGGGCGATGTCACCCACCAGCAGCCCCGGCCAGCCCTCGGCCTGCGCCGCCTCCGCGAGCCGCTCGATCAGGTCGATGAGATCGGGATGGCCCCAGGTCCGGTTGCGCGACAGGCGCATCGCCTGCCAGGCCTTGCCGTCGATCGGCAGCGACACCGCGCCGGCAATGCAGCCCTTGGCGTAGGTGCCGATGACCCTGGGTGCCGGCGCCGGCGCCGGCGTCTCGATGGCGCCGAACAGCTCCTTGGCAGGCTTGGACTCGTCGATGGCCGCCCATGCCGGAAGCGGCACGGACCCCAGCAGGCAGGCGATCAGGAAGGCGCGCACGAACCGGAGGCTACACCGCGCCGCGCCGTCAGGACAACGACGCGGTGCAACCTGGGCGAGAGAAGGGCGCTCAGCCCTGGATCTGGAAGCCGGCCGCGGTAAACGCCTCGCGCAGCTCGTTGCAGCCCATTGTCGCGTACTTCAGCGGATTGGCCTTGGCCGGATCCTGCTCGGCCTCGACCACGGCCCAGCCGCTGTAGCCGATCTCCTTGAGGATGCGCGCGAACGGGCGGTAGTCGATGCAGCCCTCGGGATCGCCGGGCACGGTGAACACGCCCTCGAGCACGCCCTTGAGGAAGCTCCAGTGATTGCGGTGCACCTCGGCCAGCACCAGCGGCCGGATGTTCTTGCAATGCACGTGATTGATCCGCTGCCCCCAGCGGCGCGTCGTCGCCGGCACGTCGCCACCGGCGAAGGTCAGGTGCCCGGTATCGAGCAGCAGGCCGACGGCTGGGCCGGTGTTCTGCATCAGCAGGTCGACCTCGCGCTCCTTCTCGATCACCGTCCCCATGTGGTGGTGGAAGGTCATCGGGATGCCCTCGGCCTTCATCCACTCCGCGAACTTCGTCAGCTTCTCGCCGTAGGCCGGGAACTCGCTCTCCGGCATCACCGGCCGGTCCGCCACCGGCGTGTCCATGTCGGCCTGCACGGTGCCGGTGGTCTCGGCGTAGACCGCCACCTTCGCACCCGACTTCATCAGCAGGTTCAGGTGGTCGGCGATGCGCTTCTTCTCGTCCTCGATCGACCGGGCGCGCAGCTCGCCCGAGAACCAGCCGGTGATCAGCTGCAGCCCGTGCTTGCCGAGGACGAGCCGCATCGTGTTCGGATCGTTGGGGAACTTGCCCCCCTTCTCGATGCCGCTGAAGCCGGCCTGCTTGGTCTCGGCGAGGCAGGTCTCGAGGGGCGTCTCGCCGCCGAGCTCCGGCATGTCGTCGTTCGACCAGCCGATCGGATTGATGCCGAGCCGGATTGCCATGGGCCGCCTCCCCTGTTGCGCCGCGGGCCGGAACCTCGACCAGCGGCGGCCCGGCGTCAACCGTTGCCGCCGCCCGCCGAGCCTACGCCTCCGGCTTGTCCTCGGTGCGGGTCTCGCCCGCTCCTTCCTCGCGCTCCGGCTCGGTCGTGGCCTGCCGGCGCGCCGCCTTCTCGGCCTTCTTCTCGGCCTTCAGACGCTCGCGCTCCTGGCGCTCGAAACGGTAGTTGGGCTTGCGCGGGGCCATGGCACTCCTCGTGGTCGCAGTGGCGGCGGTCAACGGCGCCGGGCAGGGGTTGCGGCGGGGAGGGCCGGCGCGGCCACCGTCGCGGTGCCGCGCCGCCGGACGCTGAACAGCGCGTCCCCGATGCCGCAAGGATCGGCTACTAGGCAGCCGCCTGCAAGCCCCCACCCACCCCGCGTCACCGCGTCAGGCCTTGGCGGCATGCCCGGCCTTTCCGTCGTCGCCGTCGCGGCGCGTCCGCCACAGGCTGTACAGCACGCCGCCCAGGAGCAGGCCGAAGGTCACCGTCAGCGACAGCACGGCCGGAACCTTGCCGATGATGCCGACGGCGAAGATCTTGGCACCGATGAACACGAGCACGAGCGCCAGCGCGTACTTGAGGTACTTGAAGCGGTGGATCGCCGCCGCCAGCGCGAAGTACAGCGCGCGCAGGCCGAGGATGGCGAAGATGTTGCTCGTGTAGACGATGAACGGATCCTGCGTGATGGCGAAGATCGCCGGCACGGAGTCGACCGCGAAGATCAGGTCGGCGATCTCGATCAGCACCAGCGCCAGCGCCAGCGGGGTCAGCCAGGTCACCAGCTTGCCGGTCTTCGGGTCGGGCCGCTGCACGGTGAACCGCTCGCCGTGCAGCTCGTCCGTGACACGCATGTGCCGGCGCATGAAGCGCAACACCGGATTGCTGCCGATGTCGGCCGGCTTGTCGGAGATCATCAGCATCTTGATGCCGGTGATCAGCAGGAAGGCGCCGAACACGTAGAGGATCCAGCTGAACTGCGAGACCAGCGTGGCCCCCAGCCCGATCATGATCGCGCGCAGCACGATCACGCCGAGGATGCCCCAGAACAGCACGCGGTGCTGGTACAGCCGCGGGATCGCGAAGTAGCCGAAGATCAGGGCGATGACGAACACGTTGTCCATCGCCAGGCTCTTCTCGATGAGAAAGCCGGTGACGTACTCCATGCCGCTGGTCGGGCCCATGTACCACCAGACCCAGCCGCCGAAGAGCAGCGCCACGACGATGTAGAAGGTCGAGAGGATCAGGCTCTCGCGGACCCCGATCTCGCGCTGGTCGCGATGCAGGACGCCGAGGTCGAAGGCGAGCAGGGCAGCGACGATGCCGATGAAGACAAGCCACATCCAGCCGGGCTTGCCGAGAAACTCGCCGAACAGGAACGGATCTAGAAGATCCACGGGCCCCTCCCTTTGCGATGGCAGATCGCGCATCCGACATGACGGGGTGTCCGCCAGAGGGGCCCGGCTACGCTTGAGGGGCGAGATAGGAAGGCGGCGCGTAGCGTCAAGGCCTCGCCGAGCGAAGACGATTGCCTCGGCACGCCCTTGACGCTTAGCTGGCCGATGAAGGTTCATCGCCGGTCGAACGGATGCAGCGAAGGGCTCAACTCGTCGTCGCCTGTATCGCCGTCCTGGGCGGCATCGCGCTCGGGCGATCGGGCCTGATCGACGCCGGCCGCCAGCCGGCGGAGCCGGTCGTGGTCACCCTGACGCCGACGACGCCCCGGCCCGCCGGCAGCGCCGCCGACGCCGACCGCGATGCCGTCCGCCACTGGCTCCATGAGCAGCTGAAGGCCGGTTCGGCGCTCGGCCCGAACGGGGTGGCGAGGGCTCTGGTCGTCGTCGACGAGGACACCAAGGACACCGCGCTGCTGCGGGTCCTGCCGAGCGGCCGGCTGCTGCCGAAGGAGGCAGGCGGCGAGGCATGGCAGCAGGCCGGCCTGTGGCCGGAGCGGCGCGGCCTCGCTCCGGGCTCGCTGGCCAGCGCCGACCTGCACAACGTGCGGGCGGTCGAAAGCGAGGTCGTGCCGGTGGTCGTCGACGTCGACTTCACCGACCAGCAGGGCCCCGGCCAGCTGGTACCCGCCGATGCGGTGAAGGGCGACATCGCCCGGGCGCTTTTCTACATGGCCCTGCGCTACGACGGGTCGGACGGCGGTCCGCGCCTCGACCTCGTCGTCGGCTCGGGCCGCGATGCCGGTGGCGGCGTGGGCGAGCTGTGCACGCTGCTCCGCTGGAACGAGCAGGACCGCGTCGATGTGGCCGAGCGGCGGCGCAACGAGCGGGTCGCCCGCTACCAGGGCAACCGCAACCCGTTCGTCGATCGCCCCGAGTTCGCCCGCGTCCTGTGGGGCTACCGGTGCCAGCGCCCATGATCGACGACGGCGACGTGCTCGACGCCATCATCGCCGGACGGTTCGTCGATCCGGAGCATGGCACGCGCTTCCACTGCCCGATCGGCCGGCTTGTCGTCGCCGAGAGCCTGGATGGCGAGGAGGCGGCCCTCGTCGCCGGCCTGCGCCTCGGCCGCCGCATTGCTGTCGTCGCCGACGAGGCGACCTGGGACATCCTGGGCGGCCGGGTCGCCAGGGCCATCGGCGCCGCCACGACGGTGGTGCTGAAGAAGCCGCCGGCCGATGCCGAGCAGGCCGAGGAGATCCGCCGCCGCACCCGTGACGCCGAGGCCCTCGTCGCGGTCGGCAGCGGCACGGTCAGCGACCTGTGCAAGCTCGCGGCGCATCGCGACCGCCGGCGCTACGCCTGCTTTCCGACGGCTCCGACTTCGGTGGGCTATGTCACCGCGACCGCTTGCCTCCAGCAGCGCGGCGTGCGGGTCAGCCTGCCGGCTCGGCCGCCCGCGGGCCTGTTCGTCGACCTTGCCGTCCTTCGTCAAGCGCCGGCCCGCCTGATCCGCGCCGGGATCGGCTGCTGCCTTGCCCGCTCGGTGAGCCAGGTCGATTCCTTGCTGGCGCACCACCTGCAGGGCGCCCCCCACGCCGACACGCCGTTCGATCTGGCCCTCGGCGAGGAAGGCGACCTGATCGAGCTCGCGCATCAGGATGGGCTCGATCCCGCCGCGGCGGTCCCGCTCCTGGTGCGGCTGCTCCTGCTGCTCGGCCTGGGCGAGGCGATGGCCCCGTCCGGCACGTCAGGCTCGGCCGGGCCGCATCTGGTCAGCCACTATGTCGACAGCCTCGCCATGCCGCGTCCGGGCTGCCTGCACGGCGAGCAGCTCGGTGTCGCCAGCCTCAGCCTCGCCCGGCTGCAGGGCGAGATCCTGGCGCGCCAGGAGCCGCCCGTGGTCGAGCCCACCTGGATCGACGAGGAGATGCTGCACGCCCGCTTCGGCCCGATCGCCGAGGACTGCATCAAGGCCCTCAAGCGCAAGGCCCTGGACCGCCAGGCGGCGGACCAGCTCAACAGCCGGCTCGCCAGCGACTGGCCACGGCTGCGGGCCAAGCTGCGCGGCGCTGCCGTTCCCGTGGCGAAGCTGGAGCGGCTGCAGCGCGAGCTGGGCCTGCCGTCGACTGCCGCCGAGGTCGGCATCCCCGCCGACTTCTACCGCGAGGCGGTGGTCAACGCCCGGGCGCTGCGGGACCGGTACGGCATCCTCGATCTGGCCGGCGACGCCGGGCTGCTCGAGCTGTTTGCCGCCGGCCAGGGATGAGTCCCGAGGATCCTACTTGCTGAGCTCGACGCGCCAGTCCGGCCCCGACGACACGCCGTAGGTGCTGGCGAAATCGCCGTAGTTGATGGCCAGCGAGACGTTGTCGAGGCTGTTGTAGTAGAGGAGCGGGTCGCCTTCCGGGACGTCGCTGAAGGTGTTCACGAACGGCACCTCGCCGTCCCACACCGGCTCGTCGCCGTCGAAGACCTTGACCTTGACGAGGTTGCCCTTGCTCAGCCCCAGCTTCTCGAAGGTCGGCCGGTCGATGTTGGTCCAGACGTTGCCGTACTGGACATCGAGCACCGGGATGTTGCCGGTCACCTTAGCGTCGGCGAAGCTCGGATGCTGGTAGTCGATGCGGACGATGTCGCCGGCCAGCGGAACGCCGACGTCGTTCATCGCGATCTTGCCGGCGGCGAGCCTTGCCCCGGTGTAGGAGAACAGGTCGCGACCGAAGAAGGTGTAGGACTTCTCCGATCCGGGCAGGCGATTCTTCTGGAAGTCGATCTCGTTGACGGCGTCGATGCCGAGGCTTTCGGCGACCAGCGTCAGCACGCCGTTGTCCGGCGCCACGAAGTAGTGGCCCGACTTGGTGCGCATCACGAGGTTCTTGCGCTCGCCACCGACGCCGGGGTCGATCACCACCACGAACACGGTGCCGGGCGGCCAGTACGCCGCGGTCTGGTTGAGGCGGTACGCACCCTCCCAGATGTTGAACGCCGGGATGTCGTGCGTAAGGTCCTCGAGGATGAGGTTCTTCTCGACGCCGCGCGCGACGCCGCGCATTGCCGAGACCGCTCCGTCCTTGAGGCCGAAATCCGTCTCGTAGACGACGATGCCGGCCACGTCGGCGGCGAAGGCGCGGGCCGCGCCGAACAGCAGGCCGGCGCCGAGCACCGCGACGCACGCCGCCCGCGCCATCTTGCGCAAGATCGCCATATTGCCATGCCCTCCACAATCGACGCCGAGCACTTTTCCATGTTTCCGCCAGCCTTGCGAGGGTCCGCACGATGACCGCAGCCAATGACCGCAGCCCGGCGCCGGCATCGCCCGATCCGGCGCCGTTCTGGGACGCCCGCTATGCCGAAGAGGCCTACTTCTACGGGACGGAAGCCAACGCCTGGCTGGTGAGCCATGCGGCGTCGCTGCGCCCCGGCATGGCTGCCCTCGCCATCGCCGACGGCGAGGGCCGCAACGGGGTGTGGCTGGCGCAGCAGGGCCTGGCCGTGACCTCGGTGGATGCGTCCGCGCGCGGGCTCGCCAAGGCGGCCGCGCTGGCGGCGCAGCGCGGCGTCCGCCTCGAGCTGGTCCAGGCCAACCTGAAGAGCTGGGACTGGCCGACGGAGCGCTTCGACGTCGCGGTGTCGATCTTCGCCCACTTCCCGCCGGGTCTGCGCAGCGCCGTGCATCGCAAGCTGCTGGCGTCGTTGCGCCCCGGCGGCCTCGTGCTGCTCGAGGCCTATTCGCCCTACCAGCGGATCTATCAGACCGGCGGACCGCAGGATCTCGACCTGCTCTACACCGCCTATCGGCTGCAGCAGGACTTTGCGGACGCCGAGATCCTGCAGCTCGAGGAGACGCTGACCGAGCTGCGCGAAGGTTCCGGCCATCAGGGCAAGTCGGCGGTCACGCGGCTGGTGGCGCGCCGTCGCTGACGCCTGCCTCACGCGAAGGTTATGGCGTGTTGCTTGCCTTCCCGGCCGGGGTGGGAGAACAGCGGGGCCATGCCGAGGAGGTTGCCCGCCGCATGCGCCTGAGCCGTCGCCACTTCGCCGCCGCCACGCTGGCCATCCTGGCAGTCCCGGGTCGCCTGCGCGCCGCCTCGTTCGCCGACGTCCGCGGCGCCGCCCGGGGCCAGACCGTCTACTTCAATGCCTGGGGCGGTTCCGAGCCGATCAATGCCTACGTCGCTTGGGTCGGCCAGCGCGTCGCCGAGCTCTATGGGATCACGCTGCAGCACGTGAAGCTGACTGACACCGGCGATGCCGTGGCCCGCGTCCTTGCCGAGAAGGCGGCCGGGCGGGTCAGCGGCGGCACGGTCGACCTCGTCTGGATCAACGGCGAGAACTTCCGGGCGATGAAGCGGCAGGGCCTGCTGCACGGGCCGTTCACCGCCGAACTGCCGAACTTCGCGCTCGTCGACACCCGCAACAAGCCGACCACGCTGATCGACTTCACCGAACCGACCGACGGGCTGGAGAGCCCGTGGGGCATGGCGCAATTCATCCTGATCCACGACTCGGCGCGGGTGCCGCAGCCGCCGCGCAGCATCGCCGGGCTCTTCGACTGGGCGGCGGCCAATCCGGGCCGACTGACCTGGCCGGCGCCGCCCGACTTCATCGGCTCGACCTTTCTCAAGCATGTGCTCCACGAGACCCTCGCCGATCCGGCGCCGCTCCGCGAGCCGGTGGACGCCGCGACCTTCACCGCCGTCTCGCAGCCGGTCTGGGACGCCCTCGACCGCGTCCTGCCGAACCTCTGGCGCAAGGGCCAGGTCTGGCCGGCGTCGGGCCCGGCGCTGCACCAGCTCATGGAGGACGGCGAGGTCGACTTCTCGATGGCCTTCAACCCGGCCGAGGCGTCGGGCCTGGTGGCGCAGGGGCGGCTGCCCGAAACGACCCGCAGCTTCATCCTCGAGCGCGGCACCATCGCCAACACGCACTTCGTCGCCATCCCGTTCAATGCCAGCGCCCGCGAGGGTGCCATGGTCGTCGCCGACTTCCTGCTTTCGCCAGAGGCGCAGGCGAGGAAGCAGGATCCGGGCGGCTGGGGCGACTTCACCGTGCTCGACGTCCCGGCGCTGCCGCCCGCCGATCGCGCGCTGTTCGAGGCCCTGCCCCGCGGCGTCGCGACGCTCGCGCCGGAGGAGCTCCTGCCCGTGCTGCAGGAGCCAGACGCCTCGTGGATGACGCAGATCGAGGACGGCTGGCGCCGGCGTTACGCCAGCTGAACCGCCTCCGCAGCCCGTTCGCCGCGGCACCGGCGCTGGCCCTGGCGCTGTTCCTGGGGCCGGTGCTGGCGGGTCTGCTCGGGACGCTGCTCCCCGCCGTCGGCTGGTTGCCCGCGCTCGGCGCCGCCGCCCTCACGCTCGCGCCCTGGCGGGCCCTGCTCGCCGCGCCCGAACTGCCCGGCGCCGTCGCACTGTCCCTGGCCAGCGGCACGCTCTCCACGGCCCTGGCGCTGCTCGCCGCGATCCTGGTCCTGGCCGGCCTCCACGCCCGCCCGGCCATCCGCATCCTGCGACCGTGCCTGCTGCCGCTGCTCGCCGTACCGCACCTCTCGGTCGCCATCGGCCTCGCCTTCCTGCTGACGCCGTCGGGCTGGCCCTGGCGGGTCGCGGCCCTCCTCCTCGGCTGGGAACGGCCGCCCGACATCGCCGCCGTCAACGATCCGCTGGGACTGGCGCTGACCCTCGGCCTCGCCGTCAAGGAGGCGCCATTCTTCCTCCTGGCCCTGCTTGCCGCCGCGGCCCAGGTCGATGCACCGCGCCAGCTGCGCCTTGCCCGGTCGCTCGGCTACGGGCCCGGCGAGGCCTGGCTCAAGGTGCTGCTGCCACAACTCCTTCCCCAGGTCCGGCTGCCGGCGCTCGCCGTGCTCGCCTACGGCCTGTCGGTGGTCGACATGGCCATCGTCCTGGGGCCGGCGACACCGCCGCCGCTGGCGCCGCTGCTGTGGCGGTGGTTCAACGATCCCGATCTGGCGATGCGGCTCCCGGCCGCCGCGGGGGCCATGCTGCTGCTCGGGATGCTGGGCCTGACCTCCCTCGCCATGCAACGGATCGCCGGCTTCCTTGCGTGGCGGCTGCGCCCGCGGCTGCTTTCCGGACCGCATCCGTCCCGGGAACCCTGGCTGCGGGCCGCCGGCTCCCTGGCCGCGGCCCTCACCCTGGGTCTGGGACTGGCGGCACTGGTCGGGCTCGTCGTCTGGGCGTTCGCCGGCCGCTGGACGTTTCCGATGCTCCTGCCCGAGGGCTGGACACTGGCGACGGCTGCCGAGGTGCTGACGGGCCTCGCCAGTCCCGTCGCCACGACCCTGCTTCTCGCCCTGCTCAGCAGCGGGATCGCGACAATCCTGGTCGTCCTCAGCGTCGAGCATGAGGCGCTGGCCGGCCGGCGGCCGGCGGCGCGAGTCCTGCCGCTCGCCTACCTGCCCCTGATGGTGCCGCAGATCGCCTTCCTGTTCGGGGTCGCCGTGCTCCTCGCCTGGCTCGGCCTCGACGGCACCGTCGCCGGCGTCGCCTGGATGCATCTCGTCTTCGTCTTGCCCTACGTGCTGCTGATGCTGCGCGATCCGTGGCTGGCCCTCGACCCCCGCTTCGCCCGTACCGCGCGCAGCCTCGGCCATGGCCCGGCGGCGGTGCTGGCCGGCGTCAAGCTGCCCCTGCTGCTGCGGCCGCTGCTGCTGGCGGCGGCGGTCGGCGTGGCCGTCAGCGTCGCGCAGTACCTGCCGACGCTGGTCGCCGGAGGCGGGCGCGTCGCGACGCTGGCGACCGAGACGCTGGCCCTGGCGAGCGGCGGTGACCGCCGCCGCGCCGCCGTCGCCGGCCTGGCCATAGCGACGATCCCGCTGGTGGCCCTGGCCCTCGCGGTAGCGATCCCTGCATGGCACGCCTGGCATCGCGCCGGCCTGCGCCGATGAGCGGGCTCTTCCTCGAAGCGGTCAGCATCGGCGTCGCCGGCCGCGTCCTCGTCGATCGCCTCGATCTTGCCGTGGCGCCGGGCGAGGTCGTGGCCCTGATGGGCCCGAGCGGTTGCGGCAAGTCCTCGCTGCTGGCGTTCGTCGGCGGCAGCCTGGCGCCGCCGTTCTCGGCCACGGGCGGCCTGGTGCTGAATGGCCGACGCCTCGAAGGCCTGCCGCCCGAGGGCCGGCGCATCGGCATCCTCTTCCAGGATGACCTGCTCTTCCCGCACCTGTCCGTGGGCGAGAACCTGGTGTTCGCCCTGCCGCGTTCCGTTCGCGGCGCCGAGCGGCGCGCCCGCGGCGAGGCGGCGCTGGCCGAGGCCGGCCTGGACGGCTTCTTCGACCGTGATCCCGCCGGCCTGTCGGGCGGGCAGCGGGCGCGCGTGGCGGTGATGCGGGCCCTGCTGGCGGCGCCGGAGGCGCTGCTCCTCGACGAGGCGTTCGCCGCGCTCGACAGCGAGCTCCGCCAGAGCTTTCGTGCCTTCGTCTTCGGTCGCGCCCGCAGCGCCCGGCTGCCGGTGGTGATGGCGACGCACGACCCGGCGGACGCCGAGGCGGCCGCAGCCCGCGTCGTCCGACCCTGGGCCTAGCGCCGGCCGACGTAGGCCAGCGCCTCGTGCACGAGCGGGCGCCAGCCGGCGTCGTCACCGGTCCAGCCGATCCACTCCCTCATCGGCCGTCCATGCCCCGGGTCGAACGGCTCCGCCTGGCCTCCGGCAACCAGCGCCGCCGCCCGCGCCCGCGGCAGCTTCACGACGAGCCGGTCACGCACCACCATCGCGAAGATCTTCCCGTCGACCTTGAGCCCGTAGGACGCGAACAGCTTGCCAGCTGCGATACGCGGATCGCCGGCGAAGTCGCGGGCGATGGCGGCAAGGCGCGGATCCTCGGGCACCGGCATTAGCGGCCGGCCACGTCGAACAGGGTGGGCTCGTCGCTGGTGCGGGCGTTCTCGATCGCCAGCATCCGGCGCTTGGTACCGGTGCCGCCCGGGGCCGAGAAGCCGACGAGGCGCCCGCCGGCACCGACGACCCGATGGCAGGGTACGACGATCGGCCAGGGATTTCGCCCGAGCGCCTGGCCGACCTCGCGGGCAGCGCCGGGAAGGCCGAGTTCGGCGGCGACGGCGCCGTAGGTGCGGGTGCGGCCGGGCGGAATGCGCCGGGTGAGCTCGAGGACCCGACGGTCGAAGGCCCCGACCCGGCTCCAGTCCAGCGGAACCGTGTCGAGCGGCTCGGGCTCGCCCTGGAACAGCCGCCGGATCGCCGTGATTGTCGCCCCGATCCAGGGCGGCGGGTCGTTGTCCTCGACGGCATCGGGGAACCGCCGCTGCAGGTCGCGACGCGACGCGGGCTCGTCGGCCGCGGGCAGGTGGGCCCCCCGCAGCCCGGCCGGCCCCCAGACCAGGGCGCACCGGCCGAGCGCGGTATCGAAGAGGGTGAAGCGGGTGTCGATCATGGCGGCGATCCTAGCACCGCCACGGCCGGCACCCACCCGTTGCTTGTGGCGATGCTCAGCAGTTGCCCGAGCGGCGGGCGCAGGCCTGATTGTACATGTTCACCCATTCCTGGTTCAGTACGGTGGCACCCTGGTAGCGCGGCCCGAACTGGGTCGGACCGTAGGACGTGTAGCCGACGATGCGGTTGCGGTTCGCCGCCGTCGTCGGGTTGCCGTTGCCGCTGACGCCGAAGTCGCGCATCCACGGACCGCCGCTGGAGCCGCCGGTCTGGTCGTTGCCGATCTGTCCGGCATTGGCGCCCGAGACCGCCCGCGCCTCGCTGTTGGTGATCTGCATGCGCTGGCCGTTGTCGAGATTGAGCGGATAGCCCAGCGTCGTGATGTTCTGGCCGACCAGGCCGTTGGTGACCCAGCCGAGAAAGCCGACATGGTCGCCGATCTTCCGCGTGGCGCCGGCGACGTTCTCGTCCTGAACCTCGAGGATCGCGAAGTCGCCATTGTTCGGGAAGGGTGCCGAGCCGACGCTGTTGATCCAGGTGTTGGCCGCCCACACCCACTGCCAGTCCCAGCTGCCGTAGGGCGCGCTGCCGTTGTTGTAGGCCGGGACGAAGCGGAAGTTGTCGTAGAAGCGGTTGGCGGCGGTGTCGTAGACGCAGTGACCGGCCGTGCCGAGCAGCCGCTTGTTGATCACCGCGGCGCTGCAGAACACCGTCGCGCCGTTGGCCGGATTGCGCAGGAACAGCTTGCCGGCGGCGCGGTAGGGATAGGTGCTCACGGCAGCATCGGGGAAGACGCGGCCGGTAGTGAAGGGGAACCCCGAGGATCCCTTGGCCTGCCCCTCGACGCCGCTGCCCACCGATCCCGCCGACCCCGAGACGCTGGGCGCGGGCAGGGGGTCGAACAGCTTGTTCGACCAGTCGGGCTGGGCCGTCGACGAGCCGGGCGATCCCTCGTGCGAGATCGTTGGCAGTTTCGACGCCGCGAGGGCTGCGGCGATGTCGGTGGCAATCGTCGTCGAGGCGCCGGTCAGCGACATCGGCTTGGCGTTGCGCATCCGCTCCGCCGTCCAGAAGCTGTCATTGTTGTTCGAGCTGTTGCCCTTGCCGACGGCCGCACCGGCCGCGTCCACCACGCCCGAGGTCAAGCTCAAGCCAAGCATCGCGAGCATCGTTCCACGCCATATGCTCTTCAACTTGGCCTGATTGGCAGACGGCAATACAACCCTAAGCCGACCCATTTAGAATCCCCCTCCACTACATTGCGCTACGTCCGAAAGCGGACGGCGCGGATGCTTGAGAATGAAAGATCGGCTAGTATCCGACGCCACCCGAACGGGTAGTATTTGCGCCTTCACTAATGGAAATCGGAGGCCAACCTGCTGTTCGCCGCCCCCATCACCGAAGACGCGTTGCTGCGCGAGCTTTACGCGGGGATCACCGACGACGAAGCCATGGTCAAGGCGCTGGCGCTCGTGGCGCTCGCCTTCCGCTGCCAGGCCGCCACCCTCGTCTACGTCGATCCGGCCCGCCCGGAGGCCGACCTTGTGCTATCCTTCGGCGCCATCGATGCCGCAGTGCAGGCACGCTACCGCGAGCACTACGCGCCGATCGATCCGGCTCCCGCGACGATGGCCCGCATTCCGGTCGGGACGGCGACGACCACGCACCGGATGTTCGACGAGGCCTTCCGCACGAACGATCCCTTCTACAACGAGTTCTTTCTTCCCCTCGGCCTCGTCGAGACGATGGGCGGACCCGTCATCAACCGCGACGGCCGCTTCTGCCTCGTCTCGGTGATGCGCGGTGCGGACCGCCCGTCGTTCGACGATGACGAGATCAACCGCTTCGAACGGCTGATGCCGCATCTCGCCCAGGCCATCCAGCTGCGCCGCACCTTCTTCGAGATCTCCGACCGTGCCCGGGCCTTTGCCAGCACCGTGGATTCGCTGCCGGTGGGGTTGATGATCTTCTCGCGGAGCGGGCGACTGGCGCACGCCAACCTGAAGGCCCGCCACCTGATCGATCGTGCCGACGGCCTTCTGCTCGACCGGTACGGTCGGCTCGGTGCCGTCGACGGCGAGGTCAGGCGCCGTCTGGCCACCCTCATGCTCGAGCCGCCATCGCTGCCGCAGCTCCTCCGTGTTCCGCGCCGCGACGGCCTTTCACCCTACGTCGCCCGCGCCTCGCAGGCCGGCACGCCCAACAGCATCTGGCAGGGCGGCGGGCATGGCCTGCTGCTGTCCGTGCACGACCCGGATGTCGCCGACGACGACGTCGCGGCGCTGCTCAGTGTCGCCTTGGACCTCTCCCCCTCGGCCTCGCGCCTGGTCGGCGCGCTGATGGACGGCGCCGACCTCGAAGGCTACGCCGCGGCGAACGGAATCTCGGTCAATACCGCCAAGTTCCACCTGAAATCGGCGTTCGCCGCAACCGGCACCCGTCGCCAGGTCGATCTCGTCCGCCGCGCCACCGCTATTGCCCGCGACCTCACGATGCCGGCAAGGCGGGGGTCCGGTACAGCACTCGTCCCCCGACCCTGATCTCCGCATCGACGAGGTAGGGCCGGATTGCCCGGACATCGACGTCCAGGCCCAGTCCCGATCCCTGCGGCAGGCGGATCAATCCATCGGTGTCGGGCAGGATATGCCCGCGGGTGATCGCCATCGCCACCGCCCTCGCCTCGACCGGGTACTCGCAAATCTCGTGCGCGCCGAGCCCGCCATAGGGCTGGAGCGACGCGGAGAGGGCCAGATGCGAGGTGAAGGTGTGGTTGACGTAGGTGACACCCCTGCTCGCCGCATAGTCCGCCACGCGCTTGGCACTGCTGATGCCGCCGACCCGCCCGGCATCGATCTGCACGTAGCCGATCCCGGCATGGTCGATCATGTGCCGGGCCATGTGGACGTTGTGCGCACCTTCGCCGCCGGCGAGGCGGACCGGGCCGGCCTCGCGCGCCAGGGCGGCATAGGCGTCGAGAGCCCCCGAGACGAACGGCTCCTCGAGCCACAGCGCCCCGGCCTCGCGCAGGGCCGGCAGCGCCAGGCGCGCCCTATCCAGGTCCTCGACCCAGACGGTTCCGGCATCGACCAGCAGGATGCCGTCCGGTCCAAGGCCCTCGCGGGCCGCCATCAGCTGGTCGGCATCGGCGGCTGCGGTTCCCGTCCCGAACGGACCCCAGCCGAACTTGGCGGCACGGTAGCCCTGGACCCGCACCTTCCGACCCTTCTCCAGCGTCGCCTGCGGCGTGTCGCCGAAGAGCTGCGAGGCATAGGGCGTCTTCGGATGCGCCGCCGGCCAGCCCAGGAGCTTCCACACCGGCTCGCCTAGGCGGCGTCCCAGCAGGTCCCACAGCGCCATGTCGATGCCCGACAGCGTGTGATCGGCCTGGAGCAGATCGAGGCTGCGGGCACGTACCCGATCGCCGATGCGGGCGATGTCGGCGATGTCGTCGAGCCGCTCGCCCAGCACCGAGTCCGCCACCGGATGGCAGGCGCTGTGCGACATCGGGCAGACGAGGCTGGCGATCGACACCAGCGGGGCTGCCTCGCATTCGCCCCAGCCGACCTCGTTGCCGCAGGCGACGCGCACCAGCAGCGCGTCCTGGCTGCCGTCGCCAACATCCTCGATCGTCGGCATCGCGAGATAGAAGAGGTCGACCGCGTCGATCCGGGCTGCCACCGGCCGGTCCCTCAGCCCTGGAGCAGTTGGGCGAACCGGGCGATGTCGATGTTCGAGCCGCAGACGATCGGCCCGATCCGCTTGCCGCGCAGCCGGTCCTTCAGCGGTCCGAGCAGGGCCGCCGTGGCCGAGGCGCCGGCCGGCTCGCAGGCGAGCTTGAGCTCGTCGAACAGCAGGCGCATCGCGTCCTGCATCTGGCGGTCGCTCACCTTGACCAGCGTGTCGACGTAACGGTGGCAGAGCCCGAAGCTGTACGGCAGGGCGAACGGCGCGCCGAGGCTGTCGGCGATGGTGTCGACCTTCTCGATCTTCTGCGGGCTGCCGGCGGCGAAGCTGCGGTGCATGCTGTCGGCACCCTCGGGCTCGACGCCGATCACCTCGCAGTCCGGAGCGATGCGCTTGATCGCGCAGGCGACGCCGGCGGCGAGGCCACCGCCGCCGATCGGGATGATGACGGCGTCGAGACGGCCGGCCTGCTGCAGCCACTCGCGGCCCAGCGTGGCGTTGCCCAGCGCCGTCAGCGGCCCTTCGAACGGATGCACGAAGGTCCGTCCCTCGGCCTTGGCGATCCGCTCGACCTCGGCGAAGGCGGCATGCACGTCGGGCACCTGCACGACCTCGCCGCCGAAGGCCTTGCAGCGCGCGACCCGGGCCGGGCTGGCGGTCTGCATCATCACGACCTTGGCGGTCGTCCCGAGCTGCTTCGCGGCGAACGCCACGGCGATGGCGTGGTTGCCGGCGCTGACGGCGGTGACGCCGCGGGCGAGCTGCTCTTGGGTCAGGTGCCGCATCACGGTGAGGGCACCGCGCGCCTTGAAGCTGCCGGTGTGCTGGAACAGCTCGAGCTTGAGCACCAGCTCGGTGCCGGCCATATCCGCGGAGAAGCGCTCGCCCGGCAACTCCAGGATCGGCGTCCTGACCGCCAAGCCTTCCAGCGCCGTCGCCGCGGCCTCGATCTCGGCCAGGCTCGGCCCTTCCTCACTCGCGCTCATGCTCCCTCCCGGACTCGGCCGCATCCGCGGCCACGATGATCTCGACGTCGGCTTCCGCCAGCAGGCTCTCGAACAGCGCCGGCGGCTGCCGGTCGGTAACGATCTGGTGCACCGCCTTCAACGGGCAGATGGTGACGAGTGCCGCCTGGCCGAACTTCGTCGAATCGGCGACGACGGTGACCTGCTCGGCCTGTCCGATCAGCGCCCGGGCGAACATCGTCTCGTCGACGTCGTGGTCCATCAGCCCGCCGCGCAGGTCGAACGCGCCGACCGACAGGATCGCCCGGTCGGCGCGGAACTGGCGGACAAACTCAAGCGCCGGCGCGCCCAGCGCCGCGGCGTCGTGCGCGCGCAGCTCGCCGCCGGCCATCAGCACGCGGTTGTCGCCGCGGCCGACGAGGAAGCGGGCGATCTCGAGGGAATTGGTGATGACGGTGAGCTTCGAGCGGATGGCCAGCGCCTCGGCGACGTAGGCCGTCGTCGAGCCGGTGTCGAGCATCACCGTCTCGCCGTCCTGGACGAGGTCGGCGGTGCGCCGGGCGATCAGCCGCTTGGCCGCCGCCTCGACCTCCATCCGCCGCCGGAACGGCGGTTCGCGCAACGCATCGGGCAGCGCCACCGAGCCGTGCTGGCGGTGGACCAGCCCGTTCTCGGCCAGCGCCTTGACGTGGCGGCGGATGGTCTCGTCCGAGACGGCGAGGCGCGCGGCCAGGGTGACGACGCTGATCCGGCCGGCACGCCGGACCTCGTCGAGAATGGCCGTCTGCCAGCGCGTCAGGTACATGGTGCCTGCTCCCTGCCGAGGGGCGCACACTGGGCGCCAACCCACACGCAATCAACAGTTTCGGGGTTTTTCAGTTGACGTTCCCGCAAGCCGACGCGGAAGATGCGGGCCCGAGGCATCTGCCTGCCCCGCCCGGCAGGTTACCGCACACGAGGGAGACGACTCGCATGGGTGACACCCTGAAGCGGGCAGTGGCCGTCGCCGGTCTGGCGTTCGCCACCCTGGCGGCGGTGCCGGCCAGCGCCGACGTCGAGTCGAAGGACCCGATCAAGCTGACCCTCCACGACTGGACCGGGCAGCTGATCACCACGAACCTCATGGGCAGCATCCTGCAGTCCATGGGCTACAACGTCGAGTACGTACAGGCCGACTACCTGGCCCAGTTCGCCGGGCTCGAGCCGGGCGACCTGCACGTCGCCATGGAGATCTGGCAGACGACCGGCGCCGACGCGCTGGCGACGTCGCTGGCGACCGGCAAGACCGTCGACCTCGGCGAGACCGGGATGATCGCCAAGGAGGAGTGGTGGTACCCCTCCTACATGAAGGAGCAATGCCCGGGCCTGCCGGACTGGAAGGCGCTGCAGGCCTGCGCCGAGGCGTTCTCGACGCCGGAAACGTCGCCGAAGGGACGCTACCTCGGCGGACCCGTGACCTGGGGCGGCTTCGACGAGGAACGGGTGGAAGCCCTCGAGATGCCCTTCGAGGTCGTCCACGCCGGCACCGACGCCGCCCTCTTCGCCGAGCTCGAGTCGGCGTACCAGCGCAAGGCGCCGTTCCTCGGCTGGATCTACTCGCCGCACTGGGCGCCCATCAAGTACTCGGGCGAGTGGGTCGAATTCCCCAAGTACGAGCCGGCCTGCTACAGCGACCCGGCATGGGGCGTGAACCCCGATGCCACGCATGACTGCGGCAAGCCGTTCGGCTGGATCAAGAAGGTCGGCTGGGCCGGCGGCGACCAGAAGTGGCCGTGCGCCTACAAGGCCATCCGCGCCTTCAACATCGACAACAAGACCATGGGCGAGCTGATCGCCAAGGTCGATCTCGAGGGCGAGAGCGTCGCCAAGGTGACTGCCGACTGGCTCGAGGCCAACAAGGCCACCTGGGAGCCCTGGACGAAGTGCTCCTGAGCGCCGGGTGAGCAGCGGGGCGGATGCGGCCGGTCAAGCTTGCCTGCAAGGGACTGTGGAAGCTCTACGGCCCCGCCGCCGAGCAGTACCGCGGCCGCTCCGCCCTCGTCGCCGAGGAGATTGACGCCTCCGGCCTGATCGCTGCCGTTCGCGACGTCACGATCGACGTCCATGCCGGCGAGATCTTCGTCATCATGGGCCTCTCCGGCTCGGGCAAGTCGACTCTGGTGCGCTGCCTGTCGCGGCTGGTCGAGCCGACGGCCGGCGAGGTCCGCTTCGAAGGGCGCGATATTCTCGGGCTTCCCGAGGCCGAGCTGATCGCCATCCGCCGCCACAAGTTCGGCATGGTGTTCCAGAACTTCGCGCTGCTGCCGCACCTGACGGTGCTGGGCAACGTCGCTTTTCCGCTGGACATCCAGGGCGTCGACCGCGCCACCCGCGAGGCGCGGGCGCGCGAGATGATCGCGCTGGTCGGGCTCGGCGGCCGCGAGCTGCACTATCCGCGCGAGCTTTCCGGCGGGCAGCAGCAGCGTGTCGGCATCGCCCGCTCGCTGGCCGTCGAGCCCGAGCTCTGGTTCCTCGACGAGCCGTTCTCGGCCCTCGATCCGCTGATCCGTCGCGAGCTGCAGGGCGAGTTCCTTCGCCTGCAGGGCCTGCTGCGCAAGACCATCGTCTTCATCACCCACGACTTCGACGAGGCGATCCGCCTTGCTGACCGCATCGCCATCATGAAGGACGGCGCGGTCGTGCAGGTCGGCACCGCCGAGCAGCTGGTGACCGCCCCGGCCTCGCCCTACGTCGCCGAGTTCACCCGCGAGGTGCCGCGGGCCAAGGTGCTGTCCGCACGCGCCGCGATGCGCCCGCTGGACGGCCTCGATCCCGAAGGCGAGGTCGCGGCAACGGCCCGTATCGGCAGCGTCGCTGCCCGCGTGCTCGCCAGCGAGCGGCCGGTTGCGGTCGTCGAGGATGGCCGTGCCATCGGCGCCCTGACCCGCGACGACGTGCTTGCGGCGCTCGTCGGACAGCCGCATGGCTGACCTTGCCATCGGCCGCATCGCTGGCCCGGCGCTGCCGGCCGGCTGGCGGCGCTGGGCCCCCTGGGCCGGGATCGTCGTGCTCGTCATCGTCCAGCAGCAGATGCTGGGGCCCAAGCACTGGAGCGTCGTCTGGCCCAAGGCGTGGATCCTGCCCCTGAAGGACGGGATCACCGCGGCGATGACCTGGCTCCGCGACGACCTCAGCTTCGGCCTGTTCACCTTCCAGGAGCTCACCCGCGGCCTCTCCTGGCTGCTCGGCCAGCCACTGCGGCTGGCGACCTCGCTGCTGGCGACCGGCTTCGTCAGCGGCGTCGGCGCCGACGCGGTGCAGCTGTGGCCGCCGCTGCCTTGGGTCGCCATCGCCGGACTTCCGGTGATCCTTGCGCTGTGGACCGGCGACCGGCGTCTCGCGGTCCTCGTCGGCCTCTGCTTCGGTTACCTCGCCCTCTTCGGCCAGTGGGCCAGCGCCATGGCGACCCTGGCCTCGATCGCCGTGGCGGTGCCGGTGGGCGTGGCCGCCGGACTCTGGCTGGGGATCCTGGCCTTCCGCCACCCGCGCTTCGAGCGCGCCCTGACGCCGCTGCTCGACCTGATGCAGACCGTCCCGATCTTCGCCTACCTCCTGCCGATCCTGTACTTCTTCGGCTTCAACCCGGTGGCGGCGATGATCGGCACGGTGATCTTCGCGATGCCGGCCATGGTGCGCAATACCACCTTGGCGCTGCGCCGCGTGCCGCCACAGGTCGTCGAGTTCGGCCGCATGGCCGGCTGCACCCGCCATCAGCTGCTCTGGAAGGTCCAGGTCCGCGCTGCCGCTCCCGGGCTGATGCTCGGTGTCAACCAGGTGATCATGCTGTCGCTCAACATGGTCATCATCGCGTCGATGATCGGGGCCGGCGGCCTCGGCTTCGACGTGCTGAACGCGCTGCGCCGCCTCGATCTCGGCGCCGGCCTGGAGGCCTCGGTCGCCATCACCCTGCTGGCAATCGCGCTGGACCGCCTGAGCCAGGCGATGGCGGCGAGGGCGCCCGAGCATTCCGAGGCCGTGCCGCCCGGCCTCTTGCAGCGTTACCCCTACCTCGCATGGGCCGTCGGCCTCGTCGTCGGCGGCTGGATCGTCGGCGTGGCGGTACCGGCCGTCCAGACCTGGCCGGACGCCCTGACCGTGTCCACCGGCACGGCGGTCAACGAGGCCATGGCCTGGCTCAACCTCCACCTGTTCGACTCCATCGAGGCCGCCAAGGGCTGGCTGCTGGTCAACCTGATGGTGCCGTTCAAGCGGTTCCTGCTCGGGCTGCCATGGCTTGCGGTGGTGCTGGCGGTCGCCCTCGCCGGCTGGCGCCTGGGCGGTCTCCGCCTAGCGCTGACCGTGACCCTGCTGAGCCTGTTCGTCGTCTTGACCGGCCAGTGGGAGCTGGCCATGGTCACCGTCTATCTGTGCGGCTTCGGCGTCTTGATCGCCTGCCTGGTCGGCATCCCCGTCGGCGTCCGCGCCAGCCGGTCGGCCGGGGTCAGCCGCGTCGTGCAGGCGGTGATCGACACGCTGCAGACCCTGCCGAGCTTTGCCTACCTGATCCCGGCGGTGATGCTGTTCCGCGTCGGCGACGTCGCCGCGCTCCTCGCCATCGTCGCCTACGCCGTCGTCCCGGCCGTCCGCTACACCGAGCATGGCATCCGTGCGGTCGACCCCGCCGTGGTCGAGGCCGCGCGCGCCATCGGCTGCACCCGCCGCCAGCTGCTCTGGCGCGTCCAGCTGCCGCTGGCGCTGCCGGAGATCCTGCTCGGCATCAACCAGACCATCATGTTCGCCCTGTCGATGCTGGTGATCACCGCCCTGGTCGGGACCCGCGACCTTGGCCAGGAGGTCTACATCGCCCTGAGCAAGGCGGAGATCGGTCGCGGCATCGTCGCCGGCTTCTGCATCGCCTGCCTCGCCATGCTCGCCGACCGCCTGATCGCCGCCGGCAGCGGCCGCATGCGCGCGCGCCTGGGCATCGCATGACGCCGCTCGGGCGCGCCGCCCGTCTTGCCTGCTGGTCGGGCCCGGTCACGCCGGAGCCGCTCGGCGGCGGCATCACCAACACCAACTTCACCGTCGTCGACCGCGGCCGGAAGTTCGTCGTCCGGGTCGGCGACAACATCCCCGAGCACCACATCGACCGGCGCAACGAGCTGGCCGCCGCCCGTGCCGCCCATGCCGCCGGCCTGACGCCCGAGATCGTCCACGCCGAACCGGGCGCGCTCGTGATGCCGTTCATCGAGGGCCGCACCCTGACCGCGGCCGACGTCTGCGATCCGGTGACGCTCGCCCGCATCGTTCCCGTCGTCCGTCGCTGCCACCGCGAGGTCGGCCGCCACCTCGCCGGTCCGGGCATCATCTTCTGGGTGTTTCACGTCGTCCGCGACTATGCCCGCCATCTCGCCGCCCAGCGCAGCCGGATGGTGCCGGAGCTGCCGCGCCTGCTGGCGCTTGCCGACCGGCTGGAGGCGGCCGTCGGCCCGGTCGACATCGTCTTCGGCCACAACGACCTGCTGCCCGCCAACCTGCTGGATGACGGCCGGCAGATCTGGCTGCTCGACTGGGAGTATGCCGGCTTCAACAGCCCGCTGTTCGACCTCGGCGGCCTCGCCTCGAATGCGGCGATGGGCCTGGACGGCGAGTCGCTGCTGCTCGACGCCTATTTCGACGGCGCGGTCGATGCCGGCCTGCGCCGCCGCTATCGGGCGATGAAGGCAGCCTCGCTGCTGCGCGAGGCGATGTGGAGCATGGTCAGCGAGCTCCACTCCCGGATCGATTTCGACTACGTCGCCTACACGGGCGAGAACATGGCGCGGCTCGACCTGGCCTTGGCCGACCTCGACGCCGCCTGATCCCTTCCGCGGAGCCCTGCCAATGACCGAGCCCCTGGCCTGCCAGCGCGCGCTGTTCTCGCTGAACGGCGAGGATTGCTGGCTGAACAGCGCCTACATGGGGCCGCTACCGGTCCCGACGCAGCAGGCGGGCGCCGAGGCGCTGGCGCGGCGCGCCTTCCCGGTCGGCATTGTGCCACGCGACTTCTTCGCCCCGGCCGATCGCGTGCGCGCCTTGTGCGCGCAGCTCGTCAACGCCGACCCCGAAACCGTGGCCCTGGTCCCGACCGTCGCCTACGGCATGGCCATCGTCGCCCGCAACCTGCGGCCCCGGCGAGGCCAGAACGTGGTGCTGCTGGGCGAGCAGTTTCCCAGCAACGTCTACCCCTGGCGCGACTGGCGCGAGGACGGGGTCGAGCTGCGCATGGTGGCAGCCCCGGAGGCGCCGTGGTCTTCGCCGCAGTCCAATTCCAGCCGGGCTGCACGCTGGAACGAGGCCCTCCTAGCCGCCATCGACGCCGATACGGCGCTCGTCGCCGTCGAGCAGGCCCACTGGACCGACGGCACCCTCTTCGACCTCGAGCGGATCGGAACCCGCGCCCGCGAGGTCGGGGCGGCCTTCATCATCGACGGCACCCAGACCGTCGGCGCCATGCCGCTCGACGTCGCCGCGATCCGGCCCGATGCCCTGATCGTCCACAGCTACAAGGCGATGCTCTGCAACTACGGCCTGGGCTTCGCCGTGCTGGGACCGCGCTTCGCCGGTGGCGTCCCGGTCGAGGAGAGCTGGCTCACCCGCCACGGCAGCGAGAACTTCGCCCGCCTCGTCGACTACCAGGACGCCTACGCCCACGGCGCCCGCCGCCACGATTCCAGCATCCGCGCCAACCCGATCCTGATCGGCATGCTGGAGGCCTCCTGCCGCCTGCTCGTCGACTGGCAGCCGGCCCGGATCCGCGCCTACCTGCTGGGCATCGAGCGCGACTTCGTCGCCCGCGTCCGCGCCCTCGGCTTCGACGTCGCCGACGAGGCCGAGCGCGCCGCCAACATCTTCGGCATCCGCCTGCCCGAAGGCCTCGACCCCGAGACGGTCCGCTCGGCCCTCGCCGCCCGCCGGATCCACGTCTCCGTCCGCGGCAGTGCGGTCCGGGTCTCGCCGCACGTCTACAACGACGAGGCCGACCTCGCCCGGCTGGCCGATGCGCTGCAGGCCCTGCGCTAGAACCGCTCCACCCACGGCCTCAGCTCGAGCTCCCAGCTCCAGGCGCTGCGGTCCTGCCGCAGCACCGCGAGATAGGACCGGGCGATCGCGTCCGGGTCGAGCATGCTGTCCGGCGCATCCGCCGGCTCGCTGCGGCCGGGATTGCGGATGGCGCCGTCGATGACGAAGTGGGCGACGTGGATGCCCCTGGGCTGGAGCTCGCGGGCGAGGCTCTGCGCAAGCCCGCGCAGCGCGAACTTGCCCATCGCGAACGGTGCCGACTGGGCGTAGCCCTTGACGCTGGCCGAGGCGCCGGTGAGCAGGATCGCTCCCTTGCCCTGCGGCAGCATCCGCTGCACCGCGGCTTGGGCGACGAGGAAGCCGCCGAAGGCGGTGACCGCCAGCGTGTTGGCGACGTCGGCGGGCGGCAGGTCGACGAACGGCCCGCGGACACGGGCGCTGGCGTTGTAGACGACGACATCGGGCGGCCCGCCGAGCGCCCTGTCCATCGTCGCGAACAGCGCCTTGACCTCGTCGGCCTTCGACGCGTCGCAGCGGGCCGTCACGGCACCGGTTGCCGCCGCCAGTTCCTGCAGCTTCTCCGGCCGGCGGGCGGCAAGGCCGACGCGCATGCCGCCCTCGCCGGCGAGCAGCCGCGCCAGCGAGGCACTGAGCCCGTCGCCGGCACCGACGATCAGGGCGCGGGCATAGGTCGGGACCAAGGCCGCTACTGCACCAGGCCGCGGGCGGCGACGCGGAAGGCGCGCTCCACGCGGTCGCCGCGCACGCCGTAGACCGTGTCGAACATGTTGCTGACCACGCAGGCGTGGTTCGGGATCACCGAGATCCGCTCGCCGACGCGCGGCCGGGCATTGCTCTTCGAGCAGTCGACGTGGGCGTGCTCCTCGCTGAATTTCTCGATCACCAGCTGCGGATACTCCACGACGTGGCCGTAGTCGGGCATCCCGAGTAGGTCCGAGGTCAGCGTCTTCGAGCCCGCGTCGAAGATCGCCCGGTTGTCGGTCGGGCGCGACACCACCGTGGTCAGCACCCGCAGGGCGCAGTCCTCGAGCGTCAGCAGGCCGCCGGCCACCTGCGACCGGTCGCTGTAGATGTAGGTTCCCGGCCGGTGCTCCGTGGCGACGCTCACCTCGTGCGCCCGGAAGAGATCGGGCGTGCCGCCGTTGCTCACGGTGGCGCAGTCGATGCCGCCGCGCTCGATGGTGGCCTTGGCCTCGGCCAGCCAGGCATTGACGTGCTGGGTCCTGCCCTTGGGCGGATAGGTCATGATGCCGGCAAAGCGCAGCCCGGGCAGGCGGTCGATCTCGCGCGCCAGGGCCAGCGCGTCCTCGGGTGACTGCACGCCGCAGCGGTCGGCACCGGTATCGCACTCCACCAGCACGTCGAGCACGAGCCCGGCGGCCGCCATCGCCTGCGACAGCTCGCCGGCGACGACGGCATTGTCGACGACCACCGTCATCTTCACCCGCCGGGCAAGGTCGACCAGCTTCGCCATCTTCGGCCGGCCGAGCAGGTTGAAGGTCAGCAGGATGTCGGTGATGCCGGCATCGGCCATGACCTCGGCCTCGCCGAGCTTCTGGCAGGTGATGCCGATGGCGCCGAGATCGAGCTGCAGCTTCGCCAGCTCGGGCAGCTTGTGCGTCTTGATGTGCGGCCGCAGCCGGACGCCGTGACTGTCGGCATAGGCCTGCGCCCGCTTCAGGTTGGCCTCGACCTTGTCGAGGTCGATCAGCACCGAGGGTGAATCGAGATCGTCGATGGTCCAGGCCATGGCTGCCTCCGCGGGTTGTCCGGATGGTCGCACCGGCTCCGGCCTCCGGCAAGCGCACGGCTCTCATGGCAGACCGCGAGCAATCGGAGGTTTCGCCCCGCCAATCGTGCCAATATCCACAACTCCCGTGGACTCCTGTAGAGATGGCGTGGCTCCGGCCGAGCAAGGAACAGAACCCATGACCGACCTGCCATCCTCCGCCCGCGTCGTCATCGTCGGCGGCGGCATCGTCGGCTGCTCGGTCGCCTACCACCTCGGCAAGCTCGGCTGGACCGACGTGATCCTGCTCGAGCGCAAGAAGCTGACCTCGGGCACCACCTTCCACGCCGCCGGCCTCGTCGGCCAGCTTCGCACCAGCGCCAACATCACCCAGCTGCTCGGCTATTCGGTCAGCCTCTACGATCGCCTCGAGGCCGAGACCGGCCAGGCCACCGGGTGGAAGCGCAATGGCGGACTGCGCCTCGCCTGCAACGCCGAGCGATGGACCGAGGTCCGCCGCCAGGCGACGACGGCGCACAGCTTCGGCCTCGAGATGCACCTGCTCTCGGCGAAGGAGGCGCAGGCGCTGTGGCCGCTGATGACCGTCGACGACGTCGTGGGAGCCGCCTTCCTGCCGACCGACGGGCAGGCGAGCCCGTCCGACATCGCCATGGCGCTGGCCAGGGGTGCCCGCATGGCCGGCGTTACCATCCGCGAGGATGTCGCCGTCACCGGCGTCGAGGTCGTCGACGGCCGGGTCGCGGCGGTCCGCGTCGGCGAGCACCGGATCGCCTGCGAGAGCGTGGTCGCCTGCTGCGGCCAGTGGACCCGCGACTTCGCCCGGATGGCCGGGGTCAACGTGCCGCTGGTATCGATGCAGCACCAGTACATCGTCACCGAGCGCATCGAGGGCGTGGCGCCCGACCTGCCGACCCTGCGCGATCCCGACCGGCTGACCTACTACAAGGAGGAGGTCGGCGGCCTCGTCATGGGCGGCTACGAGCCGGAGCCGCTCGACTGGGCGGTCGACGGCATCCCCGATGGCTTCCACTGGACCCTGCTCGACGCCGACTGGGATCACTTCCAGCCGATCATGGAGTTGGCCCTGCCACGCGTGCCGGCGCTGGAGACCGCCGGCATCAAGCAGCTGATCAACGGCCCCGAAAGCTTCACGCCCGATGGCGGCTTCATCCTCGGCGAGGCGCCGGAATGCCGCGGCTTCTTCGTCGGTGCCGGTTTCAACGCCTACGGCATCGCCGCCGGCGGCGGTGCCGGCATGGCGCTGGCCGAGTGGGTCGCGCGCGGCGAGCCCGCCATGGACCTGTGGCCGGTCGATATCCGCCGCTTCGGCCGGCCGCACGCCGACACCGACTGGGTGCGCAAACGGACCCGGGAGGCCTATGGCCGCCACTACACCATGGCCTGGCCGTTCGAGGAGGCCGAGGCCGGCCGCCCCTTGCGCCGCTCGCCGCTCTACGACCGGCTGAAGGTGCAGGGTGCCGTGTTCGGCGAGAAGCTCGGCTGGGAACGGCCGAACTGGTTCGCCGGTCAGGACGAAGCACCGCACGACGTCTACACCTACGGCCGCCAGAACTGGTTCGCCGCGGTCGGCCGCGAGCATGCCGCAGTGCGCGAGCGCGTCGGGCTGTTTGACCAGACCTCGTTCGCCAAGTTCCTCGTCGTCGGCCGCGACGCGGCGGCGGCCCTGTCCTGGCTCTGCGCCAACGACGTCGCAAGGGTGCCTGGCAGCCTCGTCTACACCCAGCTGCTCAATCGGCACGGCGGCATCGAGTGCGACCTGACCGTCGCCCGGCTCGCCGAGGACCGCTTCTACGTCGTCACCGGCACCGGCTTCGCCACGCACGACCAAGACTGGATCGCCCGCAACCTGCCGCCCGGCCTCGACGCCCGCCTGGTCGACGTCACCTCGGCCCATGCGGTCCTGTCGCTGATGGGTCCGCGCGCCCGCGACGTCCTCCGGGCGGTCACACGCGACGACGTCTCGAACGCCGCCTTCCCCTTCGGAAGCTGCCGGCAGATCACCGTCGCCGGAACACCCCTGCTGGCCTTGCGGGTGACCTATGTCGGCGAGCTCGGCTGGGAGCTGCACATTCCGACCGAGGCCGCGGCCGCCGTCTACGAGGCGCTGATGACGGCGGGCGCCGTCCACGGCATCGCCAACTGCGGTTACCGGGCGATCGAATCGCTTCGCCTCGAGAAGGGCTACCGCGCCTGGGGCAGCGATATCGGCCCCGACCACAGCCCGCTGATGGCGGGTCTCGGCTGGGCGGTGAAGCTGCGGAAGGACACGCCCTTCCTCGGCCGTGAGGCGCTGCTGGCCCAGCAGGCGAAGCCGCTGCCACGCCTGCTCGCCGGCTTTGCCGTGGCCGACCGTGACGTCGTGCTGCTCGGCCGCGAGACGATCTACCGGGACGGCCGCCGCGCCGGCTGGCTCACCAGCGCCGGCTGGGGCTACACGGTCGGTGCCAACCTCGGCTACGGCTACGTCCGCGACGCCGAGGGGGTGGACGCCGCCTACGTCATGGCCGGCGGCTACGAGCTCGAGGTCGCCGGCGAGCGTGTCCCGGCCGAGGTTTTCCTCGAGCCGCGTTACGACCCGAAGAGCTCGCGCGTCCGGAGCTGAGCCGGCTCTAGCGGGTCGGCCAGCGCAGGCCGCCGCTGCGCAGGTCGCTCCGCCGGTAGGCCGCGACCTGCACCTCGTCGCTGCGGTTCGCCCCGAGCAGCAGCAGGCGCTCGCCGTCGCAGCCGGCGAGAAAGCCGACATGACCGGCGTCCGCGTCGGCACCGGCGGCCTGCAGGACGACGACGCAGCCAAGCTCGGGTTGCGCCAGCGCCTGGCCCCACTGCAGCCAGTCGGCGGCGCGTGGCGGGCCGAACCCGTCATGACCGGCCTTGCTCAGGCACCAGCCGACGAACGCCCCCGACCAGGGCACCGGGTCCGTCGAACGGCCCGCCTGCGCCGCCGTGAAGTAGCCCTCGATGCGGGGGCTCGATCCGCTCTCGACATCCTGCGGTCCGATCTCCCGGCGGGCGACGTCGAGCCAGGCCGGATCGGCGACGGTGGGCAGGGCCGCCCTCGCGGTCGCGTAGAGCCGGCGCGCCTCGTGCTGTCCCTCCACGACGAGCCCATGCAGGACATCGGTCACCGCCGTCACGGGCCGGACCTGCCCGGCACTCGTACGCAACAGGCCCGCATGAGCCTGCAGCACGCGTTCGACATGGCCCGCACCGAGGGGTGTGCCGGCATAGAAGCGGCGCAGCGGCAGGTCCGCGGCCTCATCCGGCGGGGCGCGCAGCATCGCCAGCGTCGCCCCTGGCCCGAGCAGCCGCGCCAGCACCAGCTCGACGGCCGTGGCAGCCCGTCCCAGCCCGTTGCGCAGCAGAAGGGTGTTGTCGCGCAGTTGCGCCGCGGTCAGCGTCGCCTGGGCGCCGCCGCAAGCGATCATCGCCTCGCGGATATCCAGCGCAACGCCATGGCGTTCGACCAGTCCCTGCCAGGCCGACCGTCCGAAGCGGAACAGGTGGACGGGAAAGGTCGTGAGATCACGGAAACGGCTCTCGATCCAGCAGAGCGCACCGAGGACTTCCGGATCGACCGACAGGCGGTTGGCTGCCTGCTCGAGGAGCGCCGCCAGACGGGCCGCGGCGGCAGCCCGATGGCGTCCGTCCTCGATCATCGTCGGCTCGACACGGACGGCGCAGCGGCCGTCGCCCTGCGGGCGAAGCGTGACGGCGGCGTCTGGATGTTCTGCGCCCAGCGCCTGGGCGATGATGGCGGCGTCGTCCGGGACGAGGTCGGTCAGTTCGATGATCGCCCTGCCTGCTGGCGCTGCCGAGGCCGTCGAGTGCATGCATCCAGGTCCGCAGAAGTCGCGCCTACCTCACCACGGCAGGCGTCCTAAAGGCTGTGCGGATCGGCACAGACATCAGCCGACGCTGATGTGCCGTGCAGCAACTACAGGTAGAGCCAACCTGACTGCAAGTTGATCAGTCCGGTCACCTCGACCTCGCCCTCGGCCGTCGACAGGACCGCATCGGTGTTGAGCTGGATGACCGTAGCGCCGTCGACCTGGACGTAGCGGACCTGGCCGGCTGCCGTGAAGGCGGCAGTCCCCTTCCAGGTGAACGTGTCGTTGACGGTACTCGCGACCTTGGCGTCGATCCCGGCGAGATCGATCCGGTCGCCCTGTGAGCTGCGGAAGTCGGTGACGATGTCACGCAATCCAGCACCGGTACCGGTCTGCGCCGTGGAGTCGAAGTCGAACCGGTCGGCCCCGTTGCCGCCGGTCAGCAGATCGTGGCCCAGCCCGCCGAACAGACGGTCATTGCCGGCTCCGCCGGCGATCGCATCATCGCCGCCACCGCCGCGCAGCAGGTCATTGCCCATGCCGCCGGCGAGCAGGTCGTTGCCACTGCTGCCGTCGAGCGTGTCGTTGCCGCCGAGCCCCGAGATCGAGTCCGTGCCGTTGCCGCCGGTAAGGGTGTCACTGCCGGATGTGCCGTTGAGGGTCGCCACCGTCGGCGGCGGAGGGGGAGGAGGAGGTGGGGGCGGTGGTGGCGGAGGCGGAGGTGGGGGCGGGGGGGGGGGGGGGGGGGGGGGGGGGGGGGGGGGGGCGGGGGGGGTGGAGGAGGAGGTGGAGGAGGAGGTGGGGACGTGTCCGCATAGCTGAACGCGAAGGATAGTCCGGCCGAGTAGTAGTCCTCGACCAGGATCACGTTGCCGCTGGCGGTCACCTCGAGGCGGAGGTCGCCATCGACATCGCTGGTAGCGACGCCGTTGGCGAGGACATTGGCGAGGACGATGCGATTGTTGCCGCCGAGGTCGCTAATGACGTCGTGGCCGAAGGTTCCGGTGAAGGAGTAAGTGTCGTCGCCTTCGCCGCCGCTCAGGGTGTCGCTGCCGCCGCCGCCGACGAGCAGGTCGTTGCCATCGCCGCCGACAAGCCCGTTGTCGCCGTCGCTGCCGTAGAGGCTGTCGTTGCCGGCGCCACCCAGCGCGCTCTCGATCACGGTGCCGCGGGCGATGGCGACCGTCGTCCGCACCGACCCGCCGATGCCGTCGGACCAGGTGTAGGCCGGACCGATCTCGCTCCACGATCCGTCCGCCAGGCGAAGGACGACGCCGTCCGTCATCGCCGTGCAGTCGATCGCGTCGGTGCCGGCGCTGTCGTAGATCGTGCGGAACACCTGGGCGCCGTCGAAGGCGTAGACATTGTCGCCCGCGGTCGAGGCGGTGTTGGCGCCGTAAAGGTACTGGATGGCGGCGACGTCGTTCAGCATCGGCGTCGTCGGATAGAACCGGTTCGAATAGCCACCAGAGGTCGAATCGCCGATGTACGAGCGGTAGCTCATGATGCTGTTGCCGAGCCAGTCGGACGCGACGTCCGCCCGGACGCCCGAGCCGCCTGAATCGTGCGGATGCTTGAGCCCGATGGCATGGCCGATCTCATGGATCAGCACCGCGAAGTTGTAGGTCCCGGGCGCGTAGGACGCATCGGGCAGAAAGCGCGGCCCCAGCCAGACGTCGCCGCCTTCCGCATAGGTCTCGAAGGGATAGTAGCCCCACGCCGTCGTCGGCGCGGAACTGCGACCGAAGCGCAGCGTACCGACCTGGTCGGCCGTCTCGGTCACCTCGACGAAGGTGATGTCGGCGATGGCGCTCCACAGTGCCAGGGCGTCGCGGACCCCGGCCTGCTGGACGTCGCTGAGGGCCTTGAAGCTATCCGGTTCGTCGTTGGCGTAGGTGGCGGTCCAGACCGAGTCGGCATCGGGGAAGCTGTAGGTGACGACCACGCCGTTGCCCGGTGCATCGCCCCACTTGTTGACGGCCAGGAGCGAATCGATGCGGCTGTCGTTGGTGCGCCCGGCGAGGCTCGTCGGACTGCTCGCGTCCGGTGCGACCGGGTCGAGAACGGCCGCGGCCTCGGCCGGCGCCAGAGGATCGCCCTCCGACAGAATCGACGCTCCGTCGGCATGCAGCCAGGGCATGCCCATGGCGCAAAGCTCGCACATCCGGTCATTCTTTCTGGCGTTGCGCGCGTGGCCACGCTGATCGCGTCGCAGGATAGGCTATCCGACGGCCTGGCGACAGTATGCGAATACGCGTCCCCGTCAGCCGAACAGCAGCTCTCCCGCCAGCATCAGGACGACGAACAGCAGGGCACTGGCCCAGAACGACCGTCCGGCGAGCGATTCCAGGGCCGTTCGCTCCGTCCGGCTGTAGGTCCCGGCACGCAGCAGCCATCCCGTCGCCGGCGACAGCCGTGGCAGCAGCTCGTCGACCGGTTGCGGCGGCTGCAGCAGCGGCACGTCGCTCCGGCGCAGGAAGAGCACCATGACGAGGCCCGCGCCGAAGCCGGCAATATGCGCCCACCAGGCCACCGGCGCGTCGGGCTGGAGGAGGGCCGACGCCAGGTTGAGCCCGATCCAGCCACCGACGACGAGGCCGGCCGGGAAGAAGGCCGGGGCCGGCGGCCAGGCCAGCCGCAGCCAGACGGCGACGTGGGCGCGCGGGTGTAGGACGAGATAGGCGCTTATCAGCGCGGCGCCGATCCCGCTGGCGCCGACCAGCGCCTGCGTCGCCGGGTCGACCAGGAACTGCGCCTCGGCCGACAGGGCCGCCGACGCCGCCACGAAGACCAGGAAGCGGGCATGGCCCATGGCGTCCTCGACATTGTCGCCGAAGGCCGCGAGCACCAGCAGATTGCCGACGAGGTGGAGCAGGTCGAGGTGAAGGAGGGCGTGGGTCAGCAACGCGGGATGCAGCAGATGCTCGCGTTCGAGCACGAGTACGCCAAGCCCGGGTGGTCCGAGCCAGACCGCCAGCGTCGCCGCCACCGAGGCAGCCATCAGCCCCCAGGTGACCCAGGGGCGACGGATGTGACGGACCGGATTGACGTCGCAGACGAAGATCATCCGGCCGGGTCAGCCGAGCCCGCGCGCCTTCGCCACCTCGTGCACCGCCCGGGCTGCCGCCTGTACAGCGCGGTCGAGCTGGTCCTGCGTGGCGTTGAGCGGCGGCGCCATCTCGAAGGCATGGCCGATGGTGCAGGCGAGCACGCCGCTCTCGTCGCGCATGTGCCGCACGACCGCCGCCACCGTGTCGTCGGCGAACGGTGCCTTGGTCTTGCGGTCGGCGGTGAGCTCGACCGCGTGCCAGTGGCCGATGCCGCGGACCTGCGCGACGATCGGATGCCTGCCAAGCGCGTCCTCGAGCGCCTGGCGGATGTACTCGCCGTTCTGCCGGGCGCGAGGGATCAGCCCGTCGCGCTCCTTGATGCGGATGGCGGCGTTGGCGGCGGCGGCGCAGGCAGCATGGCCGCTGAAGGTGTGGACGTGCCGGAACATCGGGATCGCGTCGGCGATCTCGCTGCGGGTGATCACCGCGCCCATCGGCGCGTAGCCGGCGGTCAGCGCCTTGGCCATGGTCATGATGTCGGGCTCGAGCCCGAAATGCTCGCAGGCGAACCAGGCGCCCGTCCGCCCGAAGCCGGTGATCACCTCGTCGGCGATCAGCAGCACGCCGTAGCGGTCGCAGATCTCGCGGATCCGCTGCCAGTAGTGGCGCGGCGGCACCTGCACCCCGTGCGCCTGCATGATCGGCTCGCCGATGAAGGCGGCGACATAGTCCGGGCCCTCGAGCTCGATCTGCCGCTCGAGCGCCGTGGCACAGAAGTCGGCGTAGGCCTCCTCGTCCATCCCGTAGGGATTCTTCCACCCGGTCGGGTTCGGGATGAAGCTGTGTCCCGGCACCCGCGGGTCGGGCACCTCGCGCACCGGCAGCCAGTCGGTGACCGACAGCGCCCCCATCGTCGCGCCATGGTAGGCGGTCATCCGCGAGATCGTCTTCCAGGCGCGTGGCTTCCGGCCCGACGCCTGCTGGTACTGCCGGGCGAGCTTCAGCGCGCACTCGACCGATTCGGAGCCGCCGCTGACGAAGATGACCTTGTCCAGCCGTCCTGGCGCCAGCCGGGCGATGGTCGAAGCCAGCTGGATCGTCGGCGGGGCGACATGCGAGCCGGTGCCGATGTAGTGCAGCGTCGACAGCTGCTGGGCGACCGCGGCGGCGATTTCCGGATTGCCGTAGCCCAGCGAGTTGGCCCGCGTGTGCGAGCCCATCATGTCGAGATAGGTCCGCCCGTGGACATCGGTCAGCTCGAGCCCTTGGCCGCTGACATAGACCACCGGGTCGGCGTCGCGCCCGTCGCGGGCGACCAGCGGCATCAGGCAGTGCGCCTGGGCCTCGCGCTCGAGTTCCGTGCTGAGCTGGTGCATGACTGCGGCCTCCCCCTGCCGAGGGCTGCAGCCTAGCATCGGCCCTCAGAACAGGAAGTCGTCCTCGCTCAGCGCCGTCACGCCCTCGACCGTGATCTGCAGGTCCCCGACCTTCACCACCACGGCCGTCCCGGCCGGCGTCAGGGTCAGGTCCGCGAACGTCAACGCGGCGGAACCGCCGCCTGCATAGCCCGCAAAGTCGATGACGTCCTCGCCACGGACAAACTGGGTGATGCGATCGTTGCCGTCGCCGGCAAGGAAAACGAAGCGGTCGTCGCCCCAGCCACCTTGCTGCACGTCGTCGCCGGTGCCGCCGAGAATGACGTCGTCGCCATTGCCGCCGTAGACCGTGTCGTCGCCAGCGCCCCCGGCAATGGTATCGTCGCCGCGCTCGCCGACGACCGTGTCGTTGCCATTGCCGCCATCGGCAAAGTCCGAGCCCCAGCCGGCGTCGACCCTGTCGTTGCCGCCTCCGCCCAGCATCGCGTCGTCGCCCTGGGTGCCGGCGACGCCATTACCGTCGTCGCCATCGGTGACGGAGCGACCGGCCGTGTCGCTCTTGCCGGTCAGGGTCACCGTGACCGTCTCGACGACGGTGTGGCCGCTGCCGTCCTCGATCGTTACCGAGTAACTCTGCTCGATGGTGCGGCCCGGGCGGAGCCGGTCAAGCTCGACGTCCTCGACATGGTAGGTCCAGCGCAGGCGACCCGCGGCGTCGATCTCGGCCGCGAGCGAGCCGCGATAGCGCTCGGCATCCGGGCTCACCGCGGTCACCTCGGCATCGGCGCCGAGAGCCGGATCGGGGTCCGCACGGCCAAAGGCGCTGTGGACGAAACGATTCTCCTGCCGGTTGCCCTCGCCGAGCTCGGTGACGGCCCCGGCGGTGGTCGCCGCGACCAGCACGATGGTCGGGCCGGCGGCCGCTGCGGCCAGCTGGATCGTGTCGGTGCTGTCGACGCTGGTGATGCTGTAGAGCCCGTCGTCGAACTCGACGTACTCGACGGTCTCCCAGGCGATGGTCTCGACGTTGCCGGCGCTGCTCGTCGCGATCAGCTCGCTGCCGCTGACCTCGAAGCTGTAGTCGGCATAGGTGCCGCCGATGACGGCCGTGTCGGTGCCGTTGCCACCGTCGTAGGTGTCGTTGCCGTCACCGCCGTAGAACAGGGCGTCGTAGGACGTACCCCAGTTGTTCTCCTCGGCGATCAGGATGTCGTTGCCGGCGCCGCCCCAGAACGTGTCGTTGCCGTTGGCGCCGATGATGGTGTCGGAGAACTCGGTGCCGATCGCGTTCTCGACGTCGCTGAGCGCGTCGTTGCCGTTGCCCCAGCCGATGCCGCTGGCGAAGTCGATCAGCGTGCCCTTCGTACCGGTCGAGTAGTCGAGCGTGTCGATCCCGTCCCCGCCGTCGACGGTGTCGGTCCCGCCGCCCGCCATGATCCGGTCGTCGCCGTTGCCCCCGTAGAGGGAGTCGTTTCCGGCATCGCCGAGGATCGAGTTGTCGCCGCTGTCGCCGTACAGGCTGTCGCCATAGGTCGACCCGGCGATGCCCTCGATGCCGTCGAAGGTGTCGCCCGCAGCGTCTCCCGTGTTTGTCCCCGCCCCGTCCAGGTAGACGGTGACCGCTGCGGATGCGGTGTAGTAGCCGGCGAAGTCGACACCGTCGCCGCCGGTCAGGGTGTCGCCGCCATTGCCGCCCTCGAGTGTCGAGCCCAGGCCGCGTCCGGTCAGCGTGTCGGCAAGGCTCGTCCCGATGACGACCTCGATGTCCGACAGCGTGTCGCCGTCGGAGGCCGTCCCGGCGCCGAGATCGACGGTGATGGCATCCGTCGCATCGGCGTAGCTGACGGTGTCGGTCCCGCCTTCGCCGGCAAGCGTGTCGCCGCCGTTGCCGCCCACCAGCGTGTCGCCGCCGCTGCCGCCGAAGACGGTATCGTCGCCATCGGCGCCGTCGATGCCGTTGCCGTCGTCGCTGGCCGTCAGCGTGTCATCGTCGTTCGAGCCGATCAGGCTCTCGATGTCGACGTAGGTGTAGTTGGGCGAGGCTGCGGAGCCCAGCCTGTCGTAGCCGGTGCCGGCGCCGAGATCGACCGTCACCGCCGCATCGGCATAGAGGTGCGAGGCGGTGTCCGTGCCGTTGCCGCCGTCGAGCGAGGCGGCACCGGTGCTGATCGCCAGCAGGTCGTTGCCGTTGCCGCCATAAAGCAGCTCGGTCTCGGGGCCCTCGGTGGTATCGGTCGTGACGAAGCCGTAGATCTGGTCGTCGCCGTCATCCCCGTAGATCTCGTCGGGGCCGGCACCACCGTAGAGGATGTCGTCGCCGTCGAATCCGCGGATGTAGCTGCGGTCAGTGGAGGCGTAGGCTGCGGTTTCCTCGAATTGCGACGGCACCACCAGCTGGTCGTTGACCGTCATGATGTCGCCCATGACGGTGCCGCCGATGACGATCTTGCCCGAGCCCGAGGGATTGACGATCGACAGCGGGCCGAACGCGCCGAAGGCGACGATGTCGGTGCCGCTGGCCGCGAGCAGGCTGACCTCGCTGTCTTCGCCGAGCGCGTAGACATCGTCCGAGTTGGAGACGCCCGAGGAGGTGATGGTCACCGACGTCGCGAGCAGCGACTGGATGGCGTCGATGGTGTAGGTCGACGACGAGTCGGCGATGCCCAGCGCCTCGAGATAGCTGCTGTCGAGGAAGACCTCGGCGTAGGTGGTGCCCGAGACGCCGTCGTTGAACTTGATGCCCCAGCCGCTGACGCCGGAGACCGCAGCGCTGGTGAAATAGGCGACTTCCTCGGTCAGCGTGACGCCGCTCTCGAGCGGCAGGTAGATGACGTCCTCGCTAGGGTTGAAGTCCTTGATGACGAGGACGTCCTCGTTGGTCTTCGGCTTGCTGGACTTCAGCATCGCGAAGATCCAGTCGTCGAGGGTCGAGGCCAGCGTGCCGAGCGCGGCGCCGACACCCGTCAGCAGGACGGTGCTGCCCATCTCGCCGATGATCTCGGCGACTTCGTCCTCGGCGAGCTTGCCGAGAATCTCCTGGCATTCGTCGTAGGCACCGAAGTCGATGTAGTTCTGGACGTAGGTGCCCCAGATGTCGCTCGTGCTCGAGCTGCTGCCACTGTCGTAGCTGAGCATGAACGAGTCCGACCCGTCGCCGCCTTCCACGACGTCGGTGTCGTTGTTGCCGCGCGGGCCGGCGTCGATCTGGTCGTCGCCGGGGCCGCCATAGACGGTGTCGGAGCCGTTTCCGGCGTAGATGATGTCGTTGCCGGTGAGGCTGGTGTCCTCCGACGGCGTCTGCCAGTCGGTGGACGAGACGATCGTCGGCAGGTCGGCGTAGTCGCCATAGATCAGGTCGTTGTCGGATCCGGCGCTGACATAGTCGTCGCCGCTGCCGCCGAAGGTCAGATCGTTGTGGCCGCCTCCCTCGAGCGTATCGTTGCCCAGGCCGCCGTAGATCGTGTCGGCCGCCGACGGACTCGTGATGATGACATCCGTCGAGTCCATTCCGGAGACCGGGGTGACGAGGTAGTTGGTGCTCGTCCCGTTCGGGGTGTCGAACTTGTAGCCGACGTAGCCGCTATTGCCGTAGTAGTTGGACGGCAGTTCGAAGAAGGCCTTGTTGCCGGAGCCGGCGGTCTCGTCGTCGGCCGTGACGGTATAGCGGGTCATGAGGCTTCCTGCCGCTTTGGACCGCGGAAGCGCCGCTCCTCCCTGCCGCCGGATACCTCCTCAGGCCGCAGCGCCCGATGGACCGCCGCCCCCTGCCGATCCAGGTCGACCGTTGCGGGCCTTCCGCCGCTCGTTTGTCGCCACCTTAGCGCTTCAGGCGAAGAACAGGAAGTCGTCCTCGCCAAATGCGGTCACTCCCTTCACCGTCAGCACGTCCTCCGCGGCACTCCCGCCGTTGGCGAGTCCGAGATCGATGACGGTGTTCCCGACGCTGGTTGTCAGGTCGAGGGTGAGATCGGCAAAGACGATCCCGGAGTAGCCGCGCAGGTCGATGACGTCCTTGCCCGCGTCGAAGTCCCAGATGGTGTCGATGTCGCTCCCCGGAGCGAAGACAAAGCGGTCGGCGCCTCGGTCGAAGTCGACGCTGGTGCTGGTGAAGGATTCACCCGCGAGGTCGTCGTTGCCGGCACCGCCATCGATGACGTCGTCACCGCCTCCGCCATCCCCGACGATGCCGCTGGCCTCTCCGGCGATGGTGTCGTTGCCACTCCCTCCTGCGAGGCTGTCGTCGCCGCCCTGCGAGGCGTTCGCCATGATGCTCGCATCGCCGAACATGACGTCCTCGGCGTTCCCGCCGCGAAGGATGTCGTCGCCACCGGTCGCGCTCGACAGCAGGGTGAGCGCGTCTCCGTACAGGTTGTCGCTGCCGTCACCCCCTTCGAGGAGATCGTTGCCACCGCTGTCGGAATCGTTCGCCAGTGCCTGCCCCGTATCGCCAAAGATCACGTCGTTGTCCGCACCGCCGTAGAGGCTGTCGCTGCCTGACCGCGCCGTCTGGAGCGTGAAGTTGGCGTCACCGTAGATGGCGTCGACGCCGCCAGCGCCGAAGATGGTGTCGTTGCCGCCGGAGGACGATCCCTGCAGGTATTCCCCGTCGCCATAGAGCCGGTCGTTCGCATTGCCGGCTTCCAGCAGATCGTCGCCGCCCTGTGCGTTGTTTGCCAGCGAGACGGCGTCGCCGAACAGCGCGTGGTTGTCACCGGTGTCGCCGATCTCGAGGTGATCGTCGCCACCGACGGCGTTGTCGTACATCTCGCTGGCATCGGCGTAGATCGTGCCGCTGCCCTCACCGAGATCGATATGATCGTCGCCACCCTGGCTTGAGCCGCGCAGGTAGTAGGCGTCGCCGCGGGCAAGGTCGAAGTCGTTGCTGTCGCCGCCGGTGATCGAGTCGTCGCCGCCACGCGCGGTCCCGGTGAGCGAGGTCGCGTCGCCGAAGACCTCACCGCCGCCGTCGCCGGTCAGGATCCGGTCCGCACCACCGACGAAGGCCGTGTCCGAGACGAAGTCGGCGTCGCCGTAGATCCGGTCCGAACCCCCACCGCCGAAGATGGTGTCCCCGGCAACGGCATTGCTGCCGCTCAGGCTGCCAGCGTCGCCCCACAGCGTATCGTCACCGTTTCCGCCGTACAGCGTGTCCCTGGCGCCCTTCGCTGAATCCAGCATGAAGTCGGCGTCGCCGATCAGATAGTCACCACCAATGCTGCCATAGAGCGTGTCGGTTCCCGCCTTGGCCGAGCCGGCAAGGATCGACGCGTCGCCGGTGATGCTGGAGCCCGCGCCCGCGTAGATGACGTCATTGCCGGCCTGGACGCTGTCGTAGATGTACGCGGCGTCGCCGCAGAGCGCCCCGCCATCCGCGTCGGCGAGGACGTCGTTGCCGCCGCGCGCATTGCCACGCATCGTTCCGCCGTCGCCGAACAGCTGGTCCGAGCCCTCGCCACCGTCGAGGCTGTCGGCCCCGCCGATCGACCGGTCGTCCATCTCCTCGGCATCGCCGAACAGGTAGTCGGTACTGTCGTCGCCATGGATCAGGTCGATGCCGCCGACCGCGTCGTCGACCATGCTGAAGGCATCGCCGGCAATCCGGTCGCTGCCGGTGTCGCCATCGAGGATGTCGTTGCGCCCCTTGGCATGGTCCGAGATGACGCTGGCGTCGCCGAAAATGCGGTCGTCGCCCTCGCCACCGCCGATGTAGTCGCTGGCCCCCTTGGCCCAGGAGTCGATCCACCAGGCATCGCCGTAGAGGATGTCGTTGCCGGTTCCGCCGGCAATGTTGTCGACTCCACCCAGCGCCTTGCCGAACTGGAGGCGGGAGTCGCCGAAGATCGTGTCGTTGCCGGCACCCCCGTCGGCAAAGTCGCGGCCGCCGATGGCCGTGCCATACAGCTGGTAGCTGTCGCCGTAGATCGTGTCGTTGCCGCAGCCGCCGTCGAGACCATCGACGCCCCCGGTGGCGGTGCTGCGGATCACCCAGCCGTCGCCGACGAGCACGTCGTCGCCGCCGCGGCCCTTCAGGAGGTCATTGCCGCCGGCGCCCGAGGTGATCGCACCGCCGACCTGACTGGCTCCGAGATCGTTGCCGGTGGTGTGCCGGTCGCCGAAGATGACGTCGTTGTCGTTGCCCCCGGTGAGGATGTTGGCGTTGCGGGGCGTCGTCGCGGTACCGCCGATCAGGATGCTCATGGACTGTCCCAGCGTGTGCCGACTTGGTGTCAGCGCAAGGTGATTTGCTCTAGCCTAGGTAGAGCGAGGGAGCATCGTCAATAGAATGCTTTGATCAATCCACAATTATTGACGACACAAAAGTATTTGACAAAGTCAATTTGGCGCCGATGCGAGATGATCGGAGGCAGAACAGAACGGTTGAGATTGGAAAGCCTAAAATTAGAAAATGCCGGGTACTTGCACCTGCCTACGGTTGAAGAGCAGCAGTTCACGCCAATTCGGCCCAGGAAGCAAGTGCGTCCATTCCGGGTTCGCGCGGGCAGCGATGCCGCGGGGGGCCGCCGGTTGCCTCGCCCCGGCCGGCCCGGCAGGATCGCCGGCGTTCGCTGGACAGGGGGCTGCATCGTGGCCGGGGATACGCAGGCGCGGATTGTGATCATCGGCGGCGGCGCGATCGGCTGTGCCGTCGCCTACAGCCTTGCCCGCCTCGGCGTCACCGACGTCATCCTCCTCGAGAAGGCGCAACTCACCCACGGCAGCACCTGGCATGCGGCCGGCCTCGTCGGCCAGCTGCGCAGCAAGCGCAACCTGACCCGCCTGATGCAGAACAGCGTCGCCGTGTTCGACCGGCTCGCTGCCGAGGCCGACGCCGCGGTCGACTGGAAGAAGGTCGGCTCGCTCCGCCTCGCCACCTGCGAGCCGCGCCTGTCGGAGATCAAGCGGACCCTGACCCAGGCCCGCGGTTTCGGCGTCGAGGCCGAGCTGGTCAGCCCGGGCGAGGCGCTCGAGCTGTTCCCCTACCTCGACACCGCCGGCATCCTCGGGGCGGCGTGGATCCCGGGCGACGGCTATATCGACCCCTATGCCCTGACCCAGGCCTACGCCAAGGTCGCGCGCAGGGCCGGCATCGCCCTCCGCGAGGGCGTCTCCGTCACCGGCTTCGAGCGCCACGGCCGGCGCATCACCGCCGTCCTCACCGACCACGGCCGCATCGCCTGCGAGACCGTCGTCAACTGTGCCGGCATCTGGGCCCGCCGCGTCGGCGCCATGGCCGGCGTCGCCATCGCCGCCGGCGCCGTCGAGCACCAGTACATGGTGACCGAGAAGGCCCTGACCCTGCCGCCCGACCTGCCGACGCTGCGCGATCCCGACCGGCTGTTCTACCTGAAGCCCGATGTCGGTGCCTTTGCCATCGGCGGCTGGGAGCCTGATACCCGGCCGCTCTGGCGCGACGGCGTGCCACCCGGCTTCGCCCGCGAGCTCTTCCCCGCCAACATGGACCGCTTCGAGCAGATCGCCCTGCCCGCGGCCGAGCGCCTGCCGGTGCTGAACGAGGTCGGCATCCAGACGCTGATCAACGGCCCGATCCCGGTCTCGGCCGACGGCGAGCCGGTGATGGGGCTGGCCCCGGAGCTCGAGAATCTCTTCGTCGCCTGCGGCTTCACCGCCGGCATCGCCGCCTCGGGCGGGGCCGGTGAGGCGATGGCCCGCTGGATCGTCGACGGCGATCCCGGCATGGACCTGTGGGCCTTCGACATCCGCCGCTTCGGCGCCCCCCAGGCCAACCGCCGCTTCCTCGAGGCGCGGATGGTCGAGAGCTACGGCCGCTACTACGCCATCCACTGGCCGGGCGAGGAGCTCGACAGCGCCCGCCCGGCACGGCGCAGCCCGCTGCATGACCGCCTGGCCGCCCGCGGTGCCGTGTTCGGCAGCAAGTTCGGCTGGGAGCGGCCGCTGCAGTTCGGCGATGCCGGTGGCGAGCCCACCTTCGAGGGCCGCCCGGGCTGGCTCGATGCCGTCGCCGCCGAGCATCGTGCGGTGCGCGAGCGCGCGGCGCTGATCGACCAGACCTCGTTCGCCAAGCTCGAGATCGAGGGCCCCGGCGCTCTCGACGCGCTGCAGCACCTCGCCGCCAACGACCTCGCGAGGCCGGTCGGCGCCTGCGTCTACACCCAGCTCTGCAACGAGCGCGGCGGCATCGAGGCCGACCTCACCGTGATGCGCACCGGCGAGGAGCGCTTCTACGTCGTCACCGGCTCCGGCTTCGGCGTGCGTGACGCCGGCTGGATCCGCCGCCACCTGCCGGCGACGGTGCAGCTCCGCGAGGTCACCTCGGAACGGGCCGTCATCAACCTCGTCGGCCCGCTCGCCCGCGAGGTCCTCGGGCAGGTCACCGACGACGACGTCTCCAACGCCGCCTTTCCCTACCTTACGGTCCGCCCGATCGAGATCGGCCTCGCCCCGGTGCTGGCGGCACGCGTCGGCTATGTCGGCGAGCTCGGCTGGGAGCTGCACATCCCGGTCGAGTACGCCGCGCATGTCGAGGAGCAGCTGCGTGAGGCCGGCGCTGCCTTCGGCATCGCCGACGCCGGCTACCGTGCCATCGAGTCGCTCCGCCTCGAGAAGGGCTACGTCTACTGGAGCGCCGAGGTCGGCCCCGACGTCGATCCCTACAGCGCCGGCCTCGGCTTCGCCGTGGCGCTGGACAAGGGACCGTTCCTCGGCCGCGACGCGCTGCAGCGCCTGCGCCAGGCCCCGCCGCAGCGTCGCCTGTGCACCTTCGCCATCGACGGCTTCGCGCCGCTGCATGGCGGCGAGGCCATCCTTCACGACGGCCGCGTCGTCGGCACCACCACCAGCGCCGGCTACGGCCACACGCTGGGCCGCACCATCGCCCTCGGCTACGTCCCGGGGGAGCTGGCCGGCGAGACCGAGTTCGCCATCGAGGCCTTCCTGGTCCGCCACCGCGCGATCCGCGGCCCGCGCACGCTCTACGATCCGAAAGGCCTTCGCCTGAAGGCGTAGGGGCGGCGCTCGGCGAACGCCGCCCCGACGTTGCGGTACTACGCCGCCGCGGCCAGCTCCGGATAGTCGACGTAGCCCTTGGCGCCGCCCTGGTAGAACGTCGCCCGGTCGGGTGACGCCAGCGCGGCGCCGGCGCGCAGCCGCGCCACGAGATCAGGATTGCTGATGTAGAGCGTGGCGAACGCCACGGCGTCGGCGTGGCCCGAGGCCACGGCGTCCAGCGCCCGTGCCCGGTCGTAGCCGCCGCAGGCAACGTGGAAGCCCTTGAACCGGCCCCGTATCGCGCGAATGCCGGCGAGCTGCTCCGCCGTCGCCAGCGCTCCGTCGCCCTCCACCATGTGGAGGTAGGCCAGCTTCAGCTCGCCCATTGCCGCCGCCGCGGCGGAGAACGTCGCCACCGGATCGCTGTCGGCCATGTCGTTGAAGCTGCCGAACGGCGAGAAGCGGACGCCCACCCGGTCGGCTCCCCAGACCCCGACCACGGCATCGGTCACCTCCTGGAGGAAGCGGATGCGGTTGGCGATGCTGCCGCCGTAGCGGTCGCTGCGCCGGTTGCTGCCGTCCCTGAGGAACTGGTCGATCAGGTAGCCATTGGCGGCGTGGACCTCGACGCCGTCGAAGCCGGCGGCCTTGGCCAGCTCGGCGCCATGCCGGAACTGCGCCACGACGCCCGCGATCTCGTCGGTCTCGAGTGCCCGCGGCGCCACAAAATCCTTTGGCCCGCTGTAGGTGAAGGTCCCGCCGGCCGGGCGGATCGCCGACGGCGCCACCGGCAGCACGCCGCCCGGCTGCAGGTCCGGATGGCTGATCCGGCCGACATGCCAGAGCTGCAGCACGATCTTGCCGCCGGCGGCATGCACCGCCGCGGTCACCGGCCGCCACGCCGCGACCTGGGCCGCGTCGTAGATGCCGGGGGTCAGCGGGTAGCCCTGCCCCTCCGGTGCCACCTGGGTCGCCTCGGTAATGATCAGGCCGGCGGAGGCCCGCTGGCGGTAGTAGTCGGGTGCCAGCTCGCTGGGCACGGCGGCGCGGTCGGCGCGGTTGCGCGTCATCGGCGCCATGAAGACGCGGTTCGCGCTATCGATGGCACCGAAGCGGGCCGGATCGAACAAGGTCGTCATCGGGGGGGATCCGTTGCTTGTGCGGGCTCAGGCCGTGATGGCCTTGCGCAGCCAGGAGTCGAGCTCGGCGCGCGGCGCCAGCCCCACCTTCTGGCCGACGAGCTCGCCGTTGTTGAACAGCAGCAGGGTCGGAATGCCGCGGATGCCGAACTGGCTGGGCAGGTTCGGGTTCTCGTCGACATTGACCTTGGCGATCGTCACCTTCCCGGCATGGGCCTCGGCCAGCTGGTCGAGGATCGGGGCGATCTGCCGGCAGGGGCCGCACCACTCGGCCCAGAAGTCGACGAGGACCGGGCCGCTGGCCTTGAGGACGTCGGTGGCGAAGGTCTGGTCGGTCACATGCTTGATCATAGATCGGTCTCCGGTTCTTGAACGTTCGTTAGGAAACTCGGCGGTGGCCGCCGTCCGGTCCCAGCGCCTCGTCCACCGCCTGGACGATGTCCTCGAGCCAGCAGGCGTCGGGACGGGCGCGGGCCAGCACCTGCAGTCCCTGCAGGCACACGGCGAGGAAACGGGCGAGACGGACGGGATCGCGGCCCGGCTCGATCTCGCCGCGGGCCTGGGCCCGGCGGATCGCCTGCTCGACCGCCCGCTCGAAGCGGTCGAGATGCCGGCCGACCCGCGCCGCCACGTCGGCGTCGCTGGCCGCCATCTCGATGGCGCAGTTGGTGACGAGGCAGCCCTTGCGCGACGGGTCGGCGAGCCCCTGCCGGGCGGCATGGCGGAAGAACGCCACCAGCTCGGCGCGGCCCGCATCGGGCCCCTGCAACGCGGCCAGCCGCTCGTCGGCGGCCGTGTCCAGGTAGCGCTCGAAGGCGCGCAGGAACAGCTGGCGCTTGTCGCCGAAGGCGGCGTAGAGGCTACCACGGCCGACGCCGGTGGCCGCCTCGAGCGCATCGACCGTCGTCCCCTCGTAGCCGGTCTTCCAGAACTGGCCGAGGGCCCGCTCCAGGACGATGTCTTCCTCGAAGGCGCGCGGTCGCGACATGCCGGTCTGGCTCCTCTCGCGAAGGGAGATGGGCATTCTGTACCGGCCGTTCAAGAACCATCGTCTTGCCCGTGGCCGGCGTCGCGCCCTACGCAAGCGGGGACGGCGACGGGAGACAGGACGATGTCCGAGAAGACGCAGGCGGCGCGGGCCGCCCTGGCAGTCCTGCCAGCACTGCCCGGGCTCGATCCGGCGACGGCCCGGATCGAGCGGCTCGGCGGCCTCACCAACCTCGTTTTCCGTGTCGATGGCGCCGGCGGGTCCTGGGTCCTTCGCCTGCCCGGCAAGGGGACCGAGGCCTACATCGACCGCGCCGTCGAGCGGCACAACGCGACGGTCGCCGCGATGGCCGGGGTCTCGCCGGCGGTGGTCCATTTCGACCCGGCCAGCGGCGTCATGCTGACCCGCCATGTCGCCAGCACCACGATGAACGTCGAGCGCTTCCGCGATCTCGCCGCCGTCGGTCGCGCCGCCCGCGCCTTCCACCGCCTGCACACCAGCGGCCTCGCCTTCCGCACCCGCTTCGACCTGTTCGCCAAGATGGACGAGTACCAGGCCCTCCTCGACCGCCTGGGCGCGGCGATCCCGGCCGGCTACGACGCGGTGAAGGCCGAGGCCGCCGCGGTGCGCCGGGCGCTCGACCGCGCCGACCCGCATCTCGCCCCCTGCCACTGCGATCCCCTGGCCGAGAACTTCCTCGACACCGGAGAGCGCATGTGGATCGTCGACTGGGAGTATTCCGGCACCAACGACCCGATGTGGGACCTGGGCGACCTGTCCGTCGAGGCGGAATTCGGCCCGGACCAGGACGAAGCGCTGCTGCAGGCCTACTTCGATGGGGCGGTGCCAGCCCAGGCCCGCGGCCGCATGGTCCTCTACAAGGCCATGTGCGACCTCCTCTGGACGCTGTGGGGCGTCATCCAGCACGCCAACGGCAACCCGGCCGACGATTTCTGGGCCTACGCCGTCAACCGCTTCGAGCGCTGCAAGGCGCTGATGGCGACCGACACCTACCGCCGGGCGCTGGCCGCCGTCGGCTGAGCGCTGGCGGGGACTCGACCTTGCCGCTACCGTCGCCAGGGGCCAGCCGGCAGGGATCCGGGCGATGAGCGTCATCCGCAGCCGCGTCAGCACCCGCAGCGAGGAGTTCCGCCGCAACGCCGCCACGGTCGAGGCGCTGCTCGCGGACCTTCGTGCCGAGGTGGCGAAGGCGGGCCAGGGCGGCGACGCCCGCTCGCGTGAGCGCCACGTCGCGCGCGGCAAGCTGCTGCCGCGCGACCGCCTCGAGCATCTGCTCGATCCGGGAGCACCCTTCCTCGAGCTGTCGCAGCTGGCCGCGCACGGCATGTATGGTGGCGAGGTCCCGGCCGCCGGCCTGATCACCGGCATCGGCCGGATCGCCGGGCGCGAGTGCGTCGTCATCGTCAACGACGCCACGGTCAAGGGCGGCACCTACTATCCCATGACCGTGAAGAAGCATCTGCGCGCGCAGGAGGTCGCCCGCGCCAACCGCCTGCCCTGCGTCTACCTGGTCGATTCCGGCGGCGCCAACCTGCCCAACCAGGACGAGGTGTTTCCCGACCGCGATCACTTCGGCCGGATCTTCTACAACCAGGCCACCATGTCGGCGGCCGGCATCCCGCAGGTCGCCGTCGTCATGGGCTCCTGCACCGCCGGCGGCGCCTACGTCCCGGCGATGTCGGACGAGGCCATCATCGTCCGCGACCAGGGCACCATCTTTCTCGGCGGTCCGCCCCTGGTCCGCGCCGCCACCGGCGAGATCGTCTCGGCCGAGGAGCTCGGCGGCGGCGACGTCCACACCCGCATTTCCGGCGTTGCCGACCATCTGGCCGAGAACGACGAGCATGCGCTCTGGCTCGCCCGGCGCGTCGTCGCCGGGCTCAACCGGCCCAAGGCCGTCGGCCTCGAGCTCGCGGCACCGGCCGAGCCGCTGCACGATCCGGCCGAGCTCCACGGCCTGATCCCGGCCGACACCCGCCAGCCCTTCGCCATGCGCGAGGCCATCGCCCGCATCGTCGACGGCTCCGTGCTCGACGAGTTCAAGGCACGCTACGGCACCACCCTGATCTGCGGCTTCGCCCGGATCTGGGGCTATCCGGTCGGCATCGTCGCCAACAACGGCATCCTGTTCAGCGAAAGCGCCCTCAAGGGCGCCCACTTCGTCGAGCTCTGCTGCCAGCGCGGCATCCCACTGGTGTTCCTGCAGAACATCACTGGCTTCATGGTCGGCCGGAAGTACGAGCACGGCGGCATCGCCCGCGACGGCGCCAAGCTCGTCACCGCCGTCTCCTGCGCCCAGGTCCCCAAGCTCACGGTCATCGTTGGCGGCAGCTTCGGGGCCGGCAATTACGGGATGTGCGGTCGCGCCTTCGACCCGCGCTTCCTGTGGCTGTGGCCGAACGCGCGCATCTCGGTGATGGGCGGCGAGCAGGCGGCCTCGGTGCTGGCGACGGTGCGCCGCGAGGGCCTGGAGAAGGCCGGCAAGACCTGGCCGGCCGACGAGGAAGAGGCCTTCAAGGCGCCGATCCGCGAGCAGTACGAGCGCCAGGGGCACCCCTACTACGCGACCGCCCGGCTCTGGGACGACGGCATCATCGACCCTGCCGACACCCGGCTCGTGCTGGGGCTCGGCCTGTCGGCGTCACTCAACGCGCCGGTCGAGCCGACGCGATTCGGCGTGTTCCGGATGTAGGCCGGCTCAGGCCGCGAGCCGGCCGCCGCCGAAGCGCTCGAACAGCACGGCGCTCAGCACGCCGAGCGCTGCCCAGAACAGCAGCCCTGTCACGGTGACCGCGACCACGAAGCTGCGGGCAAGCGGCTCCGGCACCGCCGACGCCGTATCGGCCGGCATCGGCGCGCCGACGAGATGCGGGGCCACCAGCAGGACCACGCCTGCCACCGCCGCGGCCGGCGAGCGCACGAGACCGATCAGGCCGAGCCCGGCCGCGGTCGCCAGCACGGTTGCCAGCCACCACAATTGCCGGTCGCCGAGGTCGGCTGCCGGCATTCCCGGCAGTTCCGGCGGCAGGCCGAGCGACGGGGCCAGGACGAAGGTGGCGAAGCCGGCAAGGCCCCACAGCAGGCCGCTGCGCCAGCCGGGAGCACCGCCGCGAACCGCGAAGGCGCCGACCAGCAGCAGGGCGAAGCCGGTCGCGGTCACGATGTTGGCGACCGCGGTCCAGAGGGTGCGCTCGGCACCGTCGGCGGGCGCCCAGGCGGCGGCATCGTGCTCGTGGTCGTGCCCGGCATGGCCGGCCCCGGCCGTCTCGAAGACCTCGGCCTGCTGGATCAGCGGGACCGTGCCCAGCCGCTGCAGGCCGGTGACGAACAGGCCGACCAGAAGGCCGGCCAGCGCCGCGGCGAACAGCATGGAGCGGAAGGCGGCCATCGGAACCGCGACCGGCTCAGTGGCAGGGAAAGCCGTTGGAATGGCGCACGTCGTGCGCGGCGTTGTGCAGCACGTCCATCTGCGCGAACCCGGCACCCGCGAGCAGCAGGGAGCCGAACAGGAACGCCAGGATCGCCGGCAGCAGCACCCCCGTCCGGACGGCGGGGCGGGCGACGGCGACGGTGGACGGCTGGGACATGGCGAGCGATTCCGCGGACCAGAAGCTTCGGCCCGTGCCGAAGACGCGCCGCACGATGGGCCGGGGCCGGTTCCGGGTCAACTCCCGGCGGCGCCAGGGCACCTTGCGCGCCGCCGCGCCGCAGCCTCAACCGCAACGCTTGGTCCGTTCGTCCCCTAGTATTGCCAAGCTTCCGCCCAAGCTCTCATCGAGACCATATCAGTAACGGAGTTCTCGCCCCGCATGAGTTTCCCGCTCCATCTTGCAGAACGGCTTCCGAATGGTAGCATAGGGGAAAATCTGCGCGGAAAGGAAACTGACGGTGCGCCTGCATCCGACGGCACTGAATACGTTGCTATGTCTACCGCTACGGGGCCTTTCCCTGTGCACAGGGCTCGAGAACAGCGACTGCGTGGTGTGGATTGACGGCCGGCCGGTCCGCCGCAATCAGTACCGCGAGGCCCACGACGTCCACGCGCACTATGCGGCCCGTCTCGAGCGGGTCGCCGCCCTCGGCATCGAGGCGCTGCGCTTCTGGCAGGGCTGGGCGATCAGCAATCCTGCCCCCGGCGTCTACGACTTCGCCATCGATCGCCGGATCGTCGACCATTGCCGCGAGCGTGGCATCCTGCCCCACCTGATCGGCGACATCGTGCACTTCGGCGTCCCCGACTGGATCGAGGGACACTGGCAGAACCCGCGCGCGCCGCGGTTCATGGCCGACTACGCCATCGCCCGGGCGCGCGCCTTCCCGGAGATGCGCTTCTTCACGCCGGTCAACGAGCCGTTCATGGCCGAATGGTGCGCCCTGCTCGGCTGGTGGAACGAGGGCCTCACCGACATGCGCGCCTTCGTCCGCGGCATGAAGCACCAGGCGCAGGGGACCATCCTCTCCCGCGCCGGCATCGAGGCCGTCTGGCGGGCCGAGGACCGTTCCGGCCAGCCCGTCTGGTTCATGAACGACGCCTTCCAGCCGCGCTGGCGCTGGGAACCCGTCGCCGACGACACCCGCACCCTGCTGCAGTTCTGCTCGCTCGACCTGATGCTCGGCCATCGCGACCCCCGCATGCGCGCGTTCCTGCTCGAGCACGGCATGACCGGGGCCGAGTACGAGTGGTTCATGGAGCATGGCAGCCCGCAGCGGGTCGTCGTCGGTATCGACTACTACCCGATGTTCGACCCCGCCTGGGGTCACCGGAAGATCCGCGAGTTCACCCGCGACAACCTGCTGTCGATCATCGAGCGGGTGCACGAGCGCTACCCGCAGTGCCCGATCATGCACATGGAGGTGAACGCGCTGCCGGCGGACGCGCTGGCGGTGTGGAGCGGCACGGTCCGCGCCTTCCTCGAGGCGCAGGGCCGCGGCATCCCGATCGTCGGCCTGTCCTGGTTCGGCGACGAGGTGCAGATCGGCTGGGGCAATCGCCTGCTCGACGACGAGGTCCGGCAGGTCGGGCTCTGGCACTACGGTGAGGCTCAGGCGATCGGCCGTGCCGTCGCCCGGACCGCGAGCTATCTGCGCAGGCGCGACGATGTGGGCTTCATGGCCCGGCCGACCCTGCAGCCGGACCTGTCGGAGGTCGACGCGATGCGGGTCGAGGAGACGCTTGCCGAGCCCGTGCGGGTCAACTGAGGCGACCGGGGCGGCCGAAACCGGCCGCCCCGGATTGGTCGTCCTAGTGGCGCATCTCGTTGTTGCGGTCGCGGCCGCCGCGGCGCCGCGCCGACCAGATCCGCCGGGTGGCGATGCCGCCGCGCCGGTCGCGGTCGAGCATGGCGAGGATGGCCTCCTGGGTGCGGCGTACCTGGTGCAGCTGGCGGGTCAGGTCCTCGATGGCCCCGGCCACCTGGTCGGTGCGGTCCCCGCTGCGGGTCTCGTGTGTCGGCCCGCTCGGTCCGAACAGGATGTCGTCGGCCGACACGTCGAGCGCCTGGGTCAGGAGACGGATCCAGCGCTGCGTCAGTTGCCGGGTACCGGCCTCGAGCCGGCCGATCTGCTGCTGGCTGGCGCCGATCCGTGCCGCCAGCTCGGCCTGGGTCAGCGCCCGGCTCTCTCGATACATGCGCAGGTAGTTCGCCATCTTGGGCTCCCTATTCTTGAGAGGCGTCGCGGCCTCGCTGTGGGCGGCTCAGGCGAACCCGGGTCCGACATGCGGACGCCGTGGGCTGTGTTCGCGCGGTCCCGCTAGGGAACCGACTGCGCCGCGCGGTCTCCTCGAACGCATAGACGCGTATCGAGCCCATGCGTTCCATCGAAATCGCGCATGGCGTACTTTCAGCGACGCTTTCCGCTCGACGGATCGAACAGATGGCAGCGCGCGGGGTCTGCCGTCACGTGCAGCGACTGGCCCACTCTGGCGTCGAACTCGGGCGGGACCAATGCCCGCAGCTTGTCGCGCCCCGGCCCCTCGAGGATCAGCACGGATTCCCGGCCCAGGTGCTCGAGCGCAAACACGCTGACCGGCAGGGTCCCCGGCCCGCCGGCCTCCCGCACCTCGAGATGCTGCGGCCGGATGCCGAGCACGGCCGGACCGGCTGCCCCCGCCATCGGCAAGGCCAGGTCGCCGCAGCGGAACCGGCCGCCCTCGATCGTGCCCGGCAGCAGGTTCATCGGCGGCGAGCCGACGAAGCCGGCGACGAACAGCGTCGCCGGGCTGCCGTAGACCTCGCCGGGCGAGCCGATCTGCTCGAGACGGCCGTCGCGCATCACCGCGATCCGGTCGCCCATCGTCATCGCCTCGACCTGGTCGTGCGTGACGAAGATCGTGGTCGAGCCCAGCCGCTTCTGCAGGTTGACGAGGTCGGCGCGCAGGCTCTGGCGCAACGCCGCGTCCAGCGCCGACAGCGGCTCGTCGAGCAGGAAGGCCGCGGGCTCCCGCACGATCGCCTTGGCCGTCGCCACTCGCTGGCGCTGCCCGCCCGACATCTGCGCCGGGCGCTTGCCGAGCAGGTCGCCGATGTCGAGCATCGCCACCGCCTCGGCGATCCGCTTCTCGCGCGCCGCCGCGTCGAGGCCGGAATGGCGCAGCGAGGCCTCGATGTTCTGCCGGGCGGTCAGGTGCGGGTAGAGCAGGGCCGACTGGAACACCATGGCGATGTTCCGCTGGTGCGGCGGCAGGTCGGTGACGTCCTTGCCGCCGAACAGGATCTGCCCCGAGGTCGGCTGCTCGAGTCCGGCGATCATGTTCAGCGTCGTCGACTTGCCGCAGCCCGACGGGCCCAGCAGGACGAGGAACTCGCCCTGCGCGATGTCGAGGTCGAGGCGCTCGACGGCGACATGGTCGCCGAAGGTCTTGCGTAGCTGCCGCAGGGCGATCGGAGCGCTCATCGGACCGGATCCACGATGTTCATCTCGGCGATGTGCCGCTGCAGGAAGTAGGCCACGAGCGCCGGCGGCAGGATGGTCAGCGCCAGCGAGGCGGCGAGGTGGCTGGGCTCCGGGTGCTGGAACAGGAAGCCCGAGATCGCCGTCGGCAGGGTGTTGGCCGGGGTGCCGTTCACCAGCACCAGCGCGTAGGTGTACTCGTTCCACGCGAACAGGAAGGCGATCACGGCGGCCACCGAGATGCCGGGCCGGCTCAGCGGCACGACGATCCGCCACAGCGTCTCCAGCCGCGAGAAGCCGTCGACGCGCGCCAGCCGCTCGACCGGCGGCAGGTTGCGGAAGTAGCCGATCAGCATCCAGGTGACGAACGGCACCGTGATGGTCAGCGTGACGATGACCAGGCCCGACAGCGTGCCGCCGAGGCCCAGCTGCAGGAACATGACGTAGAACGGGATCAGCGTGCTTACCGGCGGCAGCGAGACGGCCAGCAGGATCGCGAATAGCAGCGCCGACTTGTAGCGGAACTCGAGCCGCGCGAAGGTCCAGGCCAGCGGAATGGTGATCGCCACCGTGATCGCGGTGACGATCAGGCTGACCAGGAGGCTGTTGCCGAGCCCGCGGATGATCTGGTTGGCCTGGCCCGAGGCCCGGCGCACGGTGCCGTCGGCCAGCGTCCAGTCGAAGCCGAAGATGTTGAAGAAGGCCGCCGGCTGCGGCGCCTGCGGCCAGAGCGGCGGCGGGAACCGGCTGATCTCGCCCGGCGTCAGCAGCGACATCTTGAGGAACCAGTAGATCGGCAGGAGTGTCCAGATCAGGACCACCGCCATCGCCAGGTACCACCAGGGTGAGCGCCTCACCCCTCGCGCTCCAGCCGGCGGCCCCAGACGAGGTAGAGCAGGAAGGTGCTGCCGAGGATCATCGCCAGCAGCATGAACGACATCGCCGCGCCGGTGCCGAGGTCCAGGTTCTTGAAGCTGATCTTGTAGATCTCGTAGGTCAGCGTCGCCGACGCCGTGCCCGGGCCGCCGCCCGACAGCACGAAGATGAAGTCGAACAGCTTCATCGACAGCACCGTGGTGATGCAGGTGAAGACGAACAGCGTGAAGCGCAGCGGCGGCAGGGTGACGTGCCGGAAGGTGGCGAACGGCGACATCCGGTCGATGGCGGCGAGGTCGTAGAGCCGCGTCGGGATGGTCTTGAGGTTGGCCAGCAGGAAGAAGGCCACCAGCGGCGCCATGTTCCAGGCGTTGCCGATCGCCAGCACCTCGATCACCGAGGCGCGGGTGATGAAGTTGACCGCGTCCTCGCCGCCGAAGGCATAGGCCAGCGCCGTGCCGACGCCGGTCTGCCCCTTGGCGAGGTAGCTGAACATGATGCCGGTGCCGTAGAGCGACACCGCCCAGGGCAGGATGACCAGCGTGCGGACGAGGCCGGCGGCCCGCATCGGCCGGTTCAGCACCAGCGCCAGCGCCAGCCCGATCAGCATCGCCAGAACGACCGATTCGACGGTGAAGCGCAGCGAGATCCAGGCCGACCACCAGAAGCCGTCGTCGGTCAGCACGCTGCGGTAGTTGTCGAGCCCGACGAACTCCGCCGAGTAGCCGCCGAAGAACTGGATCTGGTGCAGCGACAGCCAGACCGCGTAGCCCAGCGGGTAGGCGACGACCAGGACGAGGAAGACGAGGACCGGCAGGGCGAGCAGCAGCGCGAACCGCAGGTCCGACGCCGCGCGCTGCTGCTCCGCCATGACCGGCCCCCGTCCGCCGGCTAGCCGATCTTGTACTTCTTGTTGAGGTCACCGATCTTGCCGGTGATCTCCTCGATCGTGCCCTGGATGTCGCCGTCGTTGGTGACGAAGTTCTGCAGCGTCTCCTTCAGGAAGCTGTTGAACTCCTCGGACCAGACCACGGCCCAGATGCCCTTCGGGTAGGGCGTCGCGGCATAGACGTCGAGCACGGCCTTGACGTCCTCGGGCCGGGCCAGCGCCGACTCCATCCGCTTCTTGGTGGCCTCGCTGTTCATCACCGACTTGTAGCCGCTGAACAGCATCGACTCCTGCATCCAGCGGTCGCCGACGAAGATCTTGCCGTCCTGGTCCTTGAAGCCGTACCAGCTGGCGAAGCGCTTGACGTCGTCGGTGGCGGCGGCACTGCGCGAGCCGCGGTTGGTCATCAGGTAGACGGCGCTGTCGAGCAGGCCCCAGCTCTGGCCCTGGTAGGGCAGCAGCGAGGCGTAGCCGGCGATCTGCGAGCGGTCCTTCCGGTTGAAGGTCTCCAGATCGTAGAGCTGCTGCGGGCTGAAGACGTAGCGGCCGGACGCGTAGGCGTCGATGTAGGCGCTCTCGTTGTAGGTCAGCACCTCCTCCGGGACGAGCTTGTCGTTCCAGATCTTCTTCCACGCTGCCAGCGTCTTGTAGGCCGGTCCGGACTCGTCCGTGGTCAGCATCGGCTGGTGCGTCTCGGGATCGGCCAGCTGGCCGCCGCGGTTCATCACCTCGAACACGAACGCCCACGAGATGCCGTACCACTCGTTGATCCAGTGAGGCAGCAGCGGCTGGGCGATGCCCTTGCCCTTGAGCACGTCGACCTGGGCGTAGAGCTCGTCCCAGTTCTTCGGGAAGTCGGCGTCCTTCAGGCCGGCCTCGCCATAGGCCTTGAGGTTGACGTGCATGACGCCGCGGGTCGAAACGAAGTAGCTGAGCCCGAGCAGCTTGCCCTTGTAGCTCCACGCCTCGAGGATGTTGGGGAACATGTCCGCCTTGATGTCGGCGATCTCGGCCAGCTCCTCGGCCGGCATCACCCAGCCGCCGTCGAAGTAGCGCACCGCCGTCGCCGGGTTGGCGTAGAGCACGTCAAGCTCCGAGCCGGCGATCAGGTTCTGCTCCATGATCGCCGGATAGTCGCCGGTGACCGTGGCGTAGTCGACCTTGCCGTTCATCTCGGCGTTGTAGCGGTCGACATTGCTCTGGACGATGTCGGTCTTGTACTGCCAGCCGCGGAAGTAGACGGTCTCGCCGCTGGTCGCCTTGAGATCGGCGGCGCCGGCGCGGCGGGCCAGTGCGGCGTAGGCGAGGGCTGCGGATCCGGTGAGCAGGGTCTGCCTGCGGTTCAACATCGTTCTTCCTCCGGGTTCTGGTTCTGCGTTCGGACGACGGGGGAAACGAACCTCTTGGCCATCCCTGGCCATGCTCAGGGAACGATCCGCTCGGCCTTCAGCCGCTCGTAGACGTAGCGGAACGACTCGGTGGTCTCCTGGTAGTCCATGAAGCCCAGCCGGCGGCTCTTCGACATGTCGGTGAAGCACTCGACCGGCCGGCCGAGGTCGGCGTCGGAGTGCCACCACGAGGCGACGACATCGATCGCGTTGGCGGCGAGGCCGTACTTGCGGACGATGCGGTCCCAGACCGGCGCGGCCCCGGCCATCTGCTCGACCAGCGGCGTCGCCCGGCCCGGATAGTCGGCGGCCGGAACGCCATAGAGCGCGGCGAGCCGCGGCCACAGCCAGTTCCAGCGGAAGACCTCGCCATTGACGACATTGAAGGCCTCGTTGCGCGCCGCCGGCGTCGACGCCGCCCAATGCAGGTGGCGTGCCAGGATCCGCCCGTCGGTGACGTCGCTGACCCCGGCCCACTGCTCGGGCGAGCCCGGGAATACGAACGGTTGCCCGGTTTCCTTGCAGATCGCCGCGTAGGCGGCCAGGGTCGAGCCCATATTCATGGCGTTGCCGACGGCATAGCCGATCAGCGTGTGCGGGCGGTGCACGCTCCAGCCGAAGCCCTGCTTCGCCGCCGCCTCGAACACCGCGTCCTCCTGGACGTAGTAGAAGTTCTCGAGCGGGACGCGCGGCTGCTCCTCGCGGAACGGCGTGACCGGCTTGTTCTTGGCGAAGTGCTCGAACGGGCCGAGATAGTGCTTGAGGCCGGTGACCAGCGCCACGTGGCCGAGGTCGCGGGAGCCTTCGAGGGCCGCGAGCGCGTTGCGCACCATGGCGCCGTTGACCGCGCAGTTCTCCTTCTCGTTGGCCTGTCGCAGCCAGGTGGTGATGAACAGGTGCGTCGGTGACGTCCCGGCCAGCGCCGCCCGCACCGCCGCCTCGTCGCGCAGGTCGACGGCGATCGGCTGCACGCCGGCCGGCACCTGGCCGGCTCGCCGCGCCACCCCGAGGACCGTCCAGTCGCCGGCGGTCAGCAGCTCTTCGGCGAGCGTGCGGCCGATGATGCCGCTCGCTCCCAGGATCAAGGCTCGTTTCGTCACGTCGGCGTCCCCCCTGCCGGCGCTGGCCCGGCCGCGTTTTCCTTGCCGCCGCACCGGACGGGAACGAAGTTAGCGCGTGATCCGACGTGGGGAAGCCCGAAGATGTACCGGCTGGCCATCTTCCTTTTCGGCTTGCTTGTCGCGACGGCCCATGCCGACCAGCGCGACCCGCGGCTGAACGACCTCTTCGCGCGGCTGGGTGCCGCCCCGGACGTCGCCACCGCCGAGACGGTCGAGGCGCAGATCTGGGCGGTGTGGAGCGAGGCCCCGGATCCGGCCTCGACGGCGCTGCTCGCGGCGGGGACCGCGGCGATGGGCCAGCGGGCCTGGCCGCGGGCGCTGCAGCTGTTCGACGTGCTCGTCGCCAGCCAGCCGCAGTTCGCCGAGGCCTGGAACAAGCGCGCGACGCTGCTCTACCTGATGGGCGAGCATGCCCGATCGGTCGCCGACATCCAGAAGACGCTGGCGCTCGAGCCACGGCATTTCGGCGCCCTGTCCGGGCTCGGCCTGATCTTCATGGCCACCGGCGATCCGGATGCGGCGCTGCGCAGCTTCGAGGCGGTGCTGGCGATCTACCCGCTGTCGCGCTCGGCCCGCCAGCAGGTCGAGACCCTCCGGCAACAAGTCGAGGGCGAACCGCTCTGAGGTGCGGCCTTGGCTTGCGACGGGTCGCCGCCGCTGGCTACCCTCATGGGCTGGAGGCGGAGCGGATGGCTGCTGGGTGGCTCCGCACGGCCGGTCAGGGCGACACCGCCCTGCTCATGGCCGGCGGCGACTGGACATTGGCGGGGTTCGGCGGGCTCGACGGCGAGCTGGCGGCTGCGCTTCGCGGCATCGCTCCGGGCGTCGGCCGGGTTCGCCTGAACCTGCACGACCTCGACCACCTCGACACCGCCGGCGCCTGGCTGCTGGTGAAGGCGCAGCGGACGCTGCGTGCCCGCAATGTCGACGTCGCCACCGAGGGTCTCGATGCACGCTGGGGCGAGCTGCTGCGCCTCGCCGGCAACGTCCCGCCCGAGGCGATGCCGCCGCCGCCGCGCGTCGTCGGCTTCCACGCCCTGCTCGAACGCCTCGGCGAGGCCACCACCGGGGTCGCCCGCGAAGGCCTCCAGCTGCTCTCCTTCTACGGCGAGTGCCTGACCGCGCTGGTCCGCTCGCTGGTCCAGCCGTGGCGGCTGCGCATCCCGGCCATCGTCCGCCAGATGGAGCGCACCGGCGTCGACGCCGTGCCGATCGTCGGCCTGCTGTCCTTCCTCATCGGCATCGTCCTCGCCTTCCAGGGTGCCGACCAGCTGCGCCGCTTCGGCGCCGAGATCTTCACGGTCAACCTCCTGGGCGTCTCGGTCCTGCGCGAGCTCGGGGTGCTGCTCACCGCGATCATCGTCGCCGGCCGCTCCGGCAGCGCCTTCGCCGCGCAGATCGGCGCCATGCAGGTCAACCAGGAGATCGACGCGCTGCGCACCATCGGCGTCGATCCGATCGAGGTGCTGGTGCTGCCGCGCCTGATCGGCCTGATGCTGACCCTGCCGCTGCTGACCTTCTTCGCCGACATCATGGGCCTGCTCGGCGGCGGCCTGATGGTCGTCACCTTCCTCGACATCCCGGTGGTCCAGTTCCTCCGCCAGCTGTCCAGCGCGGTGACGCCGACGATGCTGTTCGCCGGGCTGGTCAAGGCGCCCGTCTTCGCCTTCCTCATCGCCATGGTCGGCTGCTTCCAGGGCCTCAGCGTCACCGGCAGTGCCGAAAGCGTCGGGCAGCTCACCACCAAGGCCGTGGTGATCTCGATCTTCCTCGTCATCCTGGTCGATGCCGTGTTCTCGATCGTCTTCACCCAGCTCGGCATCTGAGCCCGTGGACACGCCGATCATCCGCCTGCGCGGCATCGTCAACCGCTTCGGTCCGCAGGTGCTGCACGACAACCTCGACCTCGACGTGCGCCGCGGCGAGGTGATGGGGCTGATCGGCGGCTCGGGCTCCGGCAAGTCGGTGCTGCTGCGCACCATCGTCGGCCTGCGCGAGCCGCAGGCCGGCACCGTCGAGCTGCTCGGCCAGGACCGGCACGCCCTCGACGACGCCGGCCGCGACGCCCAGCGCGCCCGCATGGGGATGCTGTTCCAGGATGGCGCCCTGTTCAGCTCGATGACGGTCAAGCGCAACATCCAGCTGCCGATCCGCGAGCGCTTCCGCCTCAGCGAGAAGCAGCTCGACGAGCTGGCGGCACTCAAGCTCAGCCTGGTCGGCCTGCCGCCGCTGGCCGGCGGCAAGATGCCGTCCGAGCTGTCGGGCGGCATGAAGAAGCGGGCCGGCCTCGCCCGCGCCCTGGCGCTCGATCCCGAGCTTCTGTTCCTCGACGAGCCGACCGCCGGCCTCGACCCGATCGGCGCCGCCGAGTTCGACGAGCTCATCCGGTCCCTGCAGCGCAGCCTCGGCCTGACCGTGCTCATGGTCACCCACGACCTCGACAGTCTCGTCCGCATCACCGACCGCATCGCCGCGCTGGTCGACCGGCGCGCCATCGTCGACACCATCGACCGGCTGCGCCAGCACCCGGATCCGTGGCTGCAGTCCTACTTCGGCGGCGTGCGCGGGCGCGCGGCGCTGACCTCGGCCGCGGGAGCCTGAGCGATGGAAGTACGCGCCAGCTACGTCGTCGTCGGCAGCTTCGTCCTGGGCATCCTGATCGCCCTGGCCGTGTTCCTCGTCTGGCTGGCCCGGGTCCAGATCGACCGCACCTATGCCGTCTACGAGGTCGCCTTCACCGGCTCGGTCAATGGCGTGCAGCAGGGCAGCGCCGTCCGCTATCGCGGCGTTCCCGTCGGCCGCGTCAGCAACATCCGCATCGACCCCGACAATCTCGAGCAGATCCTCGTCACCCTCGAATTGCAGCCCGACACGCCGATCCGCACCGACACCCTGGCCTCGGTCGAGGCCCAGGGCATCACCGGCATCGCCCAGATCCAGCTGTCCGGCGGGATGCAGGGCAGCCCGATGCTGCAATCCGAGGACAAGGATACGCCGCCGCGCATCCGCGCCACCCAGTCCCGGCTCGAGCAGGTGTTCGAGTCGACCCCGGTGGTGCTGAACCGGATCGCCCAGGTCCTCGAGCGGATGGACACCCTGCTCAGCGACGAGAACCTCCACAACATCAACGCCATCATCGACGACGCCGAGGTCGTGGCGGACAAGATGGCGGAGGCGATGCCCAAGGTGTCGGCCATCCTCGACGCCGGCACCGCCGCGGGCGAGGACATCCAGGTCGCCGCCCGCGATCTGGCGGCGCTGACCGCGACCCTGAAGTCGACCACCATGAGCCTGGATGGCCGGGTCGCCACACTCGGCGACAAGGGAGCCGCCACCCTCGACAATGTCGCCGCCGCGGCGCGCTCCTTCCAGGCCCTGGCGACACGGCTGGACAACCTGACCAGGTCCAACAGCCAGCCGATCACCGACTTCTCGGAATCGACGCTCTACGAGCTGCGCCAGCTGGTCGCCGAGCTGCGCCAGTTCGTGGCCTCGGCGTCGCGGATCACCAAGGAACTGGAGCGCGATCCCGCCGGCTACCTGCTGGGCGGGCCGCAGAAGGGCTTCGAGCCGCGATGAGCCTGCCCCGCCGAGCCTTCCTCACCCTGCCCGCCATCGCGGCCGCCGCCGGCTGCTCGCCGATCGACCTGGTCGGCGGCAGCCGGCCGCCGCCGCGGCTCTACGAGCTCACGCCGAAGAGCACGTTCCCGCCCGACCTGCCGCAGGTGAAGGGTGTGGTCCGCGTCGAATCGGCGACCGCCACCGCCGGGCTGAACACGACCCGCATCGCGCTGCGGCCGAGCCCGACCGCGCTCGAGTACTACGCCAATGCGCTGTGGATCGACGTGCTGCCGGTGATGGTCCAGAACCTGTTCGTCGAGTCCCTCGAGAACAGCGGCGCCATCGACGCCGTCGGGCCGGCCGCGGCCGGCGTGCCGGCGCGCTTCGGCCTGCTGCTGCACATCCGCGAGTTCCAGGCCGAGTACAGCGCCCCGGCGGTGCCGCCGACGGCGCGGGTTCGCCTGCAATGCCGTGCGGTGACCCTGCCGCGCCGCGACTCGGTGGCCGCCACCGGCGCCGAGTCGGCCGTCGAGGCGACCGGGACGGCCCTCGACGCCGTCGTCGACGCGTTCGACGAGGCGCTCGGCAAGGCGATGCGCGAGATCGTGGTGTGGGCGGCACAGACGCTGCACGCCGAGGAGACCCGGCGTTGACCGCCCCTATCGAATCGATATATCTCGGTCCGATGTAGGCGGATCCGCCGCCCGATCGGTCATCGATGGACGTTCGCACCCTTTGCCTCGGCGTGCTCACCGAGCGCGCGATGAGCGGCTACGAGATCAAGAACCACTTCGAGGATGCCTTCCGGCATTTCTTCGCGGCGGGGTTCGGCTCGATCTATCCGGCGCTCGCCGAGCTTGCCCGCGACGGGCTGGTAACGGTCGAGAGCGTCGAGCAGGAGAAGCGGCCGGACAAGAAGGTCTACCGGATCACCGCGCGGGGCCGCGAGGCGCTGCTGCGCCAGCTCGACGCCAGCGAGCCGAAGCACCGCATCCGCTCGGAGTTCCTCGTCGCCCTCTACTTCGCCCACCTGCTCCCGCCCGCCCGGGTCGCCCGGATGCTCGACGAGATGGCGGCGGCCTGGGAGCACATGCTGACCGACGAGATCGAGCAGTGCGAGGCAGCCGCGGCGCAGCCCGGCGCCGAGCCGCTCACGCCCGGCCAGCGCTTCGCGCTGGGCTACGGCCGGGTGATGCTGAGCTCCGCCCTTGCCTATCTGAAGCGGCAGCGCGGCCCGCTGCTGCGCGAATTGGAGGCGCTGCAGGCCCCGCAACGGGCCGCGGCCGAATAGCATGAACGCCAACTACTTCTGGACGGGCGTCATCTGCGTCGCCCTCGTCGGCTGGATCGGGTCGCGCTACGTCGGCCCCTACGCCACCGACCCGATCACCGCCGGCCCGGATGCCGCCACCGCCGCCGCTGGCCCCGTCGCCGGAGGCGGCACAGCGGCCGTGGCCCAGCCGCCCCGCATGCGCGTGCAGGTCCGCGATTCGCAGGCGGCGCCGGTGGTGCGCGAGATCGTCCTCAACGGCCGCTCGGCGCCGGCCCGCAGCGTCGAGATGCGCGCCGAGGTGACCGGCCGGGTCATCGAGCTGCCGGTCGAGCGTGGCGCCACGGTCGCCGCCGGCGACGTCATCGCCCGCCTCGACCGGCGCGACCGCGAGGCCTGGCTGCGCCAGGCCGAGGCGGCGCTGGCCCGCGCCCAGGTCGAGTTCGACGCCGGCCAGAAGCTGCGCAAGAAGGACTTCATGGCCGAGACCGAGCTGGCCGCCAAGCTGGCATCGCTCGAGCAGGCCAAGGCCGAGGTCGAGAAGGCCCAGCTCGATCTCGCTCATGGCGACGTCAAGGCGCCGTTCGCCGGCGTGCTCGACCGGCGGCCGATCGAGCTCGGCGATCTGGTCGAGACCGGCGACCGCGTCGGCACCATCCTCGAGCTCGATCCGCTGCTGGTGACCGCCGATGTCGCCGAGGTCGATGTCGGCAACCTGCATGTCGGCCAGGCCGGCGTCGCCGAGCTCGTCACCGGCGAGCGGGTGCCCGGCAAGGTCCGCTACATCGCCAGCGAGGCCGACGCCGCGACCCGCACCTTCCGCGTCGAGCTGGAGCTGCCCAACCCCGGCCACAAGCTGCCGGCCGGCACCAGCGCCGTGCTGCGCATCGCCCTCGACCCGCTGCCGGCGCACGAGGTGTCGTCGGCGCTGCTGGCGCTGAACGACCAGGGCACGGTCGGCGTGAAGGCGGTCGACGACGGCGGCACCGTCCGCTTCTACCCGGCGATGATCGTCCGTTCCTCGCCGACCTCGGTGTCGCTCGCCGGGCTGCCCGAGCGGCTGCGCCTGATCACCGTCGGCCAGGGCTTCGTCCGCGAGGGCCAGAAGGTCGACGCCGTGCCGGAGCTGCCGGCCTCGGCCTCGGCGCCGGCCAGCGGGACCAGCTCGTGAACGCGCTGATCGCTGCCTGCTTCACCGCCTCGCGCGCCGTCCTGCTGGCGCTGGCGCTGATCCTGACGGCCGGCATCCTGACCTACCGGACGATCCCCAAGGAGGCCGATCCGGACGTCCAGATCCCGACCGTCTACGTCTCGATGACCCACGAGGGCATCTCGCCCGAGGATGCCGAGCGCCTGCTCGTCAAGCCGATGGAGCGCGAGCTGCGCAGCATCGAGGGCATCAAGGAGATGCGGGCGACGGCCAGCGAGGGCCACGCCTCGGTCGTCCTCGAGTTCGACGCCGGCACCGACATCGACCAGGCGATCGCCGACGTCCGCGAGAAGGTCGACATCGCCAAGGCCGAGCTGCCGGCGGACACCGACGAGCCGCTGGTCCAGGAGATCAACCTCGCCCTGTTCCCGGTGCTGGTGATCACGCTGTCCGGCGACATGCCCGAGCGGGCACTCCTGGCGCTGGCCCGCGACCTCGAGGACAAGATCGAGGGGCTGCCCAACGTCCTCGAGGTCGACATCGCCGGCGACCGCGACGAGCTGCTCGAGATCGTCGTCGACCCGCTGCGCCTCGAGAGCTACGGCCTGCGCGCCGAGGACCTGTTCGTCAGCGTCGACCGCAACAACCGCCTCGTCGCCGCCGGCGCGCTCGACACCGGGCAGGGCCGCTTCGCGGTCAAGGTCCCGGGCGTCTTCGAGAGCGCCGAGGACCTGTTCGACCTGCCGCTCAAGGCCGAGGGCGACCGCATTGTCCGCCTGCGCGATGTCGCCGTGGTGCGCCGGACGTTCAAGGACCCCGAGGGCTTCGCCCGCGTCGGCGGCCTGCCGACCTTTGCCCTCGAGGTCAAGAAGCGCATCGGCACCAACATCATCGACACCGTCGACCAGGTCCGCAGCGTGGTCGAGACCGAGCGGCAGTCCTGGCCGGCCAGCGTCAGCGTCGCCTACTCGCAGGACAAGTCCGACAACATCAAGTCGATGCTGACGGACCTCGAGAACAACGTGCTGTCGGCGGTCATCCTGGTGATGATCCTGATGGTGGCGACGATGGGCATCCGCCCGTCGCTGCTGGTGGGGCTGGCCGTGCCCGGCTCGTTCCTGGCCGGCATCCTCGTCCTGTCGATGATGGGCCTGACCATCAACATCGTCGTGCTGTTCTCGCTGATCCTGACCTCGGGCATGGTCGTCGACGGGGCGACGATCGTGGTCGAGTACGCCGACCGCAAGATGGCCGAGGGGGTGCCGCGCCGCGAGGCCTACAAGCAGGCCGCGCAGCGCATGGCGATCCCGGTCTTCGCCGGCACCGCCACGGCGCTGGCCTCGTTCGCGCCGCTGCTGTTCTGGCCCGGCATCGTCGGCGAGTTCATGAAGTACCTGCCGATCACGGTGCTGGCGACGCTGCTGGCGTCGATCCTGTTCGCCATGGTCTTCGTGCCCGTCGTCGGCGGCTTCGTCGGCAAGGTCGGCGTCACCGATCCGGAGGCGCAGCGCCAGCTGACCATCGCCGAGACCGGCGACCTCGCCGACCTGCGCGGCTTCACCGGCTGGTACGTGCGGCTGCTGCGCCAGTGCCTGAAGGTGCCGGGCGTCGTCACCGCCCTCGGCTGCGCCGTCCTCGTCGCCAGCTGGGTCGGCTACGCCGCGTTCGGCCACGGAGTGGAGTTCTTCCCGGACGTCGAGCCCGACATCGCCCGCGTCGTCGTCCACGCCCGCGGCGACCTGTCGGCGCACGAGCGCGACGACCTCGTCCGCGAGGTCGAGGACCGCATCATCGGCCTGCCGGGCATCGCCACGGTCTACAGCCGCAGCGCCGTGCAGTTCCGTAACGAGCAGGTCGACGAGGATGCCGTCGGCATCATCCGGCTCGAGTTCACCGACTGGAAGACGCGGCGTCCCGCCACCGAGATCCTCGCCGAGGTGCGCGAGCGGACCGCCGACATCGCCGGCATCTGGGTCGAGGTGACCAAGGAGGAGGCCGGGCCGCCGGTCGGCAAGCCGGTGCAGCTGCAGGTCGGCTCGCGCTTCCCGGAGAAGCTCGAGCCTGTGGTCGAGGCCGTCCGCGCCCAGTTCGAGCGGATGGAGGGCCTCAAGGACATCACCGACAGCCGGCCCATTCCCGGCATCGAGTGGCGCTTCCTCGTCGACCGCGACCAGGCCGGCCGCTTCGGCGCCGACATCGCCAGCGTCGGCACCTACGTCCAGCTCGTCACCAACGGCGTCCGCCTCGGCGACTACCGGCCCGACGACAGCGACGACGAGATCGACATCCGCGCCCGCTTCGCCCTGCCCGAACGCGACCTCGACCAGTTCGCCCGGCTGCGCGTTAACACCCCGGCCGGCAACGTGCCGATCGAGAACTTCGTCACCATCGTGCCGAGCCCGCGGGTCGGCGACATCCAGCGTGTCGACGGCCGCCGCGTGCTGACCGTCTCGGCCGATGTCGAGGAGGGCGTGCTGCCCGACACCAAGGTGCAGGAGCTGCGCTCCTGGCTGGCCACGCAGCGCTTCGACCCCGACGTTCAGCTGGTGTTCAAGGGCGAGGACGAGGAGCAGCAGAAGGCGCAGGCGTTCCTGATCCCGGCGTTCGGCGCCTCGCTGTTCCTGATCGCCGTCGTCCTCGTCCTGCAGTTCAACAGCTTCTTCCAGACCTTCCTGATCCTGACGGCGGTGATCTTCTCGACCATCGGCGCCCTGCTGAGCCTGCTCATCGTCGGCCAGCCGTTCAGCATCGTGATGAGCGGCATCGGCGTCATCGCCGCGGCCGGGACGATCGTGAACAACAACATCGTCCTGATCGACACCTACAACGACCTGCGCGCCCGCGGCATGGAGGCGGTCGAGGCCATCCTGCGCACCGGCGCCCAGCGCCTGCGTCCGGTCTTCCTGACCGCCATCAACACGGTGCTGGGCCTGATCCCCATGGTCACCCGGCTCAACATCGACTTCGTCACCCGCGAGGTGACCCATGGCGGGCCGTCGACCGACTGGTGGGTCCAGCTGTCGACCGTGCTCGCCGGCGGCCTGACCTTCGCCACCGTGATCACGCTGGTGCTGACGCCCTGCATGCTGCTGCTCGGCGTGCGCATGAACGACGGCTTCGCCCGCTTCGGGCGCTGGCTGGTCAGGCTCTGGCGCGCGCTTCCCCCGTTCCGCGGCCGGGGAACGGGTGCGGTGCCGGGCAGCCAGCCGGCCGAGTAGGCCTCGTCGGCCGCTTGTGGCCCGGTTCGGCCGGCATGTTCGCCTTCAAGGCGGAGTGCTGGCGATAGCCAGTTCCCCGTGAAGGTGTCGTACAATCTGACGTTGTATGCGTTGACTCGTCAGGAAGCCGCCGATAGCGTTTGCGGGCTTGGGCGCCGAAGGCAGGACCATTGGCGACCGCAATTTGCTGATCGTTCGCCGATTGCCTTGACCTGCGGCTGATCCGTCTCGCGATGCGCTGGCCGGACGTCCTCGGGTTCGCTCCGGGGAGTGGTGTCATGGCGGTGTTGACCGGTAACGGTGCCGACAACGTGCTCGCGGGCGGCAACGGCAACGACCTGTTGAAGGGCGGCGCCGGCGACGACGTGCTGTTCGGAGGGGGCGGCGACGACAGCTTCGTCGGCGGCGCGGGAACCGACGCCATCTATGGCGGGAACGGCAACGATACCGTCGACTACGGCACCGCGGTGAAGCGGCTGCTGGTCGATCTCGCCGGCGGCGTCGCCATCGAGCGGCCGACCGGCATTGTCGAGCGGTTGGTGTCGATCGAGCACGTCATCGGCGGACTTGCCGCCGACACCATCCTCGGCACCAGTGGGGTCAACAGGTTCTACGGCGGCTCGGGCGACGACAGCTTCTGGGGCAATGACGGCGCCGACTCGCTCTATGGCGGCAGTGACGACGACACGGTCGCCGGCGGTGCCGGCAATGATCGGCTCTGGGGCGGCGAGGACGCCGACAGCCTGCTGGGCGGGATCGGCAACGATCGGCTCTCGGGGGATCTCGACAACGACACCCTCGACGGCGAAGAGGGGTCCGACACGGTCGACGGCGGAGCCGGCGACGATCGGATGCTCGACCAGTTCGGCGACGATCTCGCGTGGGGCGGCAACGGCGTCGATGTCTACGTCGACGGTGCCGGCAACGACACCGCGATCGGCGGCGAGGGCGACGATATTCTCACCGGCTTCAACAGTCCGGGCGCCGGGGACGACCGCCTCTTCGGCGGCAATGACGATGACAAGGTCGGCGGCGGCGAAGGCAACGACACCGTTCGCGGCGACAACGGCGACGACTGGGTCAGTGGCGAGTTCAATCGCGACCTCGTCCAGGGCGGCAATGGCGACGACGTCGCCGCCGGCGGCTGGGGTGGCGACACCGTGTCGGGCGGGAACGGCAACGATGTCGTCGCGGGCGACATCGGCAGCGACACGCTGACCGGCGGGGACGGCGACGACGTCCTGCTGGACGGCTACGGCAACGACGTGGTCCGCGGTGGCAACGGGGCGGACATCTTCCTGCCCGGCTGGACCGCGGAGGTGTTCGCCGGCGTCGACTTCGAGACCGATCAGGCCGGCGCCGGGCTGATCATCACCGGCGATCCGTACCAGACTGGCTTCGGCTTCACCGGCAACATGCTCGTCGCCGACTTCACGCAGGGTACGGACCTGATCGGCCTCGGCGGCGCCGGCGGCGAGGCCATCGCCGAAGCCTTCTTCGAGATCCTCGATTCGAGAAAGCTCCTTCAGCCCTGGGGGGAGATCGACGGGTTCGGCAACGGCAACGGCTTCCTCGATGCCGGCGACGATTTCGTCGATCTCGTCAACGCGACCGTCGACGGCCAGACCCGCGCCTCCCTGCAGATCGATCTCAGCGGGCTGTTCGCGGCCAAGACCTGGCTGTTCGCGCTCGACGAGGACCTGCCGTTCGACCGCCCGGCGAAGGAGCTGACGCTGACGCTGTTCGGCATCGGCAACAACAAGATCACCATCGCCGACCTGACCGAGCCGTTCGATGTGTTTCCCGAGCTTTATCCGGAGCTGGCGCCCTTCGTTAGCGGCGGCCCCTGAGGTCCCGGAAGACCTGGCACGCAGCCCTGCAACCCTTGCAGCGCGCCCGCGGGCCGGGCGCCGGGAGTCGATCCCATGGCCATAGTGACCGGCAACGGCAGCGCCAACGTCCTGGTCGGAAGCAGCGCTGCCGACACCGTGACGGGCCTCGCCGGCGACGACCTGCTCTTCGGTCTCGCCGGCAACGACACGCTCTTCGGTGGCAACGGCGCCGACAGCCTCGAGAGCGGGTCCGGTAACGACCTGCTCCTCGGCGGTGACGGCGACGACGTCCTGCTGGGCGGAGCGGGCAGCGATTCGATCGACGGTGGCGCCGGGTTCGACACCGTCAGCTACGCGGATCTGGGCGAGGCCGTCTTCGTCAATCTGTATGTCGGCACGGCCTACACCGGCTTCACCAGCGTGGCCGACCCGCAGACCATCGACGATCTGACCGGCATCGAGGCCGTCATCGGCTCCTCCTTCAATGATGGGATCATCGGGCGCTTCACGCTCGGGGACCGGCTGTCGGCCGGTGCCGGCGACGATCTGGTCGCCGGTGACGGCGGGCGCGACTCCGTCACGGGCGATCTCGGCGCCGACGTTCTCTTCGGCGGTGCCGATGCCGATCACCTCTCGGGCGGCAACGGGAACGATTCCGTCCTGGGCGGCGCCGGCGCCGACAGCCTGACCGGCGGGACCGGCAACGACCGTCTGCGCGGCGACATCTCCGAAGCCAGCGAGGATCCCGGCGAAGTCGCGGCCGGCAACGACCGCATCGACGGTGGCTTCGGCGACGACCGGCTCCTTGGCGAGGGCGGCAACGACACGCTGTGGGGCGGCGACGGTGATGACATCATCACCGGCGGAGCCGGCAACGACGCGCAGTACGGCGGCAACGACCGCGACGACGTCTTCACGATGGCCGGGAACGACCGTGTCTGGGGCGGGGCCGGCGACGACGACTTCGTCGATGGCACGGGGAACGATACCTTCTACGGCGGCGCCGGGGTGGATCGGTTGGGCGGGGCCCAGGGCGACGACGTGCTGTACGGCGGTGCCGGCATCGACGTCTTCTATTTCGGTGCCACGGTGACCTACCCGGCGAATCCGTCGTTCGACCGCTTCTTCGTCGCGCCCGACGTCATCACCGGCGCCGACAGCACCAGCCCGAGCCCCGGCATCGACGTGATCGCCGACTTCGAGGTCGGCAAGGACTTCCTGTTGGTGCTGCAGAACCAGCAGAGCGTCGCCGACCTGGATTCCGACGATGACGGGACGCTCGACAGCGACGACGACCTGATCTCGGTCCGCAACTACACCCTGGACGGCCGGACTGCGAAGTCCCTGGTGATCGATGTCGACGAGATGCGCGGGGCACCGGCGGGCCTGACGGAGGAGGCCATCTTCTTCGGGATCGGCAATGGTGTCCTGACTTTGAGCAATCTGGAGCCGGGCGGCCTCTTCGAGAACTGAGCAGGGCCGCGAGCAATTCTCTTGGCAGGGGAACGGCTCGACTGCCGTTGAGTTAGCGGCTTATGTTGCTCATTCTTGACGTCTTGGCGAATGCTGGACAGATCTTGATATCTGTGCTGGCTCCTTAATGTCTGGTTTCGGGCTTCGTGGGCTGGCGACGGCGCCATCAGGGTGCCGGCTGGCGAGGGAGTGAACGATGGCGGTGTTCACCGGCAATGGGGCCGACAATGTGCTGGCCGGCGGCAACGCCGCCGACACCGTTGACGGCCGCGGTGGCAATGACACCCTGACGGCCGCCGGCGGAGATGACCTTCTCCTCGGCGGCAACGGTAATGACTTGCTGTTCGGAGGGAACGGCGAGGACCTCGCCTACGGCGGCAACGGTAACGACACCCTGCAGGGCGGCCTTGCCGACGACTTCCTTTTTGGTGACGCCGGCAACGACCGGCTGGTCGGGGGCGCAGGTGCCGACAGCCTGTACGGCGGATCGGGAATCGACACCGCTGACTATACGGGCACCACGGCGCAACTGCTCGTGGACCTGACCGGCGGCGTCGGCATCGAGCGTCTTCGCGGGATCGTCGATCGGCTGGCGTCGATCGAGAACCTGATCGGCGGCGCTTCCGTCGATTCGATCGTCGGGACGACTGGAACGAACGTGCTCGACGGTCGTGACGGCGGCGACCGCATCGACGGTGCCGCCGGGGCCGACTCGCTGTTCGGCGGCAACGACGACGACAGCCTGTTCGGCAGCGATGGCGGCGATCTCGTCCGCGGAGGCGACGACGACGACCTCGCCAGCGGCGGAGGTGGCAGCGACCTGCTGTTCGGTGATGCCGGTGATGACACCCTGGACGGAGGAGACGGCAACGACTCCATCGATGCGGGCGACGACGACGACGTGATCTACGGCAGCGATGGCACCGACAGCGTCGCTGGCGGTGACGGCGATGACCTCTTCCTGGGGCGCGAAGGCCTCGATCGCGTCGACGGCGGCGCTGACGACGATGGCCTGCTCGGCTCGGGTGGCGCCGACAGCCTGAGGGGCGGCCTCGGTACCGACCGCGTCGCCGGCGAGAGCGAGGACGACAGCGTCGCCGGCGGTGCGGGCGACGACTTCGTCGATGGCGGAGAGGGCGCCGACTATGTCTATGGCGGCAACGACATCGATGCCCTCGACGGCGGTGCCGGCAATGATTCGGTGAACGGCGGCAACGGCGAGGACGTGCTGCTGCTGGGTGCCGGAGACGACGTCGTGGCCGGTGGCGATGGCGACGACGTATTCCTGCCCGGCTGGTCGATGACCCTCGAGCCCGACTTCGACGAGGATATCGGCCAGGTCGTCGTCGACATCTTCGTCGACGACTATCCGTATGCCGATCCGTTCGATCTGCCGGCGCCGGCGGACACGCTGATCGTCGACTTCACGACCGGCTCCGACAAGCTGGCCTTCGGTGAGTTCAACGAGGCGGCCGATCCGGCGCTGTTCTTCGCCATGATCGACGCCGCCGGGCTCGAAGGTCCCGGCGGACCGGTCGACGGCTTCGGCAACGGCAACGGCTTCATCGATTCCGGCGACGACTTCGTCGAGCTCGTCACCGCCACCTACAACGGGGAGGAGAAGCAATCGCTGCAGATCGACGTGTCCAGCGTGCTCGCGGCCCGCAACTGGTATGCCTTCGTGCTCCAGCAGGGCGGGGAGGACCCGTTGGGCCTGGTCGAGACCCGCCTGACGGTGACGCTCTACGGCGTCGGTGACGGTGTCCTCACCGTCGACGACCTCGTTGATGCCGGGACCGCGCTCACGCTCCGGATCGCCGAGGACAACATCGGTCCGTTCGACTGACCCGACGATCGGGCCATCCCGTGACCCTGGCGGTCGGGACCCGGCCCTGCGCAATCCATGCTGGCAAGGCGCCCCGACGGCCGGGCGCCGGGAGATCATCCGATGGCGAACCTGACCGGCAACAGCAGCGGCAACACCCTGATCGGTACCAACGGCGCCGACACGCTCTCCGGGCTCGGCGGCAGCGACCTGCTGATCGGCCGCGCTGGCATCGACGTCCTTTACGGCGGCAATGGCAACGACAGCCTTGAGGCTGGCGCCGGCAACGACCTGATGGATGGCGGCAACGGCAACGACGCCATCCTCGGCACCGGCGGCTCGGACGTGGTCGACGGCGGCGAAGGCTTCGACAGGCTGACCTATGGCACGGCCGCCGCCGGGGTCGTCGTCGACTTTGCCGCCGGGACCGTCGAGGAGGCCGGCGCCGTCGACAGCTTCAGCGACATCGAGCAGGTTCTAGGCACCCTGACCGGCGACAGCTTCTTCGGAGGCGACGGCAACGACACGGTTTCCGGCCTGTCCGGCGACGACTACGCCTCTGGTGCCAGAGGCAACGACTGGGTCTGGGCCGACCAGGGTCACGACATCGCCAACGGCGGCGTCGGCAGCGACCGCCTGGCCGGGGGTAGCGGCAACGACAGCGTCTACGGCGGCGATGGCAACGACAGCCTGATCGGCGCCGACGGCAATGACGTGATCCGCGGCGACACTCCGACCGAGCGGGAAGCGGAGTCGGTCGAGGCGCCCGAGGCGTGGAGCGGCGACGACCGCATCGACAGCGGCAGTGGCCGGGACAACGTCAGCGGCGATGGTGGCAACGACGTCGTCGACGGCGGGTCGGGCTTCGACAACATCTATGGCGGTGATGGCGACGATTCGCTGTTCGGCGGTACCAGCTCGGACGATCTGGTCACGGGCAACGGCGCCGACACGGCCTGGGGCGGGACCGGCGACGACTGGCTGGTCGACGGTTTCGGCGACGACCTCTACTACGGCGGTGACGGCAATGATCGCATCACCGGCGCCATCGGCAATGACATCATGTACGGCGGCACCGGATCGGAGTTCTACGAGCTCGGCAAGTTCACCGACTCTTCCTTCAGCGAGGACGGCGGCAGCTCGACCCTGACGGACTCGCAGCCCGGCAACATCGACATCAGCTTCGGCATCGACATCATCGCCGACTTCGAGCCCGGCATCGACAAGCTGGTCATCTTCGACAAGTACGAGACCGTCTTCGGCTGGCTCGACAGCAATCTCAACGGCGTTCTCGACGACGGGGACGACGACGTGTCCTTCCGCGAGGTGACCCTCGACGGGCAGACCGCCAGTTCGCTGGTCATCGACTTCATCGCTCTGCGGGAACAGACCCTGATCGCCTGGGGCCAGGAAGCCGACCTCTCCGGTCTGCAGCCCGAGGAGCTGATCCTCTTCGGGATCGGCGAGAACGTGATCAAGGCCCTCGATTTCAGCGTCTTCTGAGCGGCTTCGCTCAGACGTAGGCGATCAGCCGCCCGCAGGCGAGGACCAGCACCCACAGGGCCAGCGACACCGCCGCCGTCGTCCGCAGCTCCGGCAGCACGCCGGTGCTGCGGCCGAGCGCCCGGTAGCGCCGCAACGGCCCGGCGTGCATCCAGGCGATGTTGGCCAGCGCCAGCAGGATCAGGCCGACCTTGGCGAGGAACACCGGGTTGCGGACGTAGGCCGTGGCTTCGGCCGCGAACAGCAGGAAGCCCATCGGCACGGCGAGGGCGAAGCCGATGCGCGCGACGCTCAGGCAGGGTGCCAGCCACGGCTCCGGGTCGAACCGGCGTGGCGCCGTGACGATGCGGCCGTCGAGCACCGCCATGCCGCCGACCAGCAGGGCGAAGCCCAGGATGTGCAGGGTCTCGACGGCCGGATAGAGCCACAGCGAGCTGCGCAGGACATCGCCGAGTCCGGAGTGCTCGAGCGCCGCGAGCAGGGCCGGGCCGTTCGCGACGCCATGCTCCATCAGCGCAGCTCGACGGTCTTGCCGGCGACCGTGATCCGCTCCGCCCGCATCTCGTCGGGTACCGTCCGGCTGGCATAGCCGACCAGCGTCACCGTATCGCCGGCCTTGATCGAGCCGTCCGGCAGCCCGCGATTGGTCATCCGGCTGAGCGGCGCCAGCACGCAGGTCCACGTCTTCTCGGGCGTGCCGAGGCGCAGGGTGCAGTGCGGCATGCCGAAGTAGACCTCGGCCACCGTGCCGGTGAGCTCGATCTCGACGTCGCTGGCATAGCCGCTCCAGCCATGGTGCGCCGCGGCCGGCCGGACGGCGAGCGCCAGCGGCGCCGCTGCGAGAAGCGGCAGCAGGGAACGACGGACGAGGCACGCGGGCATGGCTTCCCTCCGGGTGGCGACCCGGTACCATCTCGTCCGCCGGCGCCCCGGATCAACCGCGGCAGGATCCCATGGACCGCCTCATCTTCGCGCTCGATCTCCTGGGAGTGGCCGTGTTCGCCGCGACCGGGGCGCTGACCGCCTCGCGCAAGGAGCTCGACATCGTCGGCTTCGCCCTGCTCGCCGCCGTCACCGGCATCGGCGGCGGGACCCTGCGCGACCTCCTGATCGGCCGCCTGCCGGTGTTCTGGGTCGACGAGCCGGTCTACCTGATCGTCACCACGGCCGTCGCCGTGCTCCTGTTCTTCGCCGCACCGCTGGTCGAGTCGCGCTACCGGCTGCTGCTGTGGCTCGATGCGCTGGGCATGGCGCTGTTCGCCGGACTCGGCGCCCGAACGGCGCTCGACCACGCGGTTCCGGCGATCGTCGCCGTGCTGATGGGCACCATGACCGCCACCTTCGGCGGCCTGCTCCGCGACATCATCTGCGCCGAGGTGCCGCTCATCCTGCGCCGCGAGATCTACGTCACCGCCGCCGCCCTCGGCGCCGGCCTCTACGTGGCGCTGGCCCCCCTCGCCGGCTCGGCCCCGGCCCTGACCGCGGCCATGGCGCTGGCCTTCGCGGTCCGGGCCGTCGCCCTGCGCTGGGGCCTGTCGCTGCCGGTCTATCGCGCTCGGCCGGGCCGGCCGCAGCCGCCGGGCTGAGACACGCACGAAGCCGCAACATCCGTCGCGCAGAAGTCGCCGCCAGTCCGCGGAGCCCTGCGCCCATGCTCGCCGCCGCCGTCCTTCTCCTGCTGCTGCTGGCCGTCGCCATCGCCATGCTCGCCGCGCGACGGCGACGCCACTATGCCGCGATCGCGGCGCAGCAGCGCCGGACCCTGGCGCTGGCCCAGCCGGTCGGCCTGGGCAGCGCCGCGGCGGCACCGGCGGCCTTCGCCGAGGTCCCGCTGGTGACCCGTCCCGACGTGCTCGACGCCGCCACCTTCGCCGCCGTGCTGGCCGAGGTCGAACGCCTCGTCGCCGCCGAGCGCAGCTATCTGCCGGCGCACAAGAAGGGCGGCACAGTCGCCTACGAGACCCTTTGCGCCCGGGCCCCGACGGTCCTCGCCCTCTATCTCGGCGAGCCGCTGCGCGAGCTGGTCTCGCGGCTCGTCGGCGTGCCGGTGCAGCCGACCCCGCTGCACGACCAGAGTTCGCTGTCGGTGCTGTTCTACGACCGCCCTGGCGACCACATCGGCTGGCACTACGACCACAACTTCTACCGTGGCCGCCACTTCACCCTGCTGATCCCCCTGGTCAACCGCGGCGCCGGTGCGGACGGCCTGAGCGCCGCCCGGCTGGTCGCCCGCCTCGGCGATGCCGAACGGCAGATCGCCACGCCACCCAACAGCCTCGTCCTGTTCGAGGGTGCCCGTGTGCTGCATCGGGTCACCCCGATCGGCGAGGGCGAGCGGCGCATCGTGCTCAGCATGACCTGGTGCACCGACCCGGCCAACGCCTGGTGGCAGGGCCTCGCGCGCCGCATCAAGGACATCGGCTTCTACGGCATCCGGGCGTTGTGGACCTGAGGCGATACCGGCTTCTTGGCGGGGGGCGGGGCCCGGTCTATCAACGATTTCGGCTGGCTGGCGGGAGCTGGAGGGCCGCCGGAACGGCTGGGGCAGGGCCATCGGCATGGGCAGGGACGCGCGGCGCGACTTCACCGCCTCCTACCTCGTGGAAAGCTTCGAGCCGCTGGAGAAGGCGGCCGAGGTGATCGCGGGCGAGCAGTCCTGCGGCACTTTCCTCCGTCTGCCCGGCGAGACCGACGCGCTGCAGGAGCGTGCCCGGGCCCGCGTCGTCCGCATCGAGCGTCTGGACGATGTCCACCGGCCGTCGCTGCCCAATGCCTATGCCGCCCGCAAGGGCGTGGCGGGCCCCTGGCAGCGCGGGATCGTCGAGGTCAGCTTTCCGATCCACAATGTCGGACCGAATCTCCCGAACCTCTACGCCACCATCGCCGGCAACCTGTTCGAGCTCGGCGAGCTGACCGGCCTGCGCGTCCTCGATCTCGACCTGCCTGACGACTACGCGGCCCAGTTCCCGGGTCCGGCGTTCGGCGCCGCCGGCACGCGAAGGGTCGCCGGCGTCCATGGCCGCCCGCTGATCGGCACCATCGTCAAGCCCAGCATCGGCCTGTCGCCGGACGAGACCGCGGCCCTGGTCGACACGCTCTGCGCCGCCGGCATCGACTTCATCAAGGACGACGAGCTGATGGGCGATCCGCCCTACGCCCCGCTCGAGGCGCGGGTGAAGGCGGTGATGGCCGTGGTCAACCGCCATGCCGACCGCCTGGGCCGCAAGGTCATGGTCGCCTTCAACATCTCCGACGACATCGACGCCATGCGCCGCCACCACGACCTGGTCCTGCGCGAAGGCGGCACCTGCATCATGGTCAGCGTCAACTGGACGGGACCCGCCGCGGTGACGGCACTTCGCCGCCATGCCGTCGTGCCGGTCCACGGCCACCGCAACGGCTTCGGCATGCTCAACCGGTCGCCGGCGCTCGGCATGGATTTCCGCGTCTACCAGAAGCTCTGGCGGCTGGCCGGCGTCGACCAGCTGCACGTCAACGGCCTGCGGAGCAAGTTCTGGGAGCCCGACGCCAGCGTCGTGGCCTCGGCCCGCGCCTGCCTCGACCCCTTCGCCGGGACGCCGCCGATCATGCCGGTGTTCTCGTCAGGCCAGACCGCCGCCCAGCCGCCCGCCACCTACGCCGCGCTCGGCAGCACCGACCTGCTCTACCTAGCCGGCGGCGGCATCATCGGTCACCCGTCGGGTCCGGAGGCTGGCGTGCGGAGCCTTGTCGAGGCCTGGGAGGCCGCCGTCGCCGGCGAGCCGCTCGAGCGCTACGCGCAGACCCGGCCGGCGCTGCGCGAGGCGCTGGCCGCGTTCGGTGCGCGGGGCAAGGCCTGAGCCGTTGCCGCGACCGCCGCTCATCGCCTTCTACGGCGACGACTTCACCGGTTCCACCGACGCGCTCGAGGGCCTCGCCGCCGCCGGCCTGCGCACCGCCCTGTTCACCGGCGTGCCCGCGCCCGAGACCCTGGCGCGGCACGGCGACCTCGACGCCGTCGGCATCGCCGGCAACAGCCGCGCCCTGACGCCGGACGAGATGGACGACGCCGTGCCGGCGGCGCTGCGCGCGCTCCGCGCCACGGGCGCCCCGCTCCTGCACTACAAGGTCTGCTCGACCTTCGATTCGGCACCGACCATCGGCAGCATCGGCCGGGTCATGGACCTCGCCCGCGGCGAGCTCGGCGGCGGCACGATCCCGATCGTCGTCGGTGCGCCCCGGCTGGGCCGCTACAGCCTGTTCGGTACCCTGTTCGCCCGGCACAACGTCGACGGCACCGTCCACCGCCTCGACCGCCACCCGACCATGCGCGCCCACCCGATCACGCCGATGCGCGAGGCCGACATGCGCCTGCACATCGGGGCGCAGACCGCCCAGTCGATCGCCCTGCTGCCCGCGCCGGCGATCGCGGTCGGCGGGGAGCTGGCCGCAGCGGCGCTCGACGCGGCCCTCGCCTCCTCGCCCGATGCGCTGCTCGTCGACCTCGCCGACGAGCCCGCCGAGGCGCGCGTCGGCGCCCTGCTTCAGCTCATGGCGGCCAGGACCCGGCCGCTGTTCGTCGTCGGCTCGTCCGGCGTCGGCTACGCCCTCGTCGCCGACTGGCGGGCGAACGGCCGGCTGCCTGCCCGGTCGCCGTCCATGGCGGCCGGGCCGGTCGACCGCATTCTCGTCGTCTCGGGCAGCTGCTCGCCGGTCACCGGTGCGCAGATCCGCTCGGCCGTGGCGGTCGGCTTCGCGGACATTGCCCTCAATCCGCTGGCCCTGCTCGCCGAGGGACCCGATGGCCCTGAGGCGGGGAGGGCGATCGAGAAGGCGGCGCGCCTGCTCGCCGCCGGCCGCAGCGTCGTCGTCCACAGCTCGACCGGCCCCGAAGACCTGCGCGAGGCGGTGGTGGCAGCTCGCTTCGGCCGCATCGAAAGCGGCCGGGCGCTCGCCGCGGCCGCCGGGCACATCCTCGGCCAGGTGCTTGAGCGAACCGATCTGGCCCGCGTCGTCGTCGCCGGCGGCGACACCTCCTCGACGGCGGTCCAGCGCCTCGGCATCGACGCGCTCGCGATGGCGGCCCCGCTGACACCCGGCGCTCCGATCTGCCGGATCCTCGCCCCGGGCCATCGCCTCGACGGCCGCGAGATCGTGCTCAAGGGCGGCCAGATGGGCGGGCCCGACTTCTTCCTGCAGGCGAGGGCCGGTGGCACCGGCCCGGCAAGCGCGAGGTGACGCCCATGAGGCTCAAGGACAAAGTCGCCGTCGTCACCGGCTCGGCCCGGGGCATCGGCTGGGCCATCGCCGAGGCCATGGCGCGCGAGGGTGCCCGGGTGGTCATCACCGACCGCGACGGCGCTGCCGCGGCGGCGGCCGCGGCGAGCCTCGGCGACGCCGCCATCGCCGTGCGCGCCGACGTGTCGATCCCGGCCGACATCGAGGCGCTGTTCGCGGCGACCGCCGAGGCCTTCGGCGGAATCGACATCCTCGTCAACAATGCCGGCATCGGCGCCCCGCGCCTGCTCGTCGACGTCGAGCTCGAGGAATGGGAGCGCATCCTGCGCATCAACCTGACCGGTGCCTTCCTGTGCAGCCAGCAGGCGGCCCGGCGGATGATCGCGCAGGGCCGCGGCGGCCGGATCCTCAGCATCGTCTCCCTGTCGGGCCAGAAGGGCGGCGTCGGCCGCTCGGCCTACGGCGCCTCCAAGGCCGGCCTCGAGGTCCTGACCAAGATCATGGCGGTCGAGCTCGCCGACCACGGCATCAGCGCCAACGCCATCGCCCCGGGCCCGATCATGACCGAGGTGGCCAAGGCCATGCACACGAAGGAGACGGTCGACGCCTACCACCGGCTGATCCCGCAGCGCCGCTACGGCCTGCCCGAGGAGATCGCCGCGGCGGCCGTCTTCCTCGCCTCCGACGATGCCGCCTACATCACCGGCCATACCCTCAACGTCGACGGCGGCTTCCTGGCGGCCGGGCTGATGTTCCCGTTCGACCCCGCGAAGGACAAGCCGCTGACGGGCGCGTCCTGACCGCCGCCCGCTGGGAGACGCCGATGCCCGAGATCATCCTGCACCACTACGCCATCTCGACCTATTCCGAGCGCGTGCGGCTGGCCTTCGGCCTGAAGCGCCTGAGCTGGCGGTCGGTCGACATCCCGCCGGCGATGCCCAAGCCCGACCTGCTGCCGCTGACCGGCGGCTACCGCCGCACTCCGGTCATGCAGATCGGCGCCGACATCTATTGCGACACCCAGCTGATCCTGCGCCGGCTCGACCGCCTGCACCCCGAGCCCAGCCTGTTCCCCAACGGCAGCGAGGGTATCGCCACCGCGCTGGCCTGGTGGGCCGACAAGTTCATCTTCATGCCGGCCCTGGGCGTGATGGCCAACGTCGCCGGCGAGCGGATCCCGCCGGCCTTCGTCACCGAGCGCAAGGCCTTCGGCTTCCCCCTGGCGAAGGAGGACGTCGCCCCGCTGCTGCCCCGCTACCTGCAGCAGGCCTCGGCCCATCTCGGCTGGTTCGCGATGATGCTCGAGGACGGCCGCCCCTTCGTGCTGGGCGAGCCCAGTGCCGCCGACCTCGCCGCCTACTGCTCGGTGTGGCTGATTCGCACCCAGGGCGGGCCCGAGGCGGAGGCGCTGCTGCCATTGCAGCCGCTGTGGTCCTGGTACGACCGGGTCACCGCCATCGGCCATGGCACGCCGCAACCGATGTCGGCCGCGGAAGCGATCGCCGTCGCCCTGGCCGCCGAGCCGCAGGCGCCCGACCTGCCGCCCGACGGCGACCCGTCCGGCCTCAAGGCCGGCACCGAGGTGACCGTGACCCCCGACGACACCGGCCGCGACCCGGTCCGTGGCCGGCTGCTCGCCGCCGACGCCCAGGAGATCGTCATCGGCGCGCACCATCCGCGCGTCGGCGAGGTCAACCTGCACTTCCCGCGCGCCGGCTACGACGTCGTTGCGGCATGAGCGGTGCAGGTAGACCCTCAGCAGCGAGACGCCACGACCTCCGGACTCCGCCACCATGACCTCGCCCCCGCTCGCCGGCCTGACCCAGCTCGGCCAGGCCACCGCCCTGCCGGCCTCGCCCGACGAAGCCGTGCTCGAGACCGTGCCCGACCCGCACCCCGACAGCCTCTACCTCGTCCGCTTCACCTGCCCCGAGTTCACCTCGCTGTGCCCGGTGACCGGCCAGCCCGACTTCGCCCACCTCGTCATCGACTACGCCCCGCGCTCGCTGCTGGTGGAGAGCAAGTCGCTCAAGCTCTACCTCGGCTCGTTCCGCAACCACGGCGCCTTCCACGAGGGCTGCACGGTGGGCATCGGCCAGCGCCTCGTCGCCACCCTCGACCCGCACTGGCTGCGGATCGCCGGCTACTGGTACCCGCGCGGCGGCATGCCGATCGACGTCTTCTGGCAGACCGGCACCCCGCCCGCCGGCCTGTGGCTGCCCGACCCCGGCGTGCCGCCCTATCGCGGCCGCGGCTGAGGCAGCCTCGCCGGACGGACCTTGCCGCCACCCGCCCGCTCCGGCACCATCGCCGGATGACGGTGTCCCTCGGGACTTGAAAGGGAAGCCGGTGCGGACCTGCGGGTCCTGGGCCGGCGCTGCCCCCGCAACTGTGAGCGGCGAGCCGCGATCCGAGATGCCACTGGGCCTTGGCCCGGGAAGGCGGATCGCGGCGACGACCCGCAAGCCAGGAGACCTGCCGTCATCCGCCGCCCGGCCGGGCGGCGGTCACGGTTCATGCACGGTGGGTGCAGAAGGGAACGTCCATGCATATCGAACCTGGCGTCGTCGACGGCGCCAAGCTGGCTCTTGGCTATGCCACCGGAGCGGCGTCGCTGGCCGTGGCCGGCAAGCTCGCGGTCGATTCGATCCGCCACCAGGGCGGGCCGGCGGCCTTCCTCGTCCGGACCGTGGCGACCACCGCCCTGGTCTTCGCCTTCTTCGAGATCCTGCCGCACCATCCGGTCGGCGTCTCGGAAGTCCACCTGATCCTCGGCTCGACGCTGTTCCTGCTGTTCGGCGCCGGCCCGACCGCGATCGGCCTGGCGCTCGGCCTGCTGGTCCAGGGCGTGTTCTTCGCGCCCGCCGACCTGCCGCAGTACGGCATGAACGTGACGACCCTGATCGTCCCGCTCTTGGCCATGGCGGCCTTGGCCCGGCGGATCGTCCCGGCCGGCACGCCTTACGTGGAGCTTGACTACGGCCAAGCGCTGAAGCTGTCGACCGCCTACCAGGGCGGCATCGTCGCATGGGTCGCGTTCTGGGCGCTCTACGGCCATGGCTTCGGCATCGCCAACCTGCAGCAGGTGGCGTCGTTCGGAGCCGCCTACATGACGGTGGTCATCCTCGAGCCGCTGGTCGACCTCGCGGTACTCGCCGCCGCCAAGGGCCTGCGCGGCCTGCGTCGCAGCCGCGCCTTCCAGCCGCGCCTGTTCCGGACGGCCTGAGCCGCCGGTCCCTCGCGCCGCCGGGGACAGACCGTTCCCGGCGGCCGTGGCGCGTCCCGATCGAGCCGGGCGGGGGTGCGGCCCGGGCGGGCTAGCGCTGTGCCTGGGTCTGGCCCTGCGACTGGCTCTGCGCCGGCGCCGCGTCGTGGCCGAAGAAGCTGCGGCCGAGCAGGCTGGTCAGCTCGATCAGGCCGCGCTGCAGCCAGTCGTTGAACTGGTGCAGGCCGCCGGTGGCGACCACGGCCTTGACCTTGTCGACATGCAGGTCGTCGCGCAGGCCGTCGAGATGCTCGAGCGCCGCGGTGGTGCCGCGCACGCCGTGCTGGCGGCGGAGCTCGGTCAGGCTCTGCTCGATGACGCCCAGGCAATGCGCCACCGAGCGCGGCAGGCGCCAGTCGGAGTAGAGGAAGGCCGCGACGTCCTCGGGCCGCACGCCGTGCACGTGGCGGCGGCGGTAGGCCTGGAAGCCGGCGGCCGAGCGCAGCACCGCCGTCCACTGGCTGACGTCGACCGCCCCGTCGGCACGGGCGGCGCGGCCCTGCAGGCTGTAGAACTTGGCGTCGAGCAGGCGGGTGGTCTGGTCGGCGCACTCGATGGCGCGGCCCAGCTCGTAGAAGTTCCAGGCCTCGTCCCGGTAGAAGGTCCCGCCGGTGATGCCGGCATGCGCCTCGCAGCCGTCCTTGATCAGGGCGCAGGTGCGGGCCAGCCGCTCCTCGGCGAGGTCGGCCGGGCCCAGCGCCAGGCAGCGGTTGTAGAAGACGTTGATCTGCGCCCACATCTCGGTGGTGATCAGCGAGCGCAGCATGCGCGCGTTCTCGCGCGCCGCGCGCAGCGAGAACACGATCGAGGTCGGGTTGTCGCGGTCCAGCACGTAGAAGCGCAGGACGTTCTCGGCGGTGGCCTCGCCATGGTGCTCGGCGAAGCGCTCGCGGTCGCCGTTCAGCTCGACGACGCTGGCCCAGTCGTGCAGCCCCTGGCTGTCGCGCGAGAAGGTCTCCTGCACGTCGATGATGCGGGCGAGGTTCTCGATCCGCTCGACGTAGCGGGCGAGCCAGAAGATGCCTTCGGCGTAGCGGGCGAGGAGATGGCTCACTCGAGCACCCAGGTGTCCTTGGAGCCGCCGCCCTGGCTGCTGTTCACGACCAGCGATCCCTTCTTCAGCGCCACCCGCGACAGGCCGCCGGGCAGCACCCAGGTGGAGCGGCCGGTGATCGCGAACGGGCGCAGGTCGACGTGGCGCGGCTGGATGCCCTCGTCGGTGAGCGTCGGCCCGACCGACAGGTCGATCACCGGCTGGCTGATGAAGTTGGCGGGATCGGCCAGCAGCTTCTCGCGGCAGGCCGCGATCTCGGCCTTCGTCGCCCGCGGACCGATGGTGATGCCGTAGCCGCCGCTCTCGCCGACCGGCTTGACCACCAGCTGGTCGAGATGGTCGAGCGTGTACTGGAGCCCTTCCGGCTCGCGGCAGATGCGGGTGTCGACGTTCTCGATGATCGCGTCCTGGTCGAGGTAGTAGCGGATCAGGCGCGGCATGTAGGCGTAGACCGCCTTGTCGTCGGCGACCCCGGTGCCGATGGCGTTGGCCAGCTGCACGTTGCCCTTGGCATAGGCCCGCATCAGCCCCGGCACGCCCAGCATGCTGGTCGGCTCGAACGCCTCGGGATCGAGGAAGTCGTCGTTGAGCCGGCGATAGATGACGTCGACCGCCTGCAGGCCGGCCACCGTCTTCATCCAGACCCTGTCGTCCTGGACGACGAGGTCGCGGCCCTCGACCAGCGGGACGCCCATCTCGCGGGCGAGGAAGACGTGCTCGAAATAGGCCGAGTTGAACACGCCGGGCGACAGCAGCACGACCTGCGGGTCGCCCTGCGGCCGCTGCGCCAGCTCGCACAGCGCGGCGTGCAGCCGGGCGCCGTAGTCGGACACGCGCTTGATGCCGATGCCGCCCATCAGGTCGGCGAAGGCGCGCATCATCAGGTGGCGGTTCTCGACGACGTAGGACACGCCCGACGGCGTGCGCGCATTGTCCTCGAGCACGCGGAACCGGCCGTCGCCGCCGCGGACGAGGTCGGTGCCGTTGATCTGGACATAGGTGCCGAAGGGCAGGTCGAGGCCCTGCATCTCCGGGCGGTAGTTGGCGTTGCCGAGGACCAGGTCGCGCGGGACGATGCCGTCCTTCAGCACCTTCTGGTCGTGGTAGACGTCGTGCAGGAACAGGTTGATCGCGGTCACCCGCTGCACCACCCCGGCCTCGATCGTCCGCCAGTCCTCGGGCGAGATCAGCCGCGGGATGATGTCGAACGGCAGGATGCGGTCGATCGCGTCCTTGTCGCTGTAGACGGTGAAGGTGATGCCCAGGTTGTAGAGCTCGAGCTCGGCGTCCTTGGCGCGGGCGCGCAAGGCGTCGAGACCGAGCTGGTCGATGCGGAGCGCGATGCGCTGCGCCGGCCGCAGGCCGCCGCCCTTCTGCGCGAACACCTCGCAGAAGTAGGCGCCCGGGTCGTAGCCCTTGAGCGCGCCGGTCAGATCCAAGCTTCCCTCTCCGGCCCTGCGAACGGCGGTGCCGCTGTTTCCCCGTCCGTCCTTACGGCAACGACCATGCCAGAGGCCCTTTCGTCATGCCAGTGGTGCCGGATCGCCGTCCGCCTGCCGCGCGAACGGGCAGCCTGCCCTGCCGCCGGGCAGCGGTGCGGCCTTGATCGCGGCGGCGAGCGCGGGCGATGCTCGGCGGCGACGAGGGAGGGCCGTCGGTGAACATCGCGCACCTGTTCGCCCGCAGCGCCGGCCGCGCCGCCGACCTGCCGGCGGTGGCGCTGGGCGCGACGGTGCTGCTCGACCAGGCCGGGCTCGCCGTCCGCGCCGCCCGCATCGCCGGCTCCCTGCGCGACCGGCTGGGTCTCGTTCCCGGCGACCGGGTGGCGCTGGCGATGCGCAACCACCCCGACTATGTCGAGCTGCTGGCCGGCATCTGGTGGGCGGGCCTCGCCGCCGTGCCGGTCAACGTCGCCCTGCACCCGGCCGAGCTGGCCTGGATCCTCGGCCACAGCGGCGCGCGACTCGCCTTCGTCGGTCCCGACCTCGCCGAGGTCGAGGGACCCGAGCGCGTCATCGTCGCCGGCTCGGCCGAGGCCCGGGCCCTGCGCGACGGCGAGGCGCTGGCGCTGGCCGGACGGGCCCCCGGCGACCTCGCCTGGCTGTTCTACACCAGCGGCACCACCGGCCGCCCCAAGGGGGCGATGATCACCCACGGCAACCTGCTGGCGATGACGGCGGGCTTCCTCGCCGACGTCGAGCAGCCGCGGCCCGGCGACGCCATGCTGCACCCCGCCCCGCTGTCGCACGGCTCCGGGCTCTACCTCGTCCCGCACGTCGCCCGCGCCTGCTGCCAGGTGATCCCCGAGAGCGGCGGCTTCGATGCCGCCGAGGTGTTCGGGCTGGTGGCACGCTGGCCCGGCAGCCGGCTGTTCGCCGCGCCGACGGCCGTTCGCCGCCTCGTCCGCCATGCCGCGGTGCACGGGCCGGACCTCGCCAACCTCGAGGCCGTGATCTACGGCGGGGCACCGATGTACCGCGCCGACCTCGACGAAGCGCACGCCGTGCTGGGCTTCCGCCTCGCCCAGATCTACGGCCAGGGCGAGAGCCCGATGACCATCACGGCCCTCGACCGCCGCGGCCATGCCGACCGCGCGCATCCGCGCTGGAGCGAGCGGCTGGGCTCGGCCGGCACCGCCCAGCTCGGCATCGAGGTCCGCATCGGCGACGCCGACGGTAAGCCGCTGCCGCCTGGCGAGCCCGGCGAGGTGATGGCCCGCGGCGCCGCGGTGGTGCCGGGCTACTGGCAGGACCCCGCCGCCACCGCGCGGACCATGGGCGACGGCTGGCTGCGCACCGGCGACGTCGGCCTGCTCGACGCCGACGGCTTCCTCTACCTGCGCGACCGCTCCAAGGACCTCGTCATCACCGGCGGGCTGAACGTCTACCCGCGCGAGGTGGAAGAGGTGCTGCTGGCCCACCCGGCGGTGCGCGAGGTGGCGGTGATCGGCCTGCCCGATGCCGAATGGGGCGAGCGGGTGGTCGCCTGCGTCGTCGCCGAGCCGCCGGTGCCCGATGCCGAGCTCGACGCCTGGTGCCTCGCCCGCATCGCCCGCTTCAAGCGGCCCAAGGCCTACGTCGCGATGGCGTCGCTGCCGAAGAACGCCTACGGCAAGATCCTCAAGCGCGAGCTGCGCGCGAGCCTCGGGGAGGAACGATGAGCGGACGGCTGGCCGGCAAGACGGCGCTGGTGATCGGCTGCGGCTCGATCGGGCCGGGCTGGGGCAACGGCAAGGCGACCTCGGTGCTGTTCGCCCGCGAGGGCGCCGCCGTGTTCGGCGTCGACCGCAACCGCGCCGCCGCCGAGGAGACCCGTGGCCTGATCGAGGCCGAGGGCGGCACCTGCGTGGCGCACGGCGCCGATGCCGCCGTCGCCGCCGAGGTCGAGGGCGCCGTCGCCGCCTGCCTCGCCCGGTTCGGCAGGATCGACGTGCTCGTCAATGTCGTCGGCATCGTCGTCCTGGGCGGCCCGGTCGAGCTGCCCGAGGCCGAGTGGGACCGCGCCTGCGCGGTCAACCTCAAGAGCGCCTTCCTCGCCTGCAAGCACGTGCTGCCGGTGATGGAGCGGCAGGGCAAGGGCTCGATCGTCACCATCGGCTCGATCGCCGGCCAGCGCTGGACCGGCATCAACTACAGCAGCTACTACGCGACCAAGGGCGCCCTGGTCGCGTTCAGCCGCGGCATTGCCATCGAGTATGCGGCGCGCGGCATCCGCGCCAACATCGTCTCGCCGGGGCTCATGGACACGCCCATGGTCCATGCCGGCCTGACCGCCGCCTACGGCGACGAGGGCGACCGCGAGACCATGGTTCGCGCCCGCAATGCCCAATGCCCGATGGGCCACATGGGCAACGCCTGGGATGTGGCACACGCCTGCCTGTTCCTCGCCTCGGACGAGTCGCGCTATGTCACCGCTCACGACCTCGTGGTCGACGGCGGCATTTCGGCCAAGGCCGGCTGATTTTCGCGACGATCTCGGGCAGGTTCCATGCAAACGCGTGGAGGAACCTTGATGGTCCGCACTGTCATCGCCGTTTCCGGGCTGCTCGCAATGGCGGCGGCTCCTGCCTGGGCCACCGGGCCGACGGCGGTCGCCCGGGTCAACGAGCGCGTGGTCCTCGACGGCTGCGAGGTAGGCAGCGGCGGCAACGACATCCAGTCGATCCAGAGCCACTACGAGCCGAAGCTCGACCGCATCGTCGTGACGCTGCGGCTGTGCGCCCGCGCCAGCCAGCAGGCGACCTACCGGGTGCACCTCGACCATGCCGCCCCGTTCGTCGGCAAGCGCGGCTCCAGCACCGGCTGCGTCGCCACCGTCGACACGGTGGTCGAGCACACGCCGACCGGGCATCGCGGGGTCGGCACCAGCAGCATCTCGGGCAAGGAAGTCCGTTTCACCGTGCCGCTCGGGCCGCTGCAGGTCGGCAGCCCGAAGCAGGTGCCGCTGATCGCGCTCTGGGGATCGAGCGTTCTCGGCGACAACCGTGACCGGGCTCCGAACAACGAGACCGGCGATCGCTGCTCGCACCCGCAGGCCACCACCGAGACGCTGGTCCAGTCGCGCATCGCGGTGACCGGCATCGCCTTCGTCAGCAGCTACACCTTCACGGGCCAGATCGCGCCCGAGGCGAGGACGGCCATCGCTCTCGCCGACGCCACCTGCCAGCAGCAGGCGAGCCAGGCCGGCATTCCCGGCGCCGCCAACGTCCATGCGTGGCTGACCAACAGCACGAGCAACCCGGCCTCGTTCATCACCGACCCGGGTTTCGGGCCGATCCAGACGGCCGACGGCACCGTCGTCGCCGCCTCGATCGCGGGCTTCGCGGCCTGCGACCCGATCGCCGGCAACCAGTGCCTGGGGGCGCCGATCAGCCAGGACGTGCACGGCAACTTCGCCACGAACACCAACAACATGATCTGGACGGCGACGGTGCCCGCCGGGACCAACCCCGGCGGCGAGCAGTCCGACTGCAATGGCTGGACCTCGAACGATCCGAACGCCCTCGGCGACGGCGGCTCGAGCGTCTCGACCAATGCCGGCTTCACGCTCGGCGTCGAGGACAACTGCAACGCCAGCCACCCGGTCTACTGCATCCAGTTCGAGTAACGGGGCCGGCGGGGGCGGTCAGCCGCCCCGCCGCCCTCACTTCTGCCGGGCCAGCTGCCGGCAGCCGACCAGCCGCGAATCGGCGGTGACCTCGATCCGGCACATCTCCATGGCATCCGGGCCGGTCAGCTGGGTGACGAAGCTGCCGTCGTCGTCGACCATCAGGATGGTCTTGCCGTCGCCGCGGATGACGCCCAGCAGCGTGTCCCGGTGACCGCCGTCGGTCAGGCCCTGGGAGCCGGTCAGGAGGTTGCCCTGCTGCTCGTCGATGATCACGGTCCAGGAGCCCTCGCGGAACACCGGCTTGCCGCCGGGCGCCGAGGGCCACTGGTCGGTCTTGCCCAGCGTCACCGACTGGCCGGGACCGACCCAGGTGCCCTTCAGGTCGGGATAGGCGGTCTGGGCGAAGCCCGTCGCCGTGGCGGCGACCGTGCCGGCGAGGACCAGTCCGGCAAGCAACATCCTGCTGCGCATCGTGCGTTCCGCGTGATTCCGCAATGCGTTGGTGCATGCTCGGCAGCGACTATTCTCGCCCGGCATGCGGCTGTCCAGACGCGCGTTGCCGCTCCCGTCGTCTAGCTGTCCACGCTCAGCGCCAGGATCTGGCTGAGCTGGCACAAGGGTCGGCCGGTCTCGGCCGCCCAGGCGTTGAATGCCGCCTCGACGCGCTGGCGGTCGGCCGCCGTCTTCGGATCGCCGTCGAGCACCTCCCAGTGGCGCAGGCCGGCGAGGACGGCGTTGCTCAGGATGAAGCTGTCCTTGCCGACCATGCGCAGGAAGTAGGGGCCGGAGTTGCCGCCGAGCTGCTGGAAGCGGCGGCCGAGCTCGGCCCACAGCGCCATGATCTCGCCGCCCGGCCAGCGGCCGAGCCAGGCGCCGATGCCGCCCTGCGCCCGCAGCGCCACGATCGCCGCGGCGTTGGCGCGGATCGCGCGCAGCTTGGGCAGGTTGCGGATCAGCCGCCGGTCGGCCAGCAGCGCCTCGATCCGCTCGTCGGCCATCCCGGCGCAGGCATCGGCGTCGAAGTGCTCGAACACCTCCTCGAACGCCGGCCAGCGCGCGTCGACCACCGCGTGCTTCAGCCCGGCGCGGAAGGTGCGCAGGCTCATCTGCGACAGGTAGCGGTCCTCGGGCAGGGCGGCGAGCTCGGCCGGGCTCGCCGGCGTGACGAGGCGCTGCTCGAGGGCGGCGGTGCCGTGGCGCATCAGCGCCGCCTCGAGGATCGGGGCGAAGGCCGTCATCAGTCGCGGTCCCAGGCGGGAGCCGAGGCGGTGTTGACGACCCGGCCGGCGGCCGAGCCCAGGGCCGCGATCTCGGCCATCTCGGCGTCGCCCAGGGCGAAGTCGAAGACGGCGAGGTTGGCCGCGATGTTGGCCTCGCTGGACGAGCGCGGGATGGCGATGACGCCCGGCTGCTGGACCAGCCAGCGCAGCGCCACCTGACCGCCGTTCTTGCCGTAGGCCCTGCCGATCCGCTGCAGCACCGGGTCCTTGAACACCCGGCCGCGCGCCAGCGGCGTGTAGGCGGTCAGCGACAGGCCGTGCGCCCGGCAGCGGCCGAGCACCGTCCGCTGGCTCAGGAAGGGATGGTACTCGACCTGGTCGGTGACCAGCGGGTCGGAGCTCAGCGCCACCGCCTCGTCGATCATCGCCCCGGGGAAGTTGCTGATCCCGACATGCCGGGCCTTGCCGGCGGCGCGGACCCGGTTGAGCGCGCCGATGGTCTCGGCCAGCGGCACGGTCTGGCTCGGCCAGTGCAGCAGCAGGAGGTCGACCGCGTCCAGCTTCAGCCGGCCGAGGCTCTCGTCGACCGAGCGCTCGAAGTCGCCGGCACGGAACCGGTCCGGCCAGACCTTGGTGGTGACGAACACCGCGTCGCGCTTCAGGCCGCTGGCCCGCAGGCCGGCGCCGACCTCGGCCTCGTTGGCGTACATCTGGGCGGTGTCGAGGTGCCGGTAGCCGACCGCGAGCGCGTGCTCGACCAGGCGCTGGGCGTCGGCCCCGCGCAGCTCCCAGGTGCCGAGCCCGATGGCGGGGATGCTGGCCCCGTTGGCGTCGACGCTGTGCATGCCCCGCAAGCTCCTCTGACGGATGGCCCTCGACGCCCTATAACCCGCGCAGGGCAGGACCGGGAGCGGCGGATGCGGGTGACGGCGGAAATGCGGCTGGCGGCGGCGGAGGCGGTGGCCCGCGAGGCCGGGGCCCTGGCGCTGCGCTACTATCGCGGCCGCGAGGCGCTGGCCGTCGAGCAGAAGGGGCCGCAGGACATCGTCAGCATCGCCGACCGCGAGGTCGAGCACCTCGTCCGCGCCCGCCTGCAGGCGCTGTTCCCGCAAGACGCGGTGCTGGGCGAGGAAGGCGGCCTCGACGAGGGCCACGATGCCGTCGGCACCTGGGTGGTCGACCCGATCGACGGCACCTGGTGCTTCCTCAACGGCATCGCCTCCTGGTGCGTGTCGCTGGCCTATGTCCGCGACGGCCGGATCGAGACCGGCGTCATCTACGATCCCTGCAGCGAGGAGCTGTTCGCCGCCCGGGCCGGCGGCGGCGCCAGCCTCGACGGCCGGCCGATCCGCGTGGCGCCGGTCACCGCCCTCGACCAGGGCACGGTCAGCGTCGGCTACTCGGCCCGCGCCTCGGCGGACGGCACGCTGGCGATCCTGCGGCGGCTGACCGATGCCGGCGGCGTCTACCATCGCCACGGCTCGGGCGCCCTGGCCCTGGCGTGGACCGCCTGCGGCCGGCTGATCGGCTACATCGAGACGCACATGAACAGCTGGGACTGCCTCGCCGGCCTGCTGCTGATCCGCGAGGCCGGCGGCTTCACCAACGACTTCTTGGCGCTGGGCGGCCTGCATGACGGTGCCCCCGTCATCGGCGGCCCGCTGGCGCTCAGGCCGGCGCTGCTCGCGGTCGCCGGCATCGACGCCTGAGCGCGGCCTTGCGCCTCCTGCTCCTCGGCACCGGTTGTCCCGCCGCCAGCAGCCGCCGCTTCGGTCCGGCCCAGCTGGTCGAGCATGGCGGCACCCGGCTGCTGGTCGACTGCGGCTCGGGCGTGACCCAGCGCCTGGCCGAGGCCGGCGAGCGGAGCGCCACGCTGGACGCGCTCCTGGTCACGCACCTGCACTCCGATCACGTCGTCGACCTCTGGCAGCTGCTCGTCTCCGGCTGGCACCAGGGGCGCAAGCGGCCGCTGCGGGTCATCGCCCCCGCCGGCTTCGCCAAGCATGTCGCCGCCCTCGAGGCCGCCTGGGCCGGGGAGCGGGCCCTGCGCCTGAGCTTCGAGCAGCGGCCCAATCCCGACGGCTTTGCCTTCGCGGTCGAGGAGATCGCCGGCGGCGACCGGCGGCGGATCGGCGCCCTCGAGGTCGAGGCCGTGGCCGTCGACCACCGGCCGGTCGAGCCGGCGCTGGGCTTCGTGCTGCGCGCCGGCGGCCGCACGCTGGCGCTGAGCGGCGACACCCGGCCCTGCCCGGCGCTGGCCGCGGCCGCCCGCGACTGCGACCTGCTGGTCCACGAGGTGTTCCATCATCCGGCGATGCCGCCGATCCCCGGCGTGCGCGATCCGGCGACGATCGCCGCCGTCGCCGGCTACCACACGCTGTCGACCGAGGTCGGCCGCGTCGCCGCCGAGGCGCGGGCGCACAGCCTCGTCCTCACCCACATCGTCCCGGTGGAGTCCGATCCGGCGGCGCTGATCGCCGCGGCGCAGGCCGACTTTGCCGGCCCGGTGATCGTCGGCGAGGACCTGCTCGCCGTCGACCTCGACACCGGCCACGCCAGCTGGCGTGGCCTCGCCTTCGCCCCCGGCGCTTCCTAGGCGTCCTGCTCGGGCCGGACGAACTGCTGCGGTGCCGGCGGGTCGAGGGCGTCCTTGGGCGGCAGCGCCGGCTGCGGCATCGCGTAGAACTTGGGCTCGAGCTCGTCGAGGGTGGGCTCGAACGGCATCCGCATGCGCACGCCGGTCCCGCTCGCCGCCGCCTGGCGCTGGGCATCCTGCAGCTGCTGCGCCAGCTGCTGGCTCCATGGCAGCGCGTAGGCGCGCGGCTCGGGCGCCCCGTCGACCTGCAGCCACAGCAGGATGCGCTTCTCCTCCTCGCTGACGCTGCCGAGGACGGTCGCCTCGGCGGCGCGGTCGGCCCACCATTCGAGCGTCACCGGCTTCGGCCGGCCGAGCAGCTCGGCAAGGCCGAGATGCGCCACCGGCAGGAACAGCACGGCGACACCCAGTGCGGCGAGCTTCAGCGCCAGCCGCCGCGGCGCCCACACAGCGATGCTTGCCAGGACCGCGGCGAGCAGGGCGGCGGCGGCGAAGGCCAGGGGCAGGGCGTTCATGCCGGCTTCCACGCGCGCAGCTCGCGGAACAGGCTGTTGACGCTGCCCGCGACGAGGTTGCCCTCGCCGTCGAGGCGGAAGCGGAAGGCGGTCAGCTCCTGGCCCTCGCGGCCCAGCGCCACCTTCGTCGTCAGCAGCTGGACCGCCGATTCGCCGACCTTGCGCTTGACGCTCGCCACCACCGTGGCGGTCAGCGGATAGGGGGCATCAAGGTTGCGGTAGAGGTGCAGGTTGACGACGTACTCGCCCGGCTGGACGCCGCGCGAGTAGGCGACCTCGTAGTTGAGGTCGGTGGCGTCGGCGCGGCGGCCGAGGTCGTCGCGCAGCAGGTTGAACAGCTTGCCGCCCTTGTTGGAGTAGCCGACCGGCACGTCGCCGGGGCCCTGCACCCAGAGGTCGACGTCGGTGTCGGCGGCATCCGGCCAGCGCACCTCGACGATGACGTTGCCCGGCGGCTCGGCGCCGATCGCCGCCCTGGCCGCCTTCGGATTGATGTGCGGCAGCAGGAGGATGACGGCGGCGACGAAGCCGGCCAGCGCCAGGGTGATGACGTCGCGGAAGACCGTGTCGGAATCGGACTCGTCGCGGGGATCAAGCGCGTCCATCGGCCTGCCCCCGCTCGACGATGGCCGTCACCAGCTTGATCGCCCCGCCCTCGAGCAGGCGGTAGTTCAGCATCAGCCAGACATTGAGCACCGAGCCGACCAGCGTCGTGTAGAGCGCCACCGACATGCCGGCGACGAGGCTCGAGACCATCGGTCCCACCGACGACGCGTCCCCGGCGCTGTCGGCGTCGACGCCGCCCAGGGCCATGATGAAGCCCAGCACCGTGCCGATCAGGCCCAGCATCACCAGCAGGTTGGCGGCATGGCGGATGCCGGCGATGCGGTTGGCGAGGCTGAGGCGCACGGCGCCCAGGATCTCGCTGCGCTCGGCGGAGGCGCTGCGGGCCAGGCGGCGCAGCAGCTGGCCGGTCCGGCCGGCGCCGGCAACGCCGTCGCGCTCGATCTCGTTCAGCTCGCGGCTGGTCTGCACCACCCGCCGGGCGCATTGCGCCAGGCCCAGGGCGAAGACGAGGAAGATGAGCGCGCACAGATGCGAGGTGTCGGTGCGGACGATGTCGTCGAGCCAGCCCTGCGCCCAGGCGGCGGCGAGCATCGCCGCGGCGACCGCGTTGATCAGGACGAACCGCAGCAGCAGGAGGAACCGGTAGTCGCCGGCGGCGATGGCCATGACGGCTGGCCAGGCGCCGCCGGACGGGCGATGCCGCCCCGCCCGCAATCCGGGTGCCGTGGCGATGTCGGCGAGACTCATCGACATGGACAAACCTCCGTGTCCTGCCGCGCCGGCGCTCCTGCCCCTTGGCAGGCGCCATGTCGCGGCGTGGAGTGGTCGGTCAGTCGACGGTCGCAGCTTGGCCCGGGAATGCGTCCGCTAAGGGACCGGCGCCTTCTCCAGCAGGCAGCATGCCTGGCGAGAGGCTAACGTCCCGTTAAGGTTAACGCTCCGGACGGCTGCAACTGTTAGCAGACGCGGACGAGAATTTCTACCTATAATTGAATTGGCCCTGCGGCACTCAATCTTCTAGGGTGTCGCGGTCCGCCGCGGCAGGTCGGCGACGAGGCTGAACGCGACCGTGCCGATGCCGCAGGCGAGCATCGCCACCAGCATCGGGTAGGGCGTGTCGTTCTGGATCATGCCGACCGCCTGCGCGGCCAGGGCCGCCAGCCCCATCTGCAGGAAGCCGCCGAGGCCCGAGGCCGCCCCCGCCAGCTGCGGCATCGCCGAGACCACGCCGGCCTGGGCGTTCGGCATCGAGGCACCCTGGGCGGCGGCGATCACCACCATCGGCACGAACAGCGCCGGCAGCGACCAGGGCAGGACCAGGGCCGCCAGCAGCGCCACGACGCTGCCGGCAAGGACGATCAGGCTGCCGAGCCGGACCATGCGGACGACGCCCACCCGCGGCGAGATCCTGGCGGCGACCAGGTTGCCGACCATGAAGGCACCCGACACGGCGATGAACATGAAGCCGTAGGCCGTCGCCGTCTGGCCGAGCAGGCCGGTCACGACGAACGGCGCGCCGGCGAGGAAGCCGTAGAACAGCGCCATCGCGCAGGCGCTCTGGAAGGCGAAGCCGTTGAAGTGGCGCGAGCCGAGCAGGACCGCGAACGAGCTGAGCATGCCGGCGGCGCTGCGGCCGGGCCCGCGGTCGCGATGCGTCTCCGGCAGGTAGCGCAGCACGCCGAACAGGGCGCCGGCGCCGACCAGGGCCGAGGCGGCGAACACCGCCCGCCAGCCGACATGGTCGGTGATCACCCCGCCCAGCATCGGCGACACCATGGGTGCCACGACCATCGCCATGGTCAGGTAGGCCAGCGTGCTGGCGGCCCGGTCGACCGGATAGAGGTCGCGGACGATGGCGCGGGCGAGGACCAGCCCGGCGGTGCCGCCGGCGGCCTGGACGATGCGGCCGACGATCAGGGTGACGATGTCGGGGGCGACGACGCAGATGCCGCTGCCCGCGAGGAAGACGAGGATGCCGCCGATGAGGATCGGACGCCGGCCGTAGCGGTCCGACAGCGGCCCGTAGGCGAGCGTCGCCACCGCCATCGCCAGGGTCGACAGGCTGAACGCCAGCTGCACCGTGCCGGTGGTCACGCCGAGGCTGTCGCGGATCGCCGGCAGCGCCGGCAGGAAGATCTGCAGCGCCAGGGGGCCGAGGGCGGTCGCCAGCACGAGCACGGCGAGCAGGGCCATGGGTGGCCGTTCGTGCATGGGAAACTCGGACCTGGGAGCCGGCTGCGGCCGGGAGTCTTGGTTGCTGAGGGCACAGCTTGCCCGACGGGTCCCGTTCCGGCAAGGACGCCCGGTGGAACCGGGGGATGCGGCGATGGCGGTCGGGAACGGGTTCGATCTCTTGGTGACCGGCGGCCGGGTGGCGCTGCCCGGCGGCCTCGCCGACTGCGACATCGGCATCGCCGGCGGCCGCATCGTGGCGCTGGGCGCGCTGGCCGGACGGGCCGCGGCCGAGACCGTCGACGCCCGCGGCCTGCACGTCCTGCCCGGCGTGATCGACACCCAGGTCCACTTCCGCGAGCCCGGTGCCGAGCACAAGGAGGACCTCGCCAGCGGCTCCGACGCCGCCGTGCTGGGCGGGGTCACCGCGGTGTTCGAGATGCCCAACACCAAGCCGGTCACCGACAGCGCCGAGCTGCTTGCCGACAAGCTGGCGCGGGCGCACGGGCGGATGCGCTGCGACCATGCCTTTTTCGTCGGCGCCACCGCCGCCAATGCCGCCCGGCTGGCCGAGCTCGAGCGCCTGCCGGGCTGCGCCGGCGTGAAGATCTTCATGGGCAGCTCGACCGGCTCGCTGCTGGTCGAGGACGACACCACCCTGCTCCACGTGCTGGCCGCCGGCCGGCGCCGCGTCGCCGTCCATTCCGAGGACGAGCCGCGCCTGCGCGAGCGCAAGGCGCTGGCCGCGGCCGGCGATCCCTCGACCCATCCGGTCTGGCGCGACGTCGAGGCGGCGGTGCGCTCGACCACCCGCCTGCTCGCCGCCGCCCGCCGCGCCGGCCGGCCGGTCCACGTGCTGCACATCTCCACCGCCGACGAGCTGCCGCTGCTCGCCGCCCACCGCGACATCGCCACCGTCGAGGCGACGCCGCAGCACCTGACCCTCGCCGCCCCCGACTGCTACGCCCGGCTCGGCACCCGCGCCCAGATGAACCCCCCCTTGCGCGGGCCCGAGCACCGCGAGGCGCTGTGGGCGGCCGTCGCCAGCGGCCTCGTCGACGTGCTGGGCTCGGACCACGCGCCGCACACCGTGGCCGAGAAGGAGCAGCCCTACCCGCAGAGCCCGTCCGGCCTGCCCGGCGTGCAGACCCTGCTGCCACTGATGCTGAACCACGTCGCCGCCGGGCGGCTGTCGCTCCTGCGCCTCGTCGACCTGACCAGCGCCGGACCGGCGCGGATCTTCGGCATCGCCGGCAAGGGCCGGATCGCGCAGGGCTACGACGCCGACCTCGTGCTGGTCGACCTCGCCGCCCGGCGCCGGGTCGAGCGCAGCTGGCTCGCCAGCCGCGCCGGCTGGTCGCCCTTCGAGGGCATGGAGCTCATCGGCTGGCCGGTGGCGACGCTGGTCCGCGGCACCTTCGCCGCCCGCGACGGTGCCCTGGTCGGCACGCCGCAGGGCCGCCCGGTGCGCTTCGTCGACACGCTGGCTGGCGACAAGGCCGGCTGAGGCCGGGGCCCCGCCGGCGGCCCGTCAGCCCAGCGTCTCCTTGAGGAACGCCACCGTCTGCGTCCACGAGCTCTCGGCCGCCTGGCCGCTGTAGCGGCCGCGCGCGGTGTCGTTGAAGAAGCCCTGGTCGGCCCCCTCGTAGCGCTGCACCGTCAGCCGGGTCCGCGCCGTCGCCATCGCCACCTGGAAGGCCTCGGTGCCCTCGTTGGTCTTGGTGTCCATGGCCGCCTGGTGGACCAGCAGCGGCGTGCGGATGCGCTCGGCATCGCCCGGCGGCGGCAGGCGGCCGTAGTAGATCACCCCGGCCGCCAGCGCCGGGGCGGCGGCGGCGAGGCGCCCGACCAGGCTGGCGCCCCAGCCGAAGCCCAGGGCACCGATCCGGTCGCCGCAGTCGGGCCGCAGCCGCAGGTAGACCATGGCGGCGACGAGGTCGGCGACCAGCGGGTCGGTCGGCAGCGCGCTCACCGCCTTGCGGCCCTCGGCGGTGTCGGGCGGCGTGCCGCCGCGGGTGGAGAGCAGGTCCGGCGCCAGCGCCATGAAGCCGGCGAGGCCGACGCGGCGGGCGATATCCTCGACATGCGCGGTCAGGCCGCGGCTCTCGTGGACGACGATCACCGCCGGCAGGCGGGTGTCGATCCCGGCCGGACGGACCAGGTAGCCGCTGAGCTCGCCGCTGGCGCCCGGGAAGGTCACCGTCGCCGTCGTCAGCCGGCCGTCGTCGGCCGCCACCAGGACGGCGCTGGCAGGCCGGGTGGCGAGCAGCGCCACGGCCCCGGCGGCGCCGGTCAGGATGGCCCGCCGGCCGAATGTCCGCTCGCTCATTCCAGCCTTCCCCGGCCCGGTCCGATCCGTCGCCACGGCGTTGTCATGGAACGGCCCGCACGGTGCAAGCCGCAGATCAGCCCCGCGCGATCGCGTCCAGCGCCCGTCGCAGCACCGCATCGATCGCCGGGTGGTCGTAGATGCCGCCATGCGTGGCGTCCGCAACCGTCTCGACCAGCACCGGCCGCTGCAGCACCTGAACCAGCGCCTCGCTGTTGACGCGCGGCACGACCTGATCGTCCGCGGCGATGATCACCGCCGCCGGGATGTCGAGGCCCTTGAGGTGGCGGTCGCTGCGGAACGGATGGCGCAGCATCGGCCTGACCGGCGCCCAGGCGTAGCGGGCGGTGGCGACGGCCTCGATCGAATCGAACGGCGTCACCAGGATCAGCCCGTCCAGCGGCCGCGCCGTGGCGAGCTGGGCGACCACGCCCGAGCCCAGGCTGAAGCCGGCGGCGAAGATCCGCTGCGGCTGCAGCCGCTCGCGCAGCGCGTCGTGGATCAGCGCCGCGTCGGCGACCAGCGCCGCCTCGCCGGGCTCGCCCTCGCTCGGACCGTAGCCGCGATAGTGGAACACCGCGATGTCCACGTCGGCCAGGCGGTGGCGCAGGAAGGTCAGGCAGTCGTCGGCGTTCCACGCGTTGCCGGGAAAGCCCAGCAGCAGGCCGCGGCTCGCCCCCTCGGCACGGCTCAGCCGGCCGACCAGCCGCTCGCCCGTCGCCGCCTGCAGCTCGATCGTCTCGGTGCCCGCCGGCAGCCGGAACAGCGCCTGGGCGGCGACGCTGCGCGGGAACAGCAGCTGCTCCTGCAGGAAGTAGAGCCCGCCCACGGCGGCCCCGTAAAGCGCTGCACCGCCAACGAGATAGTTCAGCAGGGTCCGTCTCCGTACGGCCGATCCTGCGCATCAGGTGAGGTCGCGACCGGCCCGGGCCAAGACCCGGAGCGTACACAAGCGATGGAGCATGGACAGGATTAACCTTGGTTTCACTGCCGAGGGCTAGGCTCGGGAGCAGATGTTCCCCAGCACGCGGACAACGGGCCGGCCCATGGCGGGATCGCCACACTCCGACACCTCGACGATCGCCGCCCACGTCATGGAGGCGATCGCCCGCTACGGCCTGCAGCCGACGCCCGAGACCTACCGGGTCTGGTTCACCTACTTCGCCGACAGCCGGCCGGACCTGACGCGGGCGGTCCGCGAGCTGCTCGACGGCCACGCCGCCATCGACGACGACACCTGCTTCACGCTCTACGAGCGCTTCTTCGGCACCGCCCAGGCCGAGCGCCAGCTGCAGCAGACCGGGACCCGCCTCGGCGAGCTGGCGCAGCGGCTGATCGCCGAGGTCGACGGCGTCGCCCAGGGCACCAGCCGCTACGGCCACGCCCTGAGCGAGGTCCGCGACGGCGTCCAGCGCTCGACCAGCCGGGCCGAGATCGAGCGCCTGCTCGGCTCGATCATCGACGAGACCAGCCGGATGCACGGCCACATGCAGCGGCTCGAGGGCGCCTTGGTCGAGAGCTCGACGCGCATCCAGGAGCTGCGCCAGGGCCTGCAGCAGGCCTGGCGCGAGGCCCGCACCGACACCCTGACCGGCCTCTCCAACCGCAAGCACTTCGACCTCGCGGTGCGCACCGCGGTGGCGCAGGCGGCCGAGCAGGGCCAGACCGTCTGCCTGGCGCTGGCCGACATCGACCACTTCAAGCAGTTCAACGACCAGCACGGCCATGCCGTCGGCGACCATGTGCTCAAGCTGGTGGCGGCGACGCTGCGCTCGAACGTCAAGGGGCAGGATCTCGTCGCCCGCTACGGCGGCGAGGAGTTCGCCCTGGTCCTGCCCGCCACCAACCTCCGCGACGCCTTCAACCTCGCCAACAAGCTGCGCGAGAAGGTCGCCTCGCGCCAGGTCCAGCTGAAGCAGAGCGGCCAGCTGCTCGGGCGGATGACGATCTCGTTCGGGGTCACCGCCTACCGGCCCGAGGAGCCGGTGACGGCGTGGATCGCCCGCGCCGACGCGGCGCTCTACCAGGCCAAGCGCGGCGGCCGGAACCGGGTGGTGGCGCTGCCGCCCGACCCGGCGGCGACCGCCGCCGCCTGAGGGCAAGGCGCTCAGCCCCGCGCCGCCGCCTGGCGCAGCCAGTCGATGCAGGCCTCGGCCGGCAGCGGCGGGCACTGGAAGATCGCCTGCACCGCATCGGCCCCCTCGCGGCGGACGAGGTCGAGCTGGCCCTTGCTGCGGATGCCGTCGGCGACGACCCGCAGGCCGAGCTCGCGGCCGAGCCGGATGACCGCCGCGGCGAAGGTGCTGCGGGTCGGATCGTCGGGCACGCCGTCGAGCAGGGCCGGCCCGAGCTTGAGCGTGCGCAGCCGGGCGTCGCGCAGCAGGCCGAGCGAGCCGCCGGCGCTGCCGAAGGCGTCGACGGCGATTCGCACGCCGAGGCCCTGCAGCTCGGCCAGGGCCGCCCCGCCGGTCGCCAGCTCCTCGCCGAGCAGCCGCTCCTCGATCTCGACCTCGAACATGCCGGGATCCAGCGCGTGCCGGCCGAGACGGTCGCGGATCCGCGCGGCGATCCCGCTCCAGCCGAGCTGCCGGCGCGACAGCAGGGGGATGGCGACGTGCAGGCGGGGCAGGCCCTGGCGCCGCCAGGCCGCCACCTGGGCGCAGACCGCCTCGATCAGCCAGTCGGTCATCGGCTCGAGCAGGCCGCCGTCCTCGGCCAGGGTGCGGATGCGCAGGGCGTCGACGATGCCGAGCTCGGGATGGCGCCAGCGCGGCTGCGCGGCGATGCCGAGGTCGCCCTGGCGCAGCGTCATCTGCGGCTGGAAGCACAGCGCCAGCTCGCCATGGTCGAGGGCCCGCCGCAGGTCGGTGTCGAGCTGCGCGCCGCGCCGCGAGCGGCGGTCGAGGTCCGGATCGTGGAAGCGGCAGACATTGCCGCCCTGCGCCTTGGCCCGGTACATGGCGGCGTCGGCGAGGCGGCGCAGCTCGGCGGCCTGGTCGGCGTCCTGCGGGAACAGCGCGACGCCGACACTCGCCGTCACCGCGACCTCGTGCCCGTCGAGGGCGATCGGCGGCAGCAGGGCCTCGAGCAGCTTGCGGGCGACCAGGGAGGCGTGCTCGGGCTTGGCCAGCCCCTCGATCACCAGCGCGAACTCGTCGCCGCCGAGCCGGGCCACGGTGTCGGTCTCGCGCACCTTCGCCACCAGACGGTCGGCGACGATGCGCAGCAGGCGGTCGCCGGCGCCGTGCCCGAGGCGGTCGTTGACCGGCTTGAAGCCGTTGAGGTCGAGCAGCATCACCGCGACCGTCGCCTGGCGCCGCCGGGCGCTGGCCAGGGCCCGCTCGAGCCGGTCGCCGAACAGCGCCCGGTTGGCCAGCCCGGTCAGGTCGTCGTACTGGGCGAGCCGGTCCAGCCGGTCGACGCTGCGCTGCCTGACGACGGCGAAGCGGATCGCCCGCTCCAGCCGCTCGACGTCGAACTCCTCCTTGTCGATGAAGTCGGCGGCGCCCAGCTCGACCGCCTCGAGGTCGATGCGCTGCTGGCAGGTGCCGGTGACGATGACCGGCGTCTCGATGCCGCGATGGCGGACGACGCGCAGGAACTCGAGGCCGTCGCGCCCGCCCAGCGCGTGATCGACCATGCAGACGTCGAAGCGGCCGGTCACCAGCTTGCGCAGGCCCGCCTCGAAGACGGTGGCGCACTCGACCTGGAAGCGGGTGTCGGCGGCGCGCGCCAGCAGCGTGCGCAGCAGGTCGACATCGTCCTCGCAGCCGTCGACGACAAGCAGGCGAAGGACGTTGGGGGCAAGCAGGCCGCTGACCGGCTCCCCCGCCGGCCGCCGACGCGGCTCCAGCGGGACCACCGAGGTACCGGCCTCGGCCGGGGCCCAGCGTGCGGGACCGGCCTCCCTGAGGCCCGGTACCGCGGGCAGATCCGGATGTTCGCCTTCCGCCACCCCGCGCACAACCGTTCGATGACGATTAAGCAGGGCTATAAACTAACGGTTTTGGGCTGTAAACCTTCAGGCGGGCAAACTTTGGAGAATCTCACTGCTTGGTTGAGATGCGCGCCTTACGACTGCGGCACCGGGGCGGTCTCGAAGCTGACCGGCGCCGGGTCGAGCACGCGCGACGGTCCCTGGCCGAACTCGATGACCGCGAGGCCGTGCTCGCTGACGCCGCTCGGCAGCAGCCGGAACAGCCCGAGCTTGCCGGCGAAGCCTTCCGGGGCGGTCAACACCTCGGGGTCGAGCCGGCGCTTGTCGCGCACCAGCACCGCCGCCAGCGCCGTCGCATCGTAGGCGAGCGCCGCCAGGGAGCCGGCCGGCCGGCCGTAGACGCTGTCGAAGTAGCGCGAGAAGGCGGCGACGTCGCTCGGCGACGGCCCGGCCAGCCAGCCGCCCTGCAGCGCCGGCTCCTGGCGCAGGCGCGGATCCTCCTGCCAGCGGGTGGTGCCGAGGAACCGGGTGTTGGCCGGGCCGACGTCGTAGTAGGCGAGCAGGCCGAGCACGGTCTGCAGGCGCAGCCCGCCGTCCGGCAGCAGCAGCGAGCGGAACGGCGGCGGCTCGGCGACGGTCCCGTCGGTCGAGCCGGCCGCCCGCGCATCGATCCGCGTGAACCGGCGCACGACCTCGGACGCATCGGATCCCTCGGCCGGGTAGAACGCCGAGTCGGCCGGCGCGGCGACGGTCTCGCCGGTCGGGGAAACGACGGCGCGCCAGGCGCGGACGGCGCGCATGCCGTAGGCGTCGTCGGGGGCCAGGGCCGCCACCGGGTCGAGGCCCTGGCGGCGGGCATAGTCGACGATGCGGGTGACCTGCTCCTCGGGGCGGAAGCCCAGGATGAAGGTGCCGTTGCCGGCGACGCTGGCGTCGTTGGAGAACGACAGCACGGCGACCTTGCGCTGCGCCGCCAGCGGCGACACCGCCTTGGTCGCCTGGCCGAACAGCGGGCCGATCAGCAGCTTCGCCCCCGAATCGAGGAGCTCGCGCGCGGCCGCCACGGCGGATTCGTCGCTCGTCCCGGAATCGCGCGGCACCAGCACGAGATCGTCGCCGGCGACCTCGAACAGCGCCAGCTGCGCCGCGTCGAGCATGTCCTGGCCGATCGCCTCGGTGTCGCCGCTCAGCGGCAGCAGCAGGCCGATCTTGACCGGCCCCTCCGGCAGCGGCGGGTTCAGCGGCTCGACCTTGGCGGCCGGCGGCGGTTGCGGTGCGACGGGCGGCGTGGTCTTCTGCGGTGACGTGCACGCGGCCAGGGCGGCGGCGAGGCTCCAGGCGGCGATGACCAAGCGAGCGCGCACGCGCAGTCCTTTCGAGGCTTCCCGACCGTCGGACCCGGCCTCGGACGACTCTAGAGGCGAGCCCCACGCCCGTAAACCGAGCGGCCGGCTGCACGTCGTCGCCACCCCGATCGGCAATCTCGGCGACATCTCCGAGCGCGCGAAGGCGACCCTCGCCGGCGTCGACCTCGTCGTCTGCGAGGACACGCGGGTCACCGGCAACCTGCTCCGGCATCTTGGCCTGAACCGGCCGCTGCTCGCCTACCACGAGCACAACGCCGCCCGGGTCCGCCCGCGCCTGCTCGAGGACCTCGCCGCCGGCCGCGAGCTGGCGCTGGTCTCCGACGCCGGCACGCCCTGCATCTCCGATCCCGGCCACAAGCTGGTCCGCGAGGCCGCCGCCGCCGGCGTCGAGGTGGTGGCCGTCGCCGGCCCGTCGGCGGTGGTCGCCGCCCTGTCGATCGCCGGCCTGCCCACCGACCGCTTCCTGTTCGCCGGCTTCCTGCCGGCGAAGGCGCAGGCGCGGCGGACGGCCCTGGCCGAGCTGCGCGACGTCCGCGCCACCCTCGTCCTCTACGAATCGCCGCAGCGGCTGGCGGACTGCCTGGCCGACGCCGCCGCCGTGCTGGGCCCGCGCGAGGCGGCGATCGCCCGCGAGCTGACCAAGCGCTTCGAGGAGGTCCGGCGCGGCGACCTCGCCGGTCTCGCCGCGACGCTGGCCGCCGAGCCGCCGCCGAAGGGCGAGATCGTGCTCGTCATCGGCCCGCCCGATCCGGACGCCGCCGTGCTCGACGACGCCGCGATCGACGCGGCGCTCGCCGACGCGCTGACCCGCCTCGGCCCGAGCGAGGCCGCCGCCGAGGTCGCCGCCGTCGCCGGCCGGCCGCGCCGCGAGGTCTACCGCCGGGCGCTGGCGCTCAAGGGCGGAGGCGGCGGCTGAGCCGGCAGGGCCACGAGCGGGCCGGGCGGCTGGCCGAGGCGGCGGCGGCCTGGCTGCTGCGTCTCAAGGGCTTTCGCATCCTCGCCCGGCGCTACGCCACGCCCCTGGGCGAGATCGACCTCGTCGCGCGCCGCCGCGGCCTCGTCGTCTTCGTCGAGGTCAAGCGCCGCGCCGACCTCGCCGCCGCCAGCGAGGCCATCCTGCCGCGCCAGCGCCAGCGCATCGCCCGCGCCGCCGAGCTGTTCCTGCAGCGCCACGCCGCCGCCCGCGGCGCCGGCTGCCGCTTCGACGTGATCGCGGTGGCGCCGTGGCGCTGGCCGCTGCACCTCGAGGACGCGTGGCGCCTCTAGGCGCCGGCGACGCCGCCGTGGCGCAGCAGCTTGCGGGTCAGCGTCGGCAGGGCGAGTGCGCCGAGATCGGCCGGCCGTGCCCACAGGCCCTCGGCGGAGCCCGGCCCGCCGGCCAGCAGCTCCAGCTCGAGGGCGAAATGGGTGAAGACGTGGCGCACCGTCCCGGGCACCGGCGTCCAGGCGAGGTCGGCCGGCGCATGGCCGAGCGCGGCCTGCCTCGGCCACGGTCCGCCCTCGACCCAGGGCGTGCCGGGCAGGGCGACGAGGCCGCCGAGCAGCCCCTCGTCCGGGCGCCGCTCGAGCAGGATCCGGCCACCCTTGTCGGTCAGCAGGAAGGCGGTACCGTGCCGGGTCGGCCGCTCCTTGCGCGCCGGCTTGGCCGGCAGGCGGTCCTGGACCCCGGCCTGGCGCGCCCGGCAGGCGGTCGACCACGGGCATTCGAGGCAGGCCGGGGCCCGCGGCCGGCAGACGAGAGCACCCAGCTCGATCAGTGCCTGGGCGAGGTCGGACGGCCGGTCGCCGCCGGCCAGGGCATCGGCGAGGCGGCGCAGCTGCGGCATCGCCGCCGGCAGCGGCCGCTCGACCAGGGCCAGCCGGGCGAGCACGCGGGCGACGTTGCCGTCGACGGCGAGCACCGGCTCGGCGAAGGCAATGGCCCGGATCGCCGCCGCCGTGTAGGCGCCGAGCCCCGGCAGGGCGGCGAGCGCGTCGGGCTCAGCTGGCAGCCGGCCGCGATGCCGCGCCATCACCGCCTGCGCCAGCGCGTGGAGCGCCCGTGCCCGGCGGTAATAGCCGAGCCCCTGCCAGGCGTGCAGCACGTCGTCGAGCGGCGCCGCGGCTAGGCTGGCGACGTCGGGAAAACGCTCGAGAAAGCCGGCATAGCGGCCGCGGACGGTGGCCACGGTCGTCTGCTGCAGCATGATCTCGCTGACCAGCACGCGCCACGGATCGGCCGTCTCGCCGGGCTCGGCCCGCCATGGCAGGCGGCGCCGTGCCCGGTCGTACCAGCCGAGCAGGCCGGCGCGCAGGCGGGCCGGGTCGTCCGGCAAGGTTGGTGTGAGGACCGGCGCCATGTTAGGCACCCGGCCCATGGCCGGTAACCGTCGCAATCCCCCAACGCCCGACGAGCCGCGCCGCAGCGGCCCGGCGACCCAGCTCGACCGCCTGCTCGGCCAGGTGCTGGGCCCGACCGCGCGCAAGCGCGGCTTCGCCGAGGCGACGCTGCTGTCGGAATGGGCCAGCGTGATCGGCGCCTCGCTGGCGGCACGCTGCCAGCCGGTGCGGGTCGAGTTCCCGCGCGGCCGCTCGGTCGGCGGCACCCTGCACCTGCACGCCCGCGGCGGCGCCGCCCTCGAGCTGCAGCATTTGGCGCCACAGCTGGTCGAGCGCATCAACGGCTATTTCGGCTTCGCCGCGGTCGGCCGCATCCGCCTCGTCCAGACCCCGCCGCCACCGCCGCGCCGTCCGCCCGAGCCGCCCAACGTCCGCGCCCTGACCGCCGAGGAGGAGCATGAGCTCGCCCGTGCGGTCGAGCCGCTGCTCGGCCAGCCGCTGGGCCAGGCGCTGCTCGACCTCGGCCGCCTCGTCCGCGGCAGCGGCCGGCGCTGAAGGGCCCGTGACTTGCCGGGGCCAAGCCCCACTTCTATAGCCTCGTCGCCTCGAGTTTTCGTCCGCCATTCCGGGAGCGCCCTGCCGATGACCCTCCGCCTGTCCGCCCGCGCCCGCCTGCCGCTGCTGCTCGGCGCCGGCCTGCTCGCCGCCGGCGCGCTGCCGGTCCCGGCCGTGGCGGCCGACGAGGTGGCACTGGGCGATCCGGCGGCGCCGGTGACGATGATCGAGTACGCCTCGCTGACCTGCCCGCACTGCGCCGCCTTCCACAAGGAGCTCCTGCCCGGCATCAAGGAGCGCTGGATCGATACCGGCAAGGTCCGTTACGTCTTCCGCGACTTCCCGCTCGACGGCGTCGCCCTCAAGGCGGCGGTGCTCGCCCACTGCGCCGGGCCCGACCGCTACTACGCCTTCCTCGATGCCCTGTTCTCCAGCCAGACCACCTGGGCCCGCGCCAAGGACCCGGTGGCGGCGATCAAGCAGCTCGCCCGCCTCGGCGGCCTGTCCGAGGAGAAGGCCGACGCCTGCCTCGCCGACGAGGCGATGAGCAACGCCGTGCTCCAGTCCCGCCTCGACGGCGAGAAGGAGTTCAAGGTCGACAGCACGCCGACCATCATCATCAACGGCACCGTCTACGAGGGCGACCGCACCCTCGACGCCTTTGCCGCGGTGATCGATCCGCTGACCCAGTAGCGGCCTCTCTCGCCGGGCGCGCATTGCCGGTTCCTAAGCGTCGGCCGAGGTGCTAAGCCTCGTCGACTGGAACCATATCTAGTAGCTTGCCCGTTGGAGATAACCAGACTTCGCGTCAGCGGCTTCAAGTCGTTCGGCGAGCCGTCCGAGCTGTCGATCGACGCCGGGCTGACCGGGATCGTCGGGCCGAACGGCTGCGGCAAGTCCAACGTCGTCGAGGCGCTGCGCTGGGTGATGGGCGAGACCTCGGCCCGCGGCCTGCGCGGCGACGAGATGGACGACGTCATCTTCAGCGGCACCGCCGGCCGCGCCGCCTTCGACATCGCCGAGGTCCAGCTCAAGGTGAAGGGGGCACCCGAGGGCGTCGCCGCCCTGCCCGCCGGCGTCGACGAGCTGGAGATCGCCCGCCGCCTCAGCCGCGGCGCCGGCTCGCTCTACCGCATCAACGGCCGCGAGGCCCGTGCGCGCGACGTCCAGCTGCTGTTCGCCGACGCCGGCGCCGGCACCCGCGGCGCCTCGATCATCGGCCAGGGCCAGATCGGCTTCATCGTCGACGCCAAGGCGCAGGAGCGCCGCCGCCTGCTCGAGGAGACCGCCGGCATCGGCGGGCTGCACGGCCGCCGCCGCGAGGCCGAGCTGCGGCTGCAGGCGACCGAGGCGAACATGGCCCGCCTCGGCGACCGCCTGGCCGAGCTCGAGCAGCGCGCCGTCGAGCTGGAGAAGCAGGCCCGCGAGGCGCAGCGCTACCGCCGGATCGGCGAGGAGCTGCGCCTGGCCGAGGCGCTGTGGCTGCTGGCGCGCTGGCGCGAGGCGGTGGCCGGGCTCGACGGCGCCGCCGCCAGCGCCATCGCCGCCGCTGCCGAGGCGCAAGGAGCCGAGGCCGACCTTGCCACCCTGCGCCGCGACCGCGCCGGCCTCGCCCGCGACCTCGAGCGCGCCGCCGCCGGCCTCGCCATGCTGCAGACCGAGGCGGCCCGGGCCGGCGAGCGCCTCGCCGCCCGCCGGGCGGAGCGCGAGCGCGCCCGGCTGTCGCATGCCGACCTCGTCCGCCGCCGCGACGAGCTCGCCGCCGACCGGGCGCGCGAGCGGCAGGCCCGCGACGAGGCCGGCCGCCGCCTCGATGCCGCGCGCGACGAGCTGGCCGCCCTCGACGGCGACGCCCCGGCCCGCGAGGCGGCCGTGACGCAGGCGGCCGAGGCCGACCGGCAGGCGCGCACGGCCCTGGCCGAGGCCGCCGCCGACCTGCCGCGCCTGCTCACCGCGACCGCCGCGGCCGAGGCCGAGCAGCGCGCCGCCGCCGCGGCCGGCCGCCAGCTGGCCGCCCGCCGCGACGAGCTGCGCCTGCAGCTCGGCCGCCTGCCCGCCACCGGTCCCGGCGGCGACGAGAGCGAGGCCCTGGCCGTGCGCCTCGCCGCGGCCGAGGCCCAGCTCGAGGAGCGGCGCGGCGCCATCGCCGGGCTCGCCATCGCGGTCGAGGCCGCCGAGGCCGCGGCCGGCCCCGCCGCCGAGGCCGCCAGCGCCGCCTCGCTCGAGCACCGCCGCCTCGAGAGCGCCGCCCGCGCCGGCGCCGACCGTGCCGCCGCCCTCGACCGCGACGGCCAGCGCCTCGCCGCCGACCGCGCCGCGCTGGCCGGGCGCACCGGCCGCCTGCGGCAGGCCGTGGCCGGCCTCGACCTCGACGGCAGGCGCCAGGCCGCCGGCGAGGCGGCCGCCGCCGCGACCGCCGCGCGCGGCCGGCGCGAGTCGCTGGAGGCCGGCGACGACGGAGCGCTCGACGCGCCTCGCCGCCGCGCTGGCCGCCGCCCGCGAGCGCCAAGCCCGCCTCGCCGCCGAGGATGCGGCCCTGCGCGCCGTGCTGCCGGCCGACGCCACCGCCGCCATCGTCGACCAGGTCGCGGTCGGCCCCGGGCTGGAGGCGGCCCTGGCCGCGGCGCTGGGCGACGACCTCCTCGCCGGCACCGATCCGGCCGAGGCCGCCAGCTGGCGCGACCTGAACGGCGCCGGGCGCGACGACCCGGCCCTGCCGGCCGGCTGCACCGCCATCGCCGAACAGGTCCGTGCGCCGCGCCTGCTGGCCCGCCGCCTCGCCCAGATCGGCGTCGCCGCCGCTGCCGAGGCCGAGCGGCTGCAGCCGTCGCTGCGCCCCGGCCAGCGCCTGGTCAGCCCCGACGGCGGCCTGTGGCGCTGGGACGGGCTCGTCCGCCGCGCCGATACGACCGATGCCGCCGCCGGGCGGCTGCGCCAGCGCCAGCGCCTCGCCGAGCTGCAGGGCCTGCTGGCCGCCGCCGGCAGCGAGGTCGCCGGGCTGGCCGGCCGGCACGAGGCGCTGGAGCGCGAGGCCCGTGCCCGCCGCGCCGCCCTCGAGCAGGCCCGCCGCGAGGAGGCCGAGGCCGCGCGCCTCGCCGAGACCACGGCCGCCCGGCTCGCCGCCGCCGAGGCCGAGGCGCGCCGCCTGCATGCCGAGGCCGGCGAGATCGAGCGCATAGGCCGCAGCCTCGACGAGGCCGAGTCCCGCCTCGCCGCCGAGCGGGCCGCGCTCGTCTCCGTCGGTCCCGACGAGGTCGCCGGGGCGGCGCAGGCCGCGGCGGTGGCCGAGCAGCGCCGCCGCGAGGCGCAGCAGGCGGTGGCCCAGGCCCGCGAGGCACGGGCCGCCGCCGAGCGCGCCATCGTCCAGGGCGAATCCGGCCTGCGCGAGCTGCGCCAGGCGCTCGAGCGCGCCCGCGCCGAGGCGCAGCGCCGCCGCGAGACCGACGCGCGCCGCCGCCAGCTCGACGCCGAACTGGAGACGGCCGGGCGTGAGCTGGCCGACGCCGGCACCCGCGAGGCGGCGCTGGCCGAGGCGGCGCGGCGGAGCCGGACCGCGAGCGATGCGGCGGAGGCGGCCCTGGGCCGGCTGCGCGATGCCGCCGATGCCGCGGCCGCCGCCCTCGCCGAGAGCCGCGAGCTTCTGTTCGCAGCCCGGGCGCGCCGCGAGCAGCTGGCCGGCGCGATCGCCGGGCTGGCCGAGCGCACCGGCCAGCTCGACGGCACCCTGGCCGAGCTCGACGGCCGCATGGTCCGGCTGGAGGCGGAGCTCGACGCCGCCGGCCGCGCCGTCCCCGGCGACGACGACGCGCTGCTGGCCCTGGAGCAGGACGCCGCCACGCTGGAGAGCCGCTGTGCTGCCGCGGCGGGTGGCCGCGACCGGCTCGATGCCGACCTGCAGGCGCTCGACACCCGGCTGCAGGCGGCGGAGGCACGGCGCGGGCAGGCCCAGGCCGCCGTGGCGGTCGCCGAGGCCGAGCGCGGCCGCGCCGAGAGCGCCCTCGCCGCCGCCCGCGCCACGGTCGAGGAGCGCCTCGAGGCGTCGCCCGAGGACCTCGCCGCCGAGCCGAAGGTGGCGCAGGCGCTGGCGACGGCCGATCCGGAGGGCCTCGAGGCGCGGGTGACCCGGCTCCGGGGACAGCGCGAGCGGCTGGGGCTGGTCAACCTGCGCGCCGAGGTCGAGCACGCCGAGGTCACGACGACGCTGGAGACCAGCCGCCGCGAGGCCGAGGAGCTGCAGGCGGCGATCGAGCGGCTGAAGCGCGCCATCGCCACCCTCAACCGCGAGGGCCGCGAGCGGCTGACCGCGGTGTTCGCCGCCGTCGACGAGCATTTCCGCCGCCTGTTCGTGCGCCTGTTCGGCGGCGGCAAGGCGCACCTGCGGCTGACCGACACCGAGGATCCGTTCGCCGCCGGGCTCGAGCTCGAGGCCAGCCCGCCCGGCAAGAAGCTGACCAGCGTCCACCTGCTCTCGGGCGGCGAGAAGACGCTGACCGCGCTGGCGCTCGTCTTCGCCCTGTTCCTGTCGCAGCCGAGCCCGCTCTGCGTGCTCGACGAGGTCGACGCGCCGCTGGACGACGCCAATGTCGACCGCTTCGTGGCGCTGATGAAGGAAATCGCCGCCGAGGCCGGCACCCGCTTCCTCGTCGTCACCCACCACCCGCTGACGATGAGCCACATGGACCGGCTCTACGGTGTCACGATGATCGAGCGTGGCATCTCGCGGATCGTCTCGGTGGCCCTGCAGGAGGCGGTCGAGCTGCGCGCTACGGCATGACGCCGCATCGAAAACCGTCGGCTTGACAGGGTGATAGGCCGTCCATAGGTTGCGGCCGCCTTCGGACGGGGGTGGCGTGGCCGCCTGCGGCCGCGTTTCCTTGGCCCGGGGGCATGGGGCGGATGACGCAGAACGAGAGGCCGCCGTCGTTCGACGAATTCGATGCCAGGCTGAAGCGGCTGCGGGGTGACGACAAGGACCCCGGAACGGCCGGCAAGGCGGGACGCGAAGGGCGGTCGAACTTCGGGATCGGGCTGCAGGTCGGTATCGAGCTGGTCGCCGGCGTGGTCGGCGGCACCCTTCTCGGGTGGGCTCTCGACCGCTGGCTCGACACCGGTCCTTTCCTGCTGATCGTCTTCTTCATGCTCGGCGCGGTGGCCGGCACCTGGAATGCCTGGCGGTGGCTGCGTCGGTTTAGCCGCTCGACGGAAGGACCGTCGGGCAACTGACTGCGCCGGAGCGGCCCGCGAGGGACGCGCCGGCCGAAGGGCATGAACAGAGGTGGGCAGGTCTTCCCGTGGCTGATCCCCTGCATCAATTCGAGATCAAGCGCATCGTCCCGATCCTCATCGGCGACGCCGACGTGTCGTTCACGAACTCGTCGCTGTGGATGGTGATCTCGGTCGCGGTGATCTACCTGCTGATGATGGCGGGCACCCGCCAGCGGGCGATGGTCCCGGGACGGCTGCAGTCGATCGTCGAGATGGCCTACGAGTTCGTGGCCGGCCTCGTGCGCGACAACGCCGGCAAGGAGGGGATGAAGTTCTTTCCCTGGATCTTCACCCTGTTCCTGTTCATCTTCGCCGGCAACACGCTGGGCCTGATCCCCGGCTCCTTCACCTTCACCAGCCACATCATCGTCACCTTCGCGATGGCGATCTGCGTGATCGTCGCGGTGACGGCGATCGGCTTCTACATCCACGGGCTGCACTTCCTGTCGTTCTTCGTGCCGCACGGCGCGCCGCCCCTGATGTACCCGCTGCTGGTGCCGATCGAGATCCTCTCCTACTGCGTCCGCCCGGTGAGCCTGTCGATCCGGCTCTTCGTGAACATGATGGCCGGCCACACCATGCTGAAGGTGTTCGCCGGGTTCGTCATCGCCCTGGGCGTGTTCGGCGTGGCGCCGCTCGCCGTCACCGTCGCCCTCTACGGCTTCGAGGTCGCGGTGGCGTTCCTGCAGGCCTACATCTTCACCGTCCTCACCTGCATCTACCTGCACGACGCGATCCACATGCACTGACGCAGCCGGGGCCCCTGCGGCCCCGGATCGCGACGACGCATCCCAGTCCCCTTGACCCCTGACCCGCTTCGGGAGACGCGACATGGAACTTGACGCTGCGAAGATGATCGGTGCCGGCATCGCCACCATCGCGCTGTTCGGCGTCGGCATCGGTATCGGCAACATCTTCTCGACGCTGATCGCCACCGTCGGCCGCAACCCGTCGGTCCAGCCCAAGGTGTTCCCGTTCGCCATCATCGGCTTCGCGCTGACCGAGGCGGTGGCGCTGTTCGCGCTGCTGATCGCCTTCCTCGTCCTGTTCACCTGATCGCGACGATGCTGCCGGGTCGCCCCCTGGCGACCCGTTGCGTTGCGATGGCGAAGAGGTGAGGCGGATGAGCTGCGAATGCTGCATCGCCGGGATCGTCCGACGGCTCGCCGCTGGCGGGTCGGTGGCGGTCGTCGGACTGTTCCTGCTGGCATCGTCGCCGGTCGCGCTGGCCGAGACGACTCCGGCCGCGACCGAGGGGGCTGCGGCCTCGTCGGAGACGGTGCTGGAGAAGGTCGGTGAGGCCGAGGCGGCCCTCGAGGAGGGTCATGCCGAGGAAGGGCATGGCGGCGGTGCCGGCATGCCGCAGCTCGAGAGCTCGACCTATACCAGCCAGATCATCTGGCTGGTGATCACCTTCGGGGTCCTCTACTGGCTGCTGCGCCGCAAGGCGCTGCCGCGGGTCGCCGAGATCCTCGAGGCGCGCCAGGACCGCATCGCCGCCGACCTCGACCGGGCCGCCGCGCTGCGCGCCGACGCCGAGGCGGCGCAGCAGAAGCAGGAGCGGGTCGTCGCCGAGGCGCATGCCCGGGCCCAGGCCCAGGTCAAGGAGCTGACCGAGCGCTCCGCGGCCGAGGCCGCCAAGCGTCAGGCCGCCCTCGACGCCGAGCTGGCGCAGAAGCTGAAGGACGCCGAGGGCCGCATCGGCGCGTCGCGCGAGGCGGCGCTGGCCGAGGTCCGCAATGTCGCCGCCGAGGTCGCCGAGGCCGCGGTCGAGCGACTGGCCGGGCTCAAGGTCAGCCGCGCCGAGGTCGATGCCGCCATCGAGCGGACCCTGAGGGAGGCCGCCTGATGACGCCCGAGGAAATCGTCCTCCTCGTCGCCCTGGTCATCCTGATCGTCGCGCTGTGGAAGCCGGCGGGCAAGGCGATCACCGGGGCGCTCGACGCCCGGGCGGAGCGCATCCGCCACGAGCTCGACGAGGCGCAGCGGCTGCACGAGGAGGCCAAGGCGCTGCTCGCCCGTTACCAGCGGCAGCTGCACGAGGGCGAGGCGCTGGCCGCCGAGATCCTCGACCAGGCCGAGACCGAGCGGAAGCGCCTCGAGGTCAAGCTGAAGCAGGACTTCGAGACGGCCGTGCAGCGCCGCACCCAGCAGGCGATGGACCGCATCGCCCAGGAGGAGCAGCGCGCCCTGGCCGAGGTCCGCGCCCGTGCCGCCGACCTCGCCGTCCGCGCCACCCGCGGTCTCCTCGCCGAAAAGGTCGGGCCGGATCAGGGCCAGTCGCTGATCCGCGGCGCCATCGACGAGGTCGAGCGCAAGCTCGCCTGACGCCGCTCCTTCCCTTTCCCGTGTTTCCGTTGCCGGCGTAGCGCCTCCCGCGCTACGCCGGTCGCGTTTCCAGCGGGGCCGCAGCCATGGACATCGCCGGACAGTCCGCCATCGTCACCGGGGCCGGGTCGGGCCTGGGCGCCGCCACGGCGCGCGCCCTGGCCGCCGCCGGGGCCCGCGTCGCCGTGGTCGACCTCGACGCCGCCAGGGCGGCTTCTGTCGCCGGCGAGATCGGCGGCGAGGCCGTGGCCCTGGACGTCGCCGATGCGGCCGCCGCGGAGCAGGCCGTCGCCGGCGTCTGCGCGCGCCTGGGCGTACCGCGCCTGCTCGTGAACTGCGCCGGCATCGCCCCGGCGGCGCGCATCGTCGGCCGCGACGGACCGATGGCGCTGGACGCCTTCGAGCGCGTGATCCGCGTCAACCTCGTGGGCTCCTTCAACATGCTGCGGCTGCTGGCGGCGCGCATGGCCGGGCTCGAGCCCGATGCCGGCGGCGAGCGCGGCCTCGTCGTCAACACCGCCTCGGTCGCCGCCTTCGAGGGCCAGGTCGGCCAGGCGGCCTATGCCGCGTCCAAGGGCGGCATCGCCTCGCTGACGCTGCCGGCGGCGCGCGAGCTGGCCGGCAGCGGCATCCGCGTCGTCGCCATCGCGCCCGGCCTGTTCGGCACGCCGCTGCTGCTCGGCATGCCGCAGCCGGTGCAGGACTCGCTGGCCGCCACGGTGCCCTTCCCGCGCCGCTTCGGCGAGCCGTCCGAGTTCGCGGCGCTGGTGCTGCACGTCGCCGCCAACCCGATGCTCAACGGCACCGTCATCCGCCTCGACGGAGCGCTGCGCATGGCCCCGCGATGAGCGCCGCCCGCCACGGCCGGCCGCCCGACCTCGACGAGCTCGTCCGCCTCGGCGAGGAGGTGCTGGCCGAGCTGCCGGAGTTCGTCCGCGCGCACATCGGTGCCGTGCCGGTCCGCGTCGAGGACTTCGCCGACGAGGCGACGCTGGCGGATCTCGGCATCGAGAACCCGTTCGACCTGTCGGGGCTCTACCGGGGGGTGCCGATCGGCCACAAGGAGAGCGTCATCCCGACCGGCGAGCCGGACATGATCTTCCTCTACCGCCGGCCGATCCTCGAGGAGTGGTGCGAGGAGGACGTCCCGCTCAAGGACGTCGTCCGCACCGTGCTGGTCCACGAGATCGGCCACCATCTGGGCCTGTCCGACGAGGACATCGACCGGCTGGAGGAGGAAGCCCGGCTCGAGGACGAGCCGGGCTGAGCGGTCAGCCCTTCAGCGCCGCCTCGGTGATCTCGTTGTCCTTGGCGAGCTCCAGCTTCGGCCGGATGCCCTTCTTGGCCAGGCCGTCATGGTACGAGCGGACGGCCTCTTCCGCGCTCAGCTGGCGCTCGACGACGGCCCGCATGTGGCGGACGAGGTCCAGCGGATCGTCGGCGAGGTTGATCTTGCGGCCGAACAGGGCGACCCGGGCGCCGTAGCGCTCGGACTGGCCGACCAGCTCGAGGGTGTCGCGGGTGGTGCCGGCGGCACCGCCGAGGATGCCGACGATCAGGTGGCCCGGATCGTAGGACGCCAGCTCCTCGGTCGCCCGCGGGCCGTTGTACTGGATCTTCAGGAACGCCGGGTGCTCGCTGCTCATCACGCCCGACAGCGTGCGCACGATGTTGTCGTTGATGAAGCTGCCGAGATCGGCACCGTCCTTCAGGCGGATGTCGAAGGCCGGGTTGAACACCTCGAGGAAGTGCCGCATCCCGTGCGCCGCCGCCTCGGCGCGGAAGGCCGAGTAGACCTCGCTGTTGAGCGCGTCGATGTCGCGCTGGTTCGAGTAGGTCACCGAGTAGAGGCCGAGGTCGGCGTAGCGCTTGGCCTGCTCGATGCGGGCGGTGCGGTGGTGGCGCGACGGCTCCTCCTTGTAGCGGCCGCCGCGCGCCGACCAGATGTCGGTGGCGTCGTTGAGGCGGATCGCCGGGGTCACCGGGCTGCCCTCGAACAGGCCCTCGTCGCCCAGCCGCTCCGCGGTCGAGGCCGAGACCAGCATCACGTCGACGAGGCCCGAGCGGGTCATCGTCCGGATCGCCTCGAGATGCGCCGCGCGCGGCTTGAACCAGCCGGGACGTGCCGGATCGGGACCGGGGGCGCTCATGCCGCCGCCGATGTCGCCGTCCTTGGCGTCGGCGATGACGAAGTCGGTGTGGCGATAGGTGCCGGCGCGGATCGCGGCGAGCTTCTGGTCGAGAATCTTCTGGGTCATGTCGGCCTTGGCGGGTCGGGGAACGGGGGCAGCGCACGCATAGGCCGCGAGCGCTGCCATGCAAGCGAGGTCGTCGCCGGCCCGACGATTGCGCCGCTGCCGCAGCCCCCCGGCCACACCGCCGGGGCTCAGCCCGGCACCAGCTCCAGGTTGACGCCGTTGGCATGGACCGCGTCGACCAGCACGGCCCTGCTGGCGTCGCGGCGGTGCGGCAGGCCCTGCAAGCCGAGGAAGCGCGCCGCCTTGTCCGGATCGGCGACCTTCACCGCCAGCACCGCCGCCAGCGGCGCCGCGCCCGGCTCCTCGAGGTCGAAGCCCGGATGCAGGTGCTCGGCCTGGGCATGGCTGGCGACGAGGAGCACCGCGCTGCCGGTGTGGATCGCCGCCAGGGTGTCGGTGCGGGTCACCGCGGCCGAGCCGAACACCAGCGCCAGCCGCTCGGTCAGCGCCGCGGGGTCCGGCGCCACCACCGTGCAGCTGGCGATGCCGGTGGCGCCGTTCGGATGCCGCGTCCAGGCCGGCCGGCGCAGCAGCTCCGGCGTCAGGTGCTGGCAGGCGAACAGGCCGAGCCCGCCGAGCTGCGCGCGGTCGAGCAGCACGTTGCGGAAGCGCAGCGCGACGTCGCCGCCGGGCAGCTCCAGCACCCGGCCCAGCGCCCGCGGCTCGGCCGGCTGCAGCCCCGCCGCCGTCCACGCCGCCGCCGTCGCCTCGGGGTCGCCGGTCTGCGCCACCAGCCCCATCAGCCCCTCGCGCTCCTCGAGCCGGCGGTCGAGCCCGTTGGTGAACTGGCTCGCGTCGACGATGCCCAGCAGCTCGATGTAGTCGCGCTCGAACATCAGGCAGTAGTTGGCCGTCCCCCAGCCGACGTGACGGCCGCGCGGGGTCGGGTTGAAGCCGAGCCGGGCCCAGCCCGAGCGGGCGGCGTCGAGGTCGCGCACCCCGACGATGACATGGTCGAGGCCGGTCAGGGCGTGGTGCAACGGCTTCTCCTTCACGGCCGGCGGCGAAGCCCGCTATCTAGCGCAGCCCCGCCGGCGGAGCATCGGCCATGACCATCGGGATCCTCTGCGCCATCCCGCAGGAGCTGCAGCACCTGCAGGCCAGCCTGTCCGGGCCCAGGGCCGAGACGCTGGCCGGCCTGCGCTTCCAGCAGGGCAGCATCGACGGCCACGACGTCGTCCTGGTCGGCGCCGGCATCGGCAAGGTCAACACCGCGCTGACCGCGACGCTGCTCGCCAGCCATTTCGGCTGCCGGCTGATCGTCTTCTCGGGCGTCGCCGGCGGCCTCGACCCGGCCCTGCGCATCGGCGACGTGGTCATCGCCGACCGCACCGTGCAGCACGACGCCGGCGTCTACGAGGAGGGTGTCCTCGCCACCTACCAGGCCGGCCACGTCCCGTTCTTCAACCCGACCGACCGCCTCGGCTACCCGGTCGAGTCCGCCCTGCTGGCGCGGCTGCGCGACCGCCTCGACGGCTTCGTCCTGCCGCCGCTGTCGCGCGCCGCCGGCGGCGGGGGGACGGTGCCGCGCATCGTCTTCGGCACCATCCTGTCGGGCGACCAGTACATCCACTGCGAGGCCACCCGCGAGCGCCTGCACCGGCTGCTCGGCGGCCAGGCCGTCGAGATGGAGGGCGGGGCGCTGGGCCAGGTCTGCGAGGCCTTCGGCATCCCCTGGCTCGACATCCGCGCGCTGAGCGACCTCGCCGGGGTCGACTCGCGCTTCGACTTCGCCGCCTTCGTCAACGAGGTCGCGGCCAGCTCCGCCGCCATCCTCCGCCACCTCCTGCCGGTCCTTTGACCGCGCCGGCGACGCCGCGCCGGGTGCTGCTGGCCTGCATGGTCGGCAACGCGCTGGAATGGTACGACTTCGCCATCTACGGCTACCTCGCCACCGCCATCGGCGCCGCCTTCTTCCCGGCGGCCGACCCGGTGGCGTCGACCCTGGCCGCGTTCGGCGCCTTCGCCGCCGGCTTCGTCGCGCGCCCGCTCGGCGGCATCCTGTTCGGCCATGTCGGCGACCGCCTCGGCCGCAAGCCGGCGCTGCTGCTGTCGATCGTGCTGATGGCCGTGCCGACGGTGCTGATCGGCCTCCTGCCGACCCACGCCTCGATCGGCGCCGCGGCCGCCGTGCTGCTCGTGATCCTGCGCGTCCTGCAGGGGCTCTCGGTCGGCGGCGAGTACACCACGTCGATCGTCTACGTCGTCGAGCATGCCGAGCCGGCCCACCGCGCACGGATGGGCAGCATGGTCATGGTCGGCGGCGTCGCCGGCATGCTGATGGGCTCCGGCGTCGCGGCCCTCGTCGCCAACCTGCTGGGCGCCGACGCCTTCGCCGCCTGGGGCTGGCGCGTCCCGTTCCTGCTGGGCCTGCCGCTGGCCGTCATGGGCCTGGCCCTGCGCCGCCGCCTGCCCGAGCTGCCGCACGGCACCGGCACCGCCGGCGAGCGGGCGCCGCTGGTCGAGGCCCTGCGCAGCGAGGGCCCGGCGATCGGCCGCGGCATCCTGCTCTGCCTATCCTGCGGCCCGGTGTTCTACCTGCTGTTCGTCTACGTCGTGTCCTATCTGCGCCTCGAGCAGCACCTGCCCGAGGCGCAGGCCCTCGACCTCAGCACCGCCGGGATGGTGGTGATCCTCGTCGCCGTGGCGCTGGGCGGCGTGCTCGCCGACCTCTTCGGCCGCCGCCCGGTCGGCCTCGTCTCGATGGGCCTGCTGCTGGTGCTGGCCTGGCCGATCTGGGCGTCGTTCACCGCCGCGTCGTTCGTCACGCTGCTCGCCGGCCAGCTGCTGCTCGCGGCGCTGATCGGCCTCTATGCCGGGCAGATCGGCGCCACCCTCGTCGAATCGCTGCCGCGCCGCGTGCGCTGCACCGCGATCGCGCTCAGCTACAACATCAGCGTCGGCCTGTTCGGCGGCTTCTCGCCGATGGTGGCGACCTGGCTGGTCCGCCGCACCGGAGACGACATGCTGCCGGCGGTGCTCGCCATGATCGTCGCCGCCGGCTCGCTGGCCGGCTCCTGGCTCACCCGCGAGACCCGCGGCCAGCCGCTGCGCTGACTACCACCACGGGCTCCAGTACGGACCGATCGGACCGAACGACTGGCCCTCGACGAAGCGCAGCCGGTTCTCCATCACCGCCAGCCGCTCGTTCTGCTGCTGGATCATCAGGCAAAGCCGGTACGCGTCGCTGTCCGGGGTGAAGCCGGCGGTCGTGCAGTCGGCAGCCCGGCGGGCCTGCGCCTGCTCCGGCGTCTCGGCCGGCAAGGTGGCGCAGCCGGCCAGCAGCAGGCCGGCGAGGATCAGGCCGTGACCGGGGCGGACCATTCGCTGGCGACCTCCGCGAGCGCCGGCCGCGGCGACGGCTCCTGCGCCGCACCGTACGAGCCGACGTAGAGGTAACCGACGATGGGGTCGGCCGGCTCCACGCCGAGCCCGGCCTTGATCGCCGGATCGTAGGCGTTGCGCCCGGTCGACCACTTGGCGGCGAAGCCCATCGCATGCGCCGCCAGCAGGATGTTCTGCGCCGCGGCGGCGGCCGCCGCCACCTGTTCGATCTCGGGGATCTTGCCCTGGCGCCGGTCGATCCGCGCGACCACGACGACGATCAGCGGTGCCCGCAACGGGCCGGTCCGCTGCTTGTCGAGCTCGCCCGGCGTCACCGCCGGATCCGCCGCCGCGGCCTCGGCGAACAGCTGGCCCAGCCGGGCCCGGGCCTCGCCGCGGACGACGATGAAACGGAACGGCCGCAGCTTGCCGTGGTCCGGAGCCGCCGCCCCGGCCTCGAGCAGCAGGCGCAGCTGCGCCTCGTCCGGGCCGGGCTCCGCCATCTTCACCTGCGGCACGGTGCGCCGCCCGAGTATCGCCTCGATCGCCTGCATGGCTCCCCCGGCCGCTCGCGAATGCCGCGCCACGGCATAGGCGGTCGCGGATCGGGGTCAAGCGCCGCCTGCGTCAGCATTTACCCCCGTTTAATGTCGCAGCCCCTTGATGGTGCATTGCATCATGCGCCATTGTGCAGCGCAGTAAGCGCCGGGCGCGGGCCCCGGCCAGGGGAAATTCGCCGATGTCTGAGCACGGTTACTACATCGAGGACCTCACCGAGGGCATGACCGCGGTGTTCGGCAAGACGATCACCGAGGCCGACATCCTCATGTTCGCCGGCGTCTCGGGCGACACCAACCCGGTTCACCTGAACGAGGAGTTCGCCGGCGGCACGCCGTTCAAGGGCCGCATCGCCCACGGCATGCTGACCGCCAGCCTGATCTCGACCGTGATCGGCACCAAGCTCCCCGGCCCCGGCTGCATCTACGTCAGCCAGTCGCTGAAGTTCATGGCCCCGGTCCGCGCCGGCGAGACCGTCCGCGCCCAGGTCATCATCCGCGAGGTCAACCAGGAGCGCCGCCGGATCACCATGGAGACGACCTGCCTCGTCAACGGCAGCCCGGTGCTGGCGGGCGAGGCGGTGATCATGGTGCCGCGCCGGCCGGCGACGGCGTCCGCGACGGCGGCCTGAGCCCCGGCCGGGCGGCCTCCCGCCCGGCACATCCGCCTTTACACCCCTAGGCGCGCATGGGAGATACGCGCGCCATGCGCGTCCATCGACGATTTGCGAGCCTGCCCGCGGGCGCCGGCGGGGCGGCGGTGGCCATCGGCAATTTCGATGGGGTGCATCGCGGCCACCGGCGCGTGATCGAGGCTGCAGCCGCCACCGCGCGCCACCTCGGCGCACCGCTCGGCGTGGTCACGTTCGAGCCGCATCCGCGCGAGGTGGTCAATCCCGGCCTGATCGTCCCGCGGCTGACCGGCTTCGCCCGCAAGGCCGAGCTGTTCGAGGCGCTGGGTGTCGAGGAGCTGTTCGTCCTGCCGTTCGACCGCGCCATGATGCAGCTCGGTGCCGAGGCCTTCGCCGCCGAGATCCTGATCGGCCGGCTGGGCCTGCGCGCCATCGCCGCCGGCGAGAACTTCCGCTTCGGTCACGGCCGCTCGGGCGATGTCCGCACGCTGGCCCGCCTCGCCGCCCGCCTCGGCTACGCCTTCGAGGCGGTGCCGGGGCTCGAGGACGACGGCCCGGTCTCCTCGTCGCGCATCCGCGACCTGCTGGCGGCCGGCGAGATCGCCACCGTCAACCGCCTGCTCGGCTATCCCTACGCCATCGACGGCATCGTCCGTCCCGGCGACCGGCGCGGCCGAACCCTGGGCTTCCCGACCGCCAACGTCCACCCGCTCGACCAGCGCCTCGTCCTGCCGGCGATCGGCGTCTACGCCGTGCGCGTCGGCCGCGGCCGCGGCTCGCGGATGACCTGGCACCCCGGCGTTGCCAACCTCGGCCGCCGGCCTACCTTCGACGGCCGTTCGCTCCTGCTCGAGGTCCACCTGCTGGAAGGCGGGCGCGACCTCTACGGCGAGCGGCTGCGCGTCACCTTCGTCGAGCGACTGCGCGGCGAGCGCAAGTTCGCCGGCATCGACGAGCTCAAGGCCCAGATCGAGCGGGATTGCCTGAGCGCCCGGCACAGCCTCGCCGCCTGAACGAACGAAGCATTCCGATGACCCGAGACTATCGCGACACCGTGTTCCTGCCGCGCACCGACTTCCCGATGAAGGCGGACCTGCCGACGCGCGAGCCGGCGCTGATCGAGCGCTGGGAGAGGATGGGGCTCTGGCAGCGCCAGCGCGCCGAGAGCCAGGGCCGGCCGAAGTTCGTGCTGCACGACGGGCCGCCTTATGCCAACGGCCACATCCACATGGGCACGGCGCTCAACAAGATCCTCAAGGACGTGGTCAACCGCACCCAGCAGATGCTGGGCAAGGACGCCGTCTACGTGCCCGGCTGGGACTGCCACGGCCTGCCGATCGAGTGGCAGATCGAGCAGGAGTACCGCAAGAAGGGCAAGGACAAGGACGCCATCCCGGTGGCCGCGTTCCGCAAGGAATGCCGCGAGTTCGCGCTGCGCTGGATCGACATCCAGCGCGCCGAGTTCAAGCGCCTGGGTGTCATCGGCGACTGGTCGAATCCCTACACGACCATGGACTACAAGTCCGAGGCCGGCATCTACCGCGAGCTCGGCAAGTTCCTGCTCGGCGGCTCGCTCTACCGCGGCAAGAAGTCGGTGATGTGGTCGGTCGTCGAGAAGACGGCGCTGGCCGACGCCGAGGTCGAGTACCACGACCACAGGTCGACCACGATCTGGGTCCGCTTCCCGCTGGCCAGCGTGCCGGACCCGGCGCTGGACGGCGTCGCCGTCGTGATCTGGACGACCACGCCCTGGACCATGCCGGCCAACCGGGCCGTCGCCTACGGTCCGGACATCCGCTACGCCGTGGTCCGCGTCACGAGCGCGGCCGAGGGCAGCCTCGCCCGGGTCGGCGAACGGCTGCTGGTCGCCGTCGACCGCCTGCCGGCGGTGGCGGCGGATGCGAGGATCACCGGCTACGAGGTCGAGCGCGAGCTCGACGGCAGCGCCCTCGAGGGTGCCCTGGCGCATCATCCGCTGCGCGGCCTCGCCGGTGGCTACGGCTTCGCCGTGCCGCTGCTGCCCGGCGACTTCGTCAGCGCCGACGACGGCACCGGCCTCGTCCACATCGCCCCCTCGCACGGCGAGGACGACTTCGAGCTGGGCGCCCGCCACGGCCTCGAGGTGCCGGACACGGTCGCCGAGGACGGCCACTACACCGAGGCCGCACCGGGTTTCGGTGGCGTGCACGTGTTCAAGGCCGCCGAGCCGGTGATGGAGGCGCTGACCGCCCGGGGCGCCCTGCTGGCGCACGGCACGCTGCTGCACAGCTATCCGCACTCGTGGCGCTCCAAGGCGCCGCTGATCTTCCGCGCCACCGCCCAGTGGTTCATCCCGATGGAGGGACCGCTCGGCCTGCGCGACAAGGCGCTGGCGGCGATCGACGAGACCCGCTGGGTGCCGGACCGCGGCCGCAACCGCATCCGCTCGATGATCGAGACCCGGCCCGACTGGTGCGTCTCGCGCCAGCGCTCGTGGGGCGTGCCGATCGCCGTGTTCGTCAACCGCCGCACCGGCGAGCCGCTGCGCGATCCCGAGGTGGTCGAGCGCATCGCCCAGGCCTTCGAGGCCGAGGGGGCGGATGCCTGGTTCATCCGCGATCCGCAGGAGTTCCTGGGCGACCGCTATGCCGCCGCCGACTGGGAGAAGGTCAACGACATCCTCGAGGTGTGGTTCGACAGCGGCTCGACCCACGCCATCGTGCTGGAGCAGCGGCCCGAGCTGATGTGGCCGGCCTCGCTCTACCTCGAGGGCTCGGACCAGCATCGCGGCTGGTTCCACTCGAGCCTGCTCGAGAGCTGCGGCACCCGCGGCCGGGCCCCCTACGACGCCGTGCTGACCCACGGCTTCGTCGTCGACGCCGAGGGGCGCAAGATGTCGAAGTCGCTGGGCAACGTGGTCTCGCCCATCGACCTGATGAAGACGCACGGGGCCGACATCCTGCGGCTGTGGACGGTGAGCGCCGACTACAGCGAGGACATCCGCATCGGCACCGAGATCCTCAAGGGCCAGGCCGACGCCTACCGGCGCCTGCGCAACACCCTGCGCTACCTCCTGGGCAACCTCGACGGCTTCGGCGAGGGCGAGCGCCTCGCCTATGCCGAGATGCCCGAGCTCGAGCGCTGGGTGCTGCACCGCCTGGCCGAGCTCGACGGGCTGGTCCGCCAGTGCACCGAGGACTTCGACTTCCCGAAGCTCTACGGGGCCGTGCACAACTTCTGCGCCACCGACCTCTCGGCCTTCTACTTCGACATCCGCAAGGACGCGCTCTACTGCGACCGGCCGGACAGCACGCGCCGCCGGGCCGCCCGCACCGTGCTCGACCGGGTGTTCGACTGCCTGACCGCGTGGCTGGCGCCGGTGCTGGTGTTCACCACCGAGGAAGCCTGGCTCGCCCGCCATCCGGACACGGACGGCAGCGTGCACCTGCGCACCTACCCGGCGGTACCGCCGGAATGGCGCCAGCCGGCGCTCGGCGAGCGCTGGGAGCGGATCCGCGACATCCGCCGCGTCGTCACCGGTGCGCTCGAGATCGAGCGCCGCGAGAAGCGCATCGGCGCCAGCCTGCAGGCCGCCCCGGTGCTGCACCTGCAGCAGGAAGATCTGGAGCTGCTGCACGGCCTCGACATGGCCGAGCTGGCGATCACCAGCGCCCTGCGCCTGCGCACCGACGCGCCGCCGGCCGCCGCCTTCGCCCTCGACGACGTCGCCGGCGTGGCGGTCGTGCCGGAGCTGGCGAACGGCGAGAAGTGCCAGCGCTGCTGGCAGGTGCTGCCCGAGGTGGCGGCCAGCCCGCAGCATGTCTGCCGGCGCTGCGACGACGCCGTCGGCGCGCTCGCGGCCTGAGGGAGACGCTAGGCTTGCGCACCGGTCTCACCGTCGCCGCCGTGGTGCTGGTCCTCGACCAGCTCACCAAGTGGCTGATCCTGTACTGGGTGATGCCCGACCCGCCGATCGTGGTGACCGGCTTCTTCAACATCGTGCTGGTCTGGAACCAGGGCGTCAGCTTCGGGATGCTGCAGGATCTCGGCGAGCACGGCCTCTGGGTGATCGGCGGCTTCGCCCTGGCGATCTCGGCGGTGCTGCTGGTCTGGCTGTACCGCGAGACCCGGCCGCTGACCCGCTTCGCCCTCGGCCTCGTCCTCGGCGGCGCCATCGGCAACCTGATCGACCGGGTGCGCCTCGGTGCGGTCGTCGACTTCCTCGACTTCCATGCCTTCGGCTATCACTGGCCGGCATTCAACGTCTCGGACAGCGCCATCGTCGTCGGTGCCGCGCTGCTCGTGATCGACGGACTACGACCCGACCGCAAGGCAGCGGCGGGCTTGCGGGGGCAGACGTCATGATCGGACGGCGGGCATGGGCCCTGGTCCTGCCGGTGCTTCTCCTGGTCGCCGGCTGCGACGGCACGGTGCAGGAGTCCTTCGGCATCGGCAAACGCGCGCCCGACGAGTTCCAGATCGTCCGCCGGCAGCCGCTGATCCTGCCGCCGGACTTCGAGCTGCGCCCGCCGCAGCCGGGTACCACCGGCCCGGCCGAGGTGACCCCCGCCGAGCAGGCGCGCACCGCCCTGACCGGGACCACGACGCGGCCCGAGGAGACGGCGAGCCCGGCCGAGAACTCGCTGCTGGCCCAATTGCCGACCCAGCCCGACCCCGACATCCGCCGCAAGATCGCCGAGGAGGGCACCGACCTGGTCTCGATCGACGACAGCCGGTTCCTGTTCATCCTCGATTTCCAGCGCCGGGCCATGTCCCAGGCGACGCCGGGAACTACTCTTGATCCGCAGGCCGAGGCGGCGCGCCTGCGGGCCGAGGGCGTGTCGGTCACCGGACCGGTGACGGTGCGCACCGGCAGCGTGCCGCTGAGCGAGCCGACCGGAGAGGGATCGTGAGCATTGCCGGGCTGACACCGGGACCGGGCGAGGTGCCGGGCGGGCTGTTCCATCCCGCCACCTTCACCCTCGCCAACGGCATGGAGTGCGTGGTCGTCTCCAACCACCGCGCCCCGGTCGTCGCCCACATGGTCTGGTACCGGGTCGGCACCGCCGACAGCCCGCCCGGCAAGTCGGGCCTGCCGCACTTCCTCGAGCACCTGATGTTCAAGGGCACGGCCAGCATCGCGCCCGGCGAGTTCTCGAAGGTGGTGGCGCGCAACGGCGGCAACGACAACGCCTTCACCGGGCAGGACTTCACCGCCTACTTCCAGATGATCGCCAAGGACCGGCTGCCGCTGGTGATGGACATGGAGGCCGACCGCATGGTCAACCTCCGCCTCGCCGACGAGCTGGTCTATCCGGAGCGCGACGTCATCGTCGAGGAGCGCCGCTCGCGCGTCGACAACGAGCCGAGCTCGCTGCTCGCCGAGGAGCTCAACGCCGCGCAGTACCTGCACCATCCGTACCGCCTGCCGGTCATCGGCTGGCTGCACGAGATCGAGGGCTACACCCGCGAGGACGCCGAGGCCTTCTACCGGACCTGGTACGCGCCCAACAACGCCATCCTGGTCGTCTGCGGCGACGTCACCGCCGACGAGCTGCGCCCGCTGGCCGAGCAGAAGTACGGCGGCATCGCCGCCCGGCCGGTGCCGGAACGGCAGCGCCTCGCCGAGCCGCCGCAGCATGCCGAGCGGCGCATCGCGCTCAGCGACGAGCGCGTCCGCCAGCCCAACCTGATCCGCTCCTACCTGGCGCCGAGCTACGCCTCCGCCGGCCGGGAGCACACCTACGCCCTGTCGGTGCTGGGCGAGGCCCTGGGCGGCGGCGCCTCCAGCCGGCTCTACCGCCGCCTCGTCGTCGAGCTCGGGCTCGCCGCCGGTGCCGGCACCTACTACAACGCCGCCACCCTCGACCTGTCGTCGTTCCGCATCTACGCGACGCCGCGGCCCGGGGCCGAGCTGGACGCGCTCGAGGCGGCACTCGACGCCGAGATCGCCGCCGTGCTGGCCGACGGCATCGACGCCGCCGAGGTCGCCCGCACCCAGCGCCGCATGCTGGCCGAGGCCATCTACGCCCGCGACACGCTGATGGGCGCCGCCCAGGTCATCGGCATCTCGCTGACCACCGGCCAGTCGATCGCCGAGATCGAGAGCTGGCCGCAGCGCATCGCCGCGGTGACGCCCGAGCAGGTGCATGCCGCCGCCCGCCACGTCTTCGAGCGCCGCCGCGCCGTCACCGCCCGCCTCCTGTCGGCCACCTGAGCCGGAGCGCCTGCCGATGAGCCCGTCCAGCGTCGTGGCGGCCCGCGCCGGCCACGTCCAGGAAGTCGTCAGCCCGGGCGGCCTGCGCGCCTACCTGATCCACGAGCCGTCGCTGCCGATCATCTCGCTGGTCGCCCACATCGGCGGCGGCGCCGCCCTCGATCCGCCGGGCCAGGCCGGGCTCGCCAACATGATGGCCTGCCTGCTCGACGAGGGTGCCGGCGAGCTGGACAGCCAGACCTTCCGCCAGGCGCTCGAGGACGACGCCATCCGCCTCGAGATCGAGGCGCACCGCGACAGCCTGTCGGTCGAGCTGCGCACGCTCACCGCCAACAGCGGCCAGGCCTGGGCACTGCTGCGCCTGGCATTGACCGCGCCGCGCTTCGACGAGGAGCCGGTCGAGCGGGTGCGCGGCCAGCTCACCGCCAGCCTGCGCCGGCGCTCGACCGACCCGGAATACGTCGCCTCGCGCAGCTGGCGCGAGGAGGCTTTCGCCGGCCACCCCTATGCCAGCCCGGTCCAGGGCAGCCTCGACAGCATCGCCGGCATCGACACCGCCGCCCTGCGCGCCTGCGCCGCCAGCCGCCTCAACCGCGACCGGCTGTCGATCGGCGTCTCCGGCGACATCGACCCCGCGACGCTGGCCCGCGTGCTCGACGAGGTCTTCGGCGACCTGCCGTCCGGCATCGCCCGGGCCGAGCTGCCGGCGGTGCAGCCGGCCGCCGGCCGGGTCCGCGTCGTGCCGATGCCGATCCCGCAGAGCGTCGTCCGCTTCGGCCATGCCGGCATCGCCCGGCACGATCCCGACCACTACGCCGCGCACGTCGCCAACTACATCCTCGGCGGCGGTGGCTTCAGCTCACGCCTGCTCGAGGAGATCCGCGAGAAGCGCGGGCTCGCCTACTCGGTCTACTCCTACCTCGAGGACAGCGAGCTCTCGCCGCTGTGGATCGGTGGCCTCGCCACCCGCAACGAGCAGGTGGCGCTGTCGCTGGAGCTCCTGCGCGCCGAGCTCGCGAAGATGGCGGCGGGCGAGGTTGACGCCACCGAGCTGGCCAACGCCCGGACCTACCTGACGGGCTCCTTCCCCTTGCGCCTGACCAGCAACGACGCCGTCGCCAAGACCCTGGGCGGGATGATGCTGTGGGACCTCGGCATCGACTTCCTCGATCGCCGCAACGGCTACATCGAGGCCGTCACCCTCGAGGACGTCCGCCGCGTCGCCCGGCGTTTGTTCGACCAGCCGCTGCTGGTTACCATCGTCGGCGATCCGAAGGGGATCGATCCCTCCAGCTGAGGCCCGCCGCTTGCGCGCCATCCGCCGCCTGCCGGAGACGCTGGTCAACCGCATCGCCGCCGGCGAGGTCGTCGAGCGCCCGGCCTCGGTGGTCAAGGAGCTGGTCGAGAACGCGCTGGACGCCGGGGCGACGCGCGTCGACGTCGCCATCGAGGGCGGCGGCCGCACGCTGATCGCGGTCAGCGACGACGGCCACGGCATCCCGCCGGGCGAGCTGCCGCTGGCGGTCGAGCGCCACGCCACCTCCAAGCTCGACGACGACCAGCTGATCCGCATCGCCAGCTACGGCTTTCGCGGCGAGGCGCTGCCGTCGATCGGCGCCGTCGCCCGCCTGCGCATCCTCAGCCGCACGGCCACCGCCGACAGCGCCTGGCGCCTCGAGGTCGACGGTGGCGAGGTCGGCGAGGTCCGTCCCGGCGCCGGCCCGCCGGGCACCCGGGTCGAGGTCCGCGACCTGTTCTACCGTACCCCGGCGCGGCTGAAGTTCCTGCGCGCCGAGCGCACCGAGACCGAGCTGGTCGGCGAGACGCTGAAGCGGCTGGCGCTGGCGGCACCCGGCGTGGCGCTGGGCCTCAGCGTCGACGGCCGCGAGACCTGGCGGGTCGAGCGCCAGCCGGGCCCGCTGGCCGAGGCCCGCCTCGCCCGCGCCGGCGCGGTGCTGGGGCGGACGTTCCGCGAGGCCGCCATCGCCGTCGAGGCCGAGCGCGAGGGCCTGCGCCTCGACGCGCTGATCGGGCTGCCGACCGCCAGCCGCACCGACACCCGCCACCAGATCCTGCTCGTCAACGGCCGGCCGGTGCAGGACAAGCTGCTCAAGGGTGCCCTGCGCGCCGCCTACAGCGACCTCCTGTTCCACGACCGCCAGCCGGTGGCGGCGCTATGGCTCGAGGTCGAGCCCTCGCTGGTCGACGTCAACGTCCACCCGGCCAAGGCCGAGGTCCGCTTCCGCGAGAGCGGGCTGGTCCGCGGCCTGATCGTCGGCGCCCTGCGGCGGGCGCTGGCCGAGCACGGCCACCGCACCGCCCCGACCCTGGGCCCGGCCGCCCTCGGCCGGCTGGGGACGGCCGGCGGGCCGCCGGCCCGGCCGGTGGCGCGCGGCCTCGCCGAGGCGGCGACGGCGTTCCAGGCGCCCGGCCTCGACCTCGGCGCCCCGGCCGCCCGGGCCCCGGCCGAGGCACCGCCCGATGCCGCGGCGCATCCGCTGGGCGCCGCCCTGGCCCAGCTGCTCGACGGCTACGTGCTGGCCCAGAACGCCCAGGGCCTCGTCCTCGTCGACCAGCATGCCGCCCATGAGCGCATCGTCTACGAGCGCCTGAAGCAGGAGCTGACCGCCGGCGGGGTCCGCCGCCAGGCCCTGCTGCTGCCCGAGATCGTCGAGCTCGAGCCCGGCGAGCGGCGGCGCCTGCTGGCGCGGGCCGGCGAGCTGGAGGAACTGGGGCTCGTCCTCGAGGCCTTCGGCGAGGGGGCGGTGCTGGTGCGCGAGACGCCGGCCATGCTCGGCACCACCGCCGCCGCGGCGCTGGTGCGCGACCTCGCCGACGGCCTGGCCGAGCTCGGCGAGGCGCTGGCGCTGAAGGAGGCGCTCGAGCGGGTGGCCGCCACCATGGCCTGCCATGGCAGCGTCCGCGCCGGGCGGCGGCTGCTGCCGGCCGAGATGAACGCGCTGCTGCGACAGATGGAGGCAACCCCCAACGCCGGGCAGTGCAACCATGGCCGGCCGACCTACGTCCAGCTGCGCAGGGAAGACCTCGAGCGGCTGTTCCAGCGGCGGTAGCCGAGGGCCGCGGAGCGCGCTATAGGGCCAGCCGCGGTCGCCGTTCGCTGTCGTGGAGTGCTCTATGACCTATGTGGTCACCGAGGCCTGCATCCGCTGCAAGTACATGGATTGCGTCGAGGTCTGCCCCGTGGATTGCTTCTACGAGGGCGAGAACATGCTGGTGATCAACCCGGACGAGTGCATCGACTGCGGCGTCTGCGAGCCCGAGTGCCCGGCCGAGGCGATCCTCCCCGACACCGAAGGTGAGGCCGAGAAGTGGCTCGAGCTCAATCGCCAGTACTCGACCGGTGCCTGGCCCAACATCACCCGCAAGCGCGAGGCTCCCGCCGACGCCGACGAGTTCAAGGGCGTTAAGGACAAGTTCGCCAAGCACTTCAGTTCCGAGCCGGGTCAGGGTAGCTGACCGATGCTCCCGCCGGGCTGACCGGCGGGTGTCCGGAAGATTAAATCGCGCTCCTGCCATGCGCCGGACCTCTGGCGCTGGCGGGATTTTTGTGCTAATTTGTTGATATCTTGAGACAAGCGAAGAAGGTGACCCTCAGCGTTTCGGTCGCCGGTCCCCTACGCCGCTTCACGCCTCCCCGTTGCTTGCCGGATCGGTCGCATCCGCGGCCGGGGGAGGGTTTGGCGGTCGTTCGGGTCGGAGGTCGAGGTCTGGGCGGGCCACGCTTGCGCCACGACGTCGGAGATCCGCCTTGACCGTCAAGAAGCTCGCCTTCGCCTCCGGGGACTACATCGTCTACCCGTCGCACGGCGTCGGCCGCATCACCGGAATCGAGACCCAGTCCATCGCCGGCATCGAGCTCGAGATGTACGTCGTGGCCTTCGAGAACGAGCGGCTGATCCTGCGCGTGCCGGTCGACAAGGCGCCGAAGTCGGGCATGCGCAAGCTGAGCTCGCGCGAGAAGATCCAGTCGGCGCTGGACGCCCTGAAGATCAAGACCCGGCCGAAGCGCACGGTGATGTGGAGCCGCCGCGCCCAGGAGTACGAGGCCAAGATCAACTCGGGCGACCCGGTCTCGATCGCCGAGGTGGTCCGCGAGCTGCACCGCTCGGACGACACCGAGCAGTCCTACTCGGAGCGCCAGATGTACCGGGCGGCGCTGGAGCGCCTCGCCCGCGAGGTCGCCGCCATCGACCGCGTCGACGAGGCCGAGGCCACCAAGCGCCTCGAGAAGGTCCTCCTCGCCGCCGCCTGAGCCGGCAGCAGCAGCAGCCGCATCGACGGGGGAGCTTCGGCTCCCCCGTTTCGTCTGCTTGAGCTGCCGTTTACGGCCCCTTTCGGTTGACGGCACCGCCAGCGGCGTCGAATGACGGGACGTCCGCGGCGCGCCAGCCTGTGCCGCGGTAAGTGCCACCGCGACCGGCTCTCGCCATGACCACCGCTCCGTTCTCCTTCGCCGCCGCCTTCGACCTCACCGGCAAGGTCGCCGTGATCACCGGCGCTGCCGGCGGCATCGGCGTCGCGATCGCGGCGCTGTTCGCCGAGCGCGGCGCGCGGCTGGTGCTGGTCGACCGGATCGAGGCCGTGCATGCGACGGCCCGGCAGTTCGGCCCGGCGCATCTGAGCTACGTCGCGGAGGTCACCGACGAGGCGCGCACGGCGGCGGTCGTGGCCGATGTCGTGGCCACGGCCGGCGGCATCGACATCCTGATCAACAATGCCGGCATCGCCCGGCTCGCCAGGGCCGAGGCCACCGACACGGCGCTGTGGGACGAGACCATCGCCGTCAACATGCGCGGCACGTTCCTCTGGGCGCGCGAGGTCGGCAAGGCGATGCTCGCCAGGGGCCAGGGCGGCCGGATCGTCAACATGGCGTCGCAGGCGGCGGTGATCGCGCTGGACGGCCATCTCGCCTACTGCGCCAGCAAGGCCGGCCTGCTCGGCCTGAGCCGCGTCCTGGCGCTGGAGTGGGGGCCGCACGGCATCACCAGCAACGCCATCCTGCCGACCGTCGTCGAGACCGAGCTCGGCCGCAAGGTCTGGGCCGGCGAGGTCGGCGAGGCGTTCAAGAAGACCATCCCCAGCCGCCGCTTCGCCCAGCCCGAGGAGATCGCGCTGGCGGCCCTCTACCTGGCCAGCGGTGCGGCCGGCATGGTCAACGGCGCCGAGCTGGTCGTCGATGGCGGCTACACCATCGCCTGATGTCTGACCGGGCCGCCGCCAGCCCGTTGCTGCTGATCGGGGTCGATTCCGCCTCGCTCGCCCGCCTCGAGAGCGACGCCGCAGCCGGGCGGATGCCGAACCTGGCGCGGCTCATGGCCCGCGGCTTCACCGTGCCGGTCCGCAACCGCCTCCACGGCTTCCACGCCAACAGCTGGATGCGGCTGGTCGAGGGCGTGGACGTGTCGCCCTGGTACTTCGCCAAGTACTGGCGGCCGGCGAGCATGGGCTTCGGCCATGCCCGCGACGGCGGCGTCGAGCCGCGCCGGCCGTTCTGGGCCGACCTCGTCGACGCCGGCCGGAAGGTGGCGGTGATCGACGTGCCGCAGACCGCCGACGGCAGCGCCTGGGGTGCCGACGTGTTCGTCAAGGGCTGGCAGAAGACCAACGACCAGCGGCTGACGGTGCGCCCGGCCGACCTCGCCGATGCCGACGGGGCGCGGCTGGGCCGGCCCCTGCTCGGCGCCGATCCCTACCACCCGCCGACCGCCGACGGGCTCGAGGCGATCCGCGACGAGGTCCTGCGAGCGACGCAGGCGGCCGCCGGGCTGGGGGCGCGGATCCTCGCCGAGCGCCGGCCTGATTGCCTGGTCCTCGTCTTCGCCGCCCCGCACCGCGCCGGGCATTATCTGTGGGACCTGTCGCAGCTGGACGCCGGCGCCCTGCCGGCGGCGCAGCGCGAGCGCCTCGAGGGCGCGCACGCCGCCATCCATGCCGGGCTCGATGCCGCCATCGGCACCCTGCTCGCCGCGACCGGCGACCAGGCCACCGTGGCGCTGTTCTCGCCCTACGGCATGGAGCCCGCCAACGGCTGGTCCTACCACTTCGCCGCCATGATGCGGCAGCTGGTGCTGCCGCCGGCAGCGGCCGGGCAGCCGACCCTGGCCGGCCGCCTTCGCGCCAGCCTGCCGGGCTCGCTGGTCCGCAACGCCATGGCGCAGCTGCCCGAGGCGGTCGCCGACCGCGTCGTCGGTCTCGCCTCGCCGCTGCTCACCGCCTGGCGCCACACGCCGGTGCTGACGCTGCCGGGCGAGCCCGAGGGCTATGTCCGCCTCAACCTCAGGGGCCGCGAGCGCGAGGGCATCGTCGACCCGGCCGAGGCGCCGGCCCTGCTCGAGGCGATCGCCACGGCCCTGCGCGAGATCCGCACGCTCGGCAGCGACGAGCCGATCATCGGCGAAATCCAGGACACCGATGCGCTCGTCGGCCGCGACCATCCCGACCGGCCGCACCTGCCGGACCTGGTCGTCCTCTTCCGCACCGACCTTGCCGCGCGCGAGGTCGACGGCGTTTGGCGCGCCGGCCACGGCGAGCTGCGCTGGACGCGCGGAGCCCCCTACCCGTCCGGCCGCAGCGGCAACCATGCCGCCGACGGGTTCTGCATCGCCGCCGGACCCGGCATCGTGCCGGGCCGCGGCAACGAGGTCCGCGACTCGATCGACCTCACCGCCACCTTCCAGGCGATGGCGGGGATCCCGGTCGCCGCGCGGATGGACGGCCGCCCGATCGCGCCGCTGCTGCCGCGGCCGTCCTAGGCGATCGCCCGCAGCGCCGTCTCGATCTCGGCCAGCGTCGCCTTCTCGGCGTCGCTGACACGTACCCCGCCGAAGCCGAGGAAGCCGCCCTCGGTCGAGGCCTCGGCGACATGGCGGGCGGTATCCTCGAGCCAGTCGCGGAAGGCGGCGGCGTCGGCCGCGTCCTTGGCGGCGACCGCGGCGAGGGCCCGGGTCATCCCGGCGATGGCCTTCTGCTTCAGCTCGCCCGGCGGGCCGCCACCCAGCTGGGCGCGCAGGCCCTCGCGCGCGGCGGCGCGGCCCTCGGCCCCGGCATAGGCATCGGCCACCGCCTTCACCAGCGGGTTGGCGGCAGCGTCGGTGCGGGCGCGGGCGAGGGCCCCGCCGGCGGCGAAGCTCTCCTTGAGCAGGCCCCAGACGCCGCTGGGCTCGGCCGCCGTCACCGCCATGCCGGCCAGCACCGGGGCCTCGAGCAGCAGCTGCCATTCCTCCGCCGTGAAGTCAGCCTGGCTCACCATCTCCGTCTCCCGTCCGGCCCTTGGCGCGAGCGGTCAGGATGCCACGCGGCGCCGGCGGATCAAATCTCGACCTGCGTGCCCAGCTCGACCACCCGGTCCGGCGGGATCGCGAACCAGGCGGTGGCGCTCTCGGCAGCGGCGGTCATGGCGATGAACAGCCGCTCCTGCACGCGGCTCATCTCCGGGCGCGGCGAGGGGATCAGCGTCTCGCGGCCGAGGAAGAACGAGGTCAGCATCGGGTCGATGGCCAGCCCGTGCTCGCGGCAGAGCTCCAGCGTCGCCGGCACGTCGGGGCTGTCCATGAAGCCGAAGCGGGCCCGGACCCGGAAGAAGCCCTTGCCGAGGCGCTCGACCTCGACCCGCTCGGCCGGCGGCACGTGCGGCTCGTCGGTCGTCCGCACGGTCATGATCACGATGCGCTCGTGCAGCACCTTGTTGTGCTTGAGGTTGTGCAGCAGCGCGTTCGGCACGACGTCGGTGTTGCCGGTCATGAACACGGCCGTGCCGGCGACCCGGTTCTGCGGGCTCGACAGGGTGTCGATGAAGGTCGAGAGCGCCAGCGCCCCGCCGTAGACGTGCCGGGCGACGATGCGGCGGCCGCGGTACCAGGTCATCACCAGCAGGGCGAAGCCCAGCCCGACGGCCAGCGGGAACCAGCCGCCGTGCGGGATCTTCAGCGTGTTCGCGGCGACGTAGGCAAGCTCGACGGCGAGCAGCGGGCCGAACACCAGCGCCGCCACCCAGACCGGCCAGCGCCACATCGTCACCGCGACGATGGCGGCCAGCACGGTGACGGTGCCCATGGCCCCGGTCACCGACATGCCGTAGGCCGAGGCCAGCGCGTTCGACGAGCCGAACCCCAGCACCAGCGCCAGCACGCCCGCCGCCAGCAGCCAGTTGACCTTGGGGATGTAGATCTGCCCGACCTCGTGCGCCGAGGTGTGGCGGACGGTCATGCGCGGCAGGTAGCCGAGCAGGATGGCCTGCCGGGTCAGCGAGAACACCCCCGAGATCACCGCCTGGGAGGCGATGATGGTGGCGAAGGTGGCGAGGATCACGAGGCCGACCGTGGTCCAGGCCGGGGCCATGTGGAAGAACGGGTGCTCGACGGCCTGCGGCACCCGCAGGATCAGCGCGCCCTGGCCGAAATAGTTGAGGACCAGCGCCGGCAGCACGAGACCCAGCCAGGCGACGCGGATCGGTCGCCGCCCGAAATGGCCCATGTCGGCGTAGAGCGCCTCGGCCCCGGTGACGCACAGCACCATCGCCCCCAGCGCCGCGAAGGCGGCAAAGCCCTCGGTGCGGAACAGATGCACGATCCAGCGCGGGTCGAGGGCGCGCAGGATGTCGGGGTGCTGGACCAGCTGCACGAGGCCCATCAGCGCCAGCACCGAGAACCACAGCAGCATCACCGGCCCGAACAGGGCGCCGACCAGCGCCGTGCCGAAGCGCTGGATGGCGAACAGGCCGAACAGCAGGACGACGGTCAGCGGCAGCACCCAGCGCTCGAGCCCGGGCTGCACGGTCTCGAGTCCCTCCACCGCCGACAGCACCGAGATCGCCGGGGTGATCAGCCCGTCGCCGTAGAACAGGCCGAGGCCGGCGACGGCGAGGCCCATGATCACCCAGCGCCGGGTCTTCGAGCCGCCGCCGCGCTGCGCCAGCGCGCTCAGCGCCAGCACGCCGCCCTCGCCGCGGTTGTCGGCGCGCAGCACGATGGCGACGTACTTGATCGTGACGATGACGATCAGCGACCAGAACATCACCGACAGGACGCCGAGCACGGTCGGCTCGTTCAGCGGCATCCGCCCGGAATCGCCGAAGGTCTCCTTGATGGCGTAGATCGGGCTGGTGCCGATGTCGCCGAAGACGATGCCGATGGCACCGATGACGAGGCTGCGGGCCGCCGGCGGCATCGCCGCATGCCCGTCCGCTGTCGCCCCGCCGACCGGCGCCGACGCCGCCATGCCTTGCGTTCCCGTTCGTTCCCAACGGGATGGTGCGGCGCGGCGGCGCCACGGGTCAAGGCGAGACGAAGCCTCTCCGGCTCAGGCGAAGGCGACCTGGGCGATCGGCGGCAGGTTGGCCGAGACGAGGCTCCAGCGCTCGCCGCCGTCGTCGCTGCTCCACAGGTTGCCGGTGGTCGAGCCCATGGCGAGGTGCCGGCCGCTGCCGTCGACGTCGAGGGCGTGACGGTAGACGAGGTCGTAGCTGTCGCCCGCCGGCAGCCCGTCGGTCAGCGTCTCCCAGCTGCGGCCGCCGTCGCGGGTCCGCCGCACCGCCAGGCGTGCGCCGACCGGGACGCGGCACTCGTCCTTGACCGCCGGCACGAACCAGGCCGTGGCCGGGTCGTGCGGGTGGGCGGCGACGGCGAAGCCGAAGACATAGGGCCGGGCACCCTCGCTGAGCTCCACGAACCGCTCCGCATCGTCGTCGGAGCGGAAGATGCCGTTGTGGTGCTGGCACCAGGCGACGCCGCTGTCGGCCGGGCCGAAGGCCAGCCGGTGCGGGTCCTGGACCAGCGGGTCGTGCTCCATGCCGGGCGGCTGGTAGTCGGCGCGCAGGCCGTGGCCGGTGACGCGCCAGCTGTCGCCGCCGTCGTCCGACTTCCAGATCCCGCCGACCGAGACGGCTAGGGTGATGCGCCGGCTGTCGCGCGGGTCGACGCGGATGCTGTGGATGCCCGGAATGTCGTAGCCGCCGCCGCTCCACGACGCCCGCTCGGGCAGGTCCCACAGCGAGCGGACCAGCGCCCAGGACTGGCCGCGGTCGGCGCTGCGGAACAGCCCGCCGGGCAGCGTCCCGGCGAAGAGCACGCCCGGCCGGTCCGCCCCGCCGCCCTCGAGCGTCCAGATCATGTCGACCGAGGGGGCGGCCGCATCGCCGTCGCCGGCCGCGGGGAAGGCCGGGGCCGGCAGCTCGGTCCAGCTGTCGCCGCCGTCGTCCGAGCGGTGCAGCTTGACCCCGAAATGGCCCAGCCGCAGCGCCGCGTAGAGCGCCCCGTCGCGCGGGTCGGCCAGGACCGCCGACACCGGCTCGGCGAGGAAGGACGGCGGCCCGGCGGTCCAGCCGTCTCCCTTGCGGCGGAAGCGGAACAGTCCCTTGCGCGTCGCCACCAGCAGGCGCGGCTCGCCCATCTCAGCCTCCCGTCAGCATCTGGAACACGTAGAGCCGGCTGCCCGGTGCCACCGGGTCGGCCAGCCGCAGCCGGTCCGCCACCGGCCGGTCGTCGACGTAGACGTTGACGTGCCGCCGCAGCCGCTGCTGGTCGTCGAGCAGGTAGGAGCGCAGCCGCGGGTTCGCCTCGAACACCCGCTCCAGCACCTCGCGCACCGTCGCCCCCGCCACGTCCATGCTGGCGCAGGGCAGGTGCTTCTGCAGGTTCGACGTGAAGGTGATCTGCACCATCAGGCCTGCCTCCCATCGGACCATGTTCGGTCGAAGACGCAGGCGATGCAAGCGGCGGGCGGCCTTCTTGTAGCTGCTGTGGCCATGGCCTTCCCCAGCGATGCGCAACCGACCTTTGCGAACTCGATCCTCGGCTTTCACCGTGTCCAAAGCAAGGAAGGCAAAGATATGCATCGGATGCGTGGATCTGGCACGGTCACATTGTCATTCATGGAAACGAGGATACCAAAAGGTGCGCCATATACTGATTTCTCCAGAAAAGTTTGTAGGCCAAGTGTATCGCGATGAGGGTCAATTTTTGATCGATATTTAACCTCCAGAGGGATCCTCTTCTCTCCGATGGTGAGAATGAAGTCAACTTCCGGCTCGGCGCCTCGTTCCGGAAAATGGGCGACGTCCAGATGGGGAATTCCCGACAGAAAATAGCCCACTGCGCTTTCGACGATCCGGCCAGCGAGATCTGCCAGATGCGGTGCGAGCTGAAGGGCGGCAGGATCGATCGGGATGACCTCCTGCAGCCAGCTTGCACGCAATCCATGATCGCAGAGGCACAGCTTCGCGTTGCCCTTGCGCTTCTTCAGCCTGATTTCCAAGGGCTCTACGAGGCGAAGGAGCATCGCCCCGTCAAGAAAGCGCAGGTAGGTCAGCACCCGCTGCCACCCGACGTTCGCGTTCAACGTCTGCTGGATGGACGATACGTAGACGGCCTGGCCGGGAGCCTGGCCCGCGTACCGGCAGGCCAGCCGGTAGACCTCCTCGAGGAGTTGAGGATCTCGTTTGCGACCTTGCTCACCCATGCGCAGGTCATGCTGGATGGCACGCTTGATGACAGTCTCGTTCAGTTGGTCGGCAATCTCGGGCCAGGCGATGTCGGGATGGGCATGTGCCAACGGGTAGCCGCCACGCGCGGAGAACGCGGCGAAGGCCTGGTCGCGTGCGACACGGTGCCTGACTCCGAAGCTCTGCGCTTCCTCCCAGAAATCGGTGCGCAGCAGCTTGTCGAGGCCATTGTCGCCAAGAAGGGAGGGCACATCGGCATTCCCTTGGAGGCCTGCAATCTCCCTTAGCAGCAGCGTCCCCAGCTCAACCTGGGTGATTCGACCGGCAAGGCTGTCACGCCCGGCCTCGATACGAAGCGCCGAGCTGCCGGTCACCAGGACCTTGACCGCACGGCCGTCGACCAGAGACTTGAGTTGCGGTGCCCAGTCCCGCTGATTCTGCACCTCGTCGAAGAACAGCCATACCGGTTGGCCGTCCTGGGCGGCCTGGTTGCAGGATTTGCCAAGGATGCGGCTCTCGTACCATCGGGTCAGCGCCAGCATCGGATCGGCGATGCCGCGCAGAGACGGCAGATCGTCGAACTGAACCCGGATGACGTGCGTTGGCGGGACGTTCCGGTTGCGAAGCAGGTCAAGAATGATCTGCTGCTGAATCGTCGTCTTGCCGACCTGCCGCGGGCCTCGGACCACGACAATCGGTGCAAGCCCACTATCGAGGCGACGCTGAATTGCACCGAACGCCCACCGACGATAGGGCGGCAAGGGCGGTCCGGCACTGTTTGTCCACCAAGGATTGCTGTCCCGCAGGAACGCATCGACAGCTGGGGGAAGCCTTTCGAGATCGAAAATGTCGCGCAACGCACCTGTCCGATAGATCGCGGTGTCCTTGTCGCTTGGGGGTGCATACCGCAGCCCCGCCTTCTCCGCACCCGCCGTCGCATGCTATCGGCCCGGCGCCATGCTGCACCTCAACGATGCCACGCTGCGGATCGCCGGGCGGCCGCTGCTCGAGAACGCGACCCTGCACCTGCCGGCCGGCGGGCGCTACGCGCTGGTCGGCCGCAACGGGACCGGCAAGACGACGCTGCTCAAGCTGATCCTGGGCGAGCTGACGCTGGATGCGGGCTCGCTGCGGATCCGCTCCGATGCCCGCCTCGCCGCCGTGGCGCAGGAAGCGCCGGGCGGATCGACCACGCCGCTCGAGTCGGTGCTGGCCGCCGACAAGGAGCGCGCCCAGCTGCTGGCCGAGGCGCGCGACGCGCACGATCCCAACCGCATCGCCGAGATCCAGACCCGGCTGGCCGACATCGGCGCGCACCAGGCCGAGGCGCGGGCGTCGACCATCCTCAAGGGGCTGGGTTTCGCCGACGCCGACCAGAAGCGGCCGCTGTCGAGCTTCTCCGGCGGCTGGCGGATGCGCGTGGCGCTGGCGGCGACGCTGTTCCTCGAGCCCGACCTGCTGCTGCTCGACGAGCCCACCAACCACCTCGACCTTGAGGCGACGATGTGGCTCGAGGAGCATCTGCGCGCCTACCCGCGCACCCTGCTGCTGGTCAGCCACGACCGCGACCTGCTCAACAGCGTGCCGCAGAAGACGGTGCACCTCGAGGGCCGGCGCCTGACCCTCTATGCCGGCGGCTACGACGCCTTCGAGCGGACCCGGCGCGAGAAGCTGGAGCTCGCCGAGAAGGCGCGCACCCGCCAGGAGGGCGAGCGGGCCCGCATCCAGGCCTTCGTCGACCGCTTCCGCTACAAGGCCAGCAAGGCCCGCCAGGCGCAGAGCCGGATCAAGCTGCTCGAAAAGATGCAGCCGATCGCCGAGGCCCTCGTCGAGCCGGAGATCGTGTTCTCGTTTCCGGTGGGCGCGGTGCCGGCGCCGCCGCTGGTGACCATGGACCGGGTCCGCGTCGGCTACGGCGAGCGGGTCGTCCTCGACGGCCTGTCCCTGCGCATCGACCCGGACGACCGCATCGCCCTGCTCGGCGCCAACGGCAACGGCAAGTCGACCTTCGCCAAGCTGGTGGTCGGGCGGCTCGAGCCGATGCAGGGCGAGCTGGTCCGCGCGCGCGGCCTCGAGGTCGCCTTCTTCGCCCAGCACCAGATCGAGGACCTCGACCCAGGGGCGAGCGGCATCGAGCACCTTCGCCGCGTGCTGCCGCAGGAGCGCGACCAGCAGCTGCGCGCCCGCCTCGCCCGGTTCGGCCTGATCCAGCACAAGGCCGAGACCCCGGCCGGCCAGCTCTCCGGCGGCGAGAAGGCACGGCTGTGCTTCACCCTGATGTGCGTGAAGTCGCCGCACGTCCTGATCCTCGACGAGCCGACGAACCATCTCGACATCGATAGCCGCCAGGCCCTGGTCGAGGCGGTCAACGAGTTCTCGGGTGCCGTGATCATCGTCAGCCACGACCGCCATCTCGTCGAGCTCACTGCCGACCGGCTGTGGCTCGTCGCCGACGGCCGGGTAAGCCCCTGGGAAGGCGACCTCGACGACTATCGTCGCTGGCTGCTCGAGCAGCGCTCGGCCGAGCCCCGCGGCGGCCAGGCCGGCAACGGTGCCGCCGACGGCCCGCGGCTGTCGCCGGCCGAGCGGCGGGCGAAGCTGGTTCCCTTGCGTAGCGCGGCGCGCGACGCCGAGCGCGAGGTGGCGCGGCTCGACCGCGAGCGGGCGATGCTGCGGGCCCGGCTCGCCGACCCCGCCACCTACGGCAAGGCCGGCGACGACCTCGCCGCGCTGCAGCGGCGCGAGAAGGAGCTGGCCGGGCTGATCGAGGCCGCCGAGGAACGCTGGCTGGAGGCCGAGGCGGCGATCGAGGCGGTCGAGGCCGCCTGAGCCACCGGAGGAACCGAACGATGCGTCGCACCATCCTGGCCCTGGGTCTCGGCGCCCTGCTGCTCGCGGGCTGCACCCCGATGCTCGACCAGCAGTTCGCCCAGCCCGGACTCGACCAGCAGGTCCGCGACTTCTACGCCGGCCGCGCCTGGGAGCGGAACGCGTTCTGCGCGGTGCCGCGGATGCGCGACATCACGGCGCTCAAGGTGGTCGAGGACACGCCCGACCGCGTCGTCCTCGACGTCCGCTACTTCTACTATTCCGACCGCGGCTTCCGAAGCGACGAGCTCAGCATGCTCGCCCGCTGCGAGGGCTTCGAGAGCCGGCAGTTCACCTTCAGCCGCGAGAACGGCGGCCTGCGCGTCGTCAGCATGACCGGCGACCAGCGCCCGAACGGCGAGGTCCGCGGCGGGTTCTGAGCGGCGTCAGCCGGTGTGCCGCTTCAGGAACGCCGTCAGCACCGGGAAGTAGAGCTGCGGCTCCTCGTAGAACGGCATGTGGCTGCTGTTCGGGAAGACGTGCAGCTCGGCGTCCTTGAGGTGCAGCTTCATGCGCAGGGCGCAGGCCGGGGTCAGCTCGTCGTGCAGGCCGGTCGTGATCAGCACCGGCACGGCGATCCGGTGCAGCTCGGCGACGCGGTTCCAGTCCTTGAGGTTGCCGGTGAACAGGAACTCGTTGGGGCCCTGCATCGTGCCGTAGGGGCCCATGTTCCAGTCGTCCAGCGAGCGGCGGACCGGCGCCGGCCAGTGCTGCAGCCGGCAGACATGGCGGTAGGTGAGGATCGTCACGGCCGCCTGGTACTCGGGATGGTCGAGCGTGCCCTCGGCCTCGTGGCGCTGCATCATCGCCACCGTCTCCGGGCCCAGCGCCGCCCGCAGCCGCTCCAGCTCGCCGATCAGGTGCGGCATGTCGGCGTTGGTGTTCTCGAGGATCAGCGTCTTCAGCGCCGCCGGATGGGTCAGCGCGTACTCGATGCCCAGCCAGCCGCCCCAGGAGTGGCCGAGGAGATGCACCCGGCCGAGCCCGAGCGCCGTGCGCACCGTCTCGACCTCGGCGACGTAGCGGCTGATGGTCCACAGCGCCGGATCGGTCGGCCGGTCCGAGGCGCCGGTGCCCAGCTGGTCGAAGGCGACGACCCGGTAGCCGTGGTCGACCAGGCAGGAATGGGCGTCGCGCAGGTAGTCGCAGGGCAGGCCGGGCCCGCCGTTGAGGCAGAGCACGGTCTCCGCGCCGCTGCCGAAGCCGTAGGCCACCACCTTGTGGCCATCGACCGTGATCTCGTGCCGCTCGTCGGCCGCCATCTCGCGCCACATGCCGGTCTCCTCCGCCATGCCGGCTGCCGGCGGCGCGCCCCGGTCAGCGCCCGCAGCCGGCCGGCTTGAACGTCCGCGTTGTCGTCGCCGGGAACTTCGCGAGCTTCGCCGCCGGGCGGACCGGCCGCCGCACCAGCTCGCCGCCGCAGTTCGGGCAGCGGCCCTTCAGCACGCCATCCGCGCAGGCAGCACAGAAGGTGCACTCGAAGGAGCAGATGCGGGCGTCGGGCGAATCCGGCGGCAGGTCGCGGTCGCAGCACTCGCAGGAGGGGCGCAGCTCCAGCATCAGCAGGTCAGCGCACCGTCGATGACGTGGATGGCACCGGTCGTGTAGGAGCTCTCGTCGCTGGCGAGGTAGAGGGCCAGCGCGGCGATCTCCTCGGCCTTGCCGAGGCGGCCCATCGGCTGGCGGGCAATGAAGGCGGCGCGCGCCTTCTCGACATCGCCCTGCGCGGCGATGCGCTCGCCCAGCGACGGCGTTTCGACGGTGCCGGGGCAGATGGCGTTGCAGCGGATGCCCTTGGTGACGAAGTCGATGGCGATCGACTTGGTCAGGCCGATCACCGCCGCCTTCGAGGCACCGTAGACGAAGCGGTTGGGCACGCCCTTCACGCTGCCGGCGACGCTGGCCATGTTGACGATGTTGCCGTGCCCCTGCGCCAGCATCGCCGGCAGGAACGCCTTGCACAGCCGGAACATCGCCCGGGCATTGAGGTCGAACGAGAAGTCCCAGTCCTTCTCGGAGGTCTCGAGGATCGTGCCGTGGTGGACGTAGCCGGCGCAGTTGAACAGCACGTCGATCGCCCCGGTGCGCTGGGCGAAGGCCTCGATGGCGCCGGCGTCCATCACGTCGAGCCGCTCGGTGGTGCAGCCCTTGAGCTCGGCGAGCTTGGCGGCGTTGATGTCGGTGGCAATCACCGACGCGCCCTCCGCCAGGAACAGCTCCGCACTGGCCCGGCCGATGCCCTGTGCCGCGGCGGTGATGACGACCTTCTTGCCGCTGAGCCTGCCCGCCATGACCGACGCCTCCCGTGTGGACGCCCGGCCCTTAGGCGATGCACCGGGCGGGGTCAATCGAGGCCCGTGGCGCCAGCAGCCTCAGCGCAGGATCGCCACCGGCTTGCGGTGGCGGCAGTAGGCGAGGCTGCGCGGCGGTTTCTGGCTGTCGTCGATCCGGCAGCTGAACTTCTCCGGGTCGTCGGCGTCGTGCAGCTCGGGGCCGCCGTTCATCACCAGCAGGTCGCGCGCCTCCTCCTCGGAGGCGGCCTCGATCCAGTAGCCCTCGGGATCCGGCACGCCCACGGGCTCGATCAGGTACCAGGTCGGCATCGCCGCAGCCTCCCGCGCCGCTCTTCGGACGAGTGATGCAGCCACCGGGGCCTGCGGCAAGATTTTTTCGCGGCGCCTGTCGAAGCCGGTGCTGCCCGCGGCTCATCCGTTCGAGCGCCGGCAATCGGGCCGGTGCACGACACGGAAGACCGACCATGACGTACCGTATTGCCGCCGCCGCCCTGCTGGCGATGCTGGCCACGGCCCCGGCGGCCAGGGCCGACCTCTACACCCTGTTCATCTACGAGACCGCGGACGAGCTGGCGGCACGGACTGACCCGCAGCGGGCCGAGGCCTACTGGGGTGCCTATGCCGCCTACGGCAAGGCGCTGGCCGATGCCGGCGTCATCCGCGGCGGTGCCGCCCTGACCTTCGGCGATGCCGTGCGGACGCTGCGCCAGCGCGACGGTGCCGCGGCGGTCGTGCCGGGGGCGGCGACCTCTGGCCCCGAGCAGCTCGGCGGCTATTTCGTCATCGAGGTCGCCGACCTCGACACGGCGCTGGGCTGGGCGGCCCGGGCACCGTCGGCGCTGACCGGTGCGGTCGAGGTGCGGCCGGCCTATCCCGCCCCGGCGATGCGCTGAGACGACCCCCGATCCCCCGACGCCGAAGGACCGACCCATGCAGTTCACGATCTTCGTCTACGAGCCGCCCCACGACTTCGACGCCCGCACCGACCCCGGCCGGGCCGCCCCCTACTGGGGCGCCTGGACGGCCTACGCCCAGGCCCTGGTCGAGGCCGGCGTGATGGTCAGCGGCAACGGCCTGCAGCAGCCGGGAGCGGCGGCGACGCTGCGCCTGCGCGACGGCCAGCGCCTCGTCCAGGACGGGCCCTATGCCGACACCAAGGAGCAGCTCGGCGGCTACTTCGTCATCGACGTGCCCGATCTCGACGCCGCGCTGGACTGGGCGGCGCGCTGCCCGGGTGCGCCCACCGGCGTGATCGAGGTCCGCCCGGTCCTGCCGATGGCGCCGTCCTGAGCCCTGCTGCCGACGAGCCGCGCCGCGCCGCCGAGGCCGCGGCGCGGTCCTCCTACGGCCGGCTGCTGGCCTGGCTGAGCGCGCGCTCGCGCAACGTCGCCGCGGCCGAGGACGCGCTGGCGACGGCGCTCGAGCGGGCGCTGCGGGTCTGGCCCGAGCGCGGTGTCCCGGCCAGCCCGGACGCCTGGCTGATGACGGTGGCCCGCCGCGAGCTCGGCCATGCTGCCCGCCACGCGAGAGTCCGGGCCGAGGCCGGCGAGGCCGTCCGCCTGATCGCCGAGGAGCTCGGCGAGCGCGACGAGGCGGCGCTGCCGGACAAGCGGCTGGAGCTGCTGTTCGTCTGCGCCCATCCGGCGATCGACCCGGCGGCCCGGTCACCCTTGATGTTGCAGACCGTGCTCGGCCTCGACGCCGCCCGTATCGCCTCGGCCTTCCTGCAGGCGCCGGCGACGATGGGCCAGCGCCTGGTCCGGGCCAAGGCGCGCATCCGCGAGGCCGGGCTCGCCTTCGAGCTGCCCGAGGCTGCCGACCTGCCGGCCCGCCTCGATGCCGTGCTCGAGGCGATCTACGCCGCCTACGGCAGCGGCTGGGACGACATCGCCGGCAGCGATCCGCGGCGTCGCGGCCTCGCCGAGGAGGCGATCTGGCTCGCCCGCCTGCTGGCGGCGCGGCTGCCGGACGAGCCCGAGGCGCTGGGCCTGCTGGCGCTGATGCTGCACTGCGAGGCCCGCCGCCACGCCCGGCGCGATGCCGCCGGCCGCTTCGTGCCGCTGGCCGAGCAGGACGCCCGGCGCTGGCTGGCGCCGATGGTGGTCGAGGCGGAGCGGACGCTCGAGCGTGCCGTCACGCTCCGCCGCATCGGCCGCTTCCAGCTCGAGGCGGCGATCCAGTCGGCGCACGCCCAGCGGCCGATCACCGGCCGGATGGACTGGCCGCGCGTGCTGCGGCTCTACGAGGCGCTGGCGCAGCTGGCGCCGACCGTCGGGGCGCTGGTCGGCTGCGCCGCCGCGGCCGGCCAGGCGGATGGCCCGGACGCCGGCCTCGCCCGCCTCGACGCCCTGCCGGCGACCGCGGTTGCCGCCTACCAGCCCTACTGGGCCCTGCGCGCCGACCTGCTGGTCCGCGCCGGCCGGCCGGCCGAGGCTGCCGACGCCTACCGGCGGGCCATGGGCCTCACCGAGGACCCGGCGGTGCGCGCGTTCCTCGCCGGGCGGCTGGCGGCGCCTGGCTAGCCCTTGCGCTTCTCGAGCACGATCACGAACACCCCCGCCTCCTCCCGGCTGTCGAGCAGGGTGTGGCCCGAGGCGTCGGTGAAGTCCTCGAAGTCGCGCGGCGCGGCCGGGTCGGTGGCCAGCACGCAGATTGTGCGGCCCGGCTCCAGCACCATCAGCGCCTGGCGCGCCTTGACCAGCGGCAGGGGACAGCTGAGGCCGCGGGCGTCGACCAGCGCGTCGTAACGGCGACCCTCCACGGCCGGCACTCCCCAGGCGGACAAACGGACTCTAGGCTGCCATGCCGCCGCTGCGGACCGCAAGCGACGGCGGAGCGGTTGCCGACCATGCAGGACGACCTCGCCACCATCTCCGGCGCCACCCTCGGCCGCCGCCTGCGCGGCCTCGGCATCAACCTGCTCGTGCGCGACGTCGCCCGCGCGGTGGCCTTCCAGACGACCGTGCTCGGAGCGACCTGCATCCGCGCCGACCGCGACTTCGCGCTGCTGCGCCACGGCGGGGCGATGTGGATGCTGCACGCCGACCACAGCTTCGCCGGGCACCCGCTGCTGGCCCTGACCGGCGACGGGGCGCTGCGCGGGGCCGGCGTCGAGCTGCGGCTGTACGAGGCCGATCCGGACGCCTACGAGGCCCGCGCCCGCGCCGGCGGCCACACCGTCCTCGCCGCCGCCGCCGACAAGCCGCACGGCCTGCGCGAGTGCGTGCTGCTCGACCCGGACGGCTACGCCTGGGTGCCGAGCCGGCCGCTGCCCGCGTCGCCTTGAGCGTCAGTCCCGCGGACCGACTTCACCTGAGCGGTGTCCGCCGGCGCATCCCCATGGACGCAGTTCGCCAAAATTGGTGTGGAACAGGGCCGGCCGGCCTCCGAATCGCCGTTCGGCGCCTTGCCAGCGCGGTGGGACGTGGAGAAAGTGTCATGAACGGTTAGGCGTCCGCGAACGACACGAGGCGCCGGCGGCGGGAGAGAACGCGATGCTGGGCATGCGCGGGTACGGGCGTTGGCTGGGGCTGTGCCTGCTGGGAGCGGCGATGCTCGCCGCACCGCCGGCAGCGCGGGCGGCCGAGGATACGGCGCTCGCCTTCCCGGTGATCTACGACCTGCCGAACCCGCCGGTGATCGCCAGCCGCAACGGCGTGCTGCGCGCCACCCTCGACGTCGCCCCGGCTTCGATCACGGTGCGGCCGCAGACCTTCACCAGCAACGTCTACAACGGCCTCTACACCCCGCCGACGCTGAAGCTGCGGCGCGGCGACAAGGTCCGCCTGACGCTGACCAACAACATCGGCGCGGCCGACGTCCAGATCGACCGGCCGCAGCAGACCAACGTCCACTTCCACGGCATGATCGTCACGCCGATCCAGCCCGGCGACAACGTGTTCGTGAAGCTGAAGCCGGGCGACAGCTACCACTACGCCTTCGACGTGCCGGAGGACCATCCCGAGGGCCTGCACTGGTACCACGCGCACCGCCACGGCGTGGTCGAGGCGCAGATCCTGTCCGGCATGTCGGGCATGATCATCGTCGACGGCGGCATCCAGGAGCACTACCCGGAGCTCGCCAACCTGCGACAGCGGGTGATGGTGCTCAAGGCCAACCAGCTGGTCGGGCAGGACCCGAACGCCGCCCTGCTCAAGACCGTCAACGGCTACCGCAATCCGCCGATCCGCGCCCGTCCCGGCGAGCTGCAGATCTGGAACATCGGCAACCTCGGCGCCGACGCCTTCTTCAACCTGTCGCTCGACGGGCACGAGTTCTGGGTGCTGGAGCGCGACGGCAGCTTCCTGCTGAAGCCCGAGAAGAAGAAGACGCTGTTCCTCGCACCCGGGGCCCGCACCATCGTCGCCGTCCCGGCCCAGGCCGCCGGCCGCTACCGGCTGCGCTCGCTCAAGGTCGAGACCGGCCCGCAGGGCGACCCGAACCCGACCGTCAGCATCGGCAGCTTCATCGTCGCCGGCGAGCAGGTCGACGACCGCAAGGAGACCGCCCGGCTGCGCCTGCCGCCGGCCGACATCGCCGACATCCAGCCGAACCCGATCGCGCTGGCCCGGGCGCCGATCGCGCGCAAGCGCAGCTTCGTCTTCTCCGAGACGGCCGACGGCAACACCTTCTTCATCAACAACCGGATGTACCGGGAGAACCGGGTCGACACCACCGCCTACCTCGGCGACGTCGAGGAATGGACGATCTACAACACCAGCGGCGAGCTGCATGTCTTCCACATCCACCAGCTCGACTTCCTCGTCACCGAGATCAGCGGTGGCGGCGGGGCGCTCGGCTACACCGGCATGCGCGACGTCGTGAACCTGCCCTATGCCGTCAACGGCGTGCCGGGGAAGGTCAAGCTCATCGTGCCGTTCACCAACCCGATCATGGTCGGCGAGTTCGTCTACCACTGCCACATCGTCGGCCACGAGGATGCCGGCATGATGGCCAACATCGTGGTCAAGCCGCGGCCGACCCTGGCCGAGGCGGCGTGGCAGAAGTTCATCGACCTCGCCGGACTGGCCGGCCCGGCCGCGGCCAGCACGATGGAAGGCCCGCTGCCGCCCGACTTCGAGGCGCTGCTGCCGGAGAACCGCTGCGACCCGGCGGAAGAGGCGGCATTGCCCCTGCCGGCCGGATCGCGCGGGTAGTCGCTAGCGCCGCAGCGGCATCGCCACCGGGCGCATCGGCGACCCGGTGGCGCCGCGCAGGCGGATGCACGCGCCGAAGAAGGCGAACTCCCAGACCTTCTCGGCGGCGATCGGCTCGAGGTTGACCACCTCCATGATCGGCACGCCGGCCTCGGCGAGGAGGTAGGTGTGCACGACCATCCAGTTCTCCGGGTCGGCCGCCGGGATCTGCTCGAGCGACAGGGTGTCGGCACCGATGGTGATGGCCCCGGCCTTGGCGAGGAACTCGGCGCCGGCGCGGGTGATGCCGGGCGGGTTGTCGGAATAGGTCGCGTGGTCGGGCCAGAACCGCATCCGCCCGGTGCGGACCATCACCACGTCGCCGGGCCGGAGCTCGATGCCCTGGTGCTTCAGGCAGCCCTGCAGCTCGTCCGGGCCGATGCCGTGGCTCGCCGGCAGCACGTCGAGACCGTGCATGCCGGCGATGTCGAGCAGCACGCCGCGGGCCAGCACCGGCGGATGCTTCTCCGCCCCGCACACCCGCCAGTGCCGGCTGCCGAGGTCGCGGTCGGCGTGGAAGTGATTGAAGATCTCGCGGTTGTAGCCGTAGTGGTTGAGCGCATCCACGTGCGTGCCGCAGTGGGTGTACATCGAGATCGCGTCGCCCGAGTAGGAGGCGAGCTCGTTCTCCTCGCGGCCGACGCCCATCACGTCGTCCAGCTCCTCGCCGGCCGGGGTGTGCGTCATCCAGATCTGGTAGGTCGGATCGCCCGCCTTGAACCAGCCGGGCATGCCCATGAAGTGGTCGACCGACAGGTCGAACATCTTCGACGCATCGGCCCGGCCGAGGATCGCCGCGCGCGACTGCGCGTCGATCAGGTTGAGCATGCCGATCTCGTCCTTGCTCCCGAACGGGCTGGTCGAGGCTTTCCGGAACGTCGCAGCGTGCGCCGCGATCTTCCGCTTGGTCACCTCGTCGATCACCTGGCTCGTGCACATCCGGCGGTCCTCCCCCTTGGCCGTCAGGACCCGACGCTGCGCCCGGGGGAGGGTGCCGTCAATGCGCTCAGGGAGCGGGAGGGAAGTGCTCGACGTGGCTGTCGCCGGTGCGGCCGTAGTAGACGACCCGGCGGCCGGGCAGCGACACCATGTAGCCGACGCAGCCGGCGGCGGCGATGCGCCGGCAGAACTCGCGGTAGTCGATGGCGCCGCGCTGCACGGTGCGGATGGCATCGATGACGCCGGTACCGGCGAACGGCACCGCCGCCGGCTCGTCCAGCGCCTTGGCCGCGGTCCGGTGCGAGCTGCCGTCGGGCAGGTAGAAGATCGTCTCGGCCCGGCACAGGTCGGCGTGGTAGCGCTCGACCCCGGCCGCGGCGAGGCGGCCGACGACCTCGGGGAAGGTCATGGTCCCGGCCAGCGAGCCGGCGGTGCAGGCCTCGATCGCGGCCCTGGCGTTGGCGTCCATCGTGCTATCCTTCGTGGAGTCTCAGTCGACCGGAAGGGCCTTGAGCCCGAGCCTGGCGACGAGGCCGCGCAGCACCCGCTCGACCGTCGCCCGCTCCTCGGCCGACAGCGACGCGAAGGACTCGGCGTCGTTGCGGTCGGCGAGTGCTGCCAGCTCCGGCACCAGGGCCTCGCCCGCCGGGGTCA
>JAXMCM010000021.1:0-272787 GCA_046349355.1 Geminicoccaceae bacterium
GAGAGCGTGCCCTACTTCCTCGTGGCAGGCCTGCTGTTCGTGCTCACCGCGCCGTCGCTGCTGCAGGCGCAGCTGGTACTCTACGGGTTCGTGGTCACCCGCTTCCTGCACTTCGCGGCCTACCTCTCGGCGCAGGCGCACGACATCCGGGCGCTGCTGTGGACGCCGGGCTCGCTGCTGCTGATCTACATGGCCGGGCGCGTGCTGGTGCAGGCGATCGCCTGACGCCCGGCCTCTGCGGGCCGTCCCGAAACGCCGCTTGACATAAGGTTCGATATCAAACGATATAGTTTGACATCAAACCTTATTGCGGGAGGCGGACATGGCGGGCAGGCGCAGGTTCCTGGCGATCCTCGGCGGCGGCGTGGTGCTGGCGGCCGGCAGTGCCACCCTGTGGGCGATGACCCGCGATCCCGTCGCGGCGCGACGCCCGTGGACGACGGCCGGGCAGGCGGGCGAGACGGACCCGCGGCGCCGCGCCCTGTCGTTCGCCGTGCTGGCCCCCAATCCGCACAATCGCCAGCCCTGGCTCGCCGACCTCTCGGCGGACGGCGTCATCACGCTCTATTGCGACCTCGACCGGCGCCTGCCGCAGACCGATCCGTTCGACCGGCAGATCACCATCGGGCTGGGCGGCTTCCTCGAGCTGCTGGCGCAGGCGGCGGCGGCCGACGGCTACCGCGCCGACATCACGCTGTTTCCGCAGGGCGAGCCGCAGCCGCGCCTCGACGGCCGGCCGGTGGCCGAGGTCCGCCTCGTCCGCGACGAGGGCGTGCCGCGCGAGCCGCTGTTCGCGCAGGTGCTGGCCCGGCGCTCCAACAAGGACGCCTACGACACGGCCCGCCCGGTGGCCGGCGCGGACCTCGCCGCGATCGCCGCCGCCGCCGCAACGCTCCAGCCGGCGTTCACCGCCGACCCGGCCCGCGTCGAGGCGCTGCGGGCCCTGTCCTGGGCGGCGTTCCAGACCGAGATCGGCACCTACGAGACGGCCAAGGAGAGCGTCGACCTGCTGCGCATCGGGCGGGCCGAGATCGAGGCCAGCCCGGACGGCATCGACCTCGGCGGCGCCTTCATCGAGGGCATGGCGGCGGTCGGGCTGATGCGCCGCGAGGACCTGCTCGACCCGTCCTCGCCGGCGTTCGCCCGGCAGCTGCCCTACCTGCGGCCGCCGTTCGACACGGCCATGGCGTTCCTGTGGCTGGCGACGCCGGGCAACAGCCGGGCGCAGCAGATCGCCGCCGGCCGCGACCATGTCCGGCTCAACCTCGCCGCCACCGGCCTCGGCATCGCCATGCATCCGTTCAGCCAGGCGCTGCAGGAGTTCCCGGCGATGCGCCCGCACCGCGAGGCGATGCGCGAGGCCCTCGGCATCGCCCCGGGCGACACGCTGCAAATGCTCGTCCGGCTGGGCTATGGTCCGGCCGTCGCGGCCAGCCCGCGCTGGCCCTACGAGACCCGGATCAGGAGCGCATGAGCGACGGCGGCACCGCGGGCGGCGACGATGTGGCCGCCATGTTCCGCTTCCTCAACGAGATCGCCATCATCGCCCAGCTGTCCGGCGCCGCCTTCGAGAAGGTGATGCCGGGGACGATGACGCTGCCGCAGTTCGCCGTGCTCAACCACCTGACCCGGCTGGGCGGCAACCGCACGCCGCTGCAGATCGCCACCGCCCTGCAGGTCTCCAAGGGGGCGATGACCAACACGCTGGGCCATCTCGAGCGCGCGGGCTGGATCGCCGTCCGGCCGGACGAGAAGGACGGCCGCTCCAAGCGCGTCGACCTCACCGACACCGGCCGCGCCGCGCATGGCGCGGCGGTGCGGGCGATCGCCCCCGAGCTCACCTGGCTCAGCGGTGTCATCGCGCCGGAGCGGGTGCGGGCGGCGACACCGCTGCTCGTCGAGATGCGCATGGCGCTGGACGAGCGGCGGAACTGAGCCAGCGGCGCCGACGCGTGGCCGGGACCGGTGGCCGGGTCGACGGGGGCATGGCGGGTTCCTGCACCCGCGGTTGACAGCCCAGGGCAACCCGTCTCCCCTGATGCGATGGCGAGGGCCCGGCAGGACGATCCCAGGCGGTGAGGCGGACGCTCCGTTCCCGGGCGCGGATCGTCGCCGGCCTGCCGGCGCTGTGGCGCGAGGCCGGCCGGCCGCTGGCGCCGCGGCCGCCCGGGCCCGACCGCCTCGACCTCGCCCTGCCGCCGCCGGCCGATGGCGCGCTGACGCGGCTGGAGCGCGAGGTTCACGCCGGCACCGGCTACCTGCGCTCGGGGTTCCTGGTGCTGCGCGCCAACGCCGAGGCGCTGCGCTGGCGCATGGCGCTGGCGGACGCGGCGGTGCGCAGCCTCGACCTGCAGTACTATGTCTGGTGGGCGGACCGCAGCGGGACGGCGCTGCTGGCGCGGGCGCGTGCCGCCGCCGATCGCGGGGTGCGGGTCCGGCTGCTGCTCGACGACCTGACCACCGTGCTCGCCGACGCGTCGACCCCGGTGGTCCGCGACGCCGCCTTCGCGGCGCTGGCGGCGCACCCCAACATCGCCGTGCGGCTGTTCAACTGCTGGCACAGCCGCAGCCGCCTCGGCCGGCTGCTCGAGCTGCTGGCGCGCACCGACCAGCTCAACCACCGCATGCACAACAAGGTGCTGGTGGCCGACAACCGCGCCGCCGTCCTCGGTGGCCGCAACATCGGCGACGAGTATTTCGGCCGGTCGGAGGACTTCAACTTCCTCGACCTCGACGTGCTGGGCATCGGCCCGGTCGCCCGCCAGGCCTCGGCGGTGTTCGACATGTACTGGAACAGCGACCTCGTGGTGCCGCCGGAAGCCCTCGGGATCGTGCCCGGGCCGGCCGGCGCGGCGACGCCGGCGGCACCGGCCGGCCCGGCGCCGGCACCGCTCGCCGGCCTGCCGGCGCTCCTGCCCGGGGCCAGTGTGGTCTATGGCGACGCGCCCGATCCCGACGGCAGCGCCCAGCACGTCTCCAGGGCGGTGCGCGAGATGATCGGCCGTGCGCAGCGCGAGGTGCTGATCGTCAACGCCTACGTCATCCCCGATGCGGCCTTCGTCGGGTCGCTGCGGGCGCTCGTGGCGCGGGGCGTGCGCGTCCGGCTGCTGACCAACTCGCTGGCGTCGCACGACGTGCCGGCGGTCAACAGCCACTACAAGCCGTGGCGCAAGCCGCTGCTCGAGGCCGGGGTCGAGCTGTTCGAGCTGCGCGCCGACGCGGCGCTCAAGGCCGAGCTCGTCGACGCGCCACCGGACAGCGCCGCCTTCATCGGCCTGCACAGCAAGGCCGTGGTGATCGACCGCAACCGGGTCTTCGTCGGCTCGATGAACCTCGATCCGCGCTCGCGCCGGCTCAATACCGAGATGGGCACGGTGATCTACGGCGAGAGGATCGCCGCTGCCGTCGCCGCCGACATCGAGCTGGCGACGCGACCGGAGAACGCGTGGGCGGTGACACTCGACGGCAGCGGTCGGCTGCGCTGGACGTCGTCGGCCGGGGTGCGCCGCCTGCAGCCGGCGCGGAGCTTGTGGCAGCGCGTCCAGGACGTCGTGTTCATGGCGTTCTCGAAGGAGCTGTACTGAGAGCGGGCCGGGGCCGGCTGCCGCCCCCTCCGCTCAGCGCGCGGCGAGCCCGGTCGCCAGCCGGCGGATGGCCTCCTCGACCGTGGCCCGCGGGCAGCCCAGGTTCACCCGCATGTGGCCGCGTCCCTCGGCACCGAACCTGGCGCCCGGGCTGAGCCACAGCCGCGCCCCGGTCAGCATGAACCGCTCGAGGGCATCGTCGTCCATGCCGAGGCCGCGGCAGTCCATCCAGGCGAGGTAGAGCGAGGCCGCCGGGAGGACCCGGAGCCCGGCATCGAGGCCGTTGACCGCCGTGGCGAAGCGGGCGTGGTTGGCGCGCAGGTAGGGGAGCAGCGCCTCCAGCCACGGCTCGCCATGCGCGTAGGCGGCCTCGGCCGCCACCATGCCGAGAAGATTGGCGGCCGGGGACATGTTGCGGTCGAACTGGCGGCGCAGCGTCTCGCGCAGGCGACGGTCCGGCACGAACAGGTTGGCGCACTGCAGGCCCGGGAGATTGAAGGTCTTGCTCGGCGCGGTGCAGGTGATGCTGGTGGCGGCGAACCGTTCGCCGAGCGACGCGAACGGGATGTGCCGCCTGGAAGGGTCGAGGACCAGGTCCTGGTGGATCTCGTCGGCGACCACGAGCACGCCGCGGCGCTGGCAGATCTCGCCCATCGCCCGCAGCTCGCCTTCCGACCAGACATTGCCGGTCGGGTTGTGCGGGTTGCTGAGGATGAACAGCCGCGTGTCGTCGCGAATCGCCGCCTCGAAGACGCGCTCGTCGAAGCGGTAGCCGTCCTCGGTCCGGGTCAGCGGCGCCGCCACCGGGTGCCGGCCGTTGAGCAGCGCGTCGTCGCGGAAGTGGGCGTAGACCGGCGGCTGCGACAGCACCGAATCGCCCGGCACGGTGAAGGCCTGGATCGCCGTCTTCAGGGCGGTGACGACGCCCGGGCTCTGCAGGACCCAGTCGCGCGACACGTCCCAGCCGAACCGCCGCGCCTGCCAGCCGGTGACGGCGTCGAGATAGCCGTCCGAGGCCCCGGCCGCATAGCCGAACAGGCCGTGGGCGACGGCCGCCTGCAGCGCGTCGACCACCGGCTGCGGCGAGCGGAAATCCATGTCGGCGACCCACATCGGCAACGGCTCGGCGGCGAGCGCGTCGGGCCGCAGGTACATGCGCCCGCCGGCCCACTTGACCGAGTTGGTGGACCGACGGTCGATGACCTCGTCGAACATCGAGGGGTCCACGCCACCGGCCGGGGTGCTGGCGGTGGCAGAGGCGGTGTCGTTCATCGGACGGGTCCTGGCGGGGCGCGGGATGCGCGCCTCCCCTAGCAAGCCGGCGTCGCCCGGATAAGGCGCGGATGCCGCGGCCGGGCGCATGGCGGGCTTGCCGCGGACGGAGGCGTCCGGCCGCCTTGCCGGAGGATCGCGGGGCCGGCGGGCGCTACTTCGCGTCGATCACGTCGAGCAGCGCCTTGACCGCCGCCTCCAGCTGCGGGTCGCGGCCCTCCATGACGAAGTTGGGGTCGGTCGGGACCCGGATGTCGGGCACGATCTCGGTGTTCTCGAAGAACTGGCCCTCCCTTGTCCGGAAGCCGAGCTGGGCCACCGAGAACGACAGGCGCGGCTCCAGCTGCGGGGCCGTGTAGACCGCCGTTCCGGTGCCGGGGACGCGGTCGCCGACGATCGGGCCCAGGGCCTCGCGCTTGTAGAACATCGGGAAGACCGAGCCGTCCGAATAGCTGAAGGCGTTCTGGACGAGCGCCGTCGGCTTCGCCCAGCGGTCGAGCGGCGCCGAGCCGAGGTCGACGCCGTTGCGCGTGACCAGGCCGGAATGGCGGGTGCCGGACAGGAAGGCGATGAGCTGGTCGTGCAGGAACCCGCCGACGTTGAAGCGCACGTCGACGATGGCGCCCTCGGCCTTGCCGTAGCGGCCGAGCAGCTCGGCATAGGCCTTGCGCATCTCCTCGTCGTTCATGGCGGCGACGTGGACGTAGCCGAGCCGGCCGCCGGACCGCTCCGCGACGATCGCGCGGCGCTGCTCGATCCAGCGCCGGTAGGCGAGGGCGGCCTCCTCCGCGATCCCGATCGGCGTGACGACCTGCTCGGCGACGGTCGCGGTGCCGGGAGCCGCCACGCCCAGCAGCACGCGCTGGCCGGCCTTGCGGTCGAGCAGCGGGACGATGTCGGCGTCCGGCCCGATCGCCGCCCCGTCCACGGTCATGATCACGGCGCCCGGCACGAGCAGGCTGCCCGGCACGTCCGCCGGCCCGCCGGCGATGACGCCGGCGATCCGGACCCCGGGCCCCGCGTGGGTCAGGTCGTAGTCGACCCCCAGCGCCGCACCCTGATCCCATGACGGCTCGCCGGGCTGGAAATTGGCGAACATGTGCGAGGCGTTCAGCTCGCCCTGCATCTCCGCCATGAGCTCGGCGAAGTCCTCCCAGTGCGCGATGTGCGGCAGCTGCCGGGCGTAGAGGTCGCGCATCCGGGGCCAGTCGACCCCGTGCAGGCCCTTGTCGTAGAACTTCGACTGCACGAGCCGCCACTGGTGGTCGAACAGGTAGGCCATCTCGGCGCGGTAGTCGTGCGGGGCGGTGGTGTCGAAGGGGATGGCGCGGGCCTCTCCCGTGGCCAGGTCGTAGGCGTCGATCCGGCCGCCGCCGGCGACGTAAAGCGTCTTGCCGTCGCGATCGACGGCGAAGCGCTCGTCGCCCGCCGCATCCCGCTGGAACAGCAGCCGGGCCGCCCCGGTGCGGATGTCCACCGCATAGCCGGACAGTCCGGACCCGGGCGTCAGCACCACGAGGTTCAGCGCGCTGCCGTCGGCGCCGAGATCGGCGAAGCCGACGATCTGGGTCGCCCCTGTCAGGCGCAGGGTCCGGTCCGGCGCGCCGGCGAAGTCCGGCGGACCGGCGGTGACCGGCTCGCCGGCGGCGAACGCCGTGGCCGCCTCGCGCGAGAGGAAGGTGCCGACGACGTCCATCGTCGTCGCCTGGTCGTCGAGCGGCCGCGTCGAGTACCGGGTCGACAGCCAGTAGACCATGGCCCCGTCGCGGCTGAACCGCGGTTCCAGGTCGACGAAGCCGTTCAGCGAGATGTTGTGGCGCTGGCCGGTGGCGACCTCGATGACCTCGATCTCCGCATTGCCGACGGTGAAGCCGCTGATGGTGGTGACGTAGCGGCCGTCCGGCGACCAGGCGTGGCTGAGGTCGCCCTCCTCGTAGGAGTAGGTCGCGTCGTCGGGCAGCACGGGATAGATCCTGCCGCTGGCCAGCTCGAGCACCTCGATGGCGTTGCGGCCGTTGCGGTAGGCGACCCTGTCGCCGCCGGGCGAGTAGAGCGGCTGCAGCAGGTCGGTGTCGGTGTCGAGGAGGACGCTCTCCGCGATCTCGGCGGCATCGACGAAGCCGCTGTCCTCGCCGCGGACGATGCGGCTCTCGAACAGGTCCCAGTCGAGGCGGCGGTCCGAGGCGTAGAGCAGCTTGCGGCCGTCGGGCGAGAAGCCGACCGAGCGTTCCGCCTGCGGCGTGTCGGTGATCCGCCGTGTCTCGCCCGTTGCCGCCTTGACCACGAAGACGTCGCCGCGCGCGACCAGTGCGATCTCCGACCCGTCGGGCGACACGGCGATCTCGCTCACCTGGTCGTCGGCGTCGAGCGGGACGCGGCCGGTGGCGAGCGTGCCCTGCGCGATCCGGATGGCGACCTTCTGCGGCGTGCCGCCGGGCGCCACCGTCCAGATCTCGCCGTCGTAGCCGTAGCTGACGGTGCCGTCGCGGCTGACCGACAGGCCGCGGACCGGCAGGGTGTCGTGGAACGTGAGCTGCTCGGGCGCGCCGCTGCCGTCGGCCGGCATGCGCCAGACGTTGGTGCTGACCGCCGGGGCGTCGACGTCGGCCTCGCCGCCGGCCGGCATCTCGGCGGTGAAGTAGACGTAGCGGCCGTCGGCGGAGAAGACCGGGCTCTTCTCGCTGGCGCGATGATGCGTCAGCTGCCGGTGCCGGCCGGTGGTCCGGTCGAAGATCCAGATGTCCGAAGTGCCGTCGGAGATCTGGCGCTTGCGCTGCGGCACCTCGGGCGAGCGGGCGAAGGCGTAGGCGACGAGGTTACCGTCCGGGGAGACCGACGCCTGTGCTGCCGGGATCGGCATCAGCACGCGCCCGCGTCCGCCGGCGGCCGGCACGGTGCCCACATGCCCGACCATGTACTTGCTGATACCGTCGAAGAAGTTGGCCTCCATCGGGGCCCGGCCGAAGGCCTGGATGACGACATCGCGGCCGTCCGGGGTGAACGCCAGCGGCCGGTCGAGGAGCGGATTGAACGTGAGCCGGCGGATCTCCCCGCCGTCGAGCGGCGCCACGTAGACGTCGCCCTCGTTGAACACGGCGGCGGAGAAGGCGAGCGACCGGCCGTCCGGCGCCCAGACCGGATCGGTGGCCCGGTACGGCGGTTCGGTCAGCGGCCTCGCTTCGCCGCCGGCGGCGTCGACCGTGTAGACCCGGCCGCGATAGGTGAAGGCGATGGTCGACCCGTCCGGCGAGATCGCCGGCGAGCGCATCCACAGCGGCTGCGCCGGGTCCGGCGCTTCCGCGCGCACGGCCGGCGCCGTCTGGAGGGCGACGAGCAGGAGGGCCGAAACAAGGGCGTACGGCGCGAAACGCATCGGCAAGGATCCAGCTCCAACAGGCTCGGCGGCATGGCGGAACGGGTCCGGTACCGCCGGCAAACGCTAGCCTTGCACCTCCGCACCGACAAGCAAGCGCACCAAACGTCACGCCCGGCCAGGGGGCGCCGGCATCGCCCGGCGCGTTCCCGCAGACTGCCCGGCAGTGGGCGCGTCGGACAGCGGAGCCGTCGCCGCTGAGACGCTGAACCAACGAAAGTCGAGACGGTGGTCCAATGACCGCCGGCGCCTCGGTTGCCTATCCTCGACGGCAGCAGGCACCCCGGCCGGAGATGGGCATGGCGACGATCAATGGTACCTATGGCAACGACAAGCTCGCCGGTACCGGCGGCAACGACGTGATCACCGACCCGATCGGGCGCGACACCATCGACGGGAAGGGCGGCCACGACTCGCTCTTCGGCGGCATCGACAACGACACCATTATCGGCGGCGATGGCAACGATCTGCTCGATGGCGGCGATGGCCGCGACAGCCTGTTCGGCGGCAATGGTGCCGACGGTCTGCGCGGCGGTGTCGGCAACGACATCCTCGCCGGCGGCAACGGCAACGACGCGCTGCGGGGCGAGTCGGGCAACGACACGGTCAATGGCGATGCCGGCAACGACGATGCGCAGGGCGGCGACGGCAACGACCTCCTCACCGGCGGTACCGGCAACGACCAGCTCTACGGCGAGGCTGGCGACGACTCCCTGAGCGACGGCAATGGCAACGACCTGCTCTCCGGCGGTGAAGGCAACGACCGGGCCGACGCCGGCGACGGCAACGACACGCTCTGGCTCGCCAGCGGCGACGACCTCGCGTGGGGTGGCAACGGCAACGACACCCTTGGCGGCAACCCCGGCAACGACTCGCTGTTCGGTGGCAACGGCGCCGACACGGCGTGGGGCGACGACGGCAATGACAGCCTCGCCGCGGGCAGCGACTCCGACCGCGTCTTCGGCGGCAACGACAACGATACCGTCGATGGCGGGGACGGTAACGACACGGTCGCCGGCGGCAGCGGGATCGACCTCGCGCTCGGCGGCAACGGCCACGACAGCGTCGAAGGCGGTGACGGCAACGACCGGCTCTTCGGCGGCGAGGGCAACGACCGGCTCGATGGCGGCAACGACGCCGACCAGTTCTGGGGCGGCAACGGCGCCGATGCGTTCGTCGGCGGGAACGACACCGACATCGTCTACTACCTGGGCATCGGGGTCAGCGTCGACCTGGCCGACAGTGCCAACAACAGGTTCGGCGAGGCCGAGGGCGACAGCCTGTCCGGCATCGAGAACGTCAGCGGCACGGAGAACGCCGACACCCTGACCGGCGACGGCGCGGCCAACGTCCTCCTCGGCAATGGCGGCGACGACCAGCTGCGGGGCGGCAACGGCGCCGACCTGCTGGATGGCGGTGGCGGCAACGACACGGCCGTCTACAGCGGCGTCGCCGTCAAGGTCGACCTGTCGACCCTGTTCAACAACAGGTTCGGCGAGGCCGAGGGCGACATCCTCGGCGACATCGAGAACGTGACCGGGACGGCAAACGGCGACACGCTGACCGGCAGCGACGGCAGCAACGTCCTGGCCGGAGGCGATGGCGACGACTCGCTCGATGGTGGAGCCGGCAACGACACCCTCGAAGGTGGCAACGGTGCCGACTCGGTTGCAGGCGGCACCGGCAACGATGTCATCCGGGTCGGCGACGGTGGCGGCATCTTCAGCGGCGACCTGCTCGCCAACCTCACCGGCAGCACCACCGGCGGCGATGATTCGCTGCATGGCGGTAACGGCGGCACGTTCTACGGAGACGGCTTCAACCTGAAGGACAGCGCCCAGGGCGGCAACGACGTCATCGAGAGCGCCAGCGGCACCTTCAACCAGATCTACGGAGACGGGGACGAGCTCCTCGGCAACAGCCGGGGCGGCAACGACACGCTCTCCGGCGGCGAAGGTACCCAGCTGATGAGCGGCGACGCACGCGGGGTCAGCGCCAGTGCCACCGGCGGCGACGACTGGCTCTTCGGCGGCAATGGTGGCGACGACCTGAGCGGCGACGGCTGGTCGCTCGCGATCAACGCGACCGGCGGCAACGATCGCCTCTACGGCGGCAACGACGGCGACGCCATGTGGGGCGACGGCACCGACATGTTCGGCAGCCCGGTCGGCGGCAACGATACGCTCTACGGAGGCAACGGCGACGACAAGATCTTCGGCGACGCCTCGGCCCTCCACGAAGACGCCGAAGCGGGGAACGACACGCTCCTGGGCGGTCTTGGCAACGACACGATCTATGGAGACGCCAAGAACGACTACCGCGGCGCCAGGACCGACGGCGACGACCAGATCTCGGGAGACGATGGCAACGACACAATCTATGGCGGGACGGGCAACGACCTGATCCTGGCCGACCGTGACGACGATCTGGCGTATGGCGGCGACGGCAACGACAGCATCGAGGGCTATGACGGCAGCGACACGCTCCACGGCGATGCCGGTGCGGACTCGCTGCGCGGGCTGAGCGGCAACGACACGCTGTTCGGCGGTGACGGCACGGACACGCTCGAGGGCGGAGAGGGCAACGACAGCCTGGAGGGCGGTGCCGGCGGCGACACGCTCTACGGCGGCGCCGACGTGGACACGGCCTGGTTCAGCGGCGACGCCGTTCGGGTCGATCTCTCCAACAATGCCAACAACCAGGGTGGCGACGCGGCGGGCGACACGCTGGCCTTCGTCGAGAACGTCTCCGGCACCGGCAATGGCGACACCCTGACCGGCAACGCCGGCGGCAACACCCTGTGGGGCAACGACGGCGCGGACACGATCGACGGCAGGGCCGGCAGCGACAGCCTGGAGGGCGGGGATGGCATCGACACCGTTCTCGGCGGCATCGGCAACGATACGATCAGTGGCGGCAACAGCCTCGATACGCTGCTTGGCGATACCGAGACCCTGTCGAACGGCGACACCGGTGGCGACGACCTCATCGTCGGCGGCCCGAACGCCCTGTCGTCCGACGGTTCCTATGCCGGCGACGACTACGACGTGCTTCACGGCGACGCTGCGATCCTCAGGGACGGCGCCGTCGGCGGCGACGACACGATCCTCGCCGGTGGCGGCTCCGACAGCGTCTACGGCGACGGTGCCACCCTCGAGGATGGAGCCATCTGCGGCGACGACACCATCGTCGGCGGCACGCAGAGCGACCTCCTCTACGGCGACGGCGTGGGAACGGGCGCGATCCGCGGCGACGATGTGTTCGTGTTCGACGCCTACAGCGGCGGTGACCTCATCAAGGATTTCCGCCAGGGCGGCGATGCCGATCTGATCGACCTCTCGGCCTTCGCCGGCCTCACCTGGGCCGACGTCCAGTCGGGTCTCTCCACCGGCGGCAGCGACATCGTCATCGATCTGGGCGTCGCCACCGGCGGCGACCCCGACGAGACTTACGTCGTCATCGAAGGGATCAGCGAGTTCCAGGAGAGCTGGATCATCTTCGCCTGAGCCGGCGACGACGTTCACTGTTCCAGCGGTCCGCCTCGGGGTATTTCAGACCCGGGCGGACTGCTGATTGATGCTTGTATCACATTTATATATGCGATGAACCGTAACATTGTTGACCGGTTTCCGCCTCCTGTTTACGCCAGATCGCAGGATCATCGGTAGGGTCGGCCGTCGGGTTCTCAATCGGGAGGCGACGGCGGGCTCGCCCTGGCGGGGAGCCGGTGCTGAGGCCCGTCGAGACGTTCACGATCAGGTCCGGATGAGCGCCCGGCTCCTCCTGCCGCGCGTGCACCTCGAGCCGGGCCTGCCGCAGGCGGCCCAGCGGGAGGCTTGGCAGGAGCTCACCCGACCGCTGTTCGCGATCACACCGCTGACGGCGCCCGACGCCTTCACGGCGTCGTGGTCCTTTCACCGCCTCGACCGGCTGATCGTCTCCGAGGTCAGCTTCTCGCCGCAGGAGTTCGTCCACGATCCGCGTCGGCACGGCCAGGCCGACAACGACCATCTCCTGCTCGAGCTCTACGAGGAGGGCAGCGGCCGGGGCGAGAGCGGCGACGTTGCGACCAGCATCGACCGGGAGCGCCTGCATCTGGTCGACCTGTCGCGGACGTACCGCACCGTGACGACGAACGTGCGCACCATCGGCGTGGTGCTGCCGCACGCGTCCGTCGGCTACCAGCCGGACCGGCATCCGCCCTATCTGTGGCTGCCGGTCGCCTCGCCGCGGGGCGGCCTGCTGGCCGCCTCGATGCGCGGCCTCGTCGAGCAGCTGCCGGCGGTGACGGTCACCGACGCCCCGGCCCTGGCGATGGCCTTCGCCGGGCTGGTCCGCAGCCTGTTCCTGACACCGGCCGCGACGGCGCCGGACAGCGCCGCCCGTGACCGCCTCGCCGGCCGCATCCGCGCCTATGTCGACGAGCATCTGGGCGACGAGCTGAGCGGCGACGATCTCTCCCGACGCTTCAATCTCTCGCGGGCGAGCCTCTACCGCCTGTTCCAGGCCGAGGGCGGCGTGGAGGCCTTCATCCGCGACCGCAGGCTCGACCGCTGCTCGAGCGAGCTGATGCTGGCGCAGGCCGGTCGCGGCAGGGTCCGCGAGATCGCCGAGCGGCTGGGCTTCGCCGATGCCGGCCACTTCACCCGCGCCTTCCGCCAGCGCTTCGGCGTGGCGCCGTCCGACCTGCTGGGTGCCAAGCGTAGCGAGGACGGCGACGCCCGGGCCCGTCCGGCCGTCCTGGCGCCGTCCGTCAGCCAGTTCGGCGACTGGCTGCGCAGCGAGGCCGCGCGCCTGCCGCCGTCCGACTGAGCCGTCGTCGCCTCAGGGCATCAGGAACTCGACCGGCAGCGTCACGGTGAGCCGCTCGTCCGGCACCTCCGCCGGCAGCGGCGGCAGCGGCTCGGCGCGGGCCAGCATCGCGGCGGCCTCGGCGTCGAGGGCGGCGTGACCGGAGCTGCGCGCGACGTGCGACTCGAGCACGCTGCCGGTCCGGTCCATGACGAACACGAGCGTCACCGTGCCCTGCGCGCGGGCGAGCCGGGCCCGGCGCGGGTAGCGCTTGTGCGGCTCCAGCCAGGCCCGGAGCCTCGCCGGAGTACCCCGGCGACGCCACCGACCGGCCGCTGCCGGCCAGCGTGTCCGCTCCGGCCACGCCCGGCCCGCCCGCGGCCAGCGGCGCATCGGCCGGCCGGCCGGCGAGCCCGGCGCTCGCGACGGCATCGTCGGCCTCGTCCGGCGTCGCATCCGACGGCTGCGGCTCCGCCTCCGCCGCAGCCGGCCGCTCGGCCGGCCGGGCCACCGGAACCGGTGCGGCCGCAGGCGATCCGGCCGTCGTCCGCCGCGGTTGCAGCGCCGCCGTGCGCAAAGGCTGCGGTTCTTCGCGGGCCTGTTCTGGCGGCACGGCACCGGCAGTCCGGGGCTGCGCGGTCCCCCCTGCTCCCGAGGGGCGTCCGCGGCGTCGGCGCGCGTCTCCGGGGACGCGGCCGTGGCGCGCCGCACCGGGGCAAGGCCGTTCGCCGCCTCCGGCGCATCGGCGACGGGGATGCGCGATGCCGCGGTGGCGGCGACCGTCGCGGGCCTCGCCGTCTCCGTCCGCGCCGGGCGGGTCACGGCCGGGGCCACGGCGGCAGGGGTGGCCGTCGCCTGACGGGATGCCATCGCCGCCGGCGCCATCACCACGGCGACCCCGGCAAGGCCGGCGCCGGCGCGCGAGGCCGCCTCCTCCGTCGCGGGCAGCAGCAGGAAGGGCACGATCAGGCCGGCATGGATGGCGGCCGAGAGCCCGAGGGCCCAGGGCCGGGCGAGCCCGGCCACGGCTCAGCCGCCGGGCGCCGGCCGGGCCTCGGCAAGCAGCGAGACGCGGGCGAAGCCGGCCTGCGAGATCGTTCCCATCAGCGCCATCACGTCGCCGTAGTCGATCGTGCGGTCGCAGCGGACATAGACGGTCGCATCGGCATCCTCGGCCGCGAGGCGGGCGAGCTCGCTCCCGAGCGAGCCTTCCGCCAGCTCGGTCTCGCCGAGCCAGGTGCGCCCGGCCGCGTCCAGGGTGACGATCACCGGATCGCGCGTCCGCTCCAGCGGTGCGGCCGTGACCTTCGGCAGCTCCACGGGCACCCCGGCCGTCAGCAGCGGTGCCGTCACCATGAAGATCACGAGCAGCACGAGCATCACGTCGACGAGCGGCGTCACGTTGATCTCGGCAGCCGGCCGCCACGCGCCGTCGCCGTCCTGCGGGCCGCCGGCGATCATGCCGCGGCCCCGCCGCTGCGCCGGACCGGGGTCTGCCGCGCCAGCCTTGCGCCGATGATGCCGACGGTGGCCCCGAGGCGCCGGCCGAGCTGGGTGAGCTCGGCACCGAGGCGGTTGTAGGCGATCGCCGCCGGGATCGCGGCGGCCAGGCCGATGGCGGTGGCGAACAGCGCCTCGGCGATGCCGGGTGCGACCACGGCGAGGCTGGTGTCCTGGGCCGCGGCGATGGCGGTGAAGCTGTGCATGATGCCCCACACGGTGCCGAACAGGCCGATGAACGGTGCCGAGGAGCTGACCGTGGCGAGGAACGGCAGGCCGGGCTCGAGGCGCTGCAGGCCGGCCGCCACGGCGGCGCGCATCGCCCGCTCGATCCGCTCGCGCCGCTCCGCACGGCTCTCGCCGGCGCCGGCATCCTCCCATTCGTCCAGGCCCGCCCGCAGCAGCGCCGCCGGCAGGCCAGCGACGTCGGATTCGCGCGGCAGCGGCCCGCCGGCGGCCAGCGTCCGCTCGAAGCGCCGCACCGCGCGTCGCAGCCCGGCGATCCGCACGATCTTGTCGAGGATGACCGCCCAGCCGACCACCGAGGCCAGCAGCAGGACGAGCATCACCCCCTGGACCACCGGATCGGCGGTCAGCGCCAGCGTCACCAGCGAGAACTCGGGCGGTGCGGCCGCCGGCAGGGTCGGGTCCACGGGCGTCATTTCGTCAGCGCCGCGGCGGCGCGGCTGGCGACCGCGATCCGGCCGACGCAGTCCGGCAGCTCGCCGCCGGCACCACGGCAGGCCAGCACGTCGTTGACCAGCAGGCTGCCGAGGCCGGCGCAGTCGCCGCCGCCGAGGTCGAACAGCCGCACGCTGGTCTTGGCCGCCGGCAGCGGCCCGAGCTCGACGGCGAGGCGCTCGCGGATGACGCCGTCCGTGCCGAAGCCGACGAGGTCGAGCTCGAGGCTTTCCAGCGCCTCGCCGGCATTCTTCAGCACGAGGTAGGCACGGCAGCCGGCCTCGACCGGCTCCAGCCGGTTCAGCTCGAGCTGCAGCGCCGGATCGGCCGCCAGCGCCGGCGTCGCCACGGCGAGGCCCAGCAGCGTTCGCAGGATCGTCATCGTCGGTCGTTCCGTCACAGCACACCCTCGATCACCGGCATCGGCCGGCCGCCGGCCGCGCCCCAGGCGATCCGCACGCCGAACACCGCGGCGACGACGTCCGGCGCCAGGGCCGCGTCGCCGGGTCCCTCGGCCACCAGCCGGCCGCGGTCGAGCACGGCGATCCGGTTGGCGTAGCGGGCGGCGAGGCCGAGATCGTGGAGAATGGCCAGCACGGCGCAGCCCAGCCCGGCGAGGCGCCGCGCCACCTGCATCATCTCGAGCTGGTGGCGCAGGTCGAGGGCTGCGGTCGGCTCGTCGAGCAGCAGGCAGGTTCCGTCGAGGCCGGCCTCGTCGCCGAGCAGCTGGGCGAGCACGCGCGCCGCGTGCACCCGCTGGCGCTCGCCGCCGGACAGCGTGGTGCAGGTCCGCCGCTCGAGATGGGCGACGCCGGCCATGGCCAGGGCCCTGGCGATGGCGGCCTGGTCGGCACGCCGGCCGGCGATGCCATGGTGCGGGCTGCGGCCCAGCTCGACCACCTCGCGGACCGTGAACGCGAAGCCGATGTCGGCCCCCTGGCGCAGCACGGCGCGTTGCCGGGCCAGCGCTGCCGCGGGCCAGCTGTCGAGCGGCCGGCCGGCGAAACGGACCTGGCCCTGCTGCGGCCGGATCGCGCCGGAGAGGCAGCCCAGGAGCGTCGACTTGCCGGCCCCGTTGGGCCCGACCAGCACCATGAGCTCGCCCGGGCGCAGGCTCAGCCCGACGCGGTCGAGCAGCCGGCGCTGGCCGCGCTCGACGATCAGGCCATGGGCCTCGACCAGTGCGTTCATGGGCGCGGCCTCGCCATCAGCCAGAGGAAGAAGGGACCGCCCAGGGCGGCGGTGACCACGCCGATCGGCAGCTCGGCCGGCGCCACCGCGGTGCGGGCGACGAGGTCGGCCACCAGCAGCAGGATCGCCCCGACGCAGGCGCTGGCCGGCAGCAGCGCGCGGTGGTCGGGTCCGACCAGCGAGCGGGCGAGATGCGGGGCGATCAGGCCGACGAAGCCGACGATGCCGGCCAGCGCCACGAAGGCGCCGGTGGCGAGCGCCGCCAGGACCACGACGACGCGCTTGGCCCGGTCGACGGCGAAGCCCAGATGGAAGGCGTCGGCCTCGCCCAGCAGCAGTGCGTTGAGGCTGCGCGCCAGCAGCGGCAGGGCCAGGAGCGGCAGCAGCAGGAGCGGCAGGGCCGCCAGCAGCCGCGGCCAGCCCGTGCCGGCGAGGCTGCCGAACATCCAGAAGGTCAGCTCGCGCAGCTCGCGGTCGTCGCTGGCGAAGACCAGGGCGCCGATCCCGGCCATGGCGATGGCGTTGACGGCGATGCCGGCGAGCAGCATCGCGGCGATGTCCACCGCACCGCCGCGGCTGGCGATCCGCGCCACCACCCAGGTGGCGGCCAGACCGCCGGCGAAGGCGGCCAGCGGCAGCAGCCAGGGGCCGAGCCCGCCGAGGACGGCAATCCGCCCGCCCAGCACGATGGCGGCCACCGCGGCGAACGCGGCACCGGACGAGACGCCGACCAGCCCCGGGTCGGCCAGCGGGTTGCGGAACAGCCCCTGGATCGCGGCACCGGCCGCGGCCAGGGACGCACCGCCGATCGCCCCCAGCAGCACGCGCGGCAGCCGGATCCCGGCCAGCACCGCCACGTCGCGCGCGTCCGCGGTGCCGGCGGGAACGAGGTGCAGCGTCTCGGCCAGCGCCAGCAGCAGGGCTTCCGGCGGAACGGCGTAGGCACCGACCGACAGCGCCACCACGAAGGCAACGAGCGCCGCTCCGGCAAGGAGCGGCAGCGACATCCGCCGCAGCAGCCGAAGCTCGGCCATGACCAGCGAGGCCGCCATGGCGCCGTCAGCGGGCCGCCGAGGCTGCGGCCTGCAGCTCGGTGGCGAGGGTCCGCACCGCCTGCGGCGTGCGCGGGCCGAAGCCCAGCAGCAGCAGGCCGTCCATGGCGACCAGCCGCCCGGCCTGGGCGGCCGGCGTCTGGCGCAGCTCGGGCAGATCCAGCAGCGCCTGCGCACCGCCGGCGGCATCGACCGTCTCGCGCATGGCGAGGATCACGTCGGGGGCGGCGGCGACCACCGCCTCGGGTGCAAGCGGCTTGTAGCCGCGATAGCCGGTGATCGCGTTGCGCCCGCCGGCGAGCGCGATGATCCCCTCGGCGGCCGTGCCCTCGCCGGCGCCCATGGGTGCCCCCCGTCCGGCGTTCATCACGAACAGCACGGACGGCTTCGTGCCGTCCGCCGGGCCGGCCGCCATCGCCGCCTTCAGCTCGGCATCGACCCGCGCCGCCAGGGCCAGGGCCTCCGCCTCGCGACCGAGGATGGCGCCGACCGTGCGGATCCGGTCGAGGGTGCCCTCGGCGGTCGGGCGGTCGGGCACGAGCTCCAGGGGAATGCCGGCCGCCCGCAGCTGATCCAGCGTCACCGCCGGACCGCTCGACTCTAGGGCCAGGACCAGATCGGGGGCCAGGGCCACGATCGGCTCGGCCGACAGCTGGCGCATGTAGCCGACGTCGGGCAGCGCGTCGGCCTCGGCCGGCCAGGTGCTGGTGCTGTCGACGGCCACCAGCCGGTCGCCCATGCCGAGGGCGTAGACGATCTCGGTGACGGCACCGCCCACGGCGACGATGCGCTCGGCCGCGGCGGCCGGCGTCGCCGCAAGCAGGGCGGCGGCAATCAGCAACTGCCTCATGCTGCGTCTCCGGCCGTCGTCAGATCCAGCAGCAGCTCGCGCCAGGCCGGCAGTTCGGCCTGGCCGGCATGGCGCTCGCCGAAGACCATCAGCAGCAGACGCCCGTCCCGGTCGAACAGCTCGAGGCTGGTGACGGTCCCTTCCCGCGTCGGCTTGGTGACCACCCAGCTGCGCGCCACGACGTCCTCGTTCACATGCAGGTTGAAGCCGTCGTCGAGCACGTTCCACCACGGGCCCACGGCCTTGAGGTTGCGCAGCGTGCCGGTGCGGATCTGGATGCAGCCGGCGTTCGGCACGAACAGCATGACCGGGAGCCCGTCGGCCGCCACCGCCCGGGTGACCTTGCGCAGCGAGCAGGGGCCGACCGGCCGGGCGAGGTCGTGTCCGGCGAGGCGGAACGCCTGCTCGCGGTCGAGGCGCAGCTCCGCGAGCATGCCGTGGAACTCGTGCACGTCGCCCAGCGCCGTCCAGCGCTCGCGCAACGCCGCGGCATCGCCCGGCGCCGCCGGCGGCAACCGCCCGGCCGCAGGCTCGACCGCGAGCCACGGGCTCTGCTCGGCGCCGGCATGCCGGTCGACGAGGGCGTCGAACGCGCCGAGGTCGCCGTCGGGCCGCAGGTAGACCTTGTGCAGGGCGCCGCCGGCGGCGTCGAAGAACTGCAGGCTGCGCCGTGCCGCGGCCGGCGCCGCGTCGCGCTCGACGGCGAAGGCGTGCCGCCAGCGGCCGAGGAAGAAGCGCAGGTCGATCGGCTTGTCGAAGACGCCGCCGACACCGCCGTCGAGATGGACCTCGCCGTAGGGGCCGACGACCTCGAGCACGGCGGCCTCGTTGCGGGTCAGCGCCATGACCGGGCCGAGGCCCGGAATGTCGCGCAGGATGCCGGCGAGGTCGGCGTCGAGCTTGCGCACGCGGGCACCTGGCTCGCCGCCAACGCCGGTGGCGAGCAGCTCGGCCTCGCTGATGCCGAGGCGCAGGGCGACGTCGCGCGGCCGCAGGCCTTCGTCGCGGGCGAGCGCCTCGGCGGCGGCCCGGATCGCCTCCGGATCGTGCGGGCGGGTGAGATGACCGAGCATCGTCGTCCCCCTACCAGGCCAGCCGGTAGCTGACGCCGACCCGGTAGTCCCGGCCCTGTTCGGCAGCGTCCGTGTAGACCGTGCTGTAGGTCTTGTCGGTGAGGTTGTTGACGCCGGCGTCGACGCGCAGGCCGCGCAGCGGTCCCTCGGTCGGCTGCCAGGCGGCGAACAGGTCGTAGGTCTGGTAGGCGTCCCGCTCCTCGCCGGGCTCGGCCCGGTCGAGCCGGCCGGCGATGATCGCCCGCGTCCCGACGATGGCGTCGATCTCGGGCAGCTTGATGCCGAACTGTGCGGTGAACTTGTTCGGCTGGAGCACGCCGAGCGGACGTCCGGTGTCCTCATCCTCGCCGTCCAGCGTCGAGTAGCCGGCGATCAGCAGGAAGCGCTTGCTCTCGTAGCCACCCTCGATGTCGATGCCGTGCAGCTTGGCGTCGGCGACGTTGTCGGCCTGGGTCGTGCCGTTGCAGTTCGGCGGGAAGCATTCGGGCGGGACCGGCTGGTCGACCGAAAGGTCGATGAAATCGTTGCCGTGGATCCAGAAGTACGAGCCCTTGACGTGGAACTCGTCGCCGGCCTGCAGGAGGTCGTCGAACTGGACGCCGGTTCCGACCTCGTAGTTGTGCGTGTTCTCGGGCTTGAGGTCGGGATTGGCGACGAAGAAGTTGTTGCCGAATCCCGGGATCGAGAAGTGCAGCCCGTCGGCATACAGCTCGTCGAAGGTGGGCGCCCGGAAGGCGTGGGCGTAGTTGGCGAACAGCAGCAGCCAGTCGACCGGCAGGTAGCTGACGCCGAGCTTGGGCGAGAAGGCGCCGTCGCTGGTGCTGTCGCTGCCCGACGCCGAGTTGCGGAAGTGGTCGTAGCGCATGCCCGGCACGACGAGGAACTGGCCGGGGATGCCGAGCGGCTCGGTCAGGGTCAGCTCGTTCTGCAGGAACACCGCGAAGGTCGTGGCGTCGGCGTCGGGCACGCCCTCGCGCTCGCCGTCCGCCGAGGCGCTGCTCGACCCGTTCTGGTCGTCGTAGAAGGTCTCGACGCCGTAGGTGAGCAGCGAGTGGATGCCCTCGCCGTGGGCAAGGCGGGTGCGGTTGTCGACCTTGACGCCGTAAGTGCTGACCTCGCGCCCGAGCACCGTGCCCGGCTCGAAGCCGCTGTCGTCGGTCAGCGCCTCCTCGTCGACCTTGTTGCGGACGTAGTAGGCCAGCACGCCGAGATCGAGCCACGAGCGCGTCGGATCGGTCCAGCGCCACAGGCCGCGCAGCGTGTCGTTGTACTGGTCCTTGTCGTTGTCGCCGCCGCTGCCGGTGCCCTGCGGGTTGGCCGGCTCGGTGACGTCGCCGCGGAAGCCAAGATAGCTCAGCTCGAAGCGGTGGTTCTCGATGCCGTCGTAGCTGCCGCTGAGCAGGCCGCTCCAGGTGTTGCGGTCGTCATCGAGCGTCTCGCCGTTGCCGAGCTCGATGTCGTCGCTGTCGCGGTAGGTGATGCTGCCCAGGAGGTCGAAGCCGTCCTTGCTGCCGAACGTCGTCAGGTTGGCGTTCCTGTCCGTCGCGTTGCTGCCGTAGCCGCCCTTCACCCGGGCCCCCAGCGTCTCGCCGGGAAGCAGCATCTCGCCGGCCGTCAGCGTGCGGAACTCGATGGTGCCGCCGAGGCCGCCGGAGCCGTAGAGGGCCGAGGTCGGGCCGCGCACCACCTCGACCGCCGCCAGCAGGTCGGGATCGATGAACAGCCGGCCGTCATGGCCCGAGTTGAAGTTCTGCCGAACGCCGTCGAACAGGATCGAGACGTCCGGGCCGGTGAAGCCGCGGATGCTCGGCACCTCGCCGGAGGCGCGCGGCCCGCCGACCGAGGTGACGCCGGGAATGAAGTTGAGGATGTCGGAGACCTTCGACGGGTCGATGATCTCCAGCTGACGCGGGCCGACGACGGTGACCTGGCCCGGATACTCGAAAGCCTGGACCGGATTGCTGGTGGCCGTGTTGGTGATCGGGTCGAGGATCGCTCCGCCCGTCACCAGCGGCTGCGCCGCGACACCTGCCTCGTCCTGGGCCCAGCCGTCGGCGCTGGCGACCATCGCCGGCATCGCCGCCACCAGCGAACCGATGAACTGCGCGCTCCTGCCCGCAAACCGCACGTCGACATCTCCCCGCAACTGGATCCGGCGCGAAGAGACCCAAAGACCGGACAAATGTCAAAGCGAGATAACAAGTAAATGGAGCGATTCTATTCAGTAAAACCTTAGAAGGACTTCAGTATCTAACCAGTCAAAATTGACTCAACGCAGCGGGGGGTGCCGGCGGCCCGATGACGCCACGATGGCCGGGTCGCCGCGGTCGCGCGATGCCCTTGACGACCGCCCGAAGCTGCGCGACGCGGGAGACAGACGGAGGCGACGGAGGGAGGTGCCGATGCGACGCCGCAGCATGCTCGGACACGGTGCGGCGGGCCTGGGCGCAGCCCTGGTCGGCGGTCTGCCGGCGGAGCCGGTCCGCGCCGTGGAGCCGGTCGCCAATGTCGGTCCACCGGTGGCCCTCAACCCCCTGCCGGCCATCCAGCCGAGCGGCGTTGCGGTCGAGCTGGTGACGGTGGCCACGGCACCGGCGACCGCGACGGTGCGCGGCCGCGCCTGGCTGAGCTATCTCACCGCCGCGCCCGGAGGCCAGCCCTACCTCTACGTCAACGACACCCGGGGCCGGATCTGGCGGGTCGACACCCGCACCGGTGCCGTCGCCAACTTCCTCAATCTCGCCAGGCTGCGCGGGTCGGCCTTCCTCGGCGGCAACAAGAATGCCGGCCTGCGCAGCTTCGCCTTCCATCCCGACTTCGCCCGCGGCGGCACTGCCGGCCATCGCCGGTTCTTCACGATCTCGACCGAGACGCTGGCCAGCCGGCCGAGCGGCGTGACCGTCCTCGCCGGCAACTATCCGGCAGCGCACGACGCCGTTCTCGCCGAATGGACGGTCGATGCCTCGGATCCGCCCAAGGTGTTCGCCTCATCGCGGCGCGAGGTCCTGCGGATCGCGCTGTTCTCGGGCAACCAGGCCGACCATGGCGCCGACCAGCTGATGTTCAATCCCACCGCCGTCCCCGGCACGACCGAGTACGGCAAGCTCTACATCACGGTCGGCGACGGCGGTTACCTTCCCGAGGATGGTGATCCGTACAACCAGGCCCAGGACCGGACCTCGCCGCTCGGCAAGGTGCTGCGGCTCAATCCGCTGCGGGTCGGCAGCAAGCCGTTCGGCACGCCGGCATCGAACCCGTTCCCGGGCCTCGGCGGGGCCGGCCCGCTGGTCTGGGCGTACGGCCTGCGCCACCCGCAGCATCTGGCGTTCGATCCGGTCACCGGCACCGGCATCCTCACCGACATCGGCCAGTGGCAGATCGAGGAGGTCAACCTGCTGCTGCGCGGCGCCAACTACGGCTGGCCACTGCGCGAGGGGACGTTCGCCTTCGTCAGCGACCAGCCCGAGCAGCTCTACGGGCTCCCGGCCAACGACGCCACCCTGGGCCTGACCTATCCGGTGGCGCAGTACGACCACGAGGAAGGGCTGCCGCAGACCGGCTGGGCCTCGGGCTTCGTCTCCGCCATCTGCGGCGGCTTCGTCTACCGCGGCTCGGCCGTGCCGGCGCTGCAGGGGCACTACCTGTGCGGCGACCTGGTCAACGGCCGGATCTTCCACGTGCCGCTCGCCAGCCTGGTGCAGGGCCAGCAGACGCCGTTGCTGGGGCTCACGCTGCTGCAGAACGGCGTCGCCACCGACATGACCACTCTGGTCGGCAGCACCAACGGCCGCGTCGACCTCCGCTTCGGGCAGGGCGCGGACGGCGAGGTCTACGTGATGAGCAAGCAGGACGGCGTGATCCGCCGCATGGTCGCGGCGGCCAGCACCGGCTGACGGCCGCCCCGGCGGCGAGCCGTGGAATAGGCGGCGGCGCGAGACCGTTGTCGACGCGAAGATTGGACGACCTCTCCTGCTCCCGGCCGCCGGCTCATCCCGGCGGCCGTTTTCTTGCCGCGACCTGTCCTCGGCGCGGAAGGCTTCGCCGGGCGGGTCGAGCGGGCCGCAGGACCCTGCCGGCGCTGCTCGATCCGGGACGGCCGGTGCCGGCGATGGCGACCCTCACGCCCGGGCGTCGTCGGCGGCCTGCCGCAGGAACTCCAGCAGCAGCGCGGTGACCGGTGCGGGCTGCTCCTGCTGGACCCAGTGCCCGGCCCCGGGAAGCAGGTGCACGGCGCGCATGCGCCGGCAGACCTCGCGCTGCATGCGCTCGAAGGCACCCGGACTCTGGTAGATGCCCCAATCGGCCGCCCCGGCGATGTAGCAGGCCGGTACGGTGATGGCGGCGCCGTCGAACAGCTGCAGCTCGCCCATCTGCGCCGGGTCGGTGATGCAGCGATACCAGTTGAGGCCGCCCTGGAAGCCGGTCCGGGCGAACTCGGCCGTGTAGACCGCAAGGTCGGCGTCGGGCAGCCAGGCGCAGCGGGCGGCGGCGTCGGCCGCCGGGGCGAAGGGGGCGACCGCGGCCGGCATGCCGAGTCCGGCCGGCATCACGTAGTAGGGGGGCAACACCGCCAGGGCGGCGGCACTCCAGCCGGCCAGCGGGTGCGGCCGGTTCGCCGGCCAGTCGGCGCTCTTCACGTGGTAGTAGGCGCGCAGGAAGGCGTGCAGGCCGCCCGGCGGGCCGTGCATGTCGCGATCGGCCTGCGGCGTCGAAAAATACCACTGATAGTGCTGTCGCGGCGGGTCGAGGGCGGCGAGGGCGGCCGGCACGTCGAGGGGCGGCGCCGCACCCAGCCGCGGCGCGCCGCCGAAGGGCGCGCTCATCAGCGCCACGGCCCGGAACAGGTCGGGCCGCATCAGCGCGCAGCAGCCGGCCACGAACGAGCCGAAGTCGTGCCCGACCACGGCGGCGACCTCGGCCACGCCGAGGGCGCGCAGCAGGGCGAGGACGTCCTTGGCGAGGTTGAACTGCCGGTACGGCACGAGGTCGGCGGCGTAGCGTCCGTCCCAGCCGGTGGTGCGGCCGTAGCCGCGCTGGTCGGGGGCGATGACGTGGTAGCCGGCCGCGGCCAGGGCCGGCAGCTGGTGGCGCCAGCTGTAGGCCAGCTCGGGAAAGCCGTGCAGCAGCACGACCACCGGCCGCCCGGGCGTGCCGGCCTCGAGCAGGTGCAGGCGCAGGCCGGTGGCGGTGTCGACGAAGCGGGAGCGGACGCCGTCGATCACCGGGGCCGCGGCATAGGCGAGGGGATCCGGCTCGGGCGCGCTTGCGGACACCATGCCGGCAGCCTCCGTTCGACGGGCAGGGGCGGTCGCCGATGACTAGCCCGGCGCGCCGGCTGCCGGAAGACGTAGCCAATCCGGTACGCCCGGGCGCTGCCGGCCGACGGTCGGACCCGGCGCCCCGCGGTGCCATGCAACAGCCGTTGCAGCCGGTGCGACTCCCCTGCGCATCAGCGGACGTCCATCACTTCGGCCACGGGCCGGATGGCCGGTCGCGACAAGGGCGCAGGGGAGAGACTTCGATGGCGATCAACGACCAGATCCCGCAGGCCCCGTCCGGAACGACGGGCACCAGCACCGGCACCGGCGGCAGCACCACCTCGGCGACACCGGGCATGACGCTCGTCGGCTCGACGGGCGACGACCTGCTCATCGGCGGCGCCAGCAACGACGTGCTGATGGGGGGTGGCGGCAACGACATCCTGCGTGGCGGCGCCGGCAGCGACGTGCTCAGCGGCGGCCAGGGCGACGACATCTTCGTCTTCGGTTCCGGCGACGGCAGCGACGTGGTTCTCGACTTCGGCGGCAACGACAAGCTCGACTTCAGGGGCATCGACGGCGTCTACGGCATCGCGGATCTGGTGCGCAGCGGCACGACGATCCAGGCCGGCGACGTCACCCTTTCCGTCCAGGGGCTGACCGACGCCAGCTACACGGCGTCGCGCATGCTCTTTGCGACACGGCCCGCCGACGTCACCCAGACCGGCACGGCCGGCGACGACGTCATCACCTCGGGCGCCGGCAACGACGTGCTGGACGGCGCCGGCGGCAACGACCAGCTCGATGCCGGCGCCGGGTCCGACCTGCTCCGTGGCGGCACCGGCAACGACGTCATGACCGGCGGCGCCGGCATCGACACCTTCGTCATGGCCCAGGGCGACGGCAACGACACCATCACCGACTGGACCGCCGACGACCGGCTCGACCTCAGTGCCGTCAAGGAAGCCTTCGTCTTCAGCGACCTGCAGATCAGCGGCAACAAGGTCACCGCCGGCAACATCAGCGTCACCCTCAACGGCATGACCGCCGACAACTTCACGGCTGACGACGTCATCTTCGGCACCCGCGACGCGGCCATGAGCGTCACCGGCACCACCGGCTACGACAGCCTCGTCGGCGGCTCGGGCGACGACAGCATCGATGGCGGCTCCGGCGACGACAAGCTCTATGGCGAGTACGGCAACGACATCCTCCGCGGCGGTGCCGGCAACGATCTCGAGCACGGCGGCAACGGCGCCGACCAGGTCTTCGGCGGCAGCGGCAGCGACTCGCTGCGCGGCAGCCTCGGCAACGACGTCGTCAGCGGCGGCAACGATGGCGACTTCGTCTTCGGCGATGGCGGCAACGACGTGGTCGAGGGCGGTGCCGGCGACGACCAGCTGACCGGCGGCGCCGGCGTCGACAGCTTCGTCTTCAAGGCCGGCAGCGGTGTCGACACGATCACCGACTTCGCCGACGGCGAGACGATCGACCTCAGCCAGCTCAACGTCAACGGCCTGCAGATCACCGGCTTCGGCGGCCTCGACATCAGCGTCGGCGCCAACGGCAGCGGCAGCGAGATCGACGTCCTCGGCATCACCATCCTCTCCAGCCGCGGCGTCATCAGCTGGGACGCCAGCGACTTCATCTTCGCGTGAGTGTCGGCACGGCCCGGTTCCGGCCAGCAGGAGAAGTCACCGGTCGGGCCGGGCCCGGCCGTGGGAAAGGACAGGATCCGGTCCGCAAGCCGGATGCCGCCGCAACGCCAGAAGGATGTGCTGGAACCGACCGCCGGTCGAAAGATTTGATCAGGCGTGCTTCGCGTTCTCCATGCTCCGGCTGCCGGCTCACCCCGGCGGCGGCCTTGTTCTCCGGCGGACGACGCTTCGAACGGCTAGCCGGAGCTCCTCGATACGCACGAGTAGCCGGACGTCGACGCGATGATGCTTCCCGTCGCGCCCGGACTCGCGCCGGCTGTCCTGATCCTATCCGTGCTCCGGTCGCCGGGCGGCGGCGAACAAGGAACTGAGGCGCAGGCGAGGCGACGCTGCTATCACAGGGCGTCCAACCTTCGGCTGAAGCAGCCCGGCACGGAGAACGGCGAATGGCAGCGGCGTCCGATCTCGACGAGGGCGGCTCCCGACCGACGTCGCAACTACGGGCTGAGCCGGAATGGCGATATTCGTCGAGACGTCTGGCGCGCCCGACAGGATTTGAACCTGTGACCCCCAGATTAGGAATCTGGTGCTCTATCCTACTGAGCTACGGGCGCCTGCGGCGCTTCTACCATCCGGCCGGAGGCAGCGGCAAGGCGAGGGGGCTGGTGGTGGCGCTGGCGCTGGCCTGCGCCTCGACGGCGCAGGCGGCGGAGCGGATTCCGGCCGACATCCTCGTGCCGGACCCGGCGCTGGCGGCGACCGGCACGCCGGCCGGGCCGGCGCGCGGGGTCGACCGCTGGGGACGGGAGGTAGTGCCGGTGCTGGAGTCGCCGGCCTGGGTCGGCGACGGGCTGGCCCTGGTCCACCCCGATGCGGACGCGGCGGCGGCGATGGTGCTGCTGCCGCTGGAGGCGGCGGCGCGCGCGGCCCGGCGCGGGCACTGGGGCGACGGCACCTGGCGCGTGCAGGACGCGGCCGGGCGCATCCGCGGGCAGGCGGGCGACCTCGTGCTGGTCGAGGGCACCGTCGTCGCCGTTGGCTGGGCCGGCGATCGCCTCTATCTGAACTTCGGCACGGACCGGTCCACGGACGTCACCGCCCGCGTGGAGCGATCGGCCCTGCCGGCGGTTGCTGCCGGCGGGGTCGATCCGGAGGCGCTGGCGGGACGGCGCGCAAGGCTGCGCGGCTGGCTCGCCTTCGCGGGCGGGCCGCTGCTCGAGCTGACGGGGCCGGCCCAGCTGGAGCTGCTGCCTTGAGCCTGAAGCGTTCGGTCCTCGCCCTTATCCTCGCCGGTGCGCTCGCCGCCTGCACGCCGGTGCGCAACCCGGCGACCGGGGAGCTGCAGTACACCTCGGTGTCGCCGCAGGAGGAGGTGGCCATCGGCAAGGCCGAGCACCCCAAGATCCTGGCCGAGTATGGCGGCGCCTACGGTGATGCGAAGGTGACCCGCTACGTCAGTGGCATCGGCCAGAAGCTGGCGAAGGTCAGCGACACGCCCGACCTCACGTTCACCTTCACGGTCATCGACAGCGACATCGTCAACGCCTTCGCGCTGCCGGGCGGCTACGTCTACGTCACCCGCGGCCTGCTGGCGCTGGCCAACAACGAGGCCGAGCTGGCCGGCGTGCTGGCGCACGAGATCGGCCATGTCGCGGCGCGCCACACCGCGCAGCGCATCACCCAGGCGCAGATGGGCCAGATCGGCGCCGGGCTGGCGACGGTGCTCGGTGCCGTCCTGCTCGGCGACACCGGCGCCCAGCTCGGCCAGCAGCTCGGCGGCACCGGCGCCCAGCTCTACATCCAGCGCTACTCGCGCGAGCAGGAATTCCAGGCCGACGAGCTCGGCGTGCGCTACCTGGCGCGGGCCGGCTACGACCCGCAGGCGATGGCGACGTTTCTCGGCCAGCTCGAGCAGAACGACCGGCTGCAGGCGAAGATCAGTGGCCGCGAATCGGCGAGCGTCGTCGCCGGCTGGTTCGCCAGCCATCCGCGCACCCGCGACCGCGTCGAGCGCGCCGCGGCCGAGGCGGCGGCCGCCAACCCGGCCGACCGGCGCACGGATCGAAAGGCTTACCTCGCCGCCATCGACGGGCTGGTCTACGGCGAGAGCCCGGAGCAGGGCTTCGTCCGCGGCCGCGCGTTTCTCCATCCGGGGCTGAAGCTCGCCTTCGAGGCGCCGCCGGGGTTCGTCCTGAAGAACACGCCCGACCGGGTGATCGGCCAAGACCGCGGCGGCCGGCTGCTGCTGTTCGACGTCGGCAAGGTGCGACCCGGCACCGACCTCGCCGCCTACCTGCAGCAGGGCTGGCTGAAGGCGCAGCGGCTGCAGGGCCTGCAGCGGCTCGACGGCGGCGGCACCGAGGCCGCGGTCGGCTTCGGCCGGGTGAAGTTCCAGGACGCCACGCTGCCGGCGATGTTCGCGGTGGCACGCGGCCCCGGCGACCTCGTCGCGCGGTTCGTCTTCCTCGACCGCCGCGGCCTCGACGAGCGCGACGTCGCGGTGTTCGACGGCACGGTACGCAGCGTGCGCACCCTGTCGGCCAGCGAGATCGCCGGGCTCAAGCCGATGCGGATCCAGGTGGTGCCGGTGAAGGCCGGCGACACCGCCGCCAGCCTCGGCGACCGCATGCAGGTCCCGGACCTGCCGCGCGAGACCTTCGCCGTGATCAACGACCTCGACGACTATCCGCTGAGGCCGGGCGAGCCGGTCAAGCTCGTACGCAAGTGACCACAAGGGGCGCTTTGTCGCCGCCGGGGCGCAGCGTATGCTCCCGCCGACCCGCAACGTCGGGCGGAAGGGTTCCCCTTGGTCCAGAGCGACGGCGAACGGCGTCTGGCGGCCATCCTCGCGGCCGATGTCGTCGGCTACAGCCGGCTGATGGGCCTCGACGAGGCGGGCACGCTGGCCCGGCTCAAGGCGCTGCGCCTGGCGGTGGTCGAGCCGGAGGTCGCCCGCCGGCGCGGCCGCATCGTCAAGCTGATGGGCGACGGCATCCTCGCCGAGTTCGCCAGCGTGGTGGATGCCGTGGCCTGCGCCCTGGCCGTGCAGCAGGCGGTGGCGGCGCACGAGGCCGAGGTCGCCGAGCCCGACCGGATCCGGCTGCGCATTGGCCTCAACCTCGGCGACGTCATCGTCGAGGGTGACGATCTCTACGGCGACGGCATCAACATCGCGGCCCGGCTCGAGGCGCTGGCGGAGCCCGGCGGCATCATCGCCTCGGCCACCGTCGCCGACCATGCGCAGCGCAAGGTCGAGGCGCGCTTCGAGCCGCTGGGCGAGCGGCGGCTCAAGAACATCGCCGAGCCGGTCAGGGTTTTCCGGGTGGTGGCCGCGGGCGACGCCACCCCGGCACCCGGCCACGCCGCGCCCCGCCGGCGGATCGTCGCCGGTGCTGTCGTGGCTGCGGTCTTCGCGGTCGTGGCCGGTGCCGGCGGCTGGTGGCTGCTGGACTGGCACCGGCCGATCCCCGAGGCCGCGGATGGCGATGCCCGTCCGTCGGTGGCCGTCCTGCCGTTCGCCGACCTCGGCGACGAGCGCAGCTACATGGCCGACGGCATGACCGAGGACCTCATCACCGACCTGACCAAGATCGCCGGGGTGCGGGTGATCGGGCAGAACGCGGTGGCGAGCTATCGCGGCCAGTCGCCGGACCCGCGCGACGTCGCCCGCGACCTCGGCGTGCGCTACGTCGTCGAGGGCAGCGTGCGGCGCGAGGGCGATCGGCTGCGGATCAACGCCCAGCTCGTCGACACCGCCGGCGGCACCCAGCTCTGGGCCGAACGCTACGACCGGGCCGCCGGCGATGTCTTCGCGGTGCAGGACGACGTGGTCGGCCACATCATCACCGCGCTGCGCGTCCGGCTGAGCCCCGACGAGAGCCGCCGCCCGGCCGCCCCGCCGACCGAGGACCTCGAGGCCTACGACAACTTCCTCCGTGCCGAGGGCCTGGTCCGCGAGGGACGGATGGAGGACCTCGCCGAGGCGATGCAGCTCTACGACAAGGCGATCGCGCTCGATCCCGCGTTCGCCGCGGCCTACGCCGCCGGGGCGCGGCTCGCGGCCTACATCTGGCGCAACGATCTCGGCTTCGTCATGCCACCCCCGGTCGCGCGCAAGCGTGCCTATGAGCTGGCCGGCCGGGCCCTCTCGCTGGACCCGACGAATCCGGTCTCGTTCGCCGTGCTGGCGCAGCTGCAGGTGACCGACCGGCAGTTCGACCAGGCGCTGACATCGGCCCGACGCGCGGTCGAGGTGGCACCGGGGGACGCGGCGGCCCAGGCGACGCTGGCGCTGGTCCTGGCCGCGGCCGGCGAGCATGCGGCGGCGGCCGACGCGGCGCGAACCGCGCATGCCCTCGATCCGCAGCTGCCCGGTTCCGACCAAATCGGGCTCGGGCTCGCCCTGCTGCTGGCCGGCGACCGCGAGGCTGCGGTGGCCCGGCTGGAAGCAGCGAAGCGTGGTCTGCCGGAGGACGACCTTGCACGCTCCCTGCTGGCGGCCGCCGAGCAGGAGTCCGGCCGGAACGATGCGGCCCGTGCCGAGGTCGCCGAGGTCCTGAAGCTGTTGCCGCATGCCAGCCTCGCAAGCTATCGCGAAGCCTTGGGGCCTTTGCGCCTGGCGACGGATCGCGACCGCCTGCTCGCCGCCATGGCACAGGCCGGTATCCCGGCGCTGCCTTATGGCTTCGACGCCAAGGGGCTGCGCTCGTTGAGCGCAGCCGAGATCCGCGAGCTGGTGCTGGGACGCACGCTTGCCGGCGAGCTCGGCACGGGCGAGCCGGCCCTCATGCAGGTGACGGGAGATGGCAAGGCCGCCTGGCGCACACCGCTAACCATGCTGACCGGGCGCATCGAGATCGTTGAGAACAAGCTGTGCGAACGGAGTGACGGAACTGTGCGGGGACAGCTGGTCTGCGGTCAGGTCTATGGTCCAGCCGAGGACGGGCGCTACGTCTATGTCAATCCGCTAAAGCTGTTCCGCTTCGCGGCCAGCTGACGGACAGCCCTACTTGGCGGCCTGGGCGGCGGCGACGTCCGGCCATTTGGCCTCGGCGCGAGCGATCGCCTCATCGCGCCCGGGCCCGTCAAGCTCCTCCACATAGGTGGTGTCGTAGTTGAGGTAGAGCTTGCCGTCGATGATCCGGAAGGCCTCGGGATCGACGTTGACCGCCGCATGCCCGTAGGACACGCCGAGCGCGCAGTAGCCGCCGAATTGCGGCGCGTACTTGGCCGGATCGGACTCGAACAGGCTGCGGTGCTCGTCCGAGGCGAAGTACCACGGGGTACCCAGCCAGTCGTAGGCAAACTCCTCGCTGCCCTTCATCGCCTTGCCGTCGGTGAAGTAGGCGACGGTATCGTAGCCGCTGATGGCGACGCCGCCGAAATAGCCGGTGTTCACCAGCTGCGGTGCCGCGGCCAGGGCCGGACCGGAGGCGAGCAGCGCCAGGGCCAGCGGAAGTCCCGAACAGCGCATCGGCGTCATCCCTCCTGGCCGGAAGCGAGGCAGCTCTGGCGGTAGGCCTCGCTGCCGAGGATCTCGACCGACTGGCAGACCGCACCGTGCTGCTTGAGCAGGCGGACGATGGCCAGGTGCTTGCGCGACCAGGCCTGGGTCAGCGGGCTGTAGCCGTCGTCGTCGACATGCTCGATGGCCGCACCCCGGCCGAGCAGCAGCTCGACGACCGCCAGCTGGTCCTGTTCGATGGCGACCAGCAGCGGCGTCACCCCGGCATTGTTGGCGGCGTCGTCGACGTCGGCACCCTGGTCGAGGAGCAGGGTGGCCACGGCAACGCTGCCGGCGTAGGCGGCGGCGTGCAGCGGCGTGTAGCCGCCCTTGTTGCGCGCCATGACCTCGGCACCGTGATCGATGAGGATCTTCGCGATGTCCGGCTTGTCGGCGAGCGCCGCCGCGATCAGCGGGGTCTCGGCGTTGCGGCCGACGGTATCGACGGCGACCCCGTTGGCGAGAAGGCGCTCGACCGTCGCCTGTTCACCCTGGGATGCCGCCGCGAACAGGGTTTCCTCGGCGGCGAGCGGAGACGCGACGAGGAGAGCGAGCACAGGAATGATACGCAGCATGGCACATCCTTCCCTGACATCACACCATTACCGCATATGCGATACGGGTGCAAGGTAGGGGGATGGCCTCAGGCGAGCAGCTTGGCGTCGAAGCCCTCGGCCGTGCTGGTCATCACCGCCGGACGGCCGCGCATGCGGGTCTCCAGCACCACGTCGTGGCCCCATAGCGTGCGCAGGTGCTCGAGCGTCTTCTCGGCACTGGTGAGGTCGAGGTCGCGGCCGTCATGCTCGTGGACGAGGAGCAGGGTGCGGCCGCCGCGGGCGTTGGCGTCCTTGATGCGGATCATCGGGAACCCGCCCATCGCCACCTGCCTGAGGAGGGCGTTCTTGACGTCACTCCAGTGCTCCTCGTCGGAAATCTCGGTGACGACCAGCTGCTCGCCGCGCGGCTTCCAGGCGAACAGGTCGAGCTCGCGGCACAGCTCCTCGGTAAGGAAGCGGCGCAGGAAGGCGACGTCGCGGTCACTCTCGCGCACCTCGAACAGCTTGCGCCGGCCTTCGGCGCTGTCGACGCCGCCGAAGCGCTTCTCGATGTCCTGCCAGACGCAGAAGCCGACATGGTAGGGGTTGAGGCCGCCGGGATGCGGGCAGATGACCTGGTTGTGGCGGACGAGGAACTCGAGGTGGATCTCCTGCGGCAACTGCAGCGCGTTCATGATCTTGTGGTGCCAGTAGCTGGCCCACCCCTCGTTCATGATCTTGGTCTCGATCTGCGGGATGAAGTAGCGGGCCTGCTCGTCGACGATGGTCAGCACGTCCTTCTGCCAGTCCGCGAGGTCGCGGTTGTGGTCGCGGATGAACAGCAGCAGGTCTTCCTCGGGCTCGAGCGGCACCCGGCGCAGGTCGGGCTGGACCGGCTCGACGCGGCGTTGCAGGTGGGCGAAGCGGTCGGCCGGCGCCTGGGCGGCCTCGAGCACCCGCTCGCGCTGCTCGTCGGGGCGCAGCTTGCGGATCGCCTGGTTGCGGCGGCGGTTGAGCGACAGCGCGTGCGCCGCGTCGAGGAAGGTCTCGACCGCGTCCTCGCCGATGGAGGGATCCTCGCTGTAGCGGCGGACGCGCTCGGCGCGGACCTTGAAGGCACCCAGCGTGGCGGCGGCGTCGGTGGCCGAGGTGAAGGTGAAGTTGTTCTTGAAGAAGTCGTTGTGGCCGTAGACGTGGGCGATGGTCAGGACCTGCAGGCAGAGCGAGTTGTCGCGCATCAGGTAGGCGAGGCAGGGGTTCGAGTTGATGACCATCTCGTAGGGCAGGCCGGTGACCCCGTGGTCGTACATGGTCTTGGTCTGCTCGTAGGCCTTGCCGTAGCTCCAGTGCGGGTAGTGCGCCGGCATGCCGTGGTAGGCCATGTAGCCGAGCATGGCGTTCTGATCGCAGACCTCGAATTCCTGCGGGTAGCAGTCGAGGCCGAACTCGGCGACCTTGTCGCGGATGCGGGCATCCCAGTATTCGAGGTCCGCAAGGCTCCAGCTGGTCATGGATGACGCTGCCGATGGCTGAGGGGGAGGCAAGGGGGGACGGTCTCGCGCTGACCGACCGCCCCGACGAGGGCGATCTCGCGACGATCACGGCGGGGCTGGCGGCCTACAACCGGACCTTCATCGGCCCGCGCGAGGCCCGGCCGCTGCTGGTGACGGTCCGCCGCGACGGGCGGATCGCCGGCGGGCTCAGCGCCGAGACGGTGCGCGGCGTGCTGGAGATCGACCTGCTCTGGGTCGACGAGGCCTGCCGCGGCCAGGGACTGGGCAGCCAGCTGCTGCGCGCCGCCGAGGCCGAGGCGCGCGAGCGCGGCTGCCGGGCGGTGACGGTCGGCACGTTCGATTTCCAGGCCCGCCCGTTCTACGAGCGGGAAGGCTACGCGGTGGTCGGCGAGGTCGGCGGCTACCCGGACGGGCATCGCTGGTTCATGCTCACCAAGCCGCTCACGCCGGCGCCCGCTCGCGCGACATGAACGCCTTGAAGCTGGTCCAGATGTCCTCGCGGCGCTCGATCAGCACGGCCTGGAAGTTGCGGGCGTCGAGCTTGCGGAAGCGCTCGAGCATCGAGCTCTCGTAGTAGTGCGAGCCCATCGGCTTGATCTCGCCGTAGCCGAAGAGGTTGGAGACGGCACAGAGCTCGCGCGCCGCCTTCAGCGCCTCCTCGTTGTCGCTGTCGAAGTTGTCGCCGTCCGAGCAGTGGAAGGCGTAGACGTTCCAGTGCGCCGGGTGGAAGCGCCCGGCGATGATCTCCAGCGCCTTGCGGTAGCCTGACGAGATCAGCGTGCCGCCGGACTCGCCCTTGTGGAAGAACTCGTTCTCGTCGACCTCGCGGGCCTGGGTATGATGGCCGATGAAGACGACGTGGACGTTCTCGTACTTGGTGCAGACGAACTGGTAGAGGAGGAAGAAGAAGCTGCGGGCGAGGTACTTCTTCAGCCGGTCCATGGAACCCGAGGTGTCCATGATGCAGACGACGACGGCGTTGCTCTCCTCGCGGGTATCCTCGACCAGGCGCTTGTAGGTCAGGTCCTCGCGACGGAACGGGAAGCGCTCGGCCTCGTCGCCGTCGCCGGCCTCCATCTCGTCGGAATCGGCCGCGCCCGCGCCCGAGGCGATCTTGCGGCGGATGCGGGCCCTGGCGGTGCGCTTGCGGTCAAGGTGCACCCGCACGCCCTGCTTGCGGTAGCCCTTGCGCTCGGCGATCCGCTCGGACGGCATCTCCTTGAGCATCTTGCGCTCGAGGTCGGGAAGCTCGAGGTCCTCGAACATGATGTCGACGAGCTCGTCGAGGCTGATCTCGGTCTCGTAGTAGTCGACGCCCGGATCGTTGCCGGCCGGGCCGTCGCCCTTCTTGCCCTTCTGGCCGGCCTGGCCGACGACCTGGCCCGGCTGGGTCTTGCCGTCGCCGGTGCCGACGCCGCCGGCATTGTCGCCATAGGTGAAGCGGAACTCCTTCACGCCGCGGATCGGCACCTTGATCAGCCGGTCGCGGTCCCGGCCGATGATGCTCTCCTCGGCGATGATGTCGGCGATGTTCTCGCGGACCGACTTGCGCAGCTTCTCGCGGTGCCGCTTGCGGTCGCGCGCGCTGCGGTCGGACCGCAGCGCGTCGGACTGCGAGTAGGGCCGGAAGACGGTGCTGGAGCTCATCCGTCCGGGCTCAGTCCTTCCACAGGTGGTTGGACGCGTACTTGAGGATCGTGTCGATGCTGTCCTCGTTGTAGCCTTGGGCGATGAGGTTCTCGACCATGGCGTCGTACTTCTGCTTCTGCTGCTCGTCGCGGGTGCGCGCCTTGGTGATGATCCGCGAGATGTCGCGCACCGAGTTCATCAGCTTCTTCTCGATCGCTTCCTTGAGCGGCTCGTAGGAGCTGTAGGCGACGCTCTCGCCGCGCCGGGTCGCCGACCAGAGATAGGCGATGACCTCCTGGCGGAAGCCGTCGGCGGCCGGGCCGATGATGGCGATCTGCTCCTCGATCGACTTCAGGAAGCCCTCGTCGGGCTGCATCTCGTCCTTGGTGACGGGATCGCGGACCCGGGACTTGGTGACGTAGGCCTCGGCGTGGTCGAGGTAGTTCTGGAAGAGGGTCTCGGCCTGGCCCTGGAAGCTGTAGACGAAGGCCTTGGTGATGTCGCGCTCGAGCAGCTCGAGATAGGCCTTGTGCAGGGTGTCCTGCAGGAACTCGAGGTAGCTCTTGCGCACGTCCTCGGGCAGGTCGGCTTCCTTGACCATGCCGATCAGCGCCTCGCGGACGTTGATCGGATGGATCGAGCCGTCGTTCATGGTCAGCGCGGTGTCGAGCGCCTTCATGATGAAGCGCGTGCTGATCCCGAACTGGCCCTCGCGCTTGGCGTCGTCGCGCAGCTCGTGGACGGTGAGCTTCTTGGGCCGGCCCTTCTCGAGGACCTCCTCGCCATTGTAGATCTTGAGCTTGGTGACGAGGTCGCACTTCGGGGTCGGCTCGAGCCGCGACAGCACCGCGAACATGCTGGCGACCTCGAGGGTGTGCGGGGCGATGCTCGCCTCGAACTTCGAGCGCTGCAGGAACTTGCGGTAGATCTTGACCTCTTCGGAGAGGCGCAGGTTGTAGGGCACCTTGACCACGACGACGCGGTCGAGGATCGCCTCGTTGGTGTGGTCGGCCTTGAACTTCTGCCACTCCGCCTCGTTGCTGTGGGCGACGATGCAGGTGTCGACGTAGATGGTGCCGTGCCGCCCCGGGGCCGGCACGAACTTCTCCTGCGTCGCGGTGATCATGGTATGGAGGTACTCGGTCTCGTTCTTGAAGACCTCGATGAACTCCACCATCCCGCGGTTGCCGACGTTGAAGGCGCCGTTGAGCTCGAGCACGCGCGGGTCGCCCTCGGAGTAGCGGTCGAGCTTGGAGATGTCCTCCGAGCCGATCAGCACCGAGGTGTCCTGGTTGTTCGGATCGACCGGCGGGACGACGCCGATGCCGCGGCGGGCGCGGCGGCTGAACGAGACCGTGCGCACCGGCACGTTCTCGTAGCGGCCGGCGAACTCCTCCTTGAGGCGCCAGCGGCAGGTCGGGCACAGGTCGCCCTCGACCCGCACCCCCAGCATCTCCTCGAAGGCCGGGCGCAGGTGGCGCGGGATCAGATGCAGCGGCTGCTCCTGGATCGGGCAGCCGTCGATGGCGTAGATCGGCGGGACCTCCTCGAGACCGCGCTTGAGCCGCTCGACCAGCGAGCTCTTGCCGGAGCCGACCGGGCCCATGAGGTAGAGAACCTGGCGGCTCTCCTCGCCGCCCATCGCCGCGGAATGGAAGTAGCGCACGATCTTCTCGAGCGTGCGCTCCATGCCGAAGAACTCGTCCTTGAAGAAGTCGTAGATCTTGACCGGCTCTTCGCCGAACACCCGCTTCGCCCGCGGATCGGCCTCGATGTCGAGCTCGCGGACGCCGGGGCCGACGATCATGTCGTACATCCGCCGGTGCGCCAGCTGCCCGAGCTCGGGCTTCGCCTTCACCAGCTCCAGATAGTCGAGAAGGGTGCCCTGCCATTCGAGCTTCTGCCGCTCGATGCGGTCCTTCTCGATGAGGGCTGCGAAATCGATCGGCTCAACTCCCATGCTGACACCTCATGCCGTTGGCCTCGGATCCGCGCGACAAGCCTCCCCCGTCTCCACCGCAGATTAGATCATCGAACTCTCCCCTTGGAAAGTTAAATCTATGTGTGTCGAGCCCAAAGCAAAGCCCTCCGACAGGAAAAACCGATGAGACAAAGTCGAGGTTGCAACAGCCGTGCTCGGCTATTGCGCTAGAAACAACACCTGACGCGGAAGACAATTGTGATTTTGTCGGATGCGACGGCGCAGCACCACGAGCGGAAGCCGGCTTGTTCTGGACCGGCGTTCTTGGTTGTTGTGCGAGCGGGACGGTGGACCGACGGAGACGCGGCGGGGTCGAACCGATCGGTGGCCGTTCGAACGGGATCCGGTTCGATGCAAGCCGATCATAGGGAGACGGGTTCCCGCTGTCACGCACGGTACCCAAGCAGGATGCATGCCATCGCCGCATCGTGACATGGCTGCGACGGGTTGAGCCGGGCGCGGGCTGCACCTAAGGTCCGCCGCGCTCTTGGGCTGTCCGGCGGGGGACCGATGAACAACGTGCTGAAGCGGCGGCTGCAGGCCGGCGACCGGCTGTACGGCGTCTGGCTGGGCTCGGCCAGCCCGACCATGGCCGAGCTGCTCGGCTGGGCCGGCTACGACTTCGCCATCATCGACCAGGAGCACGGTGCCGGCAGCCTCGGCGACGCCATCGACATGATGCGGGCCCTGGCCGCCACCGGCTGCCCGGCGATCGTCCGGGTTCCCTGGAACGACCAGGTCTACCTCAAGCGGATCCTCGACGCCGGCGCCGAATCGATCATGGTGCCGATGGTCGAGACGCCGGAGGAGGCGGCCGCCGCCGTCGCCGCCTGCCGCTACCCGCCGGCCGGACGGCGCGGCTACGCGGCCCCGGCGATGCGCTGCTCGCGCTACGGGTTCATCCCCGACTACCTCGCGCGCTCGAGCGACGAGCTGATGCTCATCGCGCAGATCGAGAGTGCCGCGGCGGTCAAGCAGGCCGAGGCCATCGCCCGCACCGACGGCGTCGACACCGTGCTGATCGGCGTCAACGACCTCGGCGGCTCGATCGGCCGGCTGGAGCAGCTCGACAAGCCGGACGTGCGCGCCCTGGTCGAGGAGGCCGAGGCCGCCATCCGCCGCGCCGGCAAGCCGCTGTCGACGGTGCCGACCAGCGGTGCCGGCACGCTCGAGCTGTTCGCCAAGGGCTACCAGCTGGTGGCCGGGGCCGGCGACACGACGCTCCTGCGCGAGGCCGCCAAGGCCGATCTCGCGCGGATCCGGGCCGGGATGCCCGGCGGCCAGGCCTACTGACCCGACTCGTCCTTCTCCTCCTCCTGCTGCTCCCGGGCGGGGCCGGCCTCGCCCGGGCCGACGAGGCGTCGCGCCTGTGCCGCGAGCTGCTGCCGGTGTTCGCCGATACGCCCGGCCCCTTGCGCGAGGCCCGGCAGGACGAGGGCGATGCCCGGCCCTGGGCCGTCCGGCTCGACTGGCAGGACGGCTGGATGGTCTGCTGGTTCGTGCCGCGTGCCGAGGCCGGTGGCGGCACGCAGCTGCATGCCGTCGACAGCAGCCGCTACGGCCACCTCAGCCGCTACGACGTGCAGCAGGCCTTCAAGATGCGCCGCGTCCAGGGCTACGGCCACCAGGCGTTCGTGGCGGCGCCGGCCTGGCGCATCGCGCTGCTCTACCTGCTGCAGCAGCTGCTCAACGCGATCAGCCTCGGCTGCGTCTACGCCCTGCTCGCCGTCGGCTACACCCTGGTCTACGGCATCACCGGCGTCATCAACTTCGCCTACGGCCCGCTCTACACGATGGGCGCCTTCGTGCTGGTGGCGAGCTGGGGCGGCTGGGGAATGGCCGCCGGGCTCGCCGGCGGCCTCGTCCTCGCCCTGGCCTGGGCGGCGCTGACCGGCGCCGCCGCCGGCTTCGGCATGGCGAGCTGGGTCTTCCGCCCGCTCGGTACCGCCCGGTCGGGCGTGGCGCTGATCGCCGCCATCGGGCTGGCCATCGCCCTGCAGGAATGGATCCGCCTCGCCCAGGGGCCGCGCACCCGCTACGTGCTGGTCGGCCGCGACACGACCTGGCCGCTGCTGCAGGGCCTGGGCTTCGACGTCGTCCTGAGCAAGGGGCACGTCGCCATCGGCCTCGCCACCCTCGGCATCGGCCTGCTGCTGTGGTGGCTGCAGATGCGCACGCGCTTCGGGCGGGCGCAGCGGGCCATCGCCCAGGACCGCGGCATGGCGGCCCTGCTCGGCATCGATGTCGACAGGACGGTCGCCGTGACCTTCGCCGTGGGCGGTGCGCTGGCCGGGATCGCCGGCATGTTCGCGGCGGCTCAGTACGGTGTGGTCACCTTCCGGATGGGGACGCTGGTGGCGCTGAAGGCGCTGACCGCCGCCCTGCTCGGCGGGATCGGCTCTCTGCCGGGGGCCGCGCTCGGTGGGGCGCTGGTGGCGCTCGTCGAGGTGCTGGCGGCCGCCTACGTCGCGTCCGAGTGGAAGGACGTCGCCGTGTTCGCCGTGCTGGTGCTGGTCCTCGTCTTCCGGCCGCGCGGGCTGCTTGGCGGGCGGGCAACGGCGGGCGACGCGCGCATGGCGCCGTGAGCGGGCTCGCGATTGTGCCGGCGGAACGGGAGCGCTAAGTGCCTGCCCCACCAGAAACCGGAGGCCCCGCCATGTCCAGCACCGCGATCTACCCGAGCCTGAAGGGCAAAGCCGTCTTCGTCAGCGGCGGCGGCTCCGGCATCGGCGCCTCGATCGTCGAGCACTTCTGCGCGCAGGGCTCGAAGGTGGCCTTCTGCGACATCGACGAGGCGGCCAGCAACGCGCTCGTCGAGCAGATCGCCGCGGCCGGCCACGCCAAGCCGGTCTTCTTCAAGTGCGACCTGCGCGACATCGGCCAGCTGCGCGCCACCATCGAGGCCGCGGCCAAGGCCGTGGGGCCGATCACGGTGCTGGTCAACAACGCCGCCCGCGACGACCGGCATGCCGTCGAGACCGTGACGCCGGAGTACTGGGACGAGCGGTTCGCCGTGAACCTCAAGCACCAGTTCTTCGCGGCCCAGGCCGTCTGGCCGATGATGAAGGCGGCCGGCGGCGGCTCGATCGTCAATTTCGGCTCGACCAGCTGGATGGTCGGCCAGGGCGGCATGCCGGCCTATACCACCGCCAAGTCGGCGGTGGCCGGGCTCACCCGCTCGCTCGCCCGCGACTTCGGGCCCGACAACATCCGGGTCAACTGCGTCGCCCCCGGCTGGATCATGACCGAGCGGCAGAAGAGCAAGTGGCTGACGCCCGAGGGCGAGCAGGAGCTGCTCAAGCGGCAGTGCCTGAAGCGCCAGCTGCAGCCGTCGGAGATGGCGAAGATCGTGCTGTTCCTCGCCAGCGACGACAGCTCGGCCATGACCAACCAGACCTACGTCGCCGACGGCGGCTGGGTGTAGGAGGCCACCGGCGAGGCCCACCGCGCTCGAGGCGGGGCGGGCCGGCCGGAAGGCTCAGAGGACGAAGTCGGTGCGGTCGAGCGAGCCGCCGCCGCTCTGGACGAGGATCTCGGCTTCCGCCGCGGCGTCGGCGTCGGTGTTCAGCTGGATGATCCGCTGCGCGGAATCCGCCGGGTTCTGGATGATGCGGATCTGTGCCGCCGCGGTGAACGCGGCGCCGGCGGCGACGAAGGTCGACGAGAACGGCTGATTGTCGGCCAAGCCCGTGTTGGCGTCGATCCCCCACAGGTCGATCGTGTCCTGGGCGGTCACCAGGGTGTCGTCGAACTGGACGATCACGTCGCGTCCGGCGCCGACCGCAGTCTCGCTGGTCAGGTTGAACTTGAAGATGTCGCCGACGATCACGACCAGTCCGGTCGAGCCGCCGTTGCCGTCGAGCCTGTCCGTCCCATTGCCTCCGGTGAGCGTGTCGACGCCCGCGGCCCCGGAGAGGGTATCGTTGCCAGCCTCCCCGAAGAGCTCGTCGTTGCCGTTTCCGCCGTTCAGCGAGTCGTTGTCGTCGTCGCCTTCGAGGTCGTCGTTGCCATCGCCGCCCTCGAGGACATCGTTGCCGTCACCACCACCCAAGGTGTCGTTGCCCTCGGCGGCGTCGAGGAAATCGTTGCCGTTCCCTCCGAAGACGTAGTCGTTGCCGCCACCGCCATCGATGCCGTCGTTGCCATTGCCCCCGTAAAGGCTGTCGTTGCCCGATCCGCCGGAGATCACGTCATTGCCGTTACCGCCGGTCAGCGTGTCGCGGCCGCCGTAGCCGAACATGGCGTCGTCGGCGTTGCCGCCGAGATAAGTGTTGTCAGCCGAGTTTCCCTGGATCAGTGCCACGACGTTCAACTCCCTGTCGGTGGGGCGGAAAGAGTCCGCGCCCGGTTGTTTCCTTCGGGTTCGCCATTCGCCGGTCGTCGAAGCCTGCGGTCCGCACCTGCCGGGTACACCATGCCCCGATGTCCGGTCTTTGCAGGAACAGGCGCCTTCCAGGGTGCTCGACGAGCCCATATCCTCTTCGGTTCAGGCCGTACTACTCGCTCGGAGGTCGAGTCATCTTGCGGCCCGCCCATGGGTTGCGGCGAGTTCGGGATTGTCCGGGCAGCGGACCGGCGCCGATGTTCTGGCCACGCTCCAGACGTTGTTGTCGCACTTGCCGGCGCAGTCGAGCCGCTGGCGAAGGACGCGCACGCATCGCCCGGACCAACGGGATGCCTGCACGTTGCGATGCGTGGCCGGGACGGACGTGCGGTGTCGAGCCGGTGCGACAGTGAGAATCCGCGTCCACGCATTGCGGGCGGGCGTGGCAGCGAGAAATCGCGAAGTCGCCGAACGAATGCCGTTGCTGGCCTGCACGAGGATTTCCGCCTCAACCGCCGCGTCGCCGTCGGTGTTGAGCTGGATGATCTTCTCCGTGCTGCCGGCGCCGTTCGGGACGATGCGGATCTGGCGCGGAGCGGTGAAGCTGTCGCCGATGGAGAGGAACGTCGACTGGAAGGATTGGTCGCCCGCCGCGCCGCTGTTGGCGTCGATACCCGAAAGGTCGATCAGATCCTGGGCAGCCAGCGACGCCGAGTCGTCGAACTGGACAATGATGTCGCGGCCGGCGCCCACGCCGGTGTCGTTGATGCTGTCGTAGCGGAAGACGTCGCCGACGATGGTGACGACGCCGACCGAGCCGCCATTGCCGTTCAGCGTGTCGGCACCAACGCCGCCGACCAGCGTGTCGGTGCCGGCAGCGCCCGCCAGGCTGTCTAGGGCGTCGCCGCCAAGAATCGTGTCGTTGCCGTTGCCACCGTTGACCGAATCGCTGTTGGAGTCGGCCGAGATCCAGTCGTTGCCGTCACCGCCATCGACGACATCGTTGCCGCCGCTGCAGCTGATGGTGTCATTGCCCTGCTCGCCGTCCATCCGGTCAGCGCCATCGCCACCGTACAGGCCGTCGTCGCCGGACCCACCGTCGAGGGTGTCCGCGCCGTTGCCGCCATACAGCTGATCGATCCCACCACCGCCGGACATCACGTCGTTGCCGTTGCCGCTCGTCAGCCGGTCGTTGCCGCCGAGGCCGAAGATCACATCGTCGGCATTGCCGCCGTCCAGGGTATCGTTCCCGGACGAGCCAATCAGGATCGTCATGACGCCGCTCTCCCCCGCGGGACTCCGGCGCTCGGCCGGGTCCTCCTGTTATTGTCGCGACGCCGAAGCGCCTCGTGCGGTTCCGCAAGGGAAACGATCGGGCGAGCCTGCCTCGCCGCTTCAGCGCTAACAGCGTGACGCCGCGTCGGCAATACTGCTCTGAGGAAGCCGTTGTATTCTCAATCGTCAATCAACAGTGCGAGCACGCAGGGCAACTTCAAGTTGCCCTACGCCTGTCGATCTGCCGTCAGACGTTGAAGTAGCGCGCCTGCGGGTGATGCAGGACGATGGCGCTGGTGCTCTGCTCGGGCCAGAGCTGCCATTCCTCGCCGAGCTCGACGCCGATGCGCGCCGCTCCCAGCAGCTCCAGCAGCGGGCCCTGGTCGGCGAGGTTGGGGCAGGCGGGATAGCCGAACGAGTAACGCGAGCCGCGATAGCCCTGCTTGAGCAGGCTGCGCATGTCGCGGGCGTCCTCGGCGGCGAAGCCGAGCTCGCTGCGGATGCGGGCGTGGACGTACTCGGCCAGCGCCTCGGCCAGCTCGACGCCGAGGCCGTGCAGGCGGACATAGTCCTGGTAGCGGTCCTTGGCGAACCACTCGCGGGCGACCTCGGAGGCGCGCTGGCCGACGGTCACCACCTGCAGCGCCAGGACGTCGCGCTCGCCGGAGTCGACGTCGCGCAGGAAGTCGGCGATGCACAGGCCGCCCTCCTTGTCCTGGCGGGGCAGGGCGAAGCGGGCGAGCTCGCGGGTGCCCGCCTCGTCGAACAGGACGACGTCGTTGCCTTCGGCGGCGGCCGGCCAGTAGCCATAGGCGGCCTTGGGCGCGAACACGTCCTCGCTGGCGGCCTTGGCGACGAGGTCGGAAAGGACCGGCCGCAATTCCTTCTGCGCCCAGGCGAGGAAGTCCTCGAGGCGGCGGCCCTGCTTCTCGTAGCCCCAGTGAAACTGGTAGAGCATCTGCTCGTTCAGCCAGGGCAGCAGGGCCTTGACCGGCACCTCGTCGATGGTGGTGGCGCCGAGGAAGGGCGGCCGCGGCACCGGCACGTCGCGCGCCAGCTCCTGGCGGCGGACGCGGATCTCGTCCCAGTCGACCGGGCGGGTCACCGGGGCCGCGTTGCCGTTGGCGTAGGCCAGGGTGCGGGGCTTCTTGCCGCTGCGGCTGCGCTCGGCGGCCTTGCCGGTGCGCGAGGCGACGTGCTCGGCGAACCCGCCGTTGACGACCTTGTCCATCAGGTTGAGGCCGTCGAAGGCGTCGCGGGCGTAGGCCACCGGGCCGTCGCCATAGGCCTTGAAGCAGTCGTCCTCGACATAGGCGCGGGTCAGCGCGGCGCCGCCCAGCAGCACCGGCAGGCGCACGCCCTGGCGCGCCATCTCCTCGAGGTTCTCGCGCATGATGACCGTCGACTTGACGAGCAGGCCGGACATGCCGACGGCGTCGGCGCGGTTCTCGTTGGCGGCGTCGAGGATCGCCTGCAGCGGCTGCTTGATGCCGAGGTTGACCACCCGGTAGCCGTTGTTGGTCAGGATGATGTCGACGAGGTTCTTGCCGATGTCGTGGACGTCGCCCTTGACCGTGGCCAGCACGATCGTCCCTTTCTGGGAGCCCTCGACCCGCTCCATCCGCGGCTCGAGGTAGGCCACCGCCTTCTTCATCGTCTCGGCCGACTGCAGCACGAAGGGCAGCTGCATCTTGCCGGCGCCGAACAGCTCGCCGACGACCTTCATCCCGTCGAGCAGGTGCTTGTTGATGATGTCGAGCGGCGACCAGGCCTGCAGGGCCTCCTCGAGGTCGGCCTCGAGGCCCTGCTTGTCGCCGTCGACGATGCGCTGCTTGAGCCGCTCCTCGACGGCTTCCGCGCGCACCTTCGTGCCGCCGGTCTCGGCCTTGCGGTCGGCGAACAGCGCCATGAACGCCTGCAGCGGATCGTAGCCGTCGCGGCGCCGGTCGAAGATCAGGTCCTCGGCGGCCCGGACCTCGGCCTCCGGGATCTTGTGCAGCGGCATGATCTTCGAGGCGTGGACGATGGCCCCGGTCATGCCGCGGCGGATGGCGTGGTCGAGGAACACCGAGTTCAGCACGTGCCGGGCGGCGGCATTGAGCCCGAACGAGATGTTCGAGAGGCCCAGGATGATCTGGATGTCGGGGAACTCGGCGGCGATCCGCTCGATGCCGTCGAGCGTCCACAGGCCGAGCTTGCGGTCGTCCTCGTTGCCGGTGGCGATGGTGAAGGTGAGGGGATCGATCAGCAGGTCGTGCTGCGGCAGGCCGAAGCGGTTGCAGGCGAAGTCGACGAGGCGCCGGGCGATGCGCAGCTTGTCGTCGGCCGTCTTGGCCATGCCCTGCTCGTCGATGGTCAGGGCGATGACCGCCTGGCCGAAGCGGCGGGCGAGCCGCAGCCGGGCCGCCGCCGGCTCCTCGCCGTCCTCGAAGTTGATCGAGTTGATGACACCCTTGCCGCCGTAGAGGGCGAGGGCGGCGTCGAGCACCGGCAGCTCGGTCGAGTCGAAGACGATCGGCACGTCGACCTGGCCGCGCATGCGCTCGGCCACGGCCACCATCTCGGCCTTCTCGTCGCGGCCGACGAAGGCGGTGCAGAGGTCGAGGGCATTGCTGCCCTCCTTCGCCTGCTCGCGGCCCATGGCGACGCAGCCGTCCCAGTCGCCGGCCGCCTGGAGGTCGCGGAATTTCTTGGAGCCGTTGGCGTTGCAGCGCTCGCCGATGGCGAAGTAGGCGTTCTCCTGGCGCAAGGACACGGCCGAGAACAGCGACGCCAGCTGCGGCTGCAGGGTGGCACCGCGGACCTTCGGCCGCGGCCGGAAGCCGTCCTCGGCGATGCGGCGCAGCATGGCGTCGAGGGCGGCGATGTGCTCGTTGCCGGTGCCGCAGCAGCCGCCGACGATGCCGACGCCGTCCTCGCGGATGAAGCGCTCGATCCAGACGGCGAGCTCGTCGGCGCTCAGCGGGTAGTGGGTGTGGCCGCAGCGCAGCTCGGGCAGGCCGGCGTTCGGCAGCACCGAGATCGGCCCGGCCCAGCTCTCGCCGAGATGGCGGACATGCTCGGCCATTTCCTTGGGGCCGGTGGCGCAGTTGAGGCCGATGGTGTCGACCTGGAGCGCGTCGAGGATCACCGTGGCGGCGGCGATGTCGGTGCCGACCAGCATCGCACCGGTGGTCTCGATGGTGACCTGCACCATCAGCGGCAGCCGGGCGCCGGTCTTCGCCATCGCCCGCCGGGCGCCGTTGACCGCGGCCTTGATCTGCAGCGGGTCCTGGCAGGTCTCGATGAGCAGGGCGTCGGCGGTGCCGGCGATCAGGCCCTCGGCCTGGATCGTCAGGGCATCCTCGAGCGAGGCGTAGTCGACATGGCCGAGGCTCGGCAGGCGGGTGCCGGGGCCGATGGCGCCGACGACGAAGCGGGTACGGCCGTCGCCCTTGAGCGCGTCGATCGCCTCGCGCGCCAGCTCGCCGGAGCGACGGTTGATCTCCAGCGCCCGGTCGGCGAGGCCGAACTCGCCCAGGGTGATCGGCGAGCCGCCGAAGCTGTTGGTCTCGACCGCGTCGGCACCGGCCTTCAGGTAGCCGAGATGGATCTCGCGGATGAGGTCCGGGCGCGACAGGTTGAGGATCTCGGAGCAGTTCTCCTGGCCCCAGAAGTCCTTGTCGACGCTGAGCTCGCGCGCCTGGATCTGGCTGCCCATGGCGCCGTCGAGCAGCAGCACCCGCTCGCGGATGAAGTCGAGGAAGCGGCTCATGCGGCGGCCGGCACCGGCACGGCGACGCCCAGCAGGCGCAGCAGCGCCTGCGGCAGCTCGGCCCGGTTGAGCGCGTACACGTGCAGCTTGTTCAGCCCCTCGCCGGCGAGGCGGCGGCACTGCTCGACGACGACGCTGGCGGCGACCATGGCGTGCAGCTGCGACTTCTCGTCGACGCCGTCGAACAGCCCCTCCAGCCAGGGCGGGATCGAGGCGCCGCAGGCATTGCTGAAGCGCTTGATCTGGCTGAAGGCATGGATCGGCATGATGCCCGGCACGAACTCCTGCTCGATGCCGGCGATCCGCAGCGCGTCGCGGAAGCGCAGGATGCGGTCGGTGTCGAAGCAGTACTGGCCGATCAGGCGGTCCGCACCGGCGTCGACCTTGCGCTTGAGATGGTCGAGGTCGGCCAGCGGGCTGCCGGCCTCGGGATGGACCTCGGGATAGCAGCCGACGCTGATCTCGAAGGGGGCGATGCGCTTGAGGCCGGCGACGAGGTCGCTGGCGAAGGCGTAGCCGTCGGCGCGCGGCTCGTAGCGGTCGCCGACCTTGGGCGGATCGCCGCGCAGGGCGACGATGTGGCGGATGCCGTTGTCCCAGTAGCGGCGGGCGATGGCGTCGACGCCCTCGCAGGACGAGGCGGCGCAGGTCAGGTGCGCCGCCACGGGCAGCCCGAAGCGGTCGCGGATGCCCAGCACGAGCGGATAGGTGCCGTCCTGGCCGCCGCCGCCGGCGCCGCAGGTCACCGAGATGAAGCGCGGCTTGGCGGCGGTGAACAGCTGCAGATTCTGCCAGAGCCGGGCCTCGGCCTCGGGCGACTTCGGCGGGAAGACCTCGATCGACAGCTCGACCGGTGGCAGGCTCGCCCCGAACCAGGCGCCGGTGTGGGCGGCGTGGCTCGTCGTGGGGTCGGCACTCATGCGGCGCTCCTGGTGGAAAGACTGCGGTCGCGGGCCGGCGCGGCGGGCCGGCGGGCGGACCAGATGGTGACGGTGAGCTCGGGCCCCGGCAGCTCGACGGGGGCTGCCGGCTCGAGGCCCAGCTCGGTGAACCACTCGGCCATCTCCTCGGCGGAGAAGCCGAGCCGGCGGTGGCGGCGGTCGCTGCGCAGCCACTCGAGCTCGTGGCGGGCGAGGTCGATCACGACGAGGCGGCCGCCCGGGCGCAGCACGCGCCGGGCCTCGGCCAGCACCGCCGGCGGATCGTCGGCGAAGTGCAGGACCTGGTGCAGGGTGACGGCGGCGAAGGTCTCGTCCTGCACCGGCAGCTGGTACATGTCGCCGTGGCGGACCTGGCAGTTGCGGGCGAGGCGGCGGTCGAGGTTGGCGCGGGCGACGGCCAGCATGTCGTGGCTGAGGTCGATGCCGAGGCCGAAGCCGACATGCGGGGCCAGGACCTGGAGGATCCGCCCGGTGCCGGTGCCGACGTCGAGCAGGTTCTCGGGCCGCTCGTCCTCGAACAGCCGGGTCAGCGCCGCCTCGACCACGCTGCCGTCGACGGCGAGGTCGCGCTCGCTGTCCCAGCCCTTGGCGCGGCCGTCGAAATAGCGCTCGGCCACCCGCCGACGCGCCTCGCGCACGGCGGACAGGCGCTGGCGGTCGAGCTGCAGGGCGGGGTCGTCGTCGGGCAGCAGCCGGCACAGGCTACGCGCGACGCGGGCGCCGGGCCCGTTCTGGGCGCGGCGGTAGAACACCCAGCTGCCCTCGCGCACGCGGTCGAGCAGGCCGGCCTCGGCCAGCAGCTTGAGGTGCCGGGAGATGCGCGGCTGGCTCTGCGCCATGACCTGGGTGAGCTCGGAGACCGTCCACTCGCCCTGGGCACAGATCGCGAGGAGGCGCAGCCGCGACGGCTCGGCGCCGGCGCGCAGCCCCGACAGGACCTCTTCGAGCGAACTGGAGGCGAGCTCCAACGGCTATCCCCGACTTGGCGTCAGGCGGATATGTAGATGTCTTTATGTCGTCTCGTCAAGCGCGGCCGGGCCGACGCTCATGAAACGGCCACCGTTTACGGACTTTTGGGCAGCGATGGCCGTTGCTGCGGTGGACAGGGCGCGTCGTCGGTTCGCGTCAACGGCAGCAGGAATTGAATTATGACCCGTCACCCTCTATCACCCGCACGGTCATGGCGGGCTCGACCGAAGGCGGAACACGCTGGTGCTCGCCGCTGATCGGGAGACCCGCTCGATGCGCGGCAGCCACACGCCGCCCCGGATGACCCGGCCCCTCCGGGCCGCCCTGCTCGGCTCCGCCGTGGCGCTGGCGCTTGCCGTCCCGGCCCAGGCGCAGGACGAGATCAGCGATCCGCTCGAGCCGATCAACCGTACGATCTTCAGCCTGAACCAGCTGCTGGACATGATGTTCATCGGGCCGGCGTCGATCGTCTACGGTCACCTGCCATCGCCGGTGCGCATGGGCGTGCGCAACTTCGTCAACAACATCAAGACCCCGGTCGTCTTCTTCAACGACCTGCTGCAGGGCGAGGGCGACCGCGCCGGCGTCAGCCTGGCCCGCTTCATGATCAACTCGTCGGTCGGCATGTTCGGCCTGTTCGACATGGCCACCGAGTTCGGCTACGTCCGCCACGCCGAGGACTTCGGCCAGACGCTCGGCCGCTGGGGCGTCGGCGACGGCCCCTACATCGTCCTGCCGGTGCTCGGCCCGTCGACGCTGCGCGACACCGTCGGCATCGCGGTCGACAGCTTCGCGCTCGATCCGATGACCTACGTGGCGCCGATGGACGCGCGGATCGCCACCTCCGCCGCCGACGGCGTCGACACCCGCTACCGGCTCGGTCCGACCCTGGACGAGCTCAACCGCAACAGCATGGATCCCTACGCCACGTTCCGGACCGTGTACCTGCAGCGCCGGGCGGCCGAGATCGCCAACGGCCGCGAGCAGCCGTCGGACGAGGCGTACGAGGACCTCTTCAAGGAGGAGGACGATGCCGAGCCCACGACGCTGCCCTGACGGCCACAGCCGCAGAGGCCTGCTCGCCGGCGCCGCGGCGCTCGTGTCGGCGGCCTGGCTGCTGCCCACGGGCGCGGCCCGGGCCGATGTCACCGGTGCGCGCAACTTCATCCAGGACGTCGGCGACCGGACGCTGGCGATCCTGAACCAGAAGCAGAAGAGCGACGCCGAGAAGCTGCCGGAGCTGATCGGCCTGCTCAACGAGTCGACCGACCTGACGCTGGTCGCCCGCCTCGTGCTCGGCCAGTACTGGCGCACCGCCAGCGAGCCCCAGCGGCAGCAATATGCCGACCTGTTCCGCCAGCTCATCGTCAACACGATGGCCTACAACCTCAGCGGCTATGGCGGCGAGACCTTCACCATCACCGGGGCGCGCGCCATCGACGAGCGCGACAGCGTGATCTCGACGAAGATCATCCGCGACGCCACCGGCAAGCCGTCGATTGCCGTCGACTGGCGCATCCGCGAGGCCGACGGGCGCTACCTGATCGTCGACATCGTCGCCGAAGGCGTCAGCATGGTGGTGACGCAGCGCTCCGAGGTCGGCTCCGTGGTCAGCCAGAAGGGCATGGACGGGCTGATCCAGTCGATGAAGGACAAGCTGGCGCAGCCGCGCCCGGCCTGACGTCCGCTACTCGGCAGCCGCACGGGCCGTCGCCGCCGCCGGGACAACGAAGCGGAACACCGCACCGCCGGCCGGCGCCTGCTCGGCCCAGATGCGGCCGCCGAAGTGCTCGACGATGTGGCGGCAGATCGTCAGGCCGAGGCCGGTGCCCTTGGGCTTGGCGGTCAGGGTATCACCCACCTGGCGGAACTTCTCGAAGACCGACTCGAGGTCGCCGGCCGGAATGCCGGGGCCGTTGTCGGTGACCGCCAGCATGACGAAGTCGTTGTCCTGCACCGTCTCGACCAGCACCCGTCCGTCCGCCTCGGGCACGAACTTGGCGGCGTTCGACAGCAGGTTGATGACGACCTGCTGCAGCCGGTCGCGGTCGGCCTCGACCGCCGGCAGGCCTGTGGCGAAGCGCGTCTCCAGGGTCACGCGGCGCTCGCGGTACATGCCGGTGGTGGCGGCCACCGCGTCCTCGACCACCTCGGCGAGGTCGAACCGGCTCACGTGCCACTCCATCTTGCCGGCCTCGATCTTGGACATGTCGAGGATGTCGTTGATCAGCCGGGTGAGCCGCTCGGATTCCTTGACGACGATGCCGAGGAACTCCTCGCGCTCGGCCTCGCTGAGGTCGGGCGTGTCACGGAGGATCTCCGAGAACGAGCGGATCGAGGTCAGCGGCGTGCGCAGCTCGTGGCTCACCGTGGCGATGAAGTCGTCCTTGAGCTTGTCGAGCTGCAGCAGGCGCTGGTTGGCATGGCGCAGCTCGGCGGTGGCGGCCTCGAGCTCCTTCGACTTCTGCTCGAGCCGCCGGCTGTACTCCATGATCTGCGAGGTCTCGTCGAGGATCTCGAGGACGTCCTGGGTGCCGATGACCTCGCCGCGGACGACGGAGGCCACCATCACCCGCGACGAGGCGGTGCCGATGGCCCGGGCGAGCTGGCGCTCGGCCAGCTGCACGAGGCGGGCGTCGGCGCGTTCGTCGCCGGCGAGGCTGCGGCCGCGCTGGCGGGCGTCGACCGCGAACACGGTCTCGGCGCGCCGTGCGCCGAGGAAGCGGGCGAGCAGCGCCTTGAGCTCGCCGGCGCGCGCCTCGCCGCGCCACAGCCGGGTCGCACTCTCGCGCTGGTCGACATCGACGAACTGCACCGCCTGAAGGCGCTCGAGGTCGCTCTGCCGGCCGAGCAGCGAGCCCATGACGAGCAGGCCGATGTTGACGGCCCAGCTCCACACCAGCGCGTGGCTGACCGGGTTGAGGCCCTCGAGCCCGAACAGGGCATGCGGCCGGAGCAGGCCGAGGCCGAACGGGCCCTCGGTCATCAGCGCCGAATCGGCGGCGAGCAGCGACGGCAGGACGAGGGTCCACAGCCAGACGAAGACGCCGCCGGCGAGGCCGGCCAGGGCACCGGTCAGGTTGGCGGTGCGGCTCCAGATCCCGGCGACGATCAGCGGCAGCACCTGGGCGACGCCGCAGAAGGCGATGAGCCCGATGCTGACCAGCCCGTAGCCGCTGCCGATCGCGCGGTAGAAGGCGTAGCCGAGCAGCAGCAGCAGCAGGATGCCGGCACGCCGTACCAGCAGGACGAGGGCGGTGAGGTCCGGCTGCCGGGTCAGGCCGAGCCGCTCCGAGCGGAGCAGCACCGGCATCACCAGGTCGTTCGAGATCATCGTGCTGAGCGCCACGGTCTCGACGATGATCATCGCCGTGGCCGCCGACAGGCCGCCGAGGAAGACGACGAGGACCAGCCAGTCGCGGCCGGTCGCCACCGCCAGCGACACCATCAGCATGTCGTCGGCCTTGCCGGTGTGCAGCACGCCGCCGATCGCCACCGGCAGGACGAACAGGTTGATGACCAGCAGGTAGAGCGGCAGCGCCCAGGTGGCGCGGCGCAGGTGGTCCTCGTCGACGTTCTCGATCACCGCCACCTGGAACTGGCGCGGCAGGACGAGGAAGGCAGCGCCGGACAGGACGGTCAGCAGGAACCAGTCGGCGTAGGAATAGCCCGAGCCGGCGACGGTGAGCAGGCTGTCGAGGCCGGCCTCGCGGGCGCGGCTCATGATGTCGCCGAAGCCGCCGAGCAGGCCCCAGACGATCGCCGCACCGCCGACCAGGAAGGTGACGATCTTGACGATGCTCTCGAAGGCCACGGCCAGCACCATGCCCTGGTGGTGCTCGGTGGCGTCGATGTGCCGGGTGCCGAACAGGATGGCGAACAGGGTCAGGACGAGGGCGACGACGAAGGCGGTGTCGATGCCGGCCCCGACCCCGGCCGGGTCGTCGACGGCGATGGCGATGCTGGCGGCGACGGCCTTGAGCTGCAGGGCGATGTAGGGAATGGCGCCGAGCACGGCGACGACGGTGACGAGGCCGGCGAGCAGGCCGTTCTTGCCGAAGCGGGCGGCGATGAAGTCGGCGATCGAGGTGATGCCGTAGGCCTTGGTGATGCGGATGACCTTGCGCAGCAGGAAGCCGAACAGCAGGCAGGCGATGGTCGGGCCGAGGTAGACCGGGAGGAAGGCGAGGCCGCCATGCGCGGCGAGGCCGACGCTGCCGTAGAACGTCCAGGCGGTGCAGTAGACGGCGAGGCTGAGCGTGTAGGTCCACGGGCTGGCGAGCAGCCGCCCGCCTGCGCCCTGGCGCCGGTCGGCCCAGCTGGCGATCGCGAACAGGACCACCAGGTAGCCGAGCGAGACGGCGAGGACGGTTGCGGGCCCGCGCATCGCTCAGGGCCGCCGTCGTTCCAGGATCAGCGCCGCGGCGAGGATGGTCAGCGCCCAGACGAGGAACAGGTAGAGCGGGACCCAGGGCACGCCGCCGGCGGTGCCCGCACCGTCGACCAGGCGCAGGACCGGGTAGTTCGCCGCCACCAGCACGCCGATGAAGAGGGCGAGCAGCAGCCGACCCTTGGCGGTGCGCAGCATCGCAGCGTCTAGCCTGTCCCTGTCTTCCGTCGCCGGCGCCCGGAGGCCACCGCGTCCTCGCCCGCCCGGAGCGCGTCGCCCAGGGTGCGGACGCCGCGCGCCTCGAGCTGGGCGACGAGGTGGACGAATAGCCTCGCGGTGGCGAGGCTGTCACCCCGTGCGGTGTGGCGGCCGTCGACGACGATGCCGTGGCGGCGGGCGACTTCGTCGAGATCGTGGCCGTGCCGTACCCCGGTGAGCGCTGCCGACAGCAGCATGGTGTCGAGCACCGGCCCGCGCAGCCGCACGCCGCAACGCCGCCCGGCCCGGCGCAGGAAGGCGAGATCGAAGGCGGCGTGGTGCGCCACGAGCACCGCCTCGCCGGCAAAGGCGGCGAACTCGGCCAGCACCGCGTCGATCTTCGGGCAGCCGCGGACCATCGGGTCGGTGATGCCGTGCACCTCCGTCGCCAGCGGCGGGATCGGCCGTTCGGGATCGACCAGGCTCTCGAACATGTCGTCGACATGGACATGGCCGCCGCTGACGCGCACCCCGGCGAGCTGGACGACGCGGTCCACCGCCGGGTCGAGCCCGGTGGTCTCGGTGTCGAGCACGACGAAGTCGAGGGCCTGCAGCGACCGGTCGAGGCGCGGGTCGACGGGCAGGGAGACATCGGCGGCGCCGACGCCCAGCCAGCGGGCGAGGGGAGCCAGCAGGCGGTCCGCCAGCCGCATCGCGCCGACCTCCGGCGCCGCTCAGGCGACGCCCAGCAGCTCCCTGGCCTGCTCGACCAGCTCGCGGGTGGAGAACGGCTTGGTCACGTAGCGGTCCGCGCCCAGCGCCAGCCCGCGCTGGCGCTCCGCATCGCGGCCCCGCGCGGTCAGCATGATGATCCGCGTCGCGTTCCACTCGGGCCGCGCCCGGATCCGCTCGCAGACCTCGTAGCCGTCGAACTCCGGCATCATCACGTCGAGCAGGAGGAGGTCGGGCGGGGTACCGTCGAGCGCCGCCAGCGCCTCGCGGCCATTGCGCGCCACCTCGACCTCGAAGCCGGCGCGCTTCATCAGGAATTCGAGCGACATCACGATGTTCGGCTCGTCGTCGACGACGAGGACTCGCTTCGCCATGGCCTCCCCCGAGCGCACGCAGGACGTCACTGCTGTCGAGAAGGACAGGTTAACCGCCCGGTCGAGGCCACGACATGCTCATTATCGCCGCACGCGCGGCGCCGGTCAGGCCGGCTGCGCGCCGGCGCGCACGCGCTCCTCCAGCTCCTGCTCGACCGCCCGCCCGAGCTCCGGCACGAGGATCGGCGCCTCGGAATCGGGCGTCACCGCTGCGGCCGGCTCGGGCGGCGGCGCGGCGGCGACGAGGCGCATGTCGCGCTGCGCCGCCGGCTCGAAGCAGGCGTCCAGCACGCGCTGCAGCTCGGCGCCGCGGCGGAAGCTCGGCTCCAGCGTGCGCCCGGTGCGGATCGCCTCGACGAAGCGGGCGAAGTTGGTCTCGACCGGGTTGCAGCGCACCTCGCGCCAGCTCTGGTCGTGGACGCGATCGCCGTCGCAAAGCATCAGCCGGGTGCCGGCGAGGTTGTGCTCGAGCTCGAGGGCACCGGCCGTGCCGAACACCTGCAGGCGCAGGGTGTTGGTGTAGCCGGTCATGAAGCGGCTGGTATGGATGACGCCGAGCGCGCCGTTGGCGAACGCCACCGACATCACGGCACTGTCGTTGGCATCGAGTGGATAGGCGCCGATGCGGTCGCCCTCGGCCTTGGGGAAGGTGTGCACCCGCGCCTGCAGCGACACCGGCTCGAGATCGGTGGCCCAGGTCACGAAGTCGAGGATGTGGATGCCGACGTCGCCGAGCACGCCCTTGGAGCCGTGCTGGGTCGACAGCCGCCACAGCCAGCGGTCCTCGGTCTTCCAGTCGCCCCAGGTGTTGGCCACCAGCCAGCTCTGCCGGTAGCTCGCCTCGACATGGCGGATCTGGCCCAGCGCGCCGCGGCCGACGAGGGCGCGGGCCTCCTGCAGCGCGGCGACGTTGCGGTAGCTGAGGTTGACCATGCCGACGAGGCCGGCGGCCTCGGCGGCGTCGGCCATCTCGCGCGCCAGCGGATAGGTTTCCGCCAGCGGCTTCTCGCACAGCACGTGCTTGCCGGCGGCGAGCAGGCGCATCGTCGTCGGGTGATGGATGCCGTCGGGGGTCACGTTGGCGACGGCGTCGAACTGCCCCCAGGCGAGCGCGGCGTCGAGCCCGGCGAAGGCGCGCGGGATCGCGTGCTGGCGGCAGAAGGCCCGGGCCCGCGCCAGCGTCGTGTCGACGCCGGCGACGATCCGGCAGCCCGGCACGCTGCGGAAGCCGGCGACGTGCGCCGCCGCCATGTTGCCGGTGCCGAGGATCAGGAGGCGGATGACGGGCTGCATCAGCGGTACCCGGCCTCGCCCGCCTGGTGGAGCTTGGGGCCCTTGGCGGTGATCGGCTCGAGCGCCTTCTCGACCGGGACGTTGGGAGCGTCGACGATGCCGGTCCACGCCGGAGCCGGGTTGAAGGCCCAGCGGGTGGCGTTGCGCAGCACCTGGCGGACGCCGGGGTGGAAGTAGATCGGGTAGGTCTCGTGGCCGGGGCCGAAGTAGAAGATCCGCCCGCCGCCGCGCTGGAAGGTCAGGCCCGAGCGGAACACCTCGCCGCCCTCGAACCAGGAGACGAACACCGTCTCCAGCGGCTGGCCGACGCTGAACGGCTCGCCGTACATCTCGCTGTTCGGGATCTCGAGGCACTCGGGCAGGCCGCGGGCGATCGGGTGGTTCGGGTTGATCACCCAGACCCGCTCGCGCTCGCCGGCCTCGCGCCACTTGAGGCTGCAGGGCGTGCCCATCAGCCGCTTGAAGATCTTCGAGTAATGGCCCGAGTGGAGGACCAGCAGGCCCATGCCCTCCCAGACCCGGCGCTGGACCCGCTCGACGATCGCGTCGGCGACGTCGCCATGGGCGCGGTGACCCCACCACAGCAGCACGTCGGTGCGGGCCAGCCGCTCCTCGGTCATGCCGTGCTCCGGATCCTGCAGCGTCACGGTCTCGACGGCGATCTCCGGATCCTCGGCCAGGGCCGATGCGATGACGGCGTGCATCCCGTCGGGGTAGATGCCGGCGACGACCGGGTTCGTGCGCTCGTGGATGTTCTCGCCCCAGACGACGGCGCGGATAGGCATGGTCGACTCTCGTGATGGAACCGTGCCGGAGGTAGCGAGCCCGGGGGCCACAGCGCAAAGGCCCTAAAGCGCTTTGGACGGCACCTGTGGCAGCCTTGCAGCGACCGCCCGGGCGCCGCGTCTAGAGGACGAGGTCGCTGGCGTAGACGCGGACCGCGTGGTCCTCCAGCACGATGCGCAACTCGGCGTCGAGGTCGCCGTCGATGTTGCCGAGCACAATCCGGTCGTCGCCCGACACGCCAAAGCGGAGCTGCCCGGCGGCGGTGAAGGCGCGGCTGCCGATCCAGGCGAAGGCCTGGTCGCCGGCAAGGCCGCGCACGGCGTCGACGCGCGACAGGTCGAGCAGGTCGTTCCAGGCGAAGTCGGCGACGGTGTCGCTGCGGGCACCGACGCCGCTGTCGCCGTCGTCGAAGACGAACCGGTCGCCGCCACTGCCGCCCTCGAGCCGGTCGGGCCCGCTGCCGCCGTCGAGGCGGTCGTTGCCGGTACCGCCGATCAGCCGGTCGCGGCCGGCGCCGCCGAACAGCAGGTCGTCGCCGCCTCCGCCGTCGAGGGTCTCGCCCGCCGCGGTGCCGGAGATGATCCCGGCGACGCTGCCGCCGGTCATGGTGGTGGCGAGGACCAGGGGTTTGACGCCGCGGATCTCGAGCGTCTCGACGACGCCGCCGTCGAACTGGTTGCGGATGGTAATCTGGCTGCCGTCGCCGAAGGACAGGATCAGGTCGTTTCCGACCCTCGCGGAATCGGTGAGGACGACCGGGCCGCTGACGATCTTGTCGGCGAGGTCGAGGCCGCTCTCGGCGATGAGGTCCTTGCCGCCGCTGCGGACATAGGTGTCCGCCCCGGTGCCGCCAGCCAGGTTGTCGTCGCCATTGCCGCCGTCGAGCTGGTTGGCCTGGGGGTTGCCGGCCAGCCGGTCGGCGAAGGCCGAGCCGATCAGGCGCTCGATGCTGCGCAGCTGATCGCCCTGGGCGACGCCGGTCGAGCCCAGGCCGGCGTTGAGGTTGACGATCACCGCCGCGGCGGCGCTGGCATAGGACGCGGTGTCGATGCCACCGCCGCCGTCGAGCAGGTCGCCGGCGGCACCGCCGTCGAGCGTGTCGTTGCCGCCCTCGCCGAAGAGGGTATTGGCGACCGAGCTGCCGACCAGCGTGTCCCCGCCGTTGCCGCCCAGGGCGCCCTCGATGCCGATGAGGCTGTCACCCTTGGCCAGGGGATTGTCGGTGGTCAGGATGGCGGGCGAGCTGTTCAGGCGCAGCGTGATGGGCGCGTTGCCGGAGGCGCTGTAGTCGACGATGTCGGAGCCGGCCCCGCCATCGACGCGGTCGTTGCCGCCACCCGGGATCAGCGTGTCGTCGCCGGCCCCGCCGCTGAGGCTCAGCCGCAGCAGCTGGTTGGTGAAGGTCAGGGCGCCGACGAGGTCATCGCCATTGCCGCCGAAGAGATCGACCCCGCCCGAGGAGGTGAGCAGGCTGTCGTTGCCGTCGTTGCCGAAGGCCTTGGCGGCGCCGATGGCACTGGTGGTGGCAAGCTCGACGTCGTCGTCGTCGCTGCTGCCGTTGACCTCGATCTTGGAGAGTCCCGACAGGGTCGAGAGGAAGAGCCGCTCGATTCCCGTCATCGGCACCTCGCGGAGGCCGAAGTCGATGCGGCCATTGGCAAGGTCGTAGAGCGTGTTGCCCAGGACGAGGCTGACGTCGGTCACCTGCAGCTCGTCGAAGCCCTCGCCGCCGGCGACGGCGTTCACGCCCACCAGGGCGCCCGCCGACACGGTGATCGCCAGGATGTCGTCGCCGGTGCCGCCGTCGACCCGGTCGAACCCCACGGTGAAGCCACCCTCGATGAAGTCGTCGCCACCGCCACCCTGCAGGGTGTCGTCGCCGACGCCGCCATCGAGATGGTCGTTGTCGTTCCCGCCCTGGAGGAGGTCGTCGCCGGCCTTGCCGATCAGGCTGTCGTTGCCGTCCAGTCCCTTCAGCGTGTCGGCGAGGATGGTGCCGTCCAGGGTGTCCTTGCCGCTACCGCCGGTCTTGGTCGCCACGGGCCGGAACTCCTCGCATCGTCAGCTGGAGCTGGAGCGTTAGCACGCCTCGCTGCGGCAGGCGACGCGTGGCGCGCGTAACGCCGTACGCCGGTCTGCTTCGGCCCGCAAAGTCATGGCAGCTGGCGGGCGACTTCAGTCCAGTCACCCGGCCGTGGATCTCGCTGTCGCTCTCCACGCCGAAGTGACTGCTGTCGACCTCCTCCTGTAGAAGGTGACACGCCGATCTGTTAGCCTCGGTGCATTCATATCGGCCAGCGGACGGAGATCCCTTGGACGTTGCGGTGTGGCTGCGAGGGCTGGGGCTCGAGCGTTATGCCGAGACCTTCGAGGCGAACGCCATTGACCGTGACGTGCTGCCCGACCTCACCGACGCCGACCTGGAAAAGCTCGGCGTCCTGCTGGGGCACCGCAAGAAGCTGCTGAAGGCCATCGCCGACCTGGCCGACCGTGGCCGCCCTGCGGTTGCCCCGGCGCCGACGGCGGCGTCGGAGTCGCCGGATCGGACGAGCGGCGCCGAGCGGCGGCAGCTGACCGTGATGTTCTGTGACCTCGTCGGCTCGACGGCGCTCTCGGCGCAGCTCGACCCCGAGGACATGCGCGAGGTGATCCGCGACTACCAGGACACCTGTGCCGGCGTGATCACCCGCTTCGACGGCTATGTCGCCAAATACATGGGCGACGGGGTCCTGGCCTATTTCGGCTTTCCGCGCGCCCACGAGGACGACGCCGAGCGTGCCGTCCGGGCCGGCCTCGCGCTCACCGAGGCCGTGGCAAGGCTGACGGCTCCGAACCAGCAGCCGATGCGGGCACGCATCGGCATCGCCACCGGGCTCGTCGTGGTCGGCGACCTCGTCGGCGACGGCGCCGCCCAGGAGCAGGCGGTGGTCGGCGACACGCCCAACCTGGCTGCCCGCCTCCAGGGGATCGCGCAGCCCGGCCAGGTGGTCGTCGGCGACGTCACCCAACGCCTCCTCGGCGCCGGCTTCGAGCTCCAGGACCTCGGCGCGCAGGCCCTCAAGGGCCTGAGCGGCACCGTCGGCGCCTTCGCCGTTCTCGCCGAGCGCGCCGCCGAGAGCCGCTTCGAGGCGCGGGGCGAGCGGATCCTGCCGATGGTCGGCCGCGACCAGGAGCTGGCGCTGCTGCTGGAGCGCTGGACGCAGGCCAAGGCCGGCGAGGGCCAGGGCGTGCTGCTGGTCGCGGAGGCCGGCATCGGCAAGTCGCGCATCACCCGCGCCCTGCTCGACACGCTGGCCGCCGAGCCGCATGTCCGCATCCGCTACCAGTGCTCGCCCTATCACGCGGAGAGCGCGCTCTGGCCGGTGATCCAGCAACTCGTCCATGCGGCAGGCATCGCGCCCGAGGACGGCGTCGGCGTGCGACTCGACAAGCTGGAGGCGATGCTGGGCCGAACCGGTGACGCCGGCATCGCGGCGCCGCTGATCGCCAGCCTGATCGGCCTCGACGCCGAGCGGCGCTACGGCCCGCTCGACCTGACGCCGCACGTGCAGCGCGCCCGGACGATGGGCGTCCTCGTCGACCAGCTCCTGGCGCTGGCCAGGCAGCAGCCCGTGCTGGTCGTGCTGGAAGACGCCCATTGGGTCGATCCGACGACCCTGGAACTCATGGAGCAGTGCCTCGACCGCATCGCCGATGCGCGGGTGCTGATCCTGATGACGAGCCGCCCCGACCACCAGCCGGAGCTGGCGGCCCATCCGCACAACACGCGGCTCACCCTCAATCGGCTCGGGCGTGCCGGCGTCGAGGCGATCGTCACCCGGCTCGGCGGCGAACGGCTGCCGCAGGGCGTGATCGACGCGATCATCGCCCGGACCGACGGGGTGCCGCTGTTCGTCGAGGAGCTGACCAAGGCGATCCTCGAGACGGGCCAGATCGCCATCCCGGCGACGCTCCACGACTCGCTGATGGCCCGCCTCGACCGCATCCCGGAGGTCAAGGAGGTCGCCCAGATCGCCGCCTGCATCGGCCGCGAGTTCGACTACGCCCTGCTTGCCGCGGTCTCCGACCTCGCCGAGCCGGAGCTGCAGGCCGCGCTCGACCGCCTGGCCTCGGCGGAACTCATCTTCCGCCGCGGCCAGCCGCCGGATGCCCGCTACACGTTCAAGCACGCACTGGTGCAGGACACCGCGTACGCCTCGTTGCTGCGCCGGCGCCGCCAGGCGGCGCACAGCCGCCTCGCCGACGTCCTGGCGACGGGAGCCTACGGGCAGGGTGCGGGCACCCTCGAGCTGCTCGCCCGGCACCTGACGGAGGCCGAGCGTTACGCCGAGGCGGTGCCGTGCTGGCAGCGCGCCGGCGAGCAGGCGGCGCTGCGCTCGGCTCATGTGGAGGCGATCGCCCACCTGAACCAGGCGCTCGAGGTGCTGACACGTCTGCCGGCCTCGCGCCAGCGCAGCCACGACCAGGTGGTGCTGCTGACCGCGCTGGCGGGCCCGCTGATCGCGACCAAGGGCTACGGTGCGCCCGAGACCGTGGCGGTCTTCGAGCGGGCCCGGCCGCTGGCCGAGGAGGTCGGCGATCCGGCGCTGCTGTTCCCGGTGCTCTACGGCCGGTGGGTCAACACGATCATCCGCGCGGACTACACGGAGGGTCACGAGCTGGCCCTGAGCTTCGCGCGTGTCGCGGCCGAGAAGGGCACCAGCGGCGTCCGGCTCCAGGCGCATCGCCTGATGGGGCTCATCAAGTTCGAGACCGGCGCCGCGAGCGAGGCGAGGCTGGCGTTCGAGCGTGCGGTGGCGCTCTACGATCCGCGCGAGCATGAAGCGCTGAAGCTCACCTTCGGTCAGGATCCGTGCGTAGCGGCGCTGAGCATGCAGGCGGCGGCGCTGTTCGAGCTGGGCTTTCCCGATCAGGCGCAGGGCATGGCCGATGCCGCCGTGGCCGAGGCCGAACGGCAGGATCATGCCAACACGCTGGGCTATGCCCTCACCTACGGGTCGCTGGTCCTGCACGCGAGCATGGGCAGCGCCGCGCTCGTCGAGCGGATCGCGCGCCGCCTCGGCAACCTTGCCGACACCTACGGGATGCGCCTGTGGCGCGCCTACGGGCTGATCTACCGGGGCTGGGCCATTGCCGTGCAGTACGGCGCCGGCGAGGGGCACGAGCAGATCCGCACCGGCCTTGCCGAGCTGGCCGGCACCGGCACGGTGCTCCATCGGACCCAGGGCCTTGGCCTTCTGGCTGACGCGCTGGCGGCGTCAGGTGAGCATGGCGAGGCGCTGGCGGCGGTCGACGAGGCCCTGCGGCTGGCGCGGGCGAAGCGCGAGCTGTGGTTCGAGGCCGAGCTGTACCGGATCAAGGGTGCCCTTCTCGTCGACGGCGATCCGGCAACGGCCGAGCGCTGTCTCGAGCAGGCGCTCGCCCTGGCCCGCGAGCGCCAGACCCGCTCCTGGGAGCTGCGCGCAGCCACCAGCCTCGCCCGCCTGTGGCAGCGGCGCGGGGACCGCGGCCGGAGCCACGCCCTGCTGGCACCGATCCTTGCCGGGTTCACGGAGGGCTTCCAGACCACCGACCTCCAGCGCGGCGCGGCCTTGCTCGACGAGCTGCGATAGGCGCCGGACGGCGCGAGCGAGCGCGCGGCGCAGGCCGCGCCGCATGGGCGTCCGCCGGGCCGCGGCGCTTCCGAACGCGGGCCCGGGCTGGTAGAAGACTGGCCAACAATTCCCGACACACCCGCACAGCCGACGGATGCCCATGGCTTCGTACCAGTACATCTATGTCATGAAGAACCTCTCGAAGATCTACCCGGGAGGGAAGAAGATCCTCGAGAACGTGACCCTGGCGTTCCTGCCGGGCGCCAAGATCGGCGTGCTCGGCGTCAACGGGTCGGGCAAGTCGACGCTGCTGCGGATCATGGCCGGCATCGACCACGACATCGGCGGCGAGGCCTGGGCGGCGCAGGGCGTCAAGGTCGGCTACCTCGAGCAGGAGCCGCAGCTCGACGCCTCCAAGGACGTGCTGGGCAACGTCATGGAGGGCGTCGCCGAGACCCGCGACCTGCTCGAGCGCTTCGACGCGATCTCGGCCAAGTTCGGCGAGCCGCTGGATGACGCCGAGATGGACAAGCTGATGGCCGAGCAGGCCGAGCTGCAGGAGAAGATCGACGCGATCAACGGCTGGGAGCTGCAGCGCACGGTCGAGATCGCGATGGACGCGCTGCGCTGCCCGCCCGGCGACGCCGACGTGACCCGGATCTCGGGCGGCGAGCGGCGCCGCGTGGCGCTGTGCCGGCTGCTGCTGTCGCAGCCGGACATGCTGCTGCTCGACGAGCCGACCAACCATCTCGACGCCGAATCGGTCGCCTGGCTCGAGCGCTTCCTCAAGGACTACAAGGGGACCGTGGTCGCGATCACCCACGACCGCTACTTCCTCGACAACGTCGCCGGCTGGATCCTCGAGCTCGACCGCGGCCGCGGCATTCCCTACCAGGGCAACTACTCGGGCTGGCTCGAGCAGAAGCGCAAGCGGCTGGAGCAGGAGGAGCGCGAGGACCAGGCCCGGCAGCGCACGCTGGCCCGCGAGGCCGAGTGGATCGGCCAGAGCCCGCAGGCGCGCCGTGCCAAGTCCAAGGCCCGCATCACCGCCTACCAGGAGCTGCTGGCGGCGGCGGCCGACCGGGCGCCGGGATCGGCGCAGATCATCATCCCGTCCGGGCCGCGGCTGGGCGACCTCGTCGTCGAGGCCGACCACGTCACCAAGGGCTATGGCGACCGGCTGCTGATCGAGGACCTGTCGTTCAAGCTGCCGCCGGGCGGCATCGTCGGCGTGATCGGCCCGAACGGTGCGGGCAAGACGACGCTGTTCCGCATGCTGGTCGGCCAGGACAAGCCGGACAGCGGCAGCTTCCGCCTCGGCGACACCGTCAAGCTCGGCTATGTCGACCAGAGCCGCGACGCCCTCGATCCCAACAAGACGATCTTCGAGGAGGTCGCCGAGGGCAAGGACACCATCGAGCTCGGCAAGCGCTCGATCAACTCCCGCGCCTACGTCGCCGCCTTCAACTTCAAGGGCGGCGACCAGCAGAAGAAGGTCGGCCAGCTGTCGGGCGGTGAGCGCAACCGCGTCCACCTCGCCAAGCTGCTGAAGTCGGGCTCCAACGTCATCCTGCTCGACGAGCCGACCAACGACCTCGACGTCGACACGCTCCGCGCGCTCGAGGACGCGCTGCTCGACTTCGCCGGCTGCGCCATCGTCATCAGCCACGACCGCTGGTTCCTCGACCGCATCGCCACCCACATCCTGGCGTTCGAGGGCGACTCGCAGGTGGTCTGGTTCGAGGGCAACTTCGAGGACTACGAGGCCGACCGGCACCGCCGCCTCGGCACCGACGCCGACCAGCCGCACCGCATCCGCTACAAGCCCTTGAAGGCCGCCTGAGCCCCGCGCGGGGCAGGGCCGGGGACCGGTGACGCTCGATGAGGTGCTGTTCGGCGTGATGGTGCTGCTGGCGGCGAGCGCCGCCAGCCTGCTGCTGTTCCGCCGCGCCGGCTTCGGCTCGGTGCTGGCGCTGCTCGCCACCGGCGTCGTGCTCGGTCCCTACGGCGTCGGGCTCGGCACCGAGTCCGACGACCTCCGCCAGGTCACCGAGCTCGGCGTCGTCTTCCTGCTGTTCCTGATCGGCCTCGAGATGCGGCCGTCGCGGCTGTGGTCGATGCGCCGCGTCGTCCTCGGCCTCGGCACCGCGCAGGTGCTGCTGACCGCCGCGATCCTCGCCCTGCTGCTCTACTATCTCGCCGGCGTGAACCTGCGCGTCGCCGTCCTGCTCGGCCTCGGCTTCGCGCTGTCGTCGACGGCGTTCGTCATCCAGCTCCTGCACGAGCGCAGCGAGGTGGCGAGCCGGCACGGCCAGGCCGCCTTCGGCATCCTGCTGCTGCAGGATCTCGCGGTCGTGCCGATGCTGGCGCTGGTGCCGCTGCTGTCCGGCCGCGGCATCGGCCTCGATGCCGGCCAGCTCGGCGAGGACGCCCTGCTCGTCGTCGGCATGCTGGCGGTGCTGGTCGTCGTCGGCCGCTGGGTGATCCCGAAGGCGCTGGAGCTGGGGGCGCGCCAGCGCAACATGGAGGCGTTCGCGACGGTGGCCGGGCTCGCCGTGATCGGCTCGGCCTGGGCCATGCACGAGGTCGGGCTGTCGATGGCGCTGGGCGCCTTCGTCATGGGCATGCTGCTGTCGGGCAGCAGCTACGTGCACCAGATCGCCGCCGAGCTCGCCCCGTTCAAGGGCGTGCTGCTGAGCCTGTTCTTCGTCAGCGTCGGCGCCACCATGCAGCTCGACCTGCTGCTGGCCGACGCCCCCCTGGTGCTGGCCCTGCTGGTGCTGCTGCTGCTGGTGAAGACCGCCGTGCTGCTGGGGCTGTGCCGGCTCAACGGCCTCGGCCGCGCCGATTCGCTGCGGGTGGCGCTGCTGCTGCCGCAGGGCGGCGAGTTCGCCTTCGTGCTGTTCGGCGCCGCTGCCGCCAGCGGGGCGATGTCGCAGCACCGCTTCCAGCTGGCGCTGCTGGTCCTGTCCCTGTCGATGGCGGTCACCCCGCTGCTGGCCAGGCTGGGCGACCGCCTGGCGGCCCGCTACGACGAGCCGCCGGCCCTGCCGGAGCCCGACTGGCCGTCCGACGACCTCGCCCGGCATGTCGTCATCGCCGGCTTCGGCCGGGTCGGCCGGACCGTCGCCTTCGTCCTCGAGCAGGCGGAGATCCCCTATGTCGCCGTCGACCTCGACGTGCGCCGCGTCGCGCTCGGGCGGCGCGAGGGGCGGCCGGTCCATTTCGGCTCGTCGACCGACATGCACGTGCTGGACAGTCTCGGCGTCGGCCGGGCGGCGGCGGTGGTCGTCACGCTCGACAACGTCGCCGCGGTCGAGGCGGCGCTGACGGCGATCCGTGGCCTGCACCCCGAGGTGCCGATCATGGTCCGGGCGCGCGACCTCGCCGCGCGCGACCGCCTGCTCGCCGCCGGCGCCAACGAGGCCATTCCGGAGACCATCGAGCTCAGCGCCAGTCTCGCCGCCGCGGTGATGGTGCGGGCCGGCGCGTCCGAGCCGCAGGTCGAGGCCGCGGTCGAGGCGGTCCGCCAGGACAACTACGCGGCACTGCGCCTCGGTGCCATCCGCGAGCGCATGGCCGAGGTCGAGAAGGGCACGGCGTGACGCCTGCGGTTGCGCTGTTGCAATCGGCCCGCCTAGCGTCGCGTCGCAACGTCCGCCCGCGGAGGCTTCCGATGCGTCCCCTGCTGTTCGCTGCCGCCTGCCTGCCGCTGGCCCTGACCGCCTGCTCCGACCAGTTCGCGCCGGTCCTGCCGCAGGATGCCCAGAAGCTGACCGGGATCAGCGATGCGGCGCCGGGCGTTGCCGGCTGCGGGGCGATGACCTTCGACGTCAGCCACGCGGTCAGCCCGATCAGCGACGTCGACCGGATTGCCGGCCGCGCCCGCATGGTCGACCCGCCGGCCAGCCTCGCCAACAAGGCCGACACGCTCTGGGTCGAGGGCTACATGGACAAGGACCAGATGGTCCAGATCGAGGTCCGGGAGCTGCGGCCCTACGTGCTGGGCGACCGGGTCTACACCCTGTGGCGCGGCCACAAGGAGGGCGAGAGCCTCGTCCTCGCCGAGCCGCAGCCCTCCTGCGGCCGCCGGGTGATCCTCGCCGCCGCCGGCTAGGCGGCGTTCAGCTCGCGCGCGGCGTTGGCGAGGAAAAGCCAGGCATAGTCGGCGAAGGACCGGTCGACGTGGAGGTCGAACGTCTCGCCGTCGCCGTGCAGGTGCAGGACGATGCCGGCCTTGCCGAGCACGGTGCGGGTGACCGCACCGGGCGGGAAGGCGGTCGGATGCAGGTCGATCGGGCAGCCGGCGGCGAGCGCGTCGCGGGCGGCGGGCCCGCGCAGGCGCAGGACCACCGAGCGGTGCGACACGTCGACGACGGCGCGGTGCGTGCCGTCGAGCGCATGGTCGAGGCGTGCCGCGGCCTGGGCCCCCATGCCGGCGGGCAGGGTCATCAGCCACTCGTCGGGGCCGAGCCAGAGCAGGGCGGCCCCGGCGGCCTCGCTCGACGACAGCGGTGCGGTCGGTACCGGGAAGCCCAGCGCGTGGTTGGCGCGGAGCAGCGCCGCCTCGGACAGGCGCAGCAGCAGCTTGTCGCAGTCGGGCGTCTCGACGACGGTGACGCCGGCGCCGGCGATGCCCGGCAGGCCGGCGGTCGGGCTGGTACGCGGCAGCTCAGCCATCGAGGCGCTCGTTCTTCGGATCGATGAACACCGGTGAGACGACCTCGACCTCGATCATCCGCTCCGGCATCGGCACCCACAGGGTCTGGCCCATGCGCGCCCGGCCGCCCTGGACCAGCGCCATGGCGATCGAGCGGCCGAGGTTGGCGCTGCGGTAGCTCGAGGTGACGTGGCCGATCATCGGCATCGGGATGCGCTGCTTCGGCTCGGCCACGACCTGCGCCCCCTCCTCGAGGACGATGGCGGGGTCGCGGGTGAGCAGGCCCACCAGCTGCTTGCGGTCGGCCTTGAGCATGTCCGGGCGGGCGAGGCCGCGCTTGCCGATGAAGTCGGGCTTGGCCTTGGACAGGATCCAGTCGAGGCCGAGGTCGACGGGGGTGATCGTCCCGTCGGTCTCCTGGCCGACGATGATGTAGCCCTTCTCGGCGCGCAGCACGTGCATGGCCTCGGTACCGTAGGGCGTCATGCCGAAGCCCTGGCCGGCCTGCCACAAGGCCTCCCACATGGCCGCACCGTAGCCCGAGGGGACGTTGACCTCGTAGCTGAGCTCGCCGGTGAAGCTGATGCGGAAGACCCTGGCCCGGATGCCGGCGACGTGGCCGTCGCGGAAGGCCATGTGCGGGAACGCCGCCCTGTCGAGGTCGATGTCGGTGCCGGCGGCGGCCAGCACCTCGCGGGCGCGCGGGCCGGAGACGGCGATCGCCGCCCACTGCTCGGTCACCGAGGTGCAGTAGACCTCGAGCTGCGGCCACTCGCACTGCAGCCATTCCTCGAGCCAGGCGAAGACGCGCGCCGCCCCGCCCGAGGTCGTGGTCATGTGGAAGTGGTCGGGCGCCAGACGGGCGGTGACACCGTCGTCCAGCACCATGCCGTCGTCCTTGAGCATCAGGCCGTAGCGGCAGCGGCCGACCTCGAGCTTGGTCCAGGCGTTGGTGTAGACGCGGTTGAGGAACTCGGCGGCGTCGCGGCCGCGGATGTCGATCTTGCCCAGCGTGCTGGCGTCGAACAGGCCGACGGCCTCGCGCGCCGCCTTGCATTCGCGGTCGACCGCGGCGTGCATGTCCTCGCCCGGCTTCGGGAAGTAGCGCGCCCGCTTCCACTGGCCGACGTCCTCGAACACGGCACCCCGGGCCTCGGCCCAGGCGTGGCTCGGCGTCTTGCGGACCGGATCGAACAGCGGCCCCGGCGCGGCGCCGGCCAATGCCCCGAACGCCACCGGCGTGTAGGGCGGGCGGAAGGTGGTGACGCCGAGGCTGCCGATCTCGGCACCCATGGTGGCGGCGACGATGCCCAGGGCGTTGACGTTCGACGTCTTGCCCTGGTCGGTGCCCATGCCGGTCGTGGTGTAGCGCTTGACGTGCTCGATCGAGCGGAAGCCCTCGGCGACCGCGAGCTTGAGGTCCTTGGCGGTGACGTCGTTCTGGAAGTCGACGAAGGCGCGGACCCGGTGCGGCGGCCGCTGCGACGGCACCAGCCAGAGCGGCGCCAGCGCCTCGTTCTCGGGCTCGTCGACGTCGGGCAGGCCGAGGTCGGTGGCGCGGTAGCCGGCGGCCTCGGCGGCGGCGGCACCGGCCTGCGCACCCTCGGCGAGGCAGCCGGCGAGGGTCCAGGTGCCGCGGCAGGCGCCGGCCGAGCGGACGCCCGCGGGATCGGCCACCGGCACGAAGGCGGCGAGGTCGTGGTCGAAGCGGACCTTGCCGCGGGCCTGCGAGTGCAGGTGGACGGCCGGGTTCCAGCCGCCCGACATCAAGAGGCAGTCGCAGGAGACCGGGTGCGGCGTGCCGGCGCCGACGCGGCCGTCGGGCCCGAGCGGGGCGATCCAGGCTTCGTCGACGCGCTTGCGGCCGCGGGTCCCGACGACGACCGAGCCCGCGATGATGTTGAGCCCGCGCTCGCGGGCGAGGCGCGGCAGGTCACCTTGCGGATCGGAGCGCGGATCGACGACGGCCGCGACCTTCACCCCGGCGGCGGCGAGATCGATGGCGGCGGCATAGGCCATGTCGTCGGTGGTGAAGACGACGGCCGTCGAGCCCGGGCGGACCGCCCAGCGGTTGAGGTAGGCGCGCGCCGCGGCGGCCAGCATGACGCCCGGGCGGTCGTTGTCGGCGAACACCAGCGGGCGCTCGTGCGAGCCGGTGGCGATGACGACCTGGTGGGCCCGGACCCGCCACAGGCGCTGGCGCGGCAGCTCGCCGGGCGGGCTCGCCAGGTGGTCGGTGACCCGCTCGACGATGCCGATGTAGTTGTGGTCGTAGACGCCGAAGACGGTGGCGCGCGTCAGCAGGGTGACGTTGCGCATGGCGGCGAGCTCGGCACCGGCCGCGGCGGCCCAGGCCGGGGCGGCCATGCCATCGAGCTCGATCAGGCTCTCGGCCAGCAGCGAGCCGCCGAGCTCGGCCTGCTCGTCGGCGAGGATCACCCGCGCCCCGCCGCTGGCGGCGGCCGCGGCCGCCATCATCCCGGCGGGCCCGGCGCCGACGACCAGCACGTCGCAATGGGCGTGGCGGTGCAGGTAGCGGTCGGGATCGGGCGCGGACGGGCTGTTGCCGAGGCCGGCGGCCTTGCGGATCCGCGGCTCGTAGACCTTGGTCCACCACGAGCCCGGCCACATGAAGGTCTTGTAGTAGAAGCCGGCCGGCAGCAGCGGGGCGACGCGGTCGTTGAGTGCCGTGAGGTCGAAGGCCAGCGACGGCCAGCGGTTCTGGCTGGTGGCGGCGAGGCCGTCATAGAGCTCGACCTGGGTGGCGCGCAGGTTGGGGTCCTCGCGGCCGCCGCCGCGGTCGAGCTGGACCAGCGCGTTCGGCTCCTCGGCCCCGGCGGTCATGATGCCGCGCGGCCGGTGGTACTTGAAGCTGCGGCCGGCGAGGTGGACGCCGTTGGCGAGCAGGGCCGAGGCCAGGGTGTCGCCGGCGAAGCCGCCGTAGAGGCGGCCGTCGAAGGTGAAGCGGACCGGCTGGCCGCGATCGATGCGGCCGCCCCCGGCGAGCCGCCAGGGCTGGCTCATCGAGCGGCCCCGTTGTGCAGGCCGTCGGGCGCGGCGGCACCCATCGGGTAGACCGCGACGATCACCTCGTCGGTGGTGCCGCGGGCGACGTTGAACCAGCGCCGGCAGCCGTGGACGTGCCACCAGCGCTCGAGGTGCAGGCCCTTCGGATTGTCGCGCAGATAGAGGTAGTCGGCCCAGGCCTCGTCCGTGGCGGTGGCCGGGTCGGGACGGGCGATGTGCGCCTCGCCGCCGCAGCGGAACTCGATCTCGGCGCGCGGCCCGCAGTGCGGGCAGGGGATCAGGAGCATGGTCGCTGCTTCAGTGGGCGACGGCGGCCGCGGCCGCCTCGTCGATGAGCCGGCCGGTGGTGAACCGCTCGAGGGTGAAGGGCGCGTTGATCGGGTGCGGCGCGTCGCGGGCGATGGTGTGGGCGAAGACGTGGCCCGAGCCCGGCGTCGCCTTGAAGCCGCCGGTGCCCCAGCCGCAGTTGACGTAGAGCCCCTCGACCGGGGTCTTGGCCAGGATCGGCGAGCGGTCGGGCGTGCAGTCGACGATGCCGGCCCACTGCCGCAGCATCCGCATCCGCGAGAAGATCGGGAACAGCTCGACGATCGCTTCCAGCGTGTGCTCGATGATCTGGATGCCGCCGCGCTGGCTGTAGCTGACATACTGGTCGGTGCCGGCGCCGATCACCAGCTCGCCCTTGTCGGACTGGCTGATGTAGGCGTGCACGGTGTTCGACATGGCGACGCAGGGGAACACCGGTTTCACCGGCTCGCTGACCAGCGCCTGCAGCGGCACCGATTCGATCGGCATGCGGATGCCGGCCATGGCCATGACCACGCTGGTGTGGCCGGCGGTGACCACGCCGATCTTGCGCGTGGCGATGAAGCCCTTGCTGGTCTCGACGCCGGCCACCCGGCCGCCGTCGCGGCGGATGCCGGTGACCTCGCAGTTCTGGATGATGTCGACGCCGCGGGCGTCGGCGCCGCGGGCATAGCCCCAGGCGACGGCGTCGTGGCGGGCGGTGCCGGCGCGGCGCTGCAGGCCGGCGCCGGTGACCGGGTAGCGGACGTCCTTGCTGATGTTCAGCGGCGGGCAGAAGGCCTTGGCCTCCTCCGCCGAGATCCACTCGTTGTCGATGCCGTTGAGGCGGTCGGCGTGGACGTGCCGCTTGATGATCTGCTCGTCGTGGGTGTTGTGCGCCAGCATGAGCAGGCCGCGCTGGCTGAACATGGTGTTGTAGTTCAGCTCGGTGCTGAGGCCTTCCCACAGCTTGAGGCTGTGCTCGTAGATGCCGGCACTCTCGTCGTAGAGGTAGTTGGAGCGCACGACCGTCGTGTTGCGGCCGGTGTTGCCGCCGCCGAGCCAGCCCTTCTCGATCACCGCGACGTTGGTGATCCCGTGCTCTTTCGCGAGGTAGTAGGCGGTGGCGAGGCCGTGGCCGCCGCCGCCGATGATGACGACGTCGTAGGCCGGCTTCGGCTCGGGCGAGCGCCAGGCCTCCTGCCAGTTCTGGTGGCCGGTCAGCGCGTTGCGGGCCAGCGAGAAGATCGAATAGCGCTGCATGGACCGGTCGGTGGGGTGGGGTCGAAGCGGTCTATAGAGGCTCACAAGCCCCTGTGCTAGGAGCAGCTATCTCGGGATTGCGACGCGAGCTTTCAGGATGACGACATCATCCGACGCTGTGCCGACAGCCGCTCCCGCCTCCGCCGGCCTGCGCCGGGCCACGGAGACCTTCGCGTTCCTGCTGGTGCCCGACTTCACCATGATCTCCTTCGCCCCGGCGGTGGAGGCGCTGCGCATCGCCAACCGCATGGCCGGTGCGTCGCTCTACCGCTGGATCGTCGCCTCCAAGGACGGCCAGCCGGTGCGCGCCAGCAACGGCATCGAGGTCAACGTCGACATGGGCATGGCCGAGATCGGGGTGATGGCGCCGCTGCCCGCGATCGTGGTCTGCAGCGGCCTCGGCGGCGAGCGCTACCAGGACCGCGAGGTGCTGGCCTGGCTGCGCCGGATGGACCGCCTCGGCGCCGAGCTCGGGGCGCTCTGCACCGGCGCCTACGTGCTGGCCCGGGCCGGGCTGCTCGACGGCGTGCGCTGCACGCTGCACTGGGAGAACCTGCCGGGCTTTCGCGAGGACTTTCCCGACGCCGACGTGCGCTCGGAGCTGTTCGAGATCGACGGGCGGCGCTTCACCTGCTCGGGCGGCACCGCCTCGCTCGACCTGATGCTGCACCGGATCCGCAGCGTGCACGGCGAGCGGCTGGCGACGGCGGTGTCCGAGCAGTGCATCGTCGACCGCATCCGCGCCCCGACCGACCCGCAGCGCCAGCCGGTCCGCCGCCGGCTCGCGGTGCATCATCCGAAGCTGGTGCTGGCGATCGAGCTGATGGAGGCCAACATCGAGGAGCCGATCGACCAGGAGGCGCTGGCCGCCCGCATCGGCCTGTCGCGCCGCCAGCTCGAGCGGCTGTTCCGCCAGCACCTGCGCAAGACGCCGGCGCAGCACTACCTCGAGACCCGCCTCGACCGGGCCCGCCACCTGCTGCAGCAGACCGACCAGCCGGTGATGGCGGTGGCCTGCGCCACCGGCTTCGTCAGCGCCAGCCACTTCTCGACCTGCTTCCGGCAGATGTACGGGCACACCCCGCGGCAGGAGCGCCTGCCGGCTGCCTGACCCGTGCCCCGCGCATGGCCCGCGGCGGGCCGGTGCCCCAGATTGAGCGATCATGCCCCGTGACCTGCGCGCGCTGAGCCGCACGACCGCCGAGGGAGCCCGCCTCGACCGGCGGATCGTGGCGCGGCTGCGCGGCATCGCCTGGCCGGGCGACGATCCGGTGTTCCGCCTCCGGCTCGTCGTCACCGTGGTCCTGCTGGCCGGCGCGGCGCTGCTCAACGCGGTGGTGCCGCTGCTGTTCTCGAAGGCGGTCGACGCGCTGGCGGCGCCGGCGGCGATGACCGTGCCGCTGGCGCTGCTGGTCGCCTATCTCGTGCTCGGCTGGCTGAGCAAGCTGATGAACGAGGCGCGCTGGTACCTCTACGCGCCGATCGAGCAGCGGGCGAAGCGGCGGCTGGCGCTGCGCGCCATCGAGCACCTGCACGGGCTGTCCCTGGGCTTCCACCTGGCGCGGCGCACCGGGCAGATCAGCCGCGCCCTCGACAACGGCCTCGACGGGCTGCGCGAGCTGCTGTTCGACAGCGTGTTCCTGATCCTGCCGCTGGCCGCCGAGATCCTGTTCGTCGCGGCGATCCTGCTGCTGCGGCTCGACGCGGTGTTCGCCCTCGTGCTGGTGGCGACGCTGGTCATCTACGCGGTGGTGCTGGTGGTCGGCTCGGAATGGCTGCGCAAGCACCAGCGCCGGGCCGTGGCCGAGGGCGCCATGGCGCACGGCCGGGCGGTCGACAGCCTGCTCAACTACGAGACGGTCAAGTATTTCGGCAACGAGCGCCACGTCGCCGAGCGCTACGACAGCAGCCTCGCCAAGGTCGAGCGGCTGACGGTGCGGGCGCTGAGCCTGCGGACGCTGACCGGCGTGCTGCTGGTGACGACGCTGGGTGCCGGCAGCGCCGCCATCCTGCTGATGGCGGCGGGCCGCGTGGCCGACGGCAGCATGACCGTCGGCGAGCTCGTGCTGGTCAACACCTACCTGCTGCAGCTGACCCGGCCGATGGACCGGCTGGGCCAGCTCTACCGCTCGATCAAGCAGGCCTTCGTCGACCTCGAGCAACTGCTCGACCTGCTCGACGAGGAGCCGGAGGTGGCCGACCGGCCGGGGGCGCGCACGCTGCCCCCGGGACCGGGTGCGGTGGCCTTCGAGAACGTCGCCTTCGCCTATGCCAGGGAGCGGCCGATCCTCGCCGGGATCGACCTCAGCGTGGCGCCCGGCCGCACCGTCGCCGTGGTCGGGCCGACCGGCGCCGGCAAGTCGACCATCGCCCGCCTGCTGTTCCGCTTCTACGACCCGACCGGCGGGCGGGTGACGGTCGACGGCCACGACATCCGCGAGGTCACCCAGGCTTCCTTGCGGGCGTCGATGGCGGTGGTGCCGCAGGACACCGTGCTGTTCAACGAGACCATCGGCTACAACATCGGCTTCGGCCGGCCCGACGCCAGCCAGGCCGAGATCGAGGCGGCGGCGCGCACCGCCGAGCTGCACGACTTCGTCGCCGGCCTGCCCGACGGCTACGACACGCTGGTCGGCGAGCGCGGGCTGAAGCTGTCGGGCGGCGAGAAGCAGCGCGTCGCCATCGCCCGGGCGATCCTCAAGCGGCCGCGCATCGTCATCCTCGACGAGGCCACCTCGGCACTGGACAGCGCCACCGAGCGGCGGGTGCAGGTGGCCCTGCGCGCCGCCTGCGCCGGCTCGACGACGCTGGTCGTGGCGCACCGCCTGTCGACGATCGTCGACGCCGACGAGATCGTCGTCCTCGACGGCGGCCGCATCGTCGAGCGCGGCCGTCACGAGCAGCTGCTGGCCGAGGACGGGCTCTACGCCGAGCTGTGGCGCAAGCAGGCGAGCGAGCCGGCGACCGCCGCCGCCTGAGCCGGCCTAGCGGCGGGTGACGTCGATCGGCGGGCCGGCGACGGCGGCCGTTGCCGCGGCCGCCCTAGCGGCAGCACCGGCCGGATAGTCGGGGACCGGCCAGAAATAGAGCCAGGCGCGCAGCATCGGCCGCAGCGCGCGGTCGCCGCCGAGCCGGACCGCCAGGGCGAGGAAATCCTCCGTGGTGACGTTGCCGTTGCGGTTCTCGGCGTACCAGGCGCGCAGGATGGCCCAGAAGGTGGCATCGCCGACGGCGAGACGGAGGGCCTCCAGCGTACAGGCGCCGCGGTAGTAGGTGCGCAGGCCCCACATCTGGTCGGGCTTGGAGACGACGGCCGGGCCGACGCCCTCGTCGACCAGGAAGTCGCGGACGCGGACCATGTAGGCGGCGAAGCCGGCCGGGTCGTCGCGGAAGTACCAGTAGAGCTCGAGCCAGGTGGCGAAGCCCTCGTTCAGCCAGATGTCGCGCCACTGCCTGATCGTCACCGCGTTGCCGAACCACTGGTGGGCCAGCTCGTGGGCGATCACGAACTCGTCGAGGTAGGTCCGGGGGAAGCTCGACATCGCCTGGGTCTCGAGGGCGTAGTCGATGGCCGGGTCGTCGACGATGACGCCGCCGTAGGCGTCGAACGGGTAGGGGCCGATCTTCTCCTCGAACAGCTGCATCATCGCCGGCACCTGCCGGAGGTTGCGCAGGCCCGCCGCCGGCGTGGTCGCGGTGGTGTAGGTGCGGATCGGGATGCCGCTGGCCGAGCGCTGGAAGGTCAGGCTGTAGCGGTCGATGTCGACGAGGGCGAGGTAGCTCGCCATCGGCTGGTCCTGCCGCCAGACGAAGCGGCGCTTGCTGCCGAGGTCGGTGACCGAGCGCAGCACGCCGTTGGAGACCGCGGTGAACGGCTCGGCGACGGTGACGCTGACGGTGTAGGCGGCCTTGTCGGTCGGCACGTCGTTGACCGGGAACCAGCTGCCGGCGCCGACCGGCTCGCTCAGCACGTAGGAGCTCTGCCGGTAGCGCTGCCAGCCGAGCTGCGGGATCGGCGGCTTCGGCGAGGCGGTCGGGTCGTCGACGCTGGCCGGCCAGCCGGCATAGTCGACGGTGACGACGAAGCCGGCACCATCGGCCACCGGCACCCGCGGGGCGATGCGCAGCTTGGCGCTGCCCTGGTTGAACAGGGCCGGGACCCCGTCGACCTTCACGCTGCTGGCGCGCGGCCCGGTGAAGTCGAAGCTCAGCCGGTCGAGATCGCGCACCGCCCGGGCGCGGATGACCGTCGTCCCGGTCACGCGGCCCGAGGCGACATCGACGTCGAGGTCGATCTCGTAGCGGCGGACGTCGTAGCCGGTGTTGCCGTAGGTCGGGAAGAACGGGTCGGTCGCCAGCGCCGGGGCGGCGGGAAGGGCGAGGACGAGGGCGGCCAGCAACAGCCGCGGGGACGAACCAGCCAAGGGCAAGACCTCCGAGAGACTACCCGGCAAGAAGCAGGAATCAGGCCTTCACGCCAGCGCCGATGGCCGGCTCCGCGTCCGGGTCGAGCGGCCAGCGTGGCCGGGCGACGGCGTCGCGGTCGTCGGCCGGGCCCAGGACCAGACGCTCCTGGCCGGCCCAGGCGATCATCACCGCATTGTCGCCGCACAGCGCCGGCGGCGGCGCCACCAGCCGAAAGCCCTCGCCGTCGGCGAGGGTGCGCAGCCGGGTCCTGATGGCGGCGTTGGCGGCGACGCCGCCGGCGACGACCAGGGTCCTGGCCTGCGGGTGCCGGGCGCGGAACAGGCCGATGGCCCGGCGGGTGCGGTCGGCGACACTTTCGGCGGCGGCGGCCTGGAAGCCGGCGCAGAGGTCGGCCAGGGTCCGCGGCTCCAGCGCCGCCTCGCCGAGCTTGAGGATGGCATGGCGGACGGCGGTCTTGAGGCCGGAGAAGGAGAAGTGGCAGCCGGGCTGGCCGGCGAGCGGGCGCGGGAAGGGGAAGCGCTCCGGGTCGCCGCGCCGCGCCTCGCGCTCGACGGCGGGGCCGCCGGGGTAGCCGAGGCCCAGCATCTTGGCGACCTTGTCGAAGGCCTCGCCCAGCGCGTCGTCGATGGTGGTGCCGAGGCGGCGGTAGCGGCCGACACCCTCGACGGCCAGCAGCTGGCAGTGGCCGCCCGAGACCAGCAGCAGCAGGTAGGGGAACTCCACCGCGTCGGTGAGCCGGGCGGTCAGCGCGTGCCCTTCGAGATGGTTGACGGCGAGCAGCGGCAGGCGGTGGACGAGGCAGATCGCCCTGGCCGTCACCAGCCCCACCATCAGCCCGCCGATCAGGCCGGGGCCGGCGGTCACCGCGACGGCGGCCAGCTCGGCGAAGCCGACGCCGGCCTCGCGCATCGCCTGGGCGATCAGCAGGTCGAGCCGCTCGACATGGGCACGGGCGGCGATCTCGGGGACGACGCCGCCATAGGCCGCGTGCAGGTCGACCTGGCCCATCACCGGTGCCGCGAGCACGCGCCGGCCGGCGGTGACCAGGGCGGCCGCCGTCTCGTCGCAGCTGGTCTCGATTCCGAGGATGATCCGCTCGGCCAAACGCCCGCCCTCTGCTAAGGGACGCGCACCCTTTAGGCGCTCGCTCGGACCATGACCAGAACACCCAGCCTCACCATCGGAACGCGCGGCTCGCCGCTGGCGCTGGCCCAGGCCCGGCTCGTCGCCGAGGCGCTGGCGGCGGCCGAGCCGGCCCTCGCCGAGCCCGGCGCCATCGCCACCCAGGTCATCAAGACCACCGGCGACCACGTCCTCGACCGGCCGCTCGCCGAGATCGGCGGCAAGGGCCTGTTCACCAAGGAGATCGAGGAGGCGCTGATCGACGGGCGGGTCGACATCGCGGTGCACTCCTACAAGGACGTGCCGACGGCGCTGCCGGACGGGCTGATCATCGCCGCCTGCCTGACCCGGGCCGACCCGCGCGACGCGCTGATCAGCCCGCACGCGGCCAGCCTCAGGGCGCTGCCGGCGGGTGCGGTGGTCGGCACGGCGTCGCTGCGGCGCGCGGCACAGGCGCTGGCGGTACGGCCGGACCTGCAGGTGGTGCCGCTGCGTGGTGCGGTCGGGACGCGGCTGCGCAAGCTCGGCGAGGGCGAGGTGCATGCGACCTTCCTCGCCATGGCCGGGCTGAACCGGCTGGGCGTGGCCGAGGCGCCGATCGCGGCGCTGGCGGTCGACGAGATGCTGCCGGCGGTGGCGCAGGGTGCGATCGCCATCGAGGCGCGGGCCGACGATGCCCGGACACTCGAGCTGCTGGCCCGGATCGGCCACCGGCCGACCTCGGTCTGCACCGACGCCGAGCGCGCCTTCCTCGCCGAGCTCGACGGCTCCTGCCGGACCCCGATCGCGGCCTTTGCCGAGCTCGACGGCGACCGGCTGCACCTGCGTGGGCTGGTCGCCAGCACCGACGGCCGGCGGATCTGGCGCAGCGAGCGCAGCGGCGCTGCGGCGGATGCGGCACGGCTCGGGCGCGACGCCGGGGCCGAGGTGCGGGCCCTGCAGGGTAACGCAGCCGCGGGCTGAGCATGCGGGTGCTGGTGCCGCGGCCGGCCGACCAGGCGGCGGCGACCGCCGCGGCGCTGGCGGCGCGCGGGCACGAGGCGCTGGTCGACCCGGTACTGGTGATCGAGCCGCTGCCACTGGCCGAGGCCGAGCTGGCCGGGGCGGGGGCCATCCTGCTGACCAGCGCCAACGCCGTGCCGGCCCTGCCGCCGGCGGCGGCCGGGCTGCCGCTGGTCTGCGTCGGGACGGCGACGGCGGCGGCGGCCGAGGCCGCCGGATTCGTTCCGGTGCTGACCGGACGGGACGATGCGGCGGGCCTCGCCGACCTGATCCGCCGCGAGCTGCCGCCTTTCGAGGGGGCGCTGCTGCATCTGTGCGGGGAGGTGGTGGCGCCCGGGACCGCGCGGGCGATGCGCGCCGCCGGCCAGCGCTATGCGCCGCGGGTGGTCTACCGTTCGGTGCCGGTGCCGCGGCTCGGCGACGTCACGCGGGAGGCGCTGGCAGCTGGACGGCTCGATGCGGTGCTGCTGCTCTCGCCACGCTCGGCCGAGGTGCTGGGCGAGCTGGTGCGCGACGCGGGCCTCGCGGAAGCCTGCCGCGCTGTCATCGCGGTGTGCCTGAGCGAGGCCATAGCGAGGGCGGCTGCCGGCCTTCCCTGGCGCGCCATCCGCACTGCTGCCGAGCGCGACCAAACGGCACTTCTCGACCGGCTGGACCCGGACCGCCTTGATGGCTCCGGGGGAAGGTGATAGCCGACCGCGGGAGTCCGCCGAACGTGCCCGTGGTGCAGGGTCGCGAAGGCGCCGTAGGAACCACGCGACGGCCACAGGCCGCTGGAGCACGGGGAGCGTCCCGCCGCATGTCGGGCAGCAGCGATACGATCACGTCCGCGTCCGCCGATGACCGGATCGACCGGGGCATCCGCTCCGAGGCCGAGCCGGTGATCGAGGCGACCGCCCAGCCGCTGGACGAGATGCGCCAGCCCGAGCCGCCGCCTCCGCCGCAGCCGGCCGCGGTGACGACGAAGGTCGTCCGGGAGCGGTCCTCCCTGCTGCCGGGCCTCGTCGGCGGCGTGCTGGCATCCGTGGCGGTGATCGCCCTTGCCCATTACAGCGGCTGGCTGAACCGGCCGGACATCGTCCTCGCCCAGCGGGTCGCGGCGCTGGAGTCGCTGCCGCCGCAGGTGGCCGGCACGGCCTCGCAGGTGTCGGGCGTCGAGGCCGGGCTCGGCCAGATCGGCGACCGCGTCGCGGCGCTGGAGGCGCGGCCCGAGGCCGCCCCGCCGCCCGAGGTCGACCTGTCGCCGCTGCGCTCCGACATCGCCGGGCTGCGCGAGGCGCAGGCGGGCGTCACCGAGCAGCTGCAGCAGGACCGCACGTCGCTCGAGGCGCTGACCGCCAAGGTCGACAACGGCCTCAAGGAGCTCACCGAGACCACCGGCGGGCTGGCGCTGTCGCTGTCCGAGCAGCGCTCGCGGCTCGACACCGTGGCCGGCGAGGTCAAGGCGCTGCAGGGCCAGAAGGCCGACCTCGAGCCGCTGTCGGCGCGGATCGCCGCCAGCGAGGCCGCGGTCGACGCCGGCAACGCCCGGGCCGCCGACCTCGAGGCGCGGCTGGCCTCGCTCGAGGGCGCGCTGGCCGCGGCCAAGCTCGACAGCGCCCAGACCGCAAGGCTGGCGCTGGCGGTGGTCGAGCTGGACGGGGCGCTGGACGCCGGCGACCCGCTGGCGGCGGCGCTGCAGCCGTTCGGCGAGCTCGCCGCCAACGACGCCTCGCTGGCGGCGCCGGTGCAGCAGCTCGAGGTGTTCGCCGGCAGCGGGGCCCCGACCGTGCAGGCGCTGCAGGCCCGGCTCGCCGACCTCGCGCCCAAGATCGCCGCGGCGGCCGCCGGCAGCCCGGGCGACGACTGGGTCGCCGAGACCGCCCGCAACCTCGCCAACCTCGTCAACCTGCGCCAGGTCGGCGCCGACGAGGCGGCGATCCGGACCGCCCTGCAGAATGCCGAGGCGTCGCTGGCCCGCGGCGACGTCCGCGGCGCGGTGACGGCGATGCAGCCGCTGGCCGACGCCGGCAATCCCGGTGCCGCCGACTGGCTGGCGCTGGCCCGGCAGCGGCTCGAGGCCGACTCGGCGGTCGAGCGCATCCGCGCCTACCTGGCCGCCCGTCTCGACGGCACCCAGTAGATGGGCACCGCCGCGACCGTCATCCGTTCCGTCCTGCCTCGTCCGCGCGGAGGCCTGCTGCCTTGATCAGGCTCATCCTCTTCCTCGTCGTCTCGGCCGTCCTCGCGGTGGTCGCGGTCTGGCTGGCCGACCAGCCGGGCCAGGTCACCATCCTGTTCCGCGGCTACGAGGCGCAGACCACGGTCGGCGTGCTGCTGGCGGCGCTGCTGCTGGGGGCGGTGGCGCTGACCCTGCTGGTCGAGATCTACCGGATCCTGCGCTCGGCGCCGCGCCGCATCCGCCGCAACGCCGCGCACAAGCGCGAGGTGCGCGGCTACGAGTCGATCGCCAGCGGGCTGATCGCCGCCGCCAGCGGCGACCACGCCGCCGCGGCCTGGCACAACCGCCAGGCCAGCCGCCTGCTGCCCGAGCGGCCCGGCACGCTGCTGCTGGCCACCCAGAACGCCCAGCTCCAGGGTCGCGACGACGAGGCGCACAAGCTGTTCCAGCAGATGATCGACCGGCCGGCGACCGAGCTGCTCGGCCTGCGCGGCCTGCTGGCGCACGCGGTGAAGGGCGGCGACCGGGCCGAGGCGCTCGAGCTGGCGCGCCGCGCCTACAAGCTGGCGCCGCGCACCGCCTGGGTGCAGCAGGGCCTGTTCGACCTGCTGGTCCGCGACGGGCAGTGGGAGGAGGCGGGGCGCGTGCTCGATGGCATCGCCCGCGAGAAGCTCGAGGCCGACGAGATCATCCGCCGGCGCCGGGCGATCCTGCTGCACCTGACCGCCAAGGAGCGCCGCACCCAGGGCCGCAACAGCGAGGCCCTGGACGCCGCGCGCAAGGCGCAGAAGCTGGCGCCCGGCTTCGCCCCGGCGGCGGTGCAGGTCAGCGAGCTGGCGATGGCGGTCGACCGCCGGCGGCTGGCGCGGCGCGCGGTCGAGATCGGCTGGCAGGCCGAGCCGACGCCCGAGCTGGCGCGCGCCTGGCTGGCCCTGCGGCCGACCGATTCGCCGCAGAGCCGCTACGACAATTTCCGCTACCTGCAGCGCATCCGCCCGGACCATGTCGAGACCTGGCTGTCGCTGGGCGAGCTGGCGATCGCCGCCCGCAAGCTCGACGCCGGCCGCCGCGACCTCGAGAAGGCGGTGAGCATCGATGCGACGCAGCGCGGCTACCGCCTGCTGGCCGAGCTGGCGCGGACCGCCGGCGAGCCGGAGAAGGCGGCGGACTGGCTGGCCAAGGCGCAGGACGCCCGGCCGGACCGGGCCTGGGTCCGCGACGACACCGGCGACGTGGTGCCCGAATGGTCGCCGTTCGCCGGCGACGGCAGCTTCGACGCGATCCACTGGGCCGAGCCGCCGCGGATGTCGCGCCTGCTGCTCGACAGCCGTCCGCTGGCCCTGACCGACGGCGACGGCGCAGCACAGCCGCCGCCGGTGCGCCAGCCGGCCCCCGACATGTCGACGGCGGCGTCGAGCGTCTAGGTCGCCGCCGCGCGCCTTGCCTTCCGGCGCCGCCGCGATTAGAAGCGGCGCCGCACTTGCCGTAGTAGCTCAGCGGTAGAGCATCCGCTTCGTAAGCGGGTGGTCGGGGGTTCAAATCCCTCCTACGGCACCACTCCTCCGCCCCGCCTCATCGTTCCGCCCCGCCGGCCCGCTCGGCCGGCTTGACGCTGCCCTGCGCCGGTCGCAGCGTGCCGCGCCGAGAACGAGCCCGTCGCCAGACGGCCCCAGCGGAGAGGAACGCGGTGACCATGATCTCGAGGCGCAGGACGCTTGAGGCCGGCGGCCTGCTGACGGCCGCGGCCGCCGCCGTGGGCGGTGTCGCCCGTGCCGAGGACGCGCCGGCGAAGCCGGCGGCGGCGACCGCGGCCGACGCGCTGCCGGCCTTCCGCTTCGCGCTCGGCGAGCAGCCCCCGGTCAAGTACAACGGGGGCCAGTTCCGCGAGGCTTCGGTGGTCGAGTTCCCCGCCTCGGAGAACATCGCCGGCGTGCTCGTCGAGCTCGAGCCCGGCGGCGTGCGCGAGCTGCACTGGCACGCCAACGCGGCCGAGTGGTCCTACATGATCGCCGGCCGCTGCCGGGTCGTCGTCACCGACCCCGACGGCCACAGCGAGGTCGCCGAGTTCGCCGCCGGCGACGTGTGGTACTTCCCGCGCGGCCACGGCCACGTCATCCAGGCCCGCGAGCAGGGCTGCACCTTCATCGAGGTGTTCAACAACGGCCACTTCTCCGGCTTCGGCACCTTCAGCAGCACCGACTGGCTGGCGCATACGCCGCCCGAGGTGCTGGCCAAGAACTTCGGCGTCCCGGCCGAGGTCTTCGCCGCCTTTCCGAAGAAGGAGGTGTTCATCACCAAGGGGGCGGTGCCCAAGCCGGCGCCCGAGTTCCCGCCGGCCGGGTCGCTGGATTCCGGGCCGCTCAGCCACCGCTTCGAGCTGCTGGCCCAGGCCCCCCAGGAGTTTCCGGGCGGCGACCTGCGGCTGGTCTCGGCCCGCGAGTTCCCGCTGTCGGACAACATGACGGGCGCCCTGATGCGGATCAATCCGGGCGGCCTGCGCGAGCTGCACTGGCACCCCAATGCCGACGAGTGGCAGTACTTCCTGGCCGGCAGGACGCGGATGACGGTGTTCGGCGCCAAGGGGCGGGCGGAGACCGTGGAGTTCGGCCCGGGCGATGTCGGCTACGTGCCGCAGGGCTACGGCCACTATCTCGAGAACGTCGGCGACGGCGACTCGCAGATCCTGCTCGTGCTCAACAGCGGCGACTACCAGGACATCTCGGTGTCGGAATGGTTCGCCGCCAATCCGCCGGACCTCCTCGCCGCCAATTTCGGCGTCCCCGAGTCGGTGTTCGCCGACTTTCCCAAGCGCAAGCTGTTCATGGTCGCGGGCAAGTCCTGAGCGTGCCGTACCGCTGCCGGGCATGCGACGCGAGTCTCATGCCTGCGGAGGGCCGTATCAACCTAAAGGACTACTTTAATAGCCGAGCGGTGCAGCCACACCGTTCAGGCGGCTAGTCGCACGCTCTGGGACTAATCCTAGAGGTCAAGGGACGATGTCACTACTAGCGGTGGTTGATCCGGCGCGCCGCGGAGTCACAGTCGTCGCCGGTGCAGTACCCGTATGTGGCGGTTTCGCATCAGTTTTTCGCCTCGGTGTTGCAGGCAAACCCTCTGGCAATGGCGCAGTGATTGTGTAGGGAGGAAGTCGTACGGCGCGGACACGACGCAGGAGGGCGAAACTTTGGCCACGATCGAGGGCACGACCGGCGTCGACGTGCTGTACGGCGGCATCACCAGCGATTTCTATGTCCTGTACGCCGGCAACGACACCGTCGACGGAGGCAATGGCAACGATACCGTCGGGGGCCGCGAGGGTAATGATTCCCTTTGGGGCGGAAACGGCGACGACAAGGTGTTCGGCGGCGCCGACAGCGACGTCATCTATGGCGCTGCGGGCAACGATCTCGTCGAGGGTCAGGACGGCAACGACACGGCCTACGGCGACGCGGGGAACGATGCCGTTTACGGCGGCGCCGGCTTCGACACGGTCTTCGGCGGGACCGGCAACGACACCGTAGCGGGTACCGGCGACCTCGACACGCTCTACGGTGGCGACGGCAACGACCTGCTGCTGGACTCCGGCGACAACGCCGACTTCTTCTTCGGTGACGGCGGCAACGACACGATCGACTCGAATCTCGGCGACGATACGATCTACGGCGGCACCGGCGCCGACACGATGCTCGGCGGCACCGGCAACGACGTGTATGTCGTCAGCGGCATCTGGGGTGCCGACGTCATCCAGGACACGCAGGGCGCCAACGTCATCGTCTTCGCCGACAAGGCCGCCAGCGCCGTGAAGATGACGGCGGACGGCAACGACCTGCTGATCGCGCTGGACAATGCCGGATCGACGATCCGCGTTGTCGGCTACACCGGGTCGGACTTCAGCTTCGAGTACGGCGGCATCTCCCCTCCTCCTCCGCCCCCGCCGCCTCCTCCACCTCCTCCTCCGCCGCCGCCACCCCCGCCGCCGCCACCCCCGCCGCCGCCTCCACCACCGCCTCCACCACCGCCTCCCCCCCCACCGCCGCCTCCACCTCCGCCACCGCCTCCACCCCCGCCCAACAACGAGGCGACCGAGGGTAACGACACCATCACGGCTGGTGCCGCGAACGACTCGTTCTCGGCCCTCGGCGGGGCCGACACGGTCTACGGAGGGAACGGCAACGACTGGCTCTATGGCGCCGGCGAGAACGACTACCTCTACGGCGGGAACGGCCTGGACAACCTGTTCGGCGGAACCGGCAAGGACCTGCTCTACGCCGGCGCCGGCGGCGGCACCCTCGACGGCGGTGCCGACAACGACTTCCTGATCGGCGGCAGCGGCAGGGACATCTTTTTCATCGGTGCCGGCGAGAGCGGCAACGTTGCCCGCACCCGCGACCACATCAACCTGCTCAACGGGTCCCAGGGCGACAAGATCGACGTGTCCGCATGGGACGCCAATGCCAACAACAGTGCCGCCAACGACGCCTTCACCTGGATCGGCAAGGCCGCGTTCACCGCGCCGGGCCAGCTACGCTTCTGGATCGACGGGGCCTACCGCATCGTCGAGGGCAACCTGTCCGGTTCAGGCGGCGCCGAGTTCCAGATCAAGGTGGTCAACTTCACCACCGATCTCACGGCCGACTACTTCATCCTTTAGCGCGCCCGCCGGCCGGCAGCACCGCCCTTCCGGGAGAGGGCGCTGCCGGCCCGCATGCCTGCCCCGGCGCCTGGGCCGCGGTGCAATCGCCGCCCCGTCCTGCTAAGACCGGCCGACAGCCGGCGGGGGAGGCCGAGATGCCGAGGTTCGCAGCCAATCTGAGCATGATGTTCCAGGAGGTCCCGTTCCTGGAGCGGTTCGCGGCAGCCCGGGCCGCCGGCTTCACCGGCGTCGAGTTCCTGTTCCCCTACGACTTTCCGAAGGAAGAGGTGGCGGCGCGGCTGAAGGGGGCCGGGCTGCAGCAGGCGCTGTTCAACACGGTGCCGGGCAACTTCGCGGCGGGCGAGCGCGGGCTGGCCAGCCTGCCGGGGCGCGAGGCCGAGTTCCAGGCCGGCGTCGACAAGGCGCTGGACTATGCCGCCGCGCTCGGCTGCCCGACGATCCACTGCATGGCCGGCCTGCGCCCGGCCGGCTCGACCGACGCCCAGCTCGAGCCGGTCTACGTCGCCAACCTGAAGGAGGCGGCGGCCAAGGCGGCGAGGCAGGGTGTCACGGTCGTCATCGAGCCGATCAACACCCGCGACATCCCGGGCTTCTTCCTGAACTACCAGCGCCAGGCCCGGGCCGTGATCGAGAAGGTCGGGGCGGCCAACCTGAAGCTGCAGCTCGACCTCTATCACTGCCAGATCATGGAGGGCGACCTCGCCGTCCATATCCGCGACTATGCCGACATCACCGGCCACGTGCAGATCGCCGGCGTGCCCGAGCGACACGAGCCTGACGTCGGCGAACTCAACTATCCCTACCTGTTCGACGTGCTCGACCGCACCGGCTACGCCGGCTGGGTGGGCTGCGAGTACCGGCCCAGGGGGAAGACGGAGGACGGGCTCGGCTGGTTCAGGCCCTGGCGCGGCTGAGCCGCCATGGCCGTCTCGATCGGGCTCATGGGCCTCGGCGTCATCGGCCAGGCCCTGGCGCTGAACATCGCCGGCCGCGGCTTCGCCGTGCATGGCTACGATCCGTCGGAGGCGGCGCGGGCGCGGGCCCAGGGAGCGGGGCTGCCGGTATTCGCCGACGTCGCGGCGCTGGTGGCCTCGCTGCCGCGACCGCGGCAGATCATGCTGTCGGTCCCGGCGGGCGAGCCGGTGGACGCCGCCATCGCCTCGCTGCGCCCGCTGCTGACGCCGGGCGACCTGATCGCCGACCTCGGCAACAGCCACTACCGGGAGACGGTCCGGCGCGGCGAGACGCTGACGGTGGCCGGGCTGCACTTTCTCGGCATCGGCGTCTCCGGCGGCGAGGCCGGGGCGCGCAGCGGGCCGGCGATCATGGCGGGGGGACCGCCGGCCGCCTGGGCCCGGCTCGGGCCGGCGCTGGAGGCCGCGGCGGCGCGCTACCAGGGCGAGCCCTGCTGCGCCCTCGTCGGCCCGGGTGGCGCCGGGCACTTCGTGAAGATGGTGCACAACGGCATCGAATACGCCGTGATGCAGCTGATCGCCGAGACCTATGACCTGGCGAATCGCGGCCTCGGCATGGACGACGGCGCGATCGGTGCCCTGTTCACGCGCTGGAACGACGGGCCGCTCGCCTCCTACCTCGTGCAGAGCACCGGCCGGATCCTCGCGCTGCGCGACGAGCGGACCGGCGGGCCGCTGCTGGACAGCATCGACGATGCGGCCGGGCAGAAGGGCACAGGCGCCTGGGCGTCGATGGCGGCACTCGAGCTGGGCGTGCCGGCGACGCTGCTGGCGACGGCGGTGTTCGCCCGCGGCCTGTCGGCCGACAAGCGCGACCGCGCCGCCTTGCTGCCGGTCTTCGGCGGGACGCCGGCCGGCACGGCGCAAGGGCTGACGGCGGACTCGCTGCTGCAGGCGCTGACCTGCGGCGTGCTGGCGGCCTATGCCCAGGGCTTCGATCTCATCCGCGCCGGATCGGATGCGCAGGGCTGGCAGGTCGAGCGGGTCACGGTGGCGCGCATCTGGCGGGCCGGCTGCATCATCCGCTCGGCCTTCCTCGGGCCGATCGCCGAGGCGTTCGGGCGGCTGCCGCCGGATGCGACGTTGCTGAGCGACGGCGTGATCGCCGGACGGGTGAAGCCGGCGCTGCCCGGCCTGCGGGCGGCGGTGGCCGGCGGTGCCTCCGCCGGCGTGCCGACGCCGTGCCTGGGGGCGGCGCTGGCGATGCTCGATTCGGCGGCAAGCGCCCGGCTGCCGACGCGGCTGATCCAGGCGCAGCGCGACTTCTTCGGCCGCCACGGCTTCCGCCGGACCGATGCCGAGGGGACCTTCCACCTCGCCGCCGGCAGCGGGCAGGACGCATGACCGTCGTCGTCGTGATGGGGGTGACGAGCTCCGGCAAGACCACCGTCGGCACGGCGCTGGCCGAGCGGCTGGGGGCCGAGTTCGCCGAGGGCGACCGCTACCACCCGCCGGCCAACATCGCGAAGATGTCGCGCGGCGAGCCGCTCGACGACGACGACCGGCGGCCGTGGCTGCAGGCGATCGCCGCCGACATCGGCCGCTGGCTCGACGAGGGCAGGCCGGCGGTGGTCGGCTGCTCGGCGCTGAAGCGCAGCTACCGCGACATCCTGCGGGGCGGCCGCGAGGGCGTGCGGTTCGTGCACCTGAACGCCGATCCCGAGGTGATCCGCCAGCGGATGGCGGCGCGGCGCGACCATTTCATGCCGGTGACGCTGCTGCCGTCGCAGCTGGCGACGCTGGAGCCGCCGGGCGCGGACGAGGCCATCGTCGTCGACGTGGCGCAGCCGCCCGAGGCGATCGTCGCCGAGATCCTGCGGCGGCTCGGGGCCGAAGGCTGAGCCCGGCGATGTCAGGCTGGTCACGGCGCAGTCTGCTTGCCGGCGCTGCCGGTGCCGTCCTCGCCCGGCCGGCGCTGGCGCTCGAGCCGCCCAGCACGGTATCGCAGCCGCCGCGCGACTTCGCGCTCGGTGTGCCCGCACCGCCGCTGTTTCCCGATCCCGACGTGCTGTCGGTCGATCCGGGCTTCGACCGGCTCAGGCCGCCGAACAGCACGATCCGGCGGCTGTGGACGGGCGCGCAGTTCGGCGAGGGCCCGGCCTGGAACGCGCAGGGCCGCTACCTCGTCTGGAGCGACATCCCGGCCAACCGCCAGCTGCGCTGGCTCGAGGACGACGGCCGGGTCAGCGTCTTCCGCAGCCCGTCCGGCAACAGCAACGGCACCTGCTTCGACTTCGCGGGACGGCAGATCAGCTGCGAGCAGCTCCATCGCCGGGTCGTCCGCTACGAGCTCGACGGCTCGGCCACGGTGCTGGCCGACGCCTATGACGGCAAGCGGCTGAACTCGCCCAACGATGTCGTGGCGCATCCCGACGGCAGCGTCTGGTTCACCGATCCGCCCTACGGGACGCAGCTGTTCGAGGGCATGCCCGACGCCGGCGGCCGGCTGAACCCGCGGCTCGGCCAGCCGCCGGACATCGGCGAGGCGCGGCGCGAGCTGCCGACCAACGTCTACCGCATCGACCCGGACGGACGGGTCGAGCTGGTCGTCGCCGAGGCCGACCTGCCCGACCCGAACGGGCTGTGCTTCTCGCCCGACTACCGCCGCCTCCATGTCGTCAGCACGGCAAGGGGGCCGGGCGACGCCGGGCCGGGCGGCAAGCGCGACATCCATGTCTTCGACGTGGTCGACGGCCGGCGGCTGGCCAACCAGCGGCTGTTCACCGACTGCATGGTCGACGGCGTGAAATGCGGACCCGACGGGGTGCGCTGCGACGTCGACGGCAATGTCTGGGCGTCGTCGAACGCCAACCACACGGTCGGCTACAGCGGTGTCACCGTCTGGTCGCCGGACGGCCGGCTGATCGGCCGGATCCGGCTGCCCGAGGTCTGCTCCAACCTCTGCTTCGGCGGTCCCAAGCGGAACCGGCTGTTCATGGTGGCGACGAGCTCGCTCTACGCGATCGAGCTCAACACCCAGGGAGCAGCGCCGGGCTGAGGCGGCTCAGCCCGGGAAGTGGCGGCGGACGTCCTCGACCTGCTCGGGCGTGAGCGGGCGGATCGGCTTGCCGTGCAGCAACAGGTAGAGCTTGGCGGTCTCCTCCAGCTCCTCGATGGCGTGGGCTGCGGCGTCGAGCGTGCTGCCGGCGACGACGGGCCCGTGGTTGGCGAGGAGCACGGCGTGGTGCCGGTCGGCCAGCGCCTCGACGGCCGGGCCCAGCGCCGGATCGCCCGGGCGGTAGTAGGGCACCAGCGGCAGGCGGCCGACGCGCATCACGTAGTAGGCGGTCAGTGGCGGCAGCACGTCGGCGGGATCGACGCCGGCCAGCACGCTGACCGCGACCGAATGGGTCGAGTGCAGGTGGACGACGGCCCCGGCCTTGGCGCGGCGCCGGTACATGCCGAGGTGGAGGAAGGTCTCCTTGGTCGGGGCGTCGCCGTCGACATGGCGGCCGTCGGCGTCGAGGCGGCTGAGGCGGGCCGGGTCGAGGTCGCCCAGCGCCACGTTGGTCGGCGTCATCAGCCAGCCGCCGTCGTCGAGGCGGACGCTGATGTTGCCGGAGCTGCCGAAGGTCAGGCCGCGCTGGAAGATCGAGCGGCCGAGCTTGCAGATCCTCTCGCGGGCGGCGTCGCTCACGGCATCCGCTCCAGGGCCTTGGTGAAGAAGTCGGGAGCGCCGAAATTGCCGGACTTCAGCGCCAGCGCCAGCTCGGGAGCGCCGATGCTGACGGTGCAGGGGACACCGGGATCGATCTGGGCGCCGATGCGCAGGCCGCGCACACCGAGCGCCTGGACCACCGCCCCCGAGGTCTCGCCGCCGGCGACGACGAGGCGGCGGACGCCGGCCTCGACCAGACCCTTGGCGATCGTCGCCATCGCGTGCTCGACCAGCTCGCCGGCGCGCTCGCGGCCGAGCTTCTCCTGCACGGCCTTCACCTGGTCGGGCGGGGCGCTGGCGTAGACCAGCACCGGTCCGGCATCGAGCCGCTCGCGCGCCCAGGCCAGCGCCCGCTCGGCGGCACCGCCGGAGGCGAGCTCGAGCGGATCGAGGCGCAGGGCGGGATGGGTCTTCGCCATGGTCTCGATCTGGCCCAGCGTGGCGGCCGAGCAGGAGCCGGCGAGCACCGCCGACTTGCCGGCGACGGCCGGGAGGCTGTCGGCGGCCTGGCCGGTGGCGAGCAGCCCGGCCCGGCGGAAATTGTCGGGCAGGCCCATGGCGATGCCGGAGCCGCCGGTGACCAGCGCGGCGTCGGCCAGGGCGTGGCCGAGGGCAATCAGGTGGCGGTCGGCGACGGCGTCGGCGATGGCGAGGCCCATGCCGTCGGCGCGCAGCCGGGCGAGGCAGGCGCGGACCGCGTCGGCACCCTGGTCGACGACGGCATAGGGGACGAGGCCGACCTTGCGCCTGGCCTGCCGGCCGAGGACGCGGACGAGGTTGCTGTCGGTCATCGGCGTCAGCGGGTGCGTGCGCATGTGCGTGTCGGACAGCAGCGCGTCGCCGACGAACAGGTGGCCGCGATAGATCGTCCGGCCGGTCTCCGGGAAGGCCGGGCAGGCGATGGCGAGGTCGGCGCCGAGCGCGTCGAGCAGGGCATCGGCGACGGGGCCGATGTTGCCGGCATCGGTGCTGTCGAAGGTCGAGCAGTACTTGAACAGGATCTGCCGCGCCCCGGCCCGGCGCAGCCAGGCGAGGCTCCGCAGCGACAGCGCCACGGCCTCGGCGGCCGGGCAGGTGCGCGACTTCAGCGCCACGACGACGGCGTCGGCGTCCGGCGCGGGGAGATCGTCGGCCGGCGCGTCGATCAGCTGGATCGCCCGCATGCCGTTGCGGACCAGCGTGTTGCAGAGGTCGGTGGCACCCGTGAAGTCGTCGGCGATGCAGCCCAGCAGCACGGGCATGTGCGGTCCTCCCCCTCGGCCGGTACGGGCGTGGTCTAGCCCAACCGCCGCCACGGTGCGACCGCCGTTACCGGTCAAGCTGGAACTCGGCCGCGCGCCGGGCGTTCGTCCGGGTGCAACCGGAGGATTTGCCATGAAGGCATCGTTGATTCGCGTGTGTCTCGCTCTCGCGCTGCTCGGCGGCCTCGCCGCCTGCGGCGACACCTGGCGGGGCCTGAAGCAGGATACCGGCGAGAACATGGAGTCGGCCGGGCAGACCATGGAGAACGCCGGCGAGAAGGTGAAGCCGTAAGGGAAGCACGGAACCGGCCGGAGCGAGTCACGCTCCGGTCGTCCGCCCGCTTGAACCGCGGCAGGGGCTTCCTACATCAGCGGTCGCCGGGTGCCTGAAGGGCCCGGCAAGTCGACCGAACGGCGCGTCCCAATGGAGCGCCAGTCCCGTGTATCGCTTCTTCTGGAGGATACTGATGAACGTCGTGACCCTTCCCCTGTACAACCCGCTCCGTCGCTTCGAGCGTCTGGCCGACGAGCTGCTCGGCGTGGCCGAGGCGGCGCCCGCCGGTCCGGCCTACGACATCCGCAAGACCGGCGACAACGCCTACGTCCTGCACGTGGCGGTTCCCGGCTATGCCGAGAAGGACCTGAGCATCGTCGCCCAGGACCGCGTCCTGACCGTCAGCGGCAAGGTCGAGGCCGTCGAGAGCGAGGGCTGGATCCGCCGCGGCATCGCCCGCGAGAGCTTCGAGCGCCGCTTTGCGCTGGGCGAGCACGTCCAGGTCAAGGCCGCCAAGCTCGAGAACGGCATCCTGACCGTCGAGCTGGCCCGCGAGGTCCCCGAGGCGATGAAGCCGCGGACCATCGCCATCGGCGCCCAGGCTGCCTGACGGCAGACGTCCGTACAGCGGAGGAAGGGCGCCCCCGGGGCGCCCTTTCTTTGCGGAGCTGCAACCAACCCGCTAGTCTCTGAGGGCGCGGCCCGGCGAGGCCGCGGGGGAGACCGATGGCCGAATCCCTCTACCGCACCCTGGGGGTCAGCAAGACCGCGAGCGAGGCCGAGATCCAGAAGGCCTATCGCAAGCTCGCGAAGGAATGCCACCCCGACCTGAAGCCCGGCGACAAGCAGGCCGAGGAGCGCTTCAAGCGCATCTCCGCGGCCAACGAGATCCTGTCCGACAAGGCCAAGCGGGCGCGCTACGACCGTGGCGAGATCGACGAGCAGGGCAACGAGCGGGCCTTCGCCGGCACGCCGCGCGGCTCGCGCGGCGGGGCCAGGGCCGACGCCGGCGGCTTCCGCTTCAACTGGGGCGGCCGCGGCGGTGGTGGCGGCGCCGGTCCCGACCTCGAGGACATCCTGTCGGAGGTCTTCGGTGCTGCCGGCCGAGGTGCCGGCGGCCGCGGCGGCTTCCAGGCCAGGGGCGAGGACGTCCGTGCCAGCCTGACCGTCGACCTCGTCGATGCGGCCCGCGGCGCCAAGCGGCGCGTCGTGCTGCCGGGCGGGCGCTCGCTCGAGCTCACCATCCCGGCCGGCCTCGAGAGCGGCCAGACCCTGCGCCTCAAGGGGCAGGGCGAGCCCGGCATGGGCGGTGGCCCGGCCGGCGACGCGCTGATCGAGGTCAGCGTGCGCGAGCTGCCCGGCTTCAGCCGCAAGGGCATGGACGTCGTCAGCGACCAGCCGGTGCCGCTGGCGACGGCGCTGCTCGGCGGCAAGGTCCGGGTGCCGACGCTCGACGGCGAGGTCAGCCTTTCCATTCCCAAGGGCTCGTCCTCGGGCCGCATGCTCCGGCTGAAGGGCAAGGGCATCCACGACACCGCCGGCCGCAAGGGCGACCAGCTGGTGCGCGTGCTGGTCACCCTGCCCGACGATGCGGACGGCGAGCTGGAAGCGGTCGTGCGCGAGTGGGCCCGGCGCAAGGGCCAGCTCGACCCGGCGGGCTGACCGGCGGCCGCGGCCGCCGGGCGCTCAGAGCGAGCGGACGCCGACGAGGCCGCTGTCGGGGGCGACGGCGACCCGGTTGCGCAGCGGCCGGCCGAACGCGGCGCTGCTGATCTCGAACCAGTCGCCGGGCTCGGTGCGGATGCCGTCGGCGAAGCTCAGCGTCGCCGTGCCGAAATAGTGGACGTGGACATCGCCCGGCCGGCGGAACAGCGCGTACTTGAAGTGGTGGTGCTCGAGGTTGGCCAGGGTGTGGGACATGTTGGCCTCGCCGCTGGCGAACGGCTTTTCCCAGATCACCTTGCCGTCGCGGCGGATGGCGCTGGTGCCGTCGACCGCGGCCGGCAGCGGACCGGTGCGCAGCTCGGGGCCATAGGCCGACATGCGCAGCTTGGAGTGGGCGAGGAACAGGTAGTTCTTGCGCTCGGTGACGTGGTCGGAGAACTCGTTGCCGAGCGCGAAGCCGAGGCGGAAGGGCGTGCCGTCGGGGCCGATCAGGTAGAGGCCGGCGACCTCGGGCTCCTCGCCGCTGTCGAGGGCGAAGCCGGGGCTGAGCAGGTCACCTTCGGGTGCCGCCACGGTCGAGCCGTCGCCCTTGTAGAACCACTCGGGCTGGACGCCGACGGCACCGGCCGCCGGCTTGCCGCCCTCGAGCCCCATCTTGAACATCTTCATCGAATCGGTGAGCTCGCTCTCCTTGAGCGCGTGCATCTTGTCGCGCGTGGCGGCGCTGCCGAGGTGGGTGAGCCCGGTGCCGGTGACGAGCAGGTGCGCCGGGTCGGGATGGTCGACGGGGTTGAGCAGGCGCTTCTGGGCGACGGCGTCGTCGTAGGACTCGGAGCGGCTGCCGGCACGGGCGGCGGCCGCGGCGTCGAGGCCCTTGCCCTCGGCGATGGCCTTCTGCGCCAGCTCGTAGGTGGAGGTCACGCCGTCGAGCAGACGGAGGGTGCCGCCATCGACGACCGCCACGGCCCGGCCGCCGCCGGCCAGCTTCAGCTGCACGAGATTCATCGCCCGCCTCCCGCCGACCCCGCGTCGGACGAAGCGCGGTGTCGCGTGCAGGGCAGGGGCCGGTCAAGGGGCTCTTCCGTGCCGCCTGCCGTGCGTGCATGTTCCGCGCCGCGCTTTGCAGGAGGAGCTGGCGATGGCGGACGGTGCGGCACGGACGGTGGCGGCGCTGCTGGCGCGGCCGGGCAGCACGGAGCCGGCGCTGCTGGCACCGGACCGGCCGACGCTCGACCATGGCGGCCTGACCCGGCTGATCGAGGCGACGGTGGCCCGGCTCAACGGCCTGGGGATCGGCCGCAACGACCGCGTCGCCATCGTCCTCGCCAATGGTCCCGAGATGGCCGCGGCCTTCGTCGCCATCGCCGCCGGTGCGACGACGGCCCCGCTCAATCCCGCCTACCGCGAGGAGGAGCTCGACTTCTACCTGTCGGACCTGCGCGCCCGGGCGCTGGTGGTGGCCGAGGGCGACGAGGGACCGGCGGTGGCGGTGGCGCGCCGGCACGGGGCGGCGGTGCTGCGGCTCAAGGTGCCGGCGGGCGCGCCGGCCGGCTGGTTCGAGCTCGACGGCGAGGCGGCCACGGGCGGGCAGCCGGGACCGGCGGGCCTCGCCGGGCCGGACGACATCGCCCTCGTGCTGCACACCTCGGGCACCACCTCGCGGCCCAAGATCGTGCCGCTGACGCAGGCCAACCTGTGCGCCTCGGCCGGGCACATCGCCGCGACGCTGGGCCTGACGGCGGCCGACCGCTGCCTCAACGTCATGCCGCTGTTCCACATCCACGGGCTGATGGCGGCCACCCTGGCGTCGCTGTCGGCCGGCGGCTCGCTCTACGCGCCGGGCGGCTTCAACGCGCTGCGCTTCTTCGCCTGGCTCGATGACGCCAAGCCCAGCTGGTACACGGCGGTGCCGACGATGCACCAGACCATCCTGGCGCGGGCGGCGCGCAATACCGAGAGCATCGCCAGGGCGAAGCTGCGGCTGATCCGCTCGAGCTCGGCGTCGCTGCCGGCGCAGGTGATGCGCGAGCTCGAGGCGACGTTCGGCTGCCCGGTGATCGAGTCCTACGGGATGACCGAGGCCTCGCACCAGATGACGAGCAACCAGCTGCCGCCCGGGCAGCGCAAGCCGGGCACGGTCGGCCAGGCCGCCGGGCCGCTGGTCGGCATCATGGACGAGCAGGACCGCCTGCTGGCGAATGGGGCGACCGGCGAGGTGGTGATCTCGGGCCCCAACGTCACCCCGGGCTACGAGAACAACCCGGACGCCAACGCCAAGGCGTTCGTCACCATCGACGGCCGCCGCTGGTTCCGCACCGGCGACGAGGGGCGGTTCGACGCGGACGGCTTCCTCACCATCACCGGCCGGCTCAAGGAGATCATCAACCGCGGCGGCGAGAAGGTGTCGCCGCTGGAGGTCGATTCCATCCTGATGGACCATCCGGCGGTGGCGCAGGTCGTCACCTTCGCGATGCGCCACGACAAGCTGGGCGAGGAGGTGGCGGCGGCGGTGGTGCTGCGCGAGGGCACCGCGGCCGACGAGGCCGAGCTGCGCGGCTTCTGCGGCGGCCGGCTCGCCGACTTCAAGGTGCCGCGGCGGATCCTCGTCGTCGAGGAGATCCCGAAGGGGGCCACCGGCAAGCTGCAGCGGATCGGGCTCGCCAAGCGGCTGGGGCTGGAGGCGTGAAGGTCGCGGTCTACGGGGCCGGCGCCATCGGCGGCATGCTGGGCGGCAGGCTGGCCGCCGCCGGCGTCGACGTCGCCCTGATCGCCCGTGGGCCGCACCTCGCCGCGATCAGGGCCAAGGGCCTGGAGCTGCGCGAGCAGGGGCGCTCCGAGGTCGTGCGACCGCTGGCGACCGACGATCCGGCGACCCTCGGCGTGCAGGACTACGTCGTCGTCACGCTGAAGGCGCACCAGGTCCCGGCGGTGGTGCCGGCGATGCAGCCGATGCTGGGCCCGGACACGACCGTGGTGATGGCGGTGAATGGCGTGCCCTGGTGGTACTTCCACGGGCTCGACGGGCCCTACCGCGACCGGCGGCTGGCCAGCGTCGATCCCGGCGACGTGCAGTGGGACGGCATCGGGCCGGAGCGGGTGCTGGGCTGCGTGGTCTATCCCGCGGCCGAGGTGGTCGAGCCCGGCGTGGTCGAGATCGTCGAGGGCGACCGGTTCTCGCTGGGCGAGCCGTCGGGCGTGCGCAGCCCGCGCGCCGAGGCGCTGGCCGAGGCCCTGGTCAGGGCCGGGCTCAAGGCGCCGGTGCGGCCGCGCATCCGCGACGAGATCTGGGTCAAGCTCTGGGGCAATCTCAGCTTCAACCCGATCAGTGCCCTGACCGGGGCCACGCTGGAGGCGATCGTCGCCGACGCCGGCTGCCGGAGCGTGGCGCGGTCGATGATGCTGGAGGCGCAGGCGATCGGCGAGGCGCTGGGCGTGAAGTTCGCCATCGACGTCGACCGGCGCATCGCCGGCGCCGGGGCGGTGGGCGCGCACAAGACCTCGATGCTCCAGGACCTCGAGCGGGGCCGCAGGCTGGAGCTCGATGCGCTGGTGGGGGCGGTGCAGGAGATGGGGGCCCTGGTCGGCGTCGCCACGCCGGTCATCGACGCCGTGCTGGCGCTGACCCGGTTGCGCGCCGCCACCGCCGGCTGCGGCTGAACGTCCGCCAAAAAAATGCCCCGGTCCTCGGACCGGGGCCAACCGCGGGGGAAATCAGTCAGTCTTACGCAGGTCCGATCCCGTCGGATCACGACGCCGGCAGGATCACCGTGTCGATCACGTGGATGACGCCGTTGTCGGCGATGATGTCGGCGGTGGTCACGGTGGCGCCGTCGACCATCACGCCGCCCTTGGTGCCGTCGACGGCGATCATGTCGCCCTCGACGCTCTTCAGCTCGGTGGTCTTGCCGGCCGCATCGGCGGCCATCACCTTGCCCGGCACGACGTGGTAGGTGAGGATCGCCACCAGCTTGTCCTTGTTCTCGGGCAGCAGCAGCGACTCGACGGTGCCGGCGGGCAGCTTCTTGAAGGCGTCGTCGGTCGGCGCGAACACGGTGAACGGACCCGGGCCCTTCAGCGTCTCGACGAGGCCGGCAGCCTGGACGGCAGCAACCAGCGTGGTGAACGAGCCGGCACCGACGGCGGTGTCGACGATGTCCTTGGCATTGGCCATCGAGGCGCCGAACGCGAGGGGCGCGACAGCGGCGGCGGCAAGCAGAGCCTTGCGCATCAAACAGTCTCCGTGATGTAAAGGTTGCCGGTAGCCCATGAAGCCCGAATTCATGCTAGACTTCATGTGCCGCCGATGACCGGGAAATGTTGCGAGGTCCGTGAAGATCAAGCAGAAGATGCAAGAAAAAAGTTCGAAATCTTCATGATCCGCGGCCGGACAGGGTGCGTAAACGGTCGCTTGGCGCTGCAGGGTAACGAGGACTGTCGCTCAAGCGCGCAAATCACGCGAAGGTGATCGGGCCAGCGACAGGCCCGGGTGATCCAACGCTGCCATGCCACCTCGGCGCTGTTCAGGCCGGATGGCAGTCGCTACATCGGCGGCGGCCAGGCGCATCAGGGGCAGCGAGATGAGCGACAACCGGCGGACCGGCGGGCGTATCCTGGTGGACCAGCTCCGCCTGCACGGCGCCGACCTCGTGTTCGGCGTGCCGGGCGAGAGCTACCTCGCCGTGCTCGACGCGATGTACGACACGCCGGAGCTGCGCTTCGTCATCTGCCGCCAGGAGGGCGGGGTGGCGATGATGGCCGAGGCCTACGGCAAGCTGACCGGCCGGCCGGGCATCGCCATGGTCACGCGCGGACCGGGGGCGACCAACGCCAGCAGCGGGGTGCACGTCGCCCAGCAGGACAGCACCCCGATGATCCTGTTCATCGGCCAGATCGAGCGGGCGGCGTGGGGGCGCGACGCCTTCCAGGAAGTCGACTACGTCCGCATGTTCGGCGGCATCGCCAAGTGGGTGGCGCAGATCGAGAGCGCCGAGCGCATTCCCGAATACATCCACCGCGCCTTCATGACGGCGACGGCCGGCCGGCCGGGACCGGTGGTGCTGGCGCTGCCCGAGGACATGCTGGTCGAGCGCGCCGCCGTCGACGACGGCCGGCCCTGGCAGCGGCTCGACGCCTATCCCGATCCGGCGGTGATCGCCGACGTGCGGCAGATGCTGGCCGGCGCGCAGCGGCCGCTGGTCATTCTCGGCGGCGGCGGCTGGTCGGCGCAGGCCGCGGCCGACATCCGCACCTTCGCCGAGAACAACGAGGTGCCGGTGGCGGCCGGCTTCCGCCGGCAGGACTACTTCGACAATACCCACCCCTGCTACGCCGGCGACCTCGGTGTCGGCGCCGACCCGAAGCTGGTGAAGCGGGTCGGCGAGGCCGACCTGATCATCGCCATCGGGACCCGCCTCTCGGAGATGACGGCCCAGGCCTACAATCTCCTGGCGATCCCGCGACCGAAGCAGCAGCTGGTCCACATCCACGCCGACCCGGAGGAACTGGGCCGGGTCTACCAGCCCGACATCGCGATCAACGCCGGGATGCGCGGCGCCGCGTCGGCGCTGGCGTCGGTGCTGCCGATCGAGCCGCGGCCCTGGGCCGGCTGGACCGCCGCGGCGCATCGCGACTACCTCGACTACATCAAGCCGGTGGCGTCGCCGGGGCCGCTGCAGATGGGCGAGGTGATGGCGCACCTGCGCGAGCGCCTGCCCGAGGACGCCATCATCACCAACGGTGCCGGCAACTATGCCGTCTGGGCGACGCGCTTCTACCCGTACCGCAGGTTCCGCAGCCAGCTCGCCCCGACCTCGGGCTCGATGGGCTACGGGCTGCCGGCGGCGGTGGCGGCCTCGCTCGCCTGCCCGGACCGGACGGTGGTCTGCTTCGCCGGCGACGGCTGCCTGATGATGACGGTGCAGGAGCTGGCGACGGCGGTGCAGTACGGCTGCCGGCTGGTCGTGCTGGTGGTCAACAACGGCATGTACGGCACCATCCGCATGCACCAGGAGCGCGAGTACCCGACGCGGGTCTCGGGCACCGAGCTGCACAATCCCGACTTCGCGGCGCTGGCCAGGGCCTGCGGCGCCTTCGGCACGCGGGTCGAACGGACCGCCGACTTCCCGCAGGCGCTGGAAGAGGCGCTGGCCTCGGGCGGGCCGGCGCTGATCGAGCTGAAGGTCGATCCCGAGGCGCTCACCGTGCGGGCCTCGCTCTCGCAGATCCGCAACGCCGCGCTGGCGGCCGGCCGCTGAAACGACGAGCGCCCCGCCCGGGACCGGGCGGGGCGCTCGCGCAGCCGTCGGTACGAGGTCGGCTCAGATGCTGTCGCGGACCCACTCGACCAGCTTGGTCTTCGGCATGGTGCCGACCCGGGTCGAGGCGATCTGGCCGTCCTTGAACAGCATCAGCGTCGGGATGCCGCGCACGCCGTAGCGGGTCGGCGTCATCGGGTTCTCGTCGATGTTGACCTTCACCACCTGGACCTGGTCGCCGAGCTCGGTGGCCAGCGCCTCGAGGTGGGGGGCGATCTGCTTGCACGGGCCGCACCACTCGGCCCAGAAGTCGACGACCACGGGCTTGCCGGCCTTGATCACGTCCTTCTCGAAGTCGGTGTCCGACGTCTGCGTCACGGCCATGGATGAAGTTCCGTTCCTGTCGTTCCGGGCGGGTCGAGAGCCTAGGTAGGATGCCGCGGCAACGTCAAGCTGCGCTCCCGGGTCCCTCGCCGACAACCGTCCAAGGCAAGTGGGGATCCAGGAGGTCCGACTCAAGCAGGCTGACCTCGCCGCTCTCGGTCCAGACCAGCGCCGCCTCGACCGGGCGGTCGGGGTAGATCTGCCGCAGCAGCTCGCGGTAGGCGGCCATCTGCCGGAGATAGGCGACCGGTGTCTCGGCCGGCTTCGCCGGCGGCCGGCGGTTGGTCTTGTAGTCGAGGATCAGCACGCGTTCCCCGGTCACCGCGAGGCGGTCGATCTGGCCGGTGATGGCGACCCCGCCGACGATCCCGCAGATCGCCTGCTCGGCCGTCGAGCCGGGACCGAAGGCTTCGGCGAGGCGCGGATCGGCGAGGACGGCGGCGACTTGCCGCCGGGCCCGCTCGCGGTCCTCCGACGCGAGGTCGACGGCCTTTTCGAGATAGCGGTCGAGGGCGGCGTCGCGCGCCTCGGCCGGCAGTTCCGGCAGCCATTGCAGCAGCTTGTGCAGGTGCAGGCCGAAGCGGAAGCGGGCCTCGCCCTCGCCGCCCGCGGGCGAGCTGGCGGGCGGGCTCTCCTCGGCCAGCCGCGACGGTGCCCGGGTCCGCGCCGGATCGCGCTCGGCCGGGGCGGGCGTCGTCGCCCAGGCCGGCAGCGGCAGGTCCGGGCCGGCCGCCGTCGGGGCGACGGCAGCGCGCGCCTGGGCCATGGCGCCGCGGCGCAGGCGCAGGATCGGGCCCTCGAAGCCGCGGCCGAGGTCGCAGGGCAACGTCTCGCATTCGGCGAGGTCGCGGATCGCCTCACCGACGAGCTTGTGCCAGCAGCCATCGCCGTCGCCGCGCGCGGCCTTGCGGCCGGTGACGTACAGCCGGTCGCCGGCGCGGGTCAGGGCGACATAGAGCAGGCGGGAGCGCTCCTGGAGCTCGCGCTCCTTGCGCGCCTCGACAAGGGCCGAGGTCAGCGCCTCGCGGCCGCCCTGCGAGGCCCGCCAGTAGGGCAGGCCGTCGTCGCTCCAGATCAGCCGGCCGGGCCGCGGATCGCCGCGCGGGCCGGCGTCGGCGAGGATGACGACCGGTGCTTCGAGGCCCTTGGCACCGTGCACGGTCATCACCCGCACCGCGTCCTGGGCCAGCTCGGGGTCGCGCTTGAGCTCCTCGGTGCCGAGGCCCAGCCAGTGCAGGAAACCCTCGAGCGTCGCCGGGTGGCCGCGCTCATAGGCCAGGGTCTGGGCGAGGAAGGCCTCGATCGGCTCGGCGGCGTCGGGGCCGAGGCGGGCGAGCAGGCGCTCGCGGCCACGGTCACGGCCGAGCACCGAGGCGTAGAACTCGAACGGCGGCATGAAGTCGGCGCGGGCGATCCAGCCGCGCAGCCGCTCGTAGACCTCGGCGAAGGGAGCGCGGCCGTCGCCGGCCAGCTCGCGCAGGCGCTCGAGCAGGCTGCGCGGCCGGCGGCCGAAGGCGAGCGCGAACAGGTCGTCCTCGCCGAGCCCGACCAGCGGGCTCTTGAGCAGGCAGGCGAGGTTGAGGTCGTCCTCGGGCAGGAGGATCGCCCGGCCCAGCGCCACGAGGTCCATCACCGCGATGTGCGAGGACAGCTCCAGCCGGTCGGCGCCGGCGACCGGGACACCGTTGCGCTTGAGCGCGCGGACCAGCAGCTCCTGCAGGCCGCCGCGCCGGGCGAGCAGGATCAGGATGTCGCCGGCGCGCATCGGCCGGTCGAGGGCCTCGATGCGCTCGCCCTGCCCGAGCCAGGTGCTGATGCGCCGCGCGATGGCCTCGGCGAGGCGGCGGTCCGGGTCGTCGACCGAGCGCGGCGCGTCGGGCAGGGGCCAGCGCTCGCCCTCCTCCGGCGGCACCGGGTCGACCAGCGGCCAGACCTCGACCGTGCCCAGCTCGTTGCGGCGGCTGGTGTCGTGGCGCAGGGGGCGCTCGGGATCGACGACGCCGGCCTGGGCGGCAGGGCGGGCGAACACGGCGTCGACCAGCTCCAGCACCGCAGGGACGCTGCGGAACGAACGGTCGAGCGTCTCCTCGGTGAAGTCGAGGCCGGCGGCCAGGGCCCGGCCGGCGACGCGGGCGCGCACCGCCTGGAAGTTGGCGAGATCAGCACCCTGGAAGCTGTAGATCGACTGCTTCTCGTCGCCGACGACGAACAGCGTGCGGCCGGCGCCGCGGGCACCGGCGCCGGCAAAGAACTCGTCGGTCAGGCGCTCGATCACGTCCCACTGCGCCGGGCTCGTGTCCTGGGCCTCGTCGACGAGGACATGGTCGATGCGGGCGTCGAGCTTGTAGCGGACCCAGTCGATCTCGCCGTCGGCCGACAGGAGGGCGCGGGTGCGCTCGATCAGGTCGTCGTAGTCGAGCCCGCCGGCGCGGTCCTTCTCGGTCTGGTAGGCGTCGATGACGGCGAAGGCGACGCGCAGCAACGCCTCGGTGTGGCGGCAGAGGAGACAACCGCGCATGCGGTCGCCGAGCTCGATCAGCCGGGCCTGCTCGGCGGCCAGCGTCGGCAGGATCTCCGGCGCGCGCTTCAGTACGCCCGCCGTCGCCAGGGTAGCGACGCCGTCGCCGTCCTTCTTGACGAAGGCCGCGACGTAGCCGGCATGGATGGCGACGCGGTCGGCAGGGGTGGCGTTCAGCCAGGCGAGGATCTGGGCGGCGCGGCGCTGGTCGGTGACCGAGCCGCCGTCGAGGGCCCGGGCGGCCGGCAGCAGGTTCAGCGCGTCGAACGCCCCGTCGGCGCAGCTTTCGGCGAGCAGTGCCTGCGGGTCCGGCAGCGGCAGGTCGAGCCGCAGCGTCCGGGCGATGGCGCGCATCAGGCCGGCGAAGCCGCCGTGCCGCGTCCGGGCGGCGACGAGGCGGGTCCGGGCCGCCAGGGCCTCGGCCAGCACCTCGGCGAAGCTCGACTCGGCCAGCTGCGTCGCCAGCCGCTCGATCGCCGTAGCCAGATCGGGGTCCTGCGCGCGACCCTCGCGCAGCACCCGGTCACGGGCCTCGGCCAGCAGCTCCTCGGCGGTCCGCTCGTCGATCACCTCGAAGTGCGGGGCGATGCCGGCCTCGAGCGGGAACCGGCGCAGCAGCATGCCGCACAGGGCGTGGATGGTGAGAATCGGCAGGCCCTGCGGCAGGTCGAGGACGCGGGCGAACAGGCGACGGGCGCGGTCGAGCGTGGCGTCGTCGGGCTCGGTCCCGGTGAGCGCGGCGATGTCGGCGGCGAGCTCCGCCCGATCCTTGGCGACCGCCCAGCCGGCCAGCCGCCGGTCGACGCGCAGCGCCATCTCGGCGGCGGCAGCCTTGGTGAAGGTGATGCAGAGCAGGGTTTCGGGGTGGGCGCCGTCGAGCAGCAGGCGCAGCACCCGGTCGGACAGCACGCGGGTCTTGCCGGTGCCGGCGTTGGCCGTCACCCAGACCGAGCGGCGCGGATCGGCGGCTCGCAGCTGCGCGGGCGTCGGGGCACTCATGGCAGCGGGTCCCCGCCGCGCCACTCGGCCAGCCGCGACAGGTGGTCGTAGTCGGCGAAGGTCGGCGCGATCTCCGGGCGCGGCACGGGGATGTAGGCCGTCGCCGGGTCGTCGAAATGGGCGAGCAGGCGGGCGACGCCCTCGCACGCCTCGGCGGCGAGCTCGGCCGGCGTGATGACGGTCTGGTTGCGATGCTGGGTCGGATCGCGCTCGACCCCGCCCTCGTCGCCGCCGGACAGGCGCCACAGGGCCAGGGCGGCGAGCTCGCGCGAGGCGATGCCGGCGAAGCCGCCCGCGATGGCGATGGCGGCCTCCAGCGCCAGCTGCGGGCGCAGGCCGCGGCGAACGTCCTCGGCGGACGGGATCTGGCCGGTCTTGTAGTCGACGATGGCGAGGCCGCCGTCGTGGCCGACCTCGACGCGGTCGGCGCGCGCGCGGATCTGGACCGGTCCGCCCGGCGCCTCGACGACGAGCTGGCCCCGCACCTCGGCGAGGACGCGGGCGATCCCGCCGCGGCGCTCGCGCTCGCGCTCGACGAACCAGTGGGCGATGCCGACGAAGCGTGGCCACCACAGGGCCCAGACCTGCGGCAGGTGGGCGCGCAGCGCGAAGTGCTGGCGACCGATGCGCAGGAGCTCGGCGACGGGATCAGCCGGCAGCTCCTCCGGCCAGGCCCGCACGAAGTCCTCGATGGCCTTGTGGATGACGGTGCCCCGCTCGGCCGCACCGGGATCCTCGTCGAGGGCGTCGAGCGGCGAGAGGTCGAGGATGCGCCGGGCATAGACGGCGTAGGGGTCGCGCATCAGCTGCTCGATCTCGGAGATCGACAGGCGGCGCGGGCGGGCGGCGAGCGGCGGGCGCGGCAGCGGCCGGTCGACCGGCGCCGGCGGCTTTCCGGGATCGTCCAGCTCGCGCGTCCATCGCGCCCAGTACGGCGGCGGCGCCACCGCGCCGGCGAGGTCGAGCGAGCGCAGCACGGCGTCGAGCCGGGCCAGCCAGCGCGACGGCTTGGTCGGCGCCCCGGCCTCGTCCTTGAGCGCGCGGGTCAGGACGACCTCCGGGGCGCTGGCGGCGGCATAGAAGTCGTGGGCGGCGATGCCGATGCGCAGGTCGAGCGGGGGCAGGCCGAGCTCGGCGCGCATGCGCCGGTTCAGCCAGGGTCCGGTGTCGGGGATGCGCGGCCAGACGCCCTCGACGAGGCCGCCGAGAATGACGAGATCGGCCTGGGTCAGCCGGCTCTCGAGCTGGCCCAGGATGGCGAGGCGCGGGTGCCGCGGCCGCCGCGGGCGGACCGACTGGCCGCCCATCAGCACCGCCAGCACCGCCGGATAGGCCGAGGCCGGCAGCGGCGGCAGGTCGGCGGCGGCGATGCGCAGCTCGGCCACGAAGCGCTGCGCCGCCTCGCCGGTGGCGGTCGCCCACAGCTCGGCCGGGTTGCCGGCCTCGTCGGCGGCGAGGTGCTCGGCCAGGGCCAGGTGCGCGTCGAGGAAGTCGGTGAGCGGGGCGGTCGGCTCGGCGGCCAGTCGCAGCAGCGGTGCCGCGCGCTCGCGGAGGGCCTCGAGCCAGGCGAGGAGGTCCGCGCGCGGCACGGGGGCCGGCCAGCGCTCGTCGTCGGCGTCGCGGATCCGGGCGACGAGGCCGTCGAGACCGCCGGCGGTACGGGGGCCGCGCAGGCAGGCGCGTTCCAGCGCCCGGACGTGGCGGCGGAACTCGCCGCCGGCCATGCCGCCGCGGGCCAGGGGGTGCTTCAGCGCCGCCAGCAGTGGCACGGGGGCGACGCCGTCGACGAAGGCGTGGGCGGTGAGCAGCAGGAAACCGCCGGGCGGGGTCTGGTCGAGGGGCACGCCGGCGCTGTCGTCGATCTCGATGTCCCAGCGGCGCAGCTCGGCGGCGACGCGGCGGGCGAGGTTGCGGTCGGAGGTGACCAGCATGCCGGTCCGCCCCGGGGTCTCGACCACCTCGCGCAGGCGCAGCGCGATCTGCAGCGCCTCGGCAGCCTGATCGTCGGCGCGGACGACGGTGAGGCCGGCCAGCGCTGCCGGATCGGGCCGGGCCATGCCCTGCCAGGCTTCGGTGGTGGCGGCCGGCCGCAGCACGTCGGCGAGCAGGCGGGCCCGCGGCGAGGGCGCGGCGCAGGGCTCGCCGTCCGGCCAGCGCCGCACCGCCAGGCGCTCGGCGTCCATGGCCTCGAGCAGGCGCTTGAAGCCGTATTGCGGATGGGCTGGCTCGATCGCCTGCCAGTCGGCGTCGGCCATGGCGGTGTCGAGGCCGGGCAGGACGACGCAGCCGGTCGGTAGCCGGGCGACGACGCCGAGCAGGCGGGCGACGGCCGGGACGGTGCCGACAACGCCGGCGGCGACGATGTCGTGGCGCGGCGGGCGTCGAGTCCAGCGCGCGGCGGCGGCATCGAGCAGGCGGTTGCGCCGCACGGCCTGGTCGAGCGCGCCCTCGTCGTCCAGCACCGCCGGCCAGGCCTTCTCCAGCAGGTGCAGGAACTTGAGGGTACGGGCCCAGTGCTCGGCGAGGTCGAGGCCGACCAGCGTCGGCAGCCGCTCCATCGGCACCTCCTCGGTGCCCATCTCGTCGAGGAATGCGGCGAGCTCGGCGGCGAGGCGGACGGCCTGCTCGAGCGGCATCTCGCCCCGGGCCTGGACCAGGCGGGTGAGCAGGAGCTGGCGCCGCAGGGGGGCGATGGCCGGTGGCAGGTCGAGGGCGAGCCCGCCGTCCAGCGCGATCTCGTCCTCGTCGAGGTCGCCGACCGGCAGCATCCGCGGCAGCAGCAGTGGCGCGCCGCCGGAGACGCGCAGGAAGGCGTCGCGCAGCGAGAGCGCGGCACGGCGGCTGGGCAGCAGCACGCAGGTGGCGGCACAGCGCTCGCGGCCGCGGCGCAGCAGGCCTTCGGCCAGCAGGTCGACGAAGGGCTCGCCGGCCGGGATGGTGAGCAGGCGCGGCTCAGCCACGCAGGGCGTCCAGGCGGTCGGCCCAGCCCGGTCCGGCGGCGACCAGCTCGGCGTCGCGGGCGCCGGGATCGTCGGGGTGCGTGGCGAGGCGGACGGTCAGGCGACCGGCCGGCAGGCGGTCGCCGGCGCGGTCGGGCCACTCGACCAGCACGGCCCCGTCGCGCAAGGCGTCGTCGAGGCCGAGCTCGTCGATCTCGCCGGGCTCGGCCAGCCGGTACAGGTCGGCATGGACGAGGGGCAGGCCCGGCAGGTCGTAGCCCTGGACCAGGGTGAAGGTCGGGCTCGGCACCTCGATGTCGGCCCCGGCACGGGCACGGATCACGGCGCGGGCGAGCTCGCTCTTGCCGGCGCCGAGGTCGCCCTCGAGCGCCACGAGATCGCCCGGGCGCAGCAGGGACGCCAGCCTCGCCGCGAGGGCCCGGGTCGCGGCAAGGTCGGCGAGGCGCAGCCTGAGGCTGCGGCGGGGCTCAGTAGCGGTAATGGTCCGCCTTGTACGGGCCGGCCGCGTCGAGGCCGAGATAGCCCGCCTGCTTGTCGGAGAGCTTGGTCAGCTTCACGCCGATCTTGGCGAGATGCAGCGCTGCCACCTTCTCGTCCAGGGCCTTGGGCAGGGTGTAGACCTTGCGCTGGTAGTGCTCGCCGCGGGTCCACAGCTCGATCTGCGCCAGCGTCTGGTTGGTGAACGACGCCGACATCACGAAGCTGGGGTGGCCGGTGGCGCAGCCGAGGTTGACGAGGCGCCCCTCGGCCAGCAGCAGGACCCGCTTGCCGTCGGGGAACTCGATCTCGTCGACCTGCGGCTTGACGTTGTGCCAGCGGTAGTTGCGCAGCGCCGCGACCTGGATCTCGCTGTCGAAGTGGCCGATGTTGCAGACGATGGCGCGGTCCTTCATCGCCCGCATGTGGTCGAGCGTGATGACGTCGACATTGCCGGTCGCGGTGACGAAGATGTCGGCCCGCGGCGCCATGTCGTCCATGGTGTTGACCTCGTAGCCCTCCATCGCCGCCTGCAGGGCGCAGATCGGGTCGATCTCGGTGACCACGACGCGCGCGCCGGCGTTGCGCAGGGAGGCGGCCGAGCCCTTGCCGACGTCGCCGTAGCCGCAGACCACGGCGACCTTGCCGGCCATCATCACGTCGGTGGCGCGGCGGATGCCGTCGACGAGGCTCTCGCGGCAGCCGTAGAGGTTGTCGAACTTCGACTTGGTGACGCTGTCGTTGACGTTGATCGCCGGGAACAGCAGCTCGCCGCGGCGCTCCATCTCGTAGAGCCGGTGGACGCCGGTGGTGGTCTCCTCCGAGACGCCGCGGATGGCGTCGCCGAGGCCGGTGTACCAGCCCGGACGCTCGGCGATGCGCTTGCGCATCGCGGCGAACAGCGCCTCCTCCTCCTCGTTCTGCGGATTGGCGATGATCGACGGATCCTTCTCGGCCTTGCGGCCGAGCTGGGCCAGCAGCGTCGCGTCGCCGCCGTCGTCGAGGATCATGTTGGGGTAGCCGCCATCGCCCCACTCGCAGATGCGGTGGACGTAGTCCCAGTACTCCTCGAGCGTCTCGCCCTTGACGGCGAACACCGGGATGCCGCGCTTGGCGATCGCCGCCGCGGCATGGTCCTGGGTCGAGAAGATGTTGCAGGAGGCCCAGCGGATGTCGGCGCCGAGCTCGGCCAGGGTCTCGATCAGCACGCCGGTCTGGATGGTCATGTGCAGGCAGCCGGCGATGCGCGCACCCTTCAGCGGCTTGCTGGCGCCGTACTCCGCGCGCAGGGCCATCAGGCCCGGCATCTCGGTCTCGGCGATCGCCAGCTCCTTGCGACCCCAGTCGGCGAGGGACAGGTCGGCGACCTTGAAGTCAGCAGCGCTCATCAGGCAGTCCTTGCAGGGCGCCCCCGGGGCGCATCGGTGGTAGCCGCCGGCACGGGTGCGTGCGGCGGCGCGATAAAGCACAAGGTCAGGAAGCGCGGCAAGCCGGGGCCGGCGGGGCAGCTATTCGTCGAAGCCACGGCCGACCAGGTCGACGATGGCGGCGACCGCCGCACCGGCCTCGGCGCCGACGGCGCGGATGTCGAGGGTCGAGCCGATGCTGGCGGCGAGCATCATCAGGCCGAGGATCGAGGTGCCGGAGACGGTCAGGTCGTCGCGGGTGACCTCGATCCGGGCGTCGAACGTCTCGGCGGTCTTGACGAACTTGGCGGCGGCGCGGGCGTGCAGGCCGCGCTGGTTGACGATGCGGACGCGGGCCTGGGCCGGCCCGCCGGCCGAGCCGTCCATTCAGTGGCGGTCCACGGCGAGCAGCTGGCTCGCCACGTTGATGTACTTGCGGCCGGCCTCCTGCGCTGCCTTGACGACGTCGGGCAGGGCATCGCCGTCGCGGACGCTGGCGAGCTTGATCAGCATCGGCAGGTTGACCCCGGCGATCACCTCGATGCCGGGCCGGTCCATGGTCGAGATGGCGAGGTTGGACGGCGTGCCGCCGAACATGTCGGTCAGGATGATGACGCCGCGACCGCTGTCGACCTCGCGCACGGCGCGGACGATGTCGGCGCGGCGCTGCTCGATGTCGTCGTCGGCCTCGATGCAGACGGCGCGGATCTGCTGCTGCGGCCCGACCACATGCTGCATGGCGTCGACGAACTCGACCGCCAGCCGGCCGTGGGTCACGAGTACCAGTCCGATCATGTCCTGTCCCCGGCGGCTCCGGCCGCGGCGAGCTCGCGATGCACGACCCCGACGCGCCAGCCACGGTGGCGCAGCCGCCCTGCAATCTCCTCGGCGACAAAGACCGAGCGGTGCTTGCCGCCGGTGCAGCCGATGCCGATGGTGAGGTAGCTCTTGCCCTCGGCGTTGTAGCGGGGGAGGAGCGGCAACAGAAGGTTCTCGAGGCTGCCGACGAAGCCGGCATAGCCGGGGTCGGTGCGGATGTGCGCCTGCACCGGCGCGTCGCGACCGGTCAGCGGCCGCAGCGCGTCGATGTAGTGCGGGTTGTCGAGGAAGCGCACGTCGAAGACGAGGTCGGCCTCGCGCGGCAGGCCGTTGCGGTAGGCGAACGAGACCACGGTGACGGCCATGCGCTCGGCCTCGCCGCGGGCGAAGCGGGCGGTCAGCATGCGCCGGAAGTCGACGACGCTCAGCAAGGTGGTGTCGAGGACGATGTCGGCAGCGGCGCGAACCGGGCCCAGCAGCAGGCGCTCGCGGGCGATGCCGTCGCTGACCGAGCGGTCCTGGGCCAGCGGATGGCGGCGCCGGGTCTCGGTGAAGCGGCGCTGCAGCACGTCGTCGTCGCAGTCGAGGTAGAGCAGGCTGACGTCGCCGCCGCGCTCGCGGATGCGGCTGCGCAGCTCCAGCAGGCCCTCCGGCGAGAACGCCCGGGTCCGCGAATCGACACCGATGGCGAGGTCGCTGTCGACCGGCTGCTCGCTGGCGAGGAGCCGGGCGGCGAGGTCGAGCGGCAGGTTGTCGACCGCCTCGAAGCCGTTGTCCTCCAGAACCTTCAGGCAGGTCGAACGGCCCGCCCCGGCCAGACCCGTCACGAGCAGGACGCGCGGGCCGGCCACGGTCAGGCGATCCGCGTGCCGAGCAGGGCGATGCGCAGCCGCATGACCGCGGACGCGGCGGTGGCGTCGATCGGGATCACCGGCAGCTCGATGCCGAGCAGCTCGCGCACGGCCGGCTTGGGCAGCCGCTCGCCATGCCGGCCGCCGAGGATGACGGCGACGGCGAGATCGGCGCTGTCGGCGGCGGCGACACGGTAGATGCCCTGGCCACGGACCTCGAGGTGGCCCGGCAGGCCGATGCCGTGGGCGACCAGCCGGCGGCCGATGCGCTCGAGGGCCACCACGTCGTCGGCCACCAGCTCGGCGCCGGCATCGACGAGGCGCAGGGCGAGGTCGGACTTGCCGGCTCCGGAGGCGCCTTCGATGAGCACGCCGCGGTCGTGCCAGCGCACGCAGGTCGCGTGGAGCGTCAGTCGCGGCGAAGGGGCGGGGCCGTGGGAGATGGGATGTGGCCGGGTCAGGCCGCGTTGGTTTCGGGGCGCCCGATCAGCAGGGCGTAGGCGCGGCGCGGGTCGGGCGCCTGGCGCAGCTGGGCGCAGAGCGCCGGGTCGCGCAGGATGCGGGCGATGCGGGCCAGCGCCTTGAGGTGGCCGGCGCCGGCATCCTCGGGCGCGAGCAGCAGGAAGACGACGTCGACCGGCTTGCCGTCGAGGGAGTCGAACTCGATCGGCCGGGCGAGGCGGGCGAAGAAGCCCATGAGCCGCGGCAGCCCGGGGACCTTGGCATGGGGGATGGCGAGGCCGTCGCCGACCCCGGTGGTGCCCAGCTTCTCGCGCTGGATCAGCTGATCGAGGATCAGCTTCGCATCCAGACCGCTGGCAGCGGCGGCCTCGTCCGCCAGCTCCTGCAGGAGCTGGCGCTTGCTGCCGGGGCGGAGGCCGACGAGAACCCGGTCCGGTGTGACCAGGTCGAGCATGTCGATCATCGACGGTTGTCCAGCGAACCCGTGCGCCTGACCAAGCCTTCCCGGCCGACGAAGGTTGCGCCCATCCAGGCGGCCTCCGCGCCGTGCCCGCCATCGCCATCGATGCGGTGTCGTCGTTCTCGTCGCTCAAGTCGACGATCGATACTGGCCCGCGGCCGGGCGATGTCAAGGCAGCTGCTGCGCCGCAGCACGGAAAGTGATCTCATCGGCCGAGCGCCTTCGCCCGCCGGCGTTCCACCGACGACGGAATGCCGAGCGCTTCCCGGTACTTGGCGACGGTGCGCCGGGCGATGGCGACGCCGGACTTCTCGAGCTCGGCGACGATCTGGTCGTCGGACAGCACCGCGTCGGCAGTCTCGCGCTCGACCATGCGGCGGATCTGGTGGCGGATGGCCTCGGCGCTGTGGCTTTCCTCGCCCGAGGTGCCGGCGATGGCGGTGGTGAAGAAATAGCGGAAGCGGAACGTACCCCAGGGCGTCGCCACGAACTTGTCGGCGGTGGCTCGGCTGACCGTGCTCTCGTGCAGGCCGGTCGCCTCGGCGATGTCGCGCAGTACCAGCGGGCGCAGGTGCTCGACGCCGTGGGTCAGGAAGCCGATCTGCCGGGCGAAGATCGCCTTGGAGACGCGCAGGACGGTGCGGGCCCGCTGGTCGAGCGCCTTGGCCAGCCAGCTTGCCGACTGCAGCCGCTCCATCAGGTATTCGCGCTCGCGGCGCTCGAGCGTGCGGCTGGAGAGCTCGGCATAGTAGCCGGTGTCGACCAGCACGCGCGGCAGCGTGGCGCTGTTCAGCTCGACGCGCCAGCGACCGCCGGGCAGGGCGCGGACGATGACATCCGGGATCGCCACCGAGGGCGGCTCGCCGGTGAAGGCCGAGCCCGGGCGCGGGTTCAGCGCCTTCAGCTCGGCGATCATCTCCTGCAGGTCCTCGCCGTCGACGCCGCACAGGCGCATCAGCGCGTTGAAATCGGCGCGGGCGAGCAGCGGCAGGTTGCCGAGCAGCGCCTGCATCGCCGGGTCGAGGCGGTCGCGCTCGGCCAGCTGCAGGGCCAGGCATTCGGCGAGGTCGCGGGCGCCGACGCCGGTCGGCTCGCAGGCCTGGATCGCCCGGCGGGCCTCGGCGATGGCGGCCTCGCCGACGCCGTAGCGGGCGGCGAGCAGCTCGTCCGGATCGCGCAGGTAGCCGTCGTCGTCGATCTCCTCGACGAGGAGGAGGGCGACGCCGGCCACGGCGGTGCTGCCGCGCTCGGAGCGGATCTGGTCGGCCAGGGCCTCGCGCAGGCCGACCGGCCGGGCGAAGCGCTCCTCGATCGAGCTGTCCGGCTCGTCGAACGCGGAGCCCGAGGCGCGGCGCAGGCTGAGGCGGTGGTCGAAGGCGACGCCGCTGCCTTCCTCGCGCGGCTCGTCGGCGGCCGGCGGTCCCGGGCGCAGGGCCGGATCGCCGCTCAGCGGGGCGGCGGCCGGCTCCGGCGCGGGGCGCACCGGCACGGTGGCCTCGGCCTGGGTGACGAACGGGTTCTCCGCCATCTCGCGCTGGACGACGTCGGCCAGCTCGAGGTTGGACAGCTGCAGCAGCTTGATGGCCTGCTGCAGCTGGGGGGTGAGGACCAGTCCCTGCGTCTGCCGGATGTCGAGGCGCAGGCCGAGGGCCATGGCTCAGTGCCCGGCCGCCATGCTGAAGCGGGCGCCGAGATAGACCTCGCGCACCGCCGCATCGTTGACGATATCGAGCGGCCGGCCCTCGCGCAGCACCCGGCCCTCGTGGAGGATGTAGGCGCGGTCGATGATCTGCAGGGTGTCGCGGACGTTGTGGTCGGTGATCAGCACACCGAGGCCGCGCTCCTTGAGATGCGAGACCAGATCGCGGATCTCGCCGACATTGATCGGATCGATGCCGGCCAGCGGCTCGTCGAGCAGGATGAAGCCCGGGTTGGTGGCCAGGGCCCGGGCGATCTCGACGCGGCGCCGCTCGCCGCCCGACAGCGACAGCGCCGGCGCCTTGCGCAGGTGGGTGAGTGAGAATTCCTTGAGCAGCGACTCGATGGTCGCCTCGCGCCGCGCCTTGTCGCGGTCGACGACCTCGAGCACGGCGCGGATGTTGTTCTCGACGCTGAGGCCGCGGAAGATCGACGCTTCCTGGGGCAGGTAGCCGACGCCGAGGCGGGCGCGCCGGTACATCGGCAGCGGCGTCACGTCCTGGCCGTCGAGCAGCACCCGGCCCGAGTCGGGCGCGATCAGTCCGGTGATGATGTAGAACGAGGTGGTCTTGCCGGCACCGTTGGGGCCGAGGAGCCCGACGGCCTCGCCGCGGCGGACGCGCAGGCTGACGTCGCGCAGCACGGGACGGCCGCGATACTGCTTGGCCAGCCCCTGCGCCTCGATCCCGGACCCGGCCGGCAGCGCCGCGCGCGTCGCTCCCGCGGACGGGTCCGCCGTGTCCGGAGCGGGTCGGGGCTCGCGCAGCGCCAACAGGCTCAGCCCTTCTTTTCCGGGGCGAACAGGGCGCGCACGCGCTGCTCGCGCTTGCCCGAGGCCGAGGCCGAGCCGCGGACCGTCGACACGTTGGTCTTGAGGTCCATGTCGAGCGTCTCGCCCTTGATGACGTTGCCGGCGCGCGTGAGCACGACGTTGCCGGTCAGCTGCATCGTCTGCGCGGGCACGTCGTAGACGCCGCGGTCGCCCTCGGCGGTGTCGGTGGGGTTGAAGATCTTGACCTTGCCCTCGGCCTCGATCCGCTTGATCGAGGTGGTCTCGGCCGGGCTGGCGGCGGCGGCCGCTGTCCCCTGCGCCGACTCCTTGCTGTCGGCGTAGAACACCCGCAGCAGGTCCGAGGTCAGCGTCATCCCGCCCTGCACCGCCTCGACGTTGCCGGTGAAGGTGGCGATCTGCTTCTCCTGCTCGACGACGAGGCTGTCGGCGACGATGTCGACCGGCTCGGAGCTGTTGCCGCCGGGCAGGCCCTGCGCCGCCGCAGGACCTGCGGCGAGGAGGAGGGCCAGGGCGGCGAGGGCAGCGCGGCTCATGCCAGGCCCGCCCGCAGGCAGTCGTGCAGGTGCAGGGCGCCCACCGGCCGGTCCTCCTCGGTCACGAACACCACGGTGATCGATTTCTCGTTCATCATCTGCAGCGCCTCGACGGCAAGGGCGCGCGGGCCGATGGTGCGCGGCCGCGGCGTCATCACGTCGCCGGCGGTCGAGCGCAGCAGGTTGTCGCCCATGTGGCGGCGCAGGTCGCCGTCGGTGACGATGCCGACGAGGCGGCCGTCGGCGACCACGCCGACGCAGCCCAAGGCCTTGCGCGACATCTCGAGGATGGTGTCGGCCATCGAGGCCGCCGGCGTCACCAGCGGCAGGTCGTCGCCGCGGCGCATCAGCGACTCGCAGCGCTTGAGCTGGTTGCCGAGCTTGCCGCCCGGATGGAACACAGCGAAGTCGGTGGCCGAGAAGCCGCGGCGCTCGAGCAGCGCCACCGCCAGCGCGTCGCCCAGCGCCAGCATGCAGGTGGTCGAGGTGGTGGGCGCGAGGCCCATCGGGCAGGCCTCGCCGACCGCCGGCAGCACCAGCGCCACGTCGGCCTCCTCGGCCAGCGTGCTCTGCGCCCGGCCGACCATGGCGATCAGCGGGATGGCGAAGCGGCGGGTGTAGAGGGTGATGTCGCGCAGCTCGGCGGTCTCGCCGGAGTTGGACAGCGCCAGCACCGCGTCGGCCGAGGTGATCATGCCGAGGTCGCCGTGGCTGGCCTCGCCGGGGTGGACGAAGATCGCCGGCGTGCCGGTCGACGCCATGGTGGCGGCGATCTTGCGGGCGACGTGGCCGCTCTTGCCCATGCCGCTGACGCAGACGCGGCCCTCGCGGCCGGCGAGCAGCTCGACGGCCTGCGCGAAGCTGGCGTCGAGCGAGCGGCCGAGCAGGTCGAGGGCGGCCGCCTCCGCGGCGATCACCCGCCGCCCGCTGTCGAGCGGGGCCGTGGTCGACGCCGCCGGGGCGGGCGCATGCAGGATGGTCGACAGGGGCGTATCCGGTACGTTCAATGACCGAGGGCCACGGCCCGGAGGCGATGGCGCGAAGCGACAGCATAGGCGGCAGGCATGGCCGGCCTCAATGGGCGAAGATGTCCAGCTCGCCCCAGCCGGCGAGATCGAGCTCCGCGCGATGGCGGATGAAGGCGAAGCAGGCGGCGGCGAGCTCGGTGCGGCCCTCGCGCGCCAGCATCCGGTCGAGCCGCTCGCGCAGCGCATGCAGGTGGAGCACGTCGGAGGCGGCGTAGCGCAGCTGGGCCTCGGAGAGCTCGTCGGCACCCCAGTCCGAGCTCTGCTCGTTCTTCGAGAGATCGATGCCGAGCAGCTCGCGGACGAGGTCCTTGAGGCCGTGCCGGTCGGTGTAGGTGCGGGCCAGCCGCGAGGCGATCTTGGTGCAGTAGACCGGGGCGCAGTCGACGCCGAGATGGCGGCGCAGCATCGCCACGTCGAAGCGGGCGAAGTGGAACAGCTTCAGCACCGCCGGATCGGCGAGCAGCCGCACGAGGTTCGGCGCCGCCACCGGGCCCGGGGCGAAGCGGACGAGGTGCGCGTTGCCATCGCCGCCGGAAAGCTGGACGACGCAGAGGCGGTCGCGGACGGGGCTCAGCCCCATCGTCTCGGTGTCGATGGCGACCACCGCGCCGAACCCGACGTCAGGCGGAAGGTCGCCCTGGTGCAGTGTGATCGTCATGAACGCCGCCGCGTGAAGCCGGGGGCGGAGGCTAGCGGGGTCAGGGTTAACGTGCCGTGAACCACCGCTGCCGGTCCGTTGGTGCCCAGGAGAGGACTCGAACCTCCACGGCCTTGCGACCGCTAGCACCTGAAGCTAGTGCGTCTACCAATTCCGCCACCTGGGCTGCGGACCGGGCGGGCTTTTAGGCGCTGCCTCCGGACCCGTCAAGCCGCATGGCCGAACCCCGCCGCCCGCCCTAGGTTCTGCGCCAGGCCAGCGAACCGGGGATGCAGCCCATGCGCGACACCATCGTCACCGTCTTCGGCGGCACCGGCTTCGTCGGCCGCCACATCATCCGGCGGCTGGCGGCGCAGGGTGCGACCATCCGCGTGCCGACGCGCACCCCGGAACGCGCCGTCTTCCTCAAGCCGATGGGCGACATCGGCCAGATCGTCATCGAGCGCTTCGATGCCGGCCGCGACGGGGCGGTGGAGGCGATGGTCGACGGCGCCAGCCATGTCGTCAGCCTCGCCGGCATCCTGTTCGAGCGACGCCGCGGCGACTTCGCGGCGGTGCAGGCAAGGCTGCCCGGCCGCATCGCCACGGCGGCGGCCGCGCGCGGGATCACCCGCATGGTCCACGTCTCGGCGATCGGCGCCGACCCGGCGTCGCCCTCGGCCTATGCCCGGACCAAGGCCGAAGGCGAGGCGGCGGTGCTGGCGGCGCTGCCGACCGCCACCATCCTGCGCCCCAGCATCATCTTCGGGCCCGAGGACTCCTTCTTCAACCGCTTCGCCGCGATGGCCCGGCTGTCGCCGGCGCTGCCGCTGATCGGCGGCGGCCGGACCCGCTTCCAGCCGGTCTATGTCGGCGACGTCGCCGCGGCGGCGATGGCCGGGCTGTTCGCCCCCGACACGACGGGCCGGACCTACGAGCTCGGCGGTCCGCGCGTCTGCACGTTCCGCGAGCTTCTTGCGTACATGCTGGGCGTCATGCAGCGCCGGCGCTGGCTGGTCGACCTGCCGTGGGGCGTCGCGAAGCTCCAGGCGTCGCTGGCCGAGCTGCTGCCGGAGCCGCCGCTGACCCGCGACCAGATCGAGCTGCTGCGCCGTGACAACGTCGTGACGCCGGGTGCCGCCGGCCTTGCCGAGCTCGGGATCGCGCCGACGCCCATGGAGCTGGTCGTGCCTGCGTATCTCGGCCGCTACGTCCGGCGGGCCGGACCGGTGCCGTTCGCCTGAACGTCGCAATTGCTGACGAAAAGGCGTCCGCAGGATGCAGAGGGTCTGAGCTCGATAATGTGACCGGCAAAACCTGAGAGAAAAACGTCCCATATGCTGACTTGATGCTGCATCGCCGCTGGCGTGGCATGCGATATGCGTGTACCGACGATCGGGATCGTGCGGACAGGCGAGGGCGCCATGGCGGCCGGCAAGATGATGCAGTTCGTGACGCTGCCGCAGGGCATGCCGGACAAGCGGCCGGCGACCGACCGGCGCAGCGACTTCGGCGAGATCTACGGCCGATTCAGCGAGGCCGGGGCGGTCGACCAGGCGTCGCGCTGCGAGCAGTGCGGGGTGCCGTTCTGCCAGGTGCACTGCCCGCTGCAGAACAACATCCCGGACTGGCTGCGGCTGACCGCCGAGGGGCGGCTGCAGGAGGCCTACGAGCTGAGCTCGGCCACCAACAGCATGCCCGAGATCTGCGGCCGCATCTGCCCGCAGGACCGGCTGTGCGAGGGCAACTGCGTCATCGAGCAGGCCGGGCACGGCGCCGTCACCATCGGCGCGGTCGAGAAGCACATCACCGACACCGCCTTCGAGCTCGGCTGGGTGAAGCCGCCGAAGCCGCGCCGCGAGCTCGAGCAGAGCGTCGGCATCGTCGGGGCCGGTCCGGCCGGGCTTGCCGCCGCCGAGCAGCTGCGCCGCCGCGGCTACCAGGTCACCGTCTACGACCGCTACGACCGGGCCGGCGGCCTGCTGATCTACGGCATTCCCGGCTTCAAGCTGGAGAAGCGCATCGTCGAGCGGCGCTCCGCCCTGCTCGCCGAGGGCGGGGTCGCCTTCCGCCTCGGCAGCGATGTCGGCGGCGCGCTGCCCTTCGCCGAGCTGCGCCGCCGCCACGATGCGGTGCTGATCGCCACCGGCGTCTACAAGGCGCGCGGGCTGCGCGCCCCGGGCTCCGGCCTGCCGGGCATCGTGCCGGCGCTGTCCTACCTCACCGCCAGCAACCGCAAGGGGCTGGGCGACGCCGTGCCGGCGTTCGACGACGGCTCGCTCAATGCCGCCGGCAAGCACGTCGTCGTCGTCGGCGGCGGCGACACCGCCATGGACTGCGTGCGCACCGCCGTCCGCCAGGGCGCCGCCTCGGTGAAGTGCCTCTACCGCCGCGACCGGGCCAACATGCCGGGCTCGATGCGCGAGGTCGGGCATGCCGAGGAGGAGGGTGTCGAGTTCGTCTGGCTGTCCGCACCCGAGGCCTTCCTCGGCGGCGAGCGGGTCGAGGGCGTGCGGGCGGTGCGGATGCGGCTGGGTGCCGCCGACGCCAGCGGCCGCCAGGCGCCGGAGGTGGTGCCGGGCTCGGCCGCGACCCTGCCGGCCGACCTCGTCATCGAGGCCCTGGGCTTCGACCCCGAGGACCTGCCGGGCCTGTTCGGCGAGCCGGCGCTCAAGGCCAACCGCTGGGGGGCGCTGACCATCGACTGGGCGACGATGATGACGCCGCTGCCGGGCGTGTTCGCCGCCGGCGACATCGTCCGCGGCGCCTCGCTGGTGGTCTGGGCGGTGCGCGACGGCCGCGAGGCCGCCGCCGGCATCGACGCCTGGCTGGCGACCCAGGCCGCGGCCCCGCGCCTGGCCCTCGCTTCCTGACCCGCCGCCCGACCGAGGAACCGACCATGTCCCGGATGATCGAGAGCGGCGAGGGCTTCGTCGCCGCCTACCAGCAGAACCTCGCGCGGATGGCCGAAAGCGGCCTCGACGACGTCGAGCTCGGCCGCGATGCCTGCGGTGTCGGCTGCATCGTCGCCATCGACGGCAAGCCGCGCCGCGAGGTGGTGGCCAAGGGCATCGAGGCCCTGCGCGCGGTCTGGCACCGCGGCGCGGTCGACGCCGACGGCAAGACCGGCGACGGTGCCGGCATCCACATCCAGATCCCGCAGGACTTCTTCCGCGCCCAGGTGAAGGGGCCGGTGGCCGAGGGCGAGAAGCTCGCCGTCGGCATGGTCTTCCTGCCGCGCAACAGCTTCCAGCAGCAGGAGGCCTGCCGCACGCTGGTCGAGAGCGAGGTCCTGCAGTTCGGCTACAGCATCCGCGGCTGGCGGCAGGTGCCGGTCGACACCTCGGTGCTCGGCGAGAAGGCGGCGGCGACCCGGCCGGAGATCGAGCAGATCCTGATCGGCAACCCGCGCGGCGTGCCCGAGCAGGAGTTCGAGCGCGACCTCTACATCATCCGCCGCCGCGTCGAGAAGCAGGCGCTCGCCGACAACATCACCGAGCTCTACCTCTGCACGCTGTCCTGCCGGTCGATCATCTACAAGGGCCTGTTCCTGGCCGAGGCGCTGGCCGCATTCTACCCCGACCTGCAGGACGAGCGCTTCGTCTCCAGCTTCGCCATCTTCCACCAGCGCTACTCGACCAACACCTGGCCGGCCTGGCGGCTGGCGCAGCCGTTCCGCGTGCTCGCCCACAACGGCGAGATCAACACGCTGCGCGGCAACGTCAACTGGATGAAGTCGCACGAGACGCGGATGGTGGCCGAGGCGTTCGGCCCGTGGAACGAGGACGTCAAGCCGCTGATCCAGGCCGGCAGCTCGGACAGCGCCTCGCTCGATGCCGTGGCCGAGGCGCTGATCCGCGCCGGGCGCAAGCTGCCGCTGGTCAAGACGCTGCTGGTGCCGCCGGCCTGGTCGCACCGCATCGCCATGCCGCAGGCGCATCGCGACCTGTTCTCCTACGCCAACTGCGTGATGGAGCCGTGGGACGGCCCGGCCGGCCTTGCCGCCACCGACGCCCGCTGGGTGATCGCCGGCATGGACCGCAACGGCCTGCGGCCGCTGCGCTACTCGCGCAGCAGCGGCGGCCTGCTGGTGGTCGGCTCGGAGACCGGCATGGTGCCGCTCGACGAGCAGGACGTCGTCGAGAAGGGCCGGGTCGGCCCGGGCGAGATGATCGGCGTCGACCTCGAGACCGGCACCTTCTACCGGGACGGCGAGCTCAAGGATTACCTGGCCGGGCTCAAGCCGTTCTCGAAGTGGGTCGAGAACATCCAGCACATGGACGACCTGGCGGCGGCGGTGCCGTTCCGGCCGACCCAGTACGAGCGCGCCGAGCTGCGCCGCCGCCAGGCGCTCTACGGCCAGACCCTCGAGGACATGGAGCTGATCCTTGCACCGATGGTGCAGGACGCCAAGGAGGCGGTCGGCTCCATGGGCGACGACACGCCGCTGGCGGTGCTGTCGCGGCAGTACCGCGGCCTGCACCACTTCTTCCGCCAGCAGTTCAGCCAGGTCACCAACCCGCCGATCGACCCGCTGCGCGAATGGCGGGTGATGAGCCTGAAGACGCGCTTCGGCAACCTCGGCAACATCTACGACGAGGACCCGAGCCAGACGCGCATCCTCCAGCTCGAGAGCCCGGTCGTCACGACCCAGGAGCTGCAGGCGCTGGTCGCCTATTTCGGCGACGACATCCGCACGATCGACTGCACCTTCCCGACCGACGGGACGCTGCGCGACGCGCTCGAGCGCATCCGCCAGGAGGCCGAGGACGCCGTCCGCGGCGGCTGCCGCGACCTGCTGCTTTCCGACGAGCATGTCGGCGAGGCCCGCGCCCCGATCCCGATGATCCTCGCCGCCGGGGCGGTGCACAGCCACCTCGTCCGCCAGGGCCTGCGCGCCTTCAGCTCGATCACCGTCCGCTCGGGCGAGTGCCTCGACGTGCACTACGTCGCGGTGCTGATCGGCGTCGGCACGACGGCGGTGAACCCCTACCTCGCCGAGGCGGCGATCGCCGACCGGCACGGCCGCGGCCTGTTCCCCGGCCTGACCCTGCCCGAATGCATCGCCCGCTACCGCGAGGCGCTGAACCAGGGCCTGCTGAAGATCATCTCCAAGATGGGGATCTCGATCATCAGCTCGTACCGCGGCGGCTACAACTTCGAGGCCGTGGGCCTGTCGCGCTCGCTGTGCCGCGAGTACTTCCCGGGCCTGATCACCCGGATCTCCGGCATCGGCCAGGCCGGCATCGGCAACCGCGTCCTGCGCCTGCACCAGCAGGCCTTCCGCGAGCCCGAGCCGGCGCTGGCGATCGGCGGCTTCTACCGCTACCGGCGCGGCGGCGAGAGCCACGCCTACGAAGCGGCGATGATCCACCAGCTGCAGACGGCGGTCGCCACCGACTCCTACTCGGCCTTCCGCAAGTTCAAGGAGATGGTGCAGGCGCAGCCGCCGGTCTCGATCCGCGACCTGCTCGACTTCAACCGCAAGCAGCCGCCGGTGCCGCTCGAGGAGGTCGAGAGCATCACCGAGATCCGCAAGCGCTTCGTGACCCCGGGGATGTCGCTGGGCGCCCTGTCGCCCGAGGCGCACGAGACGCTGACCATCGCCATGAACCGGATCGGCGCCAAGTCCGACTCGGGCGAGGGCGGCGAGGGGTCCGAGCGCTACCAGCCGCGGGCCAACGGCGACAACGCCAACTCGCCGATCAAGCAGGTCGCGTCCGGGCGCTTCGGCGTCACCGCGGAGTACCTCAACGCCGCCCGCGAGCTCGAGATCAAGGTGGCGCAGGGTGCCAAGCCCGGCGAGGGCGGCCAGCTGCCGGGCTTCAAGGTGACGCTGGAGATCGCCCGGCTGCGCCATGCCACGCCCGGCGTGACGCTGATCTCGCCGCCGCCGCACCACGACATCTACTCGATCGAGGACTTGGCCCAGCTCATCTACGACCTGAAGCAGATCAACCCGGACGCCCGGGTCTGCGTGAAGCTGGTCTCGGAGAGCGGCATCGGCACGATCGCCGCCGGCGTCGCCAAGGCCCGGGCCGACACGATCCTCGTCTCGGGCCATGTCGGCGGCACCGGCGCCTCGCCGCAGACCTCGATCAAGTTCGCCGGCACGCCGTGGGAGATGGGCCTCAGCGAGGTCAACCAGCTGCTGACCCTGAACCGGCTGCGGCACCGGGTGACGCTGCGCACCGACGGCGGCCTCAAGACCGGCCGCGACATCGTCATCGCGGCGATGCTGGGTGCCGAGGAGTTCGGCATCGGCACGCTGGCCCTGGTCGCCATGGGCTGCATCATGGTCCGCCAGTGCCACAGCAACACCTGCCCGGTCGGTGTCTGCACGCAGCGCGAGGACCTGCGGCAGAAGTTCACCGGGACCGCCGACAAGGTGGTCAACCTGATGAGCTTCATCGCCGAGGACGTGCGCGAGACGCTGGCCTCGCTGGGCCTGCGCACGCTCGAGGAGGCGGTCGGCCGGACCGACCTGCTGAAGCAGGTCAGCCGCGGCGAGGGCGACCTCGACGATCTCGACCTCAACCCGATCCTGACCCAGATCGACCCCGGCCCGCATCCGCGGCACTGCACGGTCAAGGGCCGCAACGAGGTGCCCGACACGCTCGACGCCCAGATGGTGCGCGACGCCCGCGCCATGCTGGAGGAGGGCGAGAAGATGCAGCTCACCTACAACGTCCGGAACGTGCACCGGGCGGTGGGGACGCGGCTGTCGGCGCACATCACCCGCCGCTACGGCATGGCGGCGCTGCGCCCGGGCCACATCACCGTGCGGCTGCGCGGCTCGGCCGGCCAGTCGCTGGGTGCTTTCGCCGTGCAGGGGCTGAAGCTCGAGGTGTTCGGCGACGCCAACGACTATGTCGGCAAGGGCCTGTCGGGCGGGACCATCGTCGTCCGCCCGCCGGTGTCGAGCCCGCTGGTCGCCCGCGACAACGTCATCATCGGCAACACCTGCCTCTACGGGGCGACGGCCGGCAGGCTGTTCGCGGCGGGCCGCGCCGGCGAGCGCTTCGCGGTGCGCAACTCGGGTGCCGTGACCGTCGTCGAGGGCTGCGGCGACAATGGCTGCGAGTACATGACCGGCGGCCGGGCGGTGCTGCTGGGTCCGGTCGGCGACAACTTCGCCGCCGGCATGTCGGGCGGGATGGCCTTCGTCCACGACCCGGACGGCCGCCTGCCGCTGCGCATCAACCCCGAGATGGTGGTCTGGGTGCGGCCGCTCGTGCCGCACTACCGGGCGATGCTCCGCGAGCTGATCGAGGAGCACGTCGCCATGACCCAGAGCGAGCACGGCAAGCGGATCCTGCGCGATCTCGACGAGGAGCTCGCGCACTTCTGGCAGGTGGTGCCCAAGGAGATGCTGAGCCGGCTCGAGGTGCCGGTGGAGCCGGAAGGGACCCGCGCCGCCTCGGCCTGAGGCTCAGGCGGGTCCGGTGCGCCGGGCCCGCACCGCCGCCTCGTGGTCGAGCAGCCAGCGCTTGGCCGGCAGCCCGCCGCCGTAACCCGTCAGCGTGCCGTCGCTGCCGACGACCCGGTGGCAGGGCACCACGATCGAGACCGGGTTGCGGCCGTTGGCGGCGCCGACGGCCCGCAGGGCGGTCGGCTGGCCGAGGCGGCCGGCGATGGCGGCATAGGTCGTCGTCGTGCCGTGCGGCAGGGCCAGGAGCTGCTCCCAGACGCGGCGCTGGAAGGCGGTGCCGTGCAGCGCCAGCGGCAGGGTGAACGCCGTCAGCGTGCCGGCGAAGTAGGCGGCGAGCTGGCGCTTCGTCTCGGCCAGCACGGGCTCGTCCGGCGTCGCCGGACCCGCCAGCGGGACGGCGGCATGCGGCTCGGCCGCCATGTAGAGGCCGGTGAGGGCGCCGTCGCCGGCCGTCAGCAGGAGCTCGCCGACCGGCGAGGGCAGGCGGCACCAGCGGCTCGCCGGCCGCCTCACTTGAGGACCGGCGGCTTGCCGACCGGCGTCTCGAGCAGCGCCTTGCGCAACTCGCGCACCGTCGGCAGCGGCTCGGCGAGGAAGGGCAGGGGCCGGCTCTGGCGCATCGCCTCGACGCCGAGGCGGGCGGCCAGCAGGGCATTGCCGGCGCCCTGGCCGGCGCGGGCCGACAGCAGGGCCAGCAGCGAGACGCCGACATGCTCGACGGCGGCGTGGGTGACGACGTCGGCGAGCCCGGCCAGGGCGGCGTTGCGGATGCAGCGGCGCAGCAGCGCCAGGCTCGCCAGGGCGCCGGGCGCCATGCCGTAGAGGCGGGCGATGGCGCGCAGCATCAGCAGGGTGCGCCACAGCACGAGGAAGCCGTCGAGCAGGCCCAGCGGCGACAGGGCGGTGAGCAGGCCGATGTCGCGGCTGGCCTCGAGGACGAGGCGGTAGGCGCCGCGGTCGACCGGGGCCAGCACGGTGCGCTCGAACAGGATCAGCCGCTCGCGGTCGTCGAGGCTGTCGCTGGCCTGCTCCTGGTAGCGCCGCACGCCCTCGGCGAAGGCCGGGCGGGCGGCAAAGCCGCTGGCCAGCGGCAGCAGCAGCTTCTCGGCCTCGCCGTGCAGCGCCGAGGCGGCGATGCGCTCGGCGGCATGGCGGGTGCTGGCCCGGCGCGACAGCCGGCGCAGCTCGTTGAGCTCGCGACCCAGCGCGCCGATGGCGGTGACGCCGACGATCCCGAGGAGAATGGCGAACGGCCAGCCCAGCGCCGGGCTCTCGGCCATCAGGTCCTGCACGAAGGTGACGGCGTCCAGGGCGAGGCCGGCGGCGATGGCGACGCCGCCCGAGATGCCGAGCCAGCGCCACCAGCGCGGCCCGCGCTGCGGCGCGTCCGGCGGCAGCTCGGGCTCGGGCTCGACCCCGGCGGGCAGGTTGGCGTCGGGCTCGACCACGACCTCGACGCGGGTCGGGTCGAGCTCGAACGGGCGCGGGCCGCGGCGGTCGCTCATCGCAGCTTGTCGCCGATCAGGAACTCGATCGCCTGGTCGAGCCGGATGTGCTGGTTGGCGTGGCCGGCGCGCAGCCGGCGCGGCGCGAAGTCGCGAAAGCGGAAGCGGCCCGTCGCCCAGTCCTCGGGCTCGGGCAGGTCGGGCGGGATCTCGCCGGGAAACAGCACGGTCTCGCGTCCCTCGTCCTTGAGCCGGCCGCGCACGCAGGACAGCACCTGGCCCTCGTGCTCGGTGCGCACGGTGTCGGTCGAGCGCAGGGCCGCCAGCGCCAGCACGTCGACGGCGATGCCGCTGAACCGCGGCCGGCGCGCCGCCGCCTGGATCATCTGCTCGAGCAGCGACTTCAGGTTGGCATGCTGGGTGTGGGCGACGTGGTCGGCCTTGCTGGCGGCGAACAGCACCTTGTCGATGCGCGGCGCGAACAGCCGCTGGAACCACGAGGCGTCGCCGTAGCGGAAGCTCTCGAGGATCATCGACAGCGCCAGCTCGGTGTCGGCGAAGTGGGCCGGCCCGGCGTTCAGGCAGGCGAACAGGTCGACCAGCACGATCTGCCGGTCGAAGCGGCTGAAGTGCTGGCGGTAGAACCCGGCGACGATCTCGTCGCGGTAGCCGCGGTAGCGCTCGGCGGCCAGCGCCCCGAGGCTGCCGGCGGGCCAGCTGCCCTCGGGCATCGGGCAGAACTGCAGCAGCGGCGAGCCGGCCATGGTGTCGGGCGTGGTGAAGCGGCCGGGCTGGACGACGCTGAGGCCGAGCTCGCCGTGGCAGCGGCGCAGGTAGGTGGTGTAGCGGTCGGCGAGCTCGGCCAGGACCGCCGCGTCGGCGCGGGCGGCGGGATCGGCCGCGGCGAGCCGCTCGAGCCACGGCGCCGCCACGGGTGCGCGCAGCGGCTGGCGGGCCAGGGCCATGGCCTGACGGGAGAACTCGGCGAAGTCCAGGCGTAGCAGCGGCAGGTCGAGCAGCCACTCGCCCGGATAGTCGATGATCTCGACGGTCAGGTGCTGGATCGGGCTGAGCCGCGACAGGACCAGGCTGCGGGTGCGGTAGGCCAGCACCAGCTCGAGGTTGGCCAGCCGGTCGGTGGCCCGGGGCCAGCGCGGCGGGTCGGCGCTGAGCTCGGCATGGAACGGACCGTAGGGAAAGGCGTCGGCGCGGTCCTGGCCAACCAGCCGGCTGCCGAGGAAGCGGTTCTCGTGCACCGCGGTGAGGAACGGCAGGCCGTTGCCGTCCAGCAGGTGATGGACGAGGCTGGTGATGAAGACGGTCTTGCCGCTGCGGCGCAGGCCGGTGACGGCGACCCGCAGGTGCCGGTCGACGGCACGGTCGGCCAGCGTGCCCAGCTCGTCCCAGAGCTCGCTCAGCATCGGCAGCGGCGGTCAGCCATGGAGGTGGCCGGCGACCAGCGCCGCCGCGACGACCAGCCCGACCGTGCGGTTGGCGCGGAAATGCTTCAGGCAGTCGGCGGCGTCGTCGAAGTCGGCAGCCAGCGCCTGCCAGGCGAGCAGGACCGCCACGGCGGCGAGCCCGAGCCAGAACGGCCAGCCGAGCCCGCCGGCGACGGCGGCAGCGCCCAGCAGGACGAGGGTGACGGCGTAGAAGCCCCAGATCCACGGCCGGGTGGCGGCGCCGAGGCGCAAGGCGGTCGAGCGGACGCCGATCAGGGCGTCGTCGTCCTTGTCCTGGTGCGCGTAGATGGTGTCGTAGCCCAAGGTCCAGAACAGCCCGGCGGCGTAGAGCAGCAGCGCCGGCAGCTGCACGGCGCCGGTGACCGCGCAGAAGCCGACGAGCGCTCCCCAGTTGAAGGTCAGCCCGAGGAACGCCTGGGGCCACCAGGTGATCCGCTTCATGAACGGATAGACGATGACGAGCGGCACGCTGGCCAGCGCCACCAGCGCGGTGGTCAGGTCGAGCCGGGTCAGGACGAGCAGGCCGACCGCCATCTGCGCCAGCACGAAGGCGATGGCTTCGGCCACCGAGACCCGGCCGGCGGCCAGCGGCCGGTTGGCGGTGCGGGCCACCTTCGCGTCGAACTTGCGGTCGGCGAGGTCGTTGATGGTGCAGCCGGCGCCGCGCATGGCGACCGCACCGACGGCGAACAGGGCGGCCAGCCAGAGGCCCCGGAGCGGCTCGGGGCCGGCCAGCGCCAGGCCCCACCAGCAGGGCAGCAGCAGCAGCCAGGTGCCGATCGGCCGGTCCCACCGGGCGAGCAGCGCCAGGTCGCGCAGCCGCGGCGGCAGCCGGTAGGTCCAGTGCCGCTGCCGGTCGGCGAGCAGGACACCCGGCTCGATCGCTTGATCCGCCATGGCGGCGGTTCTAACGCTGGCCCCGGTGACGGTAAAGCCGAGGGGGCTTCGCGATGGGCGTGCCGCGACTGTTCGTCGACGCCCCGCTCGCCGCCGGCACCCCGGTCCGCCTCGAGCGGCAGCAGGCGCACTACCTCGTCAACGTGATGCGCGTCGCCGCGGGCGGGCCGGTGGCCCTGTTCAACGGCCGCGACGGCGAATGGCTGGCGCGCCTGGGCGGCGGCCGCGCGCCCGAGTTGCTGCCGGAGACGCTGCTGCGGCCGCAGGCAGAGGAGCCGGGGCCGATCCTGCTGTTCGCGCCGATCAAGCGGCCACGGCTGGAATGGCTGGTCGAGAAGGCGGTCGAGCTCGGCGTGGCGCGGCTGGTGCCGGTGCTGACCGAGCGCACCGTGGTCCGCCCGGAGTCGGCGGAGCGGCTGCGGGCCAAGGCGATCGAGGCGGCCGAGCAGTGCGGCCGGCTGGGCGTGCCTGCGCTCGACGAGCCCGGCACCCTGCTGGCGGCGGTCGACGCGATCGGACGCGACACTCGGGTCGCCTTCGCCGACGAGGCCGGCGATGCGCCGTCGCTGCTCGAGCTCTTGGAGCGCGACGCGGGCGTCGGCGCCCTGCTGGTCGGGCCGGAGGGCGGCTTCGCGCCGGCCGAGCGGCGGGCGCTGCGCGGCCACCCGGCGGTCCGGCCGGTGTCGCTCGGCCCGACCGTCCTGCGGGCGGAGACGGCGGCCCTCTACGCGTCGACGGTCTGGGCGGCGGTGGCGGCGCGCCGCGCCGGCGGCGGGGTCCGGGCCGCCAGCAGCGCGTCGATCCCGGCGGCCGGGACCGGCGGCGACAGCAGGTAGCCCTGCATCTCGTCGCAGCCGACCCGCTCCAGGGTGGCCAGCTGGCTCTCGGTCTCGACGCCCTCGGCGACGACGCGCAGGCCGAGGCCGTGGGCGAGGCGGACGACGGCCTCGATGATGCGCAGCGAGGTGCTGCCGGCGCCGTTGAGGCCGGCGACGAAGCCGCGGTCGATCTTGAGCGTGTCGAACGGGAAGCGCTGCAGATAGGCCAGCGACGAATAGCCGGTGCCGAAATCGTCGAGCGCCAGGTGGACGCCGAGATCGCGCAGGTCCGTCATCACCTTCAGCGCCTGGTCGGCATCGCGCACCAGCAGGCTCTCGGTCAGCTCGAGCTCGAGCGAGGACGGCTCCAGGCCGGCGACGTCGAGGGCCATGCGGACGGTGCCGACGACGTCCTGGCGGCCGATCAGCTCCGGCGACAGGTTGACGGCGACGCGCAGGCCGTCGCGGCCGAAGCCGCGCCAGCGCCGCGCCTGGCGGCAGGCCTCGCCGAGCACCCAGTTGCTCATCGGCAGGATCAGCCCGGTATCCTCGGCGACCGGGATGAAGCGGCCCGGCGAGACCAGGCCCCAGTCAGGATGCCGCCAGCGGACCAGCGCCTCGACGCCGGTCAGGCGGCCGCCCTGCAGCGCCTGCTTGGGCTGGAAGTGCAGCTCGAAGGCCTCGCTGTCGACGGCTGCACGCAGCGCCTGCTCCAGCTCGAGCCGGGCCCGCAGCTGGATGTTCATGCCCGGCTCGTAGAGCCGCACGAGGTTCCGCCCGTCGCTCTTGGCCCGGTAGAGGGCGAGGTCGGCGTGGCGGACGAGGTCGGCGACCTCGGCACCGTCGCCCGGGCCCAGCGCGATGCCGATGCTGGCGCCGGCCACCACCTCGTGTCCGGCGAGGCGGAAGGGAGCGGCCAGCGACTCGAGGATGCGCTGGGCCATCGCCACGGCCTCGGCACCGGTGCCGATGTCCTCCTGGACGATGGCGAACTCGTCGCCGCCCATGCGCGCCAGCGTGTCGCCGCGCCGCAGGCAGCCGCTCATCCGGGCGGCGACCTCGACCAGCAGCGCGTCGCCGATCGGGTGGCCCAGCGTGTCGTTGACCTCCTTGAAGCGGTCGAGGTCGACGAGGTGCAGCGCGAGCAGGCCGCCGCGGCGGCCGGCGCGGCCCAGCGCCCGCTCGACGCTCTCGGTGAGGAAGGTGCGGTTGGGCAGGTCGGTCAGCGGATCGTGCAGGGCGAGGTGGCGGACCCGCTCCTCGGCGGCCTTGCGCTCGGTGATGTCGAGGGCGACGTGGACGGTGCGGACGACCGCCCCGCTGTCGTCGCGCACCGGCACCCGCGAGGCCAGCAGGGTGCGGCCGCGGCCGGCGGCGTCGGTGACGCCCTGCTCGACGAAGGGCGGGGCATCGTCCGGGCTGTCGACCAGCGGCGGCTGCTCCGGCCCGGGCTCGGGCAGGCCCAGCTCCTGCGGCCGGCAGCCCTGGGCGCGGGCGGCGGCGATGTTGAAGAACTCGGCGTGGAAGCGGTTCATCAGCACGTAGCGGCCGTCCGGATCGACGGCGGTGATCATCGCCGGCACGGCGTCGATGACGGCCTGCAGGTCACGGCTGAGATCGCTGGCGACGCGCCGCGCCTCGTTGGCGACGCCCAGCGCCTGCCGGGCGCGGCGCGCCTCGCGCATCAGCCGCCAGATCAGGGTCCCGCCGCTCGCCAGCATCGCCAGCAGCGACAGCAGGAAGCCGCGATACATGCGGACGAGCTGCAGCGCCTTGTCGCGCTCGGCGCCGAGCCGGGTGTCGTGGATGCGCTGGGTGAGCGTGGCCAGCATCTCGCGGATCGGCTCGATCGCCTCGACGATCCGCCGGCGCGCCGCCTCGTCGCCGGGCTGCAGGTCCTGGACGTCGCCGTCGATCGCCTCGAGGCGGGCGGTGATCTGCCCGACCTCCGCCTGGAGGTCGGTCTGCACCTCGTACTCCCGGTTGCTCTCCCCCGACGACAGCAGCGGGATGCGGCTCCACAGGATGTCGAAGGCTTCCAGCAGGTCGTCGTGCGAGGTGTCCGGCGAGCCATGGTGGTAGCGCTCGAGCACGACGGCGAAGCGCGCCGTGGCGACCTCGGCGCGCGTCGTGAACCACAGGCTCAGCCGGTCGACGCGGGCGTCGGCCTCGCGCTGGTCGCTGAGCCGGGCGAGGCTGTAGAGCGTCCCGGCGAGGAACAGGACCAGGGCGAGGCCCAGCGCCGCGTAGGTGCCGGTCTCGACCGTGCGCGGCCGCACGACGGGCAGGCTCCGGCGGTCGCTGGCCGGCGCCGGCGCCGGCTCAGCGGACCTCGAACTGCTTCACCTGCCAGATCGAGCGTCCGTGGTACTGGACGTTGTCGATCTCGGGATAGGTGCTCCAGGGGTAGACCACCCAGAGCGGACCCTTGTCGCGCACCCGCAGCGGCTTGCCGTCGAGGCGGGTCGCCACGAGGGTGTCGAAGGCGGTGAAGTCGCTGCTCGGGATCTCGATGCTGTAGTCGTTGAGCGCGACCGCCCTGACGGTCTCGCCGGAAGCGCCGACGGCCTCCAGCAGGCGCTGCATCGACACGCCCGAGAAGCGCCGCTCGCCCTTGGTCCACGGGGTGTGCGTCACGACCTCGGTGACGCCCAGTGCCTCCAGCATGTCGAGGTCGAACTCGGCCCCGTCAGGGCTGTTGCGGTTGGCGACCTGGCCGGTGATCTTGAGGATCACCTTGCCCGACGGATGGGGCAGCGGCCCGGCCTCCGCGGCAGGGGCGAGGGCGAGGACCAGGGCGCCCAGGGTGGCGCCGGCGAGGGTGCCGAAAAGGCGGCGACGCATCGGTTCGGGACTCCGCTTGGGCGAAGCGCCGCGGCGCCTCGCCGGTGTCGTGTCGTCCGCGGGGTGATGCGCCCCCGGCCCGAAATTTTCGGTTAACGCCGCGCCGCCTCACGCACCCCGGGTGCCACCGACCGTCATCCGTTCCATCCGCAGGGTCGGCTGGCCCACGCCCACCGGCACGCCCTGGCCGGCCTTGCCGCAGGTGCCGATGCCGCTGTCGAGGCGGAGGTCGTTGCCGACGGCGGTGACCCGCAAGAGCGCCTCGGGCCCATTGCCGATCAGCGTCGCACCCTTGACCGGCGCCGTCACCCGGCCGTCCTCGATCAGGTAGGCCTCGGACGCCGAGAAGACGAAGCGGCCCGAGGTGATGTCGACCTGGCCGCCGCCGAAGTTGACGGCGTAGAGGCCATGGCGGACGCCGGCGACGATCTCGGCCGGATCCTGCTCGCCGGCCAGCATGCAGGTGTTGGTCATCCGCGGCATGATCGTGTGGGCATAGGACTGGCGGCGGCCGTTGCCGGTCGGCGCCATGCGCATCAGCCGGGCGTTCTGACGGTCCTGCATGTAGCCGCGCAGGATGCCATCCTCGATCAGCACGGCACGACCGGTCGGCGTGCCCTCGTCGTCGACGTTCAGCGAGCCGCGGCGGTCGGGGAGGGTGCCGTCGTCGACCACGGTGACGCCCGGGGCGGCGACGCGCTGGCCGAGCAGCCCGGCGAAGGCCGAGGTGCCCTTGCGGTTGAAGTCGCCCTCGAGGCCGTGGCCGACCGCCTCGTGCAGCATGACCCCGGGCCAGCCGGGCCCCAGGACCACGGTCATCTCGCCGGCCGGGGCGGCGACGGCATCGAGCTTGACGCGGGCCTGGCGCAGGGCCTCGTCGGCGATCGCCTTCCAGCCGGTGCCCTCGAGGAACTCGCCCAGCCGCAGACGGCCGCCGGCGCCGTGCCCGCCGCTCTCGCGGCGGCCGTCGCGCTCGACGACGACCTGGACGTTGAGGCGCAGCAGCGGCCGGCGGTCGCCGACGCGCTGGCCGTCGCCGCGCAGGATCTCGACCTCCTGATAGGACGACAGCAGGCTGGCGCTGACCTGGCGGACATCGTCGCCGGCGGCGCGGCAGTAGGCGTCGATCTGCTGCAGCAGCGCGATGCGCTCGGCCTGGCCGGAGCCGAGCAGCGGATCGTCGCCGGGATAAAGGCGGTGCGGCGTGCCCTCGAGCGGGGCATTGCTGCGCCCGGCATGGCCGCGGGCGACGGCGCGGACGGTGTCGGCGGCGCGGCGCAGGGCGTCCTCGGTGAGCTCGGCTCCACAGGCCAGACCGACGCGCTCGCCGCTGACGGCGCGCAGGCCGAAGCCGAGGGCGGCGTCGCGCCCGGCGACCTTGAGGCGGCCGTCGTCGAAGGTCAGCGTCTCGCTGGCGCGGCGCTCGACGAACAGCTCGCCGTCGTCCATCGCCAGCAGCGCATCGGCGACGATCGGCTCGACCCGTACGGGATCGAGGCCGTTCTCGGCGAGCAGGTCGGGGATGGCGGTGTCGGGCATGGCTCTTCCCGGGCGGTGTGCGTCGGCCTGCCGGCAATATGGCGACGGGCCGCGGCGGCGGCGAGGTGCAGGGTGCGAAAGGCGTTCAGGCAGCTGGGAAAGGTTTGCACAAAATTGCGACACTCTGTCACGCGCGAGGCCTCCGGGGCCCCCCTATCCTCCGCCTGCCGTTCAGGATGCCCCGGCTGGAAGACAGGAGTCGCCCGGCCGGAGCTGCCGTCGGCAGCTCACCCGAACCAGCTCGAGCGAGGCATGAGGACCATCCGGTCACACCTGCGGCTTGGTGCCATGGCGCTGCTTGCGGCGATCGCCGCAGCCCCGGCCGCCATGGCCGACACGCAGGCCCATCTGGCAAAGGACTGGCAGCTGAACCTGCAGGCCGCGGCGACGCCGACGGCCGAGCGGATCCACAGCTTCCATGACATGCTGCTGTGGATCATCACCGTCATCACGCTCTTCGTGCTGGCCCTGCTGGTCTACACCTGCGTCCGCTTCCGTGCGGACCGCAACCCGGTGCCGTCGAAGCGCTCGCACAATGCGCTGCTCGAGGTCGTCTGGACGGCGGTGCCGGTGCTGATCCTCGTGGTCATCGCCATCCCGTCGTTCAAGCTGCTGTACTGGCAGGACGTCACGCCGAAGACCGACCTGACCATCAAGGCGATCGGCCACCAGTGGTACTGGTCGTACGAGTACCCGGACAACGGCAACTTCACCTTCGACTCGGTCATGGTCGACGAGGCCGACCTGCAGCCGGGCCAGCCGCGCCTGCTCGAGACCGACAACCGGATCGTCGTGCCGGCCGGCGTCAACGTCCGGGTGCTGGTGACGGCGGCCGACGTCCTGCACAGCTGGGCGGTGCCGTCGCTGGGCGTGAAGGTCGACGCCGTGCCGGGCCGGCTGAACGAGCTGTGGTTCAACGTCAACGAGCCCGGCATCTATTACGGCCAGTGCTCGGAGCTGTGCGGCACCAACCACGGCTTCATGCCGATCGCCATCGAGGCGGTGACCAAGGAGGCCTACGAGGCGTGGGTCACCGAGGCGCAGACGAAGTTCGCGAAGGTCGAAGGCTTCGACGTCGCCGCGGCCGCCACGCCGCCGGCGGCGCGGAACTGATCGGCAGCGACAGCAAGGGAACCAGGCATCCATGGCCTACGCCGCAGCCCATGACGACCACGGCGCACCCGCCGGCTGGCGCCGCTGGCTCTATTCGACCAACCACAAGGACATCGGCACCCTCTACCTGATCTTCGCCTTCTGCGCGGGGATCATCGGCATGGTGATGTCGCTGATCTTCCGCGCCGAGCTGATGTACCCGGGCGACCAGATCTACGGCGGCGACTGGCACTTCCACAACGTCCTGATCACGGCGCACGGCCTGATCATGGTGTTCTTCTTCGTCATGCCGGCGCTGATCGGCGGGTTCGGCAACTGGATGGTGCCGCTGATGATCGGCGCGCCGGACATGGCCTTCCCGCGCATGAACAACATCAGCTTCTGGCTGCTGGTCCCGGCGTTCACGCTGCTGATGGGCTCGGCCTTTGTCGGTGGTGCCGGCACCGGCTGGACGGTCTACCCGCCGCTGTCGTCGGCGATCGGCGAACATGCCGGACCGGCGGTCGACATGGGCATCTTCGCCCTGCACCTCGCCGGCATCAGCTCGCTGCTGGGGGCGATCAACTTCATCACGACCATCTTCAACATGCGCGCGCCGGGGATGACCCTGCACAAGATGCCGCTGTTCGTGTGGTCGATGCTGGTGACGGCGTTCCTGCTGCTGCTGGCGGTGCCGGTGCTGGCCGGCGCCATCACCATGCTGCTCACCGACCGCAACTTCGGCACCCACTTCTTCTCGCCCGAGGGCGGCGGCGACCCGGTGCTGTTCCAGCACCTGTTCTGGTTCTTCGGCCATCCCGAAGTCTACATCATGATCCTGCCGGCCTTCGGCATCGTCAGCCAGATCGTCTCGACCTTCTCGCGCAAGCCGGTGTTCGGCTACCTGGGCATGGCCTACGCGATGGTGGCGATCGGCGTGATCGGCTTCGTGGTGTGGGCGCACCACATGTACACGGTCGGCATGGGCGTGAACGTGAAGGCCTACTTCACCGCCGCGACCATGGTCATCGCCGTCCCCACCGGCATCAAGATCTTCAGCTGGATCGCCACGATGTGGGGCGGCTCGCTGCGGTTCACGCTGCCGATGATGTGGGCCGTCGGCTTCATCTTCCTGTTCACCCTCGGCGGTGTCACCGGCGTCGTGCTGGCCAATGCCGGCATGGATACGGCCCTGCACGACACCTACTACGTGGTGGCCCACTTCCACTACGTGCTGAGCCTCGGCGCCGTGTTCGGCATCTTCGCCGGGTTCTACTACTGGATGGGCAAGATGTCGGGCCACCAGCCGCCCGAGAGCCTCGGCAAGATCCACTTCTGGCTGACCTTCATCGGCGTCAACCTGGCGTTCTTCCCGCAGCACTTCCTCGGCCTCGCCGGCATGCCGCGGCGCATCCCGGACTATCCGGACGCCTACGCCGGCTGGAACATGGTGTCGTCGGTCGGCGCCTTCATCGCCGGCGCCAGCGCCCTGTTCTTCTTCTACGTGCTCTGGAAGACCTTCCAGACGAAGGAGCATCTCGCCGACAACTACTGGGGCGAGGGGGCCACGACCCTTGAGTGGACGGTCTCGTCGCCGCCGCCGTTCCACACCTTCGAGGATCTTCCGGTGATCAAGGACAGCCCGGCCCACCACTGAGGCCGGGACGGGGGAACGGTTGACGATGGCGTCGTTGCAGGCTGCCGAGGGCAGCCCCGACCTGGCACTCCGGTCCGCCGCCGGCGGCGGCGGCTCGGAGCTGCGGGACTTCTGGATCCTGGTGAAGCCGAGCGTCATGCAGCTCGTGGTCTTCACCGCCTGGGTGGCGCTCTACCTGGCGCCGGCCCAGCCGCACCCGGTGATGGCCTTCACCGCCATCCTGTGCATCGCGCTCGGCGCCGGCGCGGCGGCCGCCATCAACAACTGGTTCGACTCCGACATCGACGGGTCGATGGGCCGCACGCGGCTGCGGCCGACGGTCAACGGCCGCGTCGACCCGGCCGAGGCCCTGGGCTTCGGCATCGCCCTGTCGATCATCTCGGTGATGACGATGGGCCTCGCGGTGAACTGGCTGGCGGCCTCGCTGCTGGCCTTCACCATCGCCTTCTACGTTCTCGTCTACACGATGTGGCTGAAGCGGCGCACGCCGCAGAACATCGTCATCGGCGGGGCCGCCGGCGCCTTCCCGCCGCTGGTCGCCTGGGCCGCCGCCACCGGCACGGTCGACATGCTGCCGGTGCTGATGTTCCTCATCATCTTCCTGTGGACGCCGCCGCACTTCTGGGCGCTGGCGCTGTACCGCAGCGCCGACTACGCGCGGGTCGACGTGCCGATGCTGCCGGTCGTGGCCGGAAGGCTCAGCACCCGGCGGCACATCCTCGGCTACTGCCTCCTGCTGTTGCCGGTGTCGCTGGCACCCTGCGTCTGGGGCGGGCTCGGCCTCGTCTATGGCGCCGGAGCCCTGGCCCTGAACCTGGTGTTCACCGGCTATGCCTGGAAGCTGCTGCGCGACGACAGCGACCGGACGGCGATGCTGACCTTCCGCTTCTCGCTGGTCTACCTGTTCGCCCTGTTCGGGCTGATGGCGGCCGACCGGGCCTGGGGCCTCGGCTGGGGCGTCTTCGCGTGATGGCGCTGACGCCCGAACAGGAGCGCCGCCGGCGCACCAAGAACATCGCCCTGGCCCTGGCGCTGCTCGCCCTGGTCGTCCTGTTCTACCTGATCTCCCTCGTGCAGATGGGGCGGACGGGATGAACCTCGCGCGCAACCGCCGCACGGCGCTGGCGCTGAGCGGCATCATCGTGGCGATGGTCGGGCTCACGGCCGCGTCCGTTCCGCTGTACCGGCTGTTCTGCCAGGTGACCGGCTACGGCGGCACCACGCAGCGCGCCGAGGTGCTGCCGGAGAAAGTATCCGACGTCATCGTGTCGGTGCGCTTCAACGCCGACACGGCGCCGGACCTGAAGTGGAAATTCCAGCCGCAGCAGCGGCTGATGCAGGTTCGTCCGGGCGAGGAGCACCTGGCCTTCTACGAGGCGCAGAACATGGACGACGGCCCGGTGGTGGGCAGCGCCGTGTTCAACGTGACGCCGCACAAGGCCGGATACTACTTCAGCAAGGTGCAGTGCTTCTGCTTCGAGGAGCAGACGCTGGAGCCGGGCGAGCGGGTCGACATGGCCGTGTCGTTCTTCGTCGATCCGGCGATGCTCGACGACCCGGACGCCAGCGACGTCCGCGAGATCACCTTGTCCTACACCTTCTTCATCGACGAGGACGCGACGAGGGCGCTGCGCAAGCGGCGCGCCGACGCGTCCGTCAGCTGACCGCGGGGATCAGGAGTCAGGCATGGCCCACACGGCGGACGTCGCCCACGCCGGCGACCACGGGCATCACAAGCCCAACCACGATTTCCATCTCGTCGATCCCAGCCCGTGGCCGCTGATCGGCTCGCTCGCGGCCTTCCTCCTCACCGCCGGCGGCGTGATGTGGATGCACGACGTCGCCATCGGCAAGTGGGTGACGCTGCTGGGCTTCCTCGGCGTCCTCTACACCATGCTGCGCTGGTGGCGGGACGTGCTGCGCGAGTCGTTCCGCGGCGATCACTCGAAGATCGTGTCGCGCGGCCTGCGCATGGGCATGGCCCTGTTCATCACCTCCGAGGTGTTCTTCTTCGTCGCCTTCTTCTGGGCGTTCTTCTGGGGCGCCCTGGTCCCGCCCGAGACCTTCGCGGTGGCCTGGCCGCCGGAAGGCGTCGAGCCGGTGCCGGCCTGGGAAGTGCCGCTCCTCAACACGATGATCCTGCTGCTGTCGGGCGTCACCGTGACCTGGGCGCACCACGCCGTCGTCCAGGGCGACCAGAAGACCGCCTTCCGCGCGCTGCTCCTGACCTGCGGCCTGGGTGCGATCTTCACCTCGCTGCAGGTCTACGAGTACTGGCACGAGATCCACCACGGCTTCACGCTGCAGGACGGGATCTTCGGCTCGACCTTCTACATGGCGACCGGCTTCCACGGGTTCCACGTGTTCGTCGGGACGAGCTTCCTCGTCGTCTGCATGATGCGGGCCTGGTACGCGACGTTCCGCGCCGACAAGCATGTCGGCTTCGAGGCCGCCGCCTGGTACTGGCACTTCGTCGACGTGGTCTGGCTGTTCCTCTTCGTCTGCGTCTACTGGTGGGGTGGCAGCCTCGAGTTCGTCACCAAGCCGGTCGGCTGATCTTGGAGGGGACGTCCTCGCTCGTCTCGGGCCTGCTCGGACGCTGCCCGCTGTGCGGGCGAGGACGCCTCTACAAGGGGTTTCTCGAGCTCGAGACGAGCTGCGCCGTCTGCCATGCCGACCTGTCGCGGCCGGGCAGTGCCGAGGATCCGTTCGCCTTCATCGTGCTCATCGTCGGCATGATCGTCGTCGGGGCGGCCCTGATCGTCGAGATCCGCTACCAGTGGCCGGTCTGGCTGCACCTCGTGGTCTGGCTGCCGCTGGCGCTGGCGATGTGCCTGGCCCTGCTGCGGCCGATGCGCGGGCTGCTCGTCGCGATCCAGCTGCGGCACCGGGCGCACGAGGTCGACAGCGCCTGAGATGCCGTCGCCCCGCCGGTTCCGCGCCGGCCCCGGCCTGACCCTCTCGGCCATCGTCGGGACCCTCATCCTCCTCGGCCTCGGCACCTGGCAGGTGCAGCGCCTCGCCTGGAAGACCGCGCTGATCGCCATGGTGGAGGCGCGCGCCGCCGAGGCGCCGGTGCCGGTCGAGCAGGCGCTGGCCGATCCCGATACGGCCGACTACCGGCCGGTCACCGCCACCGGCCACTACCGTCATGAGGGGGCGCAGAGCATCGGCACCGCCGCCTGGCAGGGCGAGCTCGGGGCGCGGCTGGTGACGCCGCTCGTCCTCGCCGACGGTCGCACCATCCTGGTCGAGCGCGGCTGGCTGCCCTACGGCCAGCTGCCGCCGGCGGTCCCGGCCGAGCTGGAGCCGCAGGGCGAGGTCAGGCTGGAGGGCAAGCTGCGCGACCGCCGGCAGGACCATGCCGGCCTGTTCACGCCGGCCAACGCGCCGGCGGCGCGGCACTGGTATTGGTACGACTGGCCGGCCCTGACCTCGGCCGTCGGCGGTCCGCTGGAGCCGCTCGTGCTGACGCTGGACAAGGGCGATACCGGCGGCGAACTGCCGCGGCCCTTGCCGTTGCGGGTCGACCTGCCCAACAACCATCTCGGCTACGCGATCACCTGGTACGGCCTCGCCGCCGCCCTGGTCGCCGTCTATCTCGTGTTCGCCTTCCGGCGTGAGGAGTGAGAGCGTGCGTGCGGTACGCTGGGCGGCCATCGCCGCCGCCGTGCTGACCTTCGGCATGATCGTGCTGGGGGCGACCATCCGGGTCACCGATTCCGGCCTGTCCTGTCCCGACTGGCCGACCTGCTACGGCCACTGGGTGCCGCTGCCCTCCGACCTCGAGGGCATCCCCAACCTCGGCTACACCTATGCCCAGGTCATGTACGAGTGGGTGCACCGGCTGATCGCCGGCGTCTTCCTCGGGCCGCTGATCCTGGTCGTCGCCGTGGTCGCGTGGAGCCGCCGGACGCTGGATCCGCGGCTGCCGCTGGTCGGCGGAACGCTGGTCCTGCTCCTGCTGATCCAGGGAGCCCTCGGCGGCATCACCGTGCTCGACAGCAACAGCCCGTGGTCGGTGGCCCTCCACCTCGGCACGGCGCTGCTGCTGCTGACCACCCTCCTGCATCTGGTCGAGCGGGCGACGCCGCGACCGGCCGGGCCCGCCGCCTCGCCGGTCGTGCTGACGCTCGCCGCCGTGGCCTGGTTCGTGGCGTGGATCACGATGCTGAGCGCCGCGATGATGGCCAAGAGCGGCGCCGCGCTCGCCTGCACGACCTGGCCCGACTGCAACGGCGTGCTGGTCCCCGATCTCGCCGATCCGTTCCTGCACCTGCATTTCATGCACCGGGCGCTGGCGCTGCTGACGGCGGTGACGATCCTCGTGCTGTTCCTCGCCAGCCGCCGCCTGCCGGTGCCGGCCGGCGTCACCCGCTGGACGCATGCCGCGGTGGCGCTGGTCGTCGTCCAGGTCGCGATGGGCGCCATCGTCATCTGGACCGAACTCAACCTCGTCGTCGCGGTGGCGCACCAGGCGCTGGGTGTGCTGACCTTCGTCACCATCAACATGGCCCTGTGGCGCTGCGTGATCGGCCCGGCCGGCCAGCAGACCCGTTCGGAGATCCGGCATGGCATCGCCCTACGCGGCGCTTGAGGACCGCTTCCGCCGCCTCTCGGACATCGAGGGTGCGCTCTCGATCCTGTCCTGGGACCAGGCCGTCTGCATGCCGAAGGGCGGCTCGGAGACGCGCGGCAACCAGATGGCGACGCTGCGGCGCCTCGCGCACGACGCGCTGACCGCTGCGGAGACCGGCGCGCTGCTCGACGAGGCGGCGGGCGAGCCCGGCCTCGACGGCTGGCAGGCGGCGAACCTGCGCGAGATGCGCCGGCGCTACGTCCGCGCCACCGCGCTCGATCCGGCGCTGGTCGAGGCGCTGACGCGGGCGACCAACGCCTGCGAGATGACCTGGCGCGACGCCAAGGCGGCGTCCGACTTCGCCCGGCTGCGGCCGCTGCTCGAGGAGGTCGTCCGCCTCGTCCGCGAGGCCGCCGGCCAGGTCGGGGCGAAGCTCGGCCTCAGCCCCTACGACGCGCTGCTCGACGAGAACCAGCCGGGCCTGCGCAACGCCGACGTCGAGCGGCTGTTCGGCCCGCTGCGCGCGGTGCTGCCCGGCATGGTCGAGCAGGCGATCGGCCGGCAGGGCGATCCGGTGCTGCCGAGCGGACCCTTCGCCGTCGAGAAGCAGCGGGCGCTGGGCCGCCGGCTGGTCGAGCGGGCCGGCTTCGACTTCGCGCATGGCCGGCTCGACGAGAGCGCCCATCCGTTCTGCGGCGGCGTTCCGCAGGACATCCGGATGACCACCCGCTACCGCGAGGACGAGGTCGCCTCGGCGCTGATGGGCATCCTGCACGAGACCGGGCACGCCCTCTACGAGGCCGGCCTGCCGAAGCGCTGGCTCGGCCAGCCGGTCGGCGAGGCGCGCGGCATCGCCGTGCACGAGAGCCAGTCCCTGCTGATGGAGATGCAGGCCTGCCGCTCGCCCGAGTTCGTGCGCTGGCTGGCCGGCGAGTTCCGCGCCACCTTCGGCGACGATCCGGCCTTCGACCCCGACAATCTCGTGCGCCTCTACAACCGGGTCGAGCGCTCGCTGATCCGGGTCGAGGCCGACGAGATGACCTATCCCCTGCACATCGTCCTGCGCTGGCAGCTCGAGCAGGCGATGGTGGCGGGCGACCTCGCCGTCGCCGACCTGCCGGGTGCCTGGAACGACGGCATGCGGGCCCTGGTCGGGATCGTCCCGCCGGACGACCGTTCCGGCTGCCTGCAGGACATCCACTGGCCGGTCGGCGGCTTCGGCTACTTCCCCAGCTACACGCTGGGCGGGATGCTGGCGGCGCAGCTGTTCCAGGCGGCCGAGCGCGAGCTGCCCGAGCTGCGTGGCGCCATCGCCCGCGGCGATCTCACCCTGCTGCTGGGCTGGGTTCGCGACCGTGTCCACGCCCAGGGCTCGCAGCCGACCTGGACCGACCTCATCGTGCAGGCGACCGGCGCGCCGCTGAGCCCGGAGCCGTTCCTGGCGCACCTGCGGGCGCGCTATCTCGGCGGCTGACAGGGTGGCACCGGGCCGCCGGCATCCGCTGCTGCGGGCCGTCCGGCTCGGCTTCGCCCTGCTCGGGCTGACGCTGCTCGGCCTGTCCGCCTGGCGCGCCGGGCCCGAGCTCGACGACCTGCTGCGCGGCCGCTGGTGGCAGCCGCCGTCGGACGAGGCGTTCCGCGAGACCATCGCCGGCGCCTTCGCCGACGCGGTGCTGCAGGACGACTTCGACGGCGAGATCCGGGCGGCGCTGGCCGAGGACGACATCGACCGGGCGCGCGTGCTGCACGGCGTCGCCACGACCGCCGGCCGGCCGCTCTCCGCCGACACGGCAGCCGCCTACGCCGAGGCCACGACCTGGTGGGCGACGACGCGCCGGGTCGCGGCCGAGGCGGGGAAGGGGGCGGTCACCGGGACGGTCGATGGCGTCGCCGGACTCGCCGGAGCCCTGGCCGTCGACCTCGGCGTGCCGCTCGTCGGCGACGCCCGCGACGTCGCCGTGCAGCTGTGGAACCGGGTCACCGGGCGCGAGGTCGACCCGCTGATCCTGGGTCTCGCCGCCGCCGGGCTGGCCCTGCCGGTGGCCCAGGCGGCGACCGATCCGCTGAAAGCGGCCCTGCGCTTCCGCCGCGTCGATCCAGGGCTTGCCTCGACGCTGCGGCGCGGCGGAGTCGACGTTGCGCGCCGGGCCGGCGACGACCTCCTCGGCATCTGGCGGGCGGGCGGCACGGGTGCGGTGGCGGCCTCGCTGCGTCAGTCGCGCCGGGTGGAGGATCTCGTTGCCTACCGGCGCACCGCCCGGCTGTTCGGCAAGGACAGCGAGGCGCACATCGCGGTGCTCGGGCGGCGCATCGTCCGTCTGGCCGACGCCGGGCGGCATCTGGTCCCGCTGCTGGCCGGGTTCGGCGGGATCCTGTCGCTGCTCGCGGCCGCCGGCCTGGCGCTGCTGCATCATGGCGGCCTGCGCGCCGTCCGGGCGGTGACGCTGCGCCTGCTCGGCCGCGCGCTTGCGCCCGGCACCCAGCGCGCCTAGTCAGGCGGCCGGTTCGCCGAGGTGAGGCCATGATCCGATACGTCAGCACCCGCGGGCTGGCGCCGACGCTGGACTTCGAGGGGGTGCTGCTGGCCGGCCTCGCCACCGATGGCGGCCTCTACATTCCCGATCGCTTTCCCGAGCTGTCGCCAGAGGCGCTGCGTGCCCTGCGCGGTCGCAGCTACGCCGACATCGTTGCCGCCGTCTGCTGGCCCTATGTCGAGGGCAGCCTGCCGCGGGATGTGTTCGACGCCTGCGTGCAGCGCGCCTATGCCGGCTTCGCCCATGCCGCGGTGGCGCCGCTCAAGCAGGTGGCCGCCAACGACTGGCTGCTCGAGCTGTTCCACGGCCCGACGCTGGCCTTCAAGGACTTCGCGCTGCAGCTGCTGGGCCTGCTGTTCGCCGAGGTGCTGGCGCGGCGCGGCGAGACCATCACCATCGTCGGGGCGACGTCCGGCGACACCGGCTCGGCGGCGATCCGGGCGGTGGCCGGGCGCGAGCGCATGCGCATCGCCATCCTCCACCCGCTGGGGCGAGTGTCCGAGGTACAGCGTCGGCAGATGACGACGGTGCCGGACGCCAACGTCCACAACATCGCCATCCAGGGCACCTTCGACGACTGCCAGGACCTGGTGAAGGCGCTGTTCAACGACCTCGCCTTCCGCGACGAGGCCCGCCTCGCCGCCGTCAACTCGATCAACTGGGCCCGGATCATGGCCCAGATCGCCTACTACGTGTCGGCGGCGGTCTCCCTGGGCTCGCCCGACCGGCCGGTCGCGTTCTCGGTGCCGACCGGCAATTTCGGCGACGTCTATGCCGGCTACGCGGCGCACCGCATGGGCCTGCCGGTGGCGCGGCTGGTGGTCGCCACCAACCGCAACGACATCCTTGCCCGCTTTCTCGCCACCGGCCGCTACGCCGCCGGCGAGGTCCATCCCACCATCAGCCCGAGCATGGACATCCAGGTCGCCAGCAATTTCGAGCGGCTGGTCCACGACCTGCTGGACGGCGATCCGGCGGCGGTGCGGGCGTGGATGGCCGGCTTTGCCAGGGACCGCTCGGCGGCGGTGGCACCGGCGGCCCTCGAGCGGGCGCGCGGCCTGTTCGCCGGGCACCGGACCGACGAGTCGACGACCCGTGACGTGATCGCGGACACGCTGCGCCGGACCGGCGAGCTGATCGACCCGCACACGGCGGTCGGCCTCGCCGGGGCCGCCGCCTGCCGGCCCGAGGCGGCGGTGCCGATGGTGACGCTGGCGACGGCGCATCCCGCCAAGTTCCCGGACGCGGTCGAGGCGGCCGCCGGCGTGCGGCCGGCGCTGCCACCGCACATGGCCGGCCTGTTCGACCTGCCGGAGCGCTGCGTCACGCTGGCCAACGACCTCGACGCGCTGCGCGCGCACATCCGCCAGAAGGTGCTGAGCCCTTGATCGACGAGCAGCCGACCTCGATCACGACCCTGCCGAACGGGATGCGGGTGGTCAGCGAGCTGCTGCCGCGGGTCGAGACGGCGGCGGTCGGCGTCTGGGTCGACGTCGGCACCCGCTACGAGCGGGCCGAGGTCAACGGCGTCGCGCACATGCTCGAGCACATGGCGTTCAAGGGCACGACGACGCGCTCGGCGCGGGCGATCGCCGAGCAGATCGAGAACGTCGGCGGTGCCCTCAACGCCTACACCTCGCGCGAGCACACCGCCTACTACGCCCGCGTGCTGGCCGGCGACGTGCCGCTGGCAACCGAGCTGATCGCCGACATCCTGCGCCACTCGACCTTCGATGCGACCGAGCTGGAGAAGGAGCGGCACGTCATCCTGCAGGAGATCGGCCAGGTCCAGGACACGCCCGACGACCTCGTCTTCGACCTCTTCCAGGAGGTGGCCTTCCCCGACCAGGCGATGGGCCGCTCGATCCTCGGGCCCGAGAAGATCGTGGCGGCGATGCCGCGCGAGGCCATGGTCGACTACATGGGCACCCACTACGTGCCGTCGCGGATGGTGCTGGCGGCGGCCGGCAAGGTCGAGCACGACCGGCTGGTCGAGCTGGCGCAGAAGCTGTTCGGCGACCTTCCGGCCGGCACGACGTCGCCGCCGGAGCCGGCGGCCTACCGCGGCGGCCGGCTGGTCGACAGCCGCAAGGATCTCGAGCAGGTGCACCTGTGCATCGGCTGGCAGGGCCTGCCGTGGCACGATCCCGACCACTACGCCCTGCAGGTGCTGTCGACGGCGCTGGGCGGCGGGATGTCGTCGCGGCTGTTCCAGGAAGTCCGCGAGAACCGCGGCCTGTGCTACTCGGTGTTCACCTTCGCCTCGGCCTATGCCGACACCGGCCTGTTCGGCGTCTACGCCGGGACCGGGGCCAAGGACATCAAGGAGCTGATGCCGGTGGTGGCGGAGCAGACGGCGCTGCTGCTCGACCAGGCCAGCGAGGAGGAGGTCGCGCGCGCCCGTGCCCAGCTCAAGGCGGGCGTGCTGATGGCGCTCGAGAGCTGCTCCGCCGTCTGCGAGGAGCTGGCCCGCCAGGTCCAGTGCTACGGCCGGCGGGTCTCGACGCAGGAGATCGTCGCCCGCATCGACGCCGTGGATGCCGCGGCGGTGCGCCGGGTCGGCAAGCGCGTGCTGGGGGCCGGCCCGGCCACGCTGACCGCGCTCGGCCCGGTCAAGCGCCTGCCCAAGGTGGCCTTCGACCGGCTCGCCGCCTGAGCTCGGGCGAGGGCGTCACAAAATGCCGTCTGTTGTTGGTGTGCCGTAGCAATTCCGCGGCCGGACAGTATAGTCCGCGGTCACAGATCGGCGGTGAACCGGTCGAGCCAAGGCTATCGGGGGCGATCTCCCGGGACCGCGCGTCCCGCGGGATGGAGTGATCTGGAAGGTACATGGCAACGGCAGGCGTCGAGGAGCCACGACCGCAGTCGGTGGTGGCTGACGGGGTGCCACCCACCGACATCCGTGATCCCGGATACTTTCACAAGGTCGTCGACTGCCAGTGGGCCTGTCCGGCGCACACGCCGGTGCCGGAATACATCCGGCTCATTGCCGCCGGCCGCTACGCCGACGCCTACATGGTCAACTGGAAGTCCAACGTGTTCCCGGGCGTGCTCGGGCGCACCTGCGACCGTCCCTGCGAGCCGGCATGCCGGCGCGGCCGGGTCGAGGAGCAGCCGGTCGCCATCTGCCGGCTGAAGCGCGTCGCCGCCGACAACAAGGGCGACATCCGCGCCCGCCTGCCGCAGCCGCCGGCGGCACGGAACGGCAAGCGCGTGGCGCTGGTCGGCGCCGGTCCGGCCTCGCTGACCGTGGCCCGCGACCTGCTGCCGCTCGGCTACGAGGTCGTGCTGTTCGAGCGCGAGGCCCAGGCCGGCGGGATGATGCGCTCGCAGATCCCGCGCTTCCGCCTGCCCGACGCCGTGCTCGACGAGGAGATCGGCTACATCCTCGACATGGGCCCGGAGATCCGGCTGGGGGCGGGCGTCACCAGCCTGAAGGGCCTGCTCGACGAGGGCTTCGACGCGGTCTTCGTCGGCTCCGGCGCGCCGCGCGGCCGCGACCTCGACGTGCCGGGCCGGCGCGAGGCTGCCGAGCACATCCATGTCGGCATCGACTGGCTGTCGCGCGTCTCGTTCGGCGACATCACCAGCATCGGCAAGCGGGTCATCGTGCTCGGTGGCGGCAACACCGCCATGGACTGCTGCCGGACCTCGCGCCGCCTCGGCGGGACCGACGTCCGCGTCGTCGTCCGCAGCGGCTTCGACGAGATGAAGGCGTCGCCGTGGGAGAAGGAGGATGCCATGCACGAGGGCATCCCCATCCACAACTGCCTCGTCCCCAAGGCGTTCACCCATGCGGACGGCCGCCTGACCGGCATCGTCTTCGAGAAGGTCGAGCCGCGCTACGATGCGCAGGGCCGCCGCGACCTGGTCCCGTCGGGCGAGCCCGACGTGCACATGGAATGCGACGACGTGCTGGTCGCCGTCGGCCAGGAGAACGCGTTCCCCTGGATCGAGCGCGACATCGGCGTCGAGTTCGACCGGCGCGGCATGCCGCGGGTCCATCCCGAGACGCTGCAGTCGACCCATCCGCAGGTGTTCTTCGGCGGCGACGCCGCCTTCGGGCCCAAGAACGTGATCTGGGCGGTGGCGCACGGCCACGCCGCGGCGGTGTCGATCGACCTCCACTGCACCGGCCAGGACGTCGCCGTCCGCCCGCCGCCGAACGCCAATCTCGTGAGCCAGAAGATGGGCATCCACGAGTGGAGCTACGACAACAACGTCTCGCTCGACCTGCGCTACAAGGTCCCGCACGTCGACAACGACGTGGCGCTCCGCGACATCCGCATCGAGGTCGAGCTCGGCTACGACCGCAAGCTCGCGGCGCTGGAGTCCCAGCGCTGCCTCAACTGCGACGTCCAGACGGTGTTCTCGGCCGGCCAGTGCATCGAGTGCGATGCCTGCGTCGACATCTGCCCGATGGACTGCATCACCTTCACCCCGAACGCGCCCGAGGACGAGCTGCGCGGGCGCCTGAACGCGCCGGCCGGCAACACGGACCAGGCGCTGTACGTGTCGTCCGGGCTCAAGACCGGGCGGATCATGGTCAAGGACGAGGACGTCTGCCTGCACTGCGGGCTCTGCGCCGAGCGCTGCCCGACGGGTGCCTGGGACATGCAGAAGTTCCTGCTCCAAACGACTCAGGCCGGTGCCGCATGTCGCAGCCGCTAACCGCGACGAACGACTTCGTCGTCAAGTTCGCCAACGTCAACGGCTCGGGCTCGGCCAGCGCCAACACGCTGTTCGCCAAGTCGATCCTGCGCATGGGCGTGCCGATCGCCTCGCGCAACATCTTCCCCTCCAACATCCAGGGCCTGCCGACCTGGTACGAGGTGCGGGTGTCGGAGGAGGGCTGGCTCGGCCGGCGCGGCGGTGGCGTCGACCTCATGGTGGCGATGAACCCGCAGACCTGGGACGCCGACATCGCCTCGATCGAGCCCGGCGGCTACCTGTTCTACGACTCCACCCGGCCGATCGCGCCCGAGCGCCTGCGCAGCGACATCACCGTGCTGGCGATGCCGCTGACCGAGATGTGCGCGCGGATCTGGTCCGACCCGAAGCAGCGCCAGCTGTTCAAGAACATCGTCTATGTCGGCGCCCTGGCGGCGATGCTCGACATGGACCGGGCCGCCGTCGAGGCGCTGATCGGCCAGCAGTACAAGGGCAAGGACAAGCTGATCGGGCCCAACATCGAGGCCCTGGGCATCGGCTGGGACCATGCCAGGGCCGAGCTCGCCGGCCGCTGCAGCCTGCGCGTCCGCCGGGCCGACCGGGTCGGCGACCGGATCTTTCTCGGCGGCAACGATGCGGCGGCCCTGGGCTGCGTCTATGGCGGCGCCACCGTCGCCGCCTGGTACCCGATCACGCCGTCGACCTCGGTGGCCGAGGCCTTCGCCAAGCACTGCAAGCGCTTCCGCCACGACCCGGAGACCGGCAAGGGCCGCTACGCCATCGTCCAGGCCGAGGACGAGCTGGCGGCGATCGGCATGGTGATCGGCGCCGGCTGGAACGGCGCCCGCTCGTTCACCGCCACCTCCGGGCCCGGCATCTCGCTGATGCAGGAGTTCCTGGGCCTCGCCTACTTCGCCGAGATCCCGGCGGTCATCTTCGACGTGCAGCGGGGCGGGCCGTCGACCGGCATGCCGACCCGCACCCAGCAGTCGGACCTGCTGATCTGCGCCTATGCCAGCCACGGCGACACCAAGCACGTCCTGCTGCTGCCGCAGGATCCGAAGGAGTGCTTCGAGTTCGCCGCCGAGGCCTTCGACCTCGCCGAGCGGCTGCAGACCCCGGTGTTCGTCCTGCTCGACCTCGACATCGGCATGAACGAGTGGCTGTGCGAGCCGCTGCAGTGGGACGACAGCCGCACCTACGACCGCGGCAAGGTGATGACCTTCGCCGACCTCGAGGCCGGCAAGGAGTTCGGCCGCTACCTCGACGTCGACGGCGACGGCATCCCGTGGCGCACGGTGCCGGGCACGCACCCGTCGCGCGGCTCGTTCTTCACCCGCGGCACCTCGCGCGACGCCTATGCCCGCTACACCGAGGACGGCAACGTCTACGTCGAGAACATGAAGCGCCTGCTGCGCAAGTTCGAGACCGCCAAGGCGCAGGTGCCGAAGCCGGTGCACCGCGCCGCCCGCCAGCCGACCAGGTACGGGCTGATCTACTACGGCTCGTCCGGACCGGCGGTGGACGAGGCGCTGGTGGCGCTGGAGCGCCGCGGCATCCATCTCGACACGCTGCGGCTGCGCGCCTTCCCGTTCGCCGACGAGGTCGTCGAGTTCATCAACGAGCATGACCAGGTGTTCATCGTCGAGCAGAACCGCGATGCGCAGATGCGCACGCTGCTGGTCAACGAATGCGGCATCGATCCGGCGCGCTTCATCGCGCTCCTGCACTATGACGGCACGCCGATCACCGCCCGCTTCATCGTCGAGGAAGTCGCCGAGCGCCTGACCGCGCTCAACGTCGTGCCGCTGCGCAAGGCCGTCCCATGACCTACATCGCCAAGCCGAAGCTGCATCACCCCAAGCTCCCGGCCAACGCGCTGGGCTACACCCACCGCGACTACGAGGGGGCGATCTCGACCCTGTGCGCCGGCTGCGGCCACGACTCGATCAGCGCCGCCATCATCCAGGCCTGCTTCGAGCTCGACATCGAGCCGCACCGGGTGGCCAAGCTCTCGGGCATCGGCTGCTCGTCGAAGACACCGACCTACTTCCTCGGCAGCAGCCACGGCTTCAACAGCGTCCACGGCCGCATGCCGTCGGTGCTGACCGGCGCCAACCTCGCCAACCGCGACCTGATCTACCTGGGCGTCTCCGGCGACGGCGACTCCGCCTCGATCGGCCTCGGCCAGTTCGCGCACTGCGTCCGGCGCGGCGTCAACATGGTCTACATCGTCGAGAACAACGGCGTGTACGGCCTGACCAAGGGGCAGTTCTCGGCGACCGCCGACGTCGGCACCCGCAGCAAGCAGGGCAGCACCAACAACGACCAGCCGATCGACCTCGCCAGCATGGCGCTGATCCTCGGCGCCACCTACGTCGCGCGCAGCTTCTCGGGCGACAAGAAGCAGCTGGTGCCGCTGATCAAGGGTGCCTTGCGCCACCACGGCGCGGCGGTGATCGACGTCATCAGCCCGTGCATCGCCTTCAACAACCACAGCGGCTCGACGAAGAGCTTCGACTACGTCCGCGAGCACAACAACGCGGTCAACTTCCTCGACGTGATGGTCGGCCGCAAGGAGATCACCACGGACTACGAGCCGGGCTCGGTGCAGCGGGTGACCCAGCACAACGGCAGCGTGCTGCAGTTCCGCAAGCTGCACGACGAATACGATCCGAGCGACCGGGTGGCGGCGCTGACCTACCTGCAGCAGCGCCAGGTCGACGGCGAGGTCGTCACCGGCCTGCTCTACATCGATCCCGACGCGCGCGACCTGCACGCCGCCTGCAACACCGTCGACCAGCCGCTGAACACGCTGGACCAGCCGGTGCTGTGCCCGGGCTCGAAGGCGCTCGACGCGTTCAACGCCGCGCACCGCTGAGGGTGATACCGGCCCGCCGGCGCGGCCCCTAGGCATGGCGTCGGCGGCGCGCCCGGACGGCGCCTCGCAGGGCATGCTGGCGACCCTGCGGCGCAAGCGGTTCCGCACCGTCTGGATCGCCAACCTCGCCGCCAACTTCGGCTGGCTGATCCAGGGCGTCGGTGCGGCCTGGCTGATGACCCAGCTGGACCCGCGGCCCGACATGGTGGCGCTGATCCAGACCGCCACCCAGGCGCCGATCCTGCTGCTGGCGCTGATCGCCGGTGCTGCCGCCGACGTCTGGGACCGCCGCACCGTCCTGATCGTGGCGCAGGCCTGGGTGCTGGGCATCTCGGCCCTGCTGGCGGTCCTTGCCTGGGGTGGTGTGGTCGGGCCGTGGCTGCTGCTGCTGCTGACCTTCGCCCTCGGGGCCGGAGCGGCGCTCAACGGTCCGGCGTGGCAGGCGGTGGTGCGCGAGCTCGTCCCGGCGCGCGAGCTCGCTGCCGCCGTCACGCTGAACGCCGTCGCCTTCAATCTCGCCCGCTCGCTGGGCCCGGCCCTGGGCGGTACGGTCGTCGCCGCCGCCGGCGCCGAGGCGGCGTTCCTGCTCAACGCCCTGCTCGGCATCGGCATGCTGGTCGTCCTGTTCGGCCTGCGGCGGACCGAGCGGGAGCCGGACCTGCCGCGCGAGCGGGTCGGCGGGGCGGTGATCGCCGGCCTGCGCTACGTCAGCCAGGCGCCGCCGATCCAGGCGACGCTGCTGCGCGGCCTCGTCTTCGGCTTCGCCGCCGCCTCGGTGATGGCGCTGCTGCCGGTGCTGGCGCGCGAGCAGATGGGCGGCGGCCCGGTGCTCTACGGCGTGCTGCTGGGCTCGTTCGGCGTCGGCGCCATGGGCGGGGCCTTCCTGATCCACCCGATGCGCCACCGCCTCGGCAACGAGCAGCTGGTGACCATCCTCAGCGGCATCTTCGGCGCCGCGACGCTGGTCGCCGGACTCTTTCCGGTGCTGCCGGTGGTGATCGTCGCCCTGCCGTTCGCCGGTGCTGCCTGGCTCGGGGCCTTCTCGACGTTCAACATCGCCGTGCAGATGTCGAGCGCCTTCTGGGTCCAGGCGCGGATGCTGTCGATCTACCAGATGGTGGTGTTTGGCGGCATGGCGCTGGGCTCGTGGATCTGGGGCGAGCTGGCGCACGGGATCGGCACGCCGGCGTCCCTGGCGGTTTCCGGGGCGGTGATGCTGGCCAGCCTCGCGCTGCACCTGGTGGCGAGGCTGCCCGGTGGCGAGGCCCGCGACCTGCGGCCGGCACCCGACTGGCAGCGGCCCGAGCCCAAGGTCGACTTCGACATCGAGGAAGGGCCGGTGCTGGTCCTCGTCGAGTACAAGGTGGCGCTGGACGACGCCCGCGCCTTCGCCACCGCGATGGACGAGGTCGGCCACCTGCGCCGGCGCGACGGCGCGCGGCGCTGGCAGCTGTTCCAGGACACCTCCGACGCCGAGCACTGGGTCGAGGCGTTCACCGTCGGCAGCTGGCTCGAGCATCTGCGCCAGCTGCGCCGGATGACCGCGGCCGACGGCGCGGTGGTGGCGCAGGCGACCCGCTTCCACCGCGACGCGGCGCCCCGGTCGTGCGCCGCCTGATCCACCGCGAGGGTCTCGACGCGGTGCCGTCGGCGCGCATGCCCGGCGGTCGCACCACCGAGGCCTGAGGCGAGGGCCCTTGGCCGACGGCCGGACGGACGGCTAGGCTGAAGGCCCGGCTGCTCCGAACGGAACCCAGGGACACCGCATGCGCCACGGGCTCCGCCTCGTCATCCTCGGCCTCCTGGTCCTCGCGGCTTTCGCCTGGCTGTTCGGCTACCGCTTCGTCGCCTACACGGGCGATGCCTACGTCCGCTCCGACATGGTCGGGATCGCCCCCGATGTCGAAGGTGCGGTCGTCGGTCTGCACGTCATCGACAATCAGCACGTCGCCACCGGCGACCTGCTCGTCACCATCGACCCGTCGCGCTACCAGCTGGCCGTCGACCTGCAGCAGAAGGTTCTGGCCGCCGCCGAGGCCGAGATCGCCGACCGCCAGGATGCGCTGAAGACCGCGCAGGCCGCCGTCGATCGGGCGCAGGCCCGGCTGCTGCTGGCCCAGGAGACCTCGGACCGTACGAGGGACCTGCATGCCAAGGGCGACCTGCCGCAGGCGGCGGTCGATACCGCCACCTCGGCGCTGACTTCCGGCAAGGCCGACGTGGACGCCGCCAACGCCCAGCTTGCTGCCGCCGCCGCCGCGGTCGCCGACCAGGCGGCGATCGTCGAGACCGAGCGGGCGCGCCTGGCCCTGGCTCAGCACGACCTCGACCGCACCATCGTCCGCTCGCCGGTCACGGGCTACGTCAACCAGCTCAGCCTGCGGGTCGGCGACTACGCGCGGACCGGCGTGCCGCTGCTCGGCGTCGTCGACGACACGGCCTGGCGGATCATCGCCAACTACAAGGAATATGTCGCGGCGGGGATGGTGCCGGGGACGAAGGTAAAGGTCTGGCTCGATGCCTATCCGTGGCGCTGGTTCGACGGCACGGTGAAGGGCGTGTCGCGCGGGATCGCCCGCTCGCCGGAGCCCGAGGCCCTGCTGCCCTATGTCGAGCCGACCACCGACTGGATCCGGCTGCCGCGGCGCTTCCCGGTGACGATCACGCTGGACGCGCTGCCCGAGGACATCCGCCTGCACATGGGGGCCGACGCCCGGGTGCTGTGGCTGCCGTGAGCGGGGCTGCTGCGGCACCGGCGCACGGCCGCTTCGTCGACCATCTCCGCGCCGACCTCCGCCGCATCCGGCTGCTGGGCGGGGAGAGCGGCCGTCCCTGGGCCTCGGCCGTCGCCGTGGTGGCGGCGGTCCTGCTGGCGCTGAGCCTGCACATGCAGGACCCGTGGTGGGCCGGGATCTCGGCCTGGGTGTGCATGCAGCCCTCGGCGCATGCGTCGCTGGTGCGGGCGGCCTGGCGGATGACGGCGTCGATCGCCGGCGCCGCCCTCGGCTGCGTCGCGATCGCCCTGCTCGCCGACCAGCACCTCGCCATGCACGTGTTCCTGTTCGTGCTGGGTGTCGTGGCCCACCGGCAGCAACTCACCAGCCGCTACAGCTACGCCTGGCTGCTGTCGTCGGTGACGGCGCTGATCGTGATCTACTCGGGCCTGGGCAACCCGGCCTCGACCTTCGAGGTGGCATGGTTCCGCGCCGTCGAGGTGGCCCTTGGGGTCGCGGTTGCCGCCGTCATGGCGGTGCTGCTGCTGCCCGAGCGTTCGGCGCCACCGCCCGATCCGGTGCCGCCGCCCGAGGAGGCGCTGCTCCGTTCGTCGCTCACGACCGGCCTCACCCTGTCGGTGCTGCCGGCGCTGTGGTCGACCTTCGACCTGCCGGCGCTGGCCACGGTGTTCTCGTCGGTCGTCCTGCTGATGCAGCCGGCGCGCGACGCGATGCGCTGGAAGGCGCTGAACCGCTTCCTCGGCTGCCTGATCGGCGGCGCGCTCGGCATCCTGCTGCTCGGACTCGTCAACGGCGCCTTCGTCCCGTGGCTGCTCGGGTTCCTCCTCGCCCTCGTCGCCGTGGCCCATGTGCATCTCGGCGGCAGCCCCGTCGCCTACGCCGGAACGCAGGCAGGCTTCGGGCTCATCGTGGCGATGGTGCAGGGGCAGGGGCCGAGCGACACGATGGCGCCGGCGCTCGACCGCCTGTTCGGCATCGGCGCCGGCCTGCTGGTGCTCGAGGTGATGTCGGTCCTGGTCGACGAGGCCGCCTGGCTGCTGCGTCGCGCAAGACTCAGGCGAAGATGAAGTCGACGGCCGTCAGGCCGGTCGCGTCGACCACCGTCAGCGTGTCGCCATTGGCCCAGGTGATGACGCTGCTGCCGCTGCCGTCGTCGATGTCGAGCCCGGCCAGGCCGGTGATGCAGAGGCTCCTCACGTCGATGCGGTCGAGGCCCTGCTGGAAGTCGTTGATGCTGTCGTCGCCCAGCGCACCCTTTGCGAAGACGAAGCGATCGGCGCCGGCGGTGAACGCCGTCTCCTCGGCCACCCTGCCGGCGTCGCCGTAGAGCGTGTCGTTGCCCGCTCCGCCGGCGATGGTGTCGTTGCCGGCGACGAAGGCGAGGGCCGGTCCGCCGAGTTGCGGATCAGCGTTGTCGAAGAACGTCTGCTCCGTCTGGATGACGTCGCCGTAGATCGTGTCGTTTCCCGAACCGCCGAACAGCCTGTCGTCACCGCCGCTGTCGTCCATGGCCTCGCCGGTGTCGCCGGCGATGATGTCGTCCCCGGCGTTGCCCCGGATCAGGTCGTTTCCGGCCGTGTGGGTGAAGTCACGATTGGTGAGCCAGATGTCGCCGTAGATTGTGTCGTTGCCGTTACCGCCGTCGATAATGTCCGCGCCGGAGACGAAGAACATTCCCTCGCCGGAGAAGGCCTGGCCGCCGTAGTAGGCATCGCCATAGATCGTGTCGTTCCCGGCATCGCCGAAGAGCCGATCATTGCCGGCCTGACCGCGCCAGCCGTAGCGTGTGTCGCCGGCGAGGTCGTCGTCGCCGGCTCCGCCGACGATGAGGTCGTTGCCGCAGACCACGCCGGTGCCGATGGCGCCGACGGCATCGGCGTCGCCGCGGGCGCCATCGTCGCCCTTGCCGCCATAGAGCCGGTCGTTCCCCGCCCGGGCATTGTCCACCAGGTTCCCGCCGTCGCCGATGAGAAAGGCGTCACGACCCCGGACAATCATGGTGTCGTTGCCGCCGATGGCGTCGCCCGTCATGGTCCCGTCGCCTTCGACGCTGACCTCGTCGGCAAGGATGACGACCTTGTCACGACCGCCGCGGGCGAACCCGTCGAGGTCTCCGTCGGCGAAGATCAAGGCGTCATCGGCCGTGACGATGAACCGGTCGTTGCCGCCGACGGCATGCCCGTCCAGGACCAGCGCATCGCCCCACATCTCGGCTTCCGACCGCATGATGATGGTGTCGTCGCCGCCGCGGGCGTGGCCGTGCATCTCGAAGGCGTCGCCCCAGATATCGAGGCCGTTGTCCTCGTTGGCCGAGAGCTCGATGTAGTCATCGCCGCCGCGTGCATGCCCTTGGATGATCCGGGCGTCGCCGAAGAAGTCGCCGTAGCCGTCGATCCAGAACCGGTCGTTGCCGCCGCGGGCGGTGCCCTCGAGGATGAACGCATCGCCATAGATCGAGGGAAAGGACGGCGTCTCGGTGGTGATGGTCAACCGGTCGCTGCCGGCGCGACCCGAGCTCAGGGTTCCATCCGTGTCGCCGTAGAGGTCCTCGTCGGGATGCAGGGCCGGCGCGTAGGTCTGGTTTCCGGAGCCAAGAACAATCGTCATCTCGAAATCCGATCAAGAATCGACGTTGAATCGATCCTGTCACCGGTCACCTCGGGCGACAAGTTCCGTGACGCCCCAGCTCACATGGATGTCCCGCCGGACCAGATGGTCACGCCGTTGCCGTCGCCCCCGGGCCGGGACCCGGCGGGCGGGCTCAGTCGGCGAACGGGTCGCGGACCAGGATGGTGTCCTCGCGGGCCGGGCTGGTCGACAGCAGGGCCACCGGGCACTGCACCAGCTCCTCGAGCCGCTTGACATACTTGACCGCGTTGGCGGGCAGGTCGGCGAAACTGCGGGCACCCTGCGTGCTGTCCTGCCAGCCGTCGAGCTCCTCGTAGACGGGCCTGGCCGCGGCCTGCGCGCCCATGCCGGCGGGCAGGTGGTGCAGCGTCTGGCCGCCGAGGTTGTAGGCCGTGCAGACGCGCAGCCGCTCGATGCCGTCGAGCACGTCGAGCTTGGTCAGCGCCAGGCCGTGGATGCCGCCGAGCTTGACCGCCTGGCGGACCAGCACGGCGTCGAACCAGCCGCAGCGGCGCGGCCGGCCGGTGACGGTGCCGAACTCGCGGCCGCGCTCCCCCAGCCTGCGCCCGATGTCGTCGTGCAGCTCCGTGGGGAAGGGGCCCGAGCCGACCCGCGTCGTGTAGGCCTTGGTGATGCCCAGCACGAAGCCGACGGCGTCCGGGCCCACGCCCGAGCCCATGGCGGCGGCGGCACTCATCGTGTTCGACGAGGTGACGAACGGGTAGGTGCCGTGGTCGACATCGAGCATGGCGCCCTGGGCGCCCTCGAACAGGATCCGCCGGCCGGCGCGGCGCAGGTCCGACAGCCGCAGCCAGACCGGCTCGGCGAAGGGCAGCAGGCGCGGGGCGATGTCGTTCAACTCCCGGGTCAGCATCGCGGCATCGACCTCGTCGATGCCGAGGCCGCGGCGCAGCGCGTTGTGGTGCAGCAGCAGGTCGTGGACCTTGGCAGCCAGGGTCGCCGGATCGGCCAGGTCGCAGATGCGGATGGCGCGGCGCGCCACCTTGTCCTCGTAGGCCGGACCGATGCCGCGGCCGGTGGTGCCGATCTTGCCGGCCCCCTCGCTGCTGTCGGCACGGGCCTGCTCGCGGGCCCGGTCGAGCTCGCCGTGCAGCGGCAGGATCAGCGCCGCGTTCTCGGCGATGCGCAGGCGGTCGGCACCGACGACCACGCCCTGGTTGGCGATCGCCGCGATCTCGGCGAGCAGCGCCCACGGGTCGATGACGACGCCGTTGCCGATGATCGACAGCTTGCCCGGACGCAGCACGCCCGAGGGCAGGAGCGACAGCTTGTAGGTGACGCCGTCGACGACGAGGGTGTGCCCGGCATTGTGACCGCCCTGGAAGCGCACCACCACATCGGCGCGCTCCGACAGCCAGTCGACGATCTTGCCCTTGCCCTCGTCGCCCCACTGCGAGCCGACGACCGCGACATTGGCCACCTGACAGGCTCCCGCTGACCCGTCCGCATTTCGGACGGCAGGCTCCTACACGCTGGCCCGCCGCGAGGCCAGCCGCCGCTTCGTCTGAACGATACCGTTAGGGGGTACGAATGTAAACTATTGCGAGATACACGCATATTCGTATGTGCCGTATATTCTATTTCAACGGGTCCCGCCGAGCTCTAGGCTACGGTTGAATTGGTGTGATGTGGTGGGGTCGATTGATGCGCTTCTTCATTGTCGGGTTGCTCGTCGCGTTGGGCCTGTCGGGCGTCGCCGGCGAACTCCGAGCCGCTCCGGTCCCGGCCGATCAGCTCATCATCGTGTCGCGGCTGAGCGGCCGCTGCGTCGTGCCGGAAGGCGGAGCGACCGCGGTCGGCGCCAAACTGGTCCAGCGCGTCTGCACGGGCGCCGCTGCCGAGCAGTGGAAGCTGGTGCCGGTGGTCAACGGCTACCGCATCGTCTCGCAGGCGACCGGATTTTGCGTCGCCGTGAACGGCGACCCGAAGACCCAGAACGCCGCTCTCGTCCAGGCCAGCTGCGGCAATGTCGCCGGCGAGACCTGGCGTGTCATAAAGAACGACGAATGGGTCTCGCTGCAACTGCGTCGCAGCGGGTACTGCATGGCGGTTGCCGGCGCGGCCCGTGCCGATAACACCAAGATCATCCAGGGCAAATGCGGCACCGGGAACGAGCAGCGCTGGTCCCTGTCGACGCAGCCGTTGCCGGCCTCCTGGACCGCGAAGCTGACGCTGAGCACCATCCCTGTCGCGGCGGCCAACCTGCCCGACGGCCGCGTGCTCGCCTGGTCGGCCTACCGACGCTTCGCCTACGCCGTCGGAACGGGACAGACCTTCACCACGATCATCGATCCGGTGAGCATGTCAGCGACCGAGACGCTGGTCAGCGAGACCGGGCATGACATGTTCTGCCCGGGAACGGCGCTGCTCGCCGATGGCCGCCTGCTCGTCAACGGCGGCAGCTCGTCCGAGAAGACCAGCATCTTCGACCCGGCGAGCAACACCTGGTCGGCCGCGTCCGCGATGAACATTCCGCGAGGCTACGAGGCCAACACCCTGACGTCGCTCGAAGAGGTGCTGACGCTTGGCGGTTCGTGGAACGGCGGCCTGGGCGGCAAGCACGGCGAGATCTGGACCGATGGGGTCGGCTGGCGGAAGATGCCGGGCATTCCGGTCGATCCCTTCATCGCACCCGATCCCGGCGGGATCTTTCGCGCGGACAACCATATCTGGCTGGCGGCATGGCGAGACGGCTGGGTCTTTCAGGCCGGCCCTTCGGCGGCGATGCACTGGATCGACACCAAGGGTTTCGGCAACGTCGTCGATGCCGGTCTCCGTGGCTCCGATCCCTACGCCATGAACGGCAATGCCATCCTCTTCGACGTCGGCAAGCTGCTGACGATTGGGGGCGCGCCCGCCTACAGCGGCTCGACCGCCAATGCCACCGACACCGCGTACGTGATCGACTTCAGCGGCGGTCCCGACGTTCCCGTGACCCTGACCCGGCAGCGTTCGATGGCCTTCCCGAGGGCCATGCACAATAGCGTCGTCCTGCCCACCGGCGATGTCGTCGTGATCGGCGGCATGAACCAGTCGGTGGGCTTCAGCGATCGCGGCTCGGTGCTGATGCCGGAGATCTGGAGTCCGGTGACCGGCACGTTCACGCGCCTTCCGCCCATGGCCGTGCCGCGGAACTATCACAGCATGGCGCTGCTGCTGCTCGACGGTCGGGTCATGGCCGGAGGCGGCGGTCTTTGCGGTCTGGACTGCACGGCCAATCATCCGGACATCGAGATCCTGACTCCGCCCTACCTGCTCAACCCCGACGGAACGCCCGCACCGCGGCCCGAACTGCGCGCGGCACCGCCCTCCGCGGTCCTTGGCGAGACGATCAGCGTGGCGACATCGCCGGACGCGGCGACGTTCGCCCTGGTCCGGATGGCGGCGGCCACGCATTCGGTGAACAACGACCAGCGACGCATTCCGCTGGCGGTCAGCGGCGGCTCCGCCAACACCGGCTACAGCCTGACGATTCCCGACGATCCGGGAATCGTTCTGCCGGGCAACTACATGCTGTTCGCGCTCGATGCTGCCGGGCATCCGAGCGTGGCGCGGGTGATCAACCTCCGCCCGTCCGCCACCTAGTCGTACGGCGCGGGCTCGTCCACCACCGGCTTCTGCCGGGCGGCGCTGGCCATCCGCACCAGCGTTGCCCGCAGGTTCGGATCGCGCTCGACCTGGGCCGCGGAGAGCAGGCGCGGCGCCGCGAGACTGCCCTGGCGCTGCCAGAGGGCCTGGGCGGCGGTCAGGCGCACCGACGCATCGCTGTCGACGAGGCCGCGCTGGCTGATGACGGCAAGCGCTCCGGGCGTGCCGATCCGCGACAGCGAGGATACCGCGAGCCGCCGCAGCGAGGGATCGTCGGTGCTGCCCAGCGCCTCGCCCAGCGCCGTCACCGCCTCGGGCGAGCGCGAGTCGCCCAGCGTGAGCAGGTGCTGCTCCGCCGAAGCGGCGGCCTCCGAGCCGAGCTCGTCGGCGGATTCGCCTGCCAGATCCCCGGAGGCCGGGGCCGAGGCGACCCTGCGCTGGCGGAGGGCGAGCGTCGGGCCGTCGCGTCCGACCACGACGATCCGCTTCACCCGCCCGGCGCTCATGGTGTCGTAGTCGAACCCCGGATCGTTCACGCTGGTCCGGGCGATGGCGAAGGTGTTGCCGCCGCAAAGGCGGCGCAACACCTCGGCGACGCTCTGCCGGCGGATCGAAACCGGTCCGACGCTACCGGGATCGCGCCGGACGATGACCTCGGCGCCGGTGGCATCGCCGATCATGGCGAGGACCGCGCGCAGCGGCGTCGGTTCCTCGATCCTCACCGTGAGCATGTCGCCGTCGACCTGGATGGTGACGCCGCCGTCGGAGAGATCGGCGGTCTCGCTCACGGTCGAGGCCGATGCCGGCACGACGGCAAGGCTGCAGGCGACCCCGACGGCCGCCATCCCCCTGCGCAGTCGACCCGACCGCCGCATCGCCCGCGCCGCTCCCCTGCGTCCATCCGTACGCCGCATCGGCGCGACACTACGCCAGCCCGCCTGGACGGTGCCATGCATCGTCGGTGGAGCCTGTGCGATACCGCCGGTAATGACGCGCCCCGGTCACAGCTTGGCGCCGCTTCCTCAGGTGGCGCCGGTGGCCCGTTCGGGTAAAGTTCGCGGTGTCGATCCGGCCGCGAGCTTCATGGCGCAACCGTCCCATCTGGACCGTCTCAACCCCGCGCAGCGACGCGCCGCGACGCTCGCCGTCGGACCGGGCGGCGCGCCGCAGGGACCCTTGCTGATCGTCGCCGGCGCCGGCACCGGCAAGACGACGACGCTGGCGCATCGCGTGGCCCACCTGGTGCTCGAGGGGGCCGATCCGGCGCGCCTGCTGCTGCTGACCTTCACCCGCCGCGCCGCCGAGGAGATGATCCGCCGGGCGGCCCGGCTCTGCGCCGAGCAGGCCAAGGTCGACGTCGCCGCGAGCGGTCTCGGCTGGGCCGGCACGTTCCACGGCATCGGGGCGCGGCTGCTGCGGCAGTACGCCGAGCGCATCGGGCTGGAGGCGGGCTTCACCATCCTCGACCGCGGCGACGCCGAGGACCTCATGGACCTCGTCCGCGCCGAGAGCGGGCTCGCCGCGGGCGACCGGCGCTTTCCGCGCAAGGCCACGGCGCTGGCCATCTGCTCGCGCTGCGTCAACGCCGCCGAGCCGCTCGAGCGGACGCTGGCCCGGCATTTTCCCTGGTGTGCGCCCTGGCACGACGAGCTGCGCGCGCTGTTCCGCGCCTACACCGCGGCCAAGCAGGCGCAGGCACTGCTCGACTACGACGACCTGCTGCTGTGGTGGGCCGAGATGCTGGCCGACCCGGCGCTCGCCGCCGAGATCGGCGGCCACTTCGACCATGTGCTCGTCGACGAGTACCAGGACACCAACGTCCTGCAGGCGCAGATCCTGGCGCGGCTGAAGCCGGACGGGCGAGGGCTCGCCGTGGTCGGCGACGACGCCCAGGCGATCTTCGGCTTCCGTGCGGCCAGCATCCGCAACATCCTCGATTTTCCCAAAGCCTTCGCGCCGCCCCCGGCGGTGGTGTCGCTGGAAGAGAACTACCGCTCGACCCAGCCGATCCTCGACCTCGCCAATGCCCTGCTGGCGCAGGCCAGCGAGGGCCTGCGCAAGAAGCTGCACAGCCGCCGGCTGTCGCGGCAGCGGCCGGTGCTGGCCGTCGTCGCCGACGACGGGGCGCAGGCCGCCTATGTCTGCGAGCAGATCCTGGCGGCGCGCGAGGCCGGCGTGCCGCTACCCGAGCAGGCGGTGCTCGCCCGCACCGCGTCGCACACGGCCGCCCTCGAGATCGAGCTGGCGCGGCGGAAGATCCCGTTCCGGAAGTTCGGCGGCCTGCGCTTCCTCGAGGCGGCGCACGTCAAGGACGTGGTGGCGCTGCTGCGCTGGATCGAGAACCCGCGCGACCGGGTCGCGGCCTTTCGCACCCTCAAGCTGCTGCCCGGCGCCGGTCCGGGGTTCGCCCGCAAGGTGATGGACCGGCTGGCCGAGGCGGGCTTCGCGGTGCGGGCGCTGGACGGGATGCGCGGGCCTGCGGCCGCCGGCGAGCTGTGGCCGGCCCTGGTGGGTCTGCTGGCCGATCCGGGGGCCTGGTCCGGACGGGTCGAGCGCGTGCGGGCCTTCTACGAGCCGCTGCTGGGCGAGCGCTACGGGCCCGAGCCGGGCCGGCTGCTCGATCTCGACCAGCTCCAGGCGATCGCCGCGACGCATGCCACGGCGCGTGCCTTCCTCGACGAGCTGGGCCTCGATCCGCCGGCCCGGCATGGCGACCTCGCCGGGCCGCCGCATCTCGACGAGGAGTACGTGATCCTGTCGACCATCCACTCGGCCAAGGGCCGCGAGTGGCGGGTGGTGCACGTGCTCAACCTCATCGACGGCTGGATCCCGTCGGACATGGCCACCGGGCGTCCCGACGAGATCGAGGAGGAACGGCGGCTGCTCTACGTCGCGGTGACGCGGGCCCGGGACGAGCTGCACCTGATCCAGCCCCTGCGGGTCTGGCTGCGCCCGGAAGGGACGAGCTCGGACCGCTGGGTCGCCGCTGCCCGCTCGCGCTTCCTGCCGGCGGGGCTGCTGCACCTGCTGGAGGGCCGCAGCTGGCCGCCGCCGAAGCCGGGCGAGGGCGAGCGCAGGGGCCCGCGCGTCGACGTCGCCGCCGCCGTGCGGGCCCGCTGGGGCTGACCGGCCGTCAGCCCTTGTTGCGGTTCATGATGAAGCCGACGATCAGCTGCAGGATGATGCCGCCGATGCCGCCGCCGGCGACCTGGCCGACGAGCGCACCGAGGTCGAAGCCGCCGCCGGTGGCAGCTGCGGCCGCATCGGCCACGGCCTCGGTGCCACCGCCACCCATCAAGGCGCCCAGGACTTGTGACAGGATCACGCCGCCGATGGCCCCGGCGACCGAGTTCCCGGCGGTGCCGATACTGGTGCCCTTGGCGGCCGCACCCGAGATGTTGCCGCCGATCGCGCCGGCGATCAGCTCCACGATGATCCGTACGATTCCATCCATGACGTTCTCCCCGCACCGGAAGGGGCCGGAATGGCCCCGTCGTCTGGACGGCGTTCTCGTCACGCCATCATGTGACAGCTTGCCCAGTTTCCGCTCGCCCGTCGACAAGTCTTCCGGGCGAGGCGCCCAGAGCAGCAGCGAGGGATGCTTGAAGTCGGCGAGTACGAGCCCCAGGACTTCGAAAAAGCTTGCGTCGACCGTCGAGTAGGATCCCTTGATGGGGTTGTACTCGATGATCCTCGACAGGTGGTCAGGACCACCAACCGTCACGTTCCGGGCGTCGACATGCCAATCGGACGGAGGAGGGCTGTCGCTGCCGTTGCCGTCGAAGCCGTCGAAGGGTTCGCCGGGTGAGACCAACACCGCGCTGCGGACTGCCGGCGACCTTGTCCTCACAGGTGGCTGCAGACGACAGGAGGTCGTGATCGCGACCGCCGCCGAACCCGCACGGACCGCCGCGCCGCGCCGGCGGAGGCGGTCCGATCAGGCTGCGACCGCGCTCAGGCCGTCTTCGCCCAGAGCTCCTTGACCATGTCGCGCATCATCAGCGCCTCGGCCCAGCGGTCGGTGGTGTCGTTGCCGTCGCGGCCGGTGATCGCATAGGGCTTGGGGCCGAGCTCGCAGGTGAAGGCGAGGGTGGCGTCGGCGGCGGCGCGCTTGCGCCAGCTGCGGAAGCCGTAGGCCCACCAGTCGAGGAACAGGTCGACCCACATCCGGTGGTGCGGGAACGAGATCTCGATCTGCACCTGCTCGCGCGACGCCACCCGGCCGTGGAAGGCCCAGACATTGTCGAGGATGCGGTGCATGTAGGCGTGGTTCTCGTCGCTGACCGGCACGGCGAACTCGCGGCCGACGAGGAAGTGCGACAGGTCGCCGACCAGCCTGAGGTCAGGAAAGCAGTCGAGCAGGTCGAGGGTGAAGTAGAGGTCGGTCGTCATCCGGTCGCGGTGCGTCTCGATGTAGACCGGGAAGTCGACCTCCTCGGCAAGCCGCCGCCAGCCCTCGAGCAGCGGAATGCAGTCCTGAAGGCGGCGCGGGCGGATGTCGGGCTGGATGTCGAGGTGATGGCAGCCGACCTCGACGCAGGTCTCGAGGATCGGCTTGAGGTCGTCGACCGTCTGCGGGAAGCACTGGCCCTCGGCCTGCAGCCCGTGCGGCTTGCGCAGCCTGGCGACGCTGCGGGCCCAGTCCTTCATGTCGTAGCGCGTGCTGATCCCGTCGAACCCGGCCTCGACAATCCGGGCCATGTTCTCCTCGAGCGATGGCTCGATGCCGTCGGTGTGGCGCCGCTCCATGGCCCACAGGGACTGGAAGACGAGCAGCTTCTGCATGGTGGTGCGGCCTCCCGCGGCGCTTTCTGCTTGGGCGGACCCTCGCAGAAAGCCCGGAGCGTCGCAAGAAAGCGGCGGCTCAGGCCTTCTGCAGCCGGCGGAACACCCAGGGCAGCGCCAGCACCGCCACCGCCGCCAGCAGCAGGACCGCCGAGATCGGGTGGGTGACGAACACCGTCAGGTCGCCCTGGGTGATCGACAGGGCGCGGCGGAACTGCTCCTCGGCCATGGGCCCGAGGATCAGGCCGATGATGCAGGGGGCCACCGGGAAGTCGTAGCGGCGCATGATGTAGCCGACGATGCCCAGGATCAGCAGCAGGAAGAGGTCGAAGGTCGAGCCGTTGAGGCTGTACACGCCCAGCGTGCTGAACACGAGGATGCCGCCGTAGAGCAGCGGCTGCGGGATCGACAGCAGCCGCACCCACAGGCCCACCAGCGGCAGGTTGAGGATCAGCAGCATGCAGTTGCCGATGTAGAGGCTGGCGATCAGCCCCCAGACCAGCGAGCTCGAGTTGGTGAACAAGAGCGGGCCCGGCTGCAGGCCGTAGGACTGGAAGGCGGCGAGCAGGATGGCGGCGGTCGCCGAGGTCGGCAGGCCCAGGGTCAGGAGCGGCACCAGCACGCCGGCGACCGCCGAGTTGTTGGCGGCCTCCGGCCCGGCCACGCCCTCGATCGCACCCTTGCCGAACTCCTCGGGGTACTTCGTCAGCTTCCGCTCGAGGCTGTAGGAGATGAAGGTCGGGATCTCGGTGCCGCCGGCCGGCATGGCGCCGAACGGGAAGCCCAGCGCGGTGCCGCGCAGCCACGGCTTCCACGAGCGCGCCCATTCGGCGGCGCTCATCATCAGCGAGCCGCGGACCGGGGTGATCTCGACCGTGCGCAGCGCTGGCCGCGAGGCGACGTAGAGGGCCTCGCCGACGGCGAACAGGCCGACCGCGACGACGACGATGTCCACGCCGTCGAGCAGGTTGAGGTTGCCGAAGGTGAAGCGGGCCTGGCCGGTCAGCGTGTCGATGCCGACGAGGCCGATGGCGAGGCCGAGGAACAGGCTGGTCAGGCCGCGCAGCGACGAGCTGCCGAGCATCGTCGAGGCGGTGGTGAAGGCGAGCACCGCCAGCGCGAAGTACTCGGCCGGGCCGAAATGCAGGGCGAGGCGCACGACGTAGGGGGCGAGGAAGGTCAGCGCCAGCGTGCCGAGCGTGCCGGCGACGAAGGAGCCGATCGCGGCGGTGGCGAGCGCGGCGCCGCCGCGGCCACGGCGCGCCATCAGGTGGCCTTCCACCGCGGTGATGATCGAGCCGCTCTCGCCCGGCGTGTTGAGCAGGATCGAGGTGGTCGAGCTGCCGTACATCGCACCGTAGTAGATGCCGGCGAACATGATGAAGGCGGCGGTCGGATCGAGCACCTGGGTGACCGGCAGCAGCAGCGCCACGGTCAGCGCCGGGCCGATGCCGGGCAGGATGCCGATCAGCGTTCCCAGGGTCACCCCGAGGAACGACCAGCCGAGGTTGGCCAGGGTCAGGGCGGTGGCGAAGCCCTGGCCGAGCGCGGCCAGCGTGTCCATCAGAGGATCCCCGCGAGGATGCCGGGCGGCAGGCGCAGGCCCAGGCCACGGGTGAAGACGAAGTAGACGACGACCGACAGCACGAGGCCGATGCCCAGCGTGCGGACGACCTTGCGATCGCCGAAGCCGGTGACGACCGCGGTGTAGAGCACCGTCGAGGCGACGATGAAGCCCAGGGGCTTCAGCAGCAGCCAGTGGAGGACGAGGCCGCCGAGGATGATCGCCAGCGCCAGCCAGTCGGTGCGGTCGCCCTCGGCGACGACCGTCGCCGGACCGGCGCGCATGGCGCGCACCGACGAGACGACCAGCGCAAGGCCGAGGGCGATCAGCCCCGCCGCGACCAGCCCCGGGATGAGCCGCGGGCTGACCTTGGCGTAGGTCGGCGCGACATTGATCGCGGTCGTCTCGACCGCGATCAGGATGCCCAGGGCCGCGACCCCGGCGCCGACGAGGACGTCGCCGATGCCGGGGCGGGGCGCCTCGGTGGCCGGCGCGTCTATTGGACCAGCCCGATCTTCTTGAGGGTCTCGCCGACGCGGGCGTTCTCCTCGGTGAGGAAGGCGGCGAAGTCGTCACCGGCCAGGTAGAGGTCCATCCAGCCCTTGTCGGCCAGCACCTTCTTCCACGGATCGCTCTTCACGGTGGCGTCGACCGCGGCGAGCAGGGCCGCCTTGTCGGCGTCCTCCAGCTCGGGCGGCGCCACCACCGCGCGCCAGTTGGCGAGGACGACGTCGACGCCCTGTTCCTTGAGGGTCGGGATGTCGACGCCGGGCAGGCGCTCCGGCGACGTCACGCCGAGGGCGCGCAGCTCGCCGGCCTGGATCTGGCCCAGCCACTCGCCGATGCCGCTGATGCCGGCGGTGACATGGCCACCGAGGATGGCCGCCAGCGCCTCGCCGCCGCCGGAGAACGGCACGTAGTTGAGCGACGCCGGGTCGACGCCCGAGGCATTCGCGATGAGGCCGGCGATGATGTGGTCGGTGCCGCCCGCCGAGCCGCCACCCCAGGCAACCTTGCCGGGCTCGGCCTTGAACTGCGCGATCAGGTCGGCCAGCGACTGGATCGGCGAGTCCTTCGGCACGACGAGGACCTCGTACTCGCCGGTCAGCCGCGCGATCGGCGTCACCATGTCGAGCGTCACCGCCGACTTGTTGGTGAGGATGGCGCCGACCATGACCAGGCCGTTGACCAGCAGCGCGTCGCCCTCGCCCTTCTCCTTGGCGACGAACTGGGCGAGGCCGACGGTGCCGCCGGCGCCGCCGATATTCTCGACCGTGGCCGACTTCACGATGCCGGCCTCCTGCATCGAGGACTGCAGGGCGCGCGCGGTCTGGTCCCAGCCGCCGCCGGGGTTGGCCGGGGCGATGATGGTGAGCTCGTCGATCGCGAATGCCGGGCCGGAGAACGCGGCGAGTGCCACGGCGAGGGCAACACCTCGCCAGGGACGGAAGAGCGACATCGATGGCCTCCCAAGCGCTTTGGTTCTGGCACGAACGTGACAAGGTTTTCATGCCACGGCAAGCGATGCGCGGCCCGGCCTTGCCGCGTGCGAACGCGCGACGGCATGCTCGGCGGCTGCAGGCAGGAGGCGGGAGCGCCGACGGGATGGACATTGCCAGCTGGCTCGCCGGCCTCGGCCTCGGCCGCTACGCCCCGGCCTTCCGCGGCAACGACGTCGATGCCGAGGTCCTCCGCCGGCTGACGGGCGACGACCTGCGCGAGCTGGGCGTCGCCTCGGTCGGCCATCGGCGCAAGCTGCTGCAGGCGATCGCGGCCTTGCCCGCGGACACGCCGGCCGAGCGCCGCCGGCTCACCGTGATGTTCGTCGACCTCGTCGGCTCGACCGAGCTGGCGCGCGAGCAGGATCCCGAGGACACCGGCCGACTGCTGCGGCGCTACCACGATGCGGTCGCCGCCGAGATCGCGCGGGTCGGCGGCCATCTCGCCAAGCTGATGGGCGACGGCGTGCTGGCCTATTTCGGCTGGCCGCGGGCGCACGAGGACGATGCCGAGCGGGCGGTCCGCGCCGGGCTGGCGATCGCCGCGGCCGTTGGCCGGCTGCACGGCAGCGGCGGCCCGCCGCTGCGCGTCCGCGTCGGCATCGCCACCGGCCCGGTCATCGTCGGCGAGCGGCTGGGGCAGGGGGTGGCCCAGGAGGAGACCGTCGTCGGTGACGCCCCGACGCTGGCGGCGCGCCTGCAGGCGGCGGCGCGGCCCGGTCAGGTCCTGGTGGCGGCGGCGACCCGCACCCTGCTCGGTTCGCTGTTCGACCTCGAGGCGGTCGGCCGGCTCGACCTCAAGGGTTTCGAGGCGCCGGTGCAGGCGTGGGCTGTCCGCGGCATCGCCAGGTCGACGGGGCGGTTCGAGGCCCTGCGCGGCAGCGATCCGGCGCCGCTGGTCGGGCGCGAGCGCGAGCTGGCGCGGCTGCGCCGCTACTGGGCAGCCGCCTGCCGGGGGAAGGGGCGCGCTGTTCTGGTGATCGGTGAAGGTGGCATCGGAAAATCACGCTTGATCAGTAGCCTGCGTCATGAAGCTGAGAAAAAGCCTCATGTCGAGATCTGCTGGCAGGCATCGCCCTTCCAGTCCGAGAGCCCGCTGTGGCCCGTGCTGCGCGAGCTGGCACCGACACGCAGCCTGACAGCGCTGGAGCAGCGCCTCGCCCTATCCGGCGTGGACCGGGATGCCCTGATGCCGTTGCTGGCCGAGGCCCTAGGCCTGCGGGCTGGCCGCGGCCAGCGCCGGCCGGAGCTTGCCGCGGACGCCCGCCGGGCGCGGCTGATGGGCCTGCTGGCCGAACACGTCACCGGCCTCGCGCGCGAGCGTCCGCTGTTGCTGGTCCTCGAGGACGCGCAATGGGCGGATGCCTCGACGCTCGAGCTGGTCGACCTGCTCCTGCCCCGCCTCGAGGCGAGTCAGGCGCTGCTGCTGATGACGGCGCGGCCCGATGGTCTCCCGGCCCTGGCAGAAGCGCGCCGCATCGGCCGCCTCGAGCTTGCCGGGCTCGATGCCGGTGCCGTCGCCGCCATCCTCGCGCGGCTGGCCGGCGGCGAGCCGGACAGCGCCACCGTCGCCTCGGTGATGGCACGGACCGGCGGTGTCCCGCTGTTCGTCGAGGAGCTGGCGCGCGTCCTGGCGGCGCCGGGGTCGGACGAGAGCGTTCCGGCAACGCTGCACGACACGTTGATGGCGCGCCTTGATGCGCTGGGCGAGGATCGCGAGCTGGCGCAGCTGGCGGCCTGCGTCGGGCGCGAGGTCGATCCCGCCCTGCTGGCGGCCGCCTCGGGGCTGCCGCCCTCAGCCCTGCGGCCGGCGCTCGACCGGCTGGTCCGGGCCGGGCTGCTCGAGCGCCGGGGCCGTGGCGGCCGCGCCCGCCATGTCTTCCGTCATGCGCTGGTCCGCGATGCGGCCTACGAGAGCCTGCTCCGCAGCCGGCGGCGCGCGATCCATGCCCGCCTGCTGGCGGCCATCGAGTCGGGCCTCGCACCGGATGCCGCCGACCAGGCGGGCCATCATGCTGCGGCTGCCGAGCGCTGGGACCGTGCCCTGCATCACTTCGGCGCGGCCGGCGTCGCCGCGCTGCAGCGGGCGGCGCAGGCCGAGGGCATGGCGCTGGTCACCCGCGCGCTCGACGCCGGATTCCGGCTGTCGGGCGATGTCACGGCCGAGCTCGCCATGGTCGAGCTGCGCCGTGCCCGCGCGCTTGCATGGCTCGCCGCCGGCGATGTCGCCCGGACGATGGTCGAGCTGCGCGAGGCCGATGCGCGGGCGTCGCGGCTGAGCATGCCGCGGCTGATCGGGCAGCTGCGCGTACAGCGGGCCCAGGTCGAAGTCACCTTCGGGGGCCATCCGCGCCGTGCCGAGCGTTACGCCCGCGAGGCGCTGCGGCTGGCCGAGCGGATCGGTGACGAGGAGCTGGCGGCGGCCGCACGGGCCGTGCTGGGCCTGGCGCTGCTCGCCGCCGGCGAGCCGCAGCGCGCAATCGCCGAGCTGGAGGCGCAGGCGGCGGCCTGCGCCGACGGCTTCCGCCTGCCGCTGCCGGGCGGTGGCGCGACGGTGGCGGTGCAGCTGCTGGCCGCCTATGGCGAGGCGCTGGCGATGGCCGGCCGCCTCGACGAGGCGATGGCGCACGCCCTCGCGGCGCCGAAGCTGGCGCAGCGGACGGCCAATCCCTGGGATCGCGAGGTTGCCGGCTATCACCTGGCACGGATCGCGCTGGCCGGCGCCGAGCCGGCGGCAGCACTGCCGCTGGCCGAGGCCAATCTCGCCTTCGCCGAGCGGCACGGCCTGCCGGCGGTGGCGGCGCGTAACTGGGCCCTGCTGGCAGCCGGCCTGCATGCCGCCGGCAGCGGCAGCGAGGCGCATCGCTGCGCGCTGGAGGCGGCCGAGGCCTGCGCCGCCATGCGGCTGGAAGGGCCGCGGACCGAGGCGCTGCTGGTGGCGGCGCGGACGGCCGAAGGTGCCTTGCGCCGGCGCATCGCCGGCGATGCCCTCGAGCTCGCCCGGCAGCATGGCTACCGGGGGCTCGAGCGTGACGCCGAGGCGCTGCTCGCCGGCTAGAAGGCGAGCACGTGGGCGCGCAGCACCTGCGGCAGCGCCAGCACCTGCTTGAGGACCTGGTCGGGCACTTCCTGGTCGATCTCGACCAGCGCGATGGCGTCGCCGCCGGGGCGGTCGCGGCCGAGGTGGAAGGTGGCGATGTTGATCCCGGCATCGCCCAGGGTCTTGCCGAGGGCCCCGATGAACCCGGGCTTGTCGCTGTTGCGGACGTAGAGCATGCGCGGGGCGAGGCGCGCCTCGATGGCGATGCCGCGCACGCTGACCAGCCGCGGCTCCTGGTCCTGGAACAGGGTGCCGGCGACGGCGCGCGGTGCCGCCTGGTCGGTATGGACCTCGACGGTCATCAGCGACTGGTAGCCCTCGACATGCTCGTGCTCGACGGTGGTGACGCCGATGCCGCGCGACTTGGCGATGGTCGGGGCGTTGACCATGTTGACGCTGGAGAGCTTGGGCGCCAGCAGTCCCTGCAGGACGATCTGGGTCAGCGGCCGGGTGTTCAGCAGCGCCGCCTGGCCGGCATAGGTGATGACCACGCCCTTGAGGCTGGCGTCGGTCAGCTGGCCGGCGAACGAGCCCAGCTGCTCGGCCAGCCGCATGTAGGGCTTCAGCTTCGGCGCGTCCTCGGCCGAGACCGAGGGCATGTTGAGCGCGTTCACGATCGCGCCCTGGAGCAGGTAGTCGCTCATCTGCTCGGCGACCTGCAGGGCGACATTCTCCTGCGCCTCGCCCGTGGAGGCACCCAGGTGCGGGGTGACGACGACCTCCTCGAGCTCGAACAGCGGCGAGGCGCGGGCCGGCTCGGTAGCGAACACGTCGAGCGCCGCCCCGGCGACGCGCTTGTCGCGGATCGCCTCGGCCAGCGCCTCCTCGTCGATCAGGCCGCCGCGGGCGCAGTTGACGATGCGCAGGCCGGGCTTGGCCCTGGCCAGCGCCTCGCGGCTCAGGATGTTGCGGGTGCTGTCGTTGAGCGGCGTGTGCAGCGTGACGAAGTCGGCGCGGGCGAGCAGCGTGTCGAGCTCGACCTTCTCGACGCCGAGGTCGCGGGCCCGGCTGTCGGAGAGGAAGGGATCGAAGGCGATCACCTTCATCTTCATGCCCTGGGCGCGGTCGGCGACGATCGAGCCGATGTTGCCGGCGCCGATCAGGCCCAGCGTCTTGCCATAGAGCTCGACGCCCATGAACCGGCTCTTCTCCCACTTGCCGGCGCGGGTCGAGCGGTCGGCGGCGGGCAGCTGGCGGGCCAGGGCCATCATCATGGCGATGGCGTGCTCGGCCGTGGTCGTCGAGTTGCCGAAGGGCGTGTTCATCACCACCACGCCGTGCTGGGTGGCGGCGTCGACGTCGATGTTGTCGACGCCGATCCCGGCGCGGCCGACGACCTTGAGGCGCGGCGCCGCGGCCAGCACTTCGGCGGTGACCTTGGTGGCCGAGCGGACGGCGAGGCCGTCATAGTCGCCGATCGCGGCGATCAGGTCGGCCTTGGCGAGGCCGGTGCGGACGTCGACCTCGACGCCGCGCTCCTTGAAGATGGCGACGGCCGCCGGGCTGAGCTCGTCGGCGATGAGAACCTTGGGCATGGGCAGTCCAGCGGAAGGGGGAATCAGGCGGCGGCAAGGGTCTCGGCGAAGGCCCAGTCCAGCCAGCCGGTGAGGCATTCGAGGTCGGACGACTCGACGGTGGCACCGCCCCACAGGCGCAGGCCCGGCGGCGCGTCGCGATAGGCGGCGATGTCGTAGGCGACGCCCTCGGCGTCGAGCCGCTTCACCATCCGGGCGACGAAGGCGGCCTGTTCTTCGGCCGGCCGCGCCGCCACCCGCGGATCGACGATCCGCAGGCAGATCGAGGTGGAGGAGCGGATCGCCGGGTCGGCGGCGAGGAAGCCGGCCCAGCCGGTCCGCTCGACCCAGCGCTCGATCACCGCGAGGTTGGCGCGGCTGCGCTCGACGAGGCCCGGCAGCCCGCCGATCCGCTCGGCCCAGCGCAGGCCGTCGAGGGCGTCCTCGACGGCGATCATCGAGGGCGTGTTGATGGTCTCGCCCTTGAACAGGCCCTCGCCGAGCCGGCCCTTGGCGGTGAGCCGGAACAGCTTGGGGATGGGCCAGGGCGGCGTGAAGCTCTCCAGCCGCTCGACAGCGCGCGGCGACAGCACGATCATGCCGTGCTGCGCCTCGCCGCCCAGCACCTTCTGCCAGGACCAGGTGGTCACATCGAGCTTGTCCCAGGGGAGCGGCATGGCGAAGGCGGCCGAGGTCGCGTCGCACAGCGTGAGCCCGGCGCGATCGTCGGCGATCCAGTCGCCGTCGGGGATCCTCACGCCGGAGGTGGTGCCGTTCCAGGTGAAGACGATGTCCCGCTCGGGGCTGGTCGCCGCGAGGTCAGGCAGCTGACCGTAGTCGGCCTTGATGATGCGCAGGTCGGCGAGCTTGAGCTGGCCCTTGATGTCCGACACCCAGCCGTCGCCGAAGCTCTCGAAGGCCACGGCATCGACGCCGCGCGCGCCCAGCAGGGTCCACATCGCCATCTCGAACGCGCCGGTGTCGGAGCCGGGGACGATGCCGATCCGGTAGTCGTCCGGAATGCCGAGGATGGCGCGCGAGCGCAGGATGACCTGGTTCAGCCGGTCCTTGGCGATGCCGGCGCGGTGCGAGCGGCCGACGAGGGCGCCCTCGAGCGCCGCCACCGACCAGCCCGGCCGCTTGGCCGTGGGGCCCGAGCCGAAGCCGGGATTGCGGGGTCGGGAAGCCGGTTGCATGGGAATCCGCCAGGTCGTCGACGCCGGCGGAACCTAGTGGGATCGATATTGCACCGCAATATCGCGAAAGCGGCTTTGCATGCCGCCTCTATCCGGATGGCGGGTTGGCTCGAGGCCCAGTGCACCAAAAAGCAGCGACCCCCGCCGCGGGAGAACCCGCGACGGGGGTCGACACGCCGGTCTGGCTCAGTACGACCGCATGATGTTGCGGTATGCGGCGGCCGCGTTCGGGTTCAGCGACTCCGGATAGATCTTGTAGAAGTCGGCATTGACGTTATCGCAATTGAAGTAGGCTTCGTAGCCGAGAGAACTGGTATTCTTCCTGCTGAACTCCAGCATCTTCTGGACAAAGAAGGGATTGTCGAAGCCTCCGGAGTTCTTCACGCCGTCGGCCACACCCCACTCGGCAATGGCGAGCTTCTTGCCATGGGCGCGAGCAAACTGGAGATAGGTGCCGATGCCCTTGAGCCCGCCGGTCCTCCTCTCCCTTGCCATGTAGGCATTGTTCCAGGCGGTCTGGTTCGGGATCACCGGGAAGAAGTCATAGATGAGGAGGCCGATCTGGTCGACATAGTCGTCGCCCGGATAAGCGAGCTCGATCGGATACCGGATCTCGTTGCTGCCGGATCGGGGCGTCCACTCGATCGTCACGTTGGGGGCGGTCGACTTGATCTGGGTAACCGCGCGGCGGAAGCACGCCTTGTAGGGGCCGGGGTCCGTCGCACCGACGAACCACGAGGTCCAGGTGCCGTTCATTTCCCAGCCGAGGCGGATGATGGCGTCACCGCCCTCCACGCCGACGAGTGCCGAACCGATCTGACGGTAGTAGCTGTCGAACTGGCCGTTGGCGCATGCGGAGAAATTGCCGCGCTCGGACTTCGGCAGCAGCGCGACGCCGATGGAAGCGTGAGAGTTCCGCGACGCTCCGCGAACAGCGCCGCTCCCGGTATGCGACAGGATCATCGACCAGCTGTCGCGACCTGCAAACAGGATCGTCACATCGAGATCGGCCTGCCGCCATTGCTCGAACGTGACGTTGTTGACCGTCCGGGCGCATGCCGCCCCTGAGCGCCATGGCAGCCCGGAACGGTTCACGAGCCTCGTGCCTGGCGCCTGGGCCGGGCCTGCAACCTTGACCGGCTCGGATATCAGCGACATCGGCGCAGGGTCCGACGAGATCTCGTCGAGCCAATCGCTGCCGAAGGTGGAAGACATGGCCCGCGGCGACTCGATCTCGTCGGCCGAAACGGGGGCGAGGGTGAAGGTCGGTCCACCGAACTTCGCGTAAGGATCGGTGGCGACGTGATCGCTGGAAGCTGCCTGTGCGCCCGAGATCCAACTTCCCACGGCGACCAACAAGGCAGCGCTGACGGCAAGACTACGAACGGGGGTCTTTCGGGAAACCTGTGCGAACTTCGCGAGAGGGGACGTATCACTCGAACAAGCTGCCATGCTTCGGACCTCTCGTGGTTGTTGTTGGAGAAGATCGAGCCCGCCGCCTCGGGGAAGCACGCAAGGATGCCCGTGATCTTCTCGGACCATTTGCATCGCGACCCCTCAAACACCGGACGACAAGCCACCTGGCGGGGCGGCTTTTTGATCGTGCTTTCGGGATCACAGACGCACTGGAATGCAGTTTCTTCCCACGCGGACCACAATTTGTCGGTTGGCATGTTGCGGGTGCGGGCATCCGCTGCCGTCGCCCTTCGCGGCCGGTGCGAGACGTCGCCTCGCCACCACGGATTCGTCATGCTAAGGGGCGGCAGGTTAACGAATCGGGTAGTCGCGTGCCGCGCGAAGCGCCTCCGCCCCTGACCATCCTCCTGGCGAGCCCGCGGGGTTTCTGCGCCGGCGTCGAGCGGGCCATCGCCATCGTCAAGGAGGCCCTGCGCCAGAACGGCCCGCCCGTCTACGTGCGGCACGAGATCGTGCATAACCGGTACGTCGTCGAGGAACTCCGCGCGATGGGTGCCGTCTTCGTCGACGAGCTCGACGAGGTGCCCGACGACGGCATCGTGGTGTTCTCCGCGCACGGTGTGCCCAAGGCGATTCCGGCCGAGGCGCGGCGCCGTCGCCTGGTCTACGCCGATGCCACCTGCCCGCTCGTCAGCAAGGTCCACCGCGAGGTCGAGCACCATGTCGGCGCCGGCCGCACCGTGTTGCTGATCGGCCACGCGGGCCATCCCGAGGTCGTCGGCACGATGGGCCAGGTCGCCGATGGCAGCGTGCTGCTCGTCGAGGATACGGCCCAGGCCGAGGCCGTCGTCGTGGCCGACCCGACGCAGCTCGCCTACTCGACGCAGACGACGCTCTCGGTGGCCGACACCGCCGACGTCGTCGAGGTGCTGAAGCGGCGTTTCCCGGCGATCCACGGGCCGCGCGGCGAGGACATCTGCTACGCCACCTCGAACCGCCAGCGCGCCGTCGCCGCCGTTGCCGCCGGTGCCGACCTCGTCCTCGTCGTCGGCTCGCCCAACTCGTCGAACTCGCGACGCCTCGTCGAGGTGGCGACCCAGGCCGGCTGCCCGCGCGCGGCCCTCATCGACGGCGCCGCCCACATCGACTGGACGATGCTCGAGGGGGTCCGCCGGCTCGGCCTGAGCGCCGGTGCGTCGGCGCCGGAGCTGCTGGTGGACCAGGTCATCGACGCCTGCCGCGAGCGGTTCACGGTCAGCGTCGAGCCGGTCAAGGTGGTGGACGAGTCGGTGTACTTCCGCGCCCCGCCGCCGCCCCTGCGCCGCAGCGCCTGAGCCGGCGACACCGATGGCCGTCTACACCGAGGTCTCCGAGGCCGAGCTTCGCCATCACCTGGCCGCCTACGACATCGGCGAGCTGCGCGGCTACGCCGGCATCAAGGCCGGCGTCGAGAACTCGAACTACCGGCTCGACACCAGCGCCGGTCGCTTCATCCTGACGATCTACGAGAAGCGGGTGGCGCCGGCGGACCTGCCCTTCTTCCTCGGCCTGATGCGCCACCTGGCGATGCACGGCCAGCCCTGTCCGCTGCCGGTCGAGGGCCGCGACGGCCACGCGCTGCGCGAGCTCAAGGGCAAGCCCGCCGCCATCGTCACCTTCCTCGACGGCCGCGAGGCCGAGGCGGTGACCCCGGCGCACTGCGAGGGGCTGGGCGAGGCCCTGGCGGCCCTGCACGGGGCCGGCAGCGGCTTCACCGTGCGGCGGGCCAACGCGCTGTCCTTCGCCGGCTGGCATGCGCTCCTCGCCGGCTGCCGGGGCAAGGCCGACAGCGTCGAGCGCGGGCTCGAGCGCGAGATCGAGACCGAGCTCGCCGACCTCGCCCGGCTGTGGCCCGAGGACCTGCCGGAAGGTGTCATCCACGCCGACCTGTTTCCCGACAACGTGTTCTTCGCCGGGCCGCGGGTCACCGGCCTCATCGACTTCTACTTCGCCTGCAACGACCTGCTCGCCTACGACGTGGCGATCTGCCTGAACGCCTGGTGCTTCGAGGCCGACGGCGCGTTCAGCCTCGCCCGGTCGCGGGCCCTGCTGCGCGGCTACAACCGCCTGCGGCCGCTGAGCCGGGCGGAGACGGCGGCCCTGCCGGTGCTGTGCCGCGGCTCGGCGCTGCGCTTCCTGATGACCCGCCTCTACGACTGGCTGCACCAGGTCGAGGGCGCCCTGGTGCAGCCCAAGGATCCGGTCGAGTACCTGCGCAAGATGCGCTTCCACCGGCACGTCGCCGGGGCCGGGGACTATGGCGCAGCCTGACGAGGATCTCGTCGTCATCCACACCGACGGGGCGTGCTCGGGCAATCCGGGGCCCGGCGGCTGGGCGGCGGTGCTGAGCTGGAAGGGCCACGAGCGCGAGCTCAGCGGCGGCGAGCCGGCCAGCACCAACAACCGCATGGAGCTGATGGCCGCGATCATGGCGCTCGAGACGCTGAAGCGGCCGATGCGCGTGCGGCTGGTGACCGACAGCGCCTACCTGCGCAACGGCATCACCAAGTGGCTGGCCGGGTGGAAGGCCAAGGGCTGGAAGACGGCCGACAAGAAGCCGGTGATGAACCAGGCGCTGTGGGAGCGCCTCGAGGCCGCGGCGAAGCCGCACCGGATCGAATGGGCCTGGACCAAGGGCCATGCCGGCGACCCGGCCAACGAGCGGGCCGATGCGCTGGCCCGGGCGGCGGTGAAGCTGGCGGGCGGGCGTCCGCCGGAGCCGACGCCCGCCACCGGTTGAGGCTGGCGGCTCAGAGCGCCTTGAGGATGCCGTCGGCGCCGGAGACCTCCATGACGCCGGGGCTGGCCTCGACGTTGATGGCCTTCACCACGCCGTCCTTGACCAGCATCGAGTAGCGCTTCGAGCGGGTGCCGAGGCCGAAGCCCGAGCCGTCGAAGTCCATGCCGATGGCCTTGGTGAAGGTGCCGTTGCCGTCGGACAGCATCGTCACCTTGCCCTCGGCGGCGTTCTGCTTGCACCAGGCATCGAGTACGAAGGCGTCGTTGACCGCGACGCAGGCCACGGTGTCGACACCCTTGGCCTTCAGCGCGTCGAGGTTCTCGACGAAGCTCGGCAGGTGGCGGGCGCTGCAGGTCGGGGTGAAGGCGCCGGGCACGGCGAACAGCGCCACGGTCTTGCCGGCGGTCAGCTGCTCGGTGGTGAGATCGGCGAGACCGTCCGGGGTCTTCACCTTGAAGGTCGTCGCCGGCAGCTTGTCGCCAACCGCGATGGTCATGACGTGTCTCCTCCGCTGGGGATGCCGGGCATTCCGCCATCAGGCGAAGGGGCCGGCGGGTTGTGGAACGGGCTCGGGCGGCCTCCCGGGGCCGGCGCGCCCGATAGATGGCACCGCGCACGCCGTCCCGCAACGCCGCCCGGTGCGTAGCCCGCGGGCACGGAACGTCGGGCGGTCGGGCTTGTTGCCCTCGTCGTGAGCCTCTATGTCTTGGCCATGACGGCAAGCCGCGAGCAGGACAGCCCGTTGACCGGCATGCTGCTGGTCGCCATGCCCAGCATGCCCGACCCGCGCTTCGCCCGGTCGGTCATCTATCTCTGCGTGCACTCGGCCGACGGTGCCATGGGCCTCGTCGTCAACCAGCTGGTCGAGAACGTCACGCTGCCGACGGTGATCGACCAGCTCGGCATCGAGACCAAGGCGCTGGGCAAGGACGATCCGGTGCATTTCGGCGGGCCGGTCGAGACCAGCCGCGGCTTCGTCCTGCACAGCCCCGACTACGTCCTCGAGTCCACCCTGGTCATCGACGACGCGTTCGCGCTGACCGCCACGGTCGACGTGCTGAAGGCCATTGCCAGCGGCGAGGGTCCGCGGCGGCGGGTCTTCGCGCTCGGCTACGCGGGCTGGGGCGCCGGCCAGCTCGACCAGGAGATCCAGGACAATGGCTGGCTGCTCGTGCCGGCCGACCAGGACCTCGTCTTCTCCTCGGACAACGAGGCCAAGTGGAACCGGGCGCTGGCGAAGATCGGGGTGAACCCGAGCCTGCTGTCGAGCGCCGCCGGGCACGCCTGAGTCAGGCCTTCCGGCAGACCGCCTCGATCAGCGCGATCCGGCCTTCCGCGAGGTTGCGGGCCTGGTTCTCGGCCATGGCCGGATAGTCGTCGCCAAGGAGCAGGTGCGGCCCGAGCGGCGGCAGGCCGCGCTGGCGCATGCTGGCGATCCTCGCCGCGAACCACGTGGTCCCCGCCGCCGTCACGTCGCGCCAGCTCTCGATCTCGAAGCCGGCCTCGAGGAGCTGGCGGCGGAGCTCGTCGGGGGTCACCAGATGGCTGATCGACGGCTCGCGCGCCCAGGGCACCGGGAACAGCACCGGTCCTCCAGGGCCCTGCTGCACGTCGTGCAGCGCGAACCGGCCGCCCGGCCGCAGCACCCGGCGGACCTCGGCGTAGACTCTGGCCTTGTCCGGCACGTTCATCACCGCATGCTGCGTCCACGCGGCATCGAAGCTGGCGTCGGCGAAGGGCAGGGCGGTCGCGTCGCCCTGCCGGAACGCGACCCGGTCGCCGAGTCCGACCCATCCGGACAGCTCCCGGGCCGCCTGCACGTAGGCCTCGGTCAGGTCGATCCCGGTGACGTGGCAGCCCCGGGTCAGGGCAAGCAGCCGGGCCGCCCCGCCGAGGCCGCAGCCGACATCGAGGACCCGGGCGCCTGCGGCCGGCGCCAGCGCTGCCGCCAGCTCCAGGGTCGCGGCCCGGCCGCGGACGTGGAACTCGTCGACGCCGGCCAGGTCCTCCGGCTGGAGCTGTCCTGGCTCCTTGCCGGCCTGCAGCAGGCCGGCCCGGATCGCCTCGACCAGCGCCGCGCGCTCGTAGTGACGGCGCAGCCGATCCGTCGCGGTCGCTCCGCCCGCTAGTGGATGTCCTCGGCCTCGGCGAAGGCGGCGCGCAGATGGTCGAGGGTGAACTCGCCGCTGCGGGCGACGCGCAGGAGCGGCGCCTCGCGGCGGCTGCACAGGTCGATCGCCGCCGGCAGCTGCTCGACCACGATCAGCGGGATCACCACGGCGCCATGCTTGTCGGCATGGATCAGGTCGTCGTGCGCCACCTTCATGCCATGGACCTCGACCGGCTCGCCGTAGCCCTCGAGGTGGACGAAGGCGTGGCTGGGCCCGAGGCAGCCGGCGAGCAGCTGGAACTCGGTGGCGATCATGTCGAGGTCGCGGATCGAGCCGTTGGTGATGCAGCCCTTGGCCCCCAGCGCCTTGTGCACGGCGGTGTGGACCTCGCCCCAGAAGGCGCCGTAGCCCGGCGTCGGGTCGACGTCCTGCAGCACGACGATCGACGGCAGCGGCTGCCGGTTGACGTACTCGTAGTAGGACAGGCGCAGCGCCTTGGCGTCGGCCGCGCTCATCGTCCCCGGCTTGACGGCGCTGATCGTGCCGGTGCGGGCGAAGCCGACGATCGGCGCCATCGCCGGGAAGGCGGTGACGAACGGCTTCGTCGTGTAGCCGTGGCCGCGCCGCTCCGGCGCCACCAGCTCCAGCGCGTTGCAGATGGTCGGCGTGTCGAATGCCGCGAGATGCTCGAGGAGCTTGGAATCGACGGTCATGGGGTTCCGGTCTTTCAGGCGATGAGCTGGTCGATGCGGGCCTGGTCGAGGCCGACGGAGCGGGCCGCCGTCTGGATCGAGGTCCAGACGTCGTCGGGCAACGGGATGCCCTTGGCAAGCCGCTCGGCCCTGGTCTTGCGTTCCTTGTCGCCGGGAATCAGCACGCCGTCCTCGGGACTGGCCGGCTTGGTCGACTTGATCGACTCGATGAATCCGGCGACGTCGTCGGCGAAGCTGTTGCCGGTGTCGAACACGGCAGGATCCAGATAGATCGAGAGCATGCCGTTGTGCACCCGGCCCTGGCTCTGCCGGGTGATGCCGGAGCCGGCGAGGCAGCCGGCGAGCAGGTCGCAGGCCAGTGCCAGGCCCGAGCCCTTGTGCTCGCCGAAGGCGCGCATCGCCCCCGTACCGCGCCGCGGGTCGGGGTAGGTGCCGGGGATCGGCTCGCCGTAGAGGGCGGCCGGATCGTTGGTCAGCTGGCCGTCGGCGGTGACGAGGGCGCCGACCGGGACCGGCTTGCCGCCCTGGCTCGCCACCAGCACCTTGCCCTCGGCGACCATGGCCGTCGCCATGTCGAGGATGAACGGCTTGCCGTCGCGGGTCGGCACGCCGATCGCCACCGGGTTGGTCGAGAAGCGGCGCTCGGTGCCGCCATAGGGGGCGACCAGCAGCGAGCCGAAGACGTTGACGAAGTGCAGCGAGACCAGGCCGGCGTCGACCGCCATCTCGGCGAAGTCGCCGATGCGGCCGAGATGGCCGGCATTGCGCAGGGCGACGACGGCGACGCCCTTGGCCTTGGCCTTGTCGATGCCGATCCGGCAGGCCTCGGGGCCGACCGTCTGGCCCATGCCGTGCTTGCCGTCGAGGATCGCCAGCACGTCGGTGTCGAGCACGGTCTCGACATGCATGCCCGGCACCATCCAGCCGGTCTTGATCCACTCGACGTAGCGCTGGGTGCGGATGACGCCGTGGCTGTCGTGGCCGGTGAGCGTCGCGAGGGTCAGGTAGTGCGTGATCCGCTTCGCCTCGTCGTCCGGACAGCCGGCGCCGGCGAAGATGGCGGTCAAGAGCCGCTTGAGCGGCTCGGCCTGGATGATCACGGTAACCCCCCTTGGTCGCGTTGCGGCCGGCAGAGACAAGCCGCGGAAAGCCAGCGCGTCAAAGGCAATCTGTGCAAAGGCGGCGTGCGGCTGGGACGGTCGGACCAGCAACGACAAGGGGCCCGGGAGAACCCGGGCCCCTGGCCTTCAGGCACGGCAGGACGGGGCTCAGAGCCTGCCCATCAGCGCCGCGGTATCGCACATCCGGTTCGAGAAGCCCCACTCGTTGTCGTACCAGCTGGCGACGCGGACGAGGTTGCCGCCGATCACCTTGGTGGCGTGCAGGTCGACCGTGCTCGAGTGCGGGTCGTGGTTGAGGTCGATCGAGACCAGCGCCTCGCGGGTGACGTTGAGGATGCCCTTGAGCGGACCGCCGGCGGCGGCGCCGAGGGCCCCGTTGATCTCGTCGACCGTGGTGTCGCGGCCGGCGACGAAGGTCAGGTCGACCAGCGACACGTTCTGCGTCGGCACGCGGATCGCGACGCCGTCGAGCTTGCCCTTGAGCGAGGGCAGGACGAGGCCCACGGCCTTGGCGGCACCGGTCGAGGTCGGGATCATCGACACCGTGGCACCACGCGCCCGGTAGAGATCCTTGTGGAAGACGTCGAGCAGGTTCTGGTCGTTGGTGAAGGCGTGGATCGTCGTCATGTGGCCCTTCTGGATGCCGACGAGATCGTTCAGCACCTTGGCCACGGGCGACAGGCAGTTGGTCGTGCAGGAGGCGTTGCTGACGACCGTGTGCTCGGCCTTCAGGTCGCCATGGTTCACGCCGTAGACGACGGTGATGTCGGCGTTCTCGCCGGGTGCCGAGATCAGGACCTTCTTCGCACCCGCGGCGATGTGGCCGGCGGCCTTGTCGCGGGCGGTGAAGACGCCGGTGCACTCCAGCACGATGTCGACGCCCAGCGCCTTCCACGGCAGCTTCGCCATGTCGCGCTCGGCGGTCACCTTGATGGGGCCGCGGCCGACATCCATGACGTCGCCCTCGAGCGTCACCTTGCCGGCGAAGCGGCCGTGGACGCTGTCGTAGCGGAACAGGTGCGCATTGGTCTCGGCCGGGGCCAGGTCGTTGATGCCGACCACGGTGACGTCGGTCCGGCCGGACTCGACGAGCGCCCTCAGGATGTTGCGGCCGATCCGGCCGAAGCCGTTGATGGCGACGCGGGTGGACATGGCAGGTCTCCTCGTTAGCCGCGGCCGAGCAGCGCGCGCACCCTGGCGGCGACGTGCCCGGCGGTGATGCCGAAGTGCTGGTAGAGCGCGTCGATCGGCGCGCTGGCGCCGAAGCTGGTCATGCCGATCACGTCCTGCTCGCTGGCGACGTAGCGGGTCCAGCCGAAGGGCGAGGCCGCCTCGACGGCGACGCGCGGCGCGGTGCCGAGGACAGACGTCCGGTAGGCGCCGTCCTGGCGCTCGAACAGCTCCCAGCTCGGCATCGACACGACCGCGGCGCGGATCCCGGCCTCGGCGAGCTCGGCCCTGGCCTTCATCGCGATGGCGACCTCCGAGCCGGTGGCGAGGATGGTGGCGTCGCGCGCCTCGGCCGGATCGGTCAGGACGTAGGCGCCGCGCGCCGACAGGTTCTCGCCGGCGTGGACGGTGCGCAGGGCCGGCAGGTTCTGCCGGGTCAGCGCCAGCACCGCCGGCCCGCCGCGGTTGGCGAGGGCAGCCAGCCAGCACTCGGCGGTCTCGACCGCATCGGCCGGGCGCAGCACCAGCATGTTCGGCATCGCCCGCAGCGAGGCCAGGTGCTCCACCGGCTGGTGGGTCGGGCCATCCTCGCCGAGGCCGATCGAATCGTGCGTCCCGACGAGGATGGCGCGCACGCCCATCAGCGCCGCCAGGCGCAGGGCCGAGCGGCAGTAGTCGGTGAAGACGAGGAAGGTGCCGCCGTAGGGCACGACGCCGCCGTGCAGGGCGAGGCCGTTCATGGCCGCGGCCATGCCGAACTCGCGCACGCCGTAGTAGAGGTAGCGGCCGGCGAACGAGTCCGGGGTGATCGGCTCGGTCGACTTGGTGTTGGTGTTGTTCGAGTGGGTGAGGTCGGCCGAGCCGCCCAGCATCTCGGGCCAGGCGGCCGTCAGCACCTGCAGCGCCTCCTGGCTCGACTTGCGCGTCGCCCAGGTCGGCTTCTCGTCGACCAGCTTGCGGATGTAGGCGTCGGCCGCCTCGGCGAAGCCGGCGGGGGGCTCGCCCGAGAACGCGCGCTCGAAATCGGCGCGATGGGCGCTGGCGGCGAGGCGCTTCTCCCAGGCGGCGACATCGGCGGCGCCGCGTGCGCCGGCCGACTTCCACGCCGCCCGGATGTCGTCAGGGATCTCGAAGGGCCCGTGCGTCCAGCCGAGGTTGCGCTTGGCGCCCTCGAGCTCGGCAGCACCCAGCGGGGCGCCGTGGCTCGAGGACTTGCCGGCCTTGGTCGGGGAACCTTTGCCGATCGTGGTCCGGCAGGCGATCATCACCGGCCGGTCGGAGTCCCGGGCCTTCGTCAGCGCCGCCTCGATGGCGGCGGGATCGTGGCCGTCGATGCGCCAGGCATTCCAGCCGCTGGCCTTGAACCGCGCGACCTGGTCGTCGGAGACGCTGAGGCTGGTCGGGCCGTCGATGCTGATCTCGTTGTCGTCGAACAGCACGATCAGCTTCGACAGCCGGAGATGGCCGGCCAGCGAGATCGCCTCGTGGCTGATGCCCTCCATCAGGCAGCCGTCGCCGGCGATGACCCAGGTGCGGTGATCGACCAGGTCCGCACCGAAGCGGGCGGCGAGGTGGCGCTCGGCGATGGCCATGCCGACCGCCGTGGCGAGGCCCTGGCCGAGCGGTCCGGTGGTGGTCTCGATACCCTGGGCGTGGCCGTACTCGGGATGGCCGGCGGTGCGCGAGCCGAGCTGGCGGAAGCGCTTGAGCTCGTCCAGCGTCATGTCCGGATAACCGGTCAGGTGCAGCAGGGCGTAGAGCAGCATCGAGCCGTGGCCGGCGGACAGCACGAAGCGGTCGCGGTCAGGCCAGTCGTGATGTTGCGCGCTGAACTTGAGATGCCGGGTGAACAGGACCGTGGCGACGTCGGCCATGCCCATCGGCATGCCGGGATGGCCCGACTGCGCCTTCTCGACGGCATCCATGGCGAGCGCACGGATCGCGTTGGCGAGTTCGTCGTGGGCGACGGACGGCTGGGGCATGGCTGAATCCTGGGCGGCCGAAATCGGCCGGGTAGCGCCGGCGGGCGACAGCGGGCTGCAACCTGCGCGGTTCGCCGCAAAAATCAACCGCAATTCGCCCCGTTCCTTGGCCGTGACGTTAATGGGACCCAAGTCGCCCCGGAGTTGACGCGATACCTTAATCCGTGCAAAAGCTGTCGCTGGTTCAAGGCGCTAGCGGCGGAAACGTCCAACGAATGTCAACTCTCGAGGCATCCCGTCGTCGCCTGGAGGCGGCCGTCGAGCGTCTCGAGAGCGCGTTGCGCAGCCGCCCGTCCGCCAAGGGCAAGGGCAACGGTAGCGCCGGTCTCGACAAGGACGTCGAGCTGCTGCGGGTCGAGTGCGATACGCTGCGGCGCGCCCTCGAGGCCGAGCAGGGCCGCAACAAGCGCCTTGCCGACGCCGCCGATCACGTCGCCGCCCGGCTCGACCGGACGATCGGCGAGCTCGCCGAGATGGCCGAGGGCTGAGTCGCGATGCCGACCATCGACGTCCTCATCAACGGCCGGCGCCACCAGCTGAGCTGTGCCGACGGCGAGGAGACGCGCCTTCGCCGGCTCGCCACCTATGTCGACGGCCGGCTCAACGAGCTCGCCCAGCAGCACGGCCAGGTCGGCGACGCCCGGCTGCTGGTCTTGGCCAGCCTGCTCATCGCCGACGAGCTCTCGGACGCCTATGACGAGATCAAGCGGCTGAAGATGGCGGTCAACGACGGCGCCCGGCAGAACGAGCGCCAGGCGGCCGAGGCCATGGACCGCGTCGCCGACCGGCTCGAGCAGCTTGCAGCGGCGCTGCAGACCGCCTAACTCAGGGGTGGCGGTTGCTGCCCGGTGCGAGGAGTCGAACATCACGCTCTGGGCCTAATTCATCCCAACGGGAGCTGTCCCTGCCGTGGCCCTGGTCACGGTACATGGCACCCACCTGCTGAGCAGGTCCCAGGGACGAATACGACGAGACGGCCAGGGTGGCGCCGCCAGCTCCTCCTCCGGCCCCGTCCGGCAGACCGGACTGGACCCAACCGTGAGCGCTTCCCCCGATCCCCTCGCCAAGCCCGCCCTGCGACGCGCCCTGCGCGCCGAGCGTGAGGCGTTGCCGGCCGAGACCGTGGCCTCGGCCTCCGCCGTGGTCGCGGCACGGGCCGTGCCGATCCTGCTCGAGAAGCGTCCGGCGGTGGTCTCCGCCTATCTGGCGATGGGCCGCGAGCTCGACCCGGCCCCGACCGCCGCGGCGCTCCGCGCGCTGGGCGTCACCGTCGCCCTGCCGCGTGTCGTCGCCCGCGGCGAGCCCCTGCGCTTCCATGCCTGGCAGCCGGGTGAGCCCCTCGAGACCGCGAGCCTGGGGGTCCGGCAGCCGCCGGCCGGCGCGCCGGAGGCCGTCCCCGACATCCTGCTGGTGCCGCTGCTGGCGTTCGACCCGCGCGGCTTCCGGCTGGGCTATGGCGGCGGCTTCTACGACCGCACGCTGGCACAGCTGCGCGCCACGCGCCCGGTGCTCGCCATCGGCATCGCCCTCGAGCGGCAGCTCAGGCCGTCGCTGCCCGTCGAGCCGTGGGACCAGCCGCTCGACCTCGTCGTCACCGAGGCCGCCGTCCATCGTTTCGTTCCTGCGACCTGAGAAGGAAGTCATCCCTTGCGCGTGCTCTATGTCGGCGACGTCGTGGGCCGCTCCGGGCGGACCGTGCTGCTCGAGCGCCTCGCCGAGGTCCGCGCCCGGCTCAGGCTCGACGCCGTGGTCGTCAACGGCGAGAACTCCGCTGCCGGCTTCGGCATCACCGCGAAGATCTGCGAGGAGTTCCTCGACGCCGGCGTCGACGTCGTCACCACCGGCAACCACGTCTGGGACCAGAAGGAGATCGTCGCCTACATCGGCCGCCAGCCGAAGCTGCTGCGGCCGCTGAACATGCAGCCCGGCACGCCGGGCTCCGGTGTCGCCGAGGTCCGCGTCGGCAACGGCCGCCGCCTCGTCGTGCTGCAGGTCATGAGCCGCCTGTTCATGGCGCTGCTCGACGATCCGTTCCGCGCCCTCGAGCGCGAGCTGCAGCGCTTCCGGCTCGGCGCTTCCGCCGACTTCATCCTGGTCGACGTGCACGGCGAGGCCACCAGCGAGAAGACCGCGATCGGCCACTTCCTCGACGGCCATGTCTCGCTGGTGGCGGGCACCCACACCCACATCCCGACCGCCGACGCCCAGGTGCTGCCGGGCGGCACCGGCTACATCACCGACGTCGGCATGACCGGCGACTACGATTCGGTGATCGGCATGGACAAGACCCTGGCGGTCGGGCGCTGGCGGGCGGACACGCCGCAGCCGCGCCTCGAGCCGGCCGCGGGCGCGGCTACCTTATGCGGGGTGTTCGTCGAGAGCGACGAGCGCACCGGCCTCGCGCTGCGCGTCCAGCCGTTGCGGATCGGCGGCCGGCTGGCCGAGGCCTGGCCCGACTAGGGAGCCGTCGGGGCGTCGTCGAGGTGCGCCAGGACCCGGTCGATGGTCCCGCCTAGGCGGTGCGCGTCGGCGATGATGGCATCGACGAAATGGCGCCGCTGCGCCTCGCTGAGGTCCGGATAGTCGCGCAGGATCTCGGCAATCGAGCGGATCGAGGCGAGCGGCGTGCGCAGCTCGTGCTCGGCGGTCTCGTAGGTGCCGAGCGGGGCGGTGCCGGATGGGGAACGGGGGATCAGGGACGCCATGGCGGGAACATAAGTCTCGGCTGTAGACGAATCAGTTACCGTCCGGACGCTGCGGCGATCGGCCACGCGCCACCGCACGACCGGATCGATCCGGCTCTTGCAAGACACGGGCCACTGCACGATGGTGCGCGGCCTTTTGGATACGACCCTCTCCCATGACCTACCCGTCGATCAAGATCCTGCCCCGGCGCGACCATCGCTTCCGGAGCGGCAGCCCCTGGATCTTCTCCAACGAGATCGAGATGGACGCCGCCGCCAAGGCGCTGCCGGCCGGCAGCCTGGTGCGCATCATGGCGCCCAACGGCCACATCATGGGCGTGGCGCATTTCAACCCGCACTCGCTGATCGCGGCGCGCCTGCTGACCCGCAACAAGGACGCCGGCGTCGACCGCAAGTTCGTCCGCCGCCGGATCGACCGGGCCCTGGCGGTGCGCGACCGCCTGTACGAGCGGCCGTTCTACCGCCTGGTCCATGCCGAGGCCGACGGGCTGCCGGGGCTGGTGATCGACCGGCTCGGCGACCTCGTCGTGATCCAGCCGAATACCGCCGGCTGGGACGGCATGACCGACATCCTGGTCGAGGCGGTCGACGCGGCGGTGAAGCCGAGCTGCATCGTCGTCCGCGGCGACGCCCCGGTGCGGGCCCTCGAAGGCCTCGCCGAGTCGGTGCGCGTCGCCAAGGGCACGGTGCCGGAGCGCCTCGAGATCGAGGAGAACGGCCTCGCCTTCGTCGTCGACGTCATGGGCGGGCAGAAGACCGGCTGGTACTTCGACCAGCGCGACAACCGGGCCTTCGCCGCGCGGCTCGCCGGGGGCCAGCGTGTCCTCGACCTCTACAGCTATGCCGGCGGCTTCGGGCTGACCGCGGCTGCCGCCGGGGCCACGGAAGTCGTCTGCGTCGACCGCGCCGAGGCGGCGCTCGAACTCGGCCGGGCCAGCGCCGAGCGCCAGGGCGTGGCGGAGCGCTGCAGCTTCCGGCGCAGCGAGGCCTTCGCCGCGCTCGACGCGATGGCCGACGGCAAGGAGCGCTTCGGCCTCGTCATCGCCGACCCGCCGCCCTTCGTGAAGGCGCGCAAGGATCTGGCGGCCGGCCTCAAGGGCTACGCCAAGCTCGCCCGCACCAGTGCCACGCTGGTCGCCGAGGCCGGCTTCCTGTGCATCGCCTGCTGCTCGCACAACGTGCCCGCTGCCACCTTCCTCGAGACCGTCTATGCCGGGATCAAGGACGCGGGGCGCGGGGCGCGGCTGTTGCGCGAGGCGGGGGCCGGGCCCGACCACCCGCTCCATCCGGCCCTGCCGGAGAGCGGCTATCTCAAGTTCCTCGCCTTCGCCCTGGACTGAGCTTCTCAATCAAAGATTGTTGAAACGCGGACTCATGATCTCGTAGAAGGAGATCGGGTCCTCGTTCGCGTCGGTCAGCCGTCCCGCATCCCCGAGCGGAGGCTGCCATGCTCGCCGTTGCCGGGCCGGAGGTTTCCGCCGGTCCCGCCCCGACCGCCGCCGCGGCGCAGGCCGACGCCGTGCTCGCCGGCTTCATGCGGCTGTGCGAGCAGCTCGACCGGCCGCTCGCCGAGCCCGAGGCGCGCGGCCTGGTGCCCTTGCCCGACGGACCGGCGGATCCGGGTACGCTGGTCCGGCTGGCCGAGCGCATCGGCCTGTCCGCGCGCCTGCGCGGAGCGGGCGCCGGCACGCTGGCCCGGCTGCCCGTGCCGTTTCTTCTGCTCGGCAAGCAGGCGGGCACCGCCTGGTGGGTGCGTGGCCGGGCCGGCACCCATCTCGTCCTCGTCGAGCCGCTGACCGGCGCGACCGCAGCGCGGCCGGTCGCCGAGGCGGCGCGGCTCGGTCGCCAGGCGCTCGTCCTGTCGCGCGCGGCGCAGACGGGCTCGCGGCGGATCCTGCACCGGGCGATCCTGCACCGCCTGCGCCGGCCGCTGCTCGAGATCGCGCTGGCCTCGGTGATGGTCAACCTGCTGGCGCTGGCGACGCCGCTGTTCATGATGACCGTCTACAACAAGGTCATCGGCCACGGCGCGTTGCGCACGCTCGACGTGCTGGCGGTCGGCATGCTGAGCCTGCTCGGCTTCGAGCTGCTGCTGCGCGGCCTGCGCGGCTACATCGCCAGCCACACCGGCGCCCGCCTCGACGCGCTGATCGGCAGCGAGGTGGTCCACCACATCCTGCGGCTGCCCTACCGCGTCTTCGAGAGCATGCCGGCCGGCCAGCTGACCGAGCGGCTGCGCCAGCTCGACCAGGTCCGCCAGTTCCTCACCGGCGGGCTGCCGCTGCTCGCCGTCGACCTCGCCTTCGTCGGCCTGTTCGTGATCGCCCTGTTCGCGCTGAGCCCGGCCATGGCCCTGCTCACGCTCGGCGCCATGCCGCTGTTCCTCGGCCTGTCGCTGCTCGCCGCCCGCCATCAGGCCGGGCTCGGCCAGCTGGGCTTTCGCGCCGCTGCCGCCAAGACCGCCTGCCTTGCCGAAGCCGTGTCGCAGGCGATGACGGTCAAGGCGCTCGGTCTGGAGGCCGAGATGGAGCGGCGGTTCGACCGGCGGCTCGGGGAATCGGCACTGGCCGGCTTCCGTGCAGGCAACGTCGCCAGCCTCGTCGGCGGCGCCGGCCAGGCGCTGCAGCAGCTGACGGCACTCGTGCTGGTCTATGTCGGAGCGCGGATGGTGGTGGCGGGCGACCTGTCGGTCGGTGCGCTCGTTGCCTGCAACATTCTGGCCGCCCGCGCCCTCGCGCCGGTCCGGCAGCTGTTCGGCGCCTGGCAGCAGGTCCAGCAGGCGGTCGACGCCTTCCGCCGCCTCGACGGCCTGCTCGGCGAGCGCCCGGAGCCGGTCGCCGCGACCGCACCGCGGGATCTGCGCCCGCATCTGTGCTTCGAGCAGGTCGGCTTCCGCTACGCCGCCGACCGGCCACCGGCGCTGGCCGACGTGAGCGTCGAGGTCGCGCCGGGGACGCTGTTCGCCGTCGTCGGCCCGCCGGGCTCGGGCAAGAGCACCTTCGTCCGCCTGCTGCTCGGCCTCGACCGGCCGGACACCGGCCGGGTCACCCTGGACGGCGTCGAGGTCGGGCGGCTGCGCGCCGGCGACTGGCGCTCGCTGGTCGGCGTGGTGCCGCAGGACGTGCAGCTGTTCGAGGGCAGCATCGCTGAGAACATCGCCCTCGGCATGGCCGATCGCTCGGCCGAGCGGATCGTCGCCGCCGCCCGCTTCGTCGGGCTGCACGAGTTCGTCCAGCGCCTGCCCGACGGCTACGACACGCGGCTCGGCGAGCGCGGCTCGGGCCTGTCGCTCGGCCAGCGACAGCTCGTGGCGCTGGCCCGGGCTGTCGTCCGCAGCCCGCGCCTGCTGGTGCTGGACGAGGCCACGAGCGCTCTCGACGCCGCGACCGAGGCCCAGCTGCTCACCAACCTGCGGCGCGCCGGTGCCGGGCGCACGGTCGTGCTCGTGACCCATCGGCTGGGCCTCCTCGCCCTCTGCGACCGGGCGATGCTGCTGCAGCATGGCCGGGTAGCCGCCGTCGGTCCGGCCGCCGAGATCGCGGCTGGGCTGCAGGCCCGCGCGGCGCGCCCCGGCCTGCACGCCGTGCGCTGAGGGCCGGCGGCATGGCGGTCTCCGAGTTCGACTTCCGCCCCGGCCACGACGAGGGCGCCGGGCGGACGGCATCGCCGGTCGCCGGCCTGCTGGTGGTGGTCATCGCCGTGCTGCTGGCCGGCACGGTCGGCTGGATGGCCTGGGCCGAGGTCGACGAGGTGGTGCGCGCCGGCGGCCGCATCGAGCCCGCCAACGGCGTCAAGCTGGTCAACCACCCGGCTGGCGGCCGTGTCGCCAGGTTGCACGTCCGCGACGGCGACACGGTGGCCGAGGGCGAGCCCCTGGTCACCTTCGATCCCGAGGTCGGCGAGGGCGAGCATGCCGAGCTGCTCGGCCGCTGGCAGGCGCGGGCGATGGAGACGGCCCGGCTCGAGGCCGAGGCCGCAGGCGCGCCGGCGATCGCCGCACCGCCGGAGCTGGCGGCCGCGCGCCCCGACCTCGTGGACTCGCAGCAGCGGCTGATGGACGCGCGGCGCGCCTCGCTGGCCGGCGAGCGCGAGGCGCTGACGCGCAGCGTGCAGGCCCGCGAGGGCGAGCTCGACAGCGCCGCCGCCGAGCAGGGCCGGCTCCGCAACAGCCTCGTCCTGTTCCGCCAGCAGCTCGATGCGGTGAAGGAGCTGGCCAGCCGCGGCCTCTACCCGCAGCTCAAGCTGATCGCCGTCGAGCGCGAGGTCGGCGACACCGCCGGCGAGCTGAAGAAGGCCGGCTCGGCCCTGGCGGCGGCCCAGGCGGCCCTCGGCGAGAGCCGCAGCCGGCTGGCGGCGCTGGACAGCCAGTGGCACAGCGACGTGCTGGCCGAGCTTGCCCGCATCACCGCCGAGCGCGACCGGCTGGGCGAGGAGCTGCGCGTGCAGGAGACGCGGCTGCAGGCCATGGTCGTGCGCGCGCCCGTCGCCGGCATCGTCGAGGCGGTGGCGGTCACCGGCTCCGGCCAGGCGTTCGGACCCAACGACCCGCTGATGAAGCTCGTGCCGCTCGGCGAGGGTCTGGTCGTCGAGGCACGCGTCGCCAACGAGGACATCGGCCGCATCCGGCCGGGCATGGCGGCGGTGGTGAAGGTCCGCGCCTACGACTACCTGCGCTGGGGAACCCTGTCCGGGAGCGTCCGCAAGGTCGCCAGCGACGCCGTACCCGATCCGAAGGGCGGGACGCTGCTCTACCCGGTCACGGTCGAGACCGACCGGCAGCAGCTCGGCGACAACGCCGCCGTCGTGCCCGGCATGCTGGTCGACGTCGAGATCGAGGTCGGCCGGCGCACGATCCTCGGCTACCTCACCGACCGGATCCTGCGCGCCGGGGACGGCGCCTTCGAGGACGGCTGAGCGCGCTCAGCCGAGCGCCGAGCCGGGCGGCAGCTGCCGCTGCGGTCCGGTCATCGAGGTCACCGACAGGGCCGCCGGCTTGCCCGCGTCGCCACCGACCGACTTGGCCACCACGAAGGTCCGCGTCGCCCACCCGGTGCAGCGGTCGAAGCCGTTGACCTCGAACGGGAAGACCTGCGTGCCGAAGTTGAGGTCGTTCCAGTAGCGGTAGCGGACGTTGAGGACCAGGCGCTCGGGCGTGTCCTCGACGACCTGCACCTGCGTCGGGGTCATCCGCGGCGTCGTGCAGAAGGCGTTCTCCTCGAGGGCGCGGGCGCTGTAGTAGCTCTCGAGCTGCCAGGACAGCCCCGGATAGCCGGCCAGTGCCGGCCCCTGCGCGAGGTCGCTGCAGCCGGCGACCGTCATGGCGACGGCGATGGCTGCCAGCGCGAGCGGTCTCATTCCACCTTCTCCTTGCTCCGCTCGACGACGCAGCGCGAGGGGAGTCGAAGCCGAAAGGTCGTTCCGGAGGAGGAAGAGGTCAACAGGGCGATGGCTCCGCCCTGGCCGGCCATCAGCTCGCGGGCGATGGCGAGGCCGAGGCCGCTGCCGTCGGGCTTGGAGGTGGCGGAGAACGGCTCGAACAGGCGCTGGCGCGCCGCCGGCGCCAGTCCCGGCCCGGTGTCGGCGATGTCGATGACGAGCCCGTCGGATTCGGCGGTCGCGGCGATGCGGATCGAGCCGCCGGCCGGGCCCATCGCCTCGCGGGCGTTGCGGACCAGGTTGAGCAGCACCCGGTAGAGCTGGTCGCTGTCGGCCATCAGCTCGATCTGCGCCGGCACGGCATTGATCTCGGTGCGGCCGCCGGCGGTGTCGGGCACGAGGACCTCGTCGACCAGATCGCGCAGCCGGAAGCGGCGCGGCCGCGGCGCGGCCGGCCGGGACGCGGCAAAGCTCAGCGTGTCGGCGCACAGGCGGGCAGCCCGTTCCATGGCCTCGATCAGCCGGGGTGCGACCTTGCGCACCGCCGGATCGGCGCTGGTGTCCAGCCGCTCCGACAGCAGCACGCCCAGCGCCAGCAGGTTCTTGAGATCGTGGTTGATCCGCGAGACCGCGGCGCCGAGGGCGGCGAGGCGGGTCTTCTGCTGCAGCGCCTGGCGGACCTTCTGCCGCATCTCGCCGAGCTCGCGCTCGACCACGCCGATCTCGTCGCGCCGCCCGCTCGGCGGCGGATCGGCCGTGGCATCCTCGGGATGCTCGCGGAACAGCTGCAGCTCCGTCGACACCCGCACCAGCGGCCGCACGATCAGGCGCCGCAGGCTGGCGAACAGCAGCAGGCCGACGATCATCGACAGCGCCACCGACAGCGCCAGGATGCGCCAGGAGTACTCGGCCATCTCGGCGTAGAGGACGTCCTCGTCGAGGACGATATCGACGAGGGTGGGGGCGTACTGGGGCGACGGGCCGACGACGCGGATTGTGCGCTGGCCGCCACGCCGCAGCGTCTCGACCGCGTCCATGATCAGCATCCACCACGTCGTGTCGCGCAGGTCGTAGACGCGGTCGACGGCGCCGATGCGGCCGAGCATGACGTCGGCGTGCGGCCGCCACAGCGTGATCGCCTTGACGCCGGAATGCTCGAGCAGGGCGTTCTCGAGCGGCACCGGCAGGTTGGGCGAGGTGCCGAGGTCGACGGCCATCGTCGCCAGATGCGCCGAGCCCAGCCGCGCGATCAGGAAGCTCTCGCGGAACCGGGCGATCGACGGGATGTAGATCAGCACCTCGCCGATGAGGACGAAGGCGATCGTCAGCGCAAGCAGCTTGGCCGACAGCCCCCGGCCGAGCGGCGGGCGGGCGATGCCACCCTTCGCCGGGGCGGCGGCATGGCCGTTGCTGTCGGGCGGCGGATCGGTCATCGGCCGGTCGGCTCAGCCGCTGCCGGCGTCGTTGAGGCGCCAGTCGTAGGCGTCGTCGTCGATCCGCTGGCGCGCCTGCAGCCGCATGGCGAGCTCGGGCTCGGCATAGGCCATGAGGTGGCGGATCACCTCGCGATCGCTGCCGCCGAAATCGGCCATGTACCAGACATAGAGGCTCGAGACGCGCAGCCGCTCGGCGTCGAAGCTGACCCCGCGCGGATGGTTGACGTAGGCCATGGCCGCGGCGTCGAGCTGCTTGTCGATGCCCTCGGCGAGGAAGGGCTGGCGCTGCAGGTTCGGGCAGCCCAGCGCGGCGCAGTTGACCGCATAGTGGATGCGGGAGTCGCGCCAGATCGGCCGCAGGATGCGGTGCTCGATGTCGTCGAGGCTCAGCGGCTCGCCCTCGACGACGACCAGCTTGGCGCCCCACGGGCCGTTGCTGAACAGGCCGGGGCTGATGTCGATGTCGCGGATCGAGGCGACCGGATAGTGGCCGTGGACGGTGCACACCGTCAGGACGTTGTAGAGGTTGATCCAGTAGGCGAGCTGCTCGCTGCGGCGCAGCTGCGTCACCGGCATCGACGCCAGCGTCATCACGTAGGCCTTGGCCTCGGCCTCCGCTGCCGGATCGATCGCGGCGTAGGCGACGCGGTTGATGCCGTCGGCGCTGCGGCGGACGTACCGTTCCAGCAGGCTCGCCCAGGGGGCGTGATCGACGGTCAGGCGCGAACGCTCGTCGTGCGGCTCCCAGCGTGGCCACGGCTCGGCCGACGGTGCGGCCGTCGCGACGCGGCCAAGGGTGGCGGTCGCGGCGGCGAGGAGGGCGAGAGCGGTCCGACGTCTGGGCAAAAGATCGCGATCCAGGGCTGGCGACAGCGGGCATGGCCCAAATTGCCGCACCTCCGGGGGCCGAAACCGACCCGGGCGGGTCGTCAGGCCCGGGAGCGGAAATTGACTCCCGCAGGGGCGGACTCTATATCGCCGCCAGTCTTTTCGTCATCCAGGCAAGGTTTCGAACGTGAAGCGTACCTACCAGCCGAGCCGGCTCGTGCGCAAACGCCGCCACGGCTTCCGGGCGCGCATGGCCACCGTTGGCGGCCGCAAGGTCATCGCCGCGCGCCGCGCGCGTGGCCGCAAGCGTCTCTCGGCCTGAGCCGAGCCCGGCCCGGAGCCTGGTCCGGCTCAAGCGGCGACCCGAATTCCTGGCGGCGGCGCGTGGGCGCCGGACGTCGGCCGAGGCGTTCAGCCTGCAGGCCGTCGAGCGGCCAGGTGACGGGGATGTCGCGGGAATCGGCTTCACGGTCACGCGGAAGATCGGCGGGGCCGTGGTCAGGAACCGGGCAAGGCGCCGGCTTCGCGAGGCCGTGGCCCAGCTTGCGCCCGAGCGCTTCGTCGGCGGCTGGAACTATGTGGTCGTGGCCCGGGTGCCGGCGCTGACATGTCCGTTCTCGCAACTTCGCCTCGATCTCGAGGCCTGCCTGAAGAGGCTGCGGCCGAACCGGCCGGCCGGCGGGTGAGCGTCGCGGCCCGGGCGCTGCGCGGCCCGATCCATCTCTATCGCTGGCTGCTGTCGCCGGTCCTCGGCCCCTGCTGCCGCTACGCTCCGTCGTGCTCCGAGTACGCGCTCGAGGCGCTGGCCGGGCATGGCGCCCTGCGCGGCACGTGGCTGGCGGTCGGCCGCCTGCTGCGCTGCCACCCCTGGGGCGGCTCGGGCTACGACCCGGTCCCGCCCGCGAATCAACCGCCGTCGGCCATGTCCGGCCATGATGGCTGCCGGAGCCCGCACGGGACATGACCGACCAGAAGAACCTGATCCTGGCGATCGTGATCTCCGTCGCGATCATCCTGGGCTTCCAGTTCCTCTACGAGATCCCGCGACATCGCGCGGCGCAGCAGCTGGCCGAGCAGCAGGCCGCGAGCGGCCAGCCCGTCACCGGCGCGACCTCGGCGACGTCGTCCTCGACGCCCGGCACCGCGCCCAGCCTCAACGCCGCCGCCGGGGCGGCTCCTGCGGCCGACGCCGGCCCGCGGGTGAAGATCGACAACGGCCGCCTGCACGGCTCGCTGGCCGTCCGCGGCAGCCGCATCGACAACGTCACCCTCGCCGACTACCGCGAGACGGTCGATCCGACCTCGCCGGAGGTCGTGCTGCTGCGTCCGGCCGGTAACCCGGAGGCCTACTTCGCTGAGTTCGGCTGGGTGGCGGCGGACGCCGGCACCGCCGTGCCGGGCGGCGACACGCCATGGCAGACCTCGGCCGAGCTGCTGTCGCCGAACAGCCCGGCCGAGATGACCTGGGACAACGGCGCCGGCCTCCTCTTCAAGAAGAAGATGGGGATCGACGAGAACTTCATGTTCGCGGCGACGCGGTCGGTCACCAACAACTCGGCGGCGCCGGTGACGCTGCACCCCTACGCGCTGATCAGCCGCTGGGGCGAGCCGCACACGATGGGCTACTACATCCTCCACGAGGGCCCGATCGGCGTTCTCGACGGCAAGCTGCACGAGATCAACTACAAGGACCTGCGCGAGGACGGGAACGTCGAGCTGCCGTCGACCGGTGGCTGGCTCGGCATCGGCGACAAGTACTGGCTGACCGCGCTGATCCCCGACCAGCAGACCCGGATCACCGCCAACTTCCGTTACACCCCCAAGGATAACGAGCCCCGCTACCAGGTCGACTACCTGGGCGAGGCCATCACCGTGGCGCCCGGCGCCACCATCGAGCTGACCGACCGCTTCTTCGCCGGTGCCAAGGAGGTCAACCTCCTCGACGCCTACAGCGAGCGCTACGGCATCCCGCTGTTCGACCGTGCGGTGGATTTCGGCTGGTTCTACTTCCTGACCAAGCCGATCTTCCACGTCCTCAATTTCTTCCACCACCTCGTCGGCAACTACGGCGTCGCCATCCTGCTGCTGACCCTGCTCGTCAAGCTGCTGTTCTTCCCGCTGGCCAACAAGTCGTACAAGGCGATGAGCCAGATGAAGAAGCTGCAGCCGGAGATGGCGGCGCTGCGCGAGCGCTACGCCGACGACAAGACGAAGATGCAGCAGGAGCTGATGGCGCTCTACAAGCGCGAGAAGGTCAACCCGGTCTCCGGCTGCCTGCCGATCGTCGTGCAGATCCCGGTGTTCTTCTCGCTCTACAAGGTGCTGTTCGTCACCATCGAGATGCGGCATGCGCCGTTCTTCGGCTGGATCCACGACCTCTCGGCACCCGATCCGACCACGATCTTCAACCTGTTCGGGCTGATCCCGTGGACGCCGCCGCACTTCCTGATGATCGGCGTGTGGCCGCTGCTGATGGGCCTGACGATGTTCCTGCAGCAGCGCCTGAACCCGCAGCCGCCGGACCCGGTCCAGGCCAAGATCATGAGCTTCCTGCCGGTGATGTTCACCTTCCTGTTCGCCACCTTCCCGGCCGGCCTCGTGATCTACTGGACCTGGAACAACCTGCTCTCGATCGGCCAGCAGTGGCTGATCATGAAGCGGATGGGCATCGCCAACCCGACGGCCTGAGCCGGCGGCGCGGGATGACCGCCGGCGAGGAGCGGCCCATGCAGGGTGAGCGTGACGCCGACGAGGCCGCCCGCCTGCTGTTCGCGCGGCCGGCGACGTTCATGCTGAGCGTGGTCGGGCTCGACCAGCTGCCGCCGGGCGACGTGCCGGAGATCGCGTTCGCCGGCCGCTCGAATGTCGGCAAGTCGAGCCTGATCAATGCCATCGTCGGCCAGGAGGGCCTCGCCCGCACCTCGAACACGCCGGGGCGGACGCAGCAGCTCAACTTCTTCGATCTCGGCGGCCGGCTGCGGCTGGTCGACCTGCCCGGCTACGGCTACGCCGAGGCGCCCAAGGACCTTGTCCGCTCCTGGCAGAAGCTGATCTTCGCCTACCTGCGCGGCCGGGCCAATCTGCGGCGGGCGCTGATCCTCATCGACAGCCGGCACGGCCTCAAGCGGACGGACGTCGAGGCGATGGGCATGCTGGCGACGGCGGCGGTGCCGTTCCAGGTCATCCTGACCAAGGCCGATCTGGTCCGCGCCACGGCGCTGGCCGATCTCATCGACGAGCTGCGCCAGCAGCTGCGGCGCACGCCGGCGGCGATCCCGGAGCCGCTTGTCACCAGCGCCCGGGCGCGCGAAGGGGTGGAAGCGCTGCGCGCCGAGCTCGCCGCCCTGGCCGAGGGACGCGAGCTGCGCCGAACCGATCCAGGAGGGAGTCCGTGAGCATGGTCAGCCGCCAGACCGGCGACATCCACGCGATCGCCGGCACGCTGATCGAGGCGCTGCCGTTCATGCGCCGCTACCAGGACGCCGTCATGGTCATCAAGTACGGCGGCCATGCCATGGGCGACACCCAGGCGGCACGCGACTTCGCCCACGACGTCGTGCTGCTCAAGCAGGTCGGGATCGAGCCGGTCGTCGTCCACGGCGGCGGCCCGCAGATCAAGGCCATGCTCGACCGCCTCGCCATCAAGTCGAGCTTCGTCGACGGCCTGCGCGTCACCGACGCCGCCACCGTCGAGGTCGTCGAGATGGTCCTCGCCGGGAAGATCAACAAGGAGATCGTCACCGCCATCCAGGCCGCCGGCGGCAAGGCGGCCGGCATCTGCGGCAAGGACGCCCGGCTCCTGCAGGCGCGCAAGCTCACCCGCACGCGCCGCGATCCCGACAGCGCCATCGAGCAGGTGGTCGACCTCGGCTTCGTCGGCGAGCCGGTGAAGGTCGATACCGACATCGTCGACGTCTTCATCGGCACCGACATCATCCCGGTGATCGCGCCCATCGGCATGGGCGAGGACGGCCAGTCCTACAACATCAATGCCGACACCGCGGCGGGCGCGATCGCCGCCGCGCTCAAGGCCCGCAAGCTGCTGATGCTGACCGACGTCCGCGGCGTGCTCGACCGGGACAAGCAGCTCCTCACCGACCTGCGCGCCGGCGAGGCCCGCGCGCTGATCGCCGACGGCACCATTTCCGGCGGCATGATCCCCAAGGTCGAGACCTGCCTCGAGGCCGTCGACGGCGGCGTCGACGCGGCGGTGATCCTCGACGGCCGCGAGCCGCACGCCATCCTGCTCGAGCTGTTCACGGAGCACGGCTTCGGCACGCAGATCCTGCGCGAAGGCACCAGCTAGGGCGCGGGCTTCAGCTCTTCCCCTCGCGCCACCACGCCAGGGCCGCCGTCGCCAGCATCAGGCCCAGCGCCAGCCAGGCCGGCAGCAGCGGCAGCTGCAGGCTGCCGGTGACCCGGAAGGCCTCGTTGGCGCGCAGGCCGATCCAGCCGCGGCCGGCGGCGGTGCGGTCGGGCTGCACCCGGCGGATGTCCGGCACGCCGCTGTCGGCGAGCCAGCGCGCCGCCCCGCCCGTGGCGGCCACGACCGGCTGCAGGCGGTCGGCCGTGGCGCGCATGTCGTTGAGCTCGGCCGGGGCGATCGGCCGGGGTGCGGCGTAGGCCGTGAGCGTGCCGTCGGTGGCGCGGTAGAGCCCGTCCTCGGCGACCTCGACGCGGGTGCTGGCAAGGCCGTCGGCGCCGGGCGTCAGGGTCACGGTCTGCGTGGCTCCCGAGGGTGCGGTCACCGTGACGGTCGCCGGCTCGGTCTTCAGCGAGCGCCGCTCGATGACGAGGCCGTCGCCGGCGGGCCGGGCGGTGAGCTGCTCCTCCTCGAGCTGCGGCTCGCGCATCAGCCAGTGGACGAGGCGGCGCAGCAGCAGGCTCTGCGGGCCGCCGCCCTCGAAGCCGCGCGCCCACAGCCAGGCATGGTCGGACAGGAGCTGGGCGACGCGGCCCTCGCCGACGCGCTTGAGGACCAGCAGCGGCCGGTCGGCGACGCCGGACATCAGCACCTCGCCGCCGTCGCTCGCCTCGACGTCGACCTGGCGGAACCAGCGGCCCCACGCCTCCTCGCCGGACTCCTCCTGCAGCCCGCTGGTCACCGGATGGCGGTTGCCGAGCTCGGTCAGCGTCGGCGTGTAGCCGCGCTCGAACACCTGGCCCGACGGTCGGCCCGGCAGGACGCGCGCCAGCGGCGTGCGGTAGAGGCTCGTGGGCTCGGCAAACTCCGGACCGGCGGCCTCGAGCAGGGCGCCGCCGTCCTCGACATAGCGGGCGATGTTGTCGAGGTAGACCAGCGGCAGCAGGCCGCGGCGCGAGTAGCGGTCGAAGATGATGAGGTCGAACTCGTTGAGCTTGACCTCGAACAGCTCGCGCGACGGGAAGGCGATCAGCGCCAGCTCGCGGATCGGCGTCCCGTCCTGCTTCTCGGGCGGGCGCAGGATGGTGAAGTGGACGAGGTCGACCGCCGGGTCGGCCTTGAGCAGGTTCCGCCAGACGCGCAGGCCCGGATAGGGCTGGCCCGAGACCAGCAGCACGCGCAGCCGGTCGCGGACGCCGTTGACGAACAGCGCGGAGCGGTTGTTCAGCGGCGTCAGCTCGCCGTCGCGGGTCTCGGCCTCGACCTCGAGGACGCTGGTGCCGGCCTTGTCGAGGGTGAAGGGCAGCGTCGCCGGCTGGCCCGGCAGCGCCTCGGCGCGGGCGACGATGCGGCCGTCCTGCTTCAGGACCACGCCGACCGGGGCCGTGGCCGGCGTTTCGCCTGCCTGCTCGTCGACGCGCACGGTCAGGGATTGCGGCTCGCCGACCATGCCGAAGGTCGGGGCCTGGTCGACCGCCAGCACCCGATCGTTCTCGCCGGGCCGGCCGGTCAGCAGCACGTGCAGCGGGGCACCCAGGGGATTGTCGGCCGGGACGTCGGCGATCTGGCCGTCGGTCAGGGCGATCACGCCGGCCAGGCGCTCGCGGTCGATGCCGCCCAGCGTCTCGCGCAGGCTGTCGAACAGCCGCGTGCCGCCGCCGCCGCGGTCGTCGACGGTGATCTCGCGCACCTCGAGGTCGGGGATGCCGGCGAGCCGCTCGCGCAGCGCCGCCAGGGCCGCGTCGGTCTGCTGCGGCCGCTCGCCGAGCCGCTGGCTGGCCGAGCGGTCGACGGCGACGACAACCGTGTCCGACAGCGGCTCGCGCAGCTCGCGCTGCAGCACCGGGTTGGCCAGCGCACCGAGGATCAGCGCGGCGAAGACCAGCCGCAGCCAGGCGCCCTTGGCACGCCGCACCACGCCGTAGGCGACGAGCACGAGCGCTGCCGCCGCCAGCACGGCGAGGACCGCCCACGGCAGGTGCGGCGACCAGACGATGCTGTAGCCGTTCACTGGCCCAGCCTCTCGAGCAGCGCCGGAATGTGCACCTGGTCGGTCTTGTAGTTGCCGGTCATCGCGTACATGGCGACGTTGATGCCGAAGCGGCGGGCCATCTCGCGCTGCTGCTCGCCGCCGGGATCGACCGGCAGCAGCGGCCGGTTGTTGCCGTCGACGGCCCAGGCGCCGGCCCAGTCGTTGGCGCCGATGATCACGCCGGACACGCCGTCATTGACGCCGTTCGAGGCCTGCTCGACCCACACCGGCTGACCGGCGTAGCGGCCGGGAAAGTCCTGCAGCAGGTAGAACGAGCGGGTCAGCACGTGGTCCTCGGGCATCGGCATCAGCGGCGGCAGGTCGATGCCGCGCAGGATCTGGCCGAGCCGGGCCTCGCCGGGTCCGCCGCCGGACTGGCCGGGCAGCAGCACAGCGGCGTCGCGGGTGTCGAACAGGATCATGCCCCCTGTGCGCAGATAGGTGCGGACCTTGTCGAGCGCCTCCGGCGGCAGGTCCGGATGGTCGGGAGGCACCGGCCAGTAGAGCAGCGGGAACAGCGCCAGCTCGTCGGAGTCGGCGTTGACCCCGACCGGATCGCCGGTCTCGATCGAGGTTCGCTCGGCCAGCACCCGGCCGAGGCCGAGGAGCCCGGCCTCGCTGACGTCGTCGATCGCCGGATCGCCGGTCAGCACGTAGGCCAGCCGCGTCTCCGAGGTCAGCTCGGCCAGCCGCTCGTCGCTGTCCTGCGCCGCCGCCGGCGTCGCCGTCAGGATGAGCAGCGCGGCACCGGCCGCGGCAGCCGGCCGAAGCGACGGCAAGAGGCCGCGGAACAGGTAGGACAGGACAAGGTCGGCCAGCGCCAGCAGCAGCGCCGCGAGCAGGGCCCAGGGCGCGAGGTCGACCTCGCTGGCCTCGCGGTAGCCCTCGACGGGGCGGTCGAGCACGTTGCTGTCCAGGGGCAGGAGATCGCTCACCGCGTTCTGCAGGTTGAGGGCGCTCCGGGCTGCTTCGGCCGCCTCGTCCTCCGGCAGGCCTGCCGGTGCGTAGAGGCCGGGTCCGTGCTGCGGGCCCGGCAGCAGGGTTGGCAGCGCCTTGGCGTCGACCGCCGGCAGGCCGGGAGGCGCTGGCGCCAGCCGGCCGAACGCGTCGAGCAGGGCATCGGGCTCCAGCTTGCCTTCAGTCGAGCCGCCGGTTCCCGGCGACAGCGCCATCACCCGGCGCAGCATGTCGACGAACAGGCCGGACAGGGGCAGCGACGACCAGGCGGTGTTGGCCGTCGTGTGGACCAGGATCAGCCAGCCCTTGCCGACCTGCTTGCCGGTGATCAGGGGCGTGCCGTCGGAGAGCGAAGCGAGCACCGAGCGCGACAGGTCGGGCCCGGGTTCGGCCAGGACCTGGCGGGAAACCCTTGCCTCGTTGCCCGGTGCCAGCCCCGCGAAGGGTCCGTTCGGGTCGAAGGGCGCCAGCGCCAGCGGCTCGGACCACGACATGGCGCCACCCAGCTGGCGGTCGCCCTGGCGCAGGCGGACCGGGACGAAGTCATCATCGCCGGCAGCGAGGCGCGGACCGGCAAAGCGGAGCACGACGCCGCCGTCGGCCATCCACGCTTCCAGCGCGCCGCGCTCGGCATCCGAGACGCGGCCGACATCGGCCATCACCACCATCGACAGCGGGCTGGCGAGGAGCTCGTCGACGCTGCCCTCGCGCAGCTCGGCGAACGGCGTCAGGGCCCGCTGGATGAAGTACATGTCGCCCAGCAACGGCTGGCTGGCGGCGGCGTGGTGCGTGCCGTAGAGCCCGACGACACGCCGGCGCCAGCGCTCGTCGAACAGCACCGTGCCGCCGGCCGTGAGCAGCGGCTGGAGCTCGAGGCGGCCGATCCGGTTGCGCAGCTCGAGCGGCAGCTCGACCCGCGCCGTCGCCTCGCGGTTGCCGGCGTCGAAGGCGGCCGGCACCTGCGCCAGCACCTCGCCGGCCGGACCGATGGCACGCACCGTGGCGGCGCGAGCCTCCCCGGCCTCGGCCCGGACCACCGTGACGGCCAAGGCTTCGCCGTCCAGCGTCGGCGGCTTGAGCAGGTCGGCGGTCTCGCCCTGCGCCTCGCTGTAGATCTGCAGGGGACCGAGGCGTTGCAGCCTGGTGCTCAGGCGGCCGGCATCGGCCAGCGCGGCCTCGTCGCCGGCCAGCCCGTCGGCGAGCCAGTAGACGCTGGCTTCGGTCAGCCCCGAGCTGTCGATCGCCTCGATCGCGCCGGCACGATCGACCGGCCAGGGTCGCGGCTGCCAGCCCGGCGCCGCCTCGCGGATGGCCGACGCCGCGGCGACCTCGACCCGAAGGCCGTTCTCGTCGGGCGCCGTACGGAGCACGGCAACCTCGCGACCGTCACGCTCGGCCTGAGCCACCAGCTGCTCGACGGTGCGCAGCCGTCGCTCCCACTGCGCCGCCGCGGCCCAGCCGTCGTCGACCACGAGCAGCAGCGGACCGCTGCCGGCCAGCCGCGGCGACGGGGTCAGCAGCGGTCCGGCGAGCGCCAGGATCAGCAGGGCCGCGATCAGCATGCGCAGGAGCAGCAGCCAGAGCGGCGTGCGCGCCGGCGTCTCCTCGGGACTGTCCATGCGCAGCAGGAACAGCCCGGGGAAGGCGACGCGGCGTGGCGCCGGCGGGGTCAGCCGCAGCAGCAGCCACAGCGCGGGCAGGGCGGCCAGGGCGACCAGCAGCCAGGGCTGGGCGAAACCGATGAGGCCGAGGTTCAGCACCGCTCAGGCCGCCGCCCGCGGGGCCAGCATCTGGTAGGCCAGCAGCAGGCCCTCCTCGGCGGACTGGTCGGTGCGGTGCGCGGCAAAGCGCCAGCCCTGGCGGCCGCAGACCTGGGCCAGGGTCGCGCGGTGCGCCGCATAGCGCGTGCGGTAGCGCTGGCGGACGGTCTCGACGCTGCCGATCAGCTGCTGGCCTTCCTGCTCCATGCCCTCGAACAGGACGCGGCCATCGTAGGGCAGCAGCTCCTCGGCGGGATCGGCCACCTGCAGCACCGCACCACGCGCCCCGGTCCCGACGAGGCGCGTCAGGCGCGGCTCGAGGGCGCCCATCGGCTGCAGGAAATCCGAGATCAGCACCACCCGGGCATGCCGGGGCAGGTTGCCCTCGGGCACCAGGGGCGCCGGATCCTTGAGGCTGCGCTCGAGCATCCGGGCGAGGTGGACCAGGGCGGCCCGCCCGGAACGTGGCCGGTCCGGCATGCCGAGCAGGCCGACCCGCTCGCCGCCGCGCACCAGCAGCGAGGCCAGCGCGAAGGTCAGGAGCAGGGCCCGATCCCGCTTGCTCTGGCCGTCGCGGGCCGAGCGGAAGCCCATCGACGGCGACAGGTCGCACCAGAGCCAGACGCTGGCTGCCGCCTCCCATTCCTGCTCGCGGACGAACAGGTGGCGCGAGCGGGCCGACTGGCGCCAGTCGATCTCGGCGGCATCGTCGCCCCACTGGAACGGGCGGAACTGCCAGAAGGCGTCGCCGGTCCCGACGCGGCGGCGGCCGTGCACGCCCTGGGCCACCGTGTTGGCGACGCGCTCGGCCTCGACCATCAGCGGCGGCAGCCGGCCGCCGAGCGTCTCGCCGGCATTCCAGGCGCCGCCGAGCGACAGGGGCGACGTCGCCTCAGGCGACATGCCGGACCAGCCGCCCGATGATGTCGTCGACGGTCACGCCCTCGGCGCGGGCAGCGTAGGTCACGGCCATGCGGTGGCGCAGCACCGGTCCGGCCAGCGCCAGCACGTCCTCGACGGACGGGGCCAGGCGGCGGTCGAGCATGGCGCGCGCCCGGGCCGCCAGCATCAGCGCCTGGCTGGCACGCGGACCCGGACCCCAAGCGACCAGCCGCTCGATGCCGTCGATCTCCCGGTTGTCCGGACGGCCGGCCCGGACCAGCCGCAGGATCAGCTCGACCAGCCGCTCGCCGATCGGCACGCGCCGGACCAGCTCCTGCATGTGCATCAGGCTGGCGGTGTCGAGCACCGCCTCGGCGCGGTCCTCGGTGCCTGTGGTGGTGGCGATCATCATCCGCCGCTCGGCCTCGGGCGAGGGATAGTCGACGTCGACCTGCAGCAGGAACCGGTCGAGCTGCGCCTCGGGCAGCGGGTAGGTGCCTTCCTGCTCGATCGGGTTCTGGGTCGCCAGCACGTGGAAGGGCCGCGGCAGCGGATGGTTCTGGCCGGCGACGGTGACCTGCCGCTCCTGCATCGCCTGCAGCAGGGCCGCCTGGGTGCGCGGGCTGGCGCGGTTGATCTCGTCGGCCATCAGCAGCTGGGCGAAGACCGGGCCGGGGATGAAGCGGAAGGTCTGGCGCCCGCCGGCGCTGTCGTCGAGCACCTCCGAGCCCAGGATGTCGGCCGGCATCAGGTCGGGCGTGAACTGCACCCGCTTCTGCGACAGGCCGAGGACCACCCCCAGGGTCTCGGCGAGGCGCGTCTTGGCGAGGCCCGGCACGCCGACGAGCAGCACATGGCCGCCGGACAGGATGGTGACCAGCGTCTCGTCGACGACCCGCTCCTGGCCGAAGATCACCCGCGCGATCTCGCTGCGGACGCGGTCGAGGCGGGCGATCGCCTGCTCGACCTCCTGGACGATGTCGCTCGGGGCTGGCTCGGCCACTATCGCAGGTCCTCCGTCTCGCACCGTGCTTTGTACGCAGGGCTCGGCCATATACATAGATCGGAGGTGGAGGCTTTTCACGCCTGCTGCGCATGACGCCGATCATCCAGAAACCGCCCGGCTTCGACCCGGCGCCCTTCCTTGCCCGCATCGCCCGCGGCGAGGCCGCATGCGGCGATCTCGGCATGCGCATCGACCGCGACGGCCGCTGGCACTATCGCGGCTCGCCCATCGGCCGGATGCCGATGGTGCGGCTGTTCGCGTCGATCCTGCATCGCCTGCCCGACGGGTCCTACTGGCTGGTGACCCCGGCCGAGCAGGGCACCGTCGAGGTCGACGACGTACCCTTCGTCGCCGTCGAGCTGCGCTCGGGTGGCGAGGGCAGGGCGCAGCGCCTCGAGTTCCGCACCAACCTCGACGACTGGGTGACGGCCGGGCCGGATCATCCGCTGGTAGTCCGCCCGACGGCGGATGGCAGCGAGGCGCCGTACCTGACGGTGCGCGACGGCCTCGAGGCACGCCTCCTGCGCCCGGTGTTCTATCATCTGGTGGAGCTGGCCGAGCCCGAGCCGTCCGGCGAGCGGCTGGGCGTGTGGAGCGACGGCGTGTTCTTCCCCATCGGCAGCGCCGACGCATGACGCCCGGCGAGCTGCGCCGGCGTCTCGAGGCCGCGAGACCGCCGGCCACCGGCGCCATCGAGGGCGACGAGGGCCGCGCCCTGCACCATCCGGTCGGCGGTCGCGTCCCCGCCGCCGTCCTCGTCGGGCTCGTCGCCCGGCCGGAAGGGGCGCAGATCCTGCTGACGCAGCGCACCGCGCATCTGCGCGACCATGCCGGCCAGATCAGCCTGCCCGGCGGCCGGATCGAGATGGACGACGCCGACCCGCCGGCCGCGGCCCTGCGCGAGGCGCACGAGGAGATCGGCCTCGATCCGGCCGCGGTGGAGATCCTGGGCGGCCTGCCGCACTACGACACCGGCACCGGTTTTCGCATCCATCCGGTGGTCGGCTGGATCGAGCGGCCGATGCCGTTGCGCCCGGACCCGTTCGAGGTCGCCGAGGTGTTCGAGGTGCCGCTGAGCTTCGCGCTCGATCCGCGCAACCACGAGCGCGACAGCTTCGAGCGCGACGGCCGCGTCCGGCACTTCTTCGTGCTGCGCTGGCAGGGCCGCTACATCTGGGGCGCCACCGCCGGCATCCTCGTGAACTTCGCCCGCCTGCTGGCGGCCTGAGCCATGGCCCGGGTGCTGGTCGAGTTCCTGCTGCCGCTGGCGGCACCCTTCCTGCTCTACCTGCTGTGGCGCTGGCTGGTGACCCGCGGCGGGCGGGTGGTCGCGCGCATTCCCTGGTTCGCGCTTACCCTGGCCGGACTCGCCCTCGCCGCGCTGACCTTCGTCGGGCTGGTGCTGACCAGCGGCAGCGGTCCGGCCTCGGTCTACGTGCCGGCGCACATGGAGGACGGGACGCTGGTGCCCGGCCATTTCGATCCGCGGCCGGCCCCGTGAGCGGCGGCGAGGCCCGTCCGCTCGCCGATGCCCGCTGGCTGACCGCGCCGGAAAGCCTCCGCGTGCTGCGGGCCCTGCAGGCCGACGGCCGGCCGGCGCGCTTCGTCGGCGGCTGCGTCCGCGACACGCTGCTCGACCCCGCGCTCGATCCGAGCGACCTCGACCTCGCCACCGCCGAGCCGCCGGAGCGGAGCATGGCGCTGCTGCGCGATGCCGGGATCCACGTCGTCCCGACCGGCATCGAGCACGGCACGGTCACCGCCCACATCGGCCGGCACGGCTTCGAGATCACCACGCTGCGCCGCGACGTCGCCACCTTCGGCCGCCATGCCGAGGTCGCCTTCAGCGACGACTTCGTCGAGGACGCGGCGCGGCGCGACTTCACCATCAATGCCATGAGCTGCGACGGCGAGGGGCGGCTTTACGACCCGTTCGGCGGCCATGCCGACCTCCTGGCCGGCCGGGTTCGCTTCGTCGGCGAGGCGGTCCGCCGCATCCGCGAGGACTATCTGCGCATCCTGCGCTGGTTCCGTTTCCTCGCCCGCTTCGGCCGCGGCGAGCCGGACGCCGAGGCGCTGGCGGCCTGCGCCGGCGAGGCCGACGGCATCGCCATCCTGTCCGGCGAGCGTGTGCAGAAGGAGCTCCTGGCCCTGCTGCGGCTGACCGGAGCACCGGCGGCGGTGGCGCTGATGCAGACGACCGGGGTGCTGTCCTGGATCCTGCCGCAGCCGGCGGAGGCCGCAGCGCTGGCGCGCCTCGCCGATGTCGGCCAGACCGGCGACGCCATCCTCGGCCTCGCCGCCATGTTGCGTGCCGCCGGCGCGCCCGACGCCACCGCCGTGGCCGCGACGGTTGCGGCTGTCGCGCGCCGACGAGCAGCGGCTGCAGCGCCTCGTCACGGCCGAGCTGCCGCCGCTCGCCTGCTGACCTTGCAGCGCATCGCCGCGCGGTCGATGTCGTCGGCAACCCGGCCTACACGGATCTGCTGAAGCTCCGTGCCGCGACCGAGCCGGGCACGCGGGATCGCCTGTCAGACCTGCTCGCTTCGCTCGAGGGCTGGTCGCCGCCCGCCTTTCCCGTGTCCGGCGACGACCTCGTCGCCGCCGGCATCGCGCCCGGTCCGGAGCTGGGGCGAAGCCTGACCCAGCTGCGCGCCTGGTGGCGCGACCGCGACTTCCGCCCCGGTCGCGCCGAGCTCCTGGCGCGCCTCGCCGCTAGAGGATGAAGTCCGCCGCCGTCATCTGCACGTCGGCGGTGAGCACCTTGTTGAGCAGTACGCGGATCGTCATGTCGGCCTCGAGGTCGGCATCGACGTTGACCTCGACGATCTTGCCGCGCGTCGTGTCGAGGACGTGCAGCTGGCCGGCGGCGGTGAAGTCGTCGTCGCCGATGAAGGTGAACTTCTGGTTGCCGTCGATCAGCGCGTTGGCGTCGATCGTCGATACGTCGATCCGGTCCTTGCCGGCCGGCGTCCCGGGGGGATCGACCGAGGCCGGACCGGCGGCGTTGAAGTCGGTGACGAGGTCCGGATCGGAGGCGATGCTGTCCTCCAGCGCCACGAACTTGTAGATGTCGTTGTTGGCGCCGCTGTAGAAGCTGTCGGTCCCGGTCCCGCCGATCAGCACGTCGTCGGCGTCGCCGGTCTGGAAACGGTCGTTGCCGGCCCCGCCGTAGCAGGTGTCGGCGCCCATGTTGCTCCACAGGGTGTCGTCGCCGTTTCCGCCGAAGAGGGTGTCGCCCTCGTCGAACACGTCGTTGCTGCCGTCACCGCCGTAGATCAGGTCGCTGTCCTCCCCGCCGTACAGCCGGTCGAACTCCTGGCCGCCGAACAGGGTATCCTTGCCGCCGCCACCGAAGAGCGTGTCGTCGGCGCCGAAGCCCTTGATGATGTTGACACCGTCGTCGCCGGTCAGGGTGTTCGAATTGGTATCGCCGAGGATGGTCCCCGGCTGGCCGGAGCCACCCCCGGTGACCTGGATCGCGAAGACCTTGTCGCTGTGCGCGCCCAGCGCGTCGGTCACGCGGACCGTGATCTCCGAAGTCCCGGCGGCGAGCAGCGAGCCGTCGGCAACGCGAACCACGCCGGTGGCGGCGTTGATCGCGAAGCGGCCGTCCGCATCGTCGAACAGGCTGAAGGTCAGGGCATCGCCGTCCGGATCGGTGGCGGCGACCGTGATCCCGACCGTCGTGCCGGTCGCGGCATCGTCGGCGACGGAATTGGCCGCGGCGTTGCTGTCGCGGACGTTGCCCGGCGCGCTGTTGACGTTGGCGATGGTCTGATCGGCGAAGCGCAGGAACTCGACGCTGCCGACGACGTCACGGCCGTCGTTGCCGTCGCTGGCATCGATGTCGAGGATGGTCGCCGAGCCATCGGCAGTGCGGGTGATCGTGTACCCGTCCCGGTCACCGCTGAAGAAGGCGGTATCGTTGCCCGTGCCGCCGCTGATCCGGTCGTTGCCGGTGCCACCGATCAGGAAATCGTCGTCATTGCCGCCGAACAGGTAGTCGGCACCGGTGCTGCCGGAAACGCGGTCGTCGTCGGCGCCGCCGAACACCTTGTCGTCGTCGAGGCCGCCATCGATGCGGTCGGCATCGTTGCCACCGAAGACGGTGTCATTGCCGTTTCCGCCGAACACGCCGTCGAGGTCGTTGCCGCCGAACAGGATGTCCCCGTCGTTGCCGCCGAAGAGGCGGTCGGCGTCGTTGTCGCCGGTGATCCGATCGCCGTCGGAGCCGCCGAACAGGGTGTCGGCGTCGTTGCCACCCGCCAGCGTGTCATCGCCATTGCCACCGAAGAGGATGTCCCCGCCGTCGCGGCCGCTGCCGCGATCGTCGCCGGACAGCAGGCTGATGCGATCGGCCAGGGTGGTGCCGATCTTGGTGTCGTCGCCGTTGGTGCCGAGGATGCTGGCCATGGGTCTGTTCCGATGATCGGGTGGGATGGATGACGCGGTCGCGTCTCAGAGAATGAAGTCGCTGGAGGTGACGGGGTCGCCGGAGGCGCCGAGCAGCGTGATCACCAGCTCGGGCGTCGCGTCGGCGTCGAGGTTGCCCTGGATCTCGACGTTGCCTGTGGGCGAGACGACGTAGCGGACCTGGCCGGCGGCCGTGAACTCCGCCGTCCCGATGAAGGTGAAGGCCTGGTCGTTCAGCGCCACCTCGTCGGTGTCGATGTAGGACAGGTCGATGCGGTCGTTGCCGGACAGGTCGAAGTCGTGGACGATGTCGACGCCGGTATCGGGGGCGCTGTCGGCCGCTTCACGGCACACGAAGATGTCGTTGCCGGTGCCGCCGAACATGTGGTCGACGCCGCGCTCGCCGCGGATCCGGTCGTCGCCCGCCCCGCCGAACATGGTGTCGTTGTTGTTGTCGCCCCCGAGGATGTCGTTGCCGCCACCGCCGTAGAGGGTGTCGATGCCGCTGCCGCCATAGCAGGTGTCGTTGCCGCCGCTGGCCGCATCGGGATCGTCGTCGCCGTAGACGGTGTCGTTGCCACCTCGCCCGGCGACGCGATCCGCGCCGTTGCCGCCGAACATCAGATCATTGTCGGTGCCGCCGAGGTCCGGCGACCCCCACATGTAGTCGTCGCCGTCGAGGCCGCGGATGGTGTCGTTACCCTTGGTGGCGAGGATGCTGTCGTCGCCATCCGTCCCCGTCGTCGGGTAGCCGGTCTCCGGCAGGTTGTTGATCGCGATGGCGAAGGTTTGCTGGCTGGCGTTGCCGGCCCGGTCGCTGGCCTCGACGATGATCGTGTAGGACCGGCTGTTCTCGTAGTCGATCAGCGTGCCGTCGTTGACGGTGACCACGCCGGTGGTCGAGTTGATGGCGAAGCGGCCCAGCGAGTTGTTGACGAGGCTGTAGGTGATGCGGTCGCCGTCCGGATCGATGGCCTGGGCGGTGATGCCGACGAGCGTGCCGGTCGCCGGGTTCTCGTCGACTGCGTCGGCCGTGGCGTCGATGTCGACGACCGGACCCTGCGCTGCGGTCGAGCTGGCGACGGCGATGACGAACGACTGCTGGCTGAACAGGCCATCGGGATCGGTGGCGCGGGCGATGATGGTGTGGCTGGTCGACGTTTCGAAGTCGATCAGCGCGCCGTCCTTGACCGTGACGACGCCGGTGCTGGCATTGATCGTGAACCGGCCGTCGGCATCGTCGGCGAGGCTGTAGACCAGCGTGTCGCCGTCGGGGTCGGAGGCGCGAACCGTGACCCCAACCGCCGTGCCGTTGGCGGCACCTTCCGACACCCGGTTGGACGCCGTGTTGACGTCGCCGGGCGTGGCCGGTGCACGGTTGCCGCTGACCGCTTCGTCGACGGCGATCGTGAAGCTCCTCTCGCTGAACAGCCCGAACGGGTCGCTGGCGCGGACCGTGATCTCGTGGCTGCTGGCGGTCGCGAAGTCGATGAGCGCCGCGTTGGCGATGGTGACGATGCCGGTGCTGGCGTCGATCGCGAAGCGGCCGCCGGCGCTGTCGCTGAGGCTGTAGGTGACCGTGTCGCCGTCCGGGTCCGAGGCCGAGGCGGTGATGCCCACGACGGTGCCGTTGCCGGCGGCGTCCGAGATGCGGTTGGCCGTGCTGTTGCTGTCCGAGATCGTGCCCGGCGCCCGATCCGGCTCCACCGTCACCGTCCCGTCGGCGAAGCGAAGCAGCTCGACCGTGGTCAGGACATCGGTGCCCTGGACGCCGCTGCGGGCCTGCACGGTCACCAGGCTGCCGGCGCCGCGGGTCACGATGTAGTCGGCGCGGTCGCCGCTGAAGAGGGCGGTGTCGATGCCGTCGCCGCCGCTGAGCGTGTCGTTGCCGGTGCTGCCGCTCAGGATGTCGTTGCCGGCGCCGCCGAACAGCCGGTCGCTGTAGGAGCTGCCGCTCAGGCGGTCGTCGCCATTGCCGCCGAACAGCGTATCGTTGATCGAGCCGCCGTCGAGGCGGTCATTGTCGTTGCCACCGAACAGCGTGTCGCCGCCGGTCCCGCCGGACAGGGTATCCACGCCGTTCTCGCCGATGACGACATCGCCATCGTTGCCGCCGAACAGGAGGTCGTTCTGCGAGCCGCCCCGCAGCCGGTCGATGCCGGAGCCGCCGAACACCGTGTCGTTGCCGGTACTGCCGAGCAGGCGATCATTGCCGTCGCCGCCGAAAACACATCGTTGCGGCTGCCGCGCCGTTCGCGTAGTCGTTCTTGTCCAGCACGACATCCGGTCGGCCGAAGCCGCAGCGATCTTGCTGCGTCGTCGCTGCCATTGATGGTCGCCATATCGCTCCGATCCGAATGAGGCCGTTTCTTTCCAGCGCATCCGGGGTCAAGGCGTCGTTGGATGGAGGAGTGCGTCTGCGGCCAGTTGTACGAACCCGGCGACATAATGGCCGCTGTCCGCCGGGGTCGCAAGGCACCCCACCAGGCGACTGGCGCGACGACCTCAGACGCATCCCAGGACCCCAGACACGTCGGCTGCGTGTTACCCCTCGGCCCCGGCGCGGGCAAGGCGGAAATTGCGCAAGGGGGCCACACTGGGTATTAACGATTGGTCACTGTTACTTCCCGTTACCTGTAACTTTTGCGGACACCATGACGACCTTCGCCTGAGCGGTACCCGCCAACCTGACGCTCACCGCGTCGCAGGAAGAGATTGTCCGTGCGTCGTCCAGCGCCTGCGCGAGGGCGGGCTCGTCGATGAGGAAGGCGTCCGCTTGCCCATCAGCGAGGCGCCGATGCCCTGCTACATGCATGTGGACGAGCTCGACCGGCGCTTGGCGCCATCGAACGCCGCCTCCTGCGGCTGGAGCAGGAACTGCTCGCCGGACACGGAGTCCGGAGAGGACGCGACGGCGCGGTGTCCTCGAAGGTCATTGCCATGGAGGTTGTCCACCCGCGGCTGGAGAGGAGGTTGTGGTTGCCAGACACGCAACCCCTGTTCCGGAGCCCTTGATGGACGTCCACCAGAATGCGCGCACGACCCCGTCGGAGAAGCGAAGCAGCTCGACCGAGGTCAGGACATCGGTGCCCTGGACGCCGCTGCGGGCCTCGACGGTCACCAGGCTGCCGGCGCCGCGGGTCACGATGTAGTCGGCTCGGTCACCGCTGAAGAGGACGGTGTCGATGCCGTCGCCGCCGCTGATCGTGTCGTTCCCGGTGCTGCCGCTGAGGATGTCGTTGCCCGCGCCACCGAACAGCCGGTCGCTGTACGAGCTGCCGCTCAGCCGGTCGTCGCCATTGCCGCCGAACAGCGTATCGTTGATCGAGCCACCGTCGAGGCGGTCATTGTCGTTGCCACCGAACAGGGTGTCGCCGCCGGTCCCGCCGGACAGGGTATCCACACCGTTCTCGCCGATGACGACATCGCCGTCGTTGCCGCCGAACAGCAGGTCGTTCTGCGAGCCGCCCTGCAGCCGATCGATGCCGGAGCCGCCGAACACGGTATCGTCGCCGGTGCTGCCAAGCAGGCGATCATTGCCGTCGCCGCCGAAAATCACGTCGTTGCGGCTGCCGCCGTTCGCGTAATCGTTCCCGTCCAGCAACGACATCCGGTCGGCCGAAGCCGTGCCGATCTTGCTGTCGTTGCTGCCGCTGCCATTGATGGTCGCCATATCGCTCCGATCCGAATGAGGCCGTTTCTTTCCAGCGCATCCGGGGTCAAGGCGTCGTTGGATGGAGGAGTGCGTTCAGCCACAGGCCGAACCCGGCGACGTAATGGCCGCTGGTCCGTTGGCCGCAAGGCACCCCGCCAGGCGACTGGCGCGACGACCCTAGACGTATCCTAGGAATTCCCTAGACACGTCGGCCAGCGTGTTACCCCTCGGCTCCGGCGCGGGCAAGGCGGAAATTGCGCAAGGGGGCCACACTGCGGTATTAACGATTGGTCATCACTGTTACTTCCCCGTTACCTGTAACTTTTGCGGACACCATGACGACCCGCTCGAGCGGTACCCGCCAGGTCAACCTGACGCTCACCGCGTCGCAGGAAGAGATTGTCCGCAGGCTCGTCCAGCGCCTGCGCGAGGGCGGGCTCGAATACGAGGCGCGCGTCCGCTGGTTCATCAGCGAGGCGCCGATGCCCCGCTACATGCATGTGGACGAGCTCGACCGGCGCTTCGGCGCCATCGAACGCCGCCTCCTGCGGCTGGAGCAGGAACTGCCGCCGGACACGGAGTCCGGAGAGGACGCGACGCGCGCGGTGTCCTAGGCCAGCGCCGGTCGCGGCCGCAGGCGGCTGAGCAGTAGCCAGCCGGCGATCGCCATGTTGACGAGGTTCCAGGCGATGCCGTTGAGGAAGGCGGCGCGGTAGGAGCCGGTCAGGTCGTAGATCGCCCCCGACATCCAGCCGCCGATCGCCATGCCGACGACCGTCGCCATCAGCACGAGGCTGACCCGCGCCCCGGCCTGCCGCGCCGGGAAGTAGTCGCGCACGATCAGCGCGTAGCTCGGCACGATGCCGCCCTGTGACAGGCCGAACAGCGCTGCCACCAGGTAGAGCGAGGTCAGCCCGTCGAACGGCAGGTAGAACAGCAGCGCCAGGCACTGCAGCGTCGAGCCCAGGATCAGCGTGCCGGTCCCGCCGATGCGGTCGGCGATCAGGCCCGAGGCCAGCCGGCTGACCACGCCCAGCCCCAGCATGATCGACAGCATCTCGGCGCCGCGCGCCGGCCCGTAGCCGAGATCGCCGCAGTAGGCGACCATGTGCACCTGCGGCATCGCCATGGCGATGCAGCAGGCGATCCCGGCCAGCACCAGCAGGGACTGCAGCACCGGCAGCGGTGCCGGCGGCTCGGCGCCGGCCGAGCGGTGCGCCGTGGTCGGGCGCGGCCCATGGTCCAATCGGGGGCGCGGCCCCAGCAGCAGCGCCAGCGGCAGCATGAGAACGAGGCAGACGAGGCCGATTCCGAAATGCGTCGTGCGCCAGCCGACGGCCTCGATGGCGTGCGTCAGGACCGGCGGCCAGAAGGCCCCGGCGACATAGTTGCCGCTGGCGACGATGGCGACGGCGATGCCGCGGCGGCGGACGAACCAGTGCGAGACGTCGGCCACCATCGGCCCGAACGTGGCCGAGCTGCCGAGCATGCCGATCAGCAGCGCCTGCACGGCGACGAACTGCCAGTAGCTCTGCGCCGCCGCCGCCAGCATGTAGCCGAGCGAGATCATGGCGGTGCCGACCAGCACCGGGATGCGGACGCCGAAGCGGTCGGCGAGGCGGCCCATGACGATGCCGCCGGTGGCGAAGCCGATCAGCGTCGCGGTGTAGGGCAGGGAGGCGCCGGCCCGGTCGACGCCGAACTCGGCCTGGATGGTCGGCAGCACGACCACGGTGGACCACAGGCCGACGCCGCCCAGCGTGCTGAGCGCCAGCGACGCGGCGAGGCGCCACCAGGCGTAGGTGCTGTCAGGCTCGTAGGCGTGGCTCGTGGCGGCGGCAGCCATGCGTGTCCCTGTCACGAACGGCTAGGTTCGGGGCTCCCTACCGGCCCGGGGTGCCACGGGCAAACATCGGACGTCGTTTCCGGCGCCCGGCAGCCATGCGCCAGCGACATTCGGCCCCGCCGGCGCGGCTGGATCGCGCCCGCCGCCGGGCCGATATGCTCGGCACAGCAGGAAGGAGCCGCACCATGTTCATCGCGATGAACCGCTTCACGGTCCGCAACGGCAGCGAGGCCGACTTCGAGCGCGTCTGGCTCGATCGCGAGACGCATCTCGAGGACGTGCCGGGCTTCGTCGAGTTCCACCTGCTGCGCGGTCCGGAGAAGGACGGCGGCGTCCTCTACTCGTCGCACTCGATCTGGACGTCACGGGCCGCGTTCGAGGCCTGGACCCGGTCCGAGGCGTTCCGGGCCGCCCACAAGACCGCGGCGTCCGTCGGCGCCACCTATGTCGGCCATCCGGTCTTCGAGGGCTTCGAGGTGCTGCAGACGGTGGCCGGGCGCTCAGCCTGACGGGCCGGGCCCGGCCGGGAAGACGCCCGACATCACGCTGAAGCCGGGGATCCGCTTGAAGCGGTCGAGCCAGCGGCGGATCGCCGGGTAGTCCTGGCGCGAGATGCCGCCCTCCTCGGACAGCACCGTGTAGGGAAAGCAGGCGATGTCGGCGACGGTCGGGTGCGCCGCGGCGCACAGCCAGTCGCGGCCCTGCTGCTCCTGGAACCAAAGATGCTCGTCGAGGATGCGGAACAGCCGGTGCGCCCCGGCCCGCGCCGCCTCGACGTCGAGCTCGTAGAACAGGCCGTCGTGGAGCCGCGCCGCCGAGGCCGTGGCGGTGATCCCGTCGGCGAAGGCCAGCCACTGGCCGATCTCGCCGAGCAGCCGCGGGTTGCCGACCGGGTACCAGGTCCCGCCGGTGTCGTAGCGGGCGGCGAGGTAGACGAGGATCGCCTGGGCATCGCGCAGGACGAAGCCGTCGTCCTCGATCACCGGCAGCTGGCCCAGCGGGTTCAGGCGCAGGAAGGCCGCCGACTTGTGCTCGCGCCCCGGATAGAAGTCGACCGGCACCGTCCTCGCCTCGAGGCCCAGGAACCTGAGCAGCAGCCTGACCTTGTAGCAGTTTCCCGAGAGCTCGTAGTCGTGGAGCGTGATCACCGCGGGCCGCTCCTCACAGGTCCAGCACCAGACGCGGCGATTTCGCCCGCGACACGCAGGTCATGATCCGCTGGCCGCTGCGCCGCTCGGTCGGGTTCAGGTAGACGTCCTGATGGTCCGGCTCGCCCTCGATCACCGTGGCGGCACAGGTTCCGCAGGCACCCTGCTCGCAGGATGACGGCAGGTCGACGCCGTTCTGGCGCAGCACCTCGAGGATCGAGCGACCGGCCGGCACCTGCAGCGTCAGCGCCGAGCGGGCCAGCGCCACCTCGAAGCTCGAGCTCGTGTCGATGGCGTTGACGTTCTTGAAGTACTCGAAGTGGACCGCGCTGTCGGGCCAGCCCAGCCCGGCGGCCATCCGCCGTGCCGCCTCGAGCATCGGTCCCGGGCCGCAGATGTAGACCTGCCGGCCGGGCGCGTAGGCGCCGAGGATCTCCGTAAGCCTCGCCCCGGTCGCCGGCGGATCGAGCCCGAGATGCCGCACCAGCGCCGCGCCGAGGGTCGCGAGCCGGTCGGCGAAGGCCAGCTGCGCCTCGCCTTGCGCGAAGTAGTGCAGGCGGAAGGGCAGGGCCTGGTGGTGCAGCGTCTGCGCCATCGCCAGCAGCGGGGTGATGCCGATGCCGCCGGCGACGAGCAGCGTCTCGGTGGCGTCGCGGCGCAGCGGAAAGTTGTTGCGAGGCTCGGAGATGGCGACGACGTCGCCCTCGCGCAGCGTGCCGTGCACGCAGGCCGAGCCGCCGCTCGACGGGCTCTCCAGCTTGACGCCGACGACGTAGCGGTCGGTCTCGCCGGGACCGTTGACCAGCGAGTACTGCCGGATCAGGCCGTTCGGCAGGTGCAGGTCGATATGGGCACCCGGCTGGAACGTCGGCAGCAGCCCCTGGAGCGGCCGCAGCTCCAGCCCGGCGATGCCCTCGGCCGCCGCCCACTTGCGTCCGACCGTCACCCGCAGCGCCGCCCGGCGTCCGCTCGCTTCCAGCGGCGGCAGCTCGGCCAGCTCGGGTGATACCGGTGCGAACCGCGTCTCCAGCGGCGCCGGCGGCGGCAGGGTGGCGGCCGCCGCCTCGGCCCGGTCGCGCAAGGCGGACAGGCGCTCGTTGTGATGCCGCAGGATGGCCAGGCGGTCCGGTGCTCCGCGACCGCCGTCGAGCACGCCGCGGATCACCGTCCTGCCGGCGTCAACCGGCTGGGCGTAGAGGACGAGGACGGTCGCCCGTCCGCCGTCGGCCGAGCGCAGCGTCAGCCGGCAGGGGCCCTCGGCCTCGACGGTCACGGTCGCGGCGTCGCCGTCGAGCGCGCCATTGGGCTGGAAGCGGTAGCCGCGCAGCAGCTCCAGCACGAGGTCGGCCGGCGCGTTGACCGGGATGCCGCGCAGTGTCAGCAGGTCGTCGCCGTCGAGCCCGGGGAGCTCGGGCACCGCGCCGTGCGGCTCCAGCGCCGACCAGACGAGGCCATAGCGTTCCACCGCGGGATAGGTGCGGTTGCAGATGGTCCGCGCCGGCGCGTCGGCCGGGTGGGCCGGGATGTAGGTGCAGCCGGCGGTGCGGTTGGCGTAGCGCCAGCCATGGTACTGGCACTTGAGCTCGCGCCCGTCGTTGATGCCGATCGACAGCCGCACGCCGCGGTGCAGGCAGCGGTTCTCCCAGACATTGACGTAGCCGTCATCGGCCCGCCAGGCGGCGAGCTCGCGGCCCTGCAGCTGCGCCTGGAAGACGTGGCGCGGGGCGAGGTCGCTGGAGGCGGCGATCGGCAGCCACGGGCTGCCGGCGTCGTCGGTCATCGGGTCGGTCTCCGGGAGGCGCTCAGGTACCGGCGGGGATGACGCCGTAGGTGACGCCCTTGCGGCTCAGCCAGCGGCGATAGGTGATCGACGACTTGTCCGCCCGGATCGGCGTCTCGGCGCGCGGGTCGAGCGGCAGCCGCTTGGGCAGCTGGTTCTCCAAGATCGGCTTGTCCTGGCCGAAGATCGTCTGCTGGAAGCGGCGGATGACGGTGTCGTCGTTCGCTTCGTCGAGGATGCACAGCATCATGTGCGCGCGGGTGTGCTCCTGGTCGAGCGGCTGCAGGAAGATGGCGATGACGTCGAGCCGGCGCTCGTCCAGCGGGCTCGACTTGTAGAGCACCGCGCAATAGGGGTGCGGCACCCGGTAGACATATTCGACATCGGCGCCGCCGCTCGACGCGGTCGAGGCCATCGGCTGGAAGAAGCGGCAGCGCGTCGCCAGGATCTCGTCGCGCTCGTCCGAGATCTCGACGTCGTACTCCTTCACCTCGGTGTGCGGCTCCGCGCCGAGGATGCCGGTGTGGACGTAGGGGAAATGTCCCATGTCGAGGAAGTTCTCGATGGCCCGCGGGGCCGAGGTCGCGACCCCGACCGAGGCGGCATTCATCCGCCGGCGGTCGGGCTCGTCCCATTCCGGGATCGGGAACAGCCCGGCCGGCGGCTGCCCCAGCGAGCTCCAGACGTAGCCGTAGGCGACCCTCGCCGGCAGCGCCGTGGACTCGTCGCCGGTCTTCCAGACCCGCGGCCGGCCGGCGTCGTCGAGGGCGTAGCTCAGCCGCTCCTCGAGCAGCCCGGTGCTGACCACCCGGCCGCCCGCGGCGTCCTCGACGGCACCCAGCGGATACCAGAGGTCGAGGACGACGCGGTCGATGGGGGGCTTGGCCATGGTCGGGTGTCTCCGTCGCGGCTCAGGCGTGGGCGGTCAGCGCGCCATAGGTGACGCCACGCTCGCGCAGCCAGCGCCGGTAGTGGATCGAGCTGGCGTCGGCGCGGATCGGCGTCTCGGCGCGCGGATCGAGCGGCAGCCGCTTGGGCAGCTGGTTCTCGAGGATCGGTTTGTCCTGGGCGAAGATCAGCTGCATGAACCAGCGGATCGTCGGCGCGTCGATGTTGTCCTTGAGATAGGCGAGGAACGGGTGGGCGACGCAGCGCTCCTCGCCGACCGGCTGGACGAACAGGTAGATGACGTCGAGCCGGTGCGGCTGGGTCGGGTTGCTCTTGTAGAGGCAGACCGTGTAGGGCCGCACGACCTTGTAGACGTAGTCGACGACGAAGCCGGTGGTCGCCGTCGGCGAGGCGACCGGCTGGTAGAACCGGCACTCGGTCGCGAGGATCTCGCCGTCGTCGGTGGTCTCGACCCGGTAGGGGACCACCTCGGTGTGCGGCTCGACCCCCAGCCAACCGGTGTGGACGAACGGGAAGTGGCCCATGTCGAGGAAGTTCTCGACGACCCGCAGCCCGGACACGCCGACGGCGATCGAGCCGCCGGTGACGAGGTGGCGATCGGCCTCGTCCGCCTCGGGGATGGCGACGATGTCGCCGGCGGGCCGGCCGAGGCAGGTCCACAGGAAGCCGTAGCGCAGCCGGACCGGCAGCGCCTCGCCGGTATCGCTCCGGACGACGGACCAGTCGGGGGAGCGCCGCACGGACAGCGGCACACCCAGCAGCATCGTCGTGAAGCTCGGCCGCGCCGCGGCGACGTCGGGATCCGCCACGACATGCCAGTCGTCGAGCAGGGCACGGTCCTTGCAAGCCGATGCGACCGACGAGGCCATGATCGTGTCCCGCTCCGGCGTGGCGTGGCAGGGCCCGTCCGAGGGGCGGAGCGAGCGGATTGGATATCAATCCACGTCGTCTGGAAATGCAATCGTGCAATTCCGGTTGACTCCGATTCGGCTTTGTCCTGCTCTCGGTTCGCCCGGCCGCGGCGCGGCGGGCCGGCTCCGCCCGTTCCCCGATCATCCTGCCGAAAGCGTGCGCACAGGCGATGAGCAGCCGCTCGCTGGCGATAGCCGGGACCCTGACGCAGGCGATCATCGATCGCCGGCTGGTGCCCGGTGCCAAGCTGGCCGAGCGCGAGCTGGCCGAGGTCTTCGGGGTCAGCCGGGCCGTCGTCCGCCAGGCGCTCATCCGGCTCGCCGACGACGGGCTCGTCCAGGTCGAACGGCATCGCGGCGCCTTCGTGGCGCGACCGGGCCTGCAGGAGGCGCACGAGCTCTACGAGGCGCTGACGCTGGTCGAGAAGGGCGTCGCGGCGCAGCTCGCCGACCGCCTGGGCCCTGCCGGCTGGGCCGAGCTGCGGCATCACGTCGAGCGCCAGCGCCACGCCGTCGCCGCCGGCAACAGCCAGCTGGCCGACGTGCTGGGCCAGGAATTCCACGCCATCATGGTGCGGCTCAGCCGCAACCGGGTGATGCAGGACATCCATGCCCAGCTGGTCCGCCGGACCAACCTGCTGCGGGCGCTGGTCACCTCCGACTTCGACTACTGCAACCTGCTCGACGAGCATGCCCGCCTGCTCGACCTGCTGTCGCGGCGGCGGCTGAAGCAGGCCATGGACCTGATCGAATCCCATTACCGCAACGTGCTGCGCGGCTACGACCTCGACCGGCCGGCACCGGTCGGGCTGGCCCCGCGCGCGGCGCTGGCGCCCTACCTGGCGGCGCCGGTTCCCGACGCCCTGCCGGCTGGCGCGGCGCGCAACCCTCGACGCAGGACGGCCGCCAGGGCGGCCTGACAACGAGCAACGGAGGAAGAAGGCGATGACGGCCCTGAAGCGGCGGAGCTTCCTGAAGCAGGCGGGTGTGATCGGCGCGGTCGCCGGCAGCGGCGCCCTGCCGCGCCTGGCGCTGGCGCAGGACAAGGTGAAGATCGGCGTGGTCTACGTCTCGCCGATCGCCGACGTCGGCTGGACCAAGCAGCACAGCCTCGGCGTGCAGGCGATCCGCGACACCTTCGGCGACAAGGTCGACGTCACCGTCATCGACAACATCTTCAACCCGCAGGATGCCGAGCGCGTCTTCCGCGAGCTCGCCGGCGGCGGCAACCAGCTCATCTTCGGCACCAGCTTCTCGCACGGCACGCCGATGCAGAAGGTGGCACCGCGCTTCCCCAAGGTCGCCTTCGAGCACTGCTCGGGCATCGTCCACCTGCCCAACCTCGGCACTTTCGAGGCCAAGTACTACGAGGGCACCTACGTCGCCGGCGCCGCCGCCGGGCACATGTCGAAGGCGGCGAAGATCGGCTTCATCGGCGGCTTCCCGATTCCCGACATCGTCGGTCCCGCCAACGCGCTGCTGCTCGGCGCCCAGAGCGTCAATCCGGCCACCACCTGCAACACCATCTTCCTCAATTCCTGGTACGACCCCGGCAAGGAGAAGGAGGCGGCCAACACGCTGGTGTCGCAGGGCTGCGACGTCATCTGCTCGATGACCGACACCGCCACCGGCGTGCAGGTCGCCGGCGAGAAGGGGGCCTGGTCGATCGGCTACGCCAGCGACATGGCGCCGTTCGGCAACGGCAAGCAGCTCACCGCCTTCACCCTCGACTGGTCGAGCGACTACCTGCGTGCCGCGCGCGGCGTCATCGAGGGCAACTGGAAGCCCGAGGTGCGCTGGGACGGCCTCGCCGCCGGCGTCGTCAAGATGGCGCCCTACAACGCGGCGATCCCGGCCGACGTCGTCGAGAAGCTGAAGCAGCTCGAGAAGGACATCGGCAGCGGCAAGGTCCACCCCTATGCCGGCGAGCTGAAGGACCAGGACGGCAACGTCAAGGCGGCGGCCGGGACCATCCTGCCGGATGCCGACATCCGCTCGATGAACTGGTTCGTCGCCGGCATGATCGGCAAGCTGGCCTGAGCCGGCGCGAGCGTGCGGCGGGGCCGGGCACGTCCCGGGTCCCGCCGCCGGCTGCCCCGCGATGATTCCGCGCCTCGAGCTGCGCCACATCACCAAGCGCTACCCGGCGGTGGTGGCCAACGACGACATCTCGCTGGCCATCATGCCGGGCGAGATCCATGCCGTGCTCGGCGAGAACGGCGCCGGCAAGTCGACGCTGATGAAGATCATCTACGGGGCGGTGCAGGCGGACAGCGGCACCATCCTGTGCGACGGCGCGGAGATCCCGGCCCATACCCCGGCGACGGCGCGCCAGCTCGGCATCGAGATGGTCTACCAGCACTTCGCGCTGTTCGAATCGGTCTCGGTCGTCGAGAACATCGCGCTGGCCGTGAAGGGCACGTTCGACCTGAAGGCGCTGGCCCGCCGGGTCGAGGAGGTCTCCGCCCGCTACGGGCTGCCGGTCGACCCCTGGCGGAGCGTCCACGACCTCTCGGTCGGCGAGCGGCAGCGCGTCGAGATCCTGCGCTGCCTGCTGCAGCAGCCCAAGCTCCTGATCCTCGACGAGCCGACCTCGGTGCTGACGCCGCAGGCGGTGCTGCGGCTGTTCGAGACCCTGCGCCAGCTCGCCGCCGAGGGGTGCAGCATCGTCTACATCAGCCACAAGCTCGACGAGGTGCAGGCGCTGTGCGACGGCGCCACCGTCCTGCGTGCCGGCCGCGTCACCGGCACCGCCCGGCCGCGCGAGACGACGGCCGCCGAGCTCGCCCGGATGATGGTGGGCTCGAACCTGCCCGAGATGCATGTCGAGCCCGCCGTCCGCTCGGCCGAGCCGGTGCTGGAGGTGCGCAACCTCACCGCCCCCGCCCGCGACCGCTGGGGCGTCGACCTCAGGGATGTCTCGTTCACCGTCCATGGCGGCGAGATCGTCGGCATCGCCGGTGTCTCCGGCAACGGCCAGGCCGAGCTCGTGGCCCTGCTCAGCGGCGAGGTCCGCCAGCGCGGCGACGCCATCCGCATCGCCGGTCGGCCGGTCGACGGGCTGGACGCCGGCGAGCGTCGCCGCCTCGGCCTCGCCTTCGTCCCGGAGGAGCGGCTCGGCCGCGGCGCGGTCCCGGCCCATTCGCTGCGCGACAACGCCGTGCTCACCGCGCATCGCCTCGGCATGGTCCGCCACGGCCTGATCGACCGCGCCGCCGCCGCCGGCTTCGCCCGCAAGGTCATCGAGCGGCTGGGCGTCAAGGCCGGTGGGCCCGACGCGGCGGCGCAGAGCCTGTCGGGCGGCAACCTGCAGAAATACATCGTCGGCCGCGAGCTGGCGCTGCAGCCGAAGCTGCTGCTGGTCTCGCAGCCGACCTGGGGGGTCGACGTCGGCGCCTCGGCGCTGATCCGCCAGACCCTGGTCGACCTCAGCCGCAGCGGTGCCGCGGTGCTCGTCGTCTCGGAGGAGCTCGACGAGCTGTTCGAGATCTGCGACCGCCTGCTGGTGATCTGCCAGGGCCGGCTGTCGCGCTCGCTGGAGAAGGCCCGCACCGACCGCAACGAGGTCGGCCTGCTGATGACCGGCGGGGAGGCTGGCCTTGCCCCTGCTCATTGAGCGGCGCCCCGAGCCGTCGCCGCTCATGCGCGTCCTCGCCCCGGTCGTCGCCACCGTGCTGACGCTGGCCGCCGGCTCCGCCATGTTCGCGGCCCTGGGCCACGATCCGGTTGCCACGCTCCTGGCCTTCTTCGTCGAGCCCCTGGCCTCGATGAACGGCCTGTCGGAGTGGCTGCTCAAGGCCTCGCCGCTGGTGCTGATCGGTTGCGGCCTCGCCGTCGGCTTTCGCGCCAACCTGTGGAACATCGGGGCGGAGGGGCAGCTCATCGTCGGCGCCATCGCCGCCGCCGGCGTCGGCCTGTTCTGGCCGGACCCCGAGAGCCGCCTGCTGCTGCCGCTGATGTTCATGGCCGGCATGCTGGCCGGCATGGCCTGGGCGGCGATCCCGGCCTTCCTGCGGGCACGGATGAACACCAGCGAGATCCTCGTCACGCTGATGCTCACCTATGTCGCCTCGCTGCTGCTGTCCTGGCTGGTCCACGGGCCGTGGCGCGACCCGAACGGCTTCAACTACCCGCAGACGGCGCTGCTGCCGGCGGCCGCCATGGTCGAGCCGTTCGACTACAGCTACCGCCTCAACCCGACGATCTTCATCACCGTCGTCGCGGTGCTGCTGACCTGGCTGTTCACCGACCGCAGCTTCCTCGGCTACCGCATGGCCGTGGGCGGGGCGGCACCCCTGGCCGCACGCTATGCCGGCTTCCGCGAGAGTGCGGCCGTGTGGACCGGGCTGCTCGCCGGCGGCGCCGCGGCCGGCATCGCCGGTATGGCCGAGGTGGTGGGACCCCTGGGCCAGCTGTCGCCGCAGATCTCGCCCGGCTACGGCTTCGCCGCGATCATCGTCGCCTTCATCGGCCGGCTGAACGCCTTCGGCATCGTCCTCGGCGGCCTGCTCATGTCGCTGCTCTTCCTCGGCGGCGAGACCGTGCAGATGAGCATGGGCCTGCCCTCCAGCCTGACCCGCATCTTCCAGGGCGTGCTGCTGTTCTTCCTGCTCGCCGCCGACTTCTTCGTCTTCTACCGGCTGCGGCGGACCGGGGGGCACTGATGGACCTGCTCGTCGCCATCGTCGCCGGCACCGTCATCGCCGCCACGCCGCTGATCTTCGCGGCCCTCGGCGAGCTCGTCGTCGAGAAGTCGGGCGTGCTGAACCTCGGCATCGAGGGGATGATGCTGATCGGCGCCGCCTTCGCCTTCTGGGGTGTGGTTGCCGGCTGGCCGATGGTCCTGGCCATCCTCGCCGGGGCGCTGGCCGGGGCCGCCGCCTCGCTGCTCTTCGCCGTGCTCAGCCTGACCTTCCTGACCAACCAGTACGCCGCCGGGCTGGCGCTGGCGATCTTCGGCTCGGGCGTCTCGGCCTTCATCGGCCGCAGCTTCGGCAGCGCGCCGATCGACGGCCTCGACCCGCTGCACCTGCCGCTGCTCTCCGACCTGCCGCTGCTGGGGCCCTTGCTCTTCCGCTACGACGCGCTGGTCTACCTGGCGCTGCTGCTGTTCGCTGTCATCACCTGGTTCCTCTACCGGACCAAGGCGGGCCTCGTGCTGCGCACGGTCGGCGAGTCGCCCGAGACCGCGCACGCCATCGGCTACCCGGTGATCCGCATCCGCTACATGGCGGTGCTGTTCGGCGGCCTGATGGCCGGCCTCGGCGGCGCCTACCTCGCCGTCGCCTACACCCCGCTCTGGGTCGAGAACATGACCGCCGGCAAGGGCTGGATCGCGCTGGCCCTGGTGGTCTTCGCGACCTGGCGGCCGTGGCGGGTGATGCTGGGCGCGTGGCTCTTCGGCGGCATGACCATCCTGCAGCTGCAGGGCCAGGCCATCGGCCTGCCGGTGCCGTCCGAGCTGCTCTCGGCCTTGCCCTACCTCGCCACCATCGTCGTGCTGGTGATCATCTCGCAGAACCGGCGGATGCTGGCGCAGCACTTCCCGGCGTCGCTGGCCCGCCCTTTCCGCCCCGCCGGCTGACCGCTCAGCTGTAGTCCAGCCCGACCGTCAGGCCGCCGCAGACATGCAGCACCTGGCCGGTGACGAAGCTTGAGCGCGCGTCGAGGAAGAAGCTCGCGGCATGGGCGATGTCCTCGGGCGTGCCGATCCGCCCCGACGGGTTCGACCGGATGATCGCCTGCGTCTGCGGGTCGTCCGGCGGGTTGTTGCGGAAGAAGGCCGACGTGCCGACCGTGCCGGGGGCGATGGCGTTGACCGTGATCCCGTCGGGCGCCAGCTCCAGCGCCCAGGTCCGGGTCATCGCGTTGAGCGCCCCCTTGCTGGCGGCGTAGGCGGTCCGCTTCAGCTTGCCCAGCGCCGCCCGGCTCGAGATCGACACCACCCGGCCGAAGCGGCGGCGGCGCATCGCCGGCAGCACCGCCTGCAGCACCTGCATCGCCGGCCGCGCGTTGACCGCCATGACCGTGTCGAAGTCGGCGATGGAGGTGTCGGCCAGCAGCGCCGGGCGGACGATCCCGACATTGTTGACGAGGCGCGTCACGTCGTGCGCCGCGGTCAGCCCGGCCAGCGCCGCGGCCGTCGCCCCGGGGTCCGACAGGTCGGCGCGCAGGAACACGGCGACGTCGGCATGCTCCGGCGTCTCGAGGTCGATCACCGCGACCCGGTGGCCGTCGTCGATCAGCCGGCGGACGATGGCGCTGCCGATGTTGCGCGCCCCGCCGGTGACCAGCGCCAGCTCAGCCACGCGCGTTGCTCGCCGGCAGGCCCAGCATCGCCCGGGCCTCGGCGGCGCCGGCGATGCTGCCGCCCAGGAGCTCGACGATCTTCACCGCCTTGGCCACCAGGGCGGCGTTGTCGGGCGCCAGCACGCCGCGCTCGATGTAGACATTGTCCTCGAGCCCGACGCGCAGGTGGCCGCCCAGCAGGAAGGCCTGCGCCAGCATCGGGTACTCGCCGCGGCCGATGCCGAAGGCCGCCCAGGCGCAGGGCTGCGGCAGCAGGCCGTGCGCGTAGGCCAGGGTGGCCGGGGTCGCGGCGAAGCCGTAGCGCACCCCCAGCACGATCTGGAACAGCGGCGGTGCCGCCAGCGTGCCGTCGGCCAGCAGGTCCTTGGCCAGCGCGATGTCGCCGCTGTCGAACACCTCGAGCTCGGGCAGCACGCCGGCCGCCCTCATCCGCGCCGCCATGATCCGGATGTTGCGCGGCGTGTTGATGACCACCGAGCTGCCGAAGAACATGGTGTTGAGGTCGAGCGAGCAGATGTCCGGCCGCAGCGCCTCGACATGCTCGACCCGTCGCTCCGGCGGCAGCAGCGTCGTGCCCGGTCCCGCCACCGCCGGATCGCTCTCGCCCGGCACGTAGCGTCCGCCCGGCCCGGTCGTCAGGTTGATGACCAGCAGGGGATCGGCGGCACGGATCCGCTCCACCACCTCGCGGTAGTAGGCCAGCTCCATGCTGGGCCGGCCCGTCGCCGGGTCGCGCACGTGGATGTGGACGATGGCGGCCCCGGCCTTGCCCGCGTCGAGGCAGGCCGTGGCGATCTCCTCCGGCGTCACCGGCAGCCGCGGATGCTGCTCGCGCGTCGTCAGGTTGCCGGTGACGGCACAGGTGAGGATCGTCTTGCCGGCCATGCCGTGCCTCCCGTGGCTCCCGGCGGCGTCAGTAGCCCGCGGCCGGGCGCAACACCATGCCCGGCGGCGCTGGCTGTCGCTCAGCCGGCTTCCACGGCCGCCAGCCGGGCCGGCGCTGCCGGGGCGCCACAACCCTTGGGGTTGAGGATGCGCGCGACCTCGTCGAGCACCCGGCACCAGAACTGCGCCTCGTAGTGCCGTCCCGCCGCATCGTGCCGGTCGATTCGCTCGGCCAGCCGGCTGCCGATGCCCTTGAGGCCCGGCTGCCCGAGCTCGGCGAGCGCCGTCCGCCAGACCGCCTTGGCATCGATGGCGTGGGCGAGGCGGACCTCGACGAGCTCGATCGTGCGGTACTCCCGGTAGATGCCGTCGCGATGCTCCGCAGGGAGCAACCGCATCACGGCCGTGACGATCCACGCGACGATGATGCCACCGGATTCGCCGAGCCCCTTTGCCATGTTGTCGGCGGTAAGGAACGCCACGGCCGCGCCGATCGAGAACGGGATGCCAAGGACTGCGAGCATCGCCCATTCGGTGCGGACATTGCCGCCCGGAGGGCGAGATCGGCCTTCCTTCGGCACGGGAGCGAGCGCGCAACCGTCGCGCAGCCGCTCGGGTGAGGCGGCGTCTCGCGCGAGGGCGACGGCAGGCAGGCTGTCGGCCAGGGGCGGCAGCATCGGCAGGTTGGCTCGGTGGGGGGCGGCAAAAGGCCGCCAGGGGCGCGAGCTTCTAGCAGGCTTCGCGAAGATGCCAAGATGCTTGTCTGGGCTGCCTACCGGGCCGCCAGCAGGTATGGCGCGCCGCAGCGCTCGCAGACATCGCGCAGCTGCTGCTGCAGCTTCCTCGGGATCGGGATGCCGTGGCGCAGGCGGTGGGCGCGCGTCGCCGCCTCGGGATCGCCCGCCACCAGCACCGGCTTGTCCGGCTCGGCCGGCGGCGTGGCGCGGAGCACGTCGATGGCATCGTCGAGGTCGCTCTCGAACGCCCCGGGCTCGCGAAAGGCCGCCGGGTCGATCGCCAGCATGAAGTGACCGATGTTGTCGCCGTCGCCGGCCTTCTGCGTGCGGTTGCGGATCGGCGAGAACGAGCCGCCGGTCAGCGTGCCGGCGAGGATGTGGACCATCATCGCGAGGCCATAGCCCTTGTGGCTGCCGAGCGCCTCGCTGCCGCCGAGTGGCGTGAGCCCGCCGTCCTCGGGCCGGTGCATCAGGATGCCCAGCGCCTCGGCGGCGTCGGTGACCCAGCGGCCGTGGCTGTCGACCACCCAGCCTTCCGGCACCGGCCGGTCGTGGAGGTCGTAGACCTTGACCTTGTTCACCGCCGCCGTGGTGGTCGCCATGTCGAGCGAGAACATGCCGTTGCGGCCGGCGGGGGCGGCGAAGGCGATGGGGTTGGTGCCGAGCACCGGCGCGGCGCCCCGCGTCGGCACCATCGTGACGAACCGGGTCGAGCTGGTGACGAGGCCGAGCATGCTGCGGGCGGCGGCGAGGCGGGCATAGACGCCGGCGGCGCCGAAATGGTGCGAGTTGCGCACGCCGACGAGGCCGATGCCGCAGGTCCTGGCCTTGTCGACGGCCAGCTCCATCGCCTGCGCCGCGGCCGGATGGCCGAGGCCGGCATCGGCGTCGAGCAGGGCGGTGCAGGGCGCGTCGCGCACCACCCGCGGGACGGCCTGCAGGTTGAGCTGCCCCGCGCGGTGCAGCGTCTCGTAGAGCATCAGCATCGAGATGCCGTGCGAATCGACGCCCAGCAGGTCGGTCTCGGTCATCAGCTCGGCGGTGCGCGCGGCGGGACCCTCGGCCATCCCCCAGGCGCCGAGCACGGCGCGGACCTGGGCTGCGACGAGGCCGGCATCGACGTCCATGGCGGCTCCCCCCGGTCCCGCCGGCTCAGGCTCGCGGCGTCGGCAGGATCGCCGCGATGCTGGTGTCGACGATGACCAGGCTGCTCTCCGGCGCGGCGATGATCGCCGGCAGCCGGGCGAGGTCGGCCATCGTCGCGATGCGGCTGACCTTGAGGCCGTAGGCCTGGCCGATCAGGGCGAGGTCGGGATTGCGGAAGCTGGTGCCGACGGTCCGTCCCGGGTAGTCGCGCTCCTGGTGGATGCGGATCGAGGCGTAGATACCGTTCTCCGACAGGATCACCTTGAGCCGCAGCCCGCGCTCGAGCGCCACCGCCAGCTCGCTGCCGGTCATGGCGAAGCCGCCGTCGCCGACGAGGCAGACCACCGTCCGCCCCGGCTCGCGCATCGCCGCCGCCACCGCCGCCGGGATGCCGAACCCCATGGCCCCGGCGATCGGCGCCAGCAGCCGCTGCGGCGGCACGAACGGGACGATGCGGTAGACCGGCGCGGCGAAGGTGCCGGCATCGGCGGTGACGATCGCGTCCGGGGGCAGGCAGCCGGCCAGGGCCTCGATCACCGCTTCCATCGGCACGCCGTCGCTGACGTCGAACCGGCGCGGCGCCGCGATCCGGCGCTGCTCGGCCTTCAGCCGGTCGATCCAGGCGGCGCGGCCGGCCGGTGCGGGGGCCTCGGGCCGGCCCATCGCCGCCATCAGCTCCAGCGGATCGGCGGCGATGGCGAGGTCGGCCGCGAAGTGGGTCCCGATCGCCGCCGGATCGGCGTGCACATGGACCAGCGGCATCTCCGGCCGGACCATGGCCGGGAAGGTGTAGCCCTGGGTGGTGATGTCGGTGAGCACCGCCCCCAGCACGACGAGGAGGTCGCTGTCGCGCAGCGCCGCCATCTGCGACGGCGGGTTGGCCAGCCCCATGTCGCCGGCATAGAGCCGGTGCGCGTTCGGCAGCAGGTCCTGGCGGCGGAACGAGACCACCGCCGGCAGCTCCCAGGCCTCGAGGAAGGCGAGCAGCCGGGCCCGGCCGTCGTCGCGCTCGAGCTGCGGGCCGAGCAGGGCCAGCGGCCGCTCGGCCGCCGCGAGCCGCGCCCGCAGTGCCGCGACGTCGGCGGGTCGCGGACCGCCGCGCACGACGCCCTGCGGCCGGACCGGTGGCGCCTCGACGACGCTGGTCAGCACATCCTCGGGAAAGGCCAGCACCACCGGGCCCTGCACGCCGGTCGTCGCCACCTGCAGTGCCCGCAGCAGGGTCTCGGGCACGCGCTTCGGGTCGGTGACCTCGGCCACCCACTTGGCGATGGAGCCGAACATCTTGCCGTAGTCGATCTCCTGGAAGGAATCCCGGCGGACGTCGGCGGTGGCGACCTGGCCGATCAGCAGGATGAACGGCACCTCGTCCTGCTGGGCGGTATGCACGGCGATGGCGGCGTTGCAGGTGCCGGGGCCACGGCTGACCATGGCGACGCTTGGCCGCTGCGTCAGGCGCGAGTCGGCCAGCGCCATGAACCCGGCGCCGGACTCGTGGCGGCAGACCACCGTGTCGATGTCGTTGCGGCCGTAGAGCCCGTCGAGCAGGCCCAGATAGCTCTCGCCGGGCACGCAGTAGACCCGGTCGATCCCGTGCAGGACCAGGGTCTCGACGATCAGCTCCCCGACGGTTGCCATGCCCGCTCCCCGTAAGGCGACCTTGGTCTAGCCGCTCCCTGGGCGACGGGGCACGTCCGGGTCGGTTGTTTCAGCCATGACGCATGGTTATGGCCGCGGCCGGCCGGACCGCTTGCCGACGAGCCGTCCTTCCGTCAGCGCCTCGTCGACCTGCAGGCGCAGCGCCCGGATCACCTCGCGGCTCGCCGGCGTCTCCGGGCGGTTGGTCGGACAGGCCAGCATGAAGTGCAGCCGCAGCTCGGGCTCGACGACGCGGCGCAGCCTGGTGGTGCTGACGAGGTCCGGCGGCAGGGCGCTCGCCGGCAGCACCGTGGCGCCGGCGCCGAGCCGGACCAGGTCGCCCAGCGCCGACAGCGCGTCGACCTCGGCGACGATGCGCAGGGTGATGCCCAGGCGCTGGGCGGCGGCCTCGATCTCGCGCCGCGCGCCGTGGTGCCGCCCGGGCAGGATCAGCGGTACGTTGGCGAGCTCGCGGATCGGGATCGGTCCGCTGCCGGGATGGTTGGCCGGGGTGGCGAGGAAGAGATCGAGGTCGACCAGCGGTTCGAGGCTGAGCGAGGGGGCGCAGGTGGCGCTGTTGACGATGGCGACGTCGATCCGCCCGGCGACCAGCCACTCGGCGATGTGGCCGGTGAAGCCCTCGAGGATGTGCAGCTGCAGCCCCGGCCGGCGGCGGAGCAGGTCGGCGGTCAGCCGGGAGCCGATCGCGGCGCTGAACGAAGGCGGCATCGCCACCGACACGGCGCCGGTCACCGCACCGGCCTGGTTCATCGCCTCGCCGCGGGCCTGCTCGATCTCGTTGAGCGCGGGCTCGATGCGGTCGCGGAAGCGCTTGCCGGCCTCGGTCAGGCTGGCGCCCCGGCCATGCCGGTAGAGCAGCCGGGCGCCGAGCTCGTCCTCCAGAAGGCGCAGCTGGCGGCTCAGGGCCGGCTGGGCAACGCCCAGCATGCTGGCCGCCTTGGAGAAGCTGCCGAGCTCGGCGATGGCGAGAAAGGTGCGTAGCTGGCGAAGCTCCAATCCGGCCCCTTCCGGGGCCGGCTCAGAGCGGCCCCACCTTGCGCATGTCGGCCGGCAGGATGTTCAGCTCCTGCAGCGCGCGCAACTGTTCGACGAGGGTATCCTCCGAGTCGTGGCAGTCATGGAAGCCGTATTTGCGCGCCTTGATGGTGCTCGAGATGTTGTCGTAGGTGGTCTTGAACACGAAGTCGCCGAAGTACCAGGCGGCGATCTGCTCGTAGCGGTAGGGCTTGAGGCCATGCCGCTTCACCAGGGCATCCCAGACCGGCGCCTTGTCGGCCATCATCGTCTCGAGGCTGATGGGGGCCGGCGTGCCCAGCTTCATGGCGAAGAAGTCGGCGATCACCTCGAACATGCGCGACCAGCGGAAATAGTCGCCATTGGTGATGTTGAAGGCCTCGCCGCGGGCGGCCGGCGTGGTCGCCGCCCATTCCGTCGCCCGCGCCAGGATCCGCGCGTCGGTGAACTGGTAGAGCGCGTTGTAGGACTGCTGGGTGCCCGGGAAGACCAGGGGCAGGCCCAGCGCCTTGGAGACCAGGGCGTAGACCGCGATCACCATGAGCAGGTTGAACGGATTGCCGACCGCGGGACCAAACACCGCCTCGGGGCGGAAGGCGGTCCAGCCCCAGGCCTTGCCGGCGCTCTCGCTGCGCAGGAAGTCCTCCTGGTCGTAGTAGAAGTTCGGCGGCATGTGGCGCGGGTCGCTCTCCTTGGCCGGCGTGCGGAACGGGCCCAGGTGGCAGCCATAGGCCTTGCCGCCCTGCATCAGCGTCACGTGCTCGAGCTTCGGCGACACCGCCTGGATGCCGCGCACGACGTTGACCAGCAGGGCGAGGTTCGGCGCCACCTGCTCGGCGAGGTTGGCCCGCCACTGCAGGGCGGCAAAGACGATGTGCGTGGCGTCGTCGAGCTGCGCCAACGTCCGCGCCGAGCCTGCGGTGTCCAGCAGGTCGACGGCGATGTGCTCCGAGCGGATCGGATAGTCCGGCCGGTTGCGCGACAGCCCGACGACCTTCCAGCCGTCGAGCTGCTCGAAGTGCGAGACGACGGTGCGGCCGATGACGCCGACCGAACCGGCGACGACGATCTTCTTGCTCATCAGTCCCCCCTGGACCAGGGGCCCGGCGCCGGCCTCCGTCGGGGCGCGCCTCGGCCACGGCTGCTCGGCTCTAGCCTGCGGCTGCCGTCGGCGCCAAGCCATCAGGCGGCCATGCCCGGTCGCTATCGGATATGCCGGGGGCTTTTGGCTGGCATCCGGCGGCGCCCTTTACCCGAGGGATGCAGCGGCATACCCATCGTTGCCGGGAAGGCGTCGCGGACGGACGCCGGCTGGCTTGGAGCGTTGTGCCGCGATGAGCGCCGAGATCGAGGATGGTCCCGACCACGCCGAGATCCGCGAGGAGGTGCGCAAGCTGTGCGCCGGCTTCCCCGGCGAGTACTGGCGCCGCCTCGACCGCGAGCACGCCTACCCTGCGGAATTCGTCCAGGCGCTGAGCGATGCCGGCTACCTCGCCGCGCTGATCCCGGAGGCCTATGGCGGCTCGGGCCTGCCGCTGTCGGCCGCCGCCGCGATCCTCGAGGAGGTCCAGCGCGCCGGCTGCAACGGCGCCGCCTGCCATGCCCAGATGTACATCATGGGCTCGCTGCTGCGGCACGGCAGCGAGGCGCAGAAGCGCCAGTACCTGCCGCGCATCGCCTCGGGCGAGCTGCGCCTGCAGGCGTTCGGCGTCACCGAGCCGACCAGCGGCACCGACACCAGCTCCATCGCCACCGTCGCCGAGCGCCGCGGCGATCGCTACATCGTCAATGGCCAGAAGGTCTGGACCTCGCGCGCCGAGCACTCCGACCTGATGCTGCTGCTGGCCCGCACCACGCCGAAGGACAAGGTCGCCAAGCGGACCGACGGCCTGTCCGTGTTCATCCTCGACATGCGGGCCGCCCGCGAGGCCGGCCTCACCATCCGGCCGATCCGGACGATGATGAACCACTCCACCACCGCGGTGTTCTTCGACAATGTCGAGGTGCCGGTCGAGAACCTCGTCGGCGAGGAGGGCAGGGGCTTCCGCTACGTGCTCTCCGGGATGAACGCCGAGCGCATCCTCATCGCCGCCGAGTGCGTCGGCGACGCCAAGTGGTTCATCGAGAAGGCCACCGGCTACGCCAGGGAGCGCGTGGTCTTCGGCCGGCCGATCGGCCAGAACCAGGGCATCCAGTTCCCGATCGCCCGCGCCTACGCCCAGATGCGTGCGGCCGAGCTGATGGTGCAGCGCGCCGCCGCCCTGTTCGAGGCCGGCCGCCCGTGCGGTGCGGAGGCCAACATGGCCAAGCTGCTCGCCGCCGAGGCGTCTTGGGCGGCGGCCGAGGCCTGCGTCCAGACGCATGGCGGCTTCGCCTTCGCCGAGGAGTACGATGTCGAGCGCAAGTTCCGCGAGACGCGGCTCTACCAGGTGGCCCCGGTCTCGACCAACCTGATCCTCAGCTTCCTCGCCGAGCACGTCCTCGGCCTGCCGCGGTCCTACTGATGGCCGGTCGCCGCCTGCCGCTCGAGGGCCTGCTCGTCATTGCCGTCGAGCAGGCGGTGGCGGCCCCGTTCTGCACCTCGCGGCTGGCCGATGCCGGTGCGCGGGTGCTGAAGATCGAGCGCCCCGAAGGCGACTTCGCCCGCGGCTACGATGACGTCGCCAAGGGGCAGAGCAGCTACTTCGTCTGGCTCAACCGCGGCAAGGAATCGGTCGTCCTCGACCTCGCCGCCGAGCAGGGGAGGGCGGCCTTGCGCGATCTCGCGGCGCGGGCCGACGTGCTGGTCCAGAACCTGAAGCCTGGAGCCCTCGACCGCTTGGGCCTCGGCATCGACAGCCTGCGGGCGCTGAACCCGCGCCTCGTCGCCTGCTCGATCAGCGGCTACGGCGACAGCGGTCCGATGGCCGAGCGAAAGGCCTACGACCTGCTGATCCAGGCCGAGTCCGGCCTCGCCTCGATCACCGGCGGGCCGGACGAGCCGGCGCGCGTCGGCATCTCGATCGTCGACATCGCCACCGGCGCCACGGCGCACGCCGCCATCCTCGAGGCGCTGCTGGCCCGGTCGGTGAGTGGCGAGGGTGCCGACATCCGGGTCTCGATGTTCGACGTCATGGCCGACTGGCTGGCGGTGCCGCTGCTGCACCACGAGGGCGGCCGCCCGCCGCGCCGCCTCGGCCTCGCCCACCCGTCGATCGCTCCCTATGGCGTGTTCACGACCGCCGACGGGCGGTCGATCCTCATCTCGATCCAGAGCGACCGCGAATGGGCCGCCCTGTGCCGGCTCGTGCTCGACGCGCCCGACGCCGTCGCCGACCCGCGTTTCGCCACGAACGTCGCCCGCGTCCGCCATCGCCCCGAGATCGACGCTCTCGTCGCCGTGGCGCTGGCCGGGATGGACGAGAGCCAGGCCCGCGACCTCTTGGCCGCTGCCGACATCGCCTTCGCTGCCGTCAACGACATGGCCGCCCTGGCGGCGCACCCGCACCTGCGGCGGATCACGGTCGCCACGCCGGCCGGTCCGGTTGCCATGCCGGCCCCGGCCGCCATCGTGCGCGGCGAGCCTCGAAGCTACGGTGCGGTACCGGCCCTCGATGCGCATGGCACCCTGCCGGTAGGCCCGCTGCGCTGGGGAAGCTGACGGGACGGCGGCGCGCCGGCTTCAGGCGCGCGCGCGGCGCTCCTCGTCGCGGCTACGGCGCGCCTCGACGGTGCCGTCGGCACCGAGCGCCACGCCGGCCTGGTTCAGCGCCCGCGTCACCGCCGCGTGGGTCTGCGGCAGGCAGTGGTCGCCGCGCTCGAGCTTGCGGATGACGCCCGTCGACAGCGCCGCTGCACGGGCCAGATCCTCCTGCGTCCAGCCGAGCACCCGGCGTGCGGACCGCACTTGCGCCGCCCGCATGTCGGGCTGCCGGCCGTCGCGGGTGGCACCGAACGGCGCGCCGTCGCCGAACTGGACCCCGGCCTTGCGCAGGGCGGCCTCGACGGCCTGCCGCGTCGACACGGCGCACGGCCGCCCGGCCTCGAGCTTGATGACCGAGCGGCGCGACAGGCCCGCAGCCTCGGCCAGCTCGACCTGGCCCCAGCGCAGAAGGCGGCGCGCGGTCCGGATCTGGTCCGGCGTGAGCACCACCTGGACATCCCGCGGCGACGGCGCGCTGGTCGGGCGGCTCGCGCCGGGAGCGGCATGCGCCGCACCGGTGCGGGACGATCCATCGACATCCTCGGGCTCAGGCGACCCGCGGTCGGGATCGGCACCGAAATGCGCCGCGGCGATCTTGGCGAGACGCGACTCGATGGAGCGGAGCGAGTCGTCGATCGCGGCGAGAAGGTCGTCCAGGGTGTCACCCGGACCTGGCATGCGTCGTCTGGCCACTGTCGATCCCGAGCGGAGAGCCTCGCTGAAGACGGAGCCTGTGTCTGAGGAGGAAGCCAAGGCTCGCTTTATACTGGTATCGCGTATCAACTTCCGAACCGATTGCAACGGTCCGATAAGATACAAAAGGGCATGGTCGCCATGCAATCACAAACCTTGATCCACCCGACGCGGGAAGAGTGCTGCTGCGATCAATTGTAACATGGAATGCAATACCGCCATATCGTAGAGCAATCAAATGGATGCACAGCAATGCAGCTGCTGAAGTCATGGCACGGCGCCTGCAGAATACCCCCTACCCTCACGCCGCCCAACCGTCGTCGGGTGACCGCGGCACACCGCCCCACCGTGTCGTCCGGTCGAGCATGAGCAGGGTCGCGACCATGGTGCGCATCCGTCCCGAGCCCAGCTCGTAGCGGACCGGCAACTCGCCTGCCTGCCGTCGGCGAACGACGCCGTCCTCGATCGCATGGCGCAGCACGGTAGCGATGGCCGTGGCCGGCGCCGCCGAGAGGCGACACAGCTCGGCCAGGCTGCGCGGCTGTTGCAGGCACAGCCCCAGGACCTGCAGCTGCAGGTCGCGGTGCCGTTCCGCTGTCGGTTCGGACGTCGTGTCCGTTCCCATGCGCTGCTCCGCTTTGCTTGCCGCCAGCAACCCCCGCGGTACCGTCATGGTTCCCGAAGGGACGCTGAAGCTCTCGGATAACTCGGCAGCCCGCCAAGGCCGTCGGCAGGGGCGGTTCGGTCCGCGACGGACCGGCGGGGAGCTGAAGCCGGGCCTCCGGCGTTCATCATTCGTCCGGCCGGTCGCGCGCCGTGCTGTCGCCTTGACGGCCGGGGCCAGGGTCGGCAAACGGCCAACCCCGTCAGCCGCCTGCTGTCGGGCGCGTCCGGGCCATGACGGACGTGGCGGCGCGCCCTGGTCAGGGCGCAAAGCCGGGTGATGGTGCCTGCCGGTTCACGGACCGCCTGGCCGGGCGAGGTGAACGGAGGCGCCACGTTGGCGATGCAGGCGACCGGGGACGAGCTGAGGCGGGCCGGTCATGCGCACGGCGGCCGCCACGCCGTGGTCCTGGCCGCCCTCGGGGTGGTGTTCGGCGACATCGGCACCAGCCCGCTCTACACCATGCGGCAGGCGTTCGGCCTCGCCGGCGGCCTCGCGCTGGCCGAGACCACCGTGCTCGGCGTGCTGTCCCTGGTGCTGTGGTCGCTGGTCATCGTCGTGACCGCCAAGTACGTGGCGCTGATCCTCCGTGCCGACAATCGCGGCGAGGGCGGCGTGCTCGCCCTTGGCACGCTGGCCGGACGGGCGGTGCCGCGGGCGCTCAGGGCGCATGCGCTGATCCCGGGGCTGACCATCGCCGGGCTCGCCCTGTTCTACGGCGACGCGCTGATCACCCCGGCGATCTCCGTGCTGTCCGCGGTCGAGGGCCTCGAGACCGCAGCCCCCAGCCTCGAGCCCTTCGTGGTGCCGGTCGCGGTCGCCATCCTGGTCGGACTGTTCGTCCTGCAGAGCCGCGGCACGGCCAGCGTCGGCCGCATCTTCGGGCCGGTGATGCTGGCCTGGTTCATCGTGCTGGGCGCGCTCGGCCTCGTGCAGATCGTGCAGAACCCGGGCGTGCTGGCCGCCGTCGATCCCCGCTACGCCCTTGGCCTGTTCGGGGTCGCCGGCTGGCAGGCGTTCGTGGCGCTGGGCGCCATCGTCCTGGCCGTCACCGGTGCCGAGGCGCTCTACGCCGACATGGGCCATTTCGGGCGGGGACCCATCCGCCTCGCCTGGCTCGGCATCGTCCTGCCCGGGCTGGTGCTGAACTATTTCGGCCAGGGCGCGCTCGTGCTGCGCGATCCGGCCGCGGTCGAGCATCCCTTCTACCACCTGGTCCCGGCCTGGGGGCAGTTCCCGCTGATCGCCCTGGCGACGCTGGCCACGATCATCGCCTCGCAGGCGGTCATCTCGGGGGTGTTCTCGCTGACCCGGCAGGCCATCCAGCTCGGCTACCTGTCGCGCATGTCGGTCCGCCACACCTCGGCCGACACCATCGGGCAGGTCTACATCCCGCGGGTCAACTGGGCGCTCTGCGCCGGCGTGCTGCTGCTGGTGCTGGGCTTCGGCTCGTCGGAGAACCTGGCCGCGGCCTACGGCATCTCGGTCACCGGGGCCATGACCATCGACACTATCCTCGCCGGCATGGTCGCCGGCTGGCGCTGGGGCTGGGGGGCGCTGGCGATTCCGGTGTTCGGGCTCTTCATGCTGCTCGACCTCGCCTATCTCGGCGCCAACTTGCTGAAGATCCCGTCCGGTGGCTGGTTCCCGCTGATCGTCGCCGCCGGCTTCGCCTACAGCGTGGTCACCTGGCGCCGCGGCCGGGCGGCGGTGTGGAACCACCTCTACACCGACGCGATGTCGATCGGCACCTTCCTCGACCACCTCGACCGCCGGCTGGTCCGGGTGCCGCGCACCGCCGTGTTCATGACCGGCAACCCCCGCGTCGTGCCGGTCGCGCTGCTGCACAACATCAAGCACAACCACGTCCTGCACGAGCAGGTGATCCTGATGACGGTGCGGACCGAGGACGTGCCGTTCGTGCCGGAGAGCGGGCGGATCGAGGTCGAGGCGCTCGGCCACGGCTTCTACAAGGTGGTGGTGACCTACGGCTTCCTCGACAAGCCCGACATCCCGCGGGCCCTGGCGCTGTGCGCTGTCAGCGACCTGCGCGTCGATCCGATGCGGGTGTCGTACTTCCTCGGCCGCGAGACGCTGATCCCGACCCGGCACCCGGCGATGGGCCCGGTCGAGGCGCGCCTGTTCGTGCTGCTGTCGGCAAGCAACCTCTCGGCCACCAGCTATTTCGGCATCCCGCCGGGCCAGGTCGTCGAGCTGGGCTCGCAGGTCGAGCTGTAGGCGAAGCGCGGGACCGGCGGCGCCGGATGCCTGGTGCCGGCGGAGGGACTTGAACCCCCGACCTCCCGCTTACAAGGCGGATGCTCTACCAGCTGAGCTACGCCGGCTCCGCACCTGACTTACGGTGCGGCCGTGGCCGCCGCAAGCCGTGCGCGCAGGGCGTGCAGGGCGATGCCGGCGGCGACCGCGACGTTGAGGCTCTCGATCCGCGCGTCGATGGCGATGCGGGCGAGGCCGTCGCACTGCTCGGCGACGAGCCGGCGCAGGCCGTGCCCCTCCGAGCCGAGCACCAGCACGACGCGGGCGAAGTCGGGCAGCGCCTCGAGCCCGCCCGGTGCCTCGCCGTCGAGGCCGACGACCCAGTAGCCCTGCTCCTTCAGCGCGGCCAGCGCGCGGGCGAGGTTGACGACCTCGACCAGCGGGACGAGGTCGAGCCCGCCGGCGGCGGCCCGGGCGGCGACCCCGCCGAGCTCGGCCGAGCGCCGCTCCGGCACCAGCACCGCATCGACGCCGAAGGCGGCGGCGCTGCGCAGGATGGCGCCGGCGTTGCGCGGATCGCTCACCTGGTCGAGCGCCAGCATCAGCGACGGTCCGGCCCTTGGCACGGCGTCGGCCAGCGCCAGGGGCGCCAGCGGCTTCACCTGCAGCGCCAGGCCCTGGTGGACCTCGTCCTCGCCGACGGCGCGGCCGATCGCCTCGGGCGGCACCGTCTCGACGGCGAGGCCGGGGCGCAGCCTGGCGGCCAGCCGCTCCAGCGCCGGCGCGGTGGCCAGCAGGCGCAGGCAGGTGCGGCGCGGATTGGCCAGCGCCGCCTCGACGGCGTGCCGGCCCCACAGCCACGACGAGTCGGCGGCACGCGGCTGCGGGCGGGGCGGCGGGCGCCGTCCGGGCTTGGGCCTGCGGTCTTGGGCCATGAAGTGGCGCTGCGTCCCGGTGTTCAGGTTGACAATGCGGCGACCGCCACGATATCTCGCGCCGGCCTCGGCAAGGCCCGGGTTACGGAGGGGTGGCCGAGCGGTCAATGGCAGCAGACTGTAAATCTGCCGACGAATGTCTACGAAGGTTCGAATCCTTCCCCCTCCACCACCCGGCCAGGCGGAGCGCCGTTCCCGGCGCGCGGGTGTAGCTCAATGGTAGAGCTCCAGCCTTCCAAGCTGGCTACGTGGGTTCGATTCCCATCACCCGCTCCACGGGCCTCCGGACGCTGACACGCCGGCCCAGCCGGATCCCCACAATCCACCAGCAAGCAGGACCTCGGCGATGGCCAAGGCGAAATTCGAGCGGACGAAGCCGCACGCGAACATCGGGACGATCGGTCACGTCGACCACGGGAAGACGACGCTGACGGCTGCGATCACGAAGGTTCTGGCGAAGTCTGGCGGTGCGACGTTCACGGCGTACGACCAGATCGACAAGGCGCCGGAGGAGAAGGCTCGCGGGATCACGATCAACACGGCGCATGTGGAGTACGAGACGGGGAACCGTCACTACGCGCATGTCGACTGCCCGGGCCATGCCGACTACGTGAAGAACATGATCACGGGTGCGGCGCAGATGGACGGCGCCATCCTGGTGGTGTCGGCGGCTGACGGTCCGATGCCGCAGACGCGCGAGCACATCCTGCTGGCGCGTCAGGTGGGCGTTCCGGCGCTGGTGGTCTACCTGAACAAGGTGGACATGGTGGACGACCCGGAGCTGCTCGAGCTGGTCGAGCTCGAGGTGCGCGAGCTGCTGAGCAAGTACAACTTCCCGGGCGACGACATCCCGATCGTCAAGGGCTCGGCGCTGCAGGCGCTGAACGGCGAGACGGGCGAGCTGGGCGAGCCGTCGATCCTGGCGCTGATGGCGGCGGTGGACGCCTACATCCCGCAGCCGGAGCGGGCGATCGACCAGCCGTTCCTGATGCCGATCGAGGACGTGTTCACGATCTCGGGCCGCGGCACGGTGGTGACGGGGCGGATCGAGCGCGGGCAGATCAAGGTCGGCGAGGAGATCGAGATCGTCGGCATCCGGCCGACGACGAAGACGACCTGCACCGGTGTCGAGATGTTCCGCAAGCTGCTGGATCGCGGCGAGGCCGGCGACAATGTCGGCGTGCTGCTGCGCGGCACCAAGCGCGAGGACGTCGAGCGCGGCCAGGTGCTGTGCAAGCCGGGCTCGATCACGCCGCACACCAAGTTCGAGGCCGAGACCTACGTGCTGACCAAGGAGGAGGGCGGCCGCCACACGCCGTTCTTCGCCAACTACCGGCCGCAGTTCTACTTCCGGACGACGGACGTGACCGGCTCGATCAAGCTGCCGGGCGGGACGGAGATGGTGATGCCGGGCGACAACGTGAAGCTCGAGGTCGAGCTGATCGCGCCGATCGCCATGGAGCAGGGCCTGCGCTTCGCCATCCGCGAGGGCGGCCGCACCGTCGGCGCCGGCGTCGTCGCCAAGGTCATCGCCTGACGGGGACTTGCACGGGGCAGGGCGAACGCGTATGTCCCGCCCGGCGAGCCGGCGGACACCCTCCGCCGGCTGCGTGCTGTCGGGTGGCGACGCCCGGACGCGCCATACGAGTGTAGCTCAATTGGTAGAGCACCGGTCTCCAAAACCGGGGGTTGGGGGTTCGAGTCCCTCCACTCGTGCCAGCGTCCTGTCAGACATCGGGCATAGCTGAAGGTTCGGGCCGTCGATGACGAAGACTTCTCCGGCGCAGTTCGTGCGCGAGGTGCGCGCCGAGCTGGCCAAGGTGACTTGGCCGCAGCGCAAGGAGCTCGTGTTCATGACGATCATGGTGTTCACCATGTCGGCGCTGGCGGCGGTGTTCTTCTTCGTTGTCGACCAGCTGATCGCCGCCGGGGTGAAGCTGGTGCTGGGGCTGGGCGGCTGATGGCGGCGCGCTGGTACATCATCCACGTCTATTCCGGCTTCGAGAAGAAGGTCCGCGAATCGATCCGCGAGCAGGCCGAGCAGAAGGGCCTCGCCGCGCTGTTCGAGGACGTGCTCGTCCCGATGGAGGAGGTCGTCGAGGTCCGCCGCGGCAAGAAGGTCGCCGGCGAGCGCAAGTTCTTCCCCGGCTACGTGCTGGTGAAGATGGAGCTCAACGACGAGACCTGGTCGCTGGTGCGCAACACGGCCAAGGTGACGGGCTTCCTCGGCGGCGGCGGGCGGCCGCAGCCGATCACCGACAAGGAAGCCGACCGCATCATCAGCCAGATGAAGGAAGGCACCGAGCATCCGAAGCCGACCATCTCCTTCCTCATCGGTGAGGAGGTGCGCGTCTCGGACGGTCCGTTCAGCTCGTTCTCGGGCACCGTCGAGGAAGTCGACGAGGGCAAGGGACGGCTCAAGGTTTCGGTCTCGATCTTCGGCCGGGCGACCCCGGTCGAGCTCGAGTACTCGCAGGTCGAGAAGCTCCGTAGCTAGCTCGACCGATTGGCAGGCGGGAGCGGGAGCCTCCGGGACCCCGCGCATGGACCGCTAAGGCAGAGGAGACTGGCCGATGGCCAAGAAAGTCGTTGGGTTGATCAAGCTGCAGGTGCCGGCGGGCAAGGCGAACCCGTCGCCGCCGATCGGGCCGGCGCTGGGCCAGCGTGGCCTGAACATCATGGAGTTCTGCAAGCAGTTCAACGCTGCCACGCAGGGCATGGAGCCCGGCATGCCGATCCCGGTGATCATCACCGCGTTCGGCGACCGCACCTTCAGCTTCGTCACGAAGACCCCGCCCGCCAGCTACTTCATCAAGAAGGCGGCGAAGATCGACAAGGGCAATCCGACGCCCGGCCGCAACGTCACCGGCAAGATCACGGTGGCGCAGTGCCGCGAGATCGCCCAGGCGAAGATGAAGGACATGAACGCCGAATCGGTCGACGCGGCGACGCGGATGATCGTCGGCTCGGCCCGCTCGATGGGCCTGCAGGTGGTGGAGTGACCGGCATGGCCAAGAAGGGCAAGCGCATGGCCGCCGCGCTCGCGGCCGTCGATCGCAACAAGCAGTACGCGCTGGCCGAGGCCGTGAAGGCGGTCAAGGCCGGGGCCAAGGCGAAGTTCGACGAGACCATCGAGCTGGCGCTGAACCTCGGCGTCGACCCGCGTCACGCCGACCAGATGGTCCGCGGCACGGTCAACCTGCCGCACGGCACCGGCAAGACCCTGCGGGTCGCGGTGTTCGCCAAGGGCGACAAGGCCGACGAGGCGCGCGCCGCCGGTGCCGACGTGGTCGGCGACCAGGACCTCGCCGACAAGGTGCAGGCCGGCACGATCGACTTCGACCGCTGCATCGCCACCCCGGACATGATGCCGCTGGTCGGCCGGCTGGGCCGCATCCTCGGCCCGCGCGGCCTGATGCCGAACCCGAAGCTCGGCACGGTGACCGCCAACGTCACCGAGGCGGTGCAGGCGGCCAAGGGCGGCCAGGTCCAGTTCCGCGTCGAGAAGGCCGGCATCGTCCATGCCGGCGTCGGCAAGGCGAGCTTCGACGAGCAGCGCATCTTCGAGAACGTCAAGGCGTTCGTCGATGCGGTGAACAAGGCGAAGCCGGCCGGTGCCAAGGGCACCTACCTCAAGCGGGCCGCGCTGAGCTCGACGATGGGTCCGGGCGTGAAGCTGGAGATCGGGAGCCTGGTCGCCGGCTGAGGCCGTCGCTCCGGGTTCCTCGTCGTCGGCGAAAAAGGGCCTTGCGCTCGGCCGGTCGGCCGCTATGTTGCAGCGGTTGTCAAGCTTCGAGCGCAGAGCCGACCGCCACCGCGGAATGGTCCGGGTGGCGTTCGCCGTCGTGTACGGACCCGTGAACCGGCAGCCATAGGCTTGCAGAAGGATCTGGGGAGCGGATGCGCCCTCGAGGGGGCGTGGTCGGTTAGCTCGCGGAGGCATTCGTGCTGAGAGCCGAGAAGGCAAAGGTGGTCGACGATCTCCACGCCGCGTTCAGCGGTGCTGGCGTGCTCGTCGTCACGCATTACAAGGGGCTGTCGGTGCCCGAGATCACCGAGCTCCGGAACGAGATGCGCAAGGCTGGCGCCACCTTCAAGGTGGCGAAGAACCGTCTGGCGAAGCGGGCTGCCGAGGGCACGCCGTACGCGGCGGCCGCCGGCCTGTTCAAGGGTCCGACGGCGTTCGCGTTCTCGAGCGATCCGGTGGCGGCGGCGCGCGTCGCCAACACCTTCGCGAAGAAGAACGAGAAGCTGCAGATCGTCGGTGGCGGGCTCGGTGCCACGCTGCTGGATGCCGCCGCCGTCAAGGCGCTGGCCGATCTGCCGTCGCTGGACGAGCTGCGCGGCAAGCTGATCGGCCTGCTGCAGGCGCCGGCCAGCCGCATCGTCGGGGTCCTCCAGGCGCCGGGCGGCCAGGTCGCCCGCTGCCTCGCCGCGCGCGGCGAGGACAAGGCCGAGGGCTGAGGTCAACAACGTCAACCTGCCGCGCCGCCTCGTCGGCCGTGGCATTGCACTATCGTGGGTGGAGTAGGGTCCATGGCGAATCTTGATCAGCTGGTCGAGGATCTGTCGAAGCTGACCGTCCTCGAGGCGGCGCAGCTGTCGAAGATGCTCGAGGAGAAGTGGGGCGTCTCGGCGGCGGCCCCGGTGGCGGTCGCGGCGGTCGGCGGCGGCGCTGCCGCGGCGGCGGCTCCGGTCGAGGAGAAGACCGAGTTCGACGTGATCCTGGCCAATGCCGGGGCGCAGAAGATCAACGTCATCAAGGAGATCCGCGCCATCACCAGCCTCGGCCTGAAGGAGGCCAAGGACCTGGTCGAGGGTGCGCCGAAGACGGTGAAGGAAGGCGTGTCCAAGGACGAGGCCGCGAAGCTGAAGGCTCAGCTCGAGGCCGCCGGCGCCACCGTGGAGATCAAGTAAGGTTCCGATACCGACCCTGCTCGTCACTCGTGATCCGCCGGCAACTGGGCCGGCGGCCCGCGCCTGGATCGGGGCGGGTGGCGCGTTACTTCCGTTGATCGAGGTGATCGGGGTGTCCGCCGGCTCCAGCCGGAACGGCGGACGCCCCTTCGCCGTCTGAGTCTTTCCAGCCGAGCGCGATCCGGCGCGCTTGGCCATGCCTGTTTGGGACGAAGGTCAGCGATGGCAAAGGCGTACACGGCCAAGAAGCGCATCCGCAAGAGCTTCGGTCGCATCCCCGAGGTCACGGTGATGCCGAACCTGATCGAGGTGCAGCGGCAGTCGTACGAGCACTTCCTGCAGATGCACGTCGTACCGGCGCAGCGCGAGCTGTCCGGCCTCGAGGAGGTGTTCCGCTCCGTCTTCCCGATCAAGGACTTCGCCGACCGCGCGGCCCTCGACTTCGTCAAGTACGAGCTCGAGGAGCCGAAGTACGACGTCGAGGAGTGCCACCAGCGCGGCATGACCTTCGCGGCGCCGCTGCGGGTGACCCTGCGCCTGATCGTCTGGGACGTCGACGACGAGACCGGCTCGCGCAGCGTCCGCGACATCAAGGAGCAGGACGTCTACATGGGCGACATGCCGCTCATGACGGACAACGGCACCTTCGTCGTGAACGGCACCGAGCGCGTCATCGTCAGCCAGATGCACCGCAGCCCGGGCGTGTTCTTCGACCACGACCGCGGCAAGACGCACAGCTCCGGCAAGTTCCTCTACAGCGCCCGGATCATTCCCTATCGCGGCAGCTGGCTCGACTTCGAGTTCGACGCCAAGGACCTCGTCTACGTCCGCATCGACCGGCGCCGGAAGCTGCCGGTGACGACGCTGCTGCTCGCCCTGGGCCTGACCCAGGAGGACATCCTCAGCACCTTCTACGACGACGTCTCGTACTTCCGCGCCGGTAACGGCTGGCGCAGCCAGTACCGTCCCGAGCACCTGCGCGGCCAGACCCTGACCAGCGACCTCGTCGACGCGCGCTCCGGCGAGACGCTGGCCGAGGCCGGCACCAAGCTGACCCCGCGCCTCGTCAAGAAGCTCGAGGAGCAGGGGCTCGAGGAGCTCTACTTCGGTGCCGAGGACCTCATCGGCAAGTTCCTCGCCCGCGACCTGATCAACGAGCAGACCGGCCTGGTCTACGCCGAGGCGGGCGACGAGCTCACCGGCGACATGATCAAGAAGCTGGTCGAGAACGGTGTCGAGGAGATCCCGGTCCTCGACATCGACCACCTGACGATCGGTCCCTACATCCGCAACACCCTGGCGCTCGACCGCTCGCAGACCCGCGAGGACGCGCTGCTCGACATCTACCGGGTGCTGCGCCCGGGCGAGCCGCCGACGCTGGAGACCGCCGAGGCCCTGTTCGGCGGGCTGTTCTTCGATTCCGAGCGCTACGACCTGTCGCCGGTCGGCCGCGTCAAGATGAACGCCCGGCTCAGCCTCGAGACCGAGGACACGCTGCGCATCCTCCGCCGCGAGGACATCGTCGCGGTGGTGCGGGCGCTGGTCGAGATCAAGGACGGCCGCGGCGACATCGACGACATCGACCACCTCGGCAACCGCCGGGTGCGCTCGGTCGGCGAGCTCATGGAGAACCAGTTCCGCGTCGGCCTGCTGCGCATGGAGCGCGCCGTCCGCGAGCGGATGAGCTCGGTCGAGATCGACGCGGCGATGCCGCACGACCTGATCAACGCCAAGCCGGTGGCGGCGGCGGTCCGCGAGTTCTTCGGCAGCTCGCAGCTGTCGCAGTTCATGGACCAGACCAACCCGCTGTCGGAGATCACCCACAAGCGCCGCCTGTCGGCGCTGGGCCCGGGCGGTCTGACCCGCGAGCGTGCCGGCTTCGAGGTGCGCGACGTGCACCCGACGCACTACGGCCGCATCTGCCCGATCGAGACGCCGGAAGGCCCGAACATCGGCCTGATCAACAGCCTCGCCACCTACGCGCGCATCAACAAGTACGGCTTCATCGAGAGCCCGTACCGCAAGGTGATCGACGGCAAGGTCAGCGACGAGGTGGTCTACCTGTCGGCGATGGAGGAGGGGCGCTACACCATCGCCCAGGCCAACTCGCCGCTGAACCCGGACCGCAGCTTCTCGGGCGATCTCGTCAGCTGCCGCGAGAACGGCGAGTTCGTCATGGTCAAGCCCGACCAGATCGAATACGTCGACGTCTCGCCCAAGCAGCTGGTCTCGGTCGCCGCGGCGCTGATCCCGTTCCTCGAGAACGATGACGCCAACCGCGCGCTGATGGGCTCGAACATGCAGCGCCAGGCGGTGCCGGTGCTGCAGGCCGACGCGCCCTATGTCGGCACCGGCATGGAGGAGGTCGTCGCCCGCGACAGCGGTGCCGCGGTCGCCGCCAAGCGCTCGGGCATCGTCGACCAGGTCGACGGCTCGCGCATCGTCATCCGCGTCACCGACGAGACCGCGCGCGCCGACAGCGTCGTCGACATCTACACGCTGCGGAAGTTCCAGCGCAGCAACCAGAACACCTGCATCAACCAGCGTCCGCTGGTGAAGGTGGGCGATTCGGTGCTGGCCGGCGACATCATCGCCGACGGTCCCTCGACCGAGCTGGGCGAGCTCGCCCTGGGCCGGAACGCGCTGGTCGCGTTCATGCCGTGGAACGGCTACAACTTCGAGGACTCGATCCTGATCTCGGAGCGGATCGTCCGCGACGACGTCTTCACCTCGATCCACATCGAGGAATTCGAGGTGATGGCCCGCGACACCAAGCTCGGGCCGGAGAGCATCACCCGCGACATCCCGAACGTCAGCGAGGAGGCCCTGCGCAACCTCGACGAGGCCGGGATCGTCTACATCGGTGCCGAGGTCCACGCCGGCGACATCCTCGTCGGCAAGGTCACGCCCAAGGGCGAGACCCCGATGACCCCGGAAGAGAAGCTGCTGCGCGCCATCTTCGGCGAGAAGGCGGCCGACGTCCGCGACACCTCGCTGAAGGTGCCGCCGGGCGTGCAGGGCACCGTCGTCGAGGTCCGCGTCTTCAACCGCCGCGGCGTGGAGAAGGACGAGCGCGCCATCGCCATCGAGCGCGCCGAGATCGAGCGTCTCGCCAAGGACCGCGACGACGAGCGCGCGATCCTCGAGCGCAACGTCTACGGCCGCCTGCGCGAGGTGCTCGAGGAGCAGACCGTGACGGCGGGGCCGCGCGGCATGCGCTCGGGCTCCAGGCTCGACGCCGACACGCTCGACAAGATGCCGCGCCGCTCCTGGTGGGAGATCGGCATCGACGATGCCGACCGGATGACCGAGATCCAGAACCTGAAGCGCCAGCTGGACGACGGCGTCCGCCAGCTGACCGACCGGTTCGACAACAAGGTCGAGAAGCTGCAGCGCGGCGACGAGCTGCCGCCCGGCGTGCTGAAGATGGTCAAGGTGTTCGTCGCGGTGAAGCGCAAGCTGCAGCCGGGCGACAAGATGGCCGGCCGGCACGGCAACAAGGGCGTCATCTCGCGCATCGCCCCGATCGAGGACATGCCGCACCTCGAGGACGGCACCCACGTCGATCTCGTGCTCAATCCGCTGGGTGTGCCGTCGCGCATGAACGTCGGGCAGATCCTCGAGACGCATCTCGGCTGGGCCTGCGCCAATCTCGGCCGGCAGGTGGGCGAGATCGTCGACCGCTGGCAGGACCAGCAGGGCCGCAAGGAGCTCGTCGGCAAGATCGGCCGGCTGTTCGGCGACGACACCGAATCGGAGGTGTCGACCTACACCGACGCCGAGCTGCGCGAGCTGGGCGAGAACCTGCGCCGCGGCGTGCCGATCGCGACGCCGGTCTTCGACGGCGCGCGCGAGGACGACATCGTCCGCCTGCTCGAGGAGGCCGGTTGCGCCAGCTCGGGCCAGGTGACGCTGACCGACGGGCGGACCGGCGAGCGCTTCGACCGGCCGGTGACGGTCGGCTACATCTACATGCTGAAGCTCGGGCACCTCGTGGACGACAAGATCCACGCCCGCTCGGTCGGCCCGTACAGCCTCGTCACCCAGCAGCCGCTGGGCGGCAAGGCGCAGTTCGGCGGCCAGCGCTTCGGCGAGATGGAGTGCTGGGCGCTGCAGGCCTACGGTGCCGCCTACTCGCTCCAGGAGATGCTGACGGTGAAGTCGGACGACGTGTCCGGCCGCACCAAGATCTACGAGGCGATCGTGCGGGGCGAGGACACCTTCGAGGCCGGCGTGCCGGAGAGCTTCAACGTCCTCGTCAAGGAGCTCCAGGCGCTGGGGCTCAATGTCGAACTGCAGCAGGAAGTCGCCGGCGAGTGACGATGGCCGGGCGCGCGGCCGGGTAACCGGTCGCGGCCCGCTTCGTCAGGTCGGGTGGCAGCCAGAGAGAGCAGGATTCCCATGCAAGACTTGATGTCCCTCTTCGGTCAGGCCAGCGGGGCGCCCAAGTTCGACCAGATCCAGATCTCGATCGCGAGCCCGGACACGATCCGGGAGTGGTCGTACGGCGAGGTCCGCAAGCCGGAGACCATCAACTACCGCACGTTCAAGCCGGAGCGGGACGGCCTGTTCTGCGCCAAGATCTTCGGCCCGATCAAGGACTACGAGTGCTTGTGCGGCAAGTACAAGCGCATGAAGTACAAGGGCATCGTCTGCGAGAAGTGCGGCGTCGAGGTCATCCAGTCGAAGGTCCGGCGCGAGCGCATGGGCCACATCGAGCTGGCCGCACCGGTGGCCCACATCTGGTTCCTGAAGTCGGTGCCGTCGCGCATCGGCGTCCTGCTCGACATGACCCTGCGCGACCTCGAGCGCGTGCTGTACTTCGAGCAGTTCGTCGTCGTCGAGCCGGGCCTGACCTCGCTCAAGCAGCACGAGATGCTGACCGAGGAGCAGGTCAACCGCTACAAGGACGAGTTCGGCGAGGATTCGTTCAGCGTCGGCATCGGCGCCGAGGCCGTGCGCGACATGCTCAAGCGCCTCGACCTGCCCGAGGAGCGCGACCGCATGCGCGGCGAGCTGCTCGAGACCAGCTCCGAGGCCAAGCGCAAGAAGCTCGTCAAGCGCCTGAAGATGGTCGAGGTCTTCCTCGAGTCGGGCAACCGGCCGGAGTGGATGGTCCTCGAGGTGGTGCCGGTCATCCCGCCCGAGCTGCGCCCGCTGGTGCCGCTCGACGGCGGCCGCTTCGCCACGTCGGATCTCAACGACCTCTACCGCCGCGTCATCAACCGCAACAACCGCCTGAAGCGGCTGATCGAGCTGCGCGCGCCCGACATCATCGTCCGCAACGAGAAGCGGATGCTGCAGGAGGCGGTCGACGCGCTGTTCGACAACGGCCGCCGCGGCCGCGTCATCACCGGCGCCAACAAGCGGCCGCTGAAGTCGCTGTCCGACATGCTCAAGGGCAAGCAGGGCCGGTTCCGCCAGAACCTGCTCGGCAAGCGCGTCGACTACTCGGGCCGCTCGGTGATCGTCGTCGGGCCGGAGCTCAAGCTGCACCAGTGCGGCCTGCCCAAGAAGATGGCGCTCGAGCTGTTCAAGCCGTTCGTCTACGCCAAGCTCGAGCTCTACGGTAAGGCGCAGACCATCAAGGCCGCCAAGCGGATGGTCGAGAAGGAGCGTCCCGAGGTCTGGGACATCCTCGAGCAGGTCATCCGCGAGCACCCGGTGCTGCTCAACCGCGCGCCGACGCTGCACCGCCTCGGCATCCAGGCGTTCGAGCCGATCCTCATCGAGGGCAAGGCGATCCAGCTGCACCCGCTGGTCTGCACGGCCTTCAACGCCGACTTCGACGGCGACCAGATGGCGGTGCACGTGCCGCTGTCGCTCGAGGCGCAGCTCGAGGCCCGCGTGCTGATGATGTCGACCAACAACATCCTCAGCCCGGCCAACGGCAAGCCGATCATCGTGCCGACCCAGGACATCGTGCTGGGCCTCTACTACCTGTCACTGCAGATCGAGAACGAGCCGGGTGCGTGGAGCACCGAGAAGCAGGCCAAGGGCGACTTCTCGGGCGTCTACGACACCGTGCCGGCGATCGAGCACGCCCTGTCGCAGGGTGCGGTCAGCCTGCACGCCCGCATCAAGGCGCGGGTCGAGGTGATGCAGCCCGACGGCGAGCTGAAGATCGAGGTGGTCGAGACCACCCCGGGCCGCATGCTGCTCTACGGCATCCTGCCGCAGCACAGCCGGATCAGCTTCAAGGCGCTGCTGAACCGGGTGCTGACCAAGAAGGAGATCAGCCAGGTCATCGACGAGGTCTACCGCCACTGCGGTCAGAAGGAGACGGTGATCTTCGCCGACCGCATGATGAACCTCGGGTTCACCTATGCGTGCCGGGCCGGCATCTCGTTCGGCAAGGACGACATGGTCATCCCGGCCGGCAAGGACCGCTGGGTCAAGCAGACCCAGGAGCAGGTCCGCCAGTACGAGCAGCAGTACGCCGACGGCCTCATCACCAAGGGCGAGAAGTACAACAAGGTGGTCGACGCCTGGCAGGGCTGCTCCGACCGCGTCGCCGAGGAGATGATGCAGGCCATCCAGGCCGTGCACACCAAGCCGCGCGACGACGGCCGCTTCCGCCAGCCGAACTCCATCTTCATGATGGCGCATTCGGGTGCCCGCGGCTCGGCGGCGCAGATCAAGCAGCTGGCCGGCATGCGCGGCCTGATGGCCAAGCCGTCGGGCGAGATCATCGAGACGCCGATCATCTCCAACTTCAAGGAGGGGCTGTCGGTCCTCGAGTACTTCAACTCGACGCATGGCGCCCGCAAGGGTCTCGCCGACACCGCGCTGAAGACCGCCAACTCCGGCTACCTGACGCGGCGGCTCGTCGACGTGGCGCAGGACTGCATCATCGTCGAGGAGGATTGCGGCACCCGCCAGGCGATCACCATCAAGGCCACGGTCAGCGGCGGCGAGGTCAAGGAAGACCTGGCCGAGCGCATCCTCGGCCGGACGATCGCCGACGACGTCAAGCATCCCAAGTCCGGCGAGCTGATCGTCGAGGCCAACACCCTGCTCGACGAGGAGCTGGTCCGGCGCATCGACAAGGCGGGCGTCGACCAGGTCCGCGTCCGCTCGGTGCTGACCTGCGAGTCGAGCGGCGGCGTCTGCTCGCTGTGCTACGGCCGCGACCTCGCGCGCGGCACGCCGGTGAACATGGGTGAGGGTGTGGGCGTCATCGCCGCCCAGTCGATCGGCGAGCCCGGCACCCAGCTGACCATGCGCACCTTCCACATCGGCGGTGCGGCGCAGGGCCAGGCCGAGCAGTCGCAGATCGAGGCGCCGGTCACCGGTGTCACCCGGATCCTCAACCCGCGCCTCGTCCGCGACAGCCAGGGCCGGCTGGTCGTGCTCGGCCGCAGCTCCGAGCTCGTCATCTACGACGAGGTCGGCCGCGAGCGGGCCCGGCACCGGCTGCCCAACGGCACCCGGCTGCTGGTCGATCCGGACAACGAGGTGCAGAAGGGCCAGGTCGTCGCCGAGTGGGACCCGCACACCGTGCCGGTCGTCACCGAGGCGTCGGGCATCATCGTCTTCAAGGACATGGTGGACGGCATCTCGTTCCGCGAGGTCGTCGACGAGGCCACCGGCAAGGCGTCGAAGGAGGTCATCGACTGGCGGCAGAGCGCCCGTTCGGCCAACCTGCGCCCGTCGCTGATCATGCAGGACAAGGACGGCAACCCGATCACCCTGCCGTCGGGCAGCGAGGCCCGCTACTTCCTGCCGGTCGGCGCCTTCCTCAACGTCGAGAACGGGCAGCGGGTCGAGGCCGGCGACGTGCTGGCGCGCCTGCCGAAGGAGGCGTCGAAGACCCGCGACATCACCGGCGGTCTGCCGCGGGTGGCGGAGCTGTTCGAGGCGCGGCGTCCCAAGGACCCGGCGATCATCGCCGAGATCGAGGGCCGCATCGAGTTCGGCAAGGACTACAAGAACAAGCGCCGCCTGAAGATCGTCCCGACCGACGAGGACAAGGAGCCGGTCGAGTACCTGATCCCGAAGGGCCGGCATGTCGTCGTGCAGGAGGGCGACCTGGTGAAGCCGGGCGACCCGATCGTCGACGGCAATCCGGTGCCGCACGACATCCTGCGCGTGCTGGGCGTCGAGGACCTGGCGACCTTCCTGGTCGACGAGATCCAGGACGTCTACGGGCTGCAGGGCGTGAAGATCAACGACAAGCACATCGAGGTGATCGTCCGCCAGATGCTGCAGAAGGTGGAGATCGTCGATCCCGGCGACACCACCTTCCTCGTCGGCGAGCAGGTCGACCGGGTCGAGTTCAACCGGATCAACGACCGCATCATCGCCGAGGACCGCCGGCCGGCGACCTGCCATCCGGTGCTGCAGGGCATCACCAAGGCGAGCCTGCAGACGCAGTCCTTCGTCTCGGCGGCGTCGTTCCAGGAGACCACCCGGGTGCTCACCGAGGCGGCATTCGCCGGCAAGGTCGACACCCTGTCGGGGCTCAAGGAGAACGTCATCGTCGGCCGGCTGATCCCGGCGGGCACCGGTGGCGTGCTGGCGCGCCTGAAGAAGGCGACCAGCACCGACACCCGGTTCGCGCCGCCGGCCGATCCGATGGCCGACGACCTGACCCGCGAGCTGGAGCGGATGCTGCCGTCCGAGTGACGGCACGCGACATTCTGTCGTAACGGTTGGGGGTCGGTGCGGCTGCACCGGCCCCCATCTGCTTCATGGGGAAGGGGTTGACGCCCCCCCGGCGGACGACTAGAACCGCGCGGCCTTTACGTCTCCGGTGTTGGCGGTGACCCTTAGCGGATCAGACGCAGCACCACGTTCAAGGCGAGTGAAGTCGACGCTGCGAAGGTGGCCCGGCCCATGGCGGCCGAAGGGGCCGCCTTTTTGCGGCGACATTTCACAACGCGTTGACGGAGCGTGGGGCTCTGGCTGGGAAGATTTGCGAATGCCGACGATCAATCAGCTCGTGGCCAAGGGACGGACGGACAAGCCGGCCCGGAACAAGGTTCCGGCGATGGAGGCCTGCCCGCAGAAGCGTGGCGTGTGCACGCGCGTGTACACGACGACCCCGAAGAAGCCGAACTCGGCGCTTCGCAAGGTCGCCCGCGTCCGCCTCACCAACGGCTTCGAGGTGACGAGCTACATCCCCGGCGAGGGCCACAACCTCCAGGAGCACTCGGTGGTCCTGATCCGCGGTGGCCGCGTCAAGGACCTGCCGGGTGTGCGCTACCACATCATCCGCGGCACGCTGGACACCCAGGGTGTGAAGGACCGCAAGCAGAGCCGTTCGAAGTACGGCGTGAAGCGGCCGAAGTGAGCCGGGGAAGGAGCTGAGCCATGGCCCGTCGTCGTGCCGCCGAGCGTCGCGAAGTCCTGCCGGATCCCAAGTTCGGGGATCCCGTCCTCGCCCGCTTCATCAACTGCCTCATGCGGCAGGGCAAGAAGTCCGTCGCCGAGACGATCGTCTATGATGCCTTCGACCGGATGCACAACCGCACCGGCAAGGATCCCCTCGAGCTGTTCCGCGTGGCGCTGGACACGGTGAAGCCGACCCTCGAGGTCCGCTCGCGCCGCGTCGGCGGTGCGACCTACCAGGTGCCCGTCGAGGTGCGCCCCGAGCGCCGTCAGGCGCTGGCCACCCGCTGGCTGATCGGCGCCGCCCAGGCGCGCTCCGAGAAGACGATGATGGAGCGGCTCGCCGCCGAGCTGCTCGATGCCTCGAACGGCCGCGGCGCTGCCGTGAAGAAGCGCGAGGACACGACCCGGATGGCCGAGGCCAACCGCGCCTTCTCGCATTACCGCTGGTGAGCTGAAGTCCGATCATGGCCCGCGACATCGCCATCGAGCGCTACCGCAACATCGGCATCATGGCCCACATCGATGCCGGCAAGACCACCACGACCGAGCGCGTCCTCTACTACACCGGCAAGTCCTACAAGATCGGCGAGGTGCACGAGGGCACCGCGACGATGGACTGGATGGAGCAGGAGCAGGAGCGCGGCATCACCATCACCTCGGCGGCCACGACCTGCTTCTGGCGTGACCATCGGGTGAACATCATCGACACCCCCGGCCACGTCGACTTCACCATCGAGGTCGAGCGGTCGCTGCGCGTGCTCGACGGTGCCGTCGCGGTGTTCGACTCGGTGGCCGGCGTCGAGCCGCAGTCCGAGACGGTGTGGCGCCAGGCCGACAAGTACCGCGTGCCGCGGATCTGCTTCGTCAACAAGATGGACCGCATCGGTGCCAACTTCGAGCGCACGGTGCAGATGATCCGCGACCGGCTGGGTGCCAACCCGGTCGTCGTCAACTTCCCGATCGGCACCGAGTCCGAGTTCGCCGGCGTCGTCGACCTCGTCCGCAACGTCGCGGTCGTCTGGCACGACGAGAGCCTGGGTGCCAAGTTCTCCGACCAGCCGATCCCGGACTCGCTGGCCGCCAAGGCCGCCGACCTGCGCACCAAGCTGGTCGAGGCCGCGGCCGAGATGGACGACGACGTCCTCGAGGCCTACCTCGGCGGCGACGAGCCGGATGCCGAGACCCTGATCCGCTGCCTGCGCAAGGGCACCGTGACCGGCAAGCTGGTCCCGGTGATCTGCGGCTCGGCGTTCAAGAACAAGGGCGTGCAGCCCCTGCTCGACGCCGTCGTCGACTTCCTGCCGTCGCCGGTCGACGTGCCGCCGACCGAGGGCACCAAGCCCGGCACCGACGAGGTGCTGATCCGCCGGCCGATCGACGAGGACCCGACCGCCGCCTTGGCGTTCAAGATCATGTCCGACCCGTTCGTCGGCACGCTGACCTTCGTGCGCGTCTACTCGGGCGTGATCGAGGGCGGCTCGTACCTGCAGAACACCGTCAAGGACAGCCGCGAGCGCATCGGCCGCATCCTCCTCATGCACGCGAACTCGCGCGAGGAGGTCAAGGAGGCCCGGGCCGGCGACATCGTCGCCCTGGTCGGCATGAAGAACACGACCACCGGCGACACGCTGGCGGACGCGGCCAAGCCGGTGATCCTCGAGCGGATGGAGTTCCCCGAGCCGGTCATCGAGGTCGCGGTCGAGCCGAAGACCAAGGCCGACCAGGAGAAGATGGGCGTGGCGCTGAGCAAGCTCGCCGCCGAGGACCCGTCGTTCCGCGTCGGCACCGACGTCGAGTCGGGCCAGACCGTGATCAAGGGGATGGGCGAGCTCCACCTCGAGATCATCGTCGACCGCATGAAGCGCGAGTACAAGGTCGACGCCAACGTCGGCGCGCCGCAGGTGGCCTATCGCGAGACCATCACGCGCACCGCCGAGGTCGACTACACGCACAAGAAGCAGACCGGCGGCTCGGGCCAGTTCGCCCGGATCAAGCTGGTGTTCTCGCCGGCCGAGAAGGGTGCGGGCTTCAAGTTCGACAGCAAGATCGTCGGCGGGTCGGTGCCCAAGGAGTACATCCCGGGCGTGCAGAAGGGCCTCGAGTCCTCGACCCAGAACGGTGTCATCGCCGGCTTCCCGATGATCGACATGAAGGTCGAGCTGATCGACGGCGCCTACCACGAGGTCGACAGCTCGGTGATGGCGTTCGAGATCGCCGCCCGCGCCGCGTTCCGCGAGGGTGCGGCCAAGGCCGGCCCGCAGCTGCTCGAGCCCGTGATGCGCGTCGAGGCGGTGACGCCCGAGGAGTACATGGGCGACATCATCGGCGACCTGAACAGCCGCCGCGGCCAGATCACCGGGATGGAGCCGCGCGGCAACGCCCAGGTGATCAGCGCCATGGTCCCGCTGGCGACCATGTTCGGTTACGTCAACACGCTGCGCTCCCTGAGCCAGGGACGCGCCCAGTTCACCATGCACTTCGACCACTACGAGCCGGTTCCGGCGATGGTGGCCGAAGAGATTCGCGCCAAGTACGCCTGAGCGTCGGTCGGCGGACGGAGCTAGGAGACACGAGATGGCCAAGGCGAAATTCGAGCGGACGAAGCCGCACGCGAACATCGGGACGATCGGTCACGTCGACCACGGGAAGACGACGCTGACGGCTGCGATCACGAAGGTTCTGGCGAAGTCTGGCGGTGCGACGTTCACGGCGTACGACCAGATCGACAAGGCGCCGGAGGAGAAGGCTCGCGGGATCACGATCAACACGGCGCATGTGGAGTACGAGACGGGGAACCGTCACTACGCGCATGTCGACTGCCCGGGCCATGCCGACTACGTGAAGAACATGATCACGGGTGCGGCGCAGATGGACGGCGCCATCCTGGTGGTGTCGGCGGCTGACGGTCCGATGCCGCAGACGCGCGAGCACATCCTGCTGGCGCGTCAGGTGGGCGTTCCGGCGCTGGTGGTCTACCTGAACAAGGTGGACATGGTGGACGACCCGGAGCTGCTCGAGCTGGTCGAGCTCGAGGTGCGCGAGCTGCTGAGCAAGTACAACTTCCCGGGCGACGACATCCCGATCGTCAAGGGCTCGGCGCTGCAGGCGCTGAACGGCGAGACGGGCGAGCTGGGCGAGCCGTCGATCCTGGCGCTGATGGCGGCGGTGGACGCCTACATCCCGCAGCCGGAGCGGGCGATCGACCAGCCGTTCCTGATGCCGATCGAGGACGTGTTCACGATCTCGGGCCGCGGCACGGTGGTGACGGGGCGGATCGAGCGCGGGCAGATCAAGGTCGGCGAGGAGATCGAGATCGTCGGCATCCGGCCGACGACGAAGACGACCTGCACCGGTGTCGAGATGTTCCGCAAGCTGCTGGATCGCGGCGAGGCCGGCGACAATGTCGGCGTGCTGCTGCGCGGTACGAAGCGCGAGGACGTCGAGCGCGGCCAGGTGCTGTGCAAGCCGGGCTCGATCACGCCGCACACCAAGTTCGAGGCCGAGACCTACGTGCTGACCAAGGAGGAGGGCGGCCGCCACACGCCGTTCTTCGCCAACTACCGGCCGCAGTTCTACTTCCGGACGACGGACGTGACCGGCTCGATCAAGCTGCCGGGCGGGACGGAGATGGTGATGCCGGGCGACAACGTGAAGCTCGAGGTCGAGCTGATCGCGCCGATCGCCATGGAGCAGGGCCTGCGCTTCGCCATCCGCGAGGGCGGCCGCACCGTCGGCGCCGGCGTCGTCGCCAAGGTCATCGCCTGAAGCCGGAGGACGGCCCGTTCGGCCGAGGGAAGTCATGGACACGCAGAACATCAGAATCCGCTTGAAGGCCTTCGATCACCGCGTGCTCGACCAGTCGGTGCGCGAGATCGTGGGCACCGCCAAGCGGACCGGCGCTCGGGTGCGCGGCCCGATCCCTCTGCCGAACCGGATCGAGCGGTTCACCGTCAACCGCTCGCCCCACGTGGACAAGAAGAGCCGCGAGCAGTTCGAGATCCGCACGCACAAGCGGCTCCTCGATATCGTCGACCCGACGCCGCAGACCGTGGACGCGCTGATGAAGCTCGACCTGGCTGCCGGCGTCGACGTCGAGATCAAGCTCTGAGGATCGGACGATGCGGACCGGGCTGATCGCCAAGAAGATCGGCATGACCCGCCTGTTCGGCGAGGATGGCGCCCATATCGGCGTCACCGTGCTGCAGGTGGAGGAGTGCGACGTCGTTGCCGTGCGCACCGACGAGAAGGACGGCTACACCGCCGTCCAGCTCGGCGTCGGCACGCGCAAGGCCAAGAACGTGACCCAGCCGATGCGCGGCCATTTCGCCAAGGCGAAGGTCGAGCCCAAGGCCAAGGTGGGCGAGTTCCGGGTGGCGGCGGACGCTGCGCTCGAGGTGGGGGCGCGCCTCGGCGTCGACCACTTCGTCGCCGGCCAGTTCGTCGACGTCCAGGGCATCAGCATCGGCAAGGGCTTTGCCGGTGCGATGAAGCGGTGGAACTTCCGCGGCCTCGAGGCGACGCACGGCGTGTCGATCTCGCACCGCAGCCACGGCTCGACCGGCAACCGCCAGGATCCGGGCCGTACCTTCAAGAACAAGAAGATGGCCGGCCACATGGGCCATCGCACGCGGACCGTGCAGAACCTCGAGGTGTTCGGCGTCGACAACGACCGTGGCCTGATCATGGTCAAGGGCGGCGTGCCGGGCCCGAAGGGGGGCTGGGTGCGGGTCAGCGACGCGGTGAAGCGCGCCCTGCCGAAGGAGGCGCCGTACCCGGCGTCGGTCATGAAGGCGGCGGAGGGCTGAGCCGTGCAGGTCAAGGTCGTCAATCTCGCGGCCGAGAGCGTCGGCGAGGTCGAGCTCAGCGATGCCGTGTTCGGGGTCGATGTCCGTGCCGACATCCTCCATCGCGTCGTCAACTGGCAGCTCGCCAAGCGCCGCGCCGGCACGCATGACGTGAAGAACCGGGCCGAGATCGCCCGCACCGGTGCCAAGCTGTACAAGCAGAAGGGCACCGGCCAGGCCCGCCACGGCTCGCGCCGCGCCAACGTCTTCCGTGGCGGTGGCCGGGCGTTCGGTCCGACGCCGCGCGACCACGCCATCGACCTGCCCAAGAAGGTCCGGGCGCTGGGCCTGCGCTGCGCGCTGTCGGCGAAGGCCAAGGAAGGCAAGCTGATCGTCCTCGATCAGGCAGCGTCGTCCGAGCCGAAGACGAAGTCGCTGGCCGGGCAGCTGGCCAATCTCGGGATCGCTTCGGCCCTCGTGGTCACCGGGGCCGAGGTCGAGCGCAACTTCGGCCTGGCCGCGCGCAACCTGCCGCTGGTCGACGTGCTGCCGGTCCAGGGTGCCAATGTCTACGACATCCTGCGGCGCGACACGCTCGTGCTGACGACCGAGGCCGTGCGCAGCCTCGAGGAGCGCCTGGCATGAAGATGGTCCAGCACTACGACACCATCCTGTCGCCGGTGGTGACCGAGAAGTCGACCCGGCTCGCCGAGCTGAACCAGGTCGTGTTCAAGGTCCGCAAGCAGGCGACGAAGCCGCAGATCAAGGCGGCCGTCGAGGCGCTGTTCAACGTCAAGGTGACGGCGGTGAACACCCTCAACGTGAAGGGCAAGGTCAAGCGCTTCCGCGGCACCGTGGGCAAGCGCGACGACGTGAAGAAGGCCGTGGTGACCCTGGCCCAGGGCAGCACGATCGACGTGACGACGGGGATCTGATCCCATGGCGCTGAAGACGTACAATCCGACCAGCCCGTCGCGGCGTGAGCTGGTCACGGTCGATCGCAGTGCCTTGTGGAAGGGCAAGCCGGTCAAGAAGCTGACCGAGGGCCTGACCGGCACCGGCGGCCGCAACAACCACGGCCACATCACCGTCCGCTTCCGCGGCGGCGGGCACAAGCGTGCCTACCGTCTGATCGACTTCAAGCGGCGCAAGTGGGACGTGGCGGCGACCGTCGACCGGCTCGAGTACGATCCGAACCGCACCGCGTTCATCGCGCTGGTCACCTACGAGGACGGCGAGCAGGCCTACATCCTGGCGCCGCAGCGCCTGAAGGTCGGCGACAAGGTCGTCGCCGGCGAGAAGGTCGACGTGAAGCCCGGCAACGCCGCGCCGCTGCGCAGCATCCCGGTCGGCACGATCGTCCACAACATCGAGCTGAAGCCCAAGGCCGGCGGCAAGGTCGCCCGCTCGGCCGGCGCCTACGGGCAGCTGGTCGGCCGCGACGGCGACTGGTCGCAGATCCGCCTGGCGTCGGGCGAGATCCGCCTGGTGCGCTCGGAGTGCATGGCGTCGATCGGCGCCGTGTCGAACCCCGACCACCAGAACGAGAACAGCGGCAAGGCCGGCCGCACCCGCTGGCAGGGTCGTCGTCCGCACAATCGCGGTGTGACGATGAATCCGGTCGACCATCCGCACGGCGGTGGCGAGGGCCGCACCTCGGGCGGCCGTCACCCGGTCACCCCGTGGGGCAAGCCGACCAAGGGTCGCCGCACCCGGAACAACAAGCGCACGCAGGTCATGATCGTCCGCAGCCGTCACGTCGCCAAGAAGAGGGGCAGCTGAGATGCCGCGCTCCGTCTGGAAGGGGCCGTTCGTCGACGGCTACCTGTTCGACAAGGTCGACCGGGTGCGGTCGTCCGGCCGTAACGAGATCATCAAGACCTGGTCGCGCCGGTCGACGATCATGCCGGACTTCGTCGGGCTGACCTTCGCCGTCTACAACGGCAAGAAGCACGTGCCGGTCTACGTCACCGAGAACATGGTCGGCCACAAGCTCGGCGAGTTCTCGCCGACCCGGACCTTCCACGGTCACGGGGCCGACAAGAAGGTGAAGAGGAAGTAGGGCGATGAGCCAGGCCAAGCAGCCGCGGCGCCAGGCGGACAACGAGGCGCTCGCCATCGCCACCATGCTGCGCACGAGCCCGCGCAAGCTGGCGCTCGTCGCCGGCATGATCGCGGGCATGGACGCCGGCAAGGCGGTGGTGGCGCTCGAGTTCAGCCGCAAGCGCATCGCCCAGGCGGTGCGCAAGACGCTGCAGTCGGCGATCGCCAACGCCGAGAACAACCACAACCTCGACGTCGACCGCCTGTTCGTCGCCGAGGCCAGTGTCGGCAAGCAGCTGGTGATGAAGCGGATGATGACCCGTGCGCGCGGTCGCTCCGGGCGGATCGAGAAGCCGTTCTCGAGCCTGCGCATCATCGTCCGCGAGCGGCCGGTCAAGGAAGCGAAGGAGGCCGCCTGATGGGCCAGAAGGTCAATCCGATCGGGCTCCGGCTCGGCGTCAACCGCACCTGGGACTCGCGGTGGTATGACGACCACAACTACGCGAAGCTCCTGGCCGAGGACCTGAAGATCCGCCGCTTCCTCGAGAAGCGGCTGGCGCAGGCCGGCCTGTCGCGGGTGGTGATCGAGCGCCCGGCCAAGAAGGCGCGGGTGACGATCTACACCGCCCGCCCGGGCGTGGTGATCGGCAAGAAGGGCCAGGAGATCGAGGTGCTCCGCAAGGAGCTCGCGGCCCTGACCTCGGGCGACGTGCACCTCAACATCGTCGAGGTCCGCAAGCCCGAGATCGACGCCAAGCTGGTCGCCGAGAACATCGCGCAGCAGCTGCAGCGCCGCGTCACCTTCCGCCGCGCCATGAAGCGTGCGGTGCAGTCGGCGATGCGCCTGGGTGCGCAGGGCATCCGGGTGACCTGCGGCGGCCGCCTCGGCGGCGCCGAGATCGCCCGTACCGAGTGGTACCGCGAGGGCCGCGTGCCGCTGCACACGCTGCGCGCCAACATCGACTACGGACGCTGCACGGCGCACACGCCGTACGGCACCTGCGGCATCAAGGTCTGGGTGTTCCGCGGCGAGATCCTCGAGCACGACCCGATGGCGTTCGAGAAGCGTCTGGCCGAGATGGGCGCCCCGCACAGCCACGGCCGGCCGCAGCGCGAGCAGACGGGTGACCGGGGATGATGCAGCCTAGCCGTACGAAGTTCCGCAAGGCCTTCAAGGGGCGCCTCAAGGGCGTCACCAAGGGCGGCGCGGAGCTCAACTTCGGCGCTTTCGGCATGAAGGCGCTGGAGCCGGAGCGGGTGACGGCCCGCCAGATCGAGGCGGCGCGTCGCGCCATCACGCGTCACTTGAAGCGTGCCGGCCGCGTCTGGATCCGCGTCTTCCCGGACAAGCCGGTGACGTCGAAGCCGGCCGAGGTCCGCATGGGCAAGGGCAAGGGCTCGGTCGAGTACTGGGTGGCGCCGGTGAAGCCCGGCCGCATCCTGTTCGAGATCGACGGTGTCGCCGAGGAGCTCGCCGCCGAGGCGCTGCGCCTGGGTGCGGCCAAGCTGCCGATCCGCACGAAGTTCGTGCGCCGCGCGCACGAGGAGGTCTGAGTCGTGGCTACGGCGGGAGAGCTTCGCGGCCAGAGCGCGAAGGAGCTGTCGGACCGGCTGGTCGAGCTGAAGAAGGAGCAGTTCAATCTGCGCTTCCAGCGGGCCACCGGCCAGCTCGAGAGCACGTCGCGGGTCCGCGAGGTGCGCAAGGACATTGCCCGGATCATGACGGTGCTGCGCGAGAAGGCGCAGCCGGCGTCGGCGGGCTGAGGAGCAAGAGGATGCCGAGGCGTATCCTGCAGGGCACCGTCGTCAGCGACAAGAACGACAAGACCGTGATCGTCCTGGTCGAGCGGCAGGTCCGTCACCCGCTGTACAAGAAGTACATCAAGCGGTCGAAGCGCTATGCCGCGCACGACGAGAGCAACGCGCTGAAGGTCGGCGACGTGGTCTCGATCGGCGAGTGCCGGCCGCTGTCGCGGACCAAGCGCTGGGAAGTGCTCCCGGCCCAGGCCGCCGTGGCGGAGGGCTGAGCCGTGATCCAGCCCGAGAGCAATCTCGAGGTCGCCGACAATTCCGGCGCGCGCCGGGTGCAGTGCATCCGCGTGCTGGGCGGCTCCCACCGCAAGTGGGGCTCGGTCGGCGACATCATCATCGTCGCGGTCAAGGACGCGATCCCGCGCGGCAAGGTGAAGAAGGGCGACGTGGCCACGGCCGTCATCGTCCGCACCGCCAAGGAGATCTTCCGTCCGGACGGCTCGGCGATCCGCTTCGACAAGAATGCGGCCGTGCTGATCAACAAGCAGGGCGAGCCCATCGGCACCCGCATCTTCGGGCCGGTGACGCGCGAGCTGCGGGCGAAGAAGTTCATGAAGATCATCTCGCTGGCTCCGGAGGTCCTCTGATGGCCGCCAGGATTCGCAAGGGCGACCGCGTGGTCGTCATTGCCGGGCGCGACAAGGGGCGCCAGGGCGAGGTGCTGCGCGTGATTCCGGCCGAGTCGCGGGTGGTGGTGCAGGGCGTGCAGCTGGTGAAGAAGCACCAGAAGCCGAGCGCCGCCAACCCGAACGGCGGGATCGCGTCCCAGGAGGCGGCGATCCACGTCTCCAACGTCGCGCATGTCGACCCCAGGGACGGCAAGCCGACGCGTATCGCGTTCCGCTCGCTCGAGGACGGCCGGAAGGTGCGCGTTGCCACGCGCTCCGGCGAGCAGATCGATCGCTGAGGACTGACATGGCCCGCCTGCAGGACCACTATCGCGACGTCGTCGTGAAGCAGCTCACCGAGAAGTTCGGGTACAAGAACCCGATGATGGTGCCGCGGCTCGACAAGATCGTCATCAACATGGGCGTCGGCGAGGCTGCCGCCGACAAGAAGAAGCTCGACGGCGCCGTGAGCGACCTGACGAAGATCGCCGGCCAGAAGCCGGTGGTGACGCGGGCGCGCAAGTCGGTGGCGAACTTCAAGCTGCGCGAGGGCATGCCGATCGGCTGCAAGGTCACCTTGCGCAAGCAGCGGATGTACGAGTTCCTCGACCGCCTGGTCACGATCGCGCTGCCGCGCGTCCGCGACTTCCGCGGCGTGTCGCCGAAGAGCTTCGACGGCCGCGGCAACTACGCGCTGGGCGTCAAGGAACAGATCATCTTCCCCGAGATCAATTTCGACGAGATCGACGAGTCGCGGGGCATGGACATCATCATCTGCACGACGGCGCGGACCGACGCGGAGGCCAAGGAGCTTCTGTCGGCGTTCTCGATGCCGTTCCGTCAGTAGGCACGGAGACGAGCGATGGCGAAGAAGAGCTCCGTCGAGAAGAACGAGCACCGGCGCAAGCTGGCGGCGCAGCAGCGCGCCAAGCGTGCCGAGCTGAAGAAGATCGTGATGGACAAGCGGGCCGAGCCGGAGGAGCGCTTCGAGGCGACCCTGGCGCTGGCCAAGCTGCCGCGCAACGGTGCCCGCGTCCGCATCCGCAACCGTTGCATGCTGACCGGGCGCCCGCGCGCCTACTATCGCAAGTTCGGCCTGTCCCGCATCGCGCTGCGCGATCTCGCCTCCGATGGCCAGATCCCGGGTTGCGTGAAGGCAAGCTGGTAAGGAAGTGACCGATGGCGTTGTCTGACCCGCTCGGGGACATGCTGACCCGCATCCGCAACGGACAGCGGGCGAGCAAGGGCGCCGTTCGCTCGCCGGCCTCCAGCCTGCGCCGCAACGTGCTCGAGGTGCTGCGCCGCGAGGGCTATATCCGCGGCTACGAGACGGTCGAGGTCGGCCAGGGCAAGGCCGAGCTGTCGATCGAGCTCAAGTACCACAACGGCGAGCCGGTGATCCGCGAGCTGCGCCGGGTGTCGACCCCGGGCCGCCGCGTCTATGCCGGGCTCAAGGAGCTGCCGAGCGTCTACAACGGCCTCGGCATCGCCATCCTGTCGACGCCGCGCGGCGTCGTCTCCGACGCCGAGGCGCGCGAGATGCGCGTCGGCGGCGAGATCCTCTGCACGGTGTTCTGACCATGTCGCGCATTGGCAAGCATGCGGTGGTGGTTCCGGCCGGCGTCGACGTGGCGCTGGACGGCCAGACCGTCTCCGTGAAGGGCAAGCTCGGCGCGCTCAGCGTCACCCTGCCCGACGAGGTCGAGGTCGCGAAGAACGACAACAAGGTCCAGGTGTCCGCGCGCTCGAGCGAGCAGCGGGCCCGGGCCATGTGGGGCATGTCGCGCTCGCTGCTGCAGAACATGGTCGTCGGCGTGACCCAGGGCTTCACCACGAAGCTCGAGATCAACGGCGTCGGCTACCGTGCCGCGGTCGAGGGCAAGGTCCTCACCCTGCAGCTCGGCTACAGCCACGACATCAAGTTCGCGATCCCGGACGACGTGAAGATCGTCTGCGAGACGCCGACGGCGATCACGCTCACCGGCGCGGACAAGCAGCGGGTCGGCCAGATCGCCGCCGAGCTGCGCTCGTTCCGCAAGCCCGAGCCCTACAAGGGCAAGGGCATCAAGTATGCGACCGAGACGGTGCGGCGCAAGGAAGGCAAGAAGAAGTAGCCATGGTGAAGCCAGCCGATCGTTTTGTGCGGCGCCAGCGGCGGGCCCGCTGGGCGCTGCGCCAGGCGGCGAACGGGCGGATGCGCCTTTCGGTGTTCCGCTCGGGCCGCCACATCTACGGCCAGATCATCGACGACGTGAACGGCCGCACCCTGGTCGCCGCCTCGACCCTCGAGAAGGATCTCAAGGGCGAGCTCAAGACCGGGGCGGACGTCGAGGCGGCCAAGCGGGTCGGCCTGCTGCTCGCCGAGCGCGCCAAGGCGGCCGGCATCGAGCAGGTCCAGTTCGATCGCGGCGGCTACAAGTATCACGGCCGGGTCCAGGCCCTGGCGGACGGCGCCCGCGAGGGCGGCCTGTCGTTCTGACGAGAGGGTAGGGTATGGCACGGGGTCGTGAGAGGGAGCGCTCCGGCGAGGATCGCGAGCAGAGCGAACTCGTCGACCGGCTGGTGAGCGTCAATCGCGTCGCCAAGGTCGTCAAGGGTGGTCGCCGCTTCGGCTTCTCCGCCTTGGTCGTGGTCGGCGACGGCAAGGGCCGGGTCGGCTACGGCAGCGGCAAGGCCCGCGAGGTGCCGGAGGCGGTGCGCAAGGCGACGGAGCAGGCGAAGCGCTCGATGGTGCGCATCCCGCTGCGGCAGGGCCGCACGCTGCATCACGACATCGTGGGCCGCTTCGGCTCCGGCCATGTCGTGCTGCGCGCCGCCCCGCCCGGCACCGGCATCATCGCCGGCGGCCCGATGCGCGCCGTGTTCGAGGCGCTGGGCATCGGCGACGTCGTCGCCAAGTCGCTGGGCTCGAGCAACCCGCACAACATGGTGAAGGCCGCCTTCGCCGCCCTGGCGCTGGTCAACTCGCCGCGCGCGGTTGCCGCCAAGCGCGGCAAGAAGGTCAGCGACCTCGTCGGCCGGCGCGAGCAGGGCGCCGCCGAGGCGCCGGCCGCGGCCTGAGGAGCAGGACGATGGCCGACGGCAAGCTGAAGATCACCCAGACCGGCAGCCCGATCGGGCGGCCGTCCGACCAGCGCGCGACGCTGGTGGCGCTGGGGCTGAACAAGCTGCACCGCTCCAAGGTCGTGGCCGACACGCCGGCCAACCGCGGGCGCATCAACAAGGTCCGCCATCTCGTCCGCTGCGAGGCGGTCGAGGGCTGACGGGAAGATCGAGATGAAGCTCAACGAGCTGCGCGACAATCCGGGTGCCAGGCAGGAGCGCAAGCGCATCGGCCGCGGCATCGGCTCGGGCACCGGCAAGACGTCGGGCAAGGGCCACAAGGGTGCCAAGGCCCGCTCCAGCAACCCGAAGCCGCGCTTCTTCGAAGGCGGCCAGATGCCGATCTACCGGCGTCTGCCGAAGCGTGGCTTCACGAACATCTTCAAGGCCGACTACGCGGTCGTGAACATCGGCTCGCTGCAGAAGGCGGTCGATGACGGCAAGCTCGACGCCGCCATCACCGTCGACGGCGACGTGCTGCGCAAGGCCGGCCTGGTCCGCAAGGCGCGCGACGGCGTGCGGCTGCTGGCCAAGGGCGAGCTCACCGCGGCGCTGACCATCGAGGTCGCCGGCGCCTCGGCTGCGGCGATCGCCGCGGTCGAGAAGGCCGGTGGCAAGGTGGTGGTCGCCGACGGTGCCGGCGAGGCGCCGGCCGAGTCGGCCTGAACCGGAACGCATCATGGCATCTCTGGCCGAGCGGCTCGCCAGCAACGTCAACTTCGGCGCCTTCTCGAAGGCGACGGAGCTGAAGAAGCGGCTGTGGTTCACGCTCGGCTGCCTGATCGTCTACCGCATCGGTACCTACATCCCGCTGCCCGGGATCGACCCCCAGGCGATGTCCCAGATCTTCCAGCAGCAGGCTGGCGGCATCATGGGCATGTTCAACATGTTCGCCGGCGGCGCGCTCGAGCGCATGTCGATCCTGGCGCTCGGGATCCTGCCCTACATCTCCGCGTCGATCATCCTGCAGCTGATGACGACGATCTCGCCGACCATCGAGCAGCTCAAGAAGGAAGGCGAGAGCGGCCGCAAGAAGATCAACCAGTACACCCGCTACCTGACGGTGCTGTTGGCGGCGGTGCAGGCTTACGGCCTGTCGGTCGGCCTCGAGGGCATGTCGGCCGGCGCGGGTTCGGCGGTCATCGACCCCGGGCTGTTCTTCCGCCTGACGACGGTGGTGACCATCGTCGGCGGCACCATGTTCCTGATGTGGCTGGGCGAGCAGATCACCGCCCGCGGCATCGGCAACGGCATCTCGCTGATCATCTTCGTCGGCATCGTGGCGCACCTGCCGGTGGCGCTGGCCGGTCTTCTCGACCTCGGCCGCACCGGTGCCGTGTCGCCGTTCTTCATCATGGTCATCCTGATCATGGTGGTGGCGGTGGTCGCCTTCATCGTCTTCATGGAGCGGGCGCAGCGCCGCATCCCGGTGCAGTACCCGAAGCGGCAGCAGGGCAACCGCGTGTTCGGCGGCGAGACCCAGCACCTGCCGCTCAAGCTCAACACCTCGGGCGTGATCCCGGCGATCTTCGCCAGCTCGCTGCTGCTGCTGCCGGCGACGCTGGCCAGCTTCGCCGCGTCGTCGATGCCGGAGTGGCTGCAGGGCATCAATGTCCTGCTCGGCCAGGGCCACCCGGTCCACATGCTCCTTTATGTCGCGTTGATCGTGTTCTTCGCGTTCTTCTACACGTCCATCGTCTTCAATCCGAAGGAGACGGCGGACAACCTCAGGAAGAACGGCGGGTTCATTCCCGGCTACCGTCCCGGCGAGCGCACCGCGGCCTATCTGGACTACGTGCTCACCCGCCTGACGGCCGTCGGCGCCCTCTACCTCGCTGCCGTCTGCGTCCTGCCCGAGATCCTGATCTCGCAGTACGCGCTGCCCTTCTACTTCGGCGGCACCAGTCTCCTGATCGTCGTCTCCGTCACCATGGATACTGTGGCGCAGATTCAGTCGCACCTGATCGCGCACCAGTACGAAGGCCTGATCAAGAAGGCGCGGTTGCGGGGGAGGCGATAGGATGCGGCTGGTCCTGCTGGGACCGCCTGGTGCCGGCAAGGGAACCCAGGCGCAGTGGCTTCGCGACACCTACGGCATCCCGCAGCTGTCGACCGGTGACATGCTCCGCTCGGCCGTCGCCCGCGGCACCGACATCGGCCGCCAGGCGAAGGCGGTGATGGAGGCGGGCAAGCTCGTCTCCGACGACATCATCAACGGGATCGTCGCCGATCGCATCGACGAGCCGGACTGCCGGCCGGGTTTCGTGCTCGACGGCTTTCCGCGCACGGTTGCCCAGGCCGAGGCGCTGGACGCCATGCTGGCGGCGCGCCGGCAGGCCCTCGATGCGGTGATCGAGATCCAGGTCGACGTCGACGCGCTGGTCGAGCGGATCTCGGGTCGCTTCACCTGTGCCAGGTGCGGCACGGGCTATCACGACAGCTTCAAGCCGACGAAGGTCGCCGGCGTTTGCGACGTCTGCGGGGCCGGCGAGTTCGTCCGGCGGCCGGACGACAATGCCGAGACGGTCAAGGCCCGGCTCGCCGCCTATGCGGCGCAGACGGCGCCGCTGCTGCCCTACTATGCCGCCCGCGGGCTGGTGAAGCCGGTCGACGGCATGGCGCCGATCGGCGCGGTGACGGCAGCGATCCAGCGCGCGATCGGTGGATCGGCGCGTTGACAGGTGAGGTTTGGTACCTATAATCCCGCCGCTTTTTCGGACCCGGCAAGATTCGTGCTTGTCCGCCGGGAGCCTTCCGGCCAGCGGTATGGGTTGAGGAGAGGACGACGTGGCGCGTATCGCCGGGGTTAACATTCCGAGCCAGAAGCCGGTTGGCATCGGGCTCACCTATATCTTCGGGATCGGCCGGACGACGGCGCTGAAGATCTGCGAGTCCGTCGGCATCCAGGCGAGCCGCCGGGTCAACGAGCTGAGCGACGCCGAGGTGCTGCGCATCCGCGAGGCGATCGACCGCGACCTCAAGGTCGAGGGCGATCTGCGCCGCGAGGTGGCGATGAGCATCAAGCGGCTGATGGACCTCGGCTGCTATCGCGGCCTGCGGCATCGCCGTGGCCTGCCGGTGCGCGGTCAGCGCACCCATACCAATGCCAGGACGCGCAAGGGCAAGGCTCGCCCGATCGCCGGCAAGAAGAAGGTCACGAAGTAATCCGATGGCGACCGACAATCAGAAGCTGCGCCGTCGCGAGCGCAAGAACATCACCGCCGGCGTGGCGCACGTCGCGGCGACGTTCAACAACACGATGATCACCATCACCGACGCGCAGGGCAACACGATCGCCTGGTCGAGCTCCGGCTCGCAGGGCTTCAAGGGCTCGCGCAAGTCGACCCCGTTCGCGGCGCAGGTCGCGGCGGAGGCGGCGGGTCGCAAGGCCATGGAGCATGGCATGCGCTCGCTCGAGATCCAGGTGCGCGGTCCCGGCTCCGGTCGCGAGTCGGCGCTGCGCGCCCTGCAGGCGGTGGGCTTCCAGATCGCGTCGATCCGCGATGTGACGCCCATCCCGCACAATGGCTGCCGGCCGCGGAAGCGCCGGCGCGTTTGACAGGCTGCGGCCCCGCGAGGGGCCGCTCGTTGGGTTTGCCGAGGCCCCGGAGGCATGCTGCCTCTTGGGGCCTTCGTTGCCGTTTGGCACCGGCTCGTTCGTGGCGAGGGTTCGCGTGATCCAGAAGAACTGGCAAGACCTGATCAAGCCGCAGAAGCTCGACATCCAGCCCGGCCGCCGGCCGGACCGGGAGGCGACGATCGTCGTCGAGCCGCTCGAGCGCGGCTTCGGCATCACGTTGGGCAACGCGCTGCGCCGCGTCCTGCTGTCGTCGCTCCAGGGGGCGGCCATCACCGCCATCCAGATCGACGGCGTGCTGCACGAGTTCTCGACGATTGCCGGCGTCCGCGAGGACGTCACCGACATCGTCCTGAACCTGAAGGCGCTGGGCCTGCGTGCCCACAGCGACGTCCCCAAGCGGATGGGCCTGAAGGTCGAGGGTCCGGCGATCGTGACCGCGTCGATGATCGAGACGCCGCACGACGTCGAGATCATGGACCCCGACCACGTCATCTGCCACGTCGACAAGGGCGGCAAGCTCTCGATGGAGCTGACCGTCCAGTCGGGCAAGGGCTACGTCCCGGCCTCGGTCCACAAGGCCGAGGACGCGCCGATCGGCCTGATCGCGGTCGATGCGATCTACAGCCCGGTGCGCAAGGTCGCCTACAAGGTCGACAACGCCCGCGTCGGCCAGCAGACCGACTACGACCGGCTGACCATGCAGGTCGAGACCGACGGCTCGGTCGGCCCCGAGGACGCCGTGGCCCTGGCCGCGCGCATCCTGCAGGACCAGCTGGCGCTGTTCGTCAACTTCGAGGAGCCGCGGCACGCCGGCCCGGCCGATCGCCGGCCCGAGCTGCCGTTCAACCCGAACCTGCTGCGCAAGGTCGACGAGCTCGAGCTGTCGGTCCGTTCGGCCAACTGCCTCAAGAACGACAACATCGTCTACATCGGCGACCTGGTGCAGAAGTCCGAGGCCGAGATGCTGCGGACGCCGAACTTCGGCCGCAAGTCGCTGAACGAGATCAAGGAGGTCCTCACCCAGATGGGCCTCCATCTCGGCATGGAAGTTTCCGGCTGGCCGCCCGAGAACATCGAGGAGCTGGCCCGCAAGGTCGAGGAGCCCTTCTGATGCGTCACGGATTCAGCGGCCGCCGGTTCAACCGGCGCACCGGCCACCGCGAGGCGATGCTGGCCAATCTCTGCCAGTCGCTGGTGCTGCACGAGCAGATCACCACCACCCTGCCGAAGGCCAAGGACCTCCGTCCGGTCGTCGAGAAGCTGGTGACGCTCGGCAAGCGCGGCGACCTGCATGCCCGCCGCCTGCTGATCGCCAAGACGCGCAGCGAGGATACCGCCCGCAAGCTGATCGACGTGCTGGGCCAGCGCTACAAGGAGCGCCCGGGCGGCTACGTGCGCATCATGAAGGCCGGCTTCCGGCACGGCGACAACGCGCCGATGGCGGTGATCGAGTTCATCGATCGCGACGTCGACGCCAAGGGCCAAGGCTCCGGCCCGTCGCCGGCCGAGACCGCCGAGGCCGAGGCCTGATCAGGCCGGGGCTTGTTCGCTCCGACCGGGCCGCACACATCAAGGGGCGCTCATCCGAGCGCCCCTTTTGCGTTTCCGACCGCCATGCTCAAGCGCCTCGTACCCTTCGTCCTGGCACTCCTGCTGCTGGTCCCCGCGGCCTCGGCCGAGACGGTGCGGCAGGTACCGGAGAGCGCGCCGCAGGTGCAGCTCTCCTTCGCGCCGATCGTGAAGCGGGTCGTGCCCGCCGTGGTCAGCGTCACCTCGCGCAAGGAGGTCGCCGGCGGCCGCGACCAGTTCCTCGATGACCCGTTCTTCAACTTCTTCTTCCGCGACTTCGGCGGCGGCCAGCCGCAGCCGCAGGTCCAGCAGTCGCTGGGCTCGGGCGTGCTCGTCCGCGCCGACGGCCTGATCGTCACCAACCACCACGTCGTCGACGGCGCCGATGCGATCGAGGTGGTCCTCGCCGACCGGCGCAGCTTCCCGGCAAAGCTCGTCACCACCGACGAGCGCTCCGATCTCGCCTTCCTGAAGATCGATCCGGGCCGCGAGCGCCTGCCGACGCTGCCGCTCGGCGATTCTGACGCCATCGAGGTCGGCGACCTCGTCCTCGCCGTCGGCAACCCGTTCGGCATCGGCCAGACCGTCACCGGCGGCATCATCTCGGCCACGGCGCGGACCGCACCGCAGCTCGACAGCGACGTGTCCTTCCTGCAGACCGACGCCGCGGTGAACCCCGGCAACTCGGGCGGTGCCCTGGTCGACATGCGGGGCAGCCTCGTCGGCATCAACACCGCCATCTTCAGCCGCAGCGGCGGCTCCATCGGCATCGGCTTCGCCATCCCGGCCAACCTCGTGAAGGCACGCATGGCCGCCCTCGACGGCAAGGCCGAGGGCGGCAGGCTCGCCCGCCCGTGGCTCGGCGCGCAGCTGCAGCCGGTCGATCCCGACATCGCCGCGAGCCTCGGCCTCGACCGTCCGCGTGGCGTCCTCGTCCGGCAGGTCTACCCGGGTGCAGCCGCCGACCGCGCCGGCCTGCGCGGCGGCGACATCGTCCTCGCCGTCGACGGCGTCGAGGTCGTCGATCCGGCCGGGCTCGGCTACCGGGTCTCGCTGCGCCGGATGGGCGACAAGGCCGGCCTCGAGGTCTGGCGGCGCGGCAGGACGGTGGCGGCGGCGCTGCCGGTCGAGGCGGCGCCGCGGACGCCGGCACCCGAGACCAGCCGGCTCGACGGCGACCTCGCCGGCGCCACCGTCGCCAACCTGTCGCCCGCCTTCAACGAGGAGCTGGGCCTCGACATGTTCGACGCCGGGGTCGTCGTCCTCGAGGTGCAGCGCGGCAGTCGCGCCCAGGCGATGCGCCTGCGCCCCGGCGACCGCATCGTCGGCGTCAACGAGGGCGACGTCGCCAGCGTGGCCGAGCTGCGCCGCGCCCTGCGCGGCCCGCTGCACCGCCTCGACATCGACCGCGGCGGCCAGCGCTTCGCCGTGACGCTCGCCGGATGAGCGATCTCTTCGGCGAGGCGGCCGCGGCCCCGGCCGGCACGCCGGCGAAGCCGGCCGCCGACCGGCCGCTCGCCGACCGCATCCGGCCGCAGCGCCTCGAGGACGTCATCGGCCAGGAGGAGGTGCTGCGCGCCGACGCGCCGCTCGGCCGGATGCTCGCCGGCCGGAAGCTCGCCTCGATCATCCTCTGGGGACCGCCGGGTTGCGGCAAGACCACGCTGGCCCGGCTGCTCGCCCGCGAGCTCGGCGAGCCGCTGATCGCCCTGTCGGCGGTGATGTCCGGCGTCGCCGACCTGCGCGAGGCCTTCAAGGATGCGCGCAAGCAGCGCGCCCGCGGTGCCCGGCCGATCCTGTTCATCGACGAGATCCATCGCTTCAACCGCGCCCAGCAGGACGGCCTGCTGCACGAGGTCGAGGACGGCACGGTGACGCTGGTGGGCGCCACCACCGAGAACCCGTCCTTCGCCCTCGTCTCGGCGCTGCTGTCGCGCTGCCACGTCATCGTCCTCAACCGCCTCGACGAGACGGCGCTGCAGCGCCTGATCGAGCGGGCGGAAGCGGCAATCGGCCATCGCCTGCCGCTGGACGAAGGGGCCAGACAGCGCCTGGCCGAGCTCGCCGACGGCGACGGCCGCTTCCTCGTCAACCTCGTCGAGAGCCTCGTCGACCTGCCGGCCGCACCCGAGCTGGGTCCGGCCGAGCTCGCCGAGATCCTGCAGCGCCGCATGCCGGTCTACGACCGCCAGCAGGAGGCGCACTACAACCTGATCTCGGCCCTGCACAAATCGGTGCGCGGGTCGGATCCCGACGCCGCCCTCTACTGGCTCTGCCGCATGCTCGGCGGCGGCGAGGATCCCCGCTACATCGCGCGGCGCCTTGTCCGCATGGCCAGCGAGGACATCGGCCTCGCCGATCCGGCGGCCCTGTCGCACGCCCTGGCCGCCGCCGATGCCTTCGAGCGGCTGGGCTCGCCGGAAGGGGAGCTGGCCCTGGCCCAGTGTACCCTCTACCTCGCCGCGGCGCCCAAATCGAACGCCGCCTACACCGCCTACAAGGCCGCCACCGCCAGTGCCGCCGAGCACGGCTCGCTGCTGCC
>JAXMCM010000022.1:0-254054 GCA_046349355.1 Geminicoccaceae bacterium
GGACGCCTGCATGGCCGAGGGTGGCGCCACCGAGCCGTTCGAGGGCAAGAACCCCAAGAAGGCCTGAAGCGCGTGGAGCAGGGCCGTGGCGGCATCGGGCCCGGCAAGGCGGGCATCGGCCTGCGTCATCCGCATGTCGGCGCGCTGATCGAGCGGCCCCCGCCGGAGCTTTCCTGGGTCGAGATCCACAGCGAGAACTACATGGCCGACGGCGGCCCGCGGCTGCGCCAGCTCGAGCTGATCCGCGAGCGCTACGCGCTGTCGCTGCACGGCGTCGGCCTGTCGCTCGGCTCGGCCGACGAGCCGGACCGGGCGCACCTCGCCCGCATCCGCCGGCTGATCGACCGCTTCGCCCCGGCGCTGGTCTCCGAGCACATCGCCTGGAGCGTCGAGGGCGGGCACTACCTCAACGACCTGTTCCCCCTTCCCTACACCGAGGAAGCGCTGGCGACGGTGGCGCGCAACATCGCCATCGCCCAGGACGCGCTGGGCTGCCGGATCCTCGTCGAGAACCCCAGCTCCTACCTGCGCTTCGTCGACAGCACGATGCCCGAGTGCCGGTTCGTCGCCGAGGTCGCCGAGCGTGCCGACTGCGGCCTCCTGCTCGACGTGAACAACATCCACGTCAGCGCGCACAATCAAGGCTTCGACGTCGACGGCTACCTGGCCGCCATCCCGGCCGGGCGGGTCGGCGAGATCCATCTGGCCGGGCACGCCCGGGTCGAGGTCGACGGCCAGGTGCTGCTGATCGACGACCATGCCGGCCGGGTGATTCCCGCGGTATGGCAGCTCTACGAGCAGGCGCTGGCCCGGCTGGGGCCGCGGCCGACACTGCTCGAGTGGGACAACGACATCCCGGCGCTGGACGTCCTCCTTGACGAACGGGCGCGGGCCCAGCGCCGCCTCGACGGCTGCCACCATGCCCGCGCTGCGTGAGCTGCAGCGGGCGTTCGCCGATGCCGTGCGCCGCCCCGGCCCGGCCGGCGTGCTGGACCGCATCGAGCCGGCCGGCCTGACCCCGGCCCGGCGCCTCGCCATCTACCGGAACAACGTGCGGGCCTCGCTGCTGCGCGTGCTGCAGGGCAACTTCCCGGCCACCCGGCGCCGCGCCGGCGAGGGTCCGTTCGACACGGTCGCCCGCGCCTTCATCGCCGCCCGGCCGCCGCAGGCGCCGCAGCTGCACGCCTGGGGCGATGCGTTCCCGACCTTCCTTAGCAAGACCGGGCCGACCCGCGGCCGCGAGGATCTCGCCGCCCTCGCAACCCTCGAATGGGCGCGCGAGGCGGCCTACCACGCCGCCGACGCGGCGAGCCTGACAGCCGCCGACCTCGCCGCCGTGCCGATCGGGCGCTACCCGGCGCTGTGCCTGCCGCTGCATCCGACGGCGGTGCTGCTGCCGCCGCGCTGGCCGCTGTGGTCGTGGTGGGCGGGCGACGATGCCGCCGACGCGCCCGAGGCCGTGCTGGTGCTGAGGCCGGCGATGGAGGTGCTGACGCTCAGGCTGGGCCCGGGCGAGCACGCACTGCTGGCGGCCTTGCACGACGGGCTGACGCTGGCCGACGCCGCGGCGGCGGCGACGGGCGCGGAAGCTGGCCTCGACCTCCAGGCGGTACTGGCGCGGCATCTCGCCGGCGGCACGTTCGCCGTGCCGAGCCCCGCCTGAGCCAGGCTCAGGCGGCGCGGCGTCCGCGCCGGCCGCCGCCGCCGCCCTTGCTCTCCTCGGGATCGAACAGCTGGGACAGCTGCGCCAGCATGACGCCGCCCAGCTGCTCCGGATCGGAGATCGTCACGGCCCGCCGGTAGTAGCGGGTGACGTCGTGGCCGATGCCGATGGCGAGCAGCTCGACGTCCGAGCGCGTCTCGATCCAGCCGATGACCTCGCGCAGATGCTTCTCGAGGTAGTTGCCGGGATTGGCGCTCAGCGTGCTGTCGTCGACCGGGGCGCCGTCGGAGATGACCATCAGGATCTTGCGCTGCTCGGGCCGGCCCTGCAGCCGCGAGTGGGCCCAGAGGATGGCCTCGCCGTCGATGTTCTCCTTGAGCAGGCCCTCGCGCAGCATCAGGCCGAGGGCGCGGCGGGCCCGCCGCCACGGCGCGTCGGCCGGCTTGTAGACGATGTGGCGCAGGTCGTTGAGGCGGCCCGGGTTGCCGGGCTTGCCGGCGCGCAGCCAGGCCTCGCGCGACTGGCCGCCCTTCCAGGCGCGGGTGGTGAAGCCGAGGATCTCGACCTTGACCCCGCAGCGCTCGAGGGTGCGGGCGAGGATGTCGGCACTCATCGCCGCGACGGCGATCGGCCGGCCGCGCATCGACCCCGAATTGTCGATCAGGAGGCCGACCACGGTGTCGCGGAAGTCGGTCTCCTTCTCGACCTTGAAGGACAGCGGCACGGTCGGGTTGATGATCACCCGCGGCAGCCGCGCGGTGTCGAGCAGGCCCTCGTCGAGGTCGAACTGCCAGGAGCGGGTCTGCTGCGCCAGCAGCCGTCGCTGCAGCCGGTTGGCCATCCGCCCGATCATGCCCTGGAAGCGGACCAGCGACTGGTCGAGCTGGGCGCGCAGCCGGCTGAGCTCGCTGGGCCCGCACAGCTCGTCGACCGAGACGACCTCGTCGTACTGGGTCGCGTAGACCTTGTAAGCCAGCGATTCGCCGCCGGGCGGCAGGAACTGCGGGCGGTTCGGGCGGGTGTCCTCGCCCTCCTCCTCCTCGCCGCCGGGCTCGCTCTGCGCATCGTCGGCCGACTGGGTCTCGCCGGAGCGCTCGTCGCTCTGCTCGCCGGCCTGCTCGGTGGCCTCGCTCTGCTGCTCCTCGGCGCCCTCGGCGTCCTCGCCCTGGCCCTCGGCCTGCTGCTCGGCCGGCTGCGGCTGCTGCTCGGCGTCGCTGGAGTCGTCCTCGGGATCGCCCGACTCCGGCATCTCGGCCAGCGCCTCGCTGAGGCCGAGATGGGCCAGCATCTCGCGGACCTGGCGGGCGAAGGTCTCCTGCCGCTGCATGCAGCCGGAGAGCGGTGCCAGCTCGGCGGCGACCTGCGAATCGAGCCAGGGCCGCCAGGTCTCGAGCAGCTTGCGCTGCCCGTCGTTGAGCTCGTAGCCGGTCAGCTGCTCGCGCGAGAACAGCTCGATGACCTCGGCGACGGTGGCGTCCTGGCCCTGGTCGAGGTTGACGCCCCTGGCGCGGCGCACCCCGTCGAGATTGGCGCGCACCCCGGCCATGTCGACGGAGCCCAGCGCCTCGACGCGCAGCTGCTCGAGGCTGTCGTAGAGCAGGGCCGCGACCTCGCCCTGCGGCGCCAGGCGCCGGTGCAGGCCGGTGTCGTGGTAGCGGACCTTCAGGGCGGCGAGGTCGCCCTCGCCGCGGACCCGGGCGATCTCCTCGGGCGCCATGTCCTGGCGCGGCGGGGCGAGGCGGACCGCGTCGGCGGCGGCGGGCGGCTGCCCGGCGCGCCGCTGCGCCCCGCCGCGGAAGCCGACGTCGAGCGACGGCTCGTGCGCCAGCGCCCGCACCGTGGCGCTGACGGCGCGCTGGAACTCGTCCTGCTGCTGCCTCGGGTCCTGCGACAAGGGCGCCGGCGATCGCTCAGGCGTAGGCGAGGTTGGCCGCCGACTCCGGCAGCTCGGTGCCGAAGCAGCGCTGGTAGTACTCGGCCACGATGTGGCGCTCGGCCTCGTCGCACTTGTTGAGGAACGTCACCCGGAAGGCGAAGCCGACATCGCCGAAGATGTCGGCGTTCTCGGCCCAGGTGATCACCGTCCGCGGCGACATCACGGTCGACAGGTCGCCGGCGATGAAGCCGTTGCGGGTCAGGTCGGCGAGATGGACCATCGACGAGATGGTCTTGCGCCCGGCCGGCTTGTCCCAGGACGGCGACTTGGCCAGCACGATGCGGACCTCGTCGTCGTGCGGCAGGTAGTTGAGCTGGGTGACGATGGACCAGCGGTCCATCTGGCCCTGATTGATCTGCTGGGTGCCGTGGTAGAGACCCGAGGTGTCGCCGAGGCCGACGGTGTTGGCGGTGGCGAACAGGCGGAACGACGGGTGCGCCCGGATCACCTTGTTCTGGTCGAGCAGGGTCATGCGCCCCTGGCTCTCCAGCACGCGCTGGATGACGAACATGACGTCCGGCCGGCCGGCGTCGTACTCGTCGAACACCAGCGCCACCGGGCGCTGCAGCGCCCACGGCAGGATGCCCTCGCGGTACTCGGTGACCTGCTTGCCGTCGCGCAGGACGATCGCGTCCTTGCCGATCAGGTCGATCCGGCTGATGTGCGAGTCGAGGTTGACGCGGATGCAGGGCCAGTTGAGGCGGGCCGCGACCTGCTCGATGTGGGTCGACTTGCCGGTGCCGTGATAGCCCTGGATCATCACCCGGCGATTGTGGGCGAAGCCGGCAAGGATCGCGAGCGTGGTGTCGCGGTCGAACTGGTAGCTGGTGTCGAGGTCGGGGACGTAGTCCGTGCGCTTGCTGAAGGCGCCGACCTGCAGCGGCGAGTCGATGCCGAAGGTGTCGCGGACGGAGACCCGAATGTCCGGCCGCTCGGGCAGGTCGAGGTCGCCCATCGTCACAAGTCCAGATGCCTCGGGATCCAAGGGAGGGTCTCCAACGTCCACGGCGGGCCCGGGCGTTCTGCGGCACGGGCGCGCGGGCGCACCCCGACCGTTGCGGTCAGGCGAACGCCCGAGTTTCCTTCAGATACCTATACGCCTCGATGATCGACTTCAACCGTTCCTCGGCGGCCTTGTCGCCGCCGTGCAGGTCGGGGTGGTTGGCCTTGGCCAGCACCTTGAACCTGGCCTTGAGCTCGGCCAGCGTGAAGCCGGCCTCGAGGCCGAGCACGGCCATCATCCGCTGGCCGGTGGTGGCGTAGCGCCCCGGCCCGCGGCCCGGCTGCGGCCCATCGTCGCCGAAGAAGCCGAACGGGTCGTGGACATGCGGCGCGTCGCGCCCGGGGGCAGTGCCGAACCGCCAGGTCGGCCGGTGCCAGGTCACGTCGGCGCGCAGGTGCTCCTCGATCTCCTGCGGCCCCATCCCGGCGAAGTAGTCCCAGCGGGCGTTGTACTCGCGGACATGGCCGAGGCACAGCCAGCGGTACTCGCGCAGCTGGTTGCGGGCGCGCGGCGCCGGGTAGTCGCCCTGCTCCGTGCAGCCCGGCCACTCGCAGGTGCAGGGCGCGGCGCGGCGACGCGGCGCCTCCCTGCGTCCCGAGCGTCCCCGGTCGCCGTCTCGTCCTGGTCCGAACATGCGCCGACTATGCGGTGCCGGCGCCGGGCCGGCAACCCGCCCCTAGGTGGTGGCAGCCTGCCGGGCGGCCCATTCCGCCGGCGTCAGCGCCCTGATGGTCAGCGCGTGGATCTCCTGGCGCAGCAGCTCGGCCGCCGCGTCGAGCACGAGCCGCTGCCGGGCGACGCGCGACAGCCCGGCGAAGGCGGCGGCGACGATCTCGACCTCGAAGTGGCTCTCGCCGCCCGGCCGCGCCCCGGCATGGCCGGCATGCGCCGCCGAGAAATCATGGATCGCCAGGCGCTCCGGGGCGAGCCTCGCCTCGAGCGTGGCAGCAAGCCGATCGGCTACCCGCACCGTTGTACGCTCCGCGCGATGGTTTCGTCGCTCTCGACACCGATCCACCAAATAGTCGTTGCCGGCGCGACCACCAGATGGCTAATGGACGATGCGATCATCTAATTTGGGATCCTTCGTGGGGGCAACTCGCTTAACGGGCTGTTTACCGTCGTCTTCTAACTTCGGGTAGAGCAGCGACCCGGGCCATCTCGGCCGGAAGCCGGCGCGACAGGTCCGACCCGTTACGAGCGTGAGCATGGAGAACGTGATGGCGATGGTGGCAAGATCCGAGGAGCGCGTCCGCGGCGGCCGGTCGCGCGCCCAGGACGTCGACCGGCATGTCGGCAACCGGATGCGCGAGCGCCGGATCATGCTGGGGCTGACCCAGCAGCAGATGGCCGAGCTGATCGGCGTCACCTACCAGCAGGCGCACAAGTACGAGAAGGGCATCAACCGGATCGCCGCCGGCCGCCTCTACACCATTGCCCAGGCGCTGGGCGTCGACGTCAGCTTCTTCTTCACCGGGCTCGGCGACGACCGCTCGTTCAAGCCGACGGCGCACCAGCGCATGCTGCTGGAGCTCGCCCGCAGCTTCACCGCGGTCCCCAGCCGCCGGCAGCAGGAAGCGCTGTGCGAGATGGCGCGCTCGCTGGCCGAGGCGGCCCATCCCGCCTGAGCCGCCGCGACGGGCGCTGGCCGGGTTGCCGGCACGGCACCTGGACCGGTGCGGGAAGCGGGAGCGGCGCGGGCAACGGGCCGGGCGGCGGACCGGCGCCGGTGCGGCGCCCTGGCAGGCAAGCCACCAGGCCCGGCGGCGCGGCCGCGGGGCCCTGGCTCAGGCCTTCGGAGCGACGCCACCCTCGGCGGGCACCGGCGCGTCGGGGCCGGTGTACCAGCGCGGATACTCGCGGCGGACGACGGCGCCGTCGCGGGCCAGCGCATGGCAGCTGTCGAGATGCGAGGGCGGACGGTCGCCGGCGGTGCGCGCCTTCTCGCGGGCGACGATCGGGTAGATCGTCTGGTAGGCGGTCGTGGCGACCGGGCCCAGCAGCTCGACGAGATGGGTGCAGCCCTCGACGCCGCCGAGCCGCTCGGCGATGGCGCGGCGCCAGCCCCTGCCGATGCGCAGGCCGACCAGGCGGCGGAAATTCGGCGTGATCGCCGGGCACACCGCGAACGGGGCGGCATCGGTGACGGCGACGACGTCATGCACCAGCAGGTCGTCGTCGAGGGTCAGCCGCAGCCACATCTCGTGGATCGGCTCGCCGGCGGCGATCTCGCCGCGGTCGGCGTTGGGGAAGCCGTAGGCCTTGGTGTCCGTCAGGTGCCCCTCGATGTCCCAGAGCCCGTCGGCGCGGCGCCAGCCGCGGCAGGTGACGGCCCGGGTGTGGATCGGCTGGCGGTCGGCAACGTCCGGAAGCGGCATCGGCGGCCTTCTTGCAGGAGACGGCATCGATAGGCGCTCCAGGCCGGACGGCGCCACCCTCGCGACGGGACGGCTGCCATCGCGCCGCGCCGGGTGTCGCGGCGGCAACCCGTCAGGCGCCACGACGATTCCGCGCCGGAAACCCTGGGCTGCGACAGCCGGCGGCGGCCTGGGCGGGGATGCGGAGCCCGTCGTGCCGGCGCCGCCGGCCGGCGGCGCCGGCACTGGCCGCGGCGAACCGGCGGCGATCACGACGTTGCGGGCGGCCGGTGCCGGTCGGTTGCCGGCACGGCAGCGCCGGTCGGCCGGCGATCGCCTTCGCCGGACGAGGTTCAGCCGCCGGTGGCGGCGGCGCCGGAGCCGTAGCGGTCGCCGAAGATCAGCGTTTCGGCGCTGTGCAGCTCCTCCTCGAGGGCCAGGCGGACCGCCTCGTGCAGGTCGCGGATCGAGACCATGCCGACGATCTGGCCGCCGCGCAGGACCGGCAGGTGGCGGTAGCGCCCGTCGCGCATGCGCGCCAGCGCCGCGGCCGCGGTGTCGTCGGGGGCCAGCGTCTGCGGCTCGGCGGTCATGATCTCGCCGAGCGTCGTGGCGGCCGGATCGCGGCCGGCGGCGACGACGCGGAAGACAAGGTCGCGTTCGGTGACGATGCCGACCAGCCGCGCCCCGTCGACGACCAGCACGGCGCCGATGCGGCGCTCGCGCATCTGCTCGGCGGCATGCCGGGCCGTGGCCTCGCGCCCGAGGCAGCAGAGGTCCTGCCGCCCGTCGATCACGTCCGGAACGATCCTGCGCTGCATGCCTCCCTCCACGGTAGAACCCGCGATCAGGGCTGCAATCAGCCGGCAAGTCCGGCCGGCGGTCAAGGCCGGCGTCGCGGCGGCCGCGACGCCGGGTACAGACGGCTCAGACCTTCTTCGCGCGCTCGATCGCCGCGACGATCATCTGCCGGGCCTCTTCCGGGCCGCCCCAGCCGAGGATCTTCACCCACTTGTTGGGCTCGAGGTCCTTGTAGTGCTCGAAGAAGTGGGCGATCCGGGCGAGGTCGATCTCGGGCAGGTCCGTGTAGCTGCGGACGTTGCGGTTGATCAGCGTGATCTTGTCGATCGGCACGGCGAGGATCTTCTCGTCGCCGCCGGCCTCGTCCTCCATCTTCAGCACGCCGATCGGCCGCGCGCGGAGGATGGCGCCGGGGATCACCGGCATCCGCCCGACCACCATCACGTCGATCGGGTCGCCGTCGTCGGACAGCGTGTGCGGCACGAACCCGTAATTGCACGGGTAGAACATCGTCGTGTACAGGTAACGGTCGACGAAGATGCAGCCGCTGTCCTTGTCGAACTCGTATTTGATCGGGTCCGAGCGCAGCGGCACCTCGATCAGGACATTGATCTCCTCCGGCGCATTCTTGCCCGGAGAAAGCCTGCTGTAGTCCATGCGATCAACGCTCCCGCGATCGGCTCAGGGCCAGGTGACGACGGGCGGCAGGGACATCAGGATCGCCTCCGGATTGCCTCCGGTGCGCAGCCCGAACTGGGTGCCGCGGTCGTAGATCAGGTTGAACTCGGCATAGCGGCCACGGCGGACCAGCTGGTGGGCGCGCTCCTCCTCGGTCCACGACCGGTCCATGTGGCGGGCGACCAGCCTCGGATAGACGTCGAGGAAGGCCTCGCCGACGGCCTGGGTGAAGCCGAGCAGCCGGTCGTAGTCGCCCTCGAGATAGTCGTAGAAGATGCCGCCGACGCCGCGCGCCTCGTTGCGGTGCGGGATGAAGAAGTACTCGTCGGCCCACTTCTTGTAGCGGTCGTAGGCGTCGGCGGCGAAGCCGTCGCAGGCCTGCTTCAGGCGGGCGTGAAAGGCCGCGGTGTCGGCATCGTCGGGGTAGATCGGGTTGAGGTCGGCACCGCCGCCGAACCACCATTTCGTGGTGCGGACATGGCGCGTGTTCATGTGCGCCGGCGGCGCGTGCGGCGAGCGCAGATGGGCCACCAGCGAGATGCCGCTCGCCCAGAACCGCGGATCCTCGGCGGCGCCGGGGATCTGCGCGCGGAACTCCGGCGAGAACTCGCCGCTGACCTCGGAGACGTTGACGCCGACCTTCTCGAAGACGCGGCCGCGCATCACCGCCATGGTCCCGCCGCCGCCGCCGGGCCGCTGCCATGCGGTCCGCTCGAACCGGCCGGGTGGCTGGCTGGCGTGGCCGGGACCCCGATAGCGATCCTCGAGGTCCTCGAACGCGGCGCAGATGCGGTTGCGCAGGCTCTCGAACCAGGCGGCGGCGCGCACCGCCTCGGGATGGCTCGGATCGCAGATCGCCGGCTCGGTCATGGTCCTTCCGCGGGCCTCCCCAGTTCGTCGAGGCCGCCAGTCTGCCGCATCGCCTCGCCCAACACGAGCGTCGCCGCGGCGATGACGTTGAGCGAGCGGCGACCTGCGGCCATCGGCACACGCACCCGCAGGTCGGCGGCGGCATGGACGCTGGGCGGCACGCCGCCGCTCTCGCTGCCGGCCAGCAGGACATCGTCCGGCCGGAAGGCGGCCTCGTGGTACGGGAGCGAGCCGGTGGTGCTCAACAGGACGAGGCGTCGCCCCTCGCCGCGGCGGCTGCGGAAGAACGCCGCAGCGTCGGCGTGGCGGTGCCAGCGGGCGAGCGGCCCGTAGTCGAGCGCCGCGGTGCGGATGCGGCGGTCGTCGAGGGGAAAGCCGGCCGGCTCGATCAGGTCGAGCTCGATGCCGAGGCAGGCGCACAGACGCAGCGCCGCCCCGAAGTTGTGCGGACGGTCAGGCTGCCACAGGGCGAGAATGAGCGCCAACCTGCCCGAGTTATTGCGACCAAAGGTCGCTTGCCGGGGTGGGGCCCCCTCCATAGATTGCGCCCGCGACAACCATCGACTTGTTCAAAGGGTAGGGTATGGCCGAGCAGGCGGTCAAAGGCCAAGGCGGCGGCGGCGGCGCCCCGCGGCGCGACTTCATCGAGCTCCTCGCCTGGTCGACCCTCGCCGTTGGCGCCGGTGCGGTCGCCTGGCCGCTCATCGACCAGATGAACCCGTCGGCCGACGTGCTGGCGCTGTCGTCGACCGAGGTCGACATCAGCCAGGTGCCGGAAGGCTCGGCGATCACCGTGAAGTGGCGCGGCAAGCCGGTCTTCGTGCGCAACCGCACGGCCGAGGAGGTCAGCGCCGCCGAGAACGTCGATCTCGCCGAGCTGCGCGACCCGCAGACCGACCAGACCCGCGTGCAGAAGGCCGAGTGGCTGATCGTGCTCGGCGTCTGCACCCATCTCGGCTGCGTGCCGCTGGGCAACAAGCCCACCGAGCCCCGCGGCGACTTCGGCGGGTGGTTCTGCCCCTGCCACGGCTCGCACTACGACACCTCGGGCCGCATCCGCAAAGGCCCGGCACCCTACAACCTGCAGGTGCCGGACTACGTCTACCTCAGCGACACGGTCGTCCGGATCGGCTGACGCATCGCGTCGGCCCCCGGCACCCGATCTCGGACGTCACCCATGAGCGCAGACCACTCGCAGCCCGTCTTCAAGAACGGCCTCGTCCGCTGGATCGACGACCGGCTGCCCGTCATCAGCTTCGCCTACAACCTCGTCGGACCCGGCTACCCGACGCCGAAGAACCTGAACTACTTCTGGAACTTCGGCTCGCTCGCCGGGCTGATGCTGGTGCTGCAGATCGTCACCGGCATCGTCCTGGTGATGCACTACACGCCGCACACCTCGATGGCCTTCGAGAGCGTCGAGCACATCATGCGCGACGTGAACTACGGCTGGCTGCTGCGCTACGCGCACGCCAACGGCGCCTCGATGTTCTTCATCGTCGTCTACATCCACATCTTCCGCGGGCTCTACTACGGCTCCTACAAGGCGCCGCGCGAGCTGCTGTGGATGCTGGGCGTGGTCATCCTGCTGCTGATGATGGCCACCGCCTTCATGGGCTACGTGCTGCCCTGGGGCCAGATGAGCTTCTGGGGTGCGACCGTCATCACCAACCTGTTCTCGGCCTTCCCGATCGTCGGCGAGCCGATCGTGACCTGGCTGTGGGGCGGCTTCTCGGTCGACAACCCGACGCTGAACCGCTTCTTCTCGCTGCACTACCTGCTGCCGTTCGTGATCGCCGCGGTCGCCTTCCTGCACATCCTGGCGCTGCACCAGTACGGCTCGAACAATCCGGTCGGCATCGACCTGACGAAGAAGGACAAGATCCCCTTCCATCCGTACTACACGGCGAAGGACCTGTTCGGCATCGCGGTGTTCATGCTGGTCTACGCCGGGTTCGTGTTCTACGCGCCGAACGCGCTGGGCCACCCCGACAACTACATCCCGGCCAATCCGCTCAGCACGCCGGCGCACATCGTGCCCGAGTGGTACTTCCTGCCCTTCTACGCGATCCTGCGCGCCATTCCCGACAAGCTGTTCGGCGTGCTGGCGATGTTCGCCGCCATCGCGGTGCTGTTCATCCTGCCCTGGCTCGACACCTCGAAGGTGCGCAGCGCCAAGTTCCGGCCGATCTACAAGGTGCTGTTCTGGGTGCTCGTGGTCGACGCGATCGTGCTGACCTGGGTCGGCGGCAAGCCGCCGGAAGGCATCTACATCACCATCGGCCGCGTCGCGACCTTCTACTACTTCTTCCACTTCCTCGTGCTGCTGCCGCTGCTGGGCAAGCTCGAGCGACCGCTGCCCCTGCCGACCAGCCTCAGCAAGCCGGTGCTGGGCGGTTCGGGACTGCAGCCCCAGGCGGCGGAGTGAGACCGATGCGCGCCCTCTCCCTCGTCGCCGGGCTCGTCGCCCTCGCCGGTGTCGCGACCGCCATCCCGGCGGCGCAGGCCGCCGAGGGGGTCACCCCGCCGGCCCGCAACTGGTCGTTCAACGGCATGTTCGGGACCTACGACCGGGCCGCCCTGCAGCGTGGCTTCCAGGTCTACCAGGGCATCTGCCAGGGCTGCCACGGCGCCCGCTTCCTCGCCTTCCGCAACCTCGCCGACCTCGGCTACACCGAGGACGAGGTGAAGGCGATCGCCGCGCAGTACACGGTCACCGACGGACCGAACGAGGAGGGCGAGATGTTCGAGCGGCCGGCCCGGCCGTCCGACCGCAAGCCCAATCCGTTCCCGAACGACCAGGCGGCCCGCATCGCCAACGGCGGCGCCCTGCCGCCGGACCTGTCGCTGATGGCCAAGGCCCGCGCCAACGGCCCCGACTACATCTATGCGCTGCTGACCGGCTACGAGGACCCGCCGGCCGAGGTCACCGTGCCCGACGGCATGTACTACAACCACATGTTCCCCGGGCACCTGATCGCCATGCCGCCCCCGCTGTCGGAGGGTGCCGTCGAGTTCGAGGACGGCACGCCGGCGACGGTCGAGAACATGTCGGCCGACGTCACCCAGTTCATGATGTGGATGGCCGAGCCCAAGCTCGAGGAGCGCAAGCAGACCGGCCTGAAGGTCATGATCTTCCTCGTGATCCTGTCGGGCATCCTCTACGCCTACAAGCGCCGGGTCTGGGCCGACGTCCACTGAGCGGCGTCAGCGCGGGTGGAGATAGCCCCGCCCGCGCACGTTCCTGATCAGGGCCGGATGGCGCGGATCGGCCTCGAGCTTGAGGCGCAGCCGCGAGATCCGGTGGTCGATGCTGCGGTCGTAGCTTTCCTCATCGCGGCCGGGTGCGAGGTCCAGCAGCTCGTCGCGTGACAGTACCCGCCCGGCATTGCGGGCGAACGCCGCCAGCAGCGCCAGCTCGCTGGCGACGAGCCCCACCCGCCGGCCGTCGTCGTGCACCACGCCGCGACCCTCGGCGTCGAGCCGCCACGGCCCGAGCCGGACGGCCGCCGCCGGACGGCGCCGGCGCAGCACCGCGTCGACCCGCGCCAGCAGCTCCGCCGGCTCGAACGGCTTGCCGAGATAGTCGTCGGCCCCGGCCTCGAGGCCGAGCACGCGGTCCATCGGCTGGCCCAGCGCCGTCAGCATGACGATGCCGGGCTGCGGCTCGCTGCCACGCAGCCACCGGGCGAGGCTGAGGCCGTCGTCGTCCGGCAGGGTGAGATCGAGGATCACGAGGTCGGGACGCCGGGCAGCCGCCAGCTGCTTCAGCGCCGCACCGTCCGGTGCGGCGCGGACGTCGTGGCCGGCGCGGACGAGCACGTGGGTCACGAGCTCGCGCACCAGCGGATCGTCCTCGACGACGATGAGGCCGGCCATTCCTCCCCGCGCGCCCGTCGTTCCCGGATGTCGCGCCCCGGACGCGACACTTGTAACATTTCGTGCCTTGTGACGCGATCATGGCGCGACCGGACGGGAGCAGGGTCGCCGGTGCCAGGGCGCCCCGCCGCGAGGCGTGCCGCCTGCACCGCGGGACTTCCCGCAGCGAGTCCGCCCATGCGCCAAGCGGTCGACGCCCAGGCCCTTGCGGCCGTTGTCGAGCAGATGGCCTGCCTTTCCGGCTGCGCTCCGTTCCTGCGCGACAGTCTCTCCGGCGACCTGCTGCTCGGCACGCTGCCGCCGGACGACCAGGTCCATCCCGACGATCGCGACCGCTGGCACCGGGCGCTCGCCGGCGCCAGCGACAGCTTCACCGGCAGGATCAGGGGTGACGCCGGCTGGCGCCGGATCGAGCTGCGGGCACGGGCGACGGGCGACCACCAGGTCGCCGGAGCGTGGCAGGACGTCACCGCGCGGCAGGAGGAGCGGCTCGACCTCGTCCGCTACCGGGCGTTGCTGGCCTCGCCGACGGAGTGGATCGTCCGGGAGACGCCCGACGGGCGGAACACCTACGTCAACGACGCCTATTGCCGGTACCGCGGGCTGACCGCCGCGCAGCTCACCGCCCCCGACTTCGCGCACTTCGCCACCGTCCTGCCGGACTCGCTCGAACGCTTCCTCGCCAACCGGGCCCTGCTCGGCCCCGACCGGCCGCAGATCACCACCCAGACCCAGGTGCGCCACCGCGACGGCAGCACGCGCTGGCAGGTCTGGACCGACATGGCGATCATGGACGAGGCGGGCACGATCCTCGAGTACCAGGCGGTCGGCCGCGAGATCACCGAGGAGAAGCGGATCGAGCAGGCGCTGCGGGCCAGCGAGGCCGAGCTGCGCGCCATCCTCGAGACCACCCCGGCCTGGGTGACCCGGCACACCCCGGAAGGCCGCTACACTTACGTGAACACGGCCTACTGCCGCTACATGGGGATGACCCCGGAGCAGCTCTGCGCCGCCGACTACCACGACCGCGACTGGATCGAGCCCGCCGATCTCGAGCGCCTGCTGGCCGGCCGCGAGCGCCTGACCCCGGCCCAGCCGAGCTTCACGATCCAGCTCGCCGTCCGCCATCCGGACGGCCAGCCGCACGTCGAGGAGTGGACCAACACGGCGCTGTTCGACGGTGACGGGCGGCTCGTCGGCTACCAGTCCGTCGGGCGCGACGTCACCGCCACCCAGCAGATGCAGGAGGCCCTGCGCGCCAGCGAGGCACGCTACCGGGCGGTGGTCGACACCCAGACCGAGTGGATCGTCCGGCAGACGCCCGACCGCCGCAACACCTTCGTCAACCCGGCCTACTGCCGCTACATGGGGATGTCGGCCGAGCAGCTGCTGGCCAGCGACTACAGTGGCCTGTCGTGGATGCAGGCCGAGGACATCCGCCGCTTCGAGGCCAACCGGGCGGCGCTGACCCCGGCCGAGCCGATGCGCACCACCGAGTTCGCGGCGCGCCATCTCGACGGCACCCTGCACTGGGAGAGCTGGACCGACCTCGCCCTGTTCGACGCGGCCGGAACGGTCGTCGAGTACCAGCTGATCGGCCGCGACATCACCGACCGGGTCCGCATGGTCGAGGAGCTGCGCGAGAGCGAGGCGCGCTACCGCGGCGTCGTCGACGCGCAGACCGAGTTCGTCACCCGCGTCCGCCCGGACGGGCGGGCGACCTTCGTGAACGACGCCTACTGCCGCTACATGGGGATGAGCCGCGAGGCGCTGCTCGGCCCGGACTGGGACGACCTGTCGATGCTGGCGGCGGACGACCGGGCGCGGCTGGTCGCCAGCTGGCTGGCGCTGACGCCGGAGCAGCCGCACTACGTCCACGAGACCGAGGTCCTGCTGCCCGACGGGCGCCGGCGGATCGAGGTCTGGAACCAGCGCGGCATCTTCGATGCGAACGGCCGCCTCATCGAGGTGCAGGGCGTCGGGCGCGACGTCACCGAGCAGCGGGCCACCGAGCGCGCCCTGCAGCAGAGCGAGGCGCAGCTGCGCGCCATCCTCGAGACCCAGACCGAGTGGATCACGCGGCAGGACCTCGACAGCCGCTACACCTTCGTGAACGACGCCTACTGCCGCTACATGGGGATGAGCCGCGAGGCGCTGATCTCGGCCGACTACGACGACTACGCGACGGTCCGGCCGGAGGACCGCGCCCGGTTCTTCGCGTTGCGCGACGCGATGACGCCGGACCGGCCGAGCTTCGGCTGCACCCTCGAGGTCCGGCACACGGACGGCAGCACGCGCTTCGAGGAATGGGTCGAGACGGCGGTGTTCGACGCCGCCGGGAACCGTGTCGGCTACCAGGCGGTGGGCCGCGACGTCACCGAGAAGCGCCGCGCGCAGGAGGCACTGGAGGCGAGCGAGGCGGCGATGCGCGAGATCGCCGAGGGCGTGCCCCTGCCGGTGGTCATCGCCCGGGCCGACGCCCCGGAGATCCTCTTCTGCAACCAGGCCGCCACCGGGCTGCTCGACTACCGACCCGGCGCCGCGCCCGACGTGGTGATGCGGTTCTGGGCCGATCCGGAGGAAGGCCGGCGCTTTCCCGAACTGGTCGACGCCCATGCCGGAAAGGGCTTCGAGGTCCGCTTCCACCGGGCCGACGGCGGCCTCGGCTGGGCGCTGATCCATGCCCGCCGGCTGACCTACTACGGGCAGCCGGCGATCCTCAGCGTGCTCACCGACATCACCGAGCGGCGGCGCACCGAGCAGGCGCTGGTCGAGAGCGAGCAGCGGTTCCGGCGCTTCGCCGAGGCCCATCCGGTGCCGCTGTGCGCGCTGCGCCTCGACGACTGGCGGGTGCTGTTCGTCAATCCGGCCTATCTGGCGCTGTTCCAGCTGAGCTGGGACGAGCTCGACCGGGCCGACAAGCGCAGCCAGTGGGCCGATCCGGCCATGCGCACGCCCTACTACGAGCGGGTGCTGCGCGACGGCGTCACCCACAATGTCGAGGTCGAGCTGCGCCGCAAGGACGGCACGACCTTCCCCGCCGCCCTCAGCTCGCGGCTGATGGAACTCGGCGGCGTGCGGGCCGTCGTCAACAGCGTGGTCGACCTCGGCCCGCAGCGCGCCGCCGAGGCGCTGATCGCGCAGCAGCGCGAGGCGCTGCACCAGTCGGAGAAGATGGGGGCGCTGGGCTCGCTGCTGGCGGGCGTGGCGCACGAGCTCAACAACCCGCTGTCGGTGGTGGTCGGCTACTCGGCGCTGCTGAAGGCCGAGGCCCGCGGCAAGCGGCTGCGCGAGCAGGCCGTGCGCATCCACACCGCGGCCGAGCGCTGCGCGCGCATCGTCAAGACCTTCCTCGCCATGGCCCGGCAGAAGCCGCCGAGCTTCGGGCCGGTCGACCTGGTGCGGACCGCCGACGCGGCCCTCGAGCTCGCCGGCTACAGCCTGCGGACCAGCGGCATCGAGGTGCTGCGCGACCTACCCGACGACCTGCCGCCGGTGCATGGCGACGCCGACCAGCTGCATCAGGTGATGGCCAACCTCGTCATCAACGCGCAGCAGGCGCTGCAGGACAGCGCCGCCCCGCGCCGGCTGCTGATCGCCGCCCATGTCAACGAGGACCATGTCGTGCTCGAGGTCCGCGACAACGGCCCCGGCATGGCGGAGGACGTCGTCCGCCGCATCTTCGAGCCGTTCTACACGACCAAGCCCGCCGGGATCGGCACCGGCCTCGGCCTGTCGGTCTGCCACGGCATCGTCACCGCCCATGGCGGCCGCATCGACGTCGCCAGCGAGCCCGGCCGCGGGACCTCCGTCACCATCGCCCTGCCGACGGTGGGCAAGGAGCCGGCGCTCGCCGCCGGGCCGGCGGCCGAGCCGGCGGCGGACGGCACCGGGCGGCGGATCCTCGTCGTCGACGACGAGCGCGAGATCGCCGACCTCGTCGTCGGCGTGCTGCGCCGCGACGGGCATCGCGTCGAGCAGGCGGCCGACGGGAGCGACGCCTTGCGCCGCATCGGCGGGACCGCGTTCGACCTGCTGATCAGCGACCTGCGGATGCCGGGCGTCGACGGCTCCAGCCTGCTGCGCACGCTGCGCGCCTCGCATCCGGCGCTGGCCCGTACGGCCATAGTGCTGACCGGCGACCTGCTCAGCGCGGCGCGCAGCCCCGAGGTCGCCGGAGGGATGATCATGCTGCTCGAGAAACCGGTCGACCTGGACGAGCTGCGGCGGGTGGTGCGGGCGAGGCTGTCGGGAGGCGTGCGATGAGTTCCCCGCCGCGCAGCGAGCGGCAGCGGCCGCGCATCCTGGTCGTCGACGACGAGGCCGACCTGCGCGCGCTGCTCAACGACTACCTCGTGCCGCGCGGCATGCAGGTGCGCCAGGCCGGCGACGGCCGGGCGATGCACGCGATCCTCGGCAGCGAGGCCATCGACCTCGTCGTCCTCGACGTCACCATGCCCGGCGAGAACGGCTTCGAGCTGCTGGCCGGCCTGCGCGCCGCCGGCAACGAGGTGCCGGTGGTGATGCTGACCAGCCGCGACGGCCTCGACGACCGGCTGTCCGGGCTGTCGCGCGGCGCTGACGACTACGTCACCAAGCCGTTCGACCCGCCGGAGCTGATGGCCCGCATCCGGGCGGTGCTGCGGCGCGTGCCGGCCGGGACGCGGCCGGGGCCGGCGCGCCAGGCCGAGGCGGCGGCGGCCATGCGGCTGGGCCGCTGCCTGTTCGAGCCGGCGAGCGGCCGGCTCACGCTGGTCGAGGGCGACGAGGTGCCGCTGACGGCGCTGGAGCTCGAGGTGCTGCGGGCCATGGCGCGGCATCCCAACCTGCCGCTGTCGCGCCGGCAGCTCGACGAGCTCGCCTGGGGAACGAGCGGGGGCTCGGGCGCGCGCGGGCTGGATGCCCTGATGCTGCGGCTGCGTCGCAAGATCGAGGTCGATCCGGAGCATCCGGCCGTGCTGCGCACGGTGCGCGGCGAGGGCTACCTGCTGGAAGTGGGACCGGCAGCTTGAGGTCGGCTGCGGTTCGCGCCCCGGCCGGCCCGAGTTGGCCGGTGGCGCGGCGCGGCTCAGTGCAGCTGGTAGCAGGCGTCCACGGTCTGGTAGCCGCTCGGGGTGACGAGGCCCAGGCGGGTGACCCGCACCGAGTGCAGCTTGCCCTCGATGTTGCGAACCCAGAAGTCGAGGAACTTGCGCAGCACCGGGAACTGGGGCTGCAGGTCGTAGTGCTGCCAGACGAAGGTCTGCAGCAGATCGGGATGGTCGGGGAGGCGGTAGAGGATCTCGGCCGTCGCCAGCCGATAGCCCTGGAGCTGGAGCCTCACCGCCTCGTGCCGGTCGGTCATGCAACGTCTCCTGCCGTTACGACACCGGCGATGATGCCGCCTCCGTTGCTGCCGTCAAGTTAACGCAGCCACATTCCCGTGGGATTTCAAGATGTTAGCAGCCAGCCTCGGTGAGTGCTGATTTTTTCGGGGCGACCCCTTGCGCACCGGCGGCGACCCGCCTACCTACCGCGTCGCGTTAGCACTCGACCCTAGCGAGTGCTGACAACCACATCAGCCAGTCGAATTCAGGAGGTTCGGGCTCATGGCAACCAAGTTCCGCCCGCTCCACGACCGCGTCGTCGTCCGTCGCGTCGAGGAGGAGCAGAAGACCCGGGGTGGCATCATCATCCCGGATACCGCCAAGGAAAAGCCGATGCAGGGCGAGATCATCGCCGTCGGCCCCGGGGCGCGGAACGAGAAGGGCGAGCTCGTCGCCCTCGATGTCAAGCCGGGCGACCGGGTGCTGTTCGGCAAGTGGTCGGGCACCGAGGTGAAGCTCGACGGCGAGGATCTCCTCATCATGAAGGAGAGCGACATCATGGGCATCATCGAGGTGTCCGCCGCCACCGCGAAGGCCGCCTGAGCCTTACGCCGGTTCCGCTCTCTTCCACCTCTTCAAACCGTGAGACCCCAACATGGCTGCTAAGGACGTCAAGTTCTCCACCGACGCCCGCAACCGGATGCTGCGTGGCGTCCAGATCCTGAGCGACGCGGTCCGCGTGACCCTCGGCCCCAAGGGCCGCAACGTCGTGCTCGAGAAGAGCTTCGGTGCGCCGCGGATCACCAAGGACGGCGTGACCGTCGCCAAGGAGATCGAGCTCGCCGACAAGTTCGAGAACATGGGCGCGCAGATGGTGCGCGAGGTGGCCTCGAAGACCAACGACATCGCCGGTGACGGCACGACCACGGCGACCGTTCTCGCCGCCGCCATCGTCCGCGAGGGTGCGAAGTCGGTCGCGGCCGGCATGAATCCGATGGACCTGAAGCGCGGTGTCGACATGGCCGTCGAGGCCGTCGTCGCCGACCTGAAGAAGCGCACGAAGAAGGTCACGACCAGCGAGGAGATCGCCCAGGTCGGCACCATCTCGGCCAACGGCGACACCGAGATCGGCCGGATGCTCGCCGAGGCGATGCAGAAGGTCGGCAACGAGGGCGTGATCACGGTCGAGGAGGCCAAGAGCCTCGAGACCGAGCTCGACGTCGTCGAGGGCATGCAGTTCGACCGCGGCTACATCTCGCCGTACTTCATCACCGACAGCGAGAAGATGCGGGTCCAGCTCGAGGATCCGTACATCCTCATCAACGAGAAGAAGCTGTCGAACCTGCAGGCGCTGCTGCCGGTGCTCGAGGCGGTCGTCCAGAGCGGCAAGCCGCTGCTGATCGTCGCCGAGGACGTCGAGGGCGAGGCGCTGGCCACCCTGGTGGTCAACAAGCTGCGCGGCGGCCTCAAGGTCGCGGCCGTGAAGGCGCCGGGCTTCGGCGATCGCCGCAAGGCGATGCTCGAGGACATCGCCATCCTGACCGCCGGCCAGGTGATCAGCGAAGACCTCGGGATCAAGCTCGAGAACGTCACGCTGGACATGCTCGGCCGTGCGAAGCGCGTGGTGATCGAGAAGGAGAACACCACGATCGTCGACGGCGCCGGCTCGAAGGAGGAGATCCAGGGCCGCATCGCGCAGATCAAGGCGCAGATCGAGGAGACCACCTCGGACTACGACCGCGAGAAGCTGCAGGAGCGTCTGGCGAAGCTGGCCGGCGGCGTGGCGGTGATCCGCGTCGGTGGCGCCACCGAGGTCGAGGTGAAGGAGCGCAAGGATCGCGTCGACGACGCGATGAACGCGACCCGCGCCGCGGTCGAGGAGGGCATCGTCGCCGGTGGCGGCGTGGCGCTGATGTACTCGCTGAAGGCCCTCGACAGCCTGAAGCCGGGCAACGACGACCAGCGCGTCGGCATCGAGATCGTCCGCAAGGCGCTGCAGGCGCCGGCGCGGCAGATCGCCGAGAACGCGGGCGTCGACGGCTCGATCGTCGTCGGCAAGCTGCTCGAGTCGTCGAACCACAACTGGGGCTACGACGCGCAGAGCAACGAGTACGGCGACCTGGTGGCCAAGGGCATCATCGACCCGACCAAGGTCGTGCGCACCGCCCTGCAGGACGCGGCCTCGGTCGCCGGCCTGCTGATCACCACCGAGGCGATGGTGGCCGAGAAGCCGGAGAAGAAGGCCCCGGCCGGCGGCCCGGGCGGCATGCCCGGCGGCGGCATGGGCGACATGGACTTCTGATCGACCCCAGGTCGATCGTCGTCGGGGAGGGCCGCGCCGCAAGGCGCGGCCCTTCCTTGCGGCGCCGCCTCAGGCGGCGCCGGACAGGTCGCGGCCGGGGCTGCGGGTGTCGGCGAGGCTCTGCTTGAGGCGACGCAGGCGGTCGTGCAGGGCCGGGCCCAGGGCGAACACGACACCGGTGAGCAGCACGTCGATGGTGGCGAGATGGGCGAGGCGCGAGCCCATCGGGGTGTAGAGCTCGCTGTCCTCGACCGGCTCGATGCCGAGCACGATGCCGGCGGCTTCGGCCAGCGGCGAGCCCGGCCGGGTCAGGGCGACGACGGTGGCGCCCGTGCCGGCCGCCAGTGCCACGTTGTCGTTCAGCATCCGGGTGCGGCCGGTGCTGGAGATGGCGACCAGCACGTCGCCGGCGGTCAGGCCGGAGACGGCGATGCGCTGCATGATCGGGTCGATGTGCGCCACCGCCGGGACGTTGACGCGGGCGAACTTGTGCTGGGCGTCGAGCGCCACCGGCCCCGAGCCGCCGAGGCCGATGAACAGGATCTGCCGGGCGGCGGCCAGCGCGGCGACGGCGCGGCCGACGGCCACGGGATCGAGCTCCTCGCCGGCCCGGCGCAGGGCCGCGGCCGAGGCCTCGAAGATCTTGCGGGTGTAGAGCGCGACGCTGTCACCGGCGGCAACATGTGCCGAGACGTAGGGGGTGCCGCGCACCAGCCCCTGCGCCAGCGCCAGCTGGAAGGCGCGGTAACCGACGAAGCCCAGCGAGCGGCAGAACCGGTTGACGGTCGGCTCGCTGACGCCGGACCAGCCGGCGAGCCGGGTGATGCCGGCGCTGACCGCACGCTCGGGGTCGGCGAGAACGGCTTCGGCGACCCTGGCCTCGGCCGGGCTGAGGCCGGGCAGGGCGGTCCGGATCGCCGCGACGACGTCCGTCGCCATGGCGATCAGGCCGGACGCAGCGCCGCGGCCTCGGCGGCGAGGCGCTCGATGCGCGCCCAGTCCTTCGCCGCCAGCGCATCGGAGGGCGTCACCCACGAGCCGCCGACGCAGACGACGTTCTTGAGCGCCAGGTAGGTGCCGGCATTGGCCGGGCCGATGCCGCCGGTCGGGCAGAACTTCACCTGCGGGATCGGCTCGCCGATGCCCTTGAGCATCGGCACGCCGCCGGCGGGCTCGGCCGGGAAGAACTTCTGCCGGACATAGCCGTGGCTGAGCAGCGTCATCACCTCGGCCGGGGTGGCGGCACCCGGCAGGAACGGGATGCCGACGGCGGGCGCCGCCTCGACCAGGGCGGCCGAGAAGCCGGGGCTGACGATGAAGCGGCAGCCGGTGTCCTTGAGCTCGTCGAGCTGCGCCGGGTGCAGCACGGTGCCGGCGCCGACGACGGCGTCGGGCAGCGCCTTCGCCATCGCCACCAGCGCCTCGATGGCACGCTCGGTGCGCAGGGTGACCTCGAGCACGCGCAGGCCGCCGGCGACCAGCGCCCGGCCGAGCGGCACGGCGTCGGCCGGGTCCTCGATGCGCAGCACCGGGATCACCGGCGCCAGCTGCATCAGCGGGATCATCGCGACCGACAGGGGATTGGCCGGATAGACCATGGGACGCTCCTTCAGGCGGCGAGGTCGCCGAGCATCGAGGCGCCGGCCTCGGCGCCGGTGTAGCCACGGCGCAGCGCGGCGAACAGCTCGCGCCCGCAGCCGGCATCGTTGTCGGAGAGGTCGGCCGTGGCCGGGACGCGGGCCGCCCACTCGGCGGCGTCGACCAGGGCCTCGAGCCGGCCGGTCTCGGCATCGACGCGGATGACGTCGCCGTCGCGGACGCGGGCGATCGGGCCGCCGTCGACGGCCTCGGGCGTGACGTGGATCGCCGCCGGCACCTTGCCCGAGGCGCCGGACATCCGCCCGTCGGTGACCAGCGCCACCTTGAAGCCCTTGTCCTGCAGCACGCCGAGCGACGGCGTGAGCTTGTGCAGCTCGGGCATGCCGTTGGCTTTGGGCCCCTGGAAGCGGACCACGGCGACGACGTCGCGGTTCAGCTCGCCGGCCTTGAAGGCACGCAGGAGGTCGTCCTGGTCGGTGAAGACACGGGCCGGCGCCTCGATCACGCGGTGCTGCGGCTTCACCGCCGAGACCTTGATGACCGCCCGGCCGAGATTGCCGCCCAGCACCTTGAGGCCGCCGTCGGCGCTGAAGGGCTTGCCGGCAGTGGCGAGGATCGCCGGGTCGGTGGTCTCGCGCGAGGCCTGGCGCCAGGCGAGCCCGCCGTCGGCGTCGAGCTCCGGCACCGCGGTATAGCGCTCGAGGCCACCCTCGCCCGCCACCGTCAGCACGTCGGGGTGCAGCCGGCCGGCGTCGAGCAGCTCGCCGATCACCCAGGCCATGCCGCCGGCGGCGTGGAACTGGTTCACGTCGGCCATGCCGTTCGGATAGACGCGGGCCAGCAGCGGCGTCGCCGCCGAGACGTCGGCCATGTCGTCCCAGTCGATCAGGATGCCGGCGGCGCGCGCCATGGCGACCAGGTGCAGCGTGTGGTTGGTCGAGCCGCCGGTCGCCATCAGGCCGACGATGCCGTTGACCACGGCCTTCTCGTCGATGACGTGGCCGATCGGCGTCCAGGCGTTGCCCAGGGCGGTGATCTCGGTGACGCGGCGGGCGGCGGCGCGGGTCAGCGCGTCGCGCAGCGGCGTGCCGGGATTGACGAAGCTGGCACCGGGCAGGTGCAGGCCCATGATCTCCATCAGCATCTGGTTGGAGTTGGCCGTGCCGTAGAACGTGCAGGTGCCCGGGGAGTGGTAGCTGTCCATCTCCGCCTTGAGCAGCTCGGCACGGCTCGCCTTGCCCTCGGCGGCGAGCTGGCGGATGCGGCCCTTCTCGGCGTTGGGCAGGCCCGAGGGCATCGGCCCGGCGGGGACGTAGACGAACGGCAGGTGGCCGAAGGCCAAGGAGGCGATGACCAGGCCCGGCACGATCTTGTCGCAGATGCCGAGGCAGAGGGCGCCGTCGAACATGGCGTGGCTGAGGGCGACGGCGGTGGCCATGGCGACCACGTCGCGGCTGGCCAGCGACAGCTCCATGCCGGTCTGGCCCTGGGTGACGCCGTCGCACATCGCCGGCACGCCGCCCGCCACCTGGGCGACGCCGCCGGCCTCGCGGACCGCGTCGCGGATCAGCGCCGGGTAGGTCTCGTAGGGCTGATGCGCCGACAGCATGTCGTTGTAGGCGGTGACGATGGCGATGTTGGCGCGGCCGGACTCGGCGAGGTGCTGCTTGTCCTCGGCACCGCAGCCGGCGAAGGCGTGGGCGAGGTTGCCGCAGGACAGCGCCGTGCGGACCGGACCCTTGGCGCGGGCCCGCTCGACGCGGTCCAGGTAGCGCTGCCGGGACGTCCGGCTGCGGGTGCGGATCCGCTCGGTGACCGCGGCGATGCGTCCGTCGACTGCCATGGCGTCCCTCCTGCCCCGTTGTCCGCTCAGGTCTCGTCGTTCTCGAACCAGGTCCGGCCGTCGCGCTCGATCAGGGCGATGGCGGCGGCGGGTCCCCAGCTGCCGGCGATGTACGGCTTCGGCGCTTCGCCGGACTGTGCCCAGCCCTCGAGGATCGGCTCGACCCAGCGCCAGGCGGCCTCGACCTCGTCGCGGCGCATGAACAAGGTGGCGTTGCCGCGCACCACGTCCATCAGCAGGCGCTCGTAGGCGTCCGGGTAGCGGACCTGGAAGGCGTCGGCGAAGTTGATGTCGAGCGGGGCCTCGCGCAGGCGCAGCCCGCCGGGTCCGGGATCCTTGGTCATCAGGAACATCTGGATGCCGTCGTCGGGCTGCAGCCGGACGACCAGCTTGTTCGCGGCGACGACCCCGGCCGAGCCCGGGAAGATCGAGTGCGGCACGGCGCGGAACTGGATGACGATGTCGGAGACGCGGGTCGGCAGGCGCTTGCCGGTGCGCAGGTAGAAGGGCACGCCGGCCCAGCGCCAGTTCTCGACCGCGGCCTTGAGCACGACCATGGTCTCGGTGCGCGACTCCTTGCCGGCCTCGTCGGGGTAGCCCTTGACCGCCTGGCCGTCGACCGCACCGGCGCGGTACTGGCCGCGCACCGTCTTGTGCGCCACCTCGCCGTCGACGATCGGCTTGAGCGCCTTCAGCACCTTCAGCTTCTCGTCGCGCACCGAGGACGCATCCAGCATCGTCGGCGGCTCCATGGCGACGAGGCACAGGAGCTGCAGCATGTGGTTCTGCACCATGTCGCGCAGCGCCCCGGCCTGGTCGTAGTAGCCGACGCGGTTGCCGGCCCCGACCGTCTCGGCGACGGTGATCTGGACATGGTCGATGTGCGCCGCCGACCAGAGCGGCTCGAACAGCGAGTTGGCGAAGCGCAGCGCCATCAGGTTCTGCACCGACTCCTTGCCGAGGTAGTGGTCGATGCGGAAGACCTGGTCCTCGTCGAAGACGGCACCGACCTCGTCGTTGATGCGCTGCGCCGAGGCGAGGTCGCGGCCGATCGGCTTCTCCAGCACCACCCGGGTCTCGGCGTTGACGAGACCCGCGGCCTTGGCGTTGCGGCAGATCGGGCCGAACAGGCTGGGGGCGGTGGCGAGATAGAAGACGCGCGGCCGGCTGGCGTCGCCGGCCAGGGCCGCGGCCAGGGGCTCCCAGCCCTCGGCCTTGCTGCCGTCGAGGTGGACGTAGTCGACGCAGCGGAAGAACCGGGCCAGCGTGTCGGGATCGAGGTCGGCGGCGGCGACGTGCTCGCGCAGCGCTCCCTCGATGCTGCCGATATAGTCGCCCCGGGTCAGCTCGCCGCGGGCGACGGCGAAGACGCGGCTGCCCTCCGGCATCTGCCCGTCGCGGAACCGGTAGTAGAGGGCCGGCATCAGCTTGCGCAGGGTGAGGTCGCCGGTACCGCCGAAGACCACGAGGTCGAACGGCTGCACGGGAATGATCTTCGCGGTCATGGGTCCTGTCCGCTGTCGGCAGCGTAGGGGCACGCTGAAAGAAATTTTCAGTTCTGTCAAGGATCGATGGATTCGACAGCGCTTTGGAGTAAATTTCTTTCAGCCTTTTCTCGGCGGCCGAGGCGGGTAGGGTGCCGCCCCCGCCGACCTGCCGGGAGGGCCCGATGACCGCGATCCCGTCCGAGATGCGCTACGTCCGCTGCGACGGCTTCGGGCCGCCGGAGGTGCTGAAGGCCGAACGCCGGCCGGTGCCGCAGCCCGGCGAGGGCGAGGTCCTGATCCGCGTCGCCGCCGCGGGCGTGAACCGGCCGGACGTGCTGCAGCGCCAGGGCGGCTACCCGCCACCCGCCGGCGCCCCCGACTGGCCGGGCCTCGAGGTCGCCGGCGAGGTCGTGGCGGCCGGGCCTGGGGCATCGCGGTATCGCACCGGCGACCGCGTCTGCGCCCTCGTCGCCGGCGGCGGCTATGCCGAGTATTGCGTGGCACCGGAGCCGCAGGTCCTGCCGGTGCCGACGGGCCTGGACGACATCGTCGCCGCGGCCGTGCCGGAGACCTTCTTCACGGTGTGGACCAATGTCTTCGAGCGTGGCCGGCTGGCCGCCGGCGAGACCCTGCTGGTGCATGGCGGCTCGAGCGGCATCGGCACGACCGCGATCCAGCTGGCGGCGGCGCGCGGCGCCACGGTCCTCTGCACCGTCGGCGGGCGCGAGAAGCGCAAGGCCTGCGAGCAGCTGGGAGCCGTCCGCGCCATCGACTACCGCGACGAGGACTTCGTCGCGGTGGTCAGGGAGCAGACCGGCGGCCGCGGCGTCGACGTGATCCTCGACATGGTCGGCGGCAGCTACCTCGCCCGCAACCTCGAGGCGCTGGCCGTCGAGGGCCGGCTGGTGCAGATCGCGTGGCTGGAGAGCCCCAAGATCACGGCCAACTTCATGCCCATCATGCTGAAGCGGCTGACCTGGACGGGCTCGACCCTGCGGCCGCGCACGGTGGCGCAGAAAGGGGCGATCGCCCGGGCGCTGGAGGCCGAGGTCTGGCCGCTGCTCGCCGCCGGCCGGGTGAAGCCGGTGATCCACGCGACCTTCCCGCTGGCCGAGGCAGCCCGGGCGCATGCCCTGATGGAGAGCAGCGCGCATATCGGCAAGATCGTGCTGACCGCTTGAGAGCCCCGGCGATGACCGATGCCGACTGGCGTGCCGCCAACCTCGCCAACTGGGACGAGCGGGTGGCGGTCCACCTCAAGGCGCCCGGCTACGATCTCGGGCCGCTGCGGACCGGCCGCGGCCGGCTGAACGCCATCGAGGAGGCCGAGCTGGGGCCGGTCGACGGCCTCAGGGTGCTGCACCTGCAGTGCCATTTCGGCCGCGACACGCTGACCCTCGCGCGGCGTGGCGCCGAGGTGGTCGGCCTCGACTTCTCGCTGCCGGCGGTCGAGGCGGCGCGGGCGCTGGCGGACGAGCTCGGGCTGGCCGACCGCGCCCGCTTCGTCCAGGCCGACCTCTACGACGCGGCCGCCGCCCTTCCCGAGCCGGCGGCGTTCGACCTCGTCTACGTGACCTGGGGTGCGCTCAACTGGCTGCCGGACATCCGCGGCTGGGCGCGGATCGTCGCCCATTTCCTGAAGCCCGGCGGCGAGCTCTACCTGCTGGAGGGACACCCGGCGATGCTGGTGTTCGACGACGCCAGCCCCGGCGTCGACGGCCGGCCGGGCTGGTTCGCGCCCTATTTCCAGCGCGATGCCGTGGTCATCGATTCCACCGCCGACTACGCCGATCCGCAGGCCACCCTGCGCAACACGCGCACCTACGAGTGGATGCATCCGCTGGGCGAGGTGGTGACCGCCCTGCTCGACGCCGGCCTCGCCCTGCGCAGCCTGCGCGAGCACGACGCCCTGTCCTGGCAGGCCTTCAAGTGCTTGGTCGAGGGCGGGGACGGCCTGTTCCGCTGGCCGGACAAGCCCTGGCTGCCGCTGGCCTACTCGATCCGCGCGGCGAGGACCTAGAGCCCGACCGGCCGGAACGGGACCTCGCCGGGGCGGCCGTCGGCGTGCAGCCAGACGGGCTGCTCGCTCGGCCAGCGCGGCAGGGCGATGAGGCTGGCACTGCGCGTGCCGTAGGGACCGTCGGTGACGATGCACATGGCCGAGCGCGGCTCGCCGTCGTCGCCGCTGCGGTCGGCGAGCAGCCCGCTCCAGGCGGTCCAGTCGCCGGCAGCGGGATCGGGAGCCGCGGCGGCGGCGAAGCGCGGGCGGAAGCGGCGGGTGCGCGGCGACTGCGGATCGTCGAGCTCGCCGGCCTCGAGGAAGCTCAGGCCGTCCGGCAGGGCCCGCACGTCGATGGCGCCGTCGCCGGCATGGCGCAGCCACCACGCCGTCTGCGCATCGGCGACGAGCAGGTTGAAGGGGCGCCAGCCGGCGGGATCGAGCCCGGCCAGCGCCTCGGCGGCCTCGGCGGCGTCGGCGTGGTCCAGCGCATCCAGCACGATCTCGCCGCGGCTGCGCTTGCCGGCCTCGGGTCCCAGGGTGCCGCGGCGGTTGAGGATGGCGGCGACGACGCCGTCGTCGTTCACCCCGAGCCAGGAGCCCCCGGCGAGGCGGTCGAGGCCGGCCACCACATGCGGCCGGTCGGGCCAGTGGCGCCCCGGGGGCAGGCTCGGCCGGTCGGCCAGCTCGTCGCGGTTGGCGGCCAGCAGCAGCGGCCACGCGTCGCCGGGACGGCGGAGCACGACGACGGTACACAAGGCCGCTCTCCCATGCGCTGCAACGCCTCGGCTGGTGGGCCGCCGGGGTGCGACCTATATACAGCCCGGCAGCCGCACGCCCAATCGACGGAGGTCAGATGACGACGTTCCAGGACCGCGAGCGAGGCGAGGAACAGCGCCTCAAGCACAGCGAGGAGCTGCGCTTCAAGGTCCGCAACCGGCGCAACCGCCTGTTCGGGCAGTGGGTCGCCGAGACGCATCTGGGCCTGAAGGGCGACGAGGCGGCGGCCTACGCCAAGGACGTCGTCATGGCCGACTTCGACTCGCCCGGCGACGACGACATGCTGGGCAAGGTCAAGGCCGACCTGGCCAAGGCCAAGATCGAGGTCAGCGACCATATCCTGCACAAGCATCTGGGCGAATGCGAGCAGGCCGCCCGCGCCCAGGTCATGGCGGAGTGAGCGAGACGGCCGAGCCGGCGAGCCCGAACCCGCCGCCGGCCGCGCCGCCCGAGCCCGCCGTCACCGGCCCGGAGCAGAAGCCGGGCGAGCGCAACGGACCCAAGGGTCCGGAGCCGACCCGCTACGGCGACTGGGAGACCGGCGGGCGGGTGAGCGATTTCTGATCGTCCCGCTGCCGCGCAAGGGGCCGTGCCCGGTACGGCCCTGGTCCTGATCCTCGCCATCAGCGTCCTGTGGGGCATCAACTGGCCGGCGATGCGGATGGCGGTCATCGAGCTGTCGCCGTGGACCTTCCGGGCGGTCTGCGTCGTCGTCGCCGGCGCCGGCCTGCTCGGCATCGCGGCGCTGGGCAAGGAGCCGATGTGGCCGCGCCGCGAGGCCTGGCCGCACATCGGCCTGCTCGCCATTTCCGGCGTCACCGCCTGGCAGATGCTGTCGGCCTTCGCGCTGCGCTACATCGGCGGCGGACACGGCGCCATCGTCGCCTACACCATGCCGATCTGGGCGGCGATCCTCTCGGCCTTCTGGCTCGGCGAGCGGCTCGACCTGCGCAAGTGGCTGGCGCTGGCGCTGGGCATGGCCGGCATGCTGGTGCTGCTGCGCGCCGATCTCGGCCATCTCGGCGAGGCGCCCCTGGGCGTCGCGCTGATGCTGGGCGCCTCCTTCGCCTGGGCGGTCTCGACGGTCGCCACCAAGACCTATCGCTGGGGCATCGGGGTCATCGCCCTGTCGGGCTGGCAGCTGGTGCTGGGCGGCATCCCGATCGTCCTGGTCTGGCTGTGGCTGGAGCCGTCGCCGGACCTGTCGCAGCTGACCTGGCGGGGCGTGCTCGGCGTCGCCTACGCCGCCACGGTGGCGCTGATCTTCTGCTACACCGCGTTCATCAAGATCGTGACCCTGCTGCCGGCGACGGTGGCGGCGATCTCGACCCTCGCCATCCCGGTCGTCGGCGTGCTGAGCTCGGCCTGGTTCCTCGGCGAGCCGATCCAGGCCGGCGAGCTCGTGGCGCTGGCACTGGTCCTCGTCGCCCTCACGCTGGCCTTGCGGCCGCGCCTGAAGCGGGCGTAGCAACGCACCAGATCTTGTGGCGTTAACCGCCACAGAACCCCCAGCCTTACGGGATCCCCCATGGCCGAGCCCGCCACCACCCGCCGTCCCGACGACCGCACGCGTGCGCTGGATGCGGCTTTGGCGCAGATCGAGCGGGCGTTCGGCAAGGGCTCGGTGATGCGGCTGGGCCAGCGCGAGGGGGCTGGCGAGGCGATCGACGTGGTGTCGACGGGCTCCTTGGGGCTGGACCTGGCCTTGGGCGTGGGCGGGGTGCCGCGCGGCCGGGTGGTGGAGATCTTCGGGCCGGAGAGCTCGGGCAAGACGACGCTGACGCTGCACATCATCGCCGAGGCGCAGCGCAAGGGTGGCCAGGCGGCGTTCATCGACGCCGAGCACGCGCTCGACCCGTCCTATGCGAAGAAGCTCGGGGTTGACGTCGACCAGCTCCTGATCAGCCAGCCGGACACCGGCGAGCAGGCGCTGGAGATCTGCGACACCCTGGTGCGCTCAGGGGCCATCGACGTGGTGGTGATCGATTCGGTGGCGGCGCTGGTGCCCAAGGCCGAGCTCGAGGGCGAGATGGGCGAGAGCCTGCCCGGGCTGCAGGCGCGGCTGATGAGCCAGGCCTTGCGCAAGCTGACGGCGTCGATCAGCCGGTCGCGGACGCTGGTGATCTTCACCAACCAGATCCGCAGCAAGATCGGGGTGATGTTCGGCAGCCCGGAGACGACGACCGGCGGCAACGCGCTGAAGTTCTACGCCAGCGTGCGGCTCGACGTGCGCCGGATCGGCAGCGTCAAGGACAAGGACGCGGCGGTCGGCAACCAGACCCGGGTGAAGGTGGTCAAGAACAAGCTGGCCCCGCCGTTCCGCGTGGTCGAGTTCGACATCATGTTCGGCGAGGGGATCAGCAAGACCGGCGAGCTGATCGACCTCGGGATCAAGGCCGGCCTGGTCGAGAAGTCGGGCAGCTGGCTGAGCTACCAGAGCCAGCGGATCGGCCAGGGCCGGGAGAACGCCAAGACCTTCCTGCGCGACCACCCGGAGGTCGCCGGCGACCTCGAGACCCGCATCCGCACCGCCGCCGGCGACGTCGTCAGCCTCGAGCCACCCGGCGCCGGCAGCGACGACTAGCCAGGCCCAGCGCGCAGCCCCCGGCGGCCGGTTGGCGCCTGCGGGAGGGGCGGATATAAGGGCGCGCCGCGCCGAGCGGCAGCGTTTCCCTGCGCCTCAGCCTCGAGTCGACCGCATGCAGACCGCCAACGACATCCGCGCGACCTTTCTCGACTACTTCGCGCGCAACGGGCACGAGGTCGTCGCCTCGTCGCCGCTCGTCCCGCACAACGACCCGACGCTGCTCTTCACCAACGCCGGGATGGTGCAGTTCAAGAACGTCTTCACCGGCCTCGAGGCCCGTCCCTACAAGCGCGCCGCCACCTCGCAGAAGTGCGTGCGCGCCGGCGGCAAGCACAACGACCTCGACAACGTCGGCTACACCGCCCGGCATCACACCTTCTTCGAGATGCTCGGCAATTTCAGCTTCGGCGACTACTTCAAGGACCGCGCCATCGAGCTGGCGTGGAACCTGATCACCAAGGAGTACGGGCTGCCGGCCGAGCGGCTGCTGGCCACGGTCTATGCCGAGGACGACGAGGCCTTCGGCCTGTGGAAGAAGATCGCCGGCCTGCCGGACTCGAAGATCATCCGGATCCCGACCTCCGACAACTTCTGGCAGATGGGCGACACCGGTCCCTGCGGCCCGTGCTCGGAGATCTTCTTCGACCACGGTCCCAAGGTCGCCGGCGGCCCGCCCGGCAGCGCGGACGGCGACGGCGACCGGTTCATCGAGATCTGGAACCTCGTCTTCATGCAGTTCGAGCAGCGCGCACCGGGAGACCGGATCGCGCTGCCGCGGCCGTCGATCGACACCGGCATGGGCCTCGAGCGCATCGCCGCCGTGCTCCAGGGCAAGACCGACAACTACGAGATCGACCTGTTCCAGCGGCTGATCAGCCGCAGCGTCGAGCTGACCGGGACGCCGTTCGAGGGCGACCGCCGGCCGTCGCACAAGGTCATCGCTGACCACCTGCGCGCCAGCTCGTTCCTGATCGCCGACGGCGTCATGCCGTCCAACGAGGGCCGCGGCTACGTGCTGCGCCGGATCATGCGCCGCGGCATGCGCCACGCGCAGCTGCTGGGGGCCAGGGAGCCGCTGCTGTGGCGGCTCTATCCGACCCTGGTGGCCGAGATGGGCGACGCCTACCCGGAGCTGCGCCGCGCCGAGGCGCTGGTCACCGAGGTGCTGAAGCTCGAGGAGACCAACTTCCGGCGCACGCTGGAGAATGGCCTGCGCCTGCTCGACGAGGCCACCGGCTCCTTGGCCCCGGGGGCGGCCCTGCCCGGCGACGTCGCCTTCCGGCTCTACGACACCTTCGGCTTCCCGCTCGACCTGACCCAGGACGCCCTGCGCGCCCAGGGCCGCAGCGTCGACCAGGCCGGCTTCGATGCCGCCATGGAGGCGCAGCGCGAGCGGGCGCGGGCCAGCTGGCGCGGCTCGGGCTCGGTCGCCATCGAGCCGGTCTGGTTCGAGATCCGCGAGGCCGTGGGTGCGACCGAGTTCCTCGGCTACGAGACCACCCGGGCCGAGGGCCAGGCGGTGGCGCTGGTGGTCGGCGGCAAGCGCGTCGAGGCGGCCGATGCCGGGGCCGAGGTCATGCTGGTCGCCAACCAGACGCCGTTCTACGGCGAATCCGGCGGCCAGCAGGGCGACACCGGCAGCATCGCCAGCGGCAATGTCCGCCTCGTCGTCAGCGACACCCGCAAGCTGTTCGGCGACCTGTTCGTCCATGTCGGCCGGCTCGAGGGCGGGCCGCTGCGGGTCGGCGCCGTGCTCGACATGCGCGTCGACGAGCTGCGCCGGGCCCGCCTGCGCCGGGCCCATTCGGCGACGCACCTGCTGCATGCGGCGCTGCGCCGCCATCTCGGCAACCATGTGGCGCAGAAGGGCTCGCTGGTCGCCCCCGACCGGCTGCGCTTCGACTTCAGCCACACCAAGCCGGTCGCCGGCGACGAGCTCGCGACGATCGAGGACGAGGTCAACGCCTTCGTCCGCCAGAACGCCGAGGTGACCATCCGCATCCTCGACCGCGAGACCGCGATCCAGTCCGGGGCGATGGCGCTGTTCGGCGAGAAGTACGGCGACGAGGTCCGCGTCGTGTCGATGGGCGAGGCGGCCGACGGCAGGACCTATTCGGTCGAGCTGTGCGGCGGCACGCATGTCGGGCGGACCGGCGACATCGCCGTGTGCAAGCTGGTCGGCGAGGGTGCGGTGGCGTCGGGCATCCGCCGCGTCGAGGCGCTGACCGGCGAGGCGGCGCTCGACGAGATCCGCAAGGAGCAGCGGCTGCTGGTCGAGGCGGCGGCCGCCCTGAAGGTCACCGCCGGCGAGGTTCCGGCGCGCGTCCAGGCGCTGGTCGAGGAGCGCCGCCGGCTGGAGCGCGAGGTCGCCGAGCTGCGCCAGAAGCTCGCCACCGGCGGGACCGGCGCCGGGCCGGCGGTCAAGGAGATCGCCGGTGTCCGCTTCGCCGGCCGCGTGCTCGAGGGCGTGCCGCCCAAGGACCTGCGCGGGACCGCCGACGCCATCGTCAAGGAGCTGGGCTCGGGCGTGGTGGCGCTGGTCGCGGTCAACGACGGCAAGGCCGCCGTCGTGGTCGCCGCCAGCCCCGACGTCGCCGGCAGGGCCAATGCCGTCGAGCTGCTGCAGAAGGGCATCGCCGCCGTCGGTGGCAAGGGTGGCGGCGGGCGGCCCGAGTTCGCCCAGGGCGGCGGGCCCGACGGCAGCCGGGCGGCGGAGGCCATCGCCGCGATCGAGGCCGCGCTGGCCGGCTGAGCCGCGCGTTTGTTCTACAGCTTCTACGAGCTGCAGCGGCTGGCGCTGGGTCCGCTGCTGGGGGCCCTGCGCATGCCGCCGGGGGCCGCCGGCTGGCAGCGCCCGTTCTGGGCCTGGGGCGAGGTGCTGGCGCGCAGCGCCGAGGCCGGCGAGGCGCGGCCGGTGCCGGTCGAGGCTGCGGTCGCGCACGACCTCGGCGGTCCGCTCGAGGCGGCGGAGGTCGCAAGCACACCGTTCGTGCGCGTCGTCCGGATGCGCCGGCCGGGCGGACCGTCGCGCCCGATCCTGCTGGCGGCGCCGCACTCGGGCTACGCCGCGGCGGTGATGTCGCCGCTGGCGATCGCGCTGCTGGGCGCCGGCGAGGTCTGGGTCACCGACTGGATCGATGCCCGGCTGGTACCGGCCGGCGAAGGACGCTTCGGCCTCGCCGAGCAGACGGCGCTGCTGGCCGGCCTCGCCCGCGAGCTGGGCGGCCGCGCCCATCTGGTCGGCGTGTCGCAGTCGGTGGTGCCGCTGATGGCGGCGGCGATCGAGGGCGGTGCCGCCTCGCTGGTGCTGCTCGGCGGCCCGGCCGACCCGCGGCCGTCGCCGACGCCGCTGCAGCAGGCGCTGGCGCTGCTGCCGCCCGGCGCGCTGGAGCAGCAGTCGGTGACCACGGTGCCGCCGCGCTATCCCGGTGCCGGCCGGCGGGTCTTTCCGGCGGTGCTGCAGCTGATGACCTACGCGACGGCGACGCCGGCGACCTATCTCGACGTCCAGTCGGGCCTGCTGGCCGAGCTGAGCGGCGGCAAGGGCAACGGCTACGACCGCCAGCACGCCGACCTGCACCGCCTGCTCGACGTGCCGGCCGAGCTGTTCGTCGAGACGCTGGAGCACGCGGTGCGCACGCCGCTGCCGCTGCCCGACGGCGACGGGCTGCGCGGCGTGCCGGTGCTGACCGTCGAGGCCGGTGCGGACGGCCTGGTCGGCCCCGGCCAGACCCATGCCGCCCATGCCCGGCTGGCGCGCTTGGGCGCCCGGGCGATGCCGACGACGACGGTGCCCGACGCCGCCCACCACGAGCTGTTCACGGGCCCGCGCCTGGGCCGCGAGATCGGCCCGCTGCTGCGGACGTTCTACGCCGCCGCCGACGGCTGAGGCCCGGCACCCTTCACGAAGCCGATCATCGGGACCATATGCCGGTCGGTTCGTGCAGACCGGGAAAGGGACCGATGTCGACCTCGCTCCAGGAAGAGCGGCTCATGCGCTACGACGCCGGCAAGCGGGCGGCGTGGCTGGCCTACGTGCTGTGGTTCTTCCTCGGCTGGTTCGGCGTGCACCGCTTCTACCTCGGCCGCTGGGTGTCGGGCTTCCTGATGCTGGCGCTCAACGGCATCTCGTGGGTGCTGCACTTCGTGCTGATCGGCTTCCTCGGCTTCGCCGTGCTGGGCCTGTGGTGGCTGATCGACGCCCTGCTGATCCCGAGCATGACCCGCAGCTACAACGAGCGGCTGATCGACCGCATCGTCAGGCGCTGACGCCGCTCAGGCGACGACGTCGATCTCGCTGACGACCGGCTCGTGGCCGGTCGTGCGGATGAAGCGGACGAGGTCGCCGGTGCCGATCACCGTGCTGGCGGTGTTGCGCAGCGGGTGGCAGTTCAGCCGGTCGTGATCGAGCAGGGCCTTGTCGAGCACCGGCTGGACCCGCTGCGCCGTGTCGTTGACGATGGCGAGCGGCGTCACCGAGCCCGGCTCGACGCCCAGCACTTCCTTCAGCAGCTCGGCCTTGCCGAAGGAGAAGCGTGCCGCGCCCAGCCGCCGCGACAGCGCGTTGAGGTCGACGCGCAGGTCGTGCCGGCAGGTCACCAGCCAGAGCTTGTCCTTCTTGTCCTTGAGGAACAGGTTCTTGACGTGGGCCCCGGGCACGGCCGCCGTGTACTGCAGCGATTCCTCGACCGTGAACACCGCCGGATGGGTGTGGGTCTCGGTCGCGATGCCGAGCTCGGCCAGGCGGCCGAGGATCTGGTCGATCTCGGTGAGCATGGGCGGCTCCTAGCCGCCGCCCGGTTCCATCACAAGGGGCGTCACGGCCTCGTCAGTTGCGGTGAAGCGAACAAGGCTGCTCTCCTCGCCGCATGAGCGAGCTCGTGCAGACCGACCTCTGCGTCATCGGCGCCGGCTCGGCGGGCCTGTCGGTGGCGGCGGGCGCCGCGCAGCTGGGCCGGCCGACCGTGCTGGTCGAGGCGCATCGCATGGGCGGCGACTGCCTGAACACCGGCTGCGTGCCGTCCAAGAGCCTGCTGGCGGCGGCGCACGCGGCGCAGGCGATGCGCGATGGTGCCCGCTTCGGCGTGCGGCCGGTCGACCCCGACATCGACTTCGCCGCCGTCGGCGCGCATGTCCGCGACGTCATCGCCGGCATCGCCCCGCACGACAGCCAGGAGCGCTTCGAGGGCCTCGGTGTCACCGTGCTGCGCGGCCAGGCGCGCTTTCGCATGGGCGACGAGATCGAGGTCGACGGGCGCCGCGTGCGGGCCCGGCGCTTCGTCGTCGCCACCGGCAGCCGCGCCGCGGTGCCGCCGGTGCCGGGCCTCGACGCGGTGCCGTACCTCACCAACGAGACCGTGTTCGAGCTCGCCGAGCGGCCGGCGCACCTGATCGTGCTGGGCGGCGGGCCGATCGGCTGCGAGCTGGGCCAGGCCTTCCGCCGGCTGGGTGCGGCCGTCACCCTCGTCGACCTCGGGCCGATCCTACCCAAGGACGACCCGGAGCTGGTGGCGGTCGTCCGCGACCGGCTGCAGGCCGAGGGCATCGTCCTGCGCGAGCGGGTGAAGGTTCTGGCCGCCGAGCCGGGCCCGGCCCTGGTCGTCGAGGCCGACGGCCGGACGGAGCAGATCGTCGGCAGCCACCTGCTGGTCGCGGCGGGGCGCCGGCCCAACGTCGAAGGCCTCGACCTCGAGCGTGCCGGCATCGCCTTCGACAAGCGCGGCATCATCGTCGACCGCGGCCTGCGCACCACCAACCGGAAGGTCTACGCCATCGGCGACGTGGCCGGCGGCCTGCAGTTCACCCATGTCGCCGGCTGGCATGGCGGCCTCGTCATCCGCAATGCCCTGTTCCGCCTGCCGGTCGATGCGACACCCAAGGCGATCCCCTGGGTCACCTACACCGACCCCGAGCTGGCGTCGGTCGGTCTCGGCGAGGCGGCGGCGCGCGAGCACGGCCATGCCGTCGAGGTCGTGCGCTGGCCGTTCGCCGAGAACGACCGGGCGCGGGCCGAGCGGCGCACCGAGGGCCTGGTCAAGGTCATCGTCGGCCGCCGCGGCCGCATCCTCGGCGCGGCGATCGCCGGCGCGCATGCCGGCGAGCTGATCCTGCCCTGGGTGCTGGCGCTGCAGCAGGGCCTGAAGCTGTCGGCGATGGCCTCGGTCGTCGCCCCCTACCCGACGCTGTCGGAGGCGTCGAAGCGCGCGGCCGGCGCCTGGTACACGCCGAAGCTGTTCGCGCCGAGGACCCGGCAGATCGTCGGCTGGCTGGCGAGGCTCGGATGACGGCGGCCCGGCCGATGACGCCGACGGGCACCGGGTGGCTTCGCCGGCTCTGGCCGCTGCTGGCGCTGGCGGCGACGGTGGCGCTGGTCTTCGCGCTCGGGCTCGACCGCTACCTGCGGCTCGAGGTGCTGCAGCAGAACCGCGAGCAGCTGCTCGACCTCGTCGCCCGGCGGCCGGTGGCGACGGCGCTGGTCTATCTCGCGATCTATGCCGCGGCCGTGGCGCTGTCGCTGCCGGGAGCGGTGATCCTGACCCTTGCCGGCGGCTTCCTGTTCGGCACCGCCGTCGCCAGCGGGCTCGTCGTGATCGGGGCCACGCTCGGCGCCTGCCTCGTCTTCCTGATCGCCCGCACGGCGCTGGGCGACGCGCTGCGGGCCCGGGCGGGTCCGTGGCTGTCGCGGATGGAGGCCGGCTTCGCCCGCAACGCCTTCAGCTACCTGCTGGTGCTGCGGCTGGTCCCGCTGTTCCCGTTCTGGCTGGTCAACCTGGTACCGGCCTTCCTCGGCGTCCCGCTCGGCACCTTCGCCGCGGCGACCCTGATCGGGATCGTGCCGGGTGCGGTCGTCTACGCCAGCGTCGGCGCCGGGCTGGGTGCCGTATTCGACGCCGGCGGCACGCCGGACCTCGGCCTCATCCTGCAGCCGCGCGTGCTGTTGCCGCTGCTCGGCCTCGCCCTGCTGGCGCTGGTGCCGGTGGCGTACCGGCGGTGGAAGGGCGGCCGGAGCTAGGCCGCCTCGGCCTGGCCCATCTTCAGGAACTTGGCGCGGCGGCGGTGGCGCAGCTCGGTGCCGTTGAGCTGCAGCAGCTCGCGCAGGTGGCGGTCGAGGGCGTCGCCGACGGACTGGATGGTGGTCGAGCGGCCGCGGTGGGCGCCACCCAGGGGCTCCTTGATGATCTCGTCGACCAGCTTCAGCGCCTGCAGGTCCTGGGCGGTGATCTTCAGGGCTTCGGCCGCGGCCGAGGCCTGGTCGGCGCTGCGCCACAGGATGGCGGCGCAGCCCTCGGGCGAGATCACCGAATAGACCGAATGCTCGAGCATCAGCACGCGGTCGGCGCTGGCCAGGGCGATGGCCCCGCCCGAGCCACCCTCGCCGACGATGACGCTGACGATCGGGACGGTCAGCGACAGGCAGCACTCGATCGAGCGGGCGATCGCCTCGGCCTGGCCGCGTTCCTCGGCATCGATCCCGGGATGGGCGCCGGGCGTGTCGACGATGGTGACCACCGGCAGCTTGAACCGCTCGGCCAGCTTCATCAGCCGGATGGCCTTGCGGTAGCCTTCCGGCCGGGCCATGCCGAAATTGTGGCGGACGCGCTCTTCGGTATCGGCACCCTTCTCGTGGCCGATGACGCAGACCGAGCGGCCGCGGAACCGGCCGATGCCGCCGATGATCGCCTTGTCGTCGGCGAAGGCGCGGTCGCCGGCCAGCGGCACGAAGGAGTCGACCAGCGCCGCCAAGTAGTCCTTGAAGCGGGGACGGTCGACGTGGCGGGCGACCTGGGTCTTCTGCCAGGCGGTGAGCTTGCCGTAGGTCTGCGACAGCAGCTTGGCGGCGCGGCCCTCGAGCCGGGCGATCTCCTCGGCGAGGTCGAGCTCGCTGCCGTCGGCCAGATGGCGCAGCTCCTTCACCTTGCCTTCCAGCTCGGCGATCGGCTTTTCGAAGTCGAGCAGGCTGCTCATCGTGACACCGCGCGGGTTCCCATCGGCCGCGGGATGTGGGGCCGCGACCGGCACCGTGTCAATCGGCGCCCCTCAGCCCACGCCGCGGCGTCCCATCGAGGCCAGCCGGGCGCGCGGATAGGCGAGCGTCTCGACGAGCAGCTCGCCCAAGGCGTGCCCGCGGGTCTCGCCGGAGGCGCGCAGGACGATGCCGGCCGCCAGCGCGGCGTCGATGTCGGACGGGAGCCCCAGCACCCAGCCCAGCCACAGGCTGCGCGCATCCGGGGGCGGCGGGCCGGCGAGGGCCGCGCGCAGCACGCCGCCGGGATCGCAGCGCTCGAGGGAAAGACCGATCGCATCGCCTGGGCCGGCCGGCATCGAGACCTCCTGCCGGCACACCCCGGCCGGCGCTCGAGAACGGACAAGGCGACGGCAGGTCTCCTGGCTCGCGGGTCGTCGCCTCGACCGGCCTTCCCGGGCATGGGCCCAGTGGCATCGTCGGTCATGAGGCTCGCCGCCTACAGTTGCGGGGGCAGCGCCGGCCTTGGACCCGAAGATCCGTACCGGCTTCCCTCTTCGCCCCGTCTTCCGGGGACCGTCGCACCCGTGAGGCTAGCGCAGCCGCTAGCCGGCGTCGACGCAGTCGAGCATCGGGCCCAGCTGCTCGATGCGCTGGCGGATGGTGCGGCCGCGCCGGGCGATGTGGCGCGACGCCGGCTGCGCCTTCCAGAGCAGCGGCGCCGGCAGGATCGCGGCGAGCCGTGCGGCCTCGTCGGGATTGAGCCTGGCGGCCGGCTTGTTGAACCAGTGCCGGGCGGCGGCCTCGGCGCCGTAGATGCCGGGGCCGAACTCGACGATGTTGAGGTAGATCTCCATGATCCGCCGCTTGCCGAGGAGCAGCTCGACCTGCGGCGTCAGCCAGGCCTCGAACACCTTGCGGAGCGGGCTGCGGCTGTCCCAGAGGAACAGGTTCTTGGCGGTCTGCATCGTGATGGTGCTGGCGCCGCGCGGCCGCTCGCCGTCGAGAGCGTCCTCGATCTCCTTGCTCAGCGCCTTCCAGTCGAAGCCCCAGTGCTCGCAGAACAGGTTGTCCTCCGAGGCGATGACCGAGCGCGGCAGCGCCGGTGCGATCTGCGCCAGCGGGACCCAGTCCTTGTCGAGCCCGTAGCCCTGCACGAGCCGCTTCAGCATGAGCGGCGTGCCCGGCGGCGGGACGAAGCGGTAGATCGCCAGCAGCAGGGGCGGTCCGAGCAGCAACACGAGCGCGATCCGCTTCAGCCACGGCTTCGCGGCCTGCCAGCGCGACCGCCAGCCGGCCCCGGCGAGGCGCGTGCGCAGGCTGGCCCTCATGCCGGCCGCCGCGACGTCACCAGCGCCACGCCGACGGCCACCACCGCCATGCCGGCGAACTGGACCGGCAGCAGGCGCTCGTCGAACAGCGCCCATGCCATCAGCGCCGTGGTCGGCGGCACCATGAAGAACAGGGCCGACACCCGCGAGGCGGCACCGCGGCGGATGAGGACGTAGAGCAGCGTCACCGCCCCCAGCGACAGGACGAGGACGAGCCAGGCCAGGGCGAAGACGAAGGCCGGCGCCCAGTCGATGCCGAGGTCGCCGACCATGAGGGCGACGGCGCCGGTGGAGACGGCCGAGGCCCAGAACTGGACGGCGTTGCCCGAGCGCAGGTCGATCCCCTGGCAGAAGCGCTTCTGGTAGAGCGTGCCGGCACTGATCCCGAGCAGGGCCAGGACGCAGAGTGCCAGACCCAGGGCATTGCCTTCGGGCGAGCCGAGCCTCGGCCAGACCACCGCGGCGCAGCCGGCGACGCCGAGGCCCAGGCCCAGCATCTGCAGCCGGCTGACCCGCTCGCCGAGCAGCGGGCCCGCCGCGGCGGCGACCAGGACCGGTTGCAGGCTGGCGATGAGCGCGCTGGTCCCGGCGGTGATGCCGAGCCCGATCGCGGCGAAGACCCCGCCGAGATAGACGGTGTTTATCAGGCAGCCGGCAATGGCCAGATGGCCGACCTGGCGGAGGTTGCCGGGCCAGGGGGCACCGGTGGCGATGGCGATGCCGGTCATCAGCACGGCGGTGATCAGGAACCGGACGCCGAGGAAGGTGAACGCCGCGGCATGCGGCAGGCCGAGCTTGGCGCCGATGAAGCCGGTGCTCCACAGCACCACGAAGAGCGGCGGCGCCAGCAGGGCAAGGCCGCCGGCCCTGGCATCAGCGGCGCCGACCATGCGTGCGGGAGGCTCCGGGCGCGAACCATCGTGGGCCGGCTCCTTAGCACGCGCCCCGGCAACGGTGCGACTGCCGGGCGGTCCCGCCAAGGCGGCGCTTGATCGCGTGGCGACGCGGTAGGACAAGGAGCGCCGCACCGTTCCCGAGCAGGCACCGCACCACCATGGCAGACCGTTTCCGGCCCGAGGCCCTCGAGCAGTTCGCGCGGCAGCTGTTCGCCGCCGCCGGCTTCGACGACGACAAGGCGGGCACCACCGCGCGCCTGCTGGTCGCCGCCGACCTGATGGGCCACACCACGCACGGCCTGGCGCTGGCCGGCCCCTATCTCGACGATGCCCGCTCCGGCGCGATGAAGACGTCCGGCGAGCCCAGCGTCATCGGCCAGACCCCGGCGACCCTTGCCTGGGACGGGCACTATCTGCCGGGCCTGTGGCTCACCGACCGCGCCGTCGGCGAGGCGATCGCCAGGGCGCGCAAGGTGGGCATCGGCTCGGTCGCCATCCGCCGCAGCCACCACATCGGCTGCCTCGCCGCCTTCCTCGAGCGGGCGACCGCCGAGGGCCTGATGATCATCCTGAGCTCGTCGGACCCGTCGGTGGCCTCGGTGGCTCCCTATGGCGGGGCGCGGCCGGCGTTCACGCCGAACCCGATCGCCATCGGCATCCCGACCGATGGCGACCCGATCCTCGTCGACATCAGCGCCTCGATCACGACCAACGGCATGAGCAACCGGCTCGTCGCCGAGGGCCGCAAGGCCGAGCACCGCTGGTATGTCGGCGCCGACGGGGTCCCGACGAACGACCCATCGGTGATCAACGCCGACCCGGCCGGCGCCATCCTGCCGATCGGCGGGCTCGACCACGGCCACAAGGGCTACGGGCTGGGGCTCACGATCGAAGCGCTGACCCAGGGCCTGTCCGGCTTCGGCCGGTCGACAGCGCCGTCGCAGTGGGGTGCCGCCGTCTACGTCCAGGTGATGGACCCGGCGGCCTATGGCGGCTCGGAGGCCTTCCTCCACGAGATGGGCTGGCTGCGCCGCGCCTGCGCTGCGATCCCGCCGATGCAGGGCGTCGAGAAGGTGCGGCTGCCGGGCGACGCGGCGCTGGCGCGGCGGCGCCGGGCGCTGAGCGAAGGCGTCGAGCTCTATCCCGGCATCATGGCGCGCCTGACCCGCGAGGCCGCGACCGCGGGCGTGACCCCGCCGCGGCCGCTCGCCGGATAGGAGCCGCCGCCGTGGCCGCCGCCAGCCTGCCCCTGGCCCATCGCTCGGCCGACCGGGTCATCTGGCTGATCGCCTTCGGCCACTTCTTCGCGCACCTCAACATCCTCGTGCTGCCGCCGCTGTTCCCGGTGCTGCGGGAAGCCTACGGCGTCGGCTACTTCGCGCTCGGCGCCGCCCTCGCGGTGCTGAACGTCACGACGATGCTCAGCCAGACCGCCATCGGCAGCCTCGTCGACCGGCTGGGAGCGGCCCCGATCCTGATCGCCGGGCACATGGCCTTCGCCGCCGCCGTGGCCCTGACCGGGCTGCTGCCCTGGTACGCGGCGCTGCTGCCGCTGATGATCGTCGCCGGGCTCGGCAATGCCGTCTACCACCCCGCCGACTACGCCATCCTCTCGGCCAACGTGCCGCGCGAGCGCCTCGGCCGCGCCTTCGGCATCCACACCTTCGGCGGCTATCTCGGCTTCGCCGCGGCGCCGGTGGCGACCCTGGGCCTCGGCCAGTGGATCGGCTGGCAGGCTGCCCTCATGGTGATCGGCGGAGCCGGGCTGGTCCTCGGGCTGGTCCTCGTCCGCTGGCGCCCGTTGCTCGAGACCCGGCCGGTGCCGGGCCGTGGCGGAGCCGGCGGCACCTGGCAGCTGCTGCGCAGCGCCCCGGTGCTGTGGGCCCTGGTCTTCTTCACGCTGCTGGCGATGGCCGGGGCCGGCATCTCGAGCTTCTCCGTGGCCGTGCTGGGCGAGCTCGAGGGCTTCTCGCCGGTCGAGGCGGGCGTGCCGCTGACCGCGTTTCTCGTCGGCACGGCACTCGGCGTGCTGGGCGGCGGCTGGGCCGCCGACCGGACCTCGCACCACGGTGCGGTGGTCGCGGCCTGCTTCATCGTCGTCGCCGCCGTCGCCGCCCTGCTGGCGGCGGTCCGGCTCGGCCTGCCGCTGACCGTGCTGGTGCTGGGCGTCGCCGGCATCGCCAGCGGCTTCGTCTCGCCGTCGCGCGACATGCTGGTGAAGAAGGTGACGCCGGCGGGGGCCAGCGGGCGGGTGTTCGGCTTCGTCACCATCGGCTTCAACATCGGCGGCTTCATCGCCCCGCCGCTGTTCGGCTTCGCCGTCGACCACGGCATGCCGGCGGCGGTGTTCTGGCTGGTGGCGGGGCTCAGCCTGCTGAGCCTCGTCTCGGTCCTGGCTACCAGTGCCGCCGGGCGCCATGCCGTACAGCCGGCGGAATAGTTACGGCCGGGGGGTGTTGGTCCAGTGTCGGATCGGGCCGCCGGAGCGCTGGCGTTGGACTTCCTGACCGATCTCGAGAGCTGCATCCCGGGCCTGCGTCGCTACGCCCGGGCGCTCTTGCGCGACAGCCAGCGCGCCGACGACCTCGTCCAGGACTGTCTGGAGCGGGCGCTCAGCCGTCGTCACCTCTGGCGGGGTGGCGGCAGCCTCCGGCCCTGGCTGTTCAAGATCATGCACAACATCAATGCCAACCAGGCCCGCAGCCGGGCCACGCGGCCGGTGCACCAGACCCTCGACGGCGTCGAGGCGGCAGCAGCCGACGCCGAGTCGCAGACCTCGCGGCTGGCGCTGCGCGACATGGCCGCCGGGCTGGAGACGCTGCCCGAGGAGCAGCGCCGCGTCGTCCTGCTGGTGGCGCTGGAAGGCCTGTCCTACCAGGAGATCGCCGAGGTCCTCGAGGTGCCGATCGGGACGGTGATGTCGCGCCTGTCGCGGGCGCGCGACCGGCTGCGGCTGCACATGGCCGGCGAGTCGCCGCCGACCCTGCGGAGGGTCAAGTGAGCGGCGAGCCCTGCCCGTTCGACGATGCCGACCTGCACGCTTTCGTCGACGGCCGCCTCGACGAGGCGCGCCGCGTGGCGGTCGCCGAGTGGCTCGACGGCCATCCGGAGGCCCGGCGCCGCGTCGCCGACTGGCAGCGGCAGAACGACCTGATCGAGGGCTTGTGGGGCGACGTCGCGGCCGAGCCGGTTCCGCCGCGGCTGCGCATCGAGCGGCTCGACCGCGGCCGGCGCTGGCGCCAGGCCGGCCTCGCCGCGGCGGCAGCGCTGGCCCTGCTCGCCACGGGGGCAGCCGGCGGATGGTACGCGCACGGCGTGACGCCAGCGGCGACCGACCCGATGCTGGCGCTGGCGGCGACCGGCGTCGAGGCGCACCGGCTCTACATCGCCGAGAAGCGCCACCCGGTCGAGGTCGCGGCGGCCGAGGAGCAGCATCTCGTCAGCTGGCTGTCGAAGCGGCTCGACCGGCCGCTGCTGGCGCCGTCGCTGGGCAAGTTCGGCCTGCGCCTGCTCGGCGGCCGGCTGCTGCCGACGCAGGACGGCAGCCCGGCGGCACAGCTGATGTACGAGGATCCGAGCGGGGCCCGCTACACCCTGTTCGTCACCGGCGGCAGCGGCAACGACACCTCGTTCCGGATCCTCGAGAAGGACGGCGTCAACGCGCTCTACTGGATCGATCGCGACACCGCCTACGCGCTGATCGGCACGGCACCGCGCGAGCGGCTGATCGAGATCTGCAAGGACATCTACGCGCAGCTCGAGGACGCGACCGGCTGAGCCCCGGCGGGGCCCAGCCGGCAGGGCGTCAGGCGGCCTCGTCGACCCGGTGCTGGTCGACGATCTGCTTGGCCAGCAGGTCCGGGACCTCCTGCAGGTGGTCGTGCTTCCACTCGAAGAAGCCGGTCCCCTGGCTGAGCGAGCGCAGCGACACGATCAGGTCGTGCATCTCGCCCTGCGGCAGGTGGGTGCGGATCTCGTCCCAGCCGGTCCAGCCCGGCTTGCCCTCGTAGCCGAGGATCTGGCCGCGGCGCTGGGTGATCAGCTGCAGCGCCTTCGAGGTGAAGTCCGACGGCACCGAGACGGTGACGTCGAGCACCGGCTCGAGCAGCACCGGCTGGCACTGCGGCAGCCCTTCCTTGAGCGCCAGGCCGACCGCCATCTTGAACGCCATCTCGCTCGAATCGACGGTGTGGAACTGCCCGTCGAGCAGGGCAACGCCGACATCGACGACCTGGAAGCCGAGCGGGCCCTTCTTCAGGTGCTCGCGCGCCCCGGCCTCGACCGCGGGGATGTACTGCTTGGGCACCGAGCCGCCGAAGATCTTGTTCTCGAAGGCGAAGCCGGCACCGCGCTCGAGCGGCTTGATGTCGATCTTGACGTCGCCGAACTGGCCGTGACCGCCGCTCTGCTTCTTGTGGCGGCCGTGCGCCCCGGCCGGCCGGCGGATCGTCTCGCGATAGGGCGTGCGCGGGCGGTGGCCTTGCACCTCGATGTGGTACTTGCCCTTGAGCCGGTCGAAGGCGACGCGCAGGTGCATCTCGCCCTGCCCCCACAGCACCGTCTGGTGCATGTCGGCGTCGTGCTCGACGTGCAGGGCCGGATCCTCGTCGAGCAGCTTGGCGAAGGCCGCCGACAGCTTGACCTCGTCGTTGCGGTTGGCGGCCTGCACGGCGAAGGCGAACATCGGATGCGGCGGCGGCGCCGTCGGCAGCCCGAGCTCGTCCGGGTTCCCGGCGGCGGTCAGGACCTGGCCGGTCCTCGCCTCGTCGAGTCGGGCCAGCGCCACGATGCTGCCGGCGTTGGCCTCGCCCGCAGGATGCTGCTGCGTGCCGACGAGACGGTAGACGCCGCCGACGCGCATGCCGCCCAGGGTCATGCCGTCCTTGACGCTGCCGCGCCAGACCCGGACCAGCGACAGCTTGCCGGCATGGGCCAGGTGATAGTTCTTGAGGACCTGAACCGCCGTCGGCCCGCCCGGGTCGATTCCCAGGGCCTCGGCATGCGCCACGGGTTCCGGCGCTTCGGCCTCGATCGCCTCGAGCAGGCGCCGCACGCCCATGTCGTGCTCGGCCACGCCCATGAACACCGGGACCACCTGGTCGGCCCCCAGCGTCTTGCGCAGGTCGGCCAGGATCTGCTCCTGCGGCGGCTCCTTGTCCTCGAGCAGCTCCTCCATCAGCTCGTCGTCGAAGTCGGCCAGCGTCTCGAGCATCTCGCGGCGGGCGTTCTGCTCGCGCTCGCGATACTCCTCGGGCAGGGCGATGCGGTCGGACGCGGCGCCCTTGCGGTAGGCGTGTGCCTCCTCGCTGACGAGGTCGATGTAGCCGACGAGGCCCTCGCCGCGGCCGATGGCGTACTGGTGCGGCACGACCGGCCGCGAGCTCACCTGGCGCAGCGCCTGCAGCAGGTCGCGGTAGCGGACCTCGGAACGGTCCATCTTGTTGATGAACACGATGTGCGGAAGGTTGAGGCGGTCCAGGTACTGCAGCAGCGGGGCGACGGCGACCATGCGCTCGATCACCGGCTCGACGACGACGACGGCGAGGTCGACCCCGAGCAGCGCCTGGCGCGCCTCGTTGACGAACTCGACCGAGCCGGGGCAGTCGAGGACGGTGAAGTCGTAGCCCTTGTGCTGGAAGCTGGCGACGCTGACCTCGGTGCTCATCTGCCGCTCGCGCGCCTCGGCGCTGGCATCGCCCACGGTATTGCGGTCGGCGACACGGCCCTTGCGGGCGATGGCGCCGGACACCGACAGCAGGCTCTCGAGCAGGGTCGTCTTCCCGGAACCGTTGGGCCCCACCAGGGCTAGGTTACGGACGGGCGAGTTCGCACCCATGTGGCCTCCCTTTGTTCGGGCCGGCAGGGCCGAAGCACGACCCTGACGGCAGGTTCGCAGTGCAAACTCTGTGACCGATGGGCGACGGTTGGCAATGACAAATCGGTGACCGGGGCGTCGCCGCGGGTAGCTTTCGCCCATTGCACCCAAGCCCGGTTTGCGTGAGAGTGAGGTGGGGAGAGCGGTGCGCAGAACCGGGGCCGTCGGACCGGCGGCGCGGGGACGGCTGAGGGGTGCCAGCCGCAGCGTGCTCCAGGGGGCATGGGCGATGCAGTGCTCGGATCTCGAGCGTTATCTGGAGGCCTACCTCGACCTTCGGCTCGGGCGGTCGCGCGGCGCCATCCTGCGCCGGCACCTGAGCGCCTGTGCCGGTTGCCGCGCCCGCGTCAATCATCTCCGCCAGTTCGAGCGTGACCTGCAGCGCCAGTTCCGTGCCATGGAGCGGGTCCATTCGGTCTGGAACGGGCTCGAGCCCGACCTCGTCCGCAGCGGCGGCGGGCCCGGCGAACCGCCCGCCCTGGCCTTCCTGCCACCCGAGCCCCTGCCACCGCTGGCGGCACCGTCCGGTGCCTCGGCGGCGCGCGTGCTGCCGTCGGCGTCGTCGGATGCTGCGGGCGACGGCGATCCCGGCCGGCGTCGCGCCTGGCGCCTGTGGGCACGCCGCATGGTCGGCGCCGTGCTCGTGCTGGCCGCCGTCGGCGCGGTCGGCACCTCCGTGACCGAGATGGTGCGGCCGACGGCGGTCAGTGCGCCGCTGCGGGCCTACTACGCGTTCCGCGACGGATCCGGCCGCCTCGGCCTGTCGACCGGCGACGCGACGCGGCTGCGCGACTGGTTCGCCTCGCGCCTCGGCGGCGGGTTCCCCGAACCGCCGCAACCGACCGGCTTCATGCTGGCCGGTGGCTGGGTCGACGAGGCGGCGACGCCGCCGGCCGCGGCGATCGTCTACGAGCGCGACGGCCTCGCCACGCTGCTCTACGTCGAGAGCCAGCCGGCCACGGCCGCTGTCGAGCCGGGCGAGACCAGGCCGCAGCCGGCCGAGGGGATCAACGAGCTGCGCTGGGCGCGCGACGGCTTCGCCTATTCGCTGCTCAGCCCGCTGCCGGCGCCGGAGCTCGGCGGGTTCGCCGAGCCCCTGACCGCCAAGGCCCTGTAGTCCGCCGCCTCACTCCAGCGACAGGGGCTTCAGCTCCTCGAACCGGTCGCCGGGCCCCGGATTGTCGCGCGGTGCTGCCCCGCCGAGGTGGTGGACGATGCCCCAGACGGCGTTCAGGGCCGTCGTCACCGCCCCCTCGACCCAGCCGGGGGTCCAGCCGACGTCGTCGCCGGCCATGAAGATGCCGCGCTGCTCGGGCGGCATCCGGTCCTGCATGAAGTGACAGTACATGCGGTGATTGTACCGGTAGTGCCCGGGCAGGGCGCCCTTGAAGGCGCCGAGGAAGTTGGGGTCGGCCTCCCACGACACGGTGATCGGGTCGCCGATGATGTGCTTCTCGATGTCGAGATCGGGATAGATCTTGCGAAGCGCGTCGAGGATCAGCCGGACGCGCTTGTCGACCGGCAGCGGCAGCATCTTCAGGGCGTCGCTCATCCACGAGTAGCTGAGGCAGATGACCGCGGGCTTGTCCGGGCCGTTGTCGAACAGGTAGGTGCCGCGGCTGAGCCGGTCGGTCAGCGTCTGGCTCATCGGGTAGCGGCCGGTGCGCGGGTCGCGCTCCTTCCAGAACGGACGGTCGACCATGACGAAGGTCTTGGACGACTGCATGTAGCGGGTGCGGTCGAGCGCCATCCACAGCTTGTGGGAGAACAGCCGCTCGTCGCACTCCATGTGCGTGGTCAGCAGCCAGGACTGGCAGGTCACGAGCGCCGCCGGGAAGGTCCGGGTGTGGCCCCAGCGATCGGTGATGGTGAAGCCGCCGCCGTCCGCGGCGACGATGCGGGCGACGCCCGGACGGGTCGCCCCGTTGTGCAGCTTCTCGAGGCTCGTGCCGGCCGGCCAGTGGACCAGCTTGTCCGGCGCCCGGCGCCACAGGCCGCGCGGCATCTGCTCGACGCCGCCGACGACGAGCCGCTGGTCCTCGTCGCAGTTGGTGTAGACGACGCGCAGGATCTCCAGCATCGAGTTGGGGAAGTCGGTATCCCAGCCGCCGGTGCCGAAGCCGACCTGGCCGAACGCCTCGATGTGGCGGAACGAGCGCCGCATGAAGGCATCGGACGTCGCGCAGAAGCCGTAGAAGGTGCGGTCGTCCCAGATCGGGATGAGCCGGTTCCAGATGGCCTTGACCGCGGCGACGTCACGGTTGCGGATGGCCTGCTGCATGTCGCCGAACTGGGCGACATGCTCGAGCGCCTCGTGCCACGCCGCCGCGACCTCGCGGTAGAAGCGCGGCAGCTGGTCCATCGTCTCGACGTAGGTGGTCTCGCCCTCGAGGTCGATCACCGTCGAGGGGGTTGCCCCCGCCAGCGGGTTCGGGAACTCGCGGGTCTCGAGGCCCAGCAGGTCGAGGTAGTGGTAGAAGCCGGTCGACGAGATCGGAAAGCGCATGCCGCCGAGCTCGGCGACGACGCCTTCCGCGCCCTCGAAGGGTTGCGAGCGCAGCCGGCCGCCGATCCGCGAGCTCTCGTAGATGACCGGTTTCAGGCCCAGCTTCATCAGCTCGTAGGCCGCGGTCATCCCGGCCGCCCCGGCGCCGACGATGGCGACCTCGGTACCGTGCCGCTCGGCCGGGACCGCACCCAGCCCCGCCGGATGCTTGAGCCAGTCGTCGTAGGCGAACGGGAAGTCCGGGCCGAAATAGGTTACCGGCCGGCGATGCTCGCCGGTGTCGACGAGCGGGTTGTGGGCGGCGGTCATGGGTCGTTTCCGCGCTGTCGGAGCTTCATTGCCCCTGTGTGAGGTCGCCGTAGAGGGCCGGGCGGCGGTCCCGGAGGTAGGTGTTGATGCCGCGGCGGCGGGCGAGGTCGGCGGGGTCGAGGTCGGCCAGGATCAGCGCCGCGTCGCGCCCGGCCACCGCCAGCACCTCGCCGTCCGGGGCGGCGATGCTGCTCTGGCCGAAATAGCGCAGCTCGCCTTCGGCGCCGCAGCGGTTGGCGTAGGCGACGGCCATCTGGTTCTCGAAGGCGCGGGTCCGCACCATCGGGCCGCCGACGAAGTCGTAGGGCTCCATGTTGGCGGTCGGCACCGCCAGCAGGTCGCAGCCGGCCAGCGCCCAGGCCCGCGCGTTCTCGGGGAATTCGAGGTCGTAGCAGATCAGGACGCCGACCTTGAGGCCATCCACCTCGGCCGGTGCGGGCAGGCCGTCGCCGGCGGCGAACATGCCGCGGTCGAGGTCGCCGAAGAGATGGGTCTTGCGGTAGTTCAGCAGCGTGCCGCCATGGCGGTCGATCAGGATGGCCGAATTGTAGACCCGGCCGTCGGCGCCGAGCTCGGGATAGCCGTACAGCAGGGCGACGCCCGTGCGCCTGGCGATGGCCGCGGCCCGCTCGGCCGATGGCCCGTCGACCGGCTCGGCCAGCCGGCGCGCCGCCTCGGCGCCGATGGCGTAGCCGGTCAGGTACATCTCCGGACAGACCAGCATGGTGCCGCCGCGGGCGGCGACGTCGGTCGAGGTCCGCTCGAGAAGGTCGAGGGCCGCCGCGACGTCCATGGCATCGGGGGGACCCTGATAGACCGCAAGGCGCATCATCGCTGCTTCCGGCAGTGAGGCCGCCAGCATAGCCGCTGGCGGGACCGGCGTCAGTCGGCGGCCGGGCCGGCGGTGCCGGAGCCGAGGTGGTCGAGCCGGTCGAGCCGCCGCTCGAGCTGCCGGACCCGGATCCCCTGCAGCCGGTGGAACGCCGCCTGCGCCTCCTCGAGGGCCCGGCCGACGCGCTCGCTCTCGGCGAGGTAGTCGGTCCAGGCCTTGCGGAAGCCGCCCAGCAGCAGGGCCAGCTCGCGGGCGGCCTCGCCGAGGCGGAAGCTGTCGAGCCCGCGGCGGATGACGGCGAGGATGGCGAACAGCGTCGCCGGCGAGGCCAGCACGACGGAACGTCCCAGCGCCTCGTCGAGCAGGCCGGGCTCGATCTCGAGGGCACCGGCCAGGATCTGCTCGTTGGGCACGAACAGGATGGCGAAATCGAGCGTCCCGTCGGCCGGGGCCACGTAGTCGCGGCCGGCCACCTCGCCGATGCGGGCGCGGACGTCGCGGACGAAGGCGGCCTCGTGGCGGCGGCGCGCCGCGTCGTCGGTCGCCTCGGCCAGACGCAACCAGTTGTCGAACGGGAACTTGACGTCCATGTGGACGACCAGCCCGTGCGGCAGCAGGAAGGTGAAGTCGGGGCGGCGGGTGCCGTCGGCGATGCCCTGCTGCTTGCGGTAGCTGACATGCTCGACCATGCCGCTGGCCCGCAGCACGTCCTCGGCGAGCCGCTCGCCCCACTGGCCGCGGGCGCGCGCATTGCCCAGCGCCGCCGCCAGCTGCCGGGTCTGCGCCGCCAGCGCCTCGGCACTCTGCCCGGCGACGTCGAGGCGCGCCGCCAGCTCGCCGAACTTGCCGGCCCGGTCGCGCTCCAGCTCGCGGATCAGCCCCTGCATCCGCTCGAGCTGGGCCAGCACGACGTTGATCCGCGCCTCGAACTCGGCCCGTTCGGCGGCGAGCTGCTGGCCCTGCAGCCGGCGCTCGGCGCCGAAACTGGTCTGCGACAGCCGCAGCAGGTCGTCGCCGGTGCGGCGCATGGCCGCGTCGGTGACCTCGCCGAAGGCCGCCTTGACGCCGTCAAGCAGCGCCTCGGTCTCGGCCTGGCGGGCCGCCTCCTGCCGCTCGAGCAGCTCGCGGGCGAGCCGCCGGCGCCCCGCGGCGAGCCAGAGGCCCAGCACCAGACCGGCAACGAAGCCTGCCAGCAACCAGCCGAGCGCCGCCGCGTCGACCACCGGCCAGCCGTTCGGCAGTCCCATCTCCGACGGTTTCCTCCGCTCCAAAGCCTACGAAAGCGTCATGTCCCGGATGCTTGGCACGCCGTGTGCTCGTAGGCTAAAGGCGCGGAAAATGCGAGCAGCCCAAGCCGGAGTTCTACCTGATGGGTCGTCGTCGTTCCTCTCCGTTCCCGGCCAGCGTCCTGTCCCGCCGCGGCTTCCTCGGCCGCAGCGTCGCCGTCGCCTCGGTGCTGCCACTGGCCGGCCGGACCGCCTTCGCCCAGGAGCAGTCGGTCAACGTCTACAACTGGGACACCTACATCGGCGAGAACACGCTCGACGAGTTCACCGAGAAGACCGGCATCGAGGTGCGTTACGACCTGTTCGCCAGCAATGACGAGCTGTTCGCCAAGCTGCGCGAGGGCAACCCCGGCTACGACGTCATCTTCCCGTCGAACAACTTCGTCGAGCGGATGATCGTCGCGAAGATGCTGGAGCCGCTGGATCACGCCAAGATCCCGAACCTCGCCAACCTCGCGCCACGCTTCCAGAACCCCGACTTCGACCCCGGCCTGAAGTACAGCGCTGCCTATTTCTGGGGCACCCAGGGCCTCGGCTATCGCAAGTCGGCGGCCGAGCCGACCGGCTGGGCGGACATCATGGCGTCCGACAAGTATGCCGGGCGCATCTCGCTGCTCAACGACACCGACATCATCCGGATGGCGCTGAAGTATCTGGGCTTCTCGCTGAACACCGCCGACCCGGCGCAGATCACCGCCGCGCAGGAGGCGCTGATCAAGGCGAAGCCGAACTTCAAGGCCTTCGCCCCCGACACCGGGCAGGACCTGCTGATCTCGGGCGAGGTCGACGTGTGCATGGAGTGGTCGGGCGACATCACCCAGGTGATGAGCGAGGATGACGACCTCTCCTACGTCGTGCCCAGCGAAGGGTCGCTGCTGTGGGTCGACAACATGGCCATCCCGACCGGCGCGCCGCACGTCGACAATGCCCACGCCTTCATCAACTTCATCCTCGAGCCGCAGGTGCACGCGGACATCGCCAAGGAGGTCCGCTTCGCCCTGCCGAACGCCAAGGCGTTCGAGCTGCTGCCGGCCGAGGATCGCGACAACCGGGTGATCTATCCGGACGAGGCGACCCTCGCCAAGTGCGAGTTCGCCATTTACAAGGGCGAGGAGATCGAGGGCCTCTACGAGACGGCGCTGACCAAGGTGCTGTCGGCGTAGGCGGCGCCGGGACCACCGGGGCGCGGAGCGGATGGAGAATTGGCGTAACCAGCCGCTGGTCTTCTGGACGTTCCTGCTCCCCGGGGTGCTCTGGCTCCTGATCTTCTTCCTCGTACCGCTGGCCCTGATCTGGGGCATCGGCTTCGGCGAGCGGCGCGGCCCCGTCGACATCGAGATCACCTGGACGCTGCAGAACTACATCCAGGCGATCGACCCGCTCTACCTCGGCCTGTTCGTCAAGTCGTTCTGGATCGCGCTGGTCGCCACCGCCGCCTGCCTGGTGCTGAGCTTCCCGGTGGCGATGGCGGTGAGCTTCGCCCCGGGCCGGGCCAAGCTCGTGCTGCTGATGCTGGTGATCCTGCCGTTCTGGACGAACCTGCTGATCCGCACCTACGCGATGATCGCCGTGCTGCGCGGGCAGGGCTACGTCAACTGGACGGTCGAGTGGTTCTGGAGCCTGGGCAAGCTGCTGCTCACGCCGATCGGCCTCGGCGGCCTGTTCGGCGACCGCTTCGTGCCGCTGGAGCTGCTCTACAACAACACCGCCGTCGTCGTCGGCATCGTCTACGTCTACCTGCCCTTCATGGTGCTGCCGCTCTACGCGACGCTGGAACGGCTCGACCGCAGCTTCCTCGAGGCCAGCCTCGACCTCGGTGCCGGCCAGTGGCGCACCTTCTTCTCGGTGACCGTGCCGCTGGCGATGCCGGGCATCGTCTCGGGCGTGATCCTGGTCTTCATCCCGGCGCTCGGCACCTTCCTGATCTCCGACCTGCTGGGCGGCCCCGACAGCCAGCTGATCGGCAACGTCATCGAGCGGCAGTTCAAGTCGGCGAACAACCTGCCGCTCGGCGCGGCGATGTCGTTCATCCTGCTGTACCTGACGTTCGTCGCCCTGGCGCTGCGCGCCTGGTTCAGCCGCGGCGAGGCCCGCGATGCGTGAGCGCCCGGGCCCGCTCGAGTTCACCCGGCGCTGGTGGATGCGGCTCTGGCTGCTGGCGGTGTTCGTCTTCCTCTATGCGCCGATCGTCTGCCTGATCGCGTTCAGCTTCAACGACAGCAAGCGCAACATCGTCTGGCAGGGCTTCACCCTCGAATACTACGCCAAGGCGCTGAACAACGATTCGCTGCTGGCGGCGTTCGGCAACAGCATCACCGTGGCGCTGATCTCGACGGTGATCAGCACCGTCATCGGCGCCCTGCTGGCGCTGGCGCTGTGGCGCTTCCGGTTCCCCGGCCGCGCCCCGCTCGAGGCGGCGACCGCCCTGCCGATCGTCATCCCCGAGATCTGCATGGGCGTGGCGCTGCTGGTCTTCTTCAACCGGATCAACTGGCCGACGGGGCTGCCGTGGCCGCTCGACCTGTCGTCGATCATCGTCAGCCACGTCGCCTTCAGCTTCCCGTTCGTCACCGTCGTCGTCCGCTCGCGGATGGTCGGCTTCGACCGGTCGCTGGAGGAGGCCTCCAAGGATCTCGGCGCCTCGGAGTGGCAGACCTTCTGGAACGTCACGCTGCCCTACATGAAGCCGGGCCTGATCGCCGGAGCGCTGCTGGCGATGACCCTGTCGCTCGACGACTTCGTCATCACCTTCTTCACCTCCGGCCCGGAGACCCTGACCTTCCCCATCAAGGTCTACTCGATGGTCCGCTTCGGCGCGACGCCCGAGGTCAACGCCGCCTCGACCGTGCTGATCGTGTTCACCGTCGTCCTGACCGTCATCGCCCTGCGGCTGCAGTCGCCGGCGAAGCAGGAGGCCTGAGCGGCGCGCCATGGCGGACACCCAGCCCATTGTCAGCATCCAGGGCGTGACCAAGCGGTTCGGCCGCTTCACCGCCGTCGAGCCGACCAACCTCGACATCCCGCGCAACGCCTTCTTCGCGCTGCTGGGCCCGTCGGGCTGCGGCAAGACCACCCTGCTGCGCATGCTCGCCGGCTTCGAGTCGCCGACCGAGGGCAAGCTGCTGATCGACGGCCAGGACATGAGCACGGTGCCGCCGAACCGGCGGCCGGTGAACATGGTGTTCCAGTCCTACGCCGTGTTCCCGCACATGACGGTCGCCGACAACGTCGCCTACGGCCTCAAGGTCACCGGCGTCCCGGCGGCGGAGATCGGCCCGCGCGTCGCCGAGGCCCTGGCCAAGGTCAAGCTCACCGGGTTCGAGGCCCGCCGCCCGGACCAGCTCTCCGGTGGCCAGCGGCAGCGCGTCGCCCTGGCCCGGGCGCTGGTCAAGCGGCCCAAGGTCCTGCTGCTCGACGAGCCGCTGTCGGCGCTGGACAAGAAGCTGCGCGAGGAGATGCAGCTCGAGCTGGTCCGCCTGCAGCACGAGGTCGGCATCACCTTCATCGTGGTCACCCACGACCAGGAGGAGGCGCTGTCCATGGCCGACCACATCGCCGTCATGGAGAAGGGGCGCATCCTGCAGATCGCGCCGCCGCGCGAGCTCTACGAGCATCCGAACTGCCGCTTCGTCGCCGGCTTCATCGGCGCCATGAACCTGTTCGAGGCCGAGGTGAAGGGCACCGCCCAGGGCAAGGCCCGCCTCGAGGTCCGCGGCATCGGCCCGCTGGACGTCCCGGTCGACGACCGGACGCCGGCGCCGGGCGCTGCCACCCTGGCGGTGCGGCCCGAGAAGATCCGGCTGGAAACCGCCGAACCGCCGGGCAGCGGCGGGCGGCTGCACGGCCGGATCGAGCAGCTGGCCTACTTCGGCGACACCAGCCAGGTCTACGTCGGTGCCGACGACGGCGTGCGGGTGAGCGTGATGCGCCATAATGCCAGCCGCAGCGCCGACAACGGCCTTGCCGTCGGCCAGCCGGTCTGGCTGAGCTTCGCGCCCGAGGATGCCATCCTCCTGACAGATTGAGGATTCTTGCCGCGGTCGATAAGCGCGCAACCTGCTGTGCACCGCAACAAAAGCCTATTGCACATATAGGCTTAATGTGTCAGTTCCGGGGCATCGGGCCAACGCCAGGAGCTAGACAACGTGACCCATGTTACCCGTCGGGTGCTGCTTGCCGCCTCGGCCGCGGTTGCGCTCATTGCAGGCGCCGGCCTTTCGGCCGAGGCCGCCGACAAGCCGGTCGTGATCGGCTACCAGACCTCCGCCGAGCCGTCGAAGGTCCCGCAGGCCGACGGCGCCTACGAGAAGGCCATCGGCCGGGCCATCGACTGGCGCAAGTTCGACTCGGGCGCCGACGTGATCGCCGCCATCGCCTCGGGTGCGGTGGACATCGGCTATGTCGGCTCGAGCCCGCTCGCCGCCGCGGCCAGCCGGCAGCTGCCGATCACCACCATCTTCGTCGTCGGCGAGATCGGCGACGCCGAGGCGCTGGTGGTGCGCAACGGCTCGGGCGTCAACGCGCCGGCCGACCTCGCCGGCAAGAAGGTGGCGGTGCCGTTCGTCTCCACCACCCACTACAGCCTGCTCGCCGCGCTCGAGCACTGGGGCATCGATCCCAAGAGCCTCGAGATCCTGAACACGCGGCCGCCGGAGATCATCGCCGCCTGGGAGCGTGGCGACATCGACGCCGCCTATGTCTGGGACCCGGCGCTCGGCAAGATCAAGGAGAGCGGCAAGGTGCTGGTCTCCTCGGCCGAGGTGGCGAAGTGGGGAGCCCCCACCTTCGACGCCTGGATCGTGCGGACCGACTTCGCCAAGGACGATCCGGCGGCGGTGCGTGCCTTCGTCAAGACGACCGGCGATGCCTACGCTGCCTACCGGGCCGATCCGGCCGCCTGGAATGCCGGCTCGGCGCAGATCGAGAAGATCGCCCGGCTGTCCGGCGCCAAGCCCGAGGAGGTGCCCACGCTGCTTGCCGGCTACTACCTCCCGACGCTGCAGGAGCAGGCCTCGCCGGCCTATCTCGGTGGTGCGACCGCCAAGGCCATCGCCGCGACCTCGACCTTCCTGAAGGACCAGGGGAAGATCGACGCCGTGCTGCCCGACTACTCGGCCTATGTGGCCCCGCAGTTCGCGGTGGAGGCACAGGCCGCCAACTGACCGTGTCCGTGTCCGGAGGCCTCAGGCTCGATCGCGTCACCGTCGCCTACGGTGGCGGACGGCCGATCCTCGACGACGTCACCCTGGCCATCGAGCCGGGCGACTTCGTCGTCGTCATCGGGCCCTCCGGCTCGGGCAAGACCACGTTGCTGCGGTTGGCCGCGGGCTTCCTCCCTGCCGCGGCCGGCCACCTTACGGTCGGCGGCGAGGCCGTCACCGGCCCAGCCGCCGACCGGTCCGTCGTGTTCCAGGAGGATGCCCTGTTCCCCTGGCTGCGGGCGCGCGACAACGTCGCGTTCGCGCTCAAGGTCCGGGGCACGCCCAAGGACGAGCGTCACCGCGAGGCCGACGCGATGCTGCGGCTGGTCGGCCTCGACGGCATGGGCGATCGCCGGATCTGGGAGCTGTCGGGCGGCCAGCGGCAGCGGGTCGGGATCGCCCGGGCCCTGCTGGCCGGTCCACGCTTCCTGCTGATGGACGAGCCCTTCGGCGCCCTCGACCCGCTGACCCGCAGCCGCATGCAGCTGGCGCTGCTGGAGATCTGGCAGCGCACCGCCAAGGGCATCCTGTTCATCACCCACGACATCGAGGAAGCGCTGCTGCTGGCGACCCGGCTGGTCGTGCTCAGCGCCAATCCCGGCCGGATCGAGCGCGTGCTGGAGCCGGACTTCGGGCGACGCCTGGTCGCCGGCGAGCCCGGCCGCGCGCTGCGGACCGATCCGGGCTTCGTCGCGTTGCGCGAGGATCTGCTGGACGCGATCTTCGGGCGGATGGCGGCATGACGCCGGCGGCCGAACGCCCCTACGCGGCTGAGCCGGTCCAGCCACCGCTCCTGCGGCTGGCCGCGTTGCCGCGCGCGACCCTGATCTCGCTGCTGACCTGCGTGGTGCTCTTCGTCGCGTGGTGGCTGGCGGCACGCGTCGCCATGGTCTCGCCGGTATTCCTGCCGTCGCCGCAGGCCGTCGCGGCCAAGGCCGTGCAGATCTGGAACGAGGGCTATGTCGACGCCAGCCTCGGCGCGCATCTCCTCGCCAGCCTGCAGCGCATCGTCGGCGCCTTCCTGCTGGGAATCGCCGTTGGCGTCCCGGTCGGCCTCGCCATGGGCCTCACCACCGTCGGCCGCGGCATCTTCGATCCCATCGCCGAGCTGATCCGCCCGATCCCGCCGCTGGCCTATCTGCCGCTGGTGGTGATCTGGTGCGGCATCGGCGAGGGCTCGAAGATCCTCGTCATGGCCATCGCCATGTTCGCGCCGATCGCGCTGACCACGGCGGCGGCCGTCGCCGGCGTGGCGCCGCACCGGATCGACGCCGCCCGCTCGCTCGGTGCCTCGCGGCTGCAGACGCTGCTCCTGGTGGTGCTGCCGAGCGCGCTGCCCGAGATCCTCGTCGGTGCCCGCATCGCGCTCGGCGTCGGCTGCTCGACGCTGGTCGCGGCCGAGCTCGTCGCCGCCACCCGCGGCCTCGGTTTCATGATCCAGTCGGCCGCGAACTTCCTGCAGACCGAGGTGGTGATCGTCGGCATCCTCGTGATCGCCGCGGTGGCCTTCGCGCTTGACGGCCTGCTGCGCCTGCTCGAGCGGCTGCTGACGCCCTGGCGCGGACGGATGTAGCCGGCAACCGCCCCGGCTTGCCCTGCGCAGCGGTTCCTGCAAAGCCGTCCCGGTTGCCGACCCGAGCCGGGAGCCCGCCTTGCGCCTTCGCCTCACCACCTGGAACGTCAACTCGATCCGGCTGCGCGAGGTGTCGCTGGCACGGGTGGTCGAGACCTTGAACCCGGACGTGCTCTGCCTCCAGGAGATCAAGATCGAGGACGAGCGCTTCCCGGCCGAGATGTGCCGCAGGCTCGGCTTCGAGCATCTCTGCGTGCATGGCCAGAAGGCCTATCACGGGGTCGCGGTGCTCTCGCGGGTGCCGCTGCAGGAGCCGCGGTTCATGCGCTGGTGCGGCATCGACCATGCGCGGCACGCCGCGGTGACGCTCCCCGGCGGCATCGAGCTGCACAACCTCTACATCCCGGCCGGCGGCGACATCCCCGACCGCGAGGCCAACCCGAAGTTCGCCCACAAGCTGGACATGCTGGCCGAGCTGGCGGCGTGGTTCGCGCGGCGCGGTCTCGACGCGCCGCCCGCCATTCTCGTCGGCGACCTCAACATCGCGCCGCTCGAGACCGACGTCTGGAGTCACAAGCAGCTGCTCGACGTGGTCAGCCACACGCCGGTCGAGGTCGAGGCGCTGGGCCGGCTGCAGCTGGCGGGATCGTTTGTCGACGCGGTCCGCCAGGTCATCCGGCCCGAGGAGAAGCTCTACAGCTGGTGGAGCTACCGGGCCCGCGACTGGGAGGAATCCGACCGCGGCCGCCGGCTCGACCATGTCTGGGTGTCGCCGGCGCTGGCATCCGGCATCCGCGGCGCCAGCGTGCTGCGCGAGGCGCGCGGCTGGCCGCAGCCCTCGGATCACGTGCCGGTGACCGTCGACCTCGAGATTTCCCATCCCGGCTGACGGAAATGGTCATTTGCGAATGAGCTTTTCGCGTCCAAGGTGACATGCTATCGTCGTCGCTAATGGGATGTCGCCTTGACTGCGACCCCGCAGCAACATCCAGCAGAGCCGTCGTGACGCAGGGCGCGGCGGCTCGGGTGACCGAGGCATGGATTGGTACGAACTGGCGGCCATGGCGATCTACGCGCAGGCGTTCATCTGGTACGGCCGGCTCTCCTACGTGCAGGGCGTGCTCGATCACCGGCACGCGCCCGACAGTCCGCGCGTGCAGAAGGTGATCGGCGATGAACGGGGCCTGCGCGGCGAGCTGGTGCCGGTGCGTGGCGCTCAGCGCACCAGGCGATAGCCGCCGGGCTCGGTGACCAGCAGGGTCGGCTCGCCGGCCTTCGGCTCGATCTTCTGCCGCAGCCGGTAGATGTGCGTCTCCAGCGTGTGCGTCGTCACGCCGGCATTGTAGCCCCAGACCTCGTCGAGCAGCGTCTCGCGCCCCACCGGCCGGTCGCCGATCCGGTAGAGGTACTTGAGGATCGACGTCTCCTTCTCGGTCAGGTGGATCTTCTTGCCGTTGCCGGCGACCAGCATCTTCGCCGCCGGCTTGAAGCTGTAGGGACCGATCGGGAAGGTCACGTCGTCGCTGAGCTCGAACTGGCGCAGCTGGGCGCGCAGCCGGGCCATCAGCACGCTGAGCCGGAACGGCTTGGTGACGTAGTCGTTGGCGCCGCTGTCGAGGCCGAGGATGGTGTCGGCGTCGCTGTCGTGCGCCGTCAGCATGATGATCGGCGCCTTCAGCCCGCCCTTGCGCAGGAGCCGGCACAGGTCCCGGCCGTCGCCGTCGGGCAGGCCGACATCGAGGATCACGGCGATGATGCCGTCGTTCTGGGCCGCGGCCATGCCCTCCTTGACCGAGCCGGCCTCGACGACCTCCATGTCCTGGTGCAGCGCCAGCTGCTCGGCCAGCTCGCGGCGGAAGGCCGCGTCGTCGTCGACAATCAGCACCCGGCCGGGCGATGCCATGCGCGCTCCCTGACTGCGATGGGGGGTGGTCGCAGCTGCGGCCAGACCATAGCGGCAGGCGCCGCGGCGAGGGAAGCGGCACGCATGGCTGGTTAAGGGCAGGCGATACCCGGCCGCTGCCACGGCTGCCGCGGCATCGTTTTCAGTCGCGCTGGGCGGCGGGGCAGTCTAAGCGGGCAGCCGACACGGATCGTTGCGTGGGGGTTCATGGAGCCGAACGCGAGGTCGCCCCAGGGCGTCCGCGCCGCTACAGCCATGGGCGCGCCGCCGGCCGCACCGGCCGGGATCGGCTGAGCCGGACCGATGACGCTGCTCCTCTACGTGCTCGTCCTGGTCGCGCTGGCGCTCAATGCGCCGGCCGATGTCTGGGACCCGGGCTCGCGCGCGTTCATCGTGATCATCGGCGGCATCGGCCTCTGGCGCTATGCCTGGGGCGCCGTCCACTTCGTCCGCTCGATCATCTATCGCAAGCTCGTGTTCCCGGGCTGGCGCCGTCGCGCCGATCGCCTCGTCGCCGCCGAGGCCGCCGGCGTGCCGGGGGCGCGGGCTCGCGTCCCCGAGGTCTTCTGCATCGTCACCAGCTACCGCATCCGCGCCGAGACCACGGTCGCGGTCTACCGGGCGCTGATCGACAACCTCATCGACTACGGCCAGCCGGCGGTGATCGTCGCCTCGGTCGTCGAGGCCGCCGACCTGCGCCTGGTCAAGCAGCTGTTCCGCAAGATGAACCCGCCGCCGACCCTGCGGCTGGCGGTGGTGCGGCTCGCCGGCGCCGGCAAGCGGCATGCGCTGGCGACCTCGCTGCGGGCGGTCTCGCGCATGGGGCCGCTGCCGGAGTCGGCGGTCGTGGTCATGGACGGCGACACCGTGCTGGCGCCGCACACGATTGCCCGGACGCTGCCGTTCCTGCGGCTGATGCGACGGGTCGGCGGGCTCACCACCGACGAGGACTGCGTCGTCGAGGGGCGGCGCACCATCCGCACCTGGCATCGGCTGCGCTTCGCGCAGCGTCACCTGCTGATGTCGTCGCTGGGCCTGTCGCGCCGCCTGCTCGCCATGACCGGGCGGATGTCGGCCTTCCGAGCCGAGATCGCGACCAATCCCTCATTCATCGACATGGTCGCCAACGACGCGCTGGACCACTGGCGCCTCGGCCGCCTGCCGCTGCTCACCGGCGAGGACAAGTCGACCTGGCTGTGGCTGCTCGAGCGCGACTGGGACATGATCTACGTCCCGGACGTGCGGGTGCTGACCATCGAGCATCCGCCGAGCCGCAGCTTCTTCCGCGCCAGCACGCAGCTCATGCTGCGCTGGTTCGGCAACATGCTGCGGGCGAGCGGCCGGGCCATCTCGCTGGGGCCGGCGCGTACCGGGCCCTTCATCTGGTGGTGCCTGATCGACCAGCGCGTATCGATGTGGACACCGCTCGTCGGCCCGGTCGCCACGCTGATGTCGGCGGCGACGCACTCGCTGTCGATCCTCTACATCTACCTGATGTGGGTGATGAGCACCCGGCTGATCCAGGCGCTGTCACTGTTGTCGGTACGCGACACCATCAGCGGATTGTGGCCGCCGCTCATCTACTACAACCAGGTCTACGGCGCTCTGGTGAAGACCTGGGTGCTGTTCCGACTCGACCGCCAGCGCTGGACACGGCAGAACATCGCGCTGCGTCAACCCATGGGCGCCGGACAGGCGCGCCTGCGTGCCTGGGGCTCGGCCTACCTCCACGGCCTGGCCCTGGTGACGCTGTGCGGCGTGCTTGCGTTCCTCGCGGGGATCCTGACGTTCCCGCCGCTCGCCTCGCTGACCCGGCTCTTCTAGGTTAGGCCATGCAGCTCCAGATCGTCCACGAAGCCGAGGTCCATCGCCAGCACGTCCGGCTGAAGATCCCGATCACGGTCGAGATCGACGGCACGCGGTTCACGGTCGACGACTGGTCGATGGGCGGCTTCGGCGTCGAGTCCGAGATGGCCTCGCGCCAGCCGGGCGAGCGCTTCCCGGTGCGCATGGTCTTCCCGTTCGAGGACTTCGAGGTCTCGCTGCGCCTCGACGCGCAGATGGTCTACATCCTCGAGGACAATTCGCGCTTCGGCTGCAAGTTCCTGGCGCTGAGCCAGGGCCAGGTGGCGCTGTTCCGCTACCTGGTCGACGCCTACCTCTCCGGCGAGATCGTCAGCGGCGGCGACATCCTCAGCATCGCCGGGCGCGACAACAGCGCCGAGGCGCGGATCACCCCGGTCAACTTCAATCCCTACGCCGACGAGGAGGCGCGCGGCCGCCGGGTCCGGCGGATCGCCGGGATCCTGTTCTTCGCCCTGGCCGGCATCGCCGTGCTCGGCGCCATCGCCTGGGGCTACAAGGACCGCTTCCTCACGCCCTCGGCCGACAGTGCGGTCATCGAGGCACCGATCTACCGCGTGCGCGCACCGATCAACGGCACGCTCGAGGCGGCGCAGATCGGCGCCCTGCTCAAGCGCGGCGACACCATCGGCCGCGTCGCCGACCCCGACGGCCGGGTGATGCCGCTCGACAGCCCCTGCGAATGCGCCTTCGTCGACTGGCTGGCGCTGCCGGGCCAGTTCGTGCAGGCCGGCGAGCCCGTCGCGGCCCTGGTCTCGGCCGACCGGCCGCTGGTGGTCCGCGCCCAGGTCGAACTGTCCGTCGCCGACCGCCTGAAGGTCGGCGATCTTGCCGAGATCCGGATCCCCGGCCGCAGCGAGACGATGCTGGGCCAGATCGAGAAGATCGACGTCAGGCCGCTGCTGACGCAGCTCGATTCGGGCGAGAGCCAGGGTCCGGTGGCGCGGCGTCTGGCCCAGGTGATCATCCGCCCGGACAAGCCCTTCATCTTCGACGACCTCGGCGTTCTCGCCCAGGTACGGTTCCCGTAGCGCAACATCGGCAATTCCGGCGCAACCGGCTGCGTCGGGGAGCGTTGCAACCGCGCCCGCTAGCCCGCAAGATGGGGGGAAGAAAGCGCGTGCCTGCAAGTGGTTGCGGGCAGGGGAAACGTCGGAGAGGAGGAACGCATGCTGGTCGCGTTCTTGGCCCGACAGGCGATCCGGCAGGGCACCCTCGAGGTGATTCACGCCGACGGTCGCCGGACGGTAGCCGGCAATGGCAAGGAGCCCCGGTTCGTCATCCGGCTGCATGACCGCAGCCTCGACTGGAAGCTCGCCCTGAACTCGCGGCTGCGCGTGCCCGAGGCCTACATGGACGGCACGCTGACCCTCGAGGAGGGTGCCGACCTGCGCGAGTTCCTGGCGTTCATCGCCAAGAACCTGGCGATGGCCGACGCCATCACCGAGCGCAAGCCGCTGTGGCGGCTGATCAACCGCCTCGTCCGCCAGCGCAACCCGATCGGCCGGGCGCGCGAGAACGTGGCGCACCACTACGACCTGTCGGGCGAGCTCTACGATCTCTTCCTCGACCAGGACCGCCAGTACTCCTGCGCCTACTTCAACGAGCAGAAGGACGACCTCGAGCGGGCGCAGCACGACAAGAAGGTGCACATCGCCGCCAAGCTGATGCTCGACCGCGAGGGCCTGCGCGTCCTCGACATCGGCTCGGGCTGGGGCGGCATGGGCCTGTTCCTCGCCCGCGAGACCGGCGCCGACGTCACCGGCGTCACCCTGTCGGTCGAGCAGCACAAGCGCAGCGAGGAGCGCGCCAAGGCGGCCGGCCTGGCGCGCCACTGCCGCTTCAAGCTGCAGGACTATCGCGAGGAGAAGGGCCCCTACGACCGGATCGTCTCGGTCGGCATGTTCGAGCACGTCGGCAAGCGGAACTACGACGAGTACTTCGCCAAGGTCCGCGACCTGCTGACCGAGGACGGCGTGTGCCTGATGCACACGATCGGCCGCTTCGACATGCCGTCGCCGATCAACCCGTTCATCCGCAAGTACATCTTCCCGGGCGCCGACCTGCCGTCGCTGTCGGAGGTGATGGCCTCGGTCGAGCGCGTCGGCCTGCTGGTCACCGACCTCGAGATCCTGCGCCTGCACTACGCCGAGACGCTGCGCCACTGGTACGAGCGGGTCCAGGCCAACCGGGCCAAGATCGTCCAGCTCTACGACGAGCGCTTCCTGCGCATGTGGGAGATGTACCTCGCCAGCTGCGAGATGGCGTTCCGCCACCAGGGCCTGATGGTGCTGCAGGTCCAGCTGGCGAAGAAGGTCGACGCGCTGCCGATCACCCGCGACTACATGGTCGACTGGGAGCGGTCGCGGGCCCAGGCACAGCGTCTCGCCGCCGAGTGAGCCAGCCGGCGTGAGCCCGGGAGCACCGGGCACCGTCGCGCTTTCCGCCACCGAGCTCGGCGCCGGGCCGGCCGTCGTCATCCTGCACGGCCTGCTCGGCTCCTCGCGCAACTGGCACTCGATCGGCAAGGCGCTGGCCGCGGACCGCAAGGTCATCCTCGCCGACCTGCGCAACCATGGGGCCTCGCCCTGGGCCGACGCCATGGACTATCCGGCGATGGCGGCCGACGTCGCCCGGCTGGTCCGCGAGCGCGCCGGCGGGCGGGCTGCCATCGTCGGCCACAGCATGGGCGGCAAGGTGGCGATGGTGCTGGCGCTGACCGAGCCCGGCATCGTCGACCGCCTCGGCGTCGTCGACATCGCCCCGGTCGCCTACCGGAACAGCACCTTCCTCGGCTACATCGAGGCGATGCGGGCGATCGACCCGGCCGGCCTCGCCCGGCGCGGCGATGCCGAGGCGGCGCTGACCGCCGTCGCCCCCGATCCCGGTGTCCGTAGCTTCCTCTTGCAGAACCTGGCGTTCGGGGCGGATGGCGCCGCCTGGAAGCCCAACCTCGCCGTGCTCGCCCGGACGCTGCCGGAGATCGTCGGCTTTCCGAAGCTCGAGGCCCGCTACGACGGACCGACGCTGGTCATCCGCGGCGCCCGCTCGGACTATGTCGCCGACGGCTTCCTGCCGGCGCTGCGCCGGCTGTTCCCGCAGGCCGCGATCGAGACCGTGGCCGAGGCCGGCCACTGGGTCCATGCCGAGCGTCAGGCCGAGGTGACCGGCCTGCTGCGCCGCTTCCTCGCCGCCTGACCCTCACGCGACCGTCACGCAGCACCGCTAGCGACGCCACGGGTTCAACCGGATCCGGGGTCCAGGAATGCGCACGCTCGTCCTCTCGCTCGCCTTCGGCGTCACCGCGGCCCATGCCGCCGACGCTCCGCCGTTCCCGGCGACGCTGGCCGGCCAGGCCACGCTGCCGGCCCTGACCCTGCTCCAGCCACCGGCCGACGCCCCGGCGCTGTTCCGCATGGCGGGACGCTTCACCGCCGCCGACCGGGTCCGCGTCGAGACCCTGGGCACCATCCCGACCACGGCCTTCACCAGCGACAAGGCGGCGCCGCGCAGCTCCGGCGTCGGCCTGCCGCTGGCCGGGCAGCCGGCCCAGGGCATGTCGGGCATCGTCGCCACCGGCCCGGACAGCTTCCTGCTGCTCTCCGACAACGGCTTCGGCAGCCGGGTGAACTCGCCGGACAGCCTGCTGATGCTGCACCGGGCGAAGGCCGACTGGACCGCCGGCACGATCGTCCTGACCGAGACCCTGTTCCTGCGCGACCCCGACAAGGTGCTGCCGTTCGCCATCCGCAACGAGGCCACGGCCGAGCGCTACCTCACCGGTGCCGATCTCGACACCGAGAGCCTCGCCGTCGTCGGCGACCGCTGGTTCATCGGCGACGAGTTCGGGCCCTACCTCGTCGAGCTCGACCGCACCGGCAAGGTGGTGGCCTTCCACGAGACCCTGGTCGACGGGAAGCCGGCCCGCTCGCCCGATCATTTCATGCTGGGGCAGCTGCCGGCGACGCCGTCGGCCGTGCCGTTCGCCGTGCGCCGCTCGCGCGGCTTCGAGCCCATGTCGGCCGCGCCCGACGGCAGCCGGATCGTGGCGATGTTCGAGGGCCCGTTGTTCGACGAGAAGGGCGAGCCCGAGGCGTTCCTGCGGCTGGTCGAGTTCGACCCGGCGAGCGGCAGCTGGACCGGCCGGCAGTGGCGCTACCGGCCCGCGGATCCGGCCAACGTCATCGGCGACCTCGCCTTCATCGACCGCGATACCGCCCTGGTGATCGAGCGCGACGACGCCAGCGAGGGTGCGCCGAGCCAGGCCTGCCCGGCCGAACCGCGCCCGGACTGCTTCAACAAGCCGGCCGCGTTCAAGCGCGTCTACAAGATCGACCTCGCCCAGGCCGATGCCGACGGCTTCGTCCGCAAGGTCGGCTATGTCGACCTGCTCGACATCGCCGATCCGGACAGCAAGGCGCATGTGCCGCTCGAGCCGAGCGGGCGCTTCGTCTTTCCCTACCAGGGCCCCGAGGGTGTGGCCGTGGTCGGTCCCGACCTCATCGCCGTCATCAACGACAACAACCTGCCCTACAATGCGGGCCGGCGGATCGGCCAGCCGGACGGCAGCGAGCTGATCGTGCTGCGCGTGCCGGAGCTGATGGCGGCGCGCTGAGCCGGAACCCGTGCTAGGGTCGGGGCCGGCGTGAGGGAGGAACGAGCATGGCGATCACCGTCTACGGCCCCGACTACAGCACCTACGCGCGCTCGGTGCGGCTGGCGCTGGAGGAGAAGGGCGCCGCCTACCGGCTGGAGCCTGTCGACATCCTGACCGGCAAGCACCACGAGCCGGCCTACCAGGCGCGCCAGCCGTTCGGCCCGGTGCCGGCCTTTGAGCATGACGGCTTCGCCCTCTACGAGACCGGGGCGATCGTCCGCTACGTCGACGACGCCCTGCCGGGACCGAAGCTGACGCCGGCCGACATCCGCGCCCGGGCGCGGATGAACCAGATCATCGGCATCATCGATGCCTACGCCTACAAGGCGATCATCCAGGGCCTGTTCTGGCAGCGCGCGGTGGTGCCGATGACCGGCGGCACGCCGGACGAGGCGGTCGTCGCGGCGTGCCTGCCGCGGGTCCGGCTGTGCCTTGCCGAGCTCGAGCGGCTGATGGGCCAGGGCCCCTGGCTCGCCGGCGCCGGGCTCAGCCTTGCCGACATCATGCTGGCCCCGGTGCTGGCCTACCTGCAGATGACGCCGGAGGCGGCGACGCTGATGGCCGAGCGGCCAGGCCTCGCCCGCTGGTGGCAGGCGATGGCCGCACGGCCCAGCATGGTCGCCACCGCACCCAGTCTCGGCTGAGCCCGGCCATGGGCGAGGCCGTCTGGGAAGCCTACGCGGTCCGCTACGCGACGCACGCGACGCGGACCCGGCGGGAATGCTTCGTCGGCGTCGATCCGCACGATTCGCTGCCCTATCCGCTCGACTTCTTCGTCTGGATGGTGCGCTCGGGCGACCGCGTGGTGGTCATCGACACCGGCTTCGACCATGCCGAGGGCGAGCGCCGCGGCCGGCAGATCATCCGGCTGCCGCGCGAGGGCCTGGCGATGCTCGGCGTCGACACCGCCACGGTCGAGGACGTGGTGGTGAGCCACCTGCACTTCGACCACGCCGGCACGCTCGACCATTTCCCGAAGGCGCGCTTCCACCTGCAGGAAGCCGAGATGGCCTATGCCACCGGCCGCTGCATGACCTGGGAGACGCTGCGCGCACCCTACTGCGTCGACCACGTCGTGCGCATGGTGCGCGAGGTCTATGCCGGGCGCGTCGCCTTCGTCGACGGCGAGCGCGAGCTGGCGCCGGGCCTGTCCGTGCACCTGATCGGCGGCCATGCCAAGGGCATCCAGGCGGTGCGCGTGAGGACCGCGCGCGGCTGGCTGGTGCTCGCCTCGGACGCCGCCCATTACTACGAGAACTTCGAGAAGAACCGGCCCTTCATCGTCGTCCACGACGTCGAGGCGACGCTGCGCGGCTACGAGAAGCTGCGGGCGCTGGCGAGCTCACCGCGGCACATCATCCCCGGCCACGACCCGCTGGTGCTGCGCCGCTATCCGGCCCCGGCCGCGCACCTCGAGGGGATCGTCGCCCGCCTCGACGCGACCCCGCCCACGGACTAGTTCTACCGCCCGAGGCTCTCAGGGAGGACGGCCATGGATCTCGGGCTCAAGGGTTTGCGCGCGCTGGTCACCGGCGGCAGCAAGGGCATCGGCCGGCGCTGCGCCGACGTGCTCGCCGACGAGGGGGCGCATGTCAGCATCTGCGCCCGCAACGCCGAGGAGGTCGCGGCCACCGTCGCCGGGCTCAAGGCCAAGGGTGTCACCGCCTTCGGCCAGGCGGTCGACGTCACCAACAAGGCGCAGCTCGAGGGCTGGGTCGCGGCCAGTGCGGAGGCCTTGGGCGGCATCGACATCGTCGTCGCCAACGTCTCGGCGCTGGCCGGCGAGGGTACCGAGGAAGCCTGGCAGAAGATGTTCGAGACGGACATCCTGCACACGGTGCGGACCGTCAACGCGGCGATGCCCTTCCTCGAGCAGTCGAAGGCGGGCTCGATCGTCGCCGTGTCGAGCGTCTCGGGCCGCGAGGTCGACTTCTTCGCCGGCTCCTACGGCGCCACCAAGGCGGCGCTGATCCACTACACGCACGGCCTCGCCGTGCAGCTGGCGCCCAAGAACATCCGGGTGAACGCGGTGTCGCCGGGCAACGTCTACTTCAAGGACGGCATCTGGAACTGGATCGAGACCAACAATCCCGAGCTGTTCCAGGCAGCACTGGCGCTGAACCCGACCAAGCGCATGGCGACCGCCGAGGAGGTGGCGCGCGGCGTGGTGTTCCTCGCCAGCCCGGCGTCGAGCTTCACCAGCGGCACCAACCTCGTCATCGACGGTGCGCTGACCAAGGGCGTGCAGTTCTGATCCGGGAGACGATCCGATGCCGCTCTACGAGAAGCGCACCTACGCCGTGATCCCGGGCAAGATGCCCGAGGTGACCCGGCTCTACACCGAGCTCGGCTTCCCGGCCCTGCAGAAGGGCGGGTTCGACAGGTACCTCGTCGGCTACTTCATCAGCGACACCGGCCCGCTGCACCAGCTGATCCACCTCTGGCGCTTCGCCGACGACGCCGACCGCCGCGCCTTCTGGAAGGCGGTCTACGCCGACGAGGGCTTCATGGCCTTCGTGCCGCACATCCGGCCGCTGCTGCAGGCGCAGGAGGTGCAGCTGCTGAACCCGGCCCCGTGGAGCCCGCAACCCTGAGTCCAGCACGTCCGGCCGCGCGGCTCGGGTGAGCGGCGCGGCCGGACGACAAAACGGGGATCGGGCTACGGCCCCTCGGGCATGCCGGCCCTGAGCGGGACGACGGTGGCCGTGGCCCTGGGCGGCGGCGGCATGTCGGCGGGGCGCTCGATCCGGCCGGTGGCGACGAGGGCGGCCTGGATCCAGCCGGCGAGGCGGCTCTCGCTGTCCGCGGCCTCGTCCTCGTCGGTGCGGGAATCGATGGCGGCGGCGGCGGCGCGGGCCTCGATCTCGAGCAGCACGTGGCGCCGCACCTGGGCGGCGACGCGGCCCATGATGGCGGCGACGTGCCGGGTGAAGTCGGGCTCGGGCCGGGGCCGGCGCGGCCTTGCCGGCCCGGCCGGGCGGTCGAGGGCGAAGGCGCGGCGGAACAGCGCCATGACGCTTTCGGCCATCCAGCGCGACGGCAGCACGGCGTTGGCGATGCACCACTGGAACCAGGCGGCGACGCCGGCCCACTGCAGCTCCATGATCATCCGGCGGATGACCTGCAGGCACAGGGTCTCGAGCTCGGCCACCACCCTGGCGTTGGGCGGCTCGGCCAGCACCAGCCCGGCATGGACGAAGAACAGCCGGCGCCTGGCATCGTCGCCGGCCCGGGCGGCGACGCGCGCCGCCGGCCCGCGCAGCGGCAGGTCGTCGGGCAAGGCGTGGGCGGCAGCGGCGGACATGGGAGGAAGGGATAGGACGGCTCTGGTCCTATTGTCAAGAATATTTTCCCTTACCCCTCCGCCCGGTTGCCGTGGGACAGGTGATCTGGCCGAGGCGTTGCGTTATGCAGCCCGTTCAGCCCGAGCCTTGCTGGTTGCGAACCCGAAAGCACGGAGCGCCGGAATGAAGGACCTCGCTTCCGTACGTGCCGACCTACGCGCGATGCTGCCGGAGCTTCGTCTGCGCTATCCGTTGGCGTCGATCGGTGTGTTCGGGTCGTTCGCACGAGGCCAGCAGTCCGCGAGCAGCGACCTCGACCTGCTCGTCGAGTTCGACGGCCCGATCGGTCTCTTCGCATTTGGGGAGCTTGAGGACGAGATCAGCCGGCGGCTGGGCCTGCCGGTCGAGATCGTCACGCGGGCGGCCCTCAAGCCGCTGCTGCGTGATGAGATCCTCGACGAACTCGTGCCGATCTGAGCAAGCGCAATCTTTGCCTGCACCTACAGGACATGCTGCAGGCGTGCGAGGCCGTCGCCGACATACCTTCGCTCGTCCCGGTCCTGCCGCGGATGCTCAAGAACATTGAGCAGTGAACCCGGCGGGCGCGAGATGCCCGCCGGGCCACGTGACGAGGCTCAGACCCCCAGGCGCTGCTTCTTCTTGCCCTCGACGTGGGCCTTGCGGGCGTCCTTGACGCCGGGGCGGGCGCTGATCTCGGGGGTGCCGCACTCCCACCAGGAGTGGTTCTCGCCGGTCCAGTCGGTCGGATGCACGTCGACGTGGATGACCGTGGTGCGGTCGGCCTTCTTGGCGGCGGCGACGGCCGCCTCGAGGTCACCGATGCTCTTCACCCGCACGCCGATCGCCCCCATCGATTCGGCGTGCTTGGCGAAGTCGACGCGGAACGGCTCGACTGCCAGCTTGCAGGTCTCGATCGAGTTGTTGAAGCTCGGCACGCCCTTGGCGCGCTGCAGGCGGTCGATGACGAGGAAGCCGCCATTGTCGGCGACGACGACGATCAGCTTCATGCCGGTCAGCACGGAGCTGTAGATGTCGGAGTTCATCAGCAGGTAGCTGCCGTCGCCGACCATCACGAAGACCTCGCGGGAGGGATCGGCCATCTTGGCCCCCCACCCGCCGGCGACCTCGTAGCCCATGCAGGAGAAGCCGAACTCGCAGTCGAACGTGCCGATGCCCTTGGCCTTCCAGTTCATCTCGAGCTCGCCCGGCATGCCGCCGGCAGCGGTCAGCGCCAGGTCACGCGGGCCGGCCAGCCGGTTCACCGCGCCGACGACGTGGGCGTAGGTCGGCAGCTCGGCGTTGGTCGGGCCCGAGCGGCGGTCGATGTAGGCGTTCCACTCGGCGAACAGCTCCTTGCCGCGCTTGATCCAGCCGGCGGGTGCGGCCCAGCTGCCGAGGGCGGCGCCCAGCTCCTCGAGCGAGGCCTTGGCGTCGCCGACGACCGGCAGGCTCATGTGCTTGCGGGCGTCGAAGCGGGCGGCGTTGATGCCGATGAAGCGGGCGTCGTCGGCGAACAGCGTCCAGGAGCCGGTGGTGAAGTCCTGCAGGCGGGTGCCGACGGCCAGGATGACGTCGGCCTCGGCGGCGAGGTCGTTGGCCGAGCTCGCCCCCATGATGCCGATGGGCCCGACATGCATCGGGTGGTCGTGGAGGATCGAGGTCTTGCCGTTGAGGGTCTCGCCGACCGGGATGCGGTGCTTCGTGGCGAACTCGGACAGGACCGTCTCGGCCTCGCTGTAGCGCACGCCGCCGCCGCAGATGATCAGCGGCTTCTTCGCGGTCTTGAGCAGCGCCGCGGCATCCTCGAGCTGGCGGACGTCGGGCCGGGCGCGGGGGATGCGGTGGACCGTCTCCGCGAAGAAGCGCTCCGGATAGTCGAAGGCCTCGGCCTGCACGTCCTGGCACATGCCGATGAAGGCCGGGCCGCAGTCGGCCGGGTCCAGCATCATGCCCAGCGCCTGCGGCAGGCTCTGCAGGATCTGCTCGGGCCGGGTGATGCGGTCCCAGTAGCGCACGACGGGCTTGAAGGCGTCGTTCACCGACAGGGTCGGGTCGTTGAAGTGCTCGACCTGCTGCAGCACCGGGTCGGGCAGGCGGGTGACGTAGTAGTCGCCGGACAGCAGCAGCAGCGGCAGGCGGTTGGTGTGGGCGACGGCGGCGGCGGTGACCATGTTGGTCGCACCCGGGCCGATCGAGCTGGTGGCGATCATGATCTGGCGGCGGCGGCGCGCCTTGTTGAAGGCGATGGCGGCCAGCGCCATCGACTGCTCGTTCTGGCCGCGCCAGGTCGGCATCGTGTCCTTGACCGCCTCCAGCGCCTCGCTGAGGCAGGTGACGTTGCCGTGGCCGAAGATCGCGAACACGCCGGGGAACAGGGGCTCGACCTTGCCGTCGATCTCGGTCTTCTGCGCGCACAGCCAGCGCACCAGCGCCTGCGCCATCGTCAGTCGCACGGTCTTCATCGCCCTTCCCCCCTGTCGGCCCGGTCGGCGCGGAAGATACCGGCCGGTGGCCGCGGCGTGAAGGGTGCCCGGGCTCAGCGCAGGTGCACGCTCTCGGCGAGGCTCACCATCTGCGCCTCGTCGCCGGCGAAGCTGGCGGCGTCGCCGATGCCGACGATGCGGATGTACCCTTTCTCGCCGACGACCAGCCACTGGACGATGTCGACCGGCGTGCCCGAGCGCGGATCGGTGCCGTGCGCCCGCACCCGCACCGCCGGCGCCCCGCTCAGGAGCACCTTCTCGGGCTGGTCGACGGACAGGGTGCCGAAGCCGACGATGGTGCGCACCGCCGTCATCGCCATCGCCTCGTGCTCGGTGTGGACGGGTGCCGTGCCGAGCGAGGCGGCGACGATGACGAAGGGCCGCACGCCCGGTGTCATCGTGCCGTCGGGCGTGAACATCGCGGCGCTGCCGCCGAGCACCCCGGCCAGGCGGAAGTCGGGCGTCTCGGTGACGGTGAAGGGCAGGCCGGCGATGCGGTCGGCGGCACTGGCGCCGCCGACGACGATGCTGGCCAGGGCCGTGCGGATTTCCTCGCCGGACAGCGGCGGCTCGGCACCCTGCGGCACGCTGACCGAGACCATGCCGGTGAAGGCCGGGTTGCGGAATACCAGCATCCACTTGTCGACGACGGCCGCACCCTCGCGCTGGGTGCCGACCATCAGCTGGCCCTCCGCACCGGCAACCTCGAAAGGCTCGCGGCCGGTGACGGTGATGCCCTTGCCGGCGAGCTCCTCGTCGCTCAGGCCCGGGACGAGCTGGTCCCAGGCGGCGGCCGGCAGCTCGACGAACAGCATGCTGGCGCCGCGCGCCGGATCCTGGAAGCCGGTGAAGCGCTCGGCCGGGGAGAACCCGGCCGGCGGGACGAGGCCGAAGGCGCTGCCCTTGGGCGTCACCGTCTCCGCCGCCATGGCCGGCGGCGCCAGCAGCAGTCCGAGCAGCAGCATCGTCATCCAGCGCATCGGCGCGTCTCCCTCGGGGCGCGGCACCATCTAGCCCGAAGGCCCGGCGCCGACGAGACCGGCGCATGGCCGACCTGCGGCCCCGGGGCTTTTCCGCAGCGCAGCATCGACCCATCCTCGGACGTCAACCGCTGGCCACCGCCGAAGTCTCCCGCCTTGAAGCCGCTCCATCTTGCCGCCGGCATCCTCATGGCCTTCGTCTGGGGCATCCAGCTCGTCGCCGTGAAGCTGGGTGCGTCCGAGCTGCCGCCGCTGCTGATGGTCGGGCTGCGCTTCACGCTCATCGCCCTGCTGCTGGTGCCGCTGGCGCGCCTGCCGCCGGCCGGGGCGCTGCGCACGGTGGTGCTGATCGCCACCTTCTCGGGCGGGCTGCACTTCGCGCTGGTCTATCTCGCCATCGACCGGCTGGACGCCGCCACCGGGGCGATCTGCTACCAGCTCGGCACCCCGATCACCGTGCTGGTCGCCTGGGCCTGGCTCGGCGACCGGATGACGCCGCTCGCCATCGCCGGCATGGCGGTGGCGTTCTCGGGTGTGCTGCTGCTGATCGGCATGCCGGGCGGGCATGTCGACCATACCGGTGTCGGGCTGATGCTGCTGGCGGTGCTGGCCTTCGCCGTCGGCACGGCGCTGACCAAGAAGCACGGGCCGTTCCACCCGACCGGGCTCAATGCCTGGACGGCGGTGGTGGCGGCGCCGCAGATCCTGCTGGTCTCGGCCTTCGTCGAGCACGGCCAGGTCGCGGCGGTGCAGCAGGCCAGCTGGGTCGCCTGGGGGGCGGTCGTCTACACCGCCCTCAGCGGCGGCATCCTCGGCTTCTCGCTGTGGTACTGGCTGCTCGGCAAGTACCCGGTCAGCCGGGTGGTGCCGTTCACCCTCCTCGCGCCGGTGTTCTCGATCCTCGGCGGGATGCTGGTGCTGGGCGAGCGCCCCGGGCTCGGCGTCTGGCTGGGCGGTGCCCTGGTGCTGGGCGGCGTCGGCATCGTCCAGGCGGCGGGCAGCCGGCACCGCGCCGTCCCCGCCGCCACGGGCGAGGCCCGCTCGCGCGCTTGACGCCGCCGCCGGCGCGCCGACACGATCCGCCCCGGAACCGCGGCGGGAGAAGGCGATGGGCGAGATGCTGATGGGCCGGCCGGTCCGCCGCAAGGAGGACCAGCGCTTCGTCACCGGCACCGGCCGCTACGTCGCCGACATCGCCCTGCCGCGCGAGACGGTGGGCGTCGTCGTCCGCTCCGACCGGGCGCATGCCGAGCTGGTGGCGGTCGACACCGCCGCGGCAGCGGGGATGCCGGGCGTGCTGGGTGTCTGGACCGGCGCCGATCTCGAGGCCGCCGGCGTCGGCACCCTGCCCTGCGGCTGGATGGTGCAGTCGAAGGACGGCACGCCGATGGCGCAGCCGCCGCATCCGGCGCTGGCGGTCGGCCGGGTCCGGCATGTCGGCGACCCGGTGGCGTTCGTCGTGGCGACGACGCGGGCCGAGGCGCTGGCGGCCGCCGAGGCGGTGGCCGTGAGCTACGCGCCGCTGTCCCCGGTCACCGACCTCGCCTCGGCCGTGACGCCCGCGGCACCGCAGCTCTGGCCGCAGGCGCCGGGCAACCTCTGCTACGACTGGGAGGTCGGCGACGCCGCGGCGGTCGAGGCAGCCTTCCGGCAGGCGCACCACGTCACCACGCTGACGCTGGTCAACAACCGCATCAACGCCTCGCCCATGGAGACGCGCGGCACCATCGGCGACTGGGATCCCGGCACGCAGCGGCTGACGCTCTACACCTCCAACCAGAACCCGCACATCATCCGCGTGCTGCTGGCGCTGACCACGCTGAAGCTGTCGGAGGAGAAGATCCGCGTCGTCTCGCCCGACGTCGGCGGCGGCTTCGGCATGAAGATCTACCACTATGCCGAGGAGGTGCTGGTCGGCTTCGCCGCGATGCGGCTGGGCCGGCCGGTCAAGTGGATCGCCGACCGGACGGAAGCCTATCTCAGCGACACCTGGGCCCGCGACCACCTGACGACGGCATCGCTGGCGTTGGACCGCGACGGCGTCGTCACCGGGCTGAAGGTCGACACGCTGGCCAACATGGGCGCCTATCTCTCGACCTTCGCCACGGCGATCCCGAGCTTCTTCTACGCCAACCCGCTGCCCGGCCCCTACAAGGTGCGGGCGGTGCACTGCCGGGTCCGGGCGGTGTTTACCAACACGGTCCCGGTCGACGCCTATCGCGGTGCCGGCCGGCCCGAGGCGACCTACCTGCTGGAGCGGCTGATGGACGCCGCGGCACGCGAGACCGGCATCGACCGGATCGAGCTGCGCCGGCGCAACCTGATCCCCGAGGACGCCTTCCCCTACAAGACGCCGCTCTTGTGGACCTACGACACCGGCCGGTTCCATGCGCTGCTCGACCGGGCGCTGGAGGTGGCGGACCATGCCGGGTTCGCCGCGCGGCAGGCGGCGAGCGAGGTGAAAGGCCTGCGGCGCGGCTTCGGACTCGCCTACTACATGGAGGCCTGCGGCATGGGGCCCTCCAAGATGCTCAAGGAGCATGGCTGCGCCGCCGGGCAGTACGAGGTCGGCCACGTCCGGGTGAATCCGACGGGCACGGTGACGGTGCTGACCGGCAGCCACACCCACGGCCAGGGCCACGAGACGGTCTACGCCCAGATCGTCGCCGACCGGCTGGGCGTGCCGTTCGACCGGATCGAGATCGTCCACGGCGACACCGACCGGGTCGCCTACGGCATCGGCACCTACGGCTCGCGCTCGCTGGCGCTGGGCGGCTCGGCGCTGCTGATGTCGGTCGACAAGGTGATCGAGAAGGGCCGCAAGATCGCGGCACACCTGCTCGAGGCCGACGTCGCCGACGTGCGCTTCGAGTCAGGCCGCTTCACGGTGGCCGGCACCGACCTGTCGACCGGCTTCGCCGAGGTCGTGCACGCTGCCTACAACCCGTGGAACTATCCGCTCGACAGGCTGGAGCCGGGGCTCGAGGAGACCAGCTACTTCGACCCGCCCGACTTCACCTTCCCCTATGGCTGCCACCTGTGCGAGGTCGAGGTCGACCCGGAGACCGGGACAACACGGGTCGACCGGTTCGTCGCGGTCGACGATTTCGGCCGGCAGATCAATCCGATGATCGTGGCGGGCCAGCTCCATGGCGGCATCGCCCAGGGCATCGGCCAGGCCCTGCTCGAGCTCGGGACGCACGATCCCGAGACCGGCCAGCTGCTGTCCGGCTCGTTCATGGACTACGCCATGCCGCGGGCGAGCGACGTGCCGCCGGTGACCACCGCGTCGCTGGAGACGCCCTGCCGCAACAACCCGCTGGGCGTGAAGGGCTGCGGCGAGGCCGGGGCGATCGCCGGCCCGGCGGCGGTGGTCAGTGCCGTGCTGGACGCGCTGGGACCGCTCGGGGTCACCAGCATCGACATGCCGGTGACGTCCGAGCGGGTGTGGAAGGCGCTGCAGGCAAGGGCCTGAGGCGGCCGGTGGCTCAAGCGGCCGCGGGCAGCCTACCGTCGAGCCAGGCGCGGAGATGGGCCGACAGGTCGCGGGCGTCGTCGCCGGCCCCGTCGATCAGGGTCGACTTGCGGCGGCGCAGGAACGGCAGACCCAGGGCGTAGAGGCCGGGTGCGGCGACCACGCCGCCGTCGTGGACGAGACGGCCCTTGCGGTCGAACGCCGGGACCTGCAGCCAGCTGTGGTCGGGCCGGTAGCCGCAGGCCCAGAGCACGGTGGCGATGCCGCTGCGGCCGAGATCGAGGCTGAGGCGCGGTCGCTCAGGGACGCGCGTCGGCGCCGGTCGCCACGGCGCCTCGGCCGCCGGGCCCGGATCCCGCTCCGCGATCCACGCATCGACATGGTCGAGCAGGCGGTTCAGCTTGAGGTCGGCAAGCGCGCAGTGGTTGCGCAGCGAGCCCGAGAGCTGCAGCGCGCCACCGCTCACGCCGGCGACACGGCCGACGATCTCCACACCGTCGTCCTGCAGGGCATTGAGATCGAGGGTGAAGCGCTCGTCCGAGCCGACCAGCTGGAAGGACGGCAGGCGACGGATGCGCTCGACGTCGTCGGCTTCGTCCCAGCGCTGGTCGAGCACGCCGCTGCGGTCGAGCCACCACTGGATGTCGCGGCCGCGATAGAGCCGGGGCACGCGGACATGCTCGCCGACGGCCAGGGTCACGGCCCGGCCGGACCGCCGCAGCTCGCGGGCAAGCTGCACCCCCGACGCCGAGGCACCGACGACGAGCACGCCGCCAGGGGCCAGCTGCTCCGGGTTGCGGTACTGCATCGGCGTCAGCTGCGCGACCGACGCCGGCAGGGCCGCGGCCAGCGCCGGCACGCTGGCGACGTTGCAGGCACCGGAGGCGAGGACCACCGACCGAGCCTGCCAGTCGCCGCGACCGGTCGAGACGAGGTAGCCGCCCTCGGCCGGCCGGATGGCGGTGACCTCAGTCCAGGGCTGCACCGGCGCGGCGATGGCGGCGGCGTAGCCGGCAATGAAGGCGACCGTCTCGGGTATGGACCGGAAGCCGTCGGGGTCCGGTCCCGCGTAGCCGTGGCCCGGCAGGCGGCTCTGCCAGTTGGGCGTGAGCAGGCGGAGCGAGTCCCAGCGCTCGGTGCGCCAGCTGTTGGCGACCTCGCCGCGCTCGAGCACGACATGGTCGATACCGTGCCCGGCGAGGCAGGCGCTCATCGCCAGGCCGCAATGGCCGGCGCCGACGATGACGGTCGTGACCTTGCGCACGGGACCCGCTCCGGTTGAGCCCACGCTCAGGCCTTCGTCACCTCGACGGTGACGTTGGTCGGGTTGGTGACGATGTCGAACACCGCCGAGCGCTTCTGCGACTGGGCGACGAGGGCCTCGATATCGGCCGGGCTGGCGTCGGCGTCGATGGCGAAGTGAACCTTGATGCCGTCGAAGCCGTTGCGGACGTCGGCATCGATGCCGAGGATCCCCTGCAGGTCCATGTCGCCCTCGATCGTCGCCTCGACCGAGCGCAGCTGGATGTTGCGGTGCTGGGCGACGGCGGCGACGCCGGCGGTCAGGCAGGCGCCGAGCCCGACGAGCACGTACTCGACCGGCGTGGCCCCCTTGTCCTCGGCGGCGAACACCTCGGGGTGATCGGCGTCGAAGGTGAAGGTCGAGCGGTGCCGGTGCTGCTGGCCGAGGCCGTCGAACTGGTCGACGGTCGAGCGGCTGTGCGTGCCGTTCTCCCAGGCGGTGGTGGCGCGCCAGCGGAACTTGGCCGCCTCGGGCGCTGCGGTCAGCGCCTCGCGGGCGCCGAGCAGGGCCTGGACGTTGACGCCATTGTCAACCATCGGCGAGGCCGATGCGTTCATGACAGGTCTCCAGGGGTCGCCGGCTGTGGAGGAAGGGACGCCGGGCGGCGGCAACCACGAACTCGCCCGGGATCCGGTAGCCATCGCCAGAGCGATAGGCGGCGATGGAGTCGAGGTACTCGGCATGGACCGCGGCCCGCGTCGCCGCGTCGAAGCGGCTGTAGGCCAGCGCCACCGGCCCGCCGCGGAACACCGCGGCCAGGGCGGCGTCGGCCGAGGGGTAGGCCAGCACCGTCCGCAGCCGGGTCGCCTCGATGTCGGCGAAGCCGGTTAGGGCGAAGGCCTGCGCAAGGGCGTCGCCGGTGCCGAGACGGAAGAACAGCGGGCAGACGTCCGACTGCACGCGGGCATCGGTGATCGGGAAGATGCGGTTCCAGCCGCAGGCGGTGCGGGCACCCCAGACCGCCACCGCGGCGATGCCACCCGGGCGCAGCACGCGCCGCATCTCGTCGAGGGCCCGGAGCGGGTCCGGCACGTACATCAGGCCGAGGCCGCACAACGCCGCATCGAAGCTGGTGTCGGCGAACGGCAGGTCCTCGGCATCGCAGCGCTCGAAACGCAGGTTGCCGAGGCCGCGCTGCGCCGCGGCGGCGTCGACCATGGCACCGGAGATATCGGTGCCGACGACCGAGCCGCCCGGCCCGACCAGGGCCGCGGCGCGCCGGCTGACGAGACCGGTGCCGCAGGCGATGTCGAGGACGGCATCGCCGGCGGCGAGGCTGGCCATCGCCAGCATCCGCTCCTGCGCCGGCGCCAGCTGCTGCTGCCAGCCGGCCTCGTAGTCGGTGACGGCGCGGTCCCAGCCGTAGCGCTGGACCCGCCGCTGCAGTCGCGCATCCATGGCGCTCAGGCCTCCCGCCCGTTGAGGCGGCGTTCGCCCGACAGCGGCACCGGGTTGGCGAAGACGTCGAGATAGGGACTGTGCCGCTCGGCGAGGTCGAGCAGGGCATGGAGCCGCTCGTCCGATGCCGGGCTGGCGATGGCGATGGCATAGCGCATGCCGGTGTAGCCCGGCCGGACGCCCGGCTCGCAGCCGAGCTCGCCGCGGGCGTTGAACGCCGCCTCCACGGTGACCTCGAGGGCGTCGATCGGGACACCGAGGCGTGCCGCCCAGCTGGCGATGCCGATGACGAGGCAGCCGGCCAGCGCCCCGCGGCCGAGGACGCCGGGCGTGGGTGCGGTTTCGTCGCCGCCGACCTTGCCCGGCATGTCGGCGGCCAGCCGCCAGGAACCTTCCTCGATCTCGCAGCGCAGGCCGCCGGCGAGGCGCGCCCGCGTCGTCGCGGCGAGCAGGCCGCGCGACGGCTTCAGCACCAGCAGCTGGATGTTGCGCTCGGCGATCTGCCGGATGGTGGCCTGGTCGGCCATGCGCGTCGCTCCCGAGGGACACGGATCGTCCACAGCCGCGATGCTCGGCGCTGCTTGTTTCGGGCCGATGGCGGCGCCGGAGCGATTCCGGGCCGCTTGTTTCAGGCCGGTCGCGCCACCGGCCGGGGAGGGCCTTTACACCGCCGCGGCCGTGCTGTTTCTCTCCGGCCGCGGGTGGTTCAGGGGGTCCGGTCGATGCTCAGTTTCGCGCTGTTCGGTTGTGGCCGCATCGGCAAGATGCATGCGGACAACCTCGCCAGCCACCCGAAGGCACAGCTGACCGCGGTCTACGACGTCAACGAGGCGGCCGCAGCCGAAGTGGCCGCCAAGCATGGCTGCCGGGCGGCGAAGACGGTCGACGAGATCATGGCGGCTTCGGACATCGACGCGGTGATGATCGCGTCGTCGACCGACACCCACGTGCAGCTGCTCACCGCCGCCGCCAAGGCCGGCAAGGCGATCCTGTGCGAGAAGCCGATCGACCTCGACATCGGCAGGGTCGAGACCTGCAAGAAGGAGATCGCCGGGACCGACGTGCCGGTGATGATCGGCTTCAACCGCCGCTTCGATCCGTCCTTCGCCGCGGTGAAGAAGGCGATGGACGGCGGCGAGATCGGCGACATCCGCCAGGTGATCGTCACCTCGCGCGACCCCGACCTCGCCTCGCTCGAGTACCTCAAGGTCTCGGGCGGCATCTTCCGCGACATGACCATCCACGACTTCGACATGGCCCGGTTCCTCCTGCCGGAGGAGCCGGTCGAGGTCAGCGCCATGGCCAGCGTCATGGTCGACAAGGCGGTGGGCGAGATCGGCGACCACGACACCGCGGTGATCATCATGCGCACCGCCGGCGGCCACCAGGCGATCATCAACAACTGCCGCCGTGCGGTGTACGGCTACGACCAGCGCATCGAGGTGCTGGGCGCCACCGGCATGCTGCAGGCCAACAACCGCCGCGCCACGACCATCGAGCGCTGGAGCAAGAGCCGTACCGCCGCTCAGGACCCGCTGCTGTGGTTCTTCATCGAGCGCTACAAGGAAGCCTACATCGCCGAGATCGATGCCTTCATCAAATGCCTCGAGACCGGCAGCCCCTGCTCGCCGGGCTTCGAGGACGGCCGCAAGGCGCTGCTGCTGGCGAACGCGGCCTACGAGAGCCTGAAGACCGGGCGGACGGTGAAGGTCGGCGCGTGACGCGCCGCTAGACGACGCGCAGGCCGAGGAACTCGGCCATGGGGTCGTAGTCGCGGTCATTGTGCAGGAGCGCATGGCCGCGGAGCAGGCAGTAGCTACCGATCAGCAGGTCGATCGTCCGCCTCACGGTGAAGCCCAGGCCACGCAGGCGCCGATAGTTCCCGGCGGCCATGAGGGCGACCTCGCGCCCGACCATCGGCTCGAACTGAAAGCGCTCCAGAGTCTGCCGGCCTGCCTGGGCCTGCCGTTCATCGGGAAAGCCCTGGAGAACCTCGGCGAGGACCAGGTCTCCGACGATCACGACACCATGGCCGATACAGGATCGGAGCTTGTCGGTTCCGACCGTGGACCGCCCGCGGAAGAAGTCGATCCAAACGGTGCTGTCGACGACAATCACGCCGCGGTCCGTCCTTCGCGACTGGCGTCGAGGTCCCCTTCCCACTGCAGCTTGCCGAACATCTTCAACGCCTCGCGCTCGCGCAGGCAGCGGATCAGCGTCTCCAGGGCCAGCGCGACCGTGGCCTTCTTCGTCGGCGTCGCGGCCAGACGCTGCGCCTCCTCGAGCAGGGCATCGTCGATGTCGATGTTGGTCCGCACGGTTACCGTCCTGCACATTGACTGACGAAACTGTACACATTCACGGGCGATCATCCCAGCGTCCTCGAAAGCGTGGGCTCCTCGATCGACCCGCCGTCGCCGGGCTGCGCCGTCACCGCCGCTGCTGTAAGCATGGCCGTGCGGCCGGGCGTGGTCCCGGCGGAGGATGCGCGGCGCCGTGAAAGCCCTTGTCGGCCTGTCCTGGGTGCTGATCGTGGTGGTCGTCGGCACGGTGCTGGCCATGGGCAGCCGCGTGCTGATCCCGATGGCGCTGGCGGTGCTGATCTGGCAGCTGATCAACGCCGTCAGCGAGCAGATCCGCCGGGTCCGCTTCGCCGGGCAGTCCGCGCCGCGCTGGCTGCGCCAGCTGCTGGCGGTGGCGGTGATCGTCGCCGCACTGGCGCTGATGGCCTGGCTGGTGATCACCAACGCCGCCGGGGTGACCGCCGCCGCCGTCGGCTACCAGGCCAACCTCGAGCGGATGCTGCCGGCGCTGCTCGCCCCGTTCGGCCTGCCGGCCGAGCTGTCGCTGGGCCAGCTGATCGGCGAGATCAACCTGCGCGGGCTGATCGGCAGCGTCACCAGCGCCCTCGGCACGCTCGTCGGCAACACCGGCGTGATCCTGCTCTACCTGATCTTCCTGATGCTGGAGCAGGAGACCTTCGCGCAGAAGGTCGACGCGCTGCTGCCCGATCCCGAGCGCAACGCCCGCGCCCGGCGGCTGCTGGCCGACATCGAGAAGCGGGTCGAGACCTATCTCGGCATCAAGACGCTGGTCAGCGCCGTCACCGCCTTCCTGTCGTTCCTCGTGCTGCGGATCGTCGGCGTCGACTATGCCGAGTTCTGGGGCCTGCTGGTCTTCCTGCTCAACTTCATCCCGATCTTCGGCTCGATCTTCGGGGTGGTGCTGCCGGTGCTGCTGACCCTGGTCCAGTTCGCCGAGCCGGCACCGGTGATCGCCGTGGCGGTGGGCCTGGGTGCGATCCAGTTCACCCTGGGCAACATCGTCGAGCCCCGGCTCATGGGCATGAGCCTGAACCTCAGCCCGCTCGTGATCATGGTGTCGCTGGCGGTCTGGGGCTCGCTCTGGGGCGTGGTCGGCATGCTGCTGTGCGTGCCGATCACGGTGATCGCCATGATCATCTGTGCCCACTTCGAGCCGACGCGGCCGGTCGCCGTGCTGCTATCGGCGAACGGGCGCGTCGACTAGGCTCCGCGACCGTCGGGCAGGACAAGGTCGGCAAGAAACCGGGGAACAGAACCGATGAACGGGATCCGCAACATCCTCGCGGGGTCGGTCGCCCTGCTCGTCGGGGCCACGTCCGCCCTGCCGTCGGCGGCCTGCACGCGCATCCTGTGGAACGACAACGGCTTCGCCGTGATGGTCGGGCGGACGATGGACTGGCCGGAATCGACCGAGCCGGTGCTGACGGTGTTCCCGAGAGGCGTCGCGCGCGACGGCGGCATGGCAGGCCCGGAGCGCGTGGTCGCCGACAACCCGGCCCGCTGGACGTCGCGCTACGGCAGCCTCGTCACCACGGTCTACGGGATCGGCACCGCCGACGGGATCAACGAGGCCGGCCTCGCCGCACACATGCTCTACCTGAACGCCACGGACTTCGGCCCCCGCGATCCGGCGAAGCCCGGCATCCACGCCGGCCTGTGGGCGCAGTACGTGCTGGACAACGCCGCCACCGTCGCCGAGGCGCTGGCCTTGCTCGAGGGTGTCCAGATCGCGCCGGTCGAGGCCAACGGCCACAAGGCCAACGTGCACCTGGCCATCGAGGACGCTTCGGGCGATTCGGCGATCGTCGAGTACATCGGCGGCAAGCCGGTGATCCATCACGGCCGCCAGTACGCCGTGATGACCAACGATCCGCGCTACGACCAGCAGCTGGCCCTGCTGGCGAAGCTCGACTTCTCGAAGCCTGCCAGCGACATGCCGCTGCCCGGCAACGTCAACCCGGTCGACCGCTTCCAGCGGGCCGCCTACTACCTGGCCCTGCTGCCCGAGCCCGCCAGCGAGCGGGAGGCGGCGGCCGGCATCCTCGCCATCGCCCGCAACGTCTCCGTACCCTTCGGCGCGCCCTACAAGGGCTTCGGCATCTACAACACCGAGTACCGCACCGCCGCCAACCTGACGGCCAGGCGCTACTATTTCGAGCTGACGACCAGTCCCAGCGTGGTCTGGGTCGACCTGGCGAAGCTGGACTTCGCCGCCGGCCGGCCGGTGCTGGCGCTCGATCCGGACGATCCGGCCCTGTCGGGCGACGTCAGCGCCGCGTTCAAGCCGGTCGCGGCGCCGTTCTGAGCCAACCGCACCGCGCTCAGCCGGCGACGGTAAGCCTCGGCCGGCAGGACGCCTCGGCGCAGCAGGCCGGGTCGAGGGCGGCCATGGCATCGTGCTGGCTGAGGAAGACCCGGCCGCTCAGGTGGGCGAGGAAGCCGCTGCGCTCGAGGCGGTCCATCACCGGGCCCTTCACCTCGGACAGGTGCAGGCGGATGCCGGCCTCGGTCAGCCGCGCCTGGATCAGCTCGAGGCTCTCCAGGGCCGTCGCGTCGATCAGGTTGACCGCCGGGCACATCAGCACGAGGTCGCTGATGCCGGGCCGCACCGCGGTCTCGCGCATCACCACGTCCTCGAGCCAGCGGCTGTTGGCGAAGAGCAGGCTCTCGTCGATCCGCAGGGCGAGCACCTTCTCGCTGGTGATCACGGCGTGGCGGCGGATGTTGCGGAAGTGCTCGGTGCCCGGCACCCGGCCGACGACGGCGACGTGCGGGCGGCTGTTGTGCCAGAGCAGGAGCAGCACGGAGATGGCCACACCGGTGCTGATGCCGGCCTCGACGCCGACCAGCAGCACCATCGCCATGGTCCCGGCCATCGCCGCGAAGTCGGCCTTCGAGTAGGCCCAGGTGTGGCGGATGGTGGCGACGTCGACCAGCGACAGCACGGCGACGATAATGGTCGCCGCCAGCACCGCGTTCGGCAGGAAGTAGAGCAGCGGGGTCAGGAACAGGGCCGCCAGCGCGATCATCGCGGCGGTGAACACGCCGGCCAGTGGGGTCTGCGCGCCGGCGGCGAAGTTGACGACCGAGCGGGCGAATCCGCCGGTGACCGGGTAGCCGCCGCTGACCGCCGCGGCGAGGTTGGCGGCGCCCAGGCCCAAGAGCTCCTGGTTCGGATCGACGGTCTGGCGGCGCCGCGCGGCCAGCGCGTGGCCGACCGAGACCGATTCGACGAAGCCGACGATGCTGATCAGCGCCGCCGGCAGGGCCAGACGGGTCCAGAGGTCGGAGTCGAAGGGCGGCAGGGTCAGCGGCGGCAGGCCCTGCGGCACCGCGCCAACGATGCGCACGCCGGCCTGGTCGAGCGAGAGGCCGGCGACCAGCGCGATGCCGACGGCGACCGCGGCCACCGGACCGGCCTTGGCCACCATGTCGGCGGCGCGCGCCGGCAGGCCCAGGCGCTGCAGCAGCGGCTTCAGCCGGCTGCGGGTCCAGAACAGGAAGGCGATGGCGGCGACGCCGATCAGCAGCGTCGGCAGGTTGGTGCCGCCGAGCCCGTGGCCGACCGAGACCAGGGTGTCGAGCAGGGCGTGGCCCTCGGCCCTGATGCCCAGGATGTGCTTGAGCTGGCCGGCGGCGATGAGCACGGCGGAGGCGGTGATGAAGCCCGAGATCACCGGATGGCTCAGCAGGTTGGCGACGAAGCCCAGCCGCAGCAGGCCCATGGCGAACAGCATGAGGCCGGAGAGGAGGGCGAGGACCAGGGCCGCCTGGATGAACGCGGGCGAGCCCGGCGCACCCACCTCCCCGGCCGCCGCCAGCGTCATCAGCGAGACCACCGCGACCGGCCCCACCGCCAGCGTCCGGCTCGACCCGAACAGGGCGTAGGCGACCAGCGGCAGGATGCTGGCGTAGAGGCCGATCTCGGGAGGAAGGCCCGCCAGCATCGCATAGGCCAGGCTCTGCGGGATCAGCATGATCGTGACGATCACGCTGGCGAGCAGGTCGCTGGCGAGGTCGTGGCCGCGGTAGGACCGCAGCCAGACCAAGGGCGGCAGCAGGCGGGCGATAGGCGACATGCGGGGCGGCTCAGAAGACGTCGAGGGGGACCTTGAGGTAGCGCTGGCCGTTGTCCTCGGCCGGCGGCATCTGGCCGGCACGCATGTTGACCTGCACCGACGGGATGATCAGGCGCGGCATGCCCAGCGTGCGGTCGCGGGCGGTGCGCATGGCCACGAACTCGTCCTCGGTGACGCCCTCGTGGACGTGCAGGTTGTAGCGCCTCTCCTCGGCGACGCTGGTCTCCCAGCGGTATTCGTCGCGGCCGGGCGCCTTGTAGTCGTGGCACATGAACAGCCGCGTGCTGTCCGGCAGGGCGAAGATCCGGCGGATCGAGCGGAACAGCTGGCGCGCGTCGCCGCCCGGGAAGTCGCAGCGCGCGGTGCCGAAGTCCGGCATGAACAGGGTGTCGCCGACGAAGGCGGCGTCGCCGATCACGTAGGTCATGCAGGCCGGAGTGTGGCCCGGGGTGTGGATCGTCCGCCCCTCGATGCGGCCGACGGCGAAGGTCTCGCCATCCTCGAACAGCCGGTCGAACTGCCGGCCGTCGCGCTGGAACTCGGTGCCGGCGTTGAAGATCTTGCCGAACACATCCTGCACGACGGTGATGGCGGCGCCGATGCCGAGCTGTCCGCCGACCTGCTGCTTCAGGTAGGGGGCGGCCGACAGGTGGTCGGCGTGGACGTGCGTCTCGAGGATCCACGCGACCTCGAGCCCTTCCTTGCGGACATGGGCGATGATCGCATCGGCCGAGTGCCTGGCGGTGCGGCCCGAGGCCGGGTCGTAGTCGAGCACCGAATCGACGATGGCGCAGGTCTTCGTCGCCGGATCGGCGACGACGTAGCTGACCGTGAAGGTCGCCTCGTCGAAGAACGCCTTGACGTCGGGCCTCTCGATCATGGGCGCGATCCCCCGGGTTCGCTCAGGCGCCGGTCGGGTGGGCCGCCGGCGTGCCGGCGGGGCGGAGCAGGCGGACGCCCAGCATCCCGACCAGCATGGCGACGACGAAGACGACGGTCCCGGCATGGCCGGCGCCGAGCGACGCCAGGGCCGGGCCCGGGCAGTAGCCGGCGAGGCCCCAGCCGATGCCGAAGAGGGCGGCACCGCCCAGCAGCGGCGCATCGAGGCGGGTCGCCGTCGGCAGGCTGAAGCGCTGGGCGAGCAGCGGCGCCCTGCGGGCCAGCACCAGCCGGTAGCCGACGAAGGTGACGGCGACGGCGCCGCCCATCACGAACATCAGCGTCGGGTTCCAGGCGCCGGCGAGGTCGAGGAAGCCGAGGACGACGGCCGGGTCGGTCATGCCGGCAAGGGCGAGGCCGATGCCGAACACGGCGCCGGCGGCGAGGCCGGCGAGGATGCGGGACATGGGTCGGATCCTCAGAGGACGTGACGGACGAGGAAGACCGTGACGATCGCCGTCGCCATGAAGGTGGCGGTAGCGGCCAGCGAGCGCGGCGACAGGCGGGAGAGGCCGCAGACGCCGTGGCCGCTGGTGCAGCCGCTGCCGAGCGTGGTGCCGGCGCCGACGAGCAGGCCGGCGACGACGAGGACCGGGGTGGCGACCACCGGGGCGCCGATGGCGGCGGAGCCGGTGAGAGCGGCGAGGAGAACGGGGCCGCCGACGAGGCCGGCGAGGAAGGCGAGGCGCCAGCCGCGATCGGCGGCCGGCTCGGGCGGCAGGAGGCCGCCAAGGATGCCGCTGATGCCGGCGATGCGGCCCAGCAGCAGCATCAGGACGACCGCCGAGGCGCCGATCAGGGCGCCACCGGCGAGACCGGCAAGCCAGGCATTCATGAGGCGGGTTCCTTGCCGTCCGTCGGGCAGTACTTGTCGTGCAGGTAGACGAGCAGGTCCCGGGCATCGCCGCTGACCAGGGAGTACCAGAGCGTCTGGCCGTCACGGCGCGGGCTGACGAGGCCTTCCCGCCGCATCAGCGCCAGCTGCTGCGACATCGCCGGCTCCTTCATCCCCACCAGGCGGGCCAGCTCGCCCACCGACCGCTCCCGCTCCGCCAGCTGGCAGAGAATGAGCAGGCGCTTGGGGTGCGCCAGCGTCCGCATCAGGCAGCTCACCTGCTCGGCCATCCGGGCCATCGCGTCCATCTGCATGGCTGCATATCTTTGCATTTAATTGACGACAGGCAAGGATAGCGGCCGCGACAGGACGACGCACGCGGCGAAGTCCTGTCGCGGTGGCCGGTCAGCCCGTGCTCAGGCGCGCTTGACCAGCCCGACGATGAACAGCAGCACGCAGGCGCCGACCACGGCGGTGACGAGCGAGCCGATGACGCTGTCGGCGGGGCCGATGCCGAGCAGGCCGAACAGCCAGCCGCCGATCAGCGCGCCGACGATGCCGACGACGATGTTGCCGAGCACGCCGAAGCCGCCCCCGCGCATCATCAGGCCGGCAAGCCAGCCGGCGATCGCGCCGATGATCAACCAGAGAATGATGCCCACGGTCGTTCCCTCCTCGCCCTGACGCGGACGGCAGCTCGCCCGCGCGGCATCAACGCGCGAGGGGTCAGGCACGGTTCCGCAGCCGCGCGCGAACGGCCCAGTCTCAGGTCGCGTTGCGGCGCCACAGCCACAAGGCGAGGCCCAGCACCGCGAGGCCGGCGCCGCCGAGCAGCCAGGGACGCAGGGCGTGCGTCGCGGCGGCCAGCGGGCCGATGTCCTCGACCAGCAGCCAAGCGCCTCCGCCCCAGGCCAGCACCCACGCCGCCACGGCGATAAGGTTGGCCCCGGTGAAGCGCCACCAGGGCATGGCGAAGGCGCCGGCGAGCAACCCGTTGAGCTGGCGCAGGCCGTCGGGGAACGGGCCGACCAGCACCGCCAGCACGCCCCAGCGGGCGAAGGTGGCCTCGATCGCCGCGAGCCGCTGCGGCGCCAGCGGCAGGCGCTGCAGCAGCGGTCGGCCGCCGTAGCGGCCGAGGGCGTAGGCCAGCTGGCTGCCGGCGACCATGCCGAGCATGGCCAGCGGCAGCAGCAGGCCGATCGACAGCTCGCCGCGGGCCGCCAGCACCGCCGCCGCCAGCAGCAGGGTCAGGCCGGGCGCCGGAATGCAGGCGGCCTCGACGAACAGCACCGCCATCACCGCGAGATAACCCCAGCGCCGCAGCGTCGGCTCGGCCGTGGCGACGATCGAGTCTAGGTGGGCGAGCAGGGCGGGCTCAGGCCGGGACTGCGCGACGGCGTCGCCGGTCACCACCAGGACGAGGACGAAGGCCGCGAGCGCCGTCCTCACGGCCGGGCCTTGTCGATCACGAACTTGGCCTTGCTGCGGATGACCGTGCCGCCGTCGGGCCAGTCGAGGAACAGGCGGGCCTCGAACACGCCGGGCTGGCGCGGGTGGAACTCGAGCCGGCCGTCGGCCATGCCGGTGGTGAAGCGCCACCACTCGGGATCGTCGACGTAGCGGTCGGGCGGCAGGTCCCAGGGGACGATGGCGACCCAGTTCTGCTTCGGCGCATCGAGCCCCCAGACCTCGACCACGACCGGTTCGTCGAAGCGGTAGACCCGCTTGGACACGGCCAGCGCCGGACCCGGCGGCCGCGCCGCCGGCTTCTCGGCCTGCACCGGTGCGCCGAGGAACGGCTGCGTGGCGGGATCGAGCGCCAGCGCGGCGGCGAGCAGCGCCACGCCGGGCAGGACGACGGCGAGCCGCTCGCCACGTCCCGTCGGCAGCGCGCGGCCGGCGACGAGACGGGTCCACCACGGCGCCAGCAGCGGCCACAAGGCGAGCACGAGCGCCACGACGAGGAGCTGCCAGCGGCTGCCGGCGAAGAGGTAGGGCAGGTTGCCGGCGACGAACGGGACCAGGCCCAGCGCCGTCGAGCCGCTGGCGGTGGCCGACATCCACGCGACCGGCAGGATCAGCAGGGCGCTGGCGAGATAGCCCAGCGGGAACAGCACCGCGATGACCAGCGCCGTGGCGGCGGGACCGGCCCGGGCGGCGAGCAGCCGCCGCAGCGGCCGCGGCGGATGCGAGACGGCGTGGATCAGCCAACTCCACGAGCTGCGCCAGGACGCCGGCCGGGGCGCGGCGGCACCGGCGTCGAGGGCGCGCAGCAGCGCGTCGCGCGACCCGGGCCGGGAGGCCGTGAACCGGTCGGCGGTCAGCTCGGCGCACCAGACGGCGACGGTCGGCAGCAGCACCACGCCCAGCGACCACAGCGCGTAGCCGAGCACGGTGGCCCACGGGCTGGGCTGCACGATCCACAAATAGTGGGAAAGGTAGTCGTGCATGATCGTCCACGCGTCGTTCGGCGCGTCGGCGACCTCGGTGTCCTCGAGCACGGCGAAGGCCAGGGTGAAGGCCTCGATCTCCCGGCGCAGCAGCAGGTCGAGCAGCAGCACGGCGACGGCGAAGGCCAGCACGGCGAAGGGCCAGGCCTTGAGCACCGGGGCGAGGAAGGAGCCGATGCCGATGATCGCGGGGTCGCCCTGGCGCTGGTGGGCGATCTCGTGCAGCAGCACGGCCTCGGCACTGGCCCGGTCGCCTCGCCAGAGCTTGAGCAGACCGCCGAACACGGCGAGGGCACTGCGTCTGGGGCCCAGCGGATAGACGAAGGCCAGGGGCGCCATCCGCCGGGCGTTCAGGCGCAGCTCGAGACCCGGCGCCTCGGCGGCGACGAAGGCGGCGATCTCGGCGGCGGCCCCACCGCGGTCGGCGAGCGGGACGAGGCCGAAGCGGCGCTCGATGCGGGCGGCGCGGCGCCCGGGGAACAATGCGGCCGCGATGCCGGCGAGGAACACCAGCGCCGGCAGGTTCTGGAACAGCAGCAGCACGAGGAACACCGCCGGCAGCCAGAGCTCGAGGCCGAACGGCGGGATCACCCACGCGTTGAAGGTGGCGACGGTGCGCCAGGCGTCGCCGACGAGCTGCGGGACGAGGGCGACGAGCGCCGCCGCCCACAGCCACAGCCAGGGCGGCAGCGGCCCGGCGTCAGGCCTTGGCGGTGGCGAGGCTGTCGAGGAGGCGTCGGGCATCGTCCGGCCGCTCGAGCAACGTCAGCAGCGCGGCGCGGCCGATCTCGGGCGCCTTCTCGGCCGGTATGCCCGACGCCGACAGCCGCTGCTCGATCGAGTCGAGCGCCCGGAGCAAGGTGCGCGCCGCCTCGTCCGGCGCGCCCGCCGGCTTGCGGGCGAGGGCGGTACGGATGCTGAGCAGGTTCACGAGCAGGCCGGTGGCGGCCGAGCCGACGCCCAGCACCATCGAGATCACGTCGGCATTGGCGCGCAGGCCGTCGAGCACCGCGAGGATGATGCTGTAGCCCGAGGCGACGTCGAAACCGCCCAGCACCGGCTCGGCGGCGGCCGGATCGTTGCGCTCGCCGGCGAGATAGCCGTCGAGCAGGTCGGGTGCGATCTCGACCTCGTCGTCGGCGATCCGCTCGGCAAGTCGCTGCACGAGCGCGTGGGCGGCATCCATGGGCACGTCCGGCTGGCCAGGACGGTCATGCTATCGTCGCTGCCGGCCCGCCCTCAATAGAGGACGCTGGATGCCGCCCGCGGTCAGGCTCAGAACGTGAACCACTCCTCGTGCAGCTCGCCCGGCAGGATGCCGTCGAGGCGGATGACGGTGGTGACGGTGCCGCCGTCGCTGAACACGATCTTCGTGTCGCCCGCCACCGAGGTGATGGCGATGCCGTCGGCGTCGAGGCCGTCGCCGAGGCCCTTGCCGTCGTAGTCGACCGCCGAGACGTCGAGCTCGTCGTCGTTGTCGCCGGAAAAGTCGATGACGAGGTTGGTGGCGCCCGCATCGTTGCCGAAATGGAAGCTGAACAGACCTTCCCCGCCGATCAACGTGTCGGCGCCGAGGCCGCCGTCGAGGTGGACGCCGCCGGTGTTGCCATGCAGCGTGTCGTCGCCGGTGCCGCCGAAGAGGTGGGCATTGCCGAAGGACTCGCCGGCGTAGAGCGTGTCGTTGCCCGAGCCCCCGTAGAGCACGTCGGTGTCGCCGAGATCCGGGTCGTCCGACGGGCCGGCCCGCAGGACGTCGTTCCCGCCGCCGCCGAACAGGCTGTCGTTGCCGGTCCAGCCATTGATGTCGTCATTGCCGTCGTCGCCATAGACCCGGTCGTCGCCGCTGCCTGCCCGGAGCACGTCGCCGCCATTGCCGCCGTAAAGGGTGTCGTTGCCGGCGTAGCCGAAGGCGGTGTCGGCACCGTTGCCGCCATAGAGGCGGTCGGCACCGCTGCCGCCCAGGTCGCTGCCGCCGCCATAGAGGCGATCGTTGCCGGCGCCGCCGAAGATGGTATCGGCGCCGTCGCCGCCGTTGCCGCGATCGTCGCCGCCGAACAGGCTGATGGTGTCGCTGCCCGACGTGCCGACCTTCGTGTCGTTGCCGCCCGTGCCGTCGATGATGGCCATGGCTGGTCTCCTGCTTCCTTCCGTCCGCGACGACCATTCGTGCGGATCGCCGGAAGGCATGGGCTGGAGGTTTCGCCGGCCCGCGTCACAGCTTGAGGCCGTGGCAGGCGGCATCGCGTTACAAGAATCGCAACCGCAGATTTCCCGCACTGCTTCGCAGGTTGCGAATCCCGGTGCCGGCGCCGAGCCCAACCAAGGCATCGACAATCCATTTCTTTCAATAGCTTAGCGAGCTGGCACGGGGGCTGGCACGGCGGCTGCACAGGGTGGGGCAGCCAACCCGGACCCCAACCCGACCATGCCTCGCCTCCGCCCCGCCCTCGTCCTGCTCCTGCTCTGCGGCCCCGCCGCGGCGCAGGAGTTCGCCCCCAGCGAGCTGGGCGAGATGCAGCGGCCGCTGGGCTTTGCGGCGCAGGCCGACCTGTGGCGGCCGATCGCCGGCCAGCGTGACCGCAACGGCAACCGCACCAGCGTCCGCCGCGGCCAGGCGAGCGCGCTCGCCGCCGGCAACGTCCTCAACGTCTCGGTCCAGGGCAGCGGCAACACCGTCGTCGTCACCAGCGAGCAGACCAGCAAGGGCAGCAACCAGGCGACGCTGGTCCTCAACGGGTCGCTGGACCTCGCGCCATGAGCCGCCGAGCCCCTGGCCCCGTCGCGGCCGCCCTGCTGGCCGCAGCGCTGCTCGCCGGCTGCACCGGTATGCCGCTCAACAAGGACGGCAACTATCTGGAGCCGATCGGCAACGCGCGGGTCACCGACAACCCGACGCTCTACTCGCCGGCCCTGTCCTGCCTGCGCGACGGCCTGGCACCGGAGCAGCGTTCGGCCTTCGCCTTCAGCGTCGGGCGGATCGAGGACTACACCGGCCGCGACGACTACTACACCGGCAAGGTCGTCACCCAGGGCGCCGCGCTGATGGCGATGTCGGCGCTACGCAAGGCCGGGCTGCGCCAGGTCGAGCGGTTCGACACCAGCGTCGCCGAGGCCGAGCTCCAGTACGCCAACAACAAGCTCATCGCCGATCAGGAAAAGCCGTTCCGCGAGATCCTCGCCGGCAGCATCAAGGGCAGCGACTACTACCTCGTCGGCGGTATCACCGAGCTCAACTTCAACATCCATTCGAGCTCGGCCGACGCGCTGATCGGCTCGGTCGGCTTCGGCGGCCGCTTCTACGTCCTCAACATCGGTCTCGACATGCGGCTGGTGAACACCCGCGACCTCGAGGTCGTCGAGGTGGTCAGCTACCAGCAGCAGATCATGGGGCGCGAGCTGCGCGCCGGCTTCTTCGAATTCTATGGCAACGACGAGCCCCTCGACATCGGTGTGGGCGAGCGGAGCCAGGAGCCCATCCAACGCGGCGTGCGTGCCCTCGTGGAACGCGCCGTGGTGGAGCTGGTGGGCAAGCTGCACGACGTGAACGTCACAGCCTGCCTGCCGGTCCTCGACCCGCCGCTGCTGCCCGAGGGCGGCAGCGGCACCCCAACCTCCGAACCCCTGAACCGTGGAGATCTCAAGTGAGCATCCGTACCCGCATCGTCCTGGGCCTGGCGCTTGCCGGCCTCGTCGCCGGCCAGGCCATGGCCGACAACGTCAAGGTCAACACCCCCGACACGAACAAGATCACCGACCAGGTCAACGGCCTCGTGCTCAACGGCCAGCTCAACACCGGTGACCTGTTCAGCGACCTCGACGCCAACATCAGCAACGTCAAGGGCGACGCCAGTGCCACGTCGGCGGCGATCGGCAACTCGCTGTCGGTGACGCTGGCCGGCACCAACAAGCTGGGTGGCGTCGGCAGCCTGCAGCAGAACAATGGCGACGCCGTGGCGCAGGCCGTGGCCCGCATCAACGATGTCGGCGGCAACGCCTCGGCAACCGCCGCCGCCATCGGCAACAGCGTGTCGATCTCGGTCGGCGTCCAGTGACGCCAGGCCCGAGGGGAGGCGTCGCCCCGACGCCTCCCCGCCGGCTCCGGCGCGCGACCGTGGCGGTCGCCCTCCTCGTCGCCACGGGCGCGCCGGCCGCGGCGCCGCGTGCGCAGGATGCCGGCGAGCCGCTGGTCGGCATGCCGTCGCAGGCACCGATCTACTATTTCCGCCGCAACGGCCGGCTGGTCGGCGCGGCCCGGCGCAGCGGCAGCGTCTACCTCTTCTACGGCGAGGATGGCGACCTGCTCGGGGCGGCCCGCGACTTCGGCGGGACCACCCTGTTCTTCCGCGAGGACGGCCGCCCGGACGGCGCCCTGCGCCGGCGGCCTCAGGCCGTCGACCGCTTCGACGCCGACGGCAGGCTCGCGGAGACCGCCCGGGGCGCGCCGGGGACCACGCTCTTCGTCGACGGCGACGGCGCCATCGTCGGCGGGCAGCGCCAGCTGCCGGCGCCGCAGCGCGACCCTAGCGACACCCAGACCGACCTCGAGCTGCCGGCCTATGCCGGCGGAGTCGGCAGGACGCCCTGAGCCGTAGCCGGCGGCAGCACGCGCTCCAGCCAGCGGTCGATGTCGTCGAGCGTCGGCGCGTACCAGCCGAGGCCACGGCTGAACGGCGCCATGATGTCGACATGGCCGATGCCGGGATAGCGCAGCACCGTGGCGTCCCCGCCATCGCCGGTGACCCGGGCGGCGAGGCGCACGCTGTTCAGCGGCGAGACGGTGCGGTCGTCGTCGCCGGTGACCAGCAGCAGCGGCGGGGCGTCGCCCCGGGCATAGGCGATGGGCTGGGTCGCCGGCAGCCGATCCTCGGGGCCGAACAGGGCCTGCAGGGCGGGGTCGGTCAGCGGCAGGAAGTCGTAGGGACCGGCCAGCCCGACCGTGGCGGCGATCGTCGCGTCCGGGTCAGCGCCCTGGCCCTCGAGCCAGCGGCGGTCGAGGGTCACCATCACCGCGTTGTAGGCACCGGCGGAATGGCCGAGAAGGACGATGGGACCGGTGGTGACGCCGGTGACCTCGGCGGCATGCGCGCGGACCCAGGCGATGGCGGCGGCCGTGTCGTCGAGGAAGACGGGGAACCCGTCCGGCGGCCAGACCCGGTAGTCGGGGATGACCGCGAGATAGCCGCGCCGGGCCAGGGTGACGCCGACGAAGCGGAACTCGGCTCGGCTGCCGGTCTGCCACGAGCCGCCATAGAGGAAGACGACCACCGGCAGCGGCCCGCCGCGGCCCTCGGGCACGTAGAGGTCGAGGGCCTGGCGCGGCAGGTCGCCGTAGCGCCGGTCGGCGACGACGCGGTAGCCGTCGCGCGGGGCGACGGCATTGACGATGTCGGTCATGCCGCAGCCGGCGAAACCCGGCAGGGCGAGGACGAGGGCGGCGAGGCGGCGCAGGGACATGGCCCTGCTGATACGCGCCGCCGCACGGTCCGGGCGAGTCGGCCGGAGCATGGCACCCCGGCCGCCCGCTCATGGCCAGAGGCTCAGCGGATGCCCTTCTCGATCAGCGGCACCAAGGCGCCGATCGACTGCGGGGTGACCACGCCGCCGCCGGTGTTCACCGCGAAGCCGGTGAAGCCGTACTTGGCCGACAGCACGCACTGCAGCACCGGGATGAAGCCCTGCAGGTAGAGCTGCTGGTCGAGGGTGACGGTGATCCAGCCGCCCTCGAGCCCGTCGATCGTGGCGGGCGCCAGGTCGATCCCGCCGACGACCACCTCGCCCGGCTTCTTGCCGGCCGCCTCGAGTGCCTTCTGGAACTGCGAGGTGACACCGCCATGCTGCGTGCCCATCGCCTTCACGTCGGGGTTCTTCTCGAGGTAGGCGGTGAGGATCGGCACCGCCAGCGAGCTGTCGCTGTTCACCTCGGCCGAGATCTCCATGTAGTCGACCTGCAGCCCGGCGGCCTCGAGCGCGTCCTTGAGGCCCTTGTCGGACTGGCCGCGCTCGGCCTCGGCGAGGAGCCCGTAGACCAGCGCCTTGTCGCCCTTCTTGAGGTTGCCGACCTCGATCATCTTCTGGCCGGTCAGCCAGCCGCCGGCGTAGAGCTCGACGCCCGAATAGCCGAAGCCCTCGGCCTGGTACTTCGCCGCGAGCTCGCTCAGCGGGGCATTGCCGCTGGTGACGACGATGCCGTCGGCACGGGCCTGGGCGACGAGGTCGGCGAAGGCGCCGTTGCCCGGATGGCCCATGATGCCGATGCAGGTCGGCTTGGCGGCCATCGCCTCGCGGAACTGGTCGAGCATCTTCTCCGGCGCCCACGCCGAGTACTGCTCGATGACCTTGATCCCCAGCGCGTTGGCGGCGTCCAGCGCGCCGTTGGTGCGCGCCCAGGTCGCCCCGTCGCCGGGGTTGCCGCCCATCTGCATGTACATGGTCATGCCTTCGCCCAGCGGCTTGTCGGTCGTCTGGGCCATGGCCGTGCCGGCGACGGCCAGCAGCGCCATCGCCGTGGTGGCGAGCAGCTTCATGGGGGAGCCTCCCTGTCGGGCCCGTTCGCGGGCCGGTGGTCCTGCGCAGGCTATCCTAGTCGCGCGCGAGGCCAGTTCCAGCGGGACGCGAGCCGTCAACACTTCGTTAACCATGCCTGGCCGAACCTGCCGCCCGGGCATCGCGGAGCAAAGGGACGGCAGCCATGACCTGGCAGCGTGACGGCATCCTGGCCGAAGGCGGCAGCGGCAACGACACGCTGGCCGGCGGGACCGGGAATGATCAGTTCGTCGACGATCCGGGCAGCGACCTGCTTGCGGGCGGGGCCGGCGACGATGTGCTCGACTCGGCCGAAGGCGCCGACAGCTTCGCCGGCGGCCCCGGCGACGACGTGATCCTTGCCGGCGACCCCACGGCCGGACAGACGATCCTGATGGGCCTCGGCGACGGCCGGGACGTGGCGACGCTCGTCCTCGGTTATTGCGCCACCGTGCGGCTGTCGGCACCGGTCGCGAGCTTCGCGGTAGGCGGCGACGGCGACCTCGCCGCCCGGCTGGCCGATTCCGACCTGCTGGTCCGCCTCGCCGACGGCACGGCGCTCTACCTGCCCTTCGCCGGCCTGCCCTGGGACGACGATGCCGGCCGGCTGGACCGCGTCGCCATCGTCGCCGCCGACCGCACCTGGACGCTGCGCGAGGCGCTGACCGTCGCCGTCCCCGATCGGGCTGCGGTTGCCGCGTTCGACGCCATGGCCGGACTCTGGCGGGAGGGCGTGACGCTGGCAGGAAGCGACGGCGCCGACACGCTGGCCGGCGGTGCGCAGGCCGACAGCCTCTACGGCGGCGCGGGCAACGACCTCGTGGCGGGCGGCGGTCGCGAGGACCGGCTTGCCGGCGACGCCGGCGACGACCGGCTCGAGGGCGGTCTCGGCCATGACCTGCTCGACGGCGGCACCGGCAACGACCTGCTCCTCGGCGGCGAGGGCGACGACCTGATCGTCGCCGGTGCGGGCAACGATACCATCGACGGCGGTGCCGGCGAGGACTGGCTCGACGTGTCCGGCACGACCGGCCGCGTCTTCACCATCGACCTGATGCAGGCCAAGCTGGTCGATGCCGGCCGCGACGGCGTGTTCGGCATCGAGCACGTCATCGGCTCGGCCTGGGGCGAGGGCCTGATCGGCAGCGACGGCGCCAACTCGCTCCTGGGCGGCGGCGGCAACGACCAGATCTGGGCCAACGGCGGCAACGACGATGCCTTCGGCGAGGATGGCGCCGACACGCTGAAGGGCGGGGTCGGCCAGGACGCGCTGTTCGGCCAGGCGGGCGACGACACCGTCGACGGCCAGGGCGGCAACGACAGCCTGTCGGGTGGTGGCGGCGCCGACCTGCTGGTCGGCGGTGCCGGCGCCGACCGCTTCCTCGTCGATGCCGGCGACGGCATGGTCACCGTCGCCGACTTCGTCCGCGGCAGCGACCGGCTGGTGCTGTCAGGCTTCGGCTTCGCCGCGGCGGGTGAGGCGCGCGGCCTCGCCATCGTCGCCGGGGCCGACCTCCGGTTGCAGCTCGACGGCGATACCGCCCTGCTGCTGCGCGGCCTCGCCGCCGGCGGGCTGGCCGACGCCGACATCCAGCTGCTCTGACGGGCGCGCGCCGCGGCCGGCCTCCAGCGCCTCGAGGCGCTCCATGATCCGGTCCAGCTTGTCGAGCTGGCGGGCCTGCAGGTCGAGCAGCTCCTGCCACTTCTGCTGCGCCAGCACATCCATCTTGTCGTGGAGCTGCATGAGCTCCATCTCGGCCTTGAGATTGACCTCGTAGTCATGGGCCATGTCGGCCCGGTCCTTGGCCGCCTGGCGGTTCTGCGACATCATGATGACCGGCGCCTGGATCGCCGCCAGCATCGACAGGACGAGGTTCAGCAGGATGTAGGGGTAGGGGTCGAAGGTGTCCCCGATGCTGGCCAGCAGGACCGAGTTGAGGACCACCCAGACGGCCAGCACCGTCCCGAAGATGATGATGAAGGTCCAGGAACCCCCGAACGAGGCGACCCGGTCGGCGACGCGCTGGCCGAGGGTGAGGCCTTCCTCGGTGGCCCCGGCGACGTTGCGGCTGGTCCGGCGGCGTTCGACGACGTCGTGGATGACGCGCTGCTCGAGATGCGACAGCTTCTCGTAGGGAGCACCGAAGAAGGCCTCGGCGAGCCGGCGCTGGCGCGACATGCCGACGGCCTCAGGCGGCCCGGCGAGCGCCCAGCGCCATCAGCTGCATCAGCCGCTCCTCGGTGGCCTCGGCCGCCGGCAGCTCGCCGGTGATGCGGCCCTCGCGCATGGTGACGATGCGGTCGCTGATGGTCAGCACCTCCGGCAGCTCGGAGGAGATCGCGATCACGGCGATGCCGGCATCGGCGAGGTCGTAGAGCAGCTGGTGCACCTCGGCCTTGGCGGCGACATCGATGCCGCGGGTCGGCTCGTCGACGATGAGGATGCGCGGTCCCAGCGCCAGCCAGCGGGCGAGCACCACCTTCTGCTGGTTGCCGCCCGACAGGTTGACGATTTCCTGGCCCGGGCTCGCCATCTTGATGCCGAGCTTGCGGCGATACTCCTCGACCAGCGCCGCCTCCTTGCCGTCGTCGATCAGGCCCAGCGCGCCGCGCAGCTTGTCGAGCGCGGTGATGGCCAGGTTGCTCTTCACCGCCAGCGCCAGGAACAGCGCCTGCTGCTTGCGGTCCTCGGGCACGAGGCCGATGCCGGCGCGGATGGCGTCGACCGGCGAGCGGATCTGCAGCTCGCGGCCGTCGATCAGGATCCGGCCGCGGTCGAAGGGGTCGGCGCCGAAGATGGCGCGGGCGAGCTCGGTGCGGCCCGCGCCGACGAGGCCGGCGAGGCCCAGGATCTCGCCCGAGCGCACCTCCAGCGTGATGTCGTGCAGCAGCGTCGCGTGCGCCTCGCGGCCGGCGCCGCGCGACAGGTTCTCGACGCGCAGCGCCACGGCGCCGCCGGTGCGGTGGCCACGGTGCTGGAACAGGCGCTCGATCTCGCGCCCGACCATCATCCGGATGATGCCGTCGATGTCGGTCTCGGCGACCGGGCAGGCGCCGACCAGGCGGCCGTCGCGCAGCACCGTCATCCGGTCGCAGATGTGGATCACCTCGTCGAGCCGGTGGGTCACGAAGATCACCGAGATGCCGCGGCCCTTGAGGTCGCGGACGATCTGGAACAGGCGGATGACCTCGGCCTCGCTCAGCGCCGAGGTCGGCTCGTCCATGATGACGAGCTTGGCGTCCATCGACAGCGCCCGGGCGATCTCGACCATCTGCTGCTCGGCCACGGACAGGTCGGAGACCAGCCGCGACGGGTCGTGGTCGAGGCCGACCGTGGCGGTGATGGCGCGGGTGCGCCTCGCCATCTCCGGCCAGTCGACGAAGCCCATGCGCACCGGCTCGCGGCCGATGAACACATTCTCGGCGATCGACAGCGACGGGACCAGGTTGAACTCCTGGTAGATCGTGACGATGCCCAGCTCCTGGGCGCGCAGCGGGTTGGCCAGCGTCACCTGCCGGCCGTCGAACTCGATGGTGCCGCTGTCCGGCTGCTGGGCGCCGGCCAGGATCTTGAGCAGGGTCGACTTGCCCGCACCGTTCTCGCCGAGCAGGGCGTGGACCTCGCCGCGGCCGACGCTGAAGGCCACGTCCGACAGCGCCTGGACGCCCGGAAAGGCCTTGCCGATGCCGGTCATGCGCAGGAGCGGGGTGGCTCCGTCCACGGCCGTCGCCACCCCGCCCTCGCTCACTTCACCTCGCCGAGGCGCTCGGCGTCGTTGATGTTGTCCTTGGTGATCATGACCGGGGTCAAGAGCACCAGCTTCTCGGCCGGCTCCTGCTTGGTCTTCAGGTAGTCGACCATGATCTGCATGGCCTTGCGGCTCTGGCCGCCGGGGAACTGCTCGACGGTGCCGGACAGGCCGCCGTCGCGCACCGAGGCCAGCGCCTCGGGCAGCGCGTCGAAGCCGATGACCTTGATGGCGAGGTTGCGGTTCTTGATCGCCTCGAGGGCACCCAGCGCCATGTCGTCGTTGGCGGCGACGATGATGTCGGGCGGCGTGGTCATGCCGGCGAGCAGGCTCTCGGTCACGGCCAGGCCCTGGTCGCGCGCGAAGTTCGCCGTCTGCTCGGCCACGAACTTGTACTTGTCCGGCGACTTGTCGAGGACGTTGTGCAGGCCCTTGTTGCGGTCGATGGCCGGGCTGGCGCCGGGCTGGCCCTGCAGGTTGATGATGGTGGCCCCGTTCGGGAAGTTGGCCACCACCCACTCGCCCTGGGCCTCGCCGCCCTTGACGTTGTCGGCGCCGACATGGGCCAGGATCGACGGCACGTCGGCGACACGGCGGTCGATGGTGACGACCGGCACGCCGTTGTCGATCGCCGCCTGGATGGCGGGTGCCGTGGCGTTGACGTCCGACGGGCTGATGACGATGCCGCTGACGCCCTGGACGACGGCGGTCTCGATGTCGGAGGTCTGCTTGGGCGTGCTGTTCTGCCCGTCCGCCTCGATCGTCTTGACGCCGAGCTTCTCGCCCTCCTGGCGCAGCTCCTTCATCATGTGGACGAAGAACGGAAAGCCGAGGTTCGGCACCGAGGTCATGATGGTGATGTCCTCGGCCCGGGCCGAGCCCATCCCGCCGAGCGCGATCATCGCGGTCACGGCGACGCCGGCGAACAAGCGACGCGTTGTCCTGAGCATGCGAATAGCCTCCCTGCCCGCCCCGGCGTTGTCCGGGGTCGCAAGCGGTAGGAGCTAAGTCGTGGCCCTCCGCGGAGTCAACACGAGCGGCCGGACGCTTGCTTTCGTGACGGGGACGAGTTACTGACTGACTGGTCAGTCATTAGATGGACACGGTCATGCCGCCCGTCCGGGCCCCGCGCCAGCGCCGCAAGGAAGCGCGGCCGCGCGAGATCGTCGATGCCGCGCTGGACATCTTCACCGAGACCGGCTTCGCCGCCGCCCGCCTCGACGACGTCGCCGCCCGCGCCGGGGTCAGCAAGGGCACGCTCTACCTCTACTTCCCGAGCAAGGAGGAGCTGTTCAAGGCGGTGGTGCGGACCGCCGTGCTGCCCAACATCGCGCGCGCCGAGCGGCTGGCCGCCCGCCATGCCGGGCCGCAGGCCGAGCTGCTGCGGACGATGGTCGAGCTGGCGGCACGGCGGGCGCTGCGCTCGCGGCTCGGCGGCATTCCCAAGCTGATGCTCAGCGAGGCCGGCAAGTTCCCGGACCTCGCCCGCTTCTACCTCGAGGAGGTCATCCTGCGCGGGGTGCGGCTGCTGGGCGGTGCCGTGCGTCGCGGCATCGCCAGCGGCGAGTTCCGCCCGGTGCCGGTCGAGCACACCGTCCGCTCGCTGATGGCGCCGGTCCTGTTCATCGTCATGTGGCGCTACGCCTTCGCGCCCGTCGCACCGGTCGCCTTCGCGCCGCTCGAGTTCCTGCGCAGCCACCTCGACCTCGTGCTGGCCGGGCTGCGCCCGCAGCCGGCGGAGACCGGCGATGGCCGCTGACCTCTGGACGTCGCTGCAGGGCGCCCTGGCGGCGGTCGCGGCCTTCCTCGGCCTGGCCGGGGCGCCGGCCGATCCGGGCTGGCTGCAAGGCTATGGCGAGGGCGAGTACCTGCGCATCGCCGCCCCCGTCGAGGGCCAGCTGCTGCGGCTCGACGTCGAGCGCGGGCAGCAGGTCGGCGCCGGCGCACCCCTGTTCGCGCTGGACACGACGCTGCTCGCCGCCGACCGCGCCGCCGCGGCGGCCGAGCTCGCCGCGGCACGGTCCGATCTCGCCGACCTGCGCAAGGGCGAGCGCGACGAGGAGCTGCAGGCGCGCGCGGCGCGGGCCGAGCAGGCCAGCGCCGACCTCGCCTACTGGTCGCTGCAGGTCGGCCGGCTGGAGCAGCTGGTGAAGACCAATGCCGCGGCCCGGGAACGGCTCGACGAGGCACGCTCGACGCACGACCGCAAGCAGGCCGAGCTCGACGAGATGCAGGCGAGCCTGGCCGCCGCCCGGCTGGGTGGCCGCAGCGACCGCATCGCCGCCGCCGAATCGCGGGTTGCGGCGGCGGAAGCGGCGCTGGCTCGCGCCGAGCGTCGCCTGGTCGAGCAGGCGCCGGTCGCCCCGGCGGCGGCGCGTGTCGAGGACACGTTCTTCCGGCCCGGCGAGCGCGTGCCGGCGGACCGCGCGGTCGTGAGCCTGCTGCCGCCCGAGAACCGCAAGATCCGCTTCTTCGTGCCGGAGCCGCTGCTGCCGCGCTTCGTGCCCGGCACCGATGTGACATGGCGCTGCGACGGCTGCCCCGACGGGCTCGTCGCCACGGTGCGCTTCGTCGCCGACCAGGCCGAGTTCACCCCGCCGGTGATCTACTCGATCGGCAGCCGCGAGCGGCTGGTCTACCGGGTCGAGGCCTGGCCGGCGCCGGACGGCTTCCTGCCGCGGCCGGGCCAGCCGGTCGACGTCGCGGTCCCGGGCGCATGAGCGAGGTCCCCGCCATCGACGTGCACCACCTGCGCAAGCGCTTCGGCCAGCGCGAGGTGGTCCGCGACTTCACGCTGACCGTGCCGCGCGGCCAGGTCTGGGGCTTCCTCGGCCCCAACGGCAGCGGCAAGACGACGACGATCCGGATGCTGTGCGGGCTGCTGCGGCCGGACGGCGGCAGCGGCACCTGCCTCGGCTTCGACGTGCTCAGCCAGAGCGACGCCATCAAGCTGCGCACCGGCTACATGACGCAGAAGTTCAGCTTCTACGAGGACCTGACGATCCGCGAGAACCTGGACTTCGTTGCCCGCCTCTACGCCCTGCCGCAGCGCCGCGAGGCGGTCGACCGGGCGCTCGTCGGGCTGGGCCTCGCCCATCGCGCGGGCCAGCTCGCCGGGCAGCTGTCGGGCGGCTGGAAGCAGCGGCTGGCGCTGGCCGCCTGCATGCTGCACCGGCCGGAGCTGCTGCTGCTCGACGAGCCGACGGCCGGCGTCGACCCGCAGGCGCGGCGCGACTTCTGGGAGCAGATCCACCGCCTCGCCGCCGCCGGCATCACCGTGCTGGTCAGCACCCACTACATGGACGAGGCCGAGCGCTGCGACCGCATCGTCTACCTCGCCTATGGCGACGTGCTGGCGCAGGGAACGGTCGACGAGGTGATCGCCGGGGCCGGGCTCGCCACCTGGGTCGCGACCGGTGCCGCGGTGCGGACGCTGTCGCACGAGCTGGCCGGCGTGCCGGGCATCCAGACCGCCCTGTTCGGCGCCTCGCTGCACGTCAGCGCCACCGATGCCGCGGCCCTGCAGCGGGCGATAGCCCCGTGGCGCGACCGGCCGGAGCTGCGCTGGGAGGAAGCCGCGCCGGGCCTCGAGGACGTCTTCATCCACCTGATGGCGCCCTACCGCGAGAAGGCCTGAGCGGCCATGCACCTGCCCTCGCCGCGCCGCATCCTGGCCATGATCCTCAAGGAGTTCATCCAGATGCGCCGCGACCGGCTGACCTTCGGCATGATGCTGGGGGTGCCGGTGATGCAGCTGCTGCTGTTCGGCTACGCCATCAACACCGATCCGCAGCACCTGCCGACCGTGGTGCAGGTGCGCGATCCCGGCGTGTTCGCCCGCAGCTTCGTCGCGGCGCTCGAGAACACCCGCTACTTCGACGTGATCGGCAGCGTTCCCGACGATGCCGCGGCCGATGCCGTGCTGGCCCGCGGCGACGCGATGTTCGTCGTCACCGTTCCCGAGGATTTCGGCCGCGACCTGGTCCGCGGCGAGCGGCCGGCGCTGCTGGTCGAGGTCGATGCCAGCGACCCGGTGGCGGCCGGCAACGCGGTGGCGGCGCTGGGCGACCTCGCGCGGACCGCGCTGAACCCCGATCTGGTGGGGCCCCTGGCCGGCCTGCGGGCCGGCGAGGCGCCCGTCGAGGTGGTCCTGCACCGCCGCTACAACCCCGAGCGGATCACCGCCTACAACGTCGTGCCGGGGCTGCTCGGCGTGATCCTGACGATGACCATGGTGCTGATGACGGCGCTGGCCGTCACCCGCGAGACCGAGCGCGGCACCATGGAGAACCTCCTGGCGATGCCGCTGCGGCCGGGCGAGGTGATGCTCGGCAAGATCGTGCCCTACATCGTCGTCGGCTACGTCCAGGTGGCGGTGGTGCTGCTCGCGGCGCGCTACCTGTTCGCGGTGCCGATGCTGGGCTCGCTGGGCCTGCTGCTGACCGCCCTGCTGGCCTACATCGCGGCCAACCTCGCCGTCGGCTTCACCTTCTCGACGCTCGCCCGCAACCAGCTGCAGGCGATGCAGCTGACCTTCTTCTTCTTCCTGCCGTCGATCCTGCTGTCGGGCTTCATGTTCCCGTTCCGCGGCATGCCGGCCTGGGCGCAGGTGATCGGCGAGGTGCTGCCGCTCACCCATTTCCTGCGGCTGGTGCGCGGCGTCCTGCTCAAGGGCAACGGCCTCGCCGAGGTCTGGCCGCATGTCTGGCCGCTGCTGCTGTTCACCGCGGTGGTGGCGACCGTGGCCCTCAAGCGCTACCGGCAGACGCTGGACTGACCGGCTTCACGCCCTGCATGGCACTGCCCAGCGCGGCGACGGCGGCGGCGACGCCGCCGGCGGTCAGCTGGTCGTGCGGCAGGTGGACGACCGGCAGCTCGGCCCCGAAGGCAGCACGCAGACGCCGGCGCAGGCGCTCGACATGCGCCGTCGAGGTGTGGCCGACACGGGCGATGCAGGCCGCGGCCGGCGGCGTCGCCGCCAGCGCCCGCAGGTCGGCGAGGCGCGCCGTCGGCGGGACGACGAGCGGCTCGACCGGCAGCTCCTCGGCGGCGCGGCGGCCGATCAGCGAGGCGGCGGCGAGGTCGAGCTCGCTGCGCTCGCCGACGCAGAGCAGCGGCCGCACGGGTCCCTGCGGCGGTGCCGCCGGCTCGGCCAGGAAATCGGCGAGATCGACGATCCCGGCGGCGACCCAGCCGGCCTGGTCGGGCTCGAGCGCGCCGCGCTCGCGGGCGAGCTCCGCCTCGGCCGCGGCCGGCAGCAGCACCCGGTCGAACAGCCGGTCGGCATCGTGATCCTCGAGATAGGTCTCGGCGATCTCGCCGGCCTCGCGGAGGTCGCGGGCGAGCAGCCGCTGGTAGACCCGGGCATGGACCGGCATCGCCGGCTGGTCGCCGAGCAGGATCTCGAGGAAGTTGAGCTGCGGCACATGCCGGCCGAGAACGACGACGCAGACCGTCAAGGGCGTCGCCAGCAGCAGCCCCACCGGGCCCCACAGCACCGTCCAGAACAGCGCCGCCACCAGGATCGCCACCGGCGACAGGCCGGTGCTGGCGCCGTAGAGCCAGGGCTCCAGCACATTGTTGCTGACCAGCTCGAGGCCGACGATCAGGCCCAGGGTCAGCGCCAGCATCGTCCAGCCCGGGTCGACGGCGATCGCCAGCACCAGCGGGAAGAAGGCGGCGATGATCGGGCCGAGATAGGGGATGAAGCGCAGCACCGTCGCCAGCACGCCCCACAGGGCGGCATTGGGCACACCGATCAGCCAGAGCCCGACGCCGTAGGGGATGCCGTAGCTGACGTTGATGACCAGCTGCATCAGCAGGTAGCGGCTGACCCGCTGGGCGGCCTCGTCCATGGCGTTGGTGGCGCGGGTGAGGTCCCGCCCGCCGAGCAGGCGGATGGCGCGGTCGCGGAGGTCCTCGCGCTGCAGCAGCATGAAGACGGTGAAGACGACGACCAGGCCGGCGGTGCCGATCGGCCCCAGCACCGGTCCCAGGAAGTCGAGGATGGTCTGGACCGGCGACGTGCCGGTGTCGCGGACCTCGACCGGGACCGGGCGGACGACCTCGATCTGGCCGCCCGCGTCCGACTGCGCCACGGTGTCGTCGCCGCCCTCGGCGGCGTTGCCCAGCTCCTCCTGCAGGTCCTTGATGGTGGCGACGGTCCGGTCGATCACGCCGCCGGACGGCGAGGCGTCGCGCAGCAGCCTGATCTTGTCGCGCAGCGTCTCCTCGTAGCGCGGCAGGTTGCCGGCGAGCTCGACCAGCTGGTGGGTGATGACGAAGCCGAGCCCGGCCAGCAGCATGGCGCTGAGCACGGTGACGACGATCACCGACGGCACGCGCGGCAGGCCGATGCGGCGCAGCCAGACGACCGGCGGCGCCAGGGCGAAGGCCAGCAGGATAGCCAGCGCCAGCGGCACCAGCAGGTCGGCGCCGAGATAGAGGATGGCGCCGACCAGCACCGCACCCAGCAGGTTGACGACGGCGCTGCCGGGCGGCGCTGCCGGCAGTGTGGGACGCGGGAACCAGGCCTCGGCCGCTCCGTCCGGGGACCGGGCCATCCCGGTCAGGCCGCCTCGTCGCCGAGACCCGCCGCGTGCAGGGCCGCCCGCTGGCGCGCCGCCAGCGCATCGACGTCGAAGTCGCGAATCAGGTCCATGAACAGCCTGTGCCAGTTGATCTCGGCTTTCAGGTGCAGGAACACCGAACCTAGGCCTATGGCTGCACGGTCCATGAAAACAAACTCGCGGGGCGGCATCACGCCGCCGGCCTCGCGCAGGCGCTGGTGCACCCGCTCGGCGACGGCGCGGCCGCTGCGGCCGCTGTTGGTCTCCTCGATCAGCCGCGGCCGGTCCTCGAGCAGCGGGCCGTAGAGGAAGGTCGCCCACTCGTTGAGGATGTCGATGACGTCGTTGGACAGGCCGGAGAAGCCCCAGCTGGCGTAGGCCTCGACGGCAAGGTCGCGGTCGTTGCGGGCGAGCGCCCAGTAGAGGTCGATCACACCCTTCACGAAGCGCGGCGGGAAGACCCGGATGCAGCCGAAGTCGAGCAGGTTGACGTCGAGGTCGGGTCGCACCGTGTAGTTGCCGAGGTGCGGGTCGCCGTGGATCACGCCGTAGTCGTAGAACGGCTTGTACCAGGCGTGGAACATGTTGAGCGCGAGGCGGTCGCGGCTGGCCTGGTCCCCGGCCTTGAAGGTCAGCAGCGGCTTTCCGTCGAGCCAGCCCATGGTGAGCAGGCGGCCGGTCGACAGCTCGCCGACGACATCGGGCACGTGGACGTGCGCTTCCTCCGCCAGCATGTGGCGGTAGAGCGCCATGTGCCGGGCCTCGCGGGCGTAGTCGAGCTCCTCGCGCAGCCGGGCCGAGATCTCCTCGTAGATGCGCGACGGGTCGATCGACGGATCGTAGCGCTTGTAGATGGCGAAGATCAGCCGCAGCTGCGACAGGTCGGCCTCCACCGCCGACTCGATGTTGGGGTACTGCAGCTTGCAGGCGACGGTGCGGCCGTCGTGCAGCAGGGCACGGTGCACCTGGCCCAGCGACGCCGCCGCCGCGGCCTCGAGGTCGAAGCTGGCGAACCGGTCCTGCCAGTCGGGCCCGAGCTCGGCCGCCATGCGCCGCCGGACGAAGGGCTTGCCCATCGGCGGCGCCTGGCTCTGCAGCTGGGCCAGCTCGGCGGCGTACTCGGCCGGCAGGGCGTCCGGGATGGTCGCCATCATCTGGGCGACCTTCATCAGCGGGCCCTTCAGCCCGCCGAAGGCCTCGCGCAGCTCGCCGGCATGGGCCAGCCGGTCGAACGGCCGGCCCATGAGCCGGGCTCCGGCCATGCGCGCCGCCTGGCCGGCGACGGTGCTGCCGACCTGGGCGTAGCGGGCAACCCGGCCGGCGAGGCTGTTCTCGGTCGACGCCACCGGCTCAGGCCCGCTCGTCCAGCGCCGTCTCCAGCTCGTCGATCAGCCCCTCGAGGATGCCGAGGCCGCGACTCCAGAAGCCGGGGTCGGTGGCGTCGAGGCCGAAGGGCGCCAGCAGCTCGCGGTGGCGCAGCGTGCCGCCGGCCTCGAGCATGCCGAGGTAGCGCGGCTCGAAGCCGTCGGGCTGCTGCCGGTAGACCGCGTAGAGCGAGTTCACCAGGCAGTCGCCGAAGGCGTAGGCGTAGACGTAGAACGGCACGTGGACGAAATGCGGGATGTAGCTCCACCAGGTGCGGTAGGCGTCGGGCAGCTCGATCGCCGGGCCCAGGCTCTCGCCCTGCACGGCCATCCAGATCTCGCCCAGCTCGTCGGGGGTGAGCTCGGCCTTCGCCCGCGCCTCGTGGACCCGCCGCTCGAACTCGACGAAGGCGATCTGGCGGACCACCGTGTTGATCATGTCCTCGATCTTGGCGGCGAGGAGCACGCGCCGCCGGACCGGGTCGGTCTCGGCGTCGAGCAGGGCGCGGAAGGTCAGCTGCTCGCCGAACACCGAGGCGGTCTCGGCCAGGGTCAGCGGCGTGCTCGCCATCAGCGGGCCCTGGCGAGCCGCCAGCACCTGGTGGACGCCGTGCCCGAGCTCGTGGGCGAGCGTCATGATGTCCCGGTTGCGGCCCTGGTAGTTCATCAGGACGTAGGGGTGGGCGCTGGGGACGGTGGGATGGCAGAAGGCGCCGCTGTCCTTGCCCGGGCGCAGCTCCGCGTCGATCCAGTCCTTCTCGAAGAACTTCTCGACGATGCCGGCCAGCGTCGGGGAGAAGCTGCGGTAGGCGTCGAGGACGACGACCTTGGCCTCGCTCCACGGCCGGCGGACGTCGCTGTCCTCGGGCAGGGGCGCGTTCCGGTCGTAGTAGGCCAGCCGCTCGAGCCCCATCCAGCGGGCCTTGAGCGCGTAGTAGCGGTGCGAGATCCGCGGATAGGCATCCTTCACCGCCGCGATCAGCGCATCGACCACCTCGTCCTCGACCTGGTTGGCGAGGTTGCGCGACGAGATCGGCCGGGCGAAGTGCCGCCAGCCGTCCTCGATCTGCTTCTCCTTGGCCAGGGTGTTGGTGATGCGCGCGAACAGGCGGACGTTCTGGGCGAGCACGCCGGCGATCGAGTCCGCGGCGGCGCGGCGGCGCTCGCGGTCCTTGCTCGACATCGCATCGAAGACCTCGGCCGAGGTGAGGTCGCGGCCGTCGAGCGGGAAGCGCAGCCCGGCCAGGGTCTCGTCGAACAGCCGCACCCAGGCGGCGCGGCCGACCACCGACTTCTCGTGCAGCACGCGCTCGACCTCGTCGGCCAGCTGGTGCGGCCGGTAGCTGCGGCAGTCGCGCAGCCAGGGGGCGAGGCGCTGCAGCCGCGGCGAGCCGGCGAGCTGCCGCTGCAGGTGGTCCTCCTCGAGCTTGTTGATCTCGAGGGTGACGAACAGCAGCGTCGTCCAGATCGCGTTGGTGCGCTCCGAGATGGCCTGGAAGAAGCGGCCGACCTCGGCGTCGCTGCGGTCGGCGGCGAAGCGCAGCTGGGCGAAGGACGAGACCCGGCCGATGCGGTCGTCGAGCGCCTCGTAGCGCTCCAGCATCTCGGCCAGCGCGTCGCCGTCGAGCTCCGGCAGACGCCCCTTGCAGGCCGCGGCGAGGGCGGCGGCCTCGCGCTCGGCGGCGACGAGGTCCGCCTCCAGCGCCGGGTCGTCCGGGCCGAGGTAGAGATCGCCCAGGTTCCAGGTCGGGGCCGTTGCCGGCAGGGCGTCGGCGGCGGTCGTTGCAGCCTCGGCGGCGGCTGGCGTCATCATCCAATCCCCTCGGGGGTGCGCCGGAGGTCCGGCAGGAACGGCGGCCGGATCGCGGCCCCGCTGGATATTGGCGCTGGCGGGCCGCAGGTCCAGCCGGAAGGGCGACTTGCCGCTGCGGCGCCCGCGGCCTACGTCGGCGGTGCGGAGCGCAGCGGGGGGTGGACGTGAGCATGGCCGGGCCGGATCTGGGACCGAACCTCGTCGCCATGTTCGACGCCACCGCCGGGCGGCTCGGCGAACTGCCCTTCCTGTGGGCCAAGGGCGCGGACAAGGCCTGGCACAGCTGGAGCTGGGCGCGGGTCCAGCGCGAGAGCCGCGAGCTTGCCGCCACCCTCGTCGATGCCGGGCTCGCCGCCGGCGACCGGGTCCTGCTGGTCAGCGAGAACCGCCCGGAGTGGTGCATCGCCGACCTCGCCATCATGCGGGCCGGCGGGGTGACCGTGCCGGCCTACACCACCAACACCAGCGACGACCACCGCTACCTGCTCGAGCACAGCGGCGCCCGGCTGGTGGTCTGCTCGGGCGCCGGCCTCGCCAGGGCGCTGATGCCGGCGGTGGCGCAGGTGCCGGCGGTGCGCCTCGTGCTGTTCATGGACCCGACCGAAGGCTGGTCGGTGCCGACGGCGACCATCGCCCCGTGGTCGGAGGCGCTGCGGCGCGGCGCCGCCCTGGCGCCGGTCGACCTCGCCGCGGAGCTCGGCCCCGACGACCTCGCCTGCCTGATCTACACCTCGGGGACCGGCGGCCGGCCCAAGGGTGTCATGCTCAGCCACCGCAACATCCAGGCGAACCTGCGTGGCGCCTGGCGGCTGCTGGAGGAGCTCGGCCTCGACGGCTCGGTGTTCCTGTCGTTCCTGCCGCTCAGCCACGCCTACGAGCACACCGCCGGCCAGTGCCTGCCGATGGCCCTGGGCGCGCAGGTCTACTACGCCGAGGGCGTCGAGAGCCTGAGCGCCAACCTCGTCGAGACGCGGCCGACGCTGCTGACCTGCGTGCCGCGGCTCTACGAGGTGCTGCGCCAGCGCATCCTGCACGGCGTCGAGCGCCAGGGCGGCTTCCGGGCCCGGCTGTTCCACCTGGCCCTCGACCTCGGCCGGCGGCGCTACGAGCAGGGCGGCCTGCCGCCGCACCTCGCCGTGGTCGACCGGCTGCTCGAGCCGCTGGTGCGCGACAAGGTCCGCGCCCGCTTCGGCGGACGGCTCAAGGCACTGATCTCGGGCGGGGCGCCGCTCAACTACGACGTGGGTCTGTTCTTCACCGCCCTGGGCCTGCCGGTGGCGCAGGGCTACGGCCAGACCGAGGCGGCGCCGCTGATCAGCGTCAATCCGCCGGCGCGGGCGCGGCTCGACACCGTCGGCCCGCCGGTCGAGGGGGTGGAGCTGCGGATCGCCGAGGACGGCGAGATCCTCGTCCGCGGCGAGATGGTGATGCCGGGCTACTGGAAGGATCCCGATGCGACCGCGGCGACGGTGCGCGACGGCTGGCTGCACACCGGCGACATCGGCGAGCTCGACGAGCGCGGCTACCTGCGCATCACCGACCGCAAGAAGGACATGATCGTGCTGTCCGGCGGCGACAACGTGGCGCCGCAGCGGGTCGAGGGGATCATGCTGCTCGAGGGCGAGATCGCGCAGATCGCCGTGTTCGGCGACAAGCGGGCCTATGCCGTCGGCCTCGTGGTGCCGTCGGCCGAGCTGGTGAAGACGGTGGCGCGGGAGGCCGGCCGCGATGCCGACCTCGCCCAGCTGAGCGAGCACGAGGCGCTGCGCAAGCGGGTCGCCGCCGCCGTCGCCCGCGGCAACGCCAAGCTGTCGCCGACCGAGCGCGTCCGCCGCTTCGCCGTGCTGCCGGAAGCCTGCACGGTCGAGAACGGCATGATGACGCCGACGCTGAAGCTGAAGCGGCACGTCGTCCGGCAGCGCTACCAGGGTCTGCTCGATGGCCTGTACGGGCCGGACAAGGTGGCGGAGAAGGCAGCCGGCTGAGCCGACGCGGGAGCACCGCCGGGTCGCCTCACGGCCGACCCGGCGGCACGTACGGAGGGGGCAAACGGAACCCGGTTGCGCAGGACCTTGGCAGGGACAGCGCCCGGCTTCTCGTGTCTTTTCCTCGGCGGCGGCATAGGGACACGACATCTGAGGGGTGTCAACGTCGACGCCACAATATCTTGTGGATAACTCGCCTGTGGCGCGAACTCAGGCGAGGCGTCGCAAAATGTCCTCGAGCTGGCTCGCCCGGCTGAAGCGCAAGGTCAGGGTGCCGCCGTGGCCGGAACGCCGGATCGCCACGCGCAGGCCCAGGCGCTGCGACAGGTCGCGCTCGAGCGCCGCGATGTCCGGATCCGGCCGCACGCCGCGGGGTGTGCGCGCCTCGCGGCGGACCAGCGCCTCGGTCTGACGGACGTTGAGCCCCTTGGCCATCACCTGGATCGCCAGCCGCTCGGCGTCGCGCGCCCCGAGCAGGGCCCGGGCATGGCCGGCCGACAGCGTGCCATCCTCGACCATGCCGCGGATAGCCGGCGGCAGGGCCAGCAGGCGCATGGTGTTGGCGACATGGCTGCGGCTGCGGCCCAGCGCCCGGGCCAGGTCCTCCTGGCGATGGCCGAACTCGTCGATCAGCCGGCGGAACGCCTCGCCCTCCTCGAACGGGGTCAGGTCGGCGCGCTGCAGGTTCTCGATCAGCGCCAGCTCGAGGGTCTCGGCGTCGGCCAGGGCGCGGACCACCACCGGCACCTCGTGCAGCCCGGCCCGCTGCGCCGCCCGCCAGCGCCGCTCGCCGGCGACGATCTCGAAGCCGGCAGCCGGGTCCGGCAGCGGCCGCACCAGCAGCGGCTGCAGCAGGCCCTTGTCGCGGATCGAGGCGGCGAGGGCCTCGAGCTCGGCCTCGGCGAAGCGCCGCCGCGGCTGCAGGGCCGAGGGGTGCAGCAGCTCGACCGGCACGATGCGGCTGGCCCGCCCCGGCACCGCGCCCGGGTCACCCCCGGCCAGGAAGTCCGGGGCCTCGCCGAGCAGCGCCGACAGGCCCATGCCGAGGCCACGACGGCGGCCGCCCGGGGTGCTGCTCATGCCACCGCCTGCAGCTGTTGCCGCTCGCGGCGCAGCAGCTCGCCGGCGAGCTGGGCGTAGGCGGTCGCCCCGGCCGAGCGGACGTCGTAGAGCAGCACCGGCTTGCCGTGGCTGGGCGCCTCCGAGATCCGCACGTTGCGCGGGATCACCGTGGCATAGACGCGCTCGCCCATGAAGCTGCGCACGTCGGAGGCGACCTGCACCGACAGGTTGTTGCGCCGGTCGAACATGGTCAGGACGATCCCCTGCATCTGCAGTCCCGGGTTGAGCCCCTGGCGGACCCGCTCGACGGTGCGCAGCAGCTGGCTCAGGCCCTCGAGCGCGAAGAACTCGCACTGCAGCGGCACCAGCACGGCGTGCGCCGCGGCCAGCGCATTGACGGTGAGCAGGCCCAGCGACGGCGGGCAGTCGATCAGCACGTAGTCGTGCGCCGGCCCGGCGCCGGCCTGCAGGGCGTCGCGCAGCCGGAAGCTGCGTCGCGCATCGTCGACGAGCTCGATCTCGGCGGCGGCGAGGTCGGCTACGGCCGGCACGAGGTCGAGGCCGGGCACCAGGGTCGGGTGCAGCGCCTGGGCCAGCGTGCTCCGACCCTGCAGCACGTCGTAGCTGCTGCGCCGTCGCTGGCCGCGGCCGACGCCGAGGCCGGTGCTGGCATTGCCCTGCGGGTCGAGGTCGACCAGCAGCGTCCGCTTGCCGACGGCGGCGAGCGCCGTGGCGAGGTTGATGGCGGTCGTGGTCTTGCCGACGCCGCCCTTCTGGTTGACGACGGCGAGCACGCGGCTGCCGCTGCCCGGTCCGGCAGGGTCGGGCTCAGCCAAGCGCCACCTCGCGAAGCCTCACGATGCGTCCTTCCGGGTCGGTCAGGCTGGGCAGGAGGTCGGCCTGCATTGTCCCGATCGCCCGGGCCGCGGTCAATTCCTCCGCGGCGCCGCGACCCTTCGGCAGCAGCCAGACGGTTGCCGGCCCGGCGAAGCGCCGGCCGAGGCGGAGGAGCTCGGGCAGGGGGGCGAGCGCCCGGGCGGTGATGACGTCGGCGACCAGGGCCGGGGCCTCCTCGATCCGCGCGGCGTGGACCGTGACCGTGGCGCCGGCGGCGCGCGCCGCCTCGCGCAGGAAGGCGGCCTTGCGACGGTCGCTCTCGACCAGATGGGTCCCGGTAGCGCCCATGATGGCGAGGACCAGGCCGGGCAGGCCGCCGCCGCTGCCGAGGTCGACATGCACCCGTGCCCCCTCGGGCCAGCTGCGCCACAGCTGGCCGCTGTCGAGCACATGCCGCGTCCATACCGCCGCCAGCGTCGACGGGGCGACCAGGTTGATGGTCCGCTGCCAGCGCAGCAGGCAGGCAACGTAGGCCTCGAGCCGGCTCGCCGTTTCACGTGAAACAGAGAGCGCCTCGCGGACCGCCGCGGGCATCGCCGCCGCAGCCGCCGCCTCAGGCGGCACGGCGGACGTGGCGGTAGAGCAGGGTCAGCGCCGCCGGCGTCATGCCGGGCAGGCGGGCGGCGGCGCCCAGGCTTTCCGGCCGGGCCCGGTCGAGCAGGCCGCGCAGCTCGCTGCTGAGCCCGGGCATGGCCGCATAGTCGAGGCCGCGCGGCAGGCCGAGGCCCTCGTCGCGCCGGAAGTCGGCGATCTCGGCCGCCTGCCGGTCGAGGTAGACGCGGTAGCGTGCGGCGATCTCCACCTGCTCGGCCAGCACCGGATCGACGGCGCCCAGCTCCGGCCAGACCGCGGCCAGGCGCCGGAGATCGACGTCGGGCAGGGCCAGCAGGTCGTGGCCGCTGCGCCGCGCCCCGTCCTGGTTGACCCGCAGGCCGTGCCGCAGCGCCTCGGCCGGCGTCAGCGCCAGCTCGGCGAGGCGGCGATTCAGGCCATCGAGCGCCGCCGCCTTGCTGGCGAAGGCGGCGCCCCGCGCGGTACCGACCAGCCCGATCGCCGTACCCAGGGGCGTCAGCCGCTGGTCGGCATTGTCGGCGCGCAGGCTCAGGCGGTACTCCGCCCGGCTGGTGAACATGCGGTAGGGCTCGGCGACGCCGCGGCCGACGAGGTCGTCGACCAGCACGCCGATGTAGCCGTCGGCGCGGCCGACGACCAGCTCGCGGCCGCCGCCGCCGGCCAGCAGCGCGGCGTTGGCGCCGGCCACCAGCCCCTGCGCCGCGGCCTCCTCGTAGCCGGTCGTGCCGTTGACCTGGCCAGCCAGGAACAGGCCGCCCAGCCGCTTCAGCTCGAGGGTCGGCCGCAGCTCGCGCGGATCGACATGGTCGTACTCGATGGCGTAGCCGGGACGCAGCATCGCCACCCGGGCGAGGCCCGGCAGGGTGCGCACCAGCGCCAGCTGCAGCTCGCGCGGCAGCGAGGTCGAGATGCCGTTCGGGTAGACCGTCGGATCGTCGAGCCCTTCCGGCTCGAGGAATACCTGGTGGCGGTCGCGCCCGGCGAAGCGGACGACCTTGTCCTCGATCGACGGGCAGTAGCGGACCCCGCCGGCCTCGATCTGCCCGCTGTACATCGGCGCCAGGTGCAGGTTGGCGCGGATCAGCGCATGCGTCGCCGGCGTCGTCGCGGTGATGTGGCAGTCGACCTGCGGCGTCGCGATCCGGGCCGTCAGGAACGAGAACGGCTCCGGCGGATCGTCGCCCGGCTGCCGCTCCAGGCCGGCGTAGTCGATCGTCCGGCCGTCGAGGCGCGGCGGCGTTCCGGTCTTCAGCCGGCCCATGCGCAGGCCGAGCCCTTCGAGGCTCTGCGCCAGGCGGACCGACGGACCGTCGCCGTGCCGGCCCGCTGGCCAGCGCTCCTGGCCGAGATGGATCTCGCCGCGCAGGAAGGTGCCGGTGGTGAGCACCACCGCTCCGGCGCGCAACTCCGTCCCGGCGGCCTCGCGCACCGCGACGGCGCGGCCACCTTCGACGACGAGCTCGGCGGCCTCGCCCTCGCGCAGCACGAGCCCGTCCTGCGCCGCCAGCAGCTCGCGGATCGCCGCGGCGTAGAGCCGGCGGTCGGCCTGGGCCCGCGGCCCGCGCACCGCGGCACCCTTGCTGCGGTTCAGCACGCGGAACTGGATGCCCGCCCGGTCGATGGCGCGGCCCATCAGACCGTCGAGCGCGTCGACCTCGCGGACGAGGTGGCCGCGCCCGAGCCCGCCGATGGCCGGGTTGCAGGACATGGCACCGACGGTATCGAGCCGCTGCGTCAGCAGCAGCGTCCGGGCGCCGAGGCGGGCCGACGCCGCGGCGGCCTCGACGCCGGCATGTCCGCCGCCGATTACCACCACGTCCCAGCTGCCGGGGTCCTGACGCGCCATGGCCGTGCTTCTGGCCGAACGGCCGGCGGCCGGTCAAGCGTGCCGCTGGCGCCGCGACGGTTGCCGGATGGCCCCCTCATCCGACATGCTGCCGACGACGGCCGCAGGGTCGCGCCACACCGGACGCCATGAACGAGATCACCCTCCTAGTCTTCGGCGTCGCCGGCATCCTGCTGCTGGTCTCGTTCCTGCCGCCGCTGGCCCATCGCCTCGCCCTGCCCGACACCGTGCTGCTCGCCGGGCTGGGCTGCGCCCTCGGCATCGCCATCGGCCTGGCCGGCCCGCAGGCGGAATCGGCCGAGCATCCGCCGCTGCTGCTGGCCTTCCTCGCCGGCCTCGGCGAGCTGCCGCTCAGCTCGCACATGTTCCTCGCCGTGTTCCTGCCGATCCTGCTGTTCGAGACCGCCCTGCGGCTCGACGCCCGGGCCCTGCTCCAGGATCTGGCTCCCGTCCTCGTCATGGCCGTCGTTGCCGTCATCGTCACCACCGCCGTTGCCGGCAGCGCGGTCTGGCTGGTGGCCGGCCCGCCGCTGGCGGCGGGCCTGCTGGTCGCCGCGATCATCGCCACCACCGACCCCGTCGCCGTCGTCGCCGTCTTCCGCGAGGTCGGGGCACCGCCGCGGCTCACCGCCCTGGTCGAGGGCGAGAGCCTGCTCAACGATGCCGCCGCCATCGCCCTGTTCGTCGCCATCATGCAGGTGATCGTCGGCACCACGGCACCCGAGCCGCTGCATCTGCTGGCCGACTTCGCCTGGGACTTCGCCGGCGGCGCCGCCTTCGGCGCGGTGGCCGGCCGCCTCGCCGCCTTCACCCTGTCGCGGCTCGACGGCGGCGGCCCGGCCGAGGTCACGCTGAGCGTTGCCCTGGCCTATCTGAGCTACGCCCTGGCCGAGGGCTATCTCGGCGTCTCGGGCGTCGTCGCCGTGGTCCTGGCCGGGCTCGTCTACGGCGACGCCGCCCGGGCCCGCCTGTCGGCCGAGGCGTTCCACACCCTGCACGCGATCTGGGGCCAGGTGGCGTTCTGGGCGAGCTCGCTGATCTTCGTGCTGGCCTCGACACTGGTGCCGCAGAGCCTGCGCGAGGCCGATCCGCGCGACGGGCTGCTGCTCGCCGCCCTGATCGTCGGCGCCCTGCTGGCCCGGGCCCTCGTCCTGTTCGGCGTCCTGCCGATCGCCGTCGGCCGCGCCGGCGGCGGGGCCGTCACCCGCGACCACAAGCTGGTGATGTGGTGGGGCGGCCTGCGCGGTGCCGTCACCCTGGCGCTGGCGCTGGGCGTGCGCGACGACCCGGCCGTGCCGCCGGCCATCCAGCACATGGTCTCGGTGCTGGCCACCGGCTTCGTCCTGTTCACCCTGCTGGTCCAGGCGACGACCCTGCGCTGGCTGATCCGGGCCCTGGGCCTCGACCAGCTGTCGCCGCTCGAGCGGCTGCTGCGCCGCCGCGCCCTCGAGCTGACCCGCACCGAGATCGAGGAACGGCTCCGCCGGGCCGCCGGCGAGTACGGGCTGCCGCCGCCGGCACCGGCCGCCCTCGCCGACACGGCACCCCTGCCGGCCGTCGACCAGACGCTCGGGCGCGAGCAGCTGGCCAGCGCCCTCGTCACCGTCACCCGCCGCGAGATCGAGCTCTGCGTCGACCAGCAGACCCGCGGCCTGGTCTCGCGGCGCAACGGCGCGCGGCTGATCGCCGACGCCCGCAACCTGCTCGACGCGCTGCGCGGCGAGGGCCTCGCCGGCTACCGGCGCGTCGCCGCGCGCAACGACGGGGCGACGCTGACGATGCGCTTCGCCGTCGCCTGCCATCGCCGGCTGGGCATCCAGCGGCCGCTGGCGCAGCGCCTGGCCGACCGCTTCGCCCGCCTGCTGGTGCGCCGCGAGGTGCTGGGCGAGCTGGCCGAGTTCGCGGCGAGCCGCATCGCCGACCTGTTCGGCGAGCGCGTCGCCGGCACCGCCGGGCGGGTGATCGACGGCCGCCGTGCCGAGACCGAGCGCGGCCTCGACGCCCTGCGCCTGCAATATCCCGACTACTGGCGGGCGCTGTCCGAGCGGCACATGACCCGCCTGGCGCTGCGCCTCGAGGCCGACGGCATCGGCCGCATGGCGCACCAGGGGCTGCTCACCGCCGAGCTGGAGCGCCACCTGCGCCAGGACATGCGCGTCCGCGAGCGGGCGATCGACGCCTTGCCGGTGCTCGACCTCGGCCTGCGTGTCGACGATCTCGTCCGCCGCCTGCCGCTGTTCGCGAGCCTCTCCGAGGCCCGGCTGACCGACATCGGCCGCCTGCTCGAGCCGCGGCTGGTGCTGCCCGGCGAGCGCGTCGTCCGCCGCGGCGATCCCGGCGCCGAGATGTACTTCATCGCCAGCGGTGCCGTGGAGGTCGTCCTGGCGCCGACGCCAGTGCGGCTCGGCACCGGCGAGTTCTTCGGCGAGATGGCGCTGCTCACCCGCCAGCCCCGCGCCGCCGACGTCATGGCCCTCGGCTACTGCCAGCTGCTGGCGCTCAGCCGCGACGACTTCGACCGGTTCCTCGAGACCCATCCGGAGCTGGTCGGCGAGGTCCGCCGCATCGCCGCCATGCGCACCGCGCAGAACCACTGAGCCCGGAGCCTCGCCACAGGGCCGCGTTTCACGTGGAACGCGGCGCTACTTGCCGATGCAGAACCGGGCGAAGATCCGCTCGAGGACAGCCTCCGTCCCGACCGTTCCGGTGATCCGGCCTAGCGCCGCCACAGCCAGGCGCAGCTCCTCCGCGCGCAGGTCCGCCGACGCCACGCTGGCGAGCCGGCCCAGTGCATCGGCGGCCTCGGCCAGGGCCAGCCGGTGCCGCTCCGCCGTCACCACGGCGCTGCCGTCGCCGAGCAGTGCCGCGGCCCGGTCGGCAAGGACCGCCTCGAGGGTGTCGAGGCCGGCGCCGCTGCGGCAGGAGATTGCGGGAATGCCGGGGGGTGGCGGAGCCAGGTCGGCCTTGTTGGCCACGATCAGGACGGGCTCGGCCGCCGGCGGCCGCTCCGGTGCCGTGGCGTCGAGCACCAGCAGCCGGAGGTCGGCGGCCTCGGCGCGCCGCCGGGCGAGGTCGATGCCCAGCCGCTCGACCGGGTCGGTCGCGTCGCGCAGCCCGGCGGTGTCGAGCAGCGTCACCGGCAGGCCGACGAGGTCGAGCTGCACCTCGATGACGTCGCGCGTCGTGCCGGCATGCGGCGTGACCAGCGCCGCCTCGCGCCGGGCCAGCCGGTTGACCAGGCTCGACTTGCCGGCGTTGGGCGCCCCGACGACGGCGACGACGAGGCCGTCGCGCAGGCGCTGGCCATGCCCGGCCGAGCCCAGCGCCGCCACGATCTCCGCCCGGACCGCCTCGGCGTCGGGCAGCACGCCGTCGATCAGCCCGGCCGGCAGGTCCTGGTCGGGGGCGAAGTCGATCTCCGCTTCCGCCATGGCCAGCGCCGACAGCAGGCGGTCGCTCCAGCCGCGGCAGCGGCGGCCGAGCTCGCCGTCGAGCTGGCGGACCGCCTGGCGGGCCTGCACCGCCGTCGTCGCGTCGATGAGGTCGGCCAGGGCCTCGACCTGGCTGAGGTCGAGCCGTCCGTTGGCGAAGGCGCGGCGGGTGAAGGCGCCCGGTGCCGCCGGCTCGACGCCCGGTGCCGCCGCCAGGCAGGCCCGCAGCAGCGCCCGCTGGACGCCGGTGCTGCCATGGTGCTGCAGCTCGACGACATCCTCGCCGGTGAAGCTCGCCGGTGCCGCGAACCACACGAGGAGGCCGCGGTCGATCGCCTGGCCGTCGGCCGGATCACGGAACAGCCGCACGGCGGCGATCCGCGGCGGTGGCAGCGGGCGGCCGGTGAGCGTCTGGGCCACCCGGGTCGCCGCCGGGCCGGACAGCCGCAGGATGCCGACCGCGGCCCGGCCCGCCGCCGTCGCCGGGGCGACGATCGTGGTACCGCTCACGCCTTGCCGGGCTTGCCCTTGGCCTTCGGCGGGGCCCCGGCCGCGGCCTGCGCCAGCTGGCTCCACATCGACGACCACTGGTCGAGGCCCTTCAGGCCCAGCGGCATCCACTGCTCGACGAGGGTCGCCGTGTCGGTCGCGGCGATGGCGTCGACCAGGCGCTTCTCCATGGCCTCGAGCACGCGCTGCTGCATCGGCGCCAGCTCCGGCAGGCCGAGGAACCGCCGCGCCTCGTCCGGCGAGCAGTCGACGACGATGTTGAATTTCATCCGCGCTCCGCTGGCAGGGGCTGGTGCCGGACCCCACTATACGGGGACCACCCAGCCGCCGACAGGCCCCGGAGACGACCGCGATGCCTAACCGCCTCGCCGGGGCGACCAGCCCCTACCTGCTGCAGCACAGGGACAATCCCGTCGACTGGCGGGAATGGGGCGGCGAGGCCCTGGCCGAGGCGCAGCGGCGCGACGTGCCGGTGGTGCTGTCGATCGGCTACGCCGCCTGCCACTGGTGCCACGTGATGGCGCACGAGAGCTTCGAGAACCCGCGCATCGCCGCGCAGATGAACCGCGACTTCGTCTGCATCAAGGTCGACCGCGAGGAACGGCCGGACATCGACGCCATCTACATGCAGGCCCTGCACATGCTGGGCCAGCCCGGCGGCTGGCCGCTGACGATGTTCCTCACGCCCGAGGGCGAGCCGTTCTGGGGCGGCACCTACTTCCCGCCGGAGCCGCGCTACGGCCGGCCGAGCTTTCCGCAGGTCCTCGCCCATGTCAGCGGGCTGTGGGAGGCCGAGCGCGCCAAGCTGCTCGGCAACCGCGACGCCCTGCGCGAGGCGCTGGCCGAGCTCGGCCGGCCGGCCGCCGGCGCGCTGCCCGCCCCCGCGCTGGCGGGACGTGCGGCCCGCGAGCTGGCCGAGCGCTTCGACACCGTCCTCGGCGGCCTCCTGGGTGCCCCCAAGTTTCCGCAGGCGCCGATGCTCGACCTGCTGTGGAACGAGGCCCTCGCCGCCGGCGACGACGTGCTGCGGCGGCGCGTCCTGCATACCTTGGGCCGGATCGCCCAGGGCGGCATCTACGACCATCTCGGCGGCGGCTTCGCCCGCTACAGCGTCGACGCCTACTGGCTGGTGCCGCATTTCGAGAAGATGCTCTACGACAACGCCCAGCTGCTGCGCCTGCTGGGCCAGGCCTGGGCCGCCACCGGCGAGCCGCTCTACCGCGAGCGGGCCCGCGAGACGGTCGCCTGGCTGCAGCGCGAGATGCGGGTGGGCGACGCCTTCGCCGCCAGCCTCGATGCCGACAGCGAGGGCGAGGAGGGCCGCTTCTACGTCTGGACGGCCGACGAGATCGACCGTCTCCTGGGTGCCGACGCGGCTGCCTTCCGGCAGGCCTACGGCGTCGTCGAGCAGGGCAACTGGGAGCACGTCAACGTCCTCAACCGGCTGCACGAGCCGGGCCTGCCTGCGGACGCCGAGGCGCCGCTGCTGGCGCGCTGCCGCGCCCGGCTCCTCGAAGCCCGCGAGCGGCGGCCGCGCCCGGAGCGCGACGACAAGGTGCTGGCCGACTGGAACGGGCTGATGATCGCGGCCCTCGCCGAGAGCTCCGGAACCTGCGGCGAGCCCGCCTGGCTCGAGCTCGCCGAGCGGGCCTTCGCCTGGGTCGTGGCCCGGCTCGGCGACGGCCCTCGCCTGCACCACAGCTGGCGCGAGGACCGCCGCCTGCCGGCCGCCTTCCTCGACGACTACGCGCTGATGACACTGGCCGCGGTCCGGCTGTTCGAGCGCACCGGCGACAGCGCCTATCTTGCCCGGGCCGAGGGGTGGATCGCCACCCTCGATGCCAGCTATGCGCGGGCCGAAGGCGGCTACTTCACCACCCATGCCGACGCCGACGACGTCATCGTCCGGGCGATGGCCGGCCCCGACGGGCCGCTGCCGTCGGGCAATGCGGCCCTCGCCCAGGCGCTGGCCCGCCTGCACGCGCTCACTGGCGAGCCGGGCTACGCCGCACGCGCCGAGGCGATCCTGCGCAGCTTCGCCGGCGAGCTCGACATCCACCCGCACGGCTGCGCCGGCCTGCTGGTGGCCCTGACGCTCCTGGCCGAGCCGGTCCAGATCGTGGTCACCGACGGGCCGGGTCGGGACGCCCTGCTGGCGGTCGCCGGGTCGACGCCAGTGGCCGACCTCGTCGTCCATCCGCTGCGCGGTGACCGGACCCTGCCCGAGGCGCATCCGGCAGCCGGCAAGCGGATGGTGGACGGGCGTGCTGCCGCCTATATCTGCCTCGGCCGGTCCTGCCAGGCCCCGATCACCGATCCCGAGCGGCTGCGCCAGGCGATGGCCGGGCTGCGCCGGGCGGGCTGACAGGACGGCGGCCGATCGCGTCCATGCGGCCGAGCCAGGGGCCGCGCACGGGAGAGCCTCGCCGATGAGCCGCAGAATCGTCGTCCGCCAGCCGGGCGGGCCCGAGGTCCTGAGCCTCGAGACCTTCGAGCCGGGCGCACCCGGCGAGGGCGAGGCGCTGATCCGCCAGACCGCCATCGGCCTCAACTACATCGACACCTATTTCCGCACCGGCCTGTACCCCGCGCCGGGCGGCCTGCCGTTCACGCTGGGCAACGAGGGAGCCGGCGTCGTCGAGGCCGTCGGTCCCGGTGTCAGCGAGGTGAAGGTCGGCCAGCGGGTCGCCTATGCCGGACCGCTCGGCGCCTATGCCGACCGGCGGGTCATTCCGGCGAAGGTGCTGGTGCCGATGCCGGATGCGGTCGGCGACGACACCGCCGCGGCGATGATGCTGAAGGGCATGACCGCGCAGTACCTGCTGCGGCAGACCTACCCGGTGAAGGCCGGCGAGACGGTGCTGATCCACGCCGCCGCCGGCGGCACCGGCCTCATCCTCTGCCAGTGGGCCAAGCATCTGGGTGCGACCGTCATCGGCACGGTGGGCTCGCAGGACAAGGCGGCGCTGGCCCGGGCCAATGGCTGCGACCATGTCATCCTGACCCGCGAGGAGGATCTCGCCCCGCGGGTGCGCGAGATCACCGGCGGCAAGGGCGTCCCGGTGGTCTATGACGGCGTCGGCAAGGCCACCTTCATGGCCTCGCTCGACTGCCTGCAGCCGCGCGGCATGATGGTCAGCTTCGGCAATGCCAGCGGCCCGGTCGAGCCGTTCAACCTCGCCGTCCTGTCGCAGAAGGGCTCGCTCTACCTGACCCGGCCGACGCTGTTCACCTACACCGCCAGCCGCGAGCAGCTGCTCGCCTGTGCCGGCGACCTGATCGAGGTCGTCGCCAGCGGCGCGGTCAGGATCGCCATCAACCAGCGCTTCCCGCTGGAGCAGGCGGCCGATGCGCACCGGGCGCTCGAAGGCCGCGCCACCACCGGCTCGACCCTGCTGATCCCCTGAGCCGGGCGGCCCCGGTGCTGATCGCCCAGATCACCGACCTGCACCTGACCCGTGCCGGGAAGCTGGCCTACGGGGTGGTCGACACCGGGGCGCTGCTCGAGCGTGCCGTCGCCCGGCTGGCGGCGCTCGAGCCGCGACCCGACCTCGTGCTGGTGACGGGCGACCTCACCTATGACGGCGGCGAGGACGAGTACGCGCGGCTGCTGGCCCTGATGGCGCCGCTGCCGGTGCCGTGGCTCGCCATCCCCGGCAACCACGACCGTCGCCAGCCGATGCGGGCCGCACTTCCCAAGGCCAACTGCCCGACCGGCGACGGTCCGCCCGGCCGGCTGTGCTGGGCGGTCGAGGATCTGCCGGTGCGGATCCTCGCCCTCGACACGCTCGTCGAAGGCCAGTCGGGTGGCGAGGTCGGACCGGCCCAGCTCGCCTGGCTCGAGGCGAAGCTCGCCGCCGCACCCGGCCGGCCGGCGCTGGTGCTGATGCACCATCCGCCGGTGCCGACCGGCATCGGCCACATGGACCGCATCGCCTGCAGCGACGCTGCCGCGCTCGGTGCCCTAGTCGCCCGGCATCCGCAGCTCGAGCGGGTGCTGTGCGGCCATGTCCACCGCCCGATCCAGTGGCGCTGGAACGGCACGCTGGTCAGCGCGGCCCCCAGCGTCGCGCACCAGGTGCGGCTCGACCTGCGGCCCGGTGCCCCCTCCGGGTTCGACCTCGAGCCGCCGGCCTTCCACCTGCACCTGTGGCTGGAAGGGACCGGCCTCGTCACCCACCACGCCTACGTCGCCGCGGCGCCCGGGCCCTACCCGTTCCGCGACGCCTGACGGTTGCCCAGCAGCATCAGCAGGCCGGCCAGCAGGGTCAGGCCCAGCATCGCCGATAGCATCGGCAGCGGCGTCGCGGGATGGGCCGCCCCCCAGGCGCTGACCAGGCCTGCCAGGGTGGCCGGCACGGCAGCCTGCAGCACGCCCAGTGCCGCCGAGGCGGCGCCGACGATGCGCCCGTGCGGGTGCAGGGCCAGCGCCATGCTGTTCGAGACGATCAGGCCGTAGGCCAGGAAGTAGCCGAAGAAGCCCGGCAGCAGCACCCAGGGATTGGCGTAGCCGAGCAGCTCGGCGGTCATCGAGCCGGCGAGGACGAGGCAGCACAGGGCGAGCCCGATGCCGATCAGCCGGCGCAGCGGCTGGCGGTGGACGAGGCGCGCGTTGAGCAGGTTGCCCAGCGCCGAGCCGGCGGCGATGCCGGCGAAGGTCAGGGCGAACTGGCCCGCCGTGAAGCCGTGGATGAGCATGAACACGGCCGAGGAGTTGGCGAGGTAGATGACCAGCGCCGAGAGCACGAGGGTGACGATCGCCCCGTAGAGGCGTGATTCGGGGTGCGTCAGTACCGCCTTCCAGGCGCCGAGGATGCTGGCCGGGCGCAGCGCCGCCGGATCGGGCCGTTCCAGCGACTCGCGGACCAGCACCACCGTGACCACCAGCAGCACGGCCCCGTAGGCGGCCAGGAACAGGAAGATCCAGCGCCACGAGGCGATCAGCAGGATGCCGGTGCCGATCGTCGGCGCGATCATCGGGGCGGTGATGAACGCGGCCATCGCGAACGACATCAGCCGGGCCATCTGCGGCCCCTGGAAGAGATCGCGGACGATGGCCCGGCTGAGCACCGGCCCGGAGCCGGCGCCGAGGCCCTGGACGAGCCGCATCGCCAGCAGCGTCTCGGCCGAGCCGGCGGCGGCACAGCCGAGGCTGCTCAGCACGTAGAGCAGGATGCCGCCGATCAGCACGGGCTTGCGGCCGAAGCGGTCGGAGAGCGAGCCGTAGACGGCCTGGCCGCCGGCGAAGCCGAGGAAGAACATCGACACCGTCTGCTGCAGCGTCGCCGGCGCGGCGCCGAGGTCGGCGGCCGTGGCCGGGATGGCCGGCAGGTTGATGTCGATGGTCATCGCCGACATCGTCATCAGCGAGGCCACGAGCAGCACGAAGGCGAACGAGCCGGGACGGATCGGCGAGGGCATCGACGGGACCGGAGGCTGCGGGCCCGACCGATACCGGGCGACAGGCTCCCTTACGCCGGCAGCACCGCTCCTGTCGACGCCGGCACCGGCACGGCGCCCATGAAGGCCTCGAACGAGCGGCGCAGCAGCGCCGGATCGAGGTCGCGGCCGATCAGCACCAGCCGCGTCACCGGCCGGTCGCCGGGCCAGGCGGCGAGATGGCTGGGCGGATGCAGCACGTGCTGCACGCCGTGGACGACGACCGGCGTCGGCACGCCGTCGACATGCAGGATGCCCTTGGCGCGCAGCAGGTTGCGGCCGTGGCGGTTGAGCAGCATCGAGAACCACACGGCAAACCGGGCCCAGTCGAGCGGCGCCTCGCGGACCAGGGCAAGGCTGCGCACGCCGGCGTTGTGGTCGTGGTCGTGACCGTCCCCGGCATCGAGCCAGCGGGCGACGTGGGCAGCCCGGCCGTCGGGGTCGAGCAGGTCCTCCGTCAGCAGCGAGGCGGGCACGGCAGCGGCGGGGGCGAGGCGCAGCCGCGAGGCGGTCGGGTTGAGAACGGCCAGGCGCCGCTCGAGGGCGGCGACGGTCGAGGCGTCGGCAAGATCGGTCTTGCTCAGCACCAGCCGGTCGGCGACGGCCGCCTGATGCACCGCCGCCTCGAAGCGGTCGAGCGTGTCGGCGCCGTTCACGGCGTCGACGACGGTGACGATGTTGCCCAGCGCCAGATGGTAGCGCAGGCGCGGGTCGGCATGGATCGTCTGGGCGATCGGGGCCGGATCGGCGAGGCCCGTGGTCTCGATGACGATGCGGCGGAACGGCGGCAGCAGGCCGCGGGCGCGGCGCTCGTGCAGGTCGAGCAGGGCGTCGCGCAGGTCGCTGCGGATGGTGCAGCAGACGCAGCCGCTGGGCAGCAGCACGGTGTCGCCGTCGAGCCGCTCGAGCAGCCAGTGGTCGAGGCCGACCTCGCCGAACTCGTTGATCAGCACGGCGGCGTCGGCCAGCTCCGGTGCCTGCAGCAGCCGGCGCAGCAGCGAGGTCTTGCCGCTGCCGAGAAAGCCGGTGAGGACGACGACCGGCAGCCGCCCAGCCGACGGTACCGTCACGCCCGTTCCAGCAGCGCCAGCAGGTCCGGATCGAGCGGGTCGAGCGGCCGGCCGGCGAGCGCCTCGGCCGCCGGCCACATCCGGCTCAGATTGTCGACCAGGGCGGTCCGGCCGGTGCGCGAGCGCAGCACGTAGCGGCCGCCCCAGCTGTCGAGCGCCAGGCCGTAGCGGGCCAGCACGCGCGAGGCCGCGCGCGAGCGCAGCGCCCGCTGGACCGGGCCGGCCGCACCCGCCTCGGCCCAGTCACCGGCCGCCCCGAAGGCCCCGCACAGCCCGCACATCGCGTCCTACTTCTTGCCCTTCTTCGCCTTGAACGGCTGCCGGCGGGCGAAGTCGTCGGCGATCTCCTCGAAGGTCAGCCAGCGCACGCCCGGATGCCTGTTGATGTGGGCGAAGACGCGCTCGAGCATCATCAGCACATGCGCCTTGCCCGACACGTCCGGATGGATGGTCAGCGTGTACACGGCGTAGTCCATCTCGCGGTACACCCAGTCGAACTGGTCGAGCCACATCTGCTCGACGTCGCGGGCGTTGACGAAGCCGTGGCTGTTGGGGGCCGCCTTGATGAACATCATCGGCGGCAGGTCGTCGAGGTGCCAGCTCGCCGGGATCTCGATCAGCGGCGTCTCGGTGCCGCGCTCGAGCGGCTTCATCCAGGTGTCCGGGTGCTGGCTGTAGTCGATCTTGGTCCAGCTGTCGCCGACCCGCACGTAGTAGGGCGTGAAGTCGTCGTGCATCAGCGAGTGGTCGTACTTGATGCCGCGGCGGAGCAGCAGCTCGTTGGTCTTCGGCCCGAACTCCCACCACGGGGCGACGTAGCCGCGCGGCTTCTTGCCCGAGATCCACTCGATCCGCTCGATGCACTTGTCGAAGATGACCTCTTCCTGCTCCGGCGTCAGCGCCACCGGGTTCTCGTGGCTGTAGCCGTGCATGCCGATCTCGTGCCCGGCCTTGGCCACGGCCTCGATCTGCTTCGGGAAGGTGTCGATCGAGTGGCCCGGCACGAACCAGGTCGTCTTGATGCCGAACCGGTCGAACAGCCGGAGCAGCCGCGGCGTGCCGACCTCGCCTGAGAACATGCCGCGGCTGATGTCGCAGGGGCTGTCCTCGCCGCCGTAGGAACCCAGCCACCCGGCCACCGCATCGACGTCGACCCCGAACGCGCAGAGAATCTCCTTGGCCACCGCAGCGTGCCCCCTCGGTTGCGGCGGCGCGATCGCCGCCTTGTCGCCGGTCGGCAGCTTAGGAGGTGCTGGCACGGCGGCAAGGGTACAGACGATGTCGCGGAGCGTCGCTTCCGCAGCCGCGCGCTGCCCGAACCTTGGCGGGGCGCCGGATCGGCCGGCGACCGGCATCGACAGGCGAGGGAGTGGAAGGCGATGACTTCACGTCGACGGCTCGTTCAGCGGATCGGCGGTCTGGCCCTGGTTGCCGCTGCCGTCCTCGGCGCCGGCGAGGCGCAGGCCACGGACAAGGTGGTGCTGCGCACCAACTGGCTGCTCTACGGCTCGCACGCGATCTTCTTCCTCGGCATCGACCGCGGCTACTATGCCGACGAGGGCATCGACGTCGTGGTCAAGCAGGGCAACGGCAGCGGCAATGCGGTGCGCCTCGTCGCCAACGGCGATTCCGACTTCGCCTACGGCTCGGCCTCGACGATGCTGAACCTCGCCGGCCAGGGCGCCCCGGTGGTGTCGGTGATGACCGTCGATGGCACCGGGACCGACGCGGTGCTGATCAATCCCGACGCCGGCATCAAGGACTTCAAGGGCCTGGAAGGGCAGAAGGTGCTGACCACGGCCGGCGCCGGCGTCAACACGATGTTCCCGGTGGCCGCCGCCAACGCCGGCGCCGATGTCGACAAGATCCAGCTCACCAATGTCGCCGAGAGTGCCCTGGTGCAGAGCTACCTGCAGGGCCTGGCCCCGGCGATGCTCGGCGGCATGGACGACAAGCCGGCCGAGATCAAGGCCAACGGCGGCAAGCAGCCGGTCATCCTCAACTACGCCGACTTCGGCGTCTCGCAGCCGGGCTATGCCATCGTCGCACGGACCGAGATGGTGAAGGACAACCCGGATCTGGTGCAGCGCTTCGTCCGGGCGACGCTCAAGGCGGTGAAGGCGGCCAAGGAGGATCCCGACGCGGCGATCCAGGCGCTGATCAACTGGTCCGGCAGCGTCGAGGACCAGAAGGCCCAGGCCCGCGAGGTGCTGGACGTGACGCTGGGCATCCTGACCTCGCCGAACAACACCGACAAGGTCATCGGCCTGAACGTCCCGGCCGACTGGGACAGCGCCCTCGAGATGCTCAAGAAGTACAAGGAGCTGAAGACCGACCAGCCGGCCAGCGCCTTCTACACCAACGAGTTCGTGCTGGCCGCCGGCAAGTGAGCGTGGCGGTCGCCGTCCGCGCCGCGACCAAGACCTACGGCGACGGCCCGGAGGCGGTCCACGCCTTCGGGCCCGTCGACCTCGTCGTCGAGCCCGGCACCTTCGTCTCGCTGGTCGGGCCCTCGGGCTGCGGCAAGAGCACCCTGCTGCTGATGGTGGCCGGGCTGCTCGACGGCAGCAGCGGCAGCATCGAGGTCGGCGAGCGCCCCGTGCGCGGCCCGGTCACCGAGCTCGGCATGGTGTTCCAGCAGAATGCGCTCGTCGACTGGCGCGACGTGCTCGGCAACGTGCTGCTCCAGGTCGAGATGCGCGGGCTCGACCGCAGCCGCCACGAGCCGCGTGCCCGCGAGCTGCTGGCGTCGGTCGGCCTCGCCGCCTTCGCCGGACGACGGCCCTACGAACTGTCGGGCGGGATGCAGCAGCGGACCGCCTTCTGCCGGGCGCTGGTCCACGATCCGCCGCTGATCCTGATGGACGAGCCGCTGGGGGCACTCGACGCCATGACGCGCGAGCAGCTGCGCAGCGACCTCGAGGCGCTGTGGACGGTGCGGCGGCAGACCGTCCTGTTCGTCACCCACAGCATCGAGGAAGCGGTCCAGCTCTCGGACCGGGTGATCGTGATCTCGCCGCGGCCCGGCAAGATCGTCCGCGACCTGGCGGTGCCGCTGCCGCGGCCGCGCACCCTGGAGGTCTGCGACAGCCCGGCCTTTCACGCGCTGGTCGGCGAGATCAAGCGCATCTTCTACGGCTATGGCGTCCTCTGAGCCGGGCGCCTCGCGCGCCGATCTGCTGCTCTCCGTGGGCTCGGCCCTGGGCTTCTTCGTGGCCTGGGAGGCCGTCGTCCGGATCTTCCAGGTCCCGCTCTACATCGTCCCGCCGCCGTCCGCCGTGCTCTACCAGTTCTGGCGCAATCTCGGCCGGATCCTCGAATACACGGTCGTCACCGGCGGCGAGACCCTGGCCGGCTTCGCCGTGGCCATCCTGCTGGGCGTTCCGCTGGCCCTGCTGGTGGCCTTCTCGCGGGTACTGCGCCACACCCTCTACCCGGCGGCGGTGACGCTGGAGATGGTGCCGAAGATCGCCTTCGCGCCGCTGTTCGTCACCTGGTTCGGCTTCGGCTACCTGCCCAAGGTGATCATCGTCTTCCTGGTCTGCTTCTTCCCGATCCTGCTCAACGGCGTGCTCGCCTTCGCTTCCCTGCCGACCGAGCTCGAGCGCTTCGCTCGCTCGACCGGAGCCGGGATCTGGCGGACCTTCTGGCACATCCGCCTGCCCAACGCGCTGCCGCAGCTGTTCGTCGGCATCAAGGGGGCGGCGGTCAACGCGACGGTCGGCGCCACCATCGCCGAATGGATCGGCGGCGATGCCGGCCTCGGCTACTACATCCAGATCGCCACCGGCGACCTGCGCATGGACCTGGCCTTCGCCATCATCATCATGCTGGCACTGCTCGGCCTCGCCCTGTTCGGCGCGGTGGTCCTGCTCGAGCGCTGGCTGATCCCCTGGCACATCAGCCAGCGGCGGCGCCCCGGGGCCGCCGCCGGCTGAGCCGGCGTCAGCTGTTCATCGCACCCCAGAAGTCGTCGTTGGTCTTGGCGTACTTCATCTTGTCGAGGAGGAACTCCATGGCGTCGATGGTGCCCATGGGGTTGAGGATGCGGCGCAGCACCCACATCCGCGTGAGGGTGGCCTTGTCGACCAGCAGCTCCTCCTTGCGGGTGCCCGACTTGTTGATGTCGATGGCCGGGAAGACGCGCTTGTCGGCGACGCGGCGGTCGAGGGCGATCTCGGAATTGCCGGTACCCTTGAACTCCTCGAAGATCACCTCGTCCATGCGCGAGCCGGTGTCGATCAGGGCGGTGGCGATGATCGTCAGGGAGCCGCCGTCCTCGATGTTGCGCGCCGCACCGAAGAAGCGCTTGGGCCGCTGCAGGGCGTTGGCGTCGACGCCGCCGGTCAGCACCTTGCCCGAGGACGGCACCACGGTGTTGTAGGCGCGGGCGAGGCGGGTGATCGAGTCCAGCAGGATGACCACGTCCTTGCCGTGCTCGACGAGCCGCTTGGCCTTCTCGATCACCATCTCGGCGACCTGGACGTGGCGCGTCGCCGGCTCGTCGAAGGTCGAGCTCACCACCTCGCCGCGCACCGTGCGCTGCATGTCGGTGACTTCCTCGGGCCGCTCGTCGATGAGCAGGACGATGAGGAACACCTCCGGGTGGTTGGCCATGATCGCGTGCGCGATGTTCTGCATCAGCACGGTCTTGCCGGTGCGCGGCTGGGCGACGATCAGCGCCCGCTGGCCCTTGCCCAAAGGTGCGACGATCTCGATGATCCGCGTGCTCGGGTCCTTCTGCCCGAGATACTCCAGCTTGAGCTTCTCGGTCGGGTAGTAGGGCGTCAGGTTGTCGAAGTGGACCCGGTGGCGGGCCGACTCCGGCGGATCGAAGTTGATGGTGTTGGCCCGCAGCAGGGCGAAGTAGCGCTCGCCCTCCTTGGGGGCGCGGACGTGGCCGTGGACGATGTCGCCGGTGCGCAGGCCGAAGCGGCGGATCTGCGACGGCGAGACGTAGATGTCGTCCGGGCCGGCGACGTAGTTGACGTCCGGCGTGCGCAGGAAGCCGAAGCCGTCCTGCAGGATCTCGAGCACGCCGTCGCCGGTGATCGGCACGTCGGTCTCGGCCAGCCGCTTCAGCACGGCGAAGACGAGGTCGCCCTTCTTCAGCGAGCTCGGCGCGTCGATGCCGAGGTCCTCGGCGAGCTTGAGCAGCTCGGCCGGCGAGCGGCGCTTCAGCTCGGTGAGGTTGATCGCCGGCAGCGGCGGGCTGTCGGAGCGCGGCGCCAGGTCGAGGTCGGGCTGGAAACCGTCGCCGAAATCCTGCTGCTGACGCGGCTCCTCGTAGCGGCGCTCGTGGCGCTGCCGTTCGAAGCGGGGCGGCGGCGGGTCGCCGCGCTGGCCCTCCTCGCGCGGCTCGCGGGCCTCGCGCGGGAACTCGTTGCCGCCCTCGCGGGCGAACTCCGGCCGCGGGCCCGATCGTTCGCCGCGCATGCGCGGACGCCGCCGGCGCGGCGGAAAGCCGTTGCCGCCACCCTGCTGCTCGGCCTCGGGCTCGCTGGCGGGCGGGGGGGTCTCGGTCTGGTCGCTCACGGCGGTGATCGCTCTCGTCAGGGCGGCTGTGCGGCCGCAGTCAGAACGGCTTGAGGATGGCGAGGATGACGATGCCGATGAACAGCACCGTCGGCACCTCGTTGAACACCCGGTACCAGGTGGCACTGCGCGGCCGCTCGTCGGCGGCGAAGCGGCGGACGTCGCGGGCAAGGATGCCGTGGCAGCCGGCCATCCCGGCCACCAGCAGCAGCTTGCCGTGCAGCCAGCCGTCGCTCCACTGGCCCTGGGCCGACGCCAGCAGCAGGCCGAACAGCAGGGTCGCCACCATGGCCGGCGTGCCGATGCCGCGCAGCAGCCGGCGCTCCATCGTCTTGAAGGTCTCGGAAGCCTCGCCCCCGACCGGCGCCCCGCTGTGGTAGATCAGCAGGCGCGGCAGGTACCACATGGCAGCCATCCACGCGGCGAATGCCATGATGTGCAAGGCCTTGAGCCAGAGAGCCCAATCGGTCAAACGGCGCGCCCGTTCAGACGGAAGTCAGCTGGAAGTGGGTGAGATCGTCGCCTCGGCGGAGCCCTGCGGTCCCAACGGACCTGCGGCTGCACCGGGATGTTTGGCTGCGAAGCCGGCCGCTGCGACGGGCTTCTCACCGGCTATTTGAGCGATCCGCCCGAGCTTTGCAAGTAGGCAACGAGGCGGCCGACCATTGCCGGGTCGGTCGGCGGCAGCACGCCGTGGCCGAGATTGAAGACGTGGGACCGGCCGGCGGTGGCGGCGAGGATGCGCGCCGCCTCGGCCAGCATCGCCTCGGGCGTGCCGAAGAAGGCCAGCGGATCGAGGTTGCCCTGCAGGCAGATGTCGCGCGGCAGCGAGGCGGCGGCCCAGCCCATCGGCACCGTGGTGTCGAGGCTCAGGCCCTGCGGCCGGACGGTCGAGGCGAACTCGAGATAGCCCGCACCGGCGCCGCGCGGGAAGCAGATCACCGGCACCCCCGGGTGCCGGGCATTCAGCTCGGCGACGATCCGCGCCGCCGGCTCGATGCACCAGCTCCGGAACTCGCCCTCGGGCAGCACGCCGGCCCAGCTGTCGAACAGCTGCAGCGCCTCGGCCCCCTCCCGCACCTGGCGGTCGAGATAGGCGATGACGGCATCGGTGAGCAGGTCGATCAGCGCCTTGAACAGCGGCCGCTGCCGGCGCGCCATCGTCCGCGGGGCGGCGTACTCCTTCGAGCCGCTGCCCTCGACCATGTAGGCGGCCAGCGTCCACGGTGCGCCGGAGAAGCCGATCAGCGTCACCGCCGGCGGCAGCGAGCGGCGCAGCCGCCGCAGCGTCTCGTAGACCGGCTCGAGGTGGCCGTGCAGCCGGCCCGGGTCGAGCCGGGCGAGGTCGGCCTCGTCGCGCAGCGGATCGAGCTGCGGCCCCTCGCCCTCGAGAAAGCGCACGCCGGCGCCCAGTGCGTCGGGGATCACGAGGATGTCGGAGAACAGGATGGCCGCATCGAAGCCGAACCGGCGGATCGGCTGGAGCGTGATCTCCTCGGCCAGGTCCGGGTTGTAGCAGACCGACAGGAAGTCGCCGCCCCTGGCCCGGAGCTCGCGGTACTCGGGCAGGTAGCGCCCGGCCTGGCGCATCAGCCAGACCGGGCGGCGGGAGGTGACCTCGCCGCGCAGCGCGCGGAGCAGCAGCTTGTCGGCCATGGGAATGCGCGCCGGATCGGGGTGAGGTTGGCTTCGGGACAACTCCTCTACCCAAGGAATCAGGATTGTTAAGGGTTTTGGTGGTTGTAGGGCGGTGCGAAGCGGGGATGCCCGGCGATCCACGCCTTGTCCCCAGGCTGTCACCGGCGTGGATGACCCTCGCCGCGACGGACTGGAAATCGGGGACAACCGCGCCAACCTGCTGCGCTACAGCGGTTCCTGCCGCGGCCGGACGGGGATGGACGAGGGTTAATCCCGGCACCGCCGCAGCAGGTCACCGCCGTGGACGGATCGTGCTAGAAGGCACGAAGCCGGTGGACCGGACGGGAGGCGAATCGGGGAGAACCGGCCGCGGGCCGTCGGTCCCGCACGCTCCCCAGGGTTGTCCGCCGGCTGTCCCCAGGCAGGAGCGCAGGCCCGTGCGGCTGCACATGCATCTGATCTCGGACTCGACCGGCGAGACGGTGACCACCGTCGCCCGTGCCGCGGTCTCGCAGTTCGACGACGTGGTCCCCGTCGAGCATGTCTGGTTCTTCGTCCAGACCCGCGCCCAGCTCGAGAAGATCGCGACCATCATCGAGGCCCTGCCCGGCCTCGTCATCTACACCCTGGTCTCGCCCGAGCTGCGCCACGTGCTGCACGAGCGCTGCCGGGCGCTGAGCATGCCCTGCGTGCCGGTGCTCGACCCGGTGATGAACGCGCTGACCGGGCTCGTCGGCTCGGCCGGCCGACCCAAGATCGGCAAGCAGCACGCCATGGACGACGGCTATTTCTCGCGCATCGCCGCCATGGACTTCGCCATGCGCCACGACGACGGCCAGTTCGCCGAGGAGCTGGACGATGCCGACGTGGTGCTGGTCGGCGTGTCGCGGACCTCGAAGACGCCGACATGCGTCTACCTCGCCAACCGCGGCGTGAAGGTGGCCAACGTCCCGATCGTGCCGGACATGCCGCAGCTCGAGGCCCTGGAGCGCCTGCGCCGGCCGCTGGTCGTCGGGCTCACCATCAATCCCGAGGCGCTGGTCCAGATCCGCCAGAGCCGGCAGCGCATGCTCGGTCTCGCCGACGGCGACGGCGGCCGCTTTGGCGGCGACTACGCCGACATCGACCGCATCCGCCAGGAGCTGGTCCTGGCCCGCCGGCTGTTCGCCAGGAACGGCTGGCCCGAGATCGACGTGACTAAACGTTCGGTTGAAGAGACGGCAGCTTCAATCTACCAATTGTTGCAGGAGCGGCGGCATCCCGAGCTCGGTGCCCTGGCCACGCGGGCCGGGGCGGAAGGGGCGCCGGCCGCGTCCTAGGCGGCGGACGACGACGGGGACATGGCCAGCACGACGTTCCGATCGGGCCGCGGCCGCCGCCGGCAGGGTGCCGGCTGGCTCCTGCTGCCGCTGCTGGTGGCGGTGTTCCTCGGCCTGATGTTCCTCGCCGCCACCGGCGCTTACCGGCTGGCGGCGTCGAAATATGCGGCCGAGGCCGAGCGCCTGCGCGTCGACATGCGGGCGCTGCAGGAGAGCAACCGGCAGCTGCACGAGCGGACGGCGGCCGCCGAGCAGCGTGGGGCGATGTCGGTGGCCCGCGCCGCCCAGGTCGAGCGCGACCGGGCCTCCGGGCTGCCCAAGGGCGATGCCGCCCGCCTGCTGGGACTGGTCGAGAAGAGCCTCGCCGATGGCGTGCCGGCCGACCGGCTGGCCTTCGTCATCACCCATGCGACCCCGTCGCCCACCTGCAATGACAAGCTCGAGACCAAGCGCATCCAGCCGCGCACGCCGCTGAGCACGAGCAATGCCGTCACCGCCGGCTTCGTCGACGGCAAGGTCGTGGTCGCCGCCCAGGCGGCCTCGGCGCGCGACGCCGCGGGCGAGCTGCAGCCGGGCTTCGACCCGGCCCAGCCCGTCGAGCTGCGCTTCACCGCCGTCGGCGGCGGGGTCGAGAGCGCCCGCGGTCCGCTGCCGCTCGGCCATGCCTTCCTCTTCGCCGGCAGCGAGCTGCGCTTCCTTGCCCGCGCTTCCGAGAAGGCGCCCGGCAGCATCGACGTCTCGCTGCAGACCTGCAGCTATCCCTGAGCGTCGAGCGGCAGCGCCATCTGCCGCCGGTCGGGATCGTCGCCGTCGTTGGAGACGCCGAGGCCCAGCAGCCTGACCGGACCCGGCGGCACCGCCGGACGGTCGAGCAGCGCCGTCGCCAGCTCGAGCAGCTCGTCGGCGTGCCGCAGCGGCTGCGGCCGCGTCGTGCGCCGGGTCAGGATGTGGAAGTCGGCGAGCTTGATCTTGAGGGTCAGCGTGCGTCCGCGGAACTCGCTGGTCGCCAGGCGCTCGGCCAGGGTCTCGGCGATCGGGCGCAGCTCGGCCAGCAGCTCGGCGCGGCCGCGGCGGTCGGTGCGGAAGGTCTCCTCGACCGACTGCGACTTGCGCCGGCGGTCGGGCTCGACCGGCCGGTCGTCGAGCGCGTTGGCGATCCGCCAGTAGTGCCTGCCCGAGCGGCCGAAGCGGGCGACCAGCTCGGCCTCGGCGCGGGCCTGCAGGTCGCCGCCGGTGACGATGCCGGCCTCGTGCATCCGCGCCGCCGTCGCCGGGCCGACGCCATGGAACTTCTCGACCGGCAGGCTGGCCAGGAAGGCCAGCGCCTTCTCCGGCCGGATGACCGACAGGCCGTCCGGCTTGCGCAGGTCCGAGGCGGTCTTGGCGAGGAACTTGTTGAAGGAGACGCCGGCCGACGCGGTCAGGCCGGTGCGTTCGCGGATCTCGGCCTTGATCGCGCGGGCGATGTCGGCGGCACTGGGCGGCCCGGCGGCGGCCTCGGTGACGTCGAGATAGGCCTCGTCGAGCGACAGCGGCTCGACCAGCGGCGTCCAGCTCCGGAAGATCTCGCGGATCGTCCGGCTCGCCGCCCGGTAGGCGTCGAAGCGGGCACGGACGAAGACCAGCTCGGGGCAGAGCCGGCGGGCGAGGGCGCCCGGCATGGCCGAGCGGACCCCGAACCGGCGGGCCTCGTAGCTCGCCGTCATCACCACGCCGCGCTCGCCGCCACCGCCGACGGCGAGCGGCAGGCCGCGCAGGGACGGGTCGTCGCGCTGCTCCACGGCCGCGTAGAACGCGTCCATGTCGACGTGAATGATCTTCCGCACGCGGTCGAACCCGCTTCCGGCGGCCCGAATCGGTGATCTTCCTGCAACGATCATGGACGATGCTGCGCCGCAGGCCCAGCCTTTAGGACGCGCGACCTTGCCTGTGCACAAGTCCCGTACCTACCCTTTGTCCTACTGAGACGAGGCGGGTCCGTCGGCGAGCGGACGACGACGGTGGGGAGAACGGAGGTGACGCTAGCAGCTGGTCGGCGGGCGAGCCGTGGCGGAGCCCTTGCGGGAGCGGCCCTGGCCGCGTGGCTCGGCATCGCCGGGACGGCCTGGTCGGATACGCTCGACGAGGCCCTGGTTGCCGCCTACCTGACCAATCCGGACCTCGACGCGGCGCGCGCCCAGTTGCGCGCCACCGACGAGAACGTGCCGCAGGCGCTGGCCGGGTTCCGGCCGACCGTCGTCGGCCAGGCCGGCGTGCAGATCCTGCGCGGCAACAACAAGCAGGAAGGTGCCGACCAGGACAGCAGCATCAGCGTCGATTCGACGACCACGGCGCTGCAGCTCACGCAGAACATCTATGCCGGCGGCGGCACCACGGCGCAGACCAGCCGGGCCGAGAACCTGGTCAAGGCCGGCCGGGCGCAGCTGGTCGCCTCCGAGCAGTCGGTGCTGTTCAACGCCGTCCAGGCCTACACCTCGACCTGGCGCGACCGCGCCGTGCTGCAGCTGGCGCTGAGCAACGAGAAGGTGCTGCGCCGGCAGCTGCAGCAGACCCAGGACCAGTTCGCCGTCGGCGAGGTCGCCAAGACCGACGTCGCCCAGGCCGAGGCCCGGCTCGCCGGCGCGCTCGCCGACGTCGAGCAGGCCAAGGCCAACCTCGCGGCGTCGGATGCCAGCTACAAGCAGGTGATCGGCAAGGCGCCGGGCAAGCTGGTCGATCCCAAGCAGGTCGGCGGCCTGCCCAAGGACCTGTCCGAGGCGCAGACGATCGCCGAGGCCAATCCGCAGATCGTGCAGGCGACCTACAACCTGTTCGCCGCCCGCGACAACGTCGACGTCGCCTTCGCCAACCTGCTGCCCAGCGTCGATCTGCAGGGCGAGGTCGGCTACGAGGACGAGCCGCGGCGCGGCGTCGAGTGGCAGGAAGCGGCCTCGATCGGCGTCACGCTGACCGTGCCGCTGTACCAGGGCGGCTCCGAGTACTCGCTGGTCCGCCAGAACCGCGAGACCGCCCAGCAGCGCCGCAGCGAGCTGGAATCGGCGAACCGCTCGGTCCAGGCGACCGTGTCGACGGCCTGGGAGCAGCTCCTCGCCGCGCAGGCGGCGGTCACCTCGCTCGAGGCCGAGGTCCGCGCCAACCAGATCGCCTTCGAGGGCGTCTACCAGGAGCAGCAGGTCGGCCTGCGCACCGTCATCGACGTCCTCGACGCGCAGCAGGACCTGTTCCAGTCGCAGGTCAACCTGGTGCGCGCCCAGGCCGCCGAGGTGACGCAGAGCTACCAGCTGCGCGCCGCCACCGGGAACCTCACCGTGGTCGACCTCGGGCTGGCGGTCGAGCCCTACAACCCCGAGGCCTACTACGACCGCAACCGGACCCGGCTGTTCGGCATCGACGGCAGCGCTGGCTGACGCCTCCCGGGTCCGGTCGCCGGCCGCGCCGCCGCCTCAGGCGGCCGCGGCCTCGTGCCAGAGCACGCCGTTGAGCACCACGGCCTTCGTCCGCAGCCGCCGGCTGGCGGTGCGCTTGGCCCCGGTGACGTCGAACATGTCGTAGGCGCCCTCGACGATCTCGAGGACGGTGGCGTCGCCGGTGCTGCCCGGGCCGAGGTCGCCGAGGTCGGGACGTCCCAGGATCGCGGCCGGCGTCACCGTGACCGCCCTGACGATGTCCGGCAGGCTCATGCCCATGTGCATGAACTTGGTCATCGTCTCGAGGTTGTCGTAGGCCGGGCCGTCGATGCACAGGGTGTGCACGTCGGAGCTGATGACATCGGGCGGGAAGCCCTGCTCGAGCATCTTCTCGGCGACCTCGAAGCTGAACGAGCCCGCACCGTGCGCCACGTCGAAATAGACGCCGCGCCGCCGTGCCTCCCAGCAGGCCTCGCGGACCTTGCCGTCGCCCTGGATGGGCGCGTTCGGCCGCGGCCGGAAGCAGTGGGTCAGCGTGTCGCCGGGGCGCAGCACCTCCAGCACCTGGGCGTAGGTCGGCGGCGGCCGGTCGATGTGGCACATCACCGGCAGGCCGGCGATGTCGGCGGCCTCGACCGCCAGATGCAGCGGGATGATGCCGTTGTCGCCGCTGGTGTTGGCGCCGATGCGCACCTTGATGCCACGGACGAGGTCCGGATTGTCCTTGGCGATCCTGGCGCAGATCGCGGGCTCGAGGAGCCGCAGGTCGGACGATTCGCCGACCATCACCTCGCGCGAGAAGGCGTAGATGCCGGCGTAGCTGACGTGCAGGTAGGCGAAGATCCGGGTGTCGCTGCGATGGATGACGTGGTCGCGAAAGCCGGCGAAGTTGCCGGGACCGGCGCTGCCGACGTCGAGCCAGGTGGTGGTGCCGGCGCGCTTGGCCAGCTTGTCCGGATCGACGCCCAGCGAGGTGCCGCCCGGGTAGACGTGGGTGTGGAAGTCGATCATGCCGGGCATGACGATGGCGCCCGGCAGGTCGCGCACGACCGCGGCGTCGGCATTCAGCTGCGGCCCGACGGCGGCGACCTTGCCGTCCTTGAAGGCCACGTCCGCCACCGCGTCGTGGTTGCGGCCCGGATCGATGACGCGGGCACCCCGCAGCAGCAGATCGTAGCTCATTCCCGGCTCTCCCCCTTGGCCCGGCAGACCCGCCATCCGTAGGCGCTGGCGGGACGGCCGAAAAGGTCCGCCGCCGGTCGCCAGCATTAACGATGACGCAAGGCGGGGCTGCGCAGACTCACCGGCCGCGAGACGCCCCGATGCGGAGAACGACGATGCGCCTGCGACATCGCCCCGGCCGGCTCGCCGCGACCGCCGCGGCGGCTGCCCTGATCCTTGCGGCCCCGGCGGCCGAGGCCGTGACCAGGACCGGTACCCTGGCCGTCACGGCCACCGTCAGCTCGGCCTGCAACCTGACGACCTCGACGCTGGCCTTCGGCACCTACTCGGTCGGCCAGGCGACGGCGCGGGATGCGGCCGGCAGCATCGGCTACAGCGGCTGCTACAATGCCACGATGACCTTCGAGCTCGGCCTCGGCGCCAACGCGTCGGGCAGCACCCGCAACATGAAGGGCACCGGGACCACGCTGCTGCGCTACGAGATCTACAGCAACAGCGGCCGCACCACGGTGTTCGGCACCGGGACCGCCGGCGTGCCGGTGACCACGACCAACACCGGTGACGGCAGCGTGCCGGTCTACGGCCGGATCTTCGCCAGCCAGGTCGTGCCGACCGGCGCCTACACGGACACGGTGGCCGTGACCCTCACATTCTGAGGGTATGGCAGCAGTCCAGCGTCTCGCCAGCCGGGAACCGGCAGCCTAAGGTACGCGGCGTTCGATGCGTTGACGGGGAGACGACCGGCTTGGCCGAAACCGCCGGTCCGGAGCTGTCGTCGCCGGTGGGCGACGAGGTCAAGACCACCACCTGCTACATGTGCGCCTGCCGGTGCGGCATCAAGGTGCACCTGAAGCAGGGCGAGCTCCGCTACATCCAGGGCAATCCCGACCATCCGGTCAACCGCGGCGTGATCTGCGCCAAGGGCTCGGCCGGGATCATGCACCAGCACTCGCCGGCCCGGCTGCACAAGCCGCTGCTCCGCGACGGGCCCCGCGGCAGCGGCAGGTTCCGCGAGATCGGGTGGGACGAGGCGCTGGGCATCGCCACCGGCTGGCTGCAGCCGATCCGCGACAGCGATCCGCGCCGGCTCGCCTTCTTCACCGGCCGCGACCAGAGCCAGGCCTTCACCGGTTTCTGGGCCGCCCAGTTCGGCACCTGCAACTACGCGGCGCATGGTGGCTTCTGCTCGGTCAACATCGCCGCCGGCGGCATGTACACGATCGGCGGCTCGCTCTGGGAGTTCGGCGAGCCGGACTGGGAGCACGCCCGCTACTTGCTGATGTTCGGCGTCGCCGAGGATCACGACAGCAACCCGATCAAGCGTGGACTCGGCGAGCTCAAGGCGCGCGGCGCCAAGGTGGTCGCCGTCAACCCGGTCCGGACCGGCTACGCCGCCATCGCCGACGAATGGCTGGGCGTGACGCCCGGCACCGACGGGCTGCTGATCCTGGCGCTGGTCCACGAGCTGCTGCGCGCCGGCAAGGTCGACGTGCCCTACCTGCAGCGCTTCACCAATGCCGGCTGGCTGGTGATCGAGGCGCCGGGTACGGCCGAGGACGGGCTGTTCGCGCGGGACGAGTCCGGCCGGCCGCTGGTCCGCGACGTCGCCTCAGGCAAGCTCGTCGCGCATGCCGAGGGCACCGCGACGGCGGCGCTGAAGGGCGAGGTCCGCCTGCCCGACGGCCGCACCGCCCGGCCGGTCTTCGAGCTGCTGGCGCGCCGCTACCTCGACGCCGCCTATGCGCCTGCTGCCGTGGCCGAGCGTGTCGGCATCCCGGCGGACACCATCCGGCGTGTTGCCGCCGAGATCGCCGAGACCGCCTTCGCCGGCGAGGTGGTCGTCGAGCAGCCCTGGACCGACTGGGCCGGCCGCCGCCACGAGCGGATGATCGGCCGCCCGGTGGCGATCCATGCGATGCGCGGGATCTCGGCGCACGCCAACGGCTTCCACACCACCCGCGCGATCCACCTGCTGCAGATCCTGCTGGGCAGCATCGATGCGCCCGGCGGCTACCGCTACCGGCTGCCCTTCCCGCGGCCGATCCCGCCGGCGCCGAAGCCCGCCGGCCTGCCGGCGCAGATGGCGCCCGGCCGCCCGCTCGCCGGCATGCCGCTCGGCTTTCCGACCGGGCCGGACGACCTGCTGGTCGAGGCCGACGGGACGCCGCGCCGGATCGACAAGGCGTTCTCCTGGGATGCGCCGCTGGCCGTGCACGGCATGCTCCAGGCGGTGATCGGCAACGCCTGTCGCGGCGACCCTTACCCGATCGAGGTGCTGTTCCTGTTCATGGCCAACATGGCCTGGAACTCGGCGATGAACACGGCCGAGACCATCGCCATGCTGACCGCCACCGACCCGGCGACCGGCGACTACCGCATCCCGAAGATCATCTACGCCGATACCTTCTGGTCGGAGACGGTCGCCTACGCCGACCTCGTCCTGCCCGACACCACCTATCTCGAGCGCTGGGACTGCATCTCGCTGCTCGACCGGCCGATCGGCTCGCCGGAGGCCGTGCAGGACGCCATCCGCCGGCCGATCCTGGTCCCCGACGGCGACGTCCGGCCGTTCCAGGACGTGCTGCTCGACCTCGGCCACCGCCTGCGCCTGCCGGCCTTCACCGCCGAGGACGGCGGCCCGCGCTTCCCCGGCGGCTATGCCGACTACCTCGTCAACCACGAGCGCAAGCCGGGCGTCGGCTCGCTCGCCGGCTGGCGCGGCCGCGACGGCACCCGGACCGGCCGCGGCGAGCCCAACCCGCAGCAGCTCGACCGCTACGTCGACAATGGCTGCTTCTTCTCCGAGCCGATCCCGGCCGAGGCGCGCTACTTCAAGCACGTCAACCGGCGCTACATGGAGCTTGCGAAGGAGCTCGGCTTCGTCGACGAGGCGGCGCCGGTGTTCCTGCAGCTCTACAGCGAGCCCCTGCAGAAATTCCGCCTCGCCGCCCGCGGCCACGGCAAGGTCCGGCCGCCCGAGCGCCACCGGGCGCGCATCGACACCTACTTCGATCCGCTGCCGTTCTGGTACGAGCCGTTCGACCAGGCGGTCGTCGATCCGGCCGAGTATCCCCTCTCGGCGATCACCCAGCGGCCGATGGCGATGTACCACAGCTGGGGCTCGCAGAACGCCTGGCTGCGGCAGATCCACGGCGCCAACGCCCTGCACCTGCACCGCCCCCTGGGCGAGCGGCTGGGCATCGCCGACGACGACTGGATCTGGATCACCAGCCGCAACGGCCGCATCCGCGCCCGGGCGAAGCTGGTCGACGGCGTCAACCCGCACACGGTCTGGACCTGGAACGCCATGGGCAAGCGCCGCGGCGCCTGGGGCCTGTCGCCGGATGCACCCGAGGCGGTCGAGGGCTTCCTCCTGAACCACCTGATCGACGACCTGCTTCCGGCGGGCGATGGCGGCTACCGCTACGCCAACGCCGACCCGGTGACCGGACAGGCGGCCTGGTTCGACCTCAAGGTGCGGATCGAGCGGGCCGCCGCCGCCGAGGCCGACATTGGTACCGACCCGGCCTGGCCGCCGCTGCCGGCGCCGCCCGGCGCCGGGTTGCGGCCGCCGCTGCTGCGTTACGGCGCCCGCTTCCGGGCTGAGGATCCGGCATGACGATGCTGCCGGCAACGCCGCCGCCGAAGGCCCTGGGCCTGGTCATCGACCTCGACACCTGCGTCGGCTGCCAGGCCTGCGTGGTCAATTGCAAGGAGTGGAACACCGGCGGCCACCCGGCGCCGCTGAGCGACGCCGATCCCTATGGTGCGGCGCCCTGGGGGGCGTGGCTCAACCGCGTGCACGGCTTCGAGGTGGAGCCGGCCGACGGCGGCTGCGGCCAGACCGTCCACTTCCCGAAGTCCTGCCTGCATTGCCGCGACGCCGCCTGCGTCACCGTCTGCCCGACCGGGGCCTCGTTCAAGCGCGCCGAGGACGGCATCGTCCTGGTCGACGAGAGCAAGTGCATCGGCTGCGGCCTGTGCGCCTGGGCCTGCCCCTACGGTGCGCGCGAGCTCGACCCGGGCGAGGGGGTGATGAAGAAATGCACCCTCTGCATCGACCGGATCTACAACGAGACGATCGCCCCGGAGGAGCGCCAGCCGGCCTGCGTGCTGGCCTGCCCGACCGGCGCCCGGCATTTCGGCGACCTCGACGATCCGGCAAGCGACGTCTCGCGGCTGGTGGCGGCGCGCGGCGGCTACGAGCTGATGCCGGAGATGGGCTACCGGCCGACCAACAGGTACCTGCCGCCGCGGCCGCGCGCCGCCGCCCCGGCCGTGCCCGTGGCGCTCGAGGATGCCAGCCCGCAGGGCGGCTTCCTGGGCTGGCTCGACCGCATCCTCGGCGGCTGAGGCTCCGCCCGTGCATCCGGCTCCGTCGATCATCGTCTTCACCGTGCTGTCCGGGGCCGGCTACGGCCTGCTGCTGCTGCTGGGCCTCGGCGCCTTTCTGGGGCTCCTGCCCGACAGCCGGGCGCTGGCCGGCTGGGGCAGTGCCCTCGGGCTCGTGCTGGTCAGCGTCGGCCTCGCCGCCTCGACCTTCCACCTCGGCCATCCCGAACGGGCGTGGCGGGCGCTCAGCCAGTGGCGCTCGTCTTGGCTGTCGCGGGAGGGCGTCGCCGCCGTCGCCACCTACGCGCCGGCGGTGCTGTTCGCGATCGTCTGGCTCGCCGGCGGCGGTCCCGAGCCGTGGCTCGGCCTGCTGACCGCCCTGGCGTCGCTGGCCACCGTGCTGTGCACGGCGATGATCTACGCCTCGCTGAAGCCCGTCGCGCGCTGGCACAGCCCGTGGACCCCGGTCGCGTTCCTCGGGCTGTCGCTGGCCTGCGGCAGCGCCCTGCTCTGGCTGGTGGTGGCGCTGGCGCTGGGGCCGTCGTCCAGGGAAGCCGCCGGCCTCGCCGCCGCCGGTGCCGTGGTCGGCTGGGCGCTGCAGCTGCTCTACTGGACCGGCACCGATGCCGCGACCGCTCCCGCCGATGCCGGCAGCGCCACCGGCCTCGGCCGGCTCGGCCGGGTCCGGCTCGCCATCCCGCCGCATGTCGGCGAGAACTATCTCCTGCGCGAGATGGCGTTCCGCGTCGGCCGCAAGCATGCGGCGCGGCTGCGCCTGCTGGCACCGCTGCTCGGCGGTGCGGTGCCGCTGCTGCTGGGCCTGCTGGCGCTGGTCACCGGCCATGCCGGCATCGCCCTCGCCCTGCCGGCCGCGCTCGCCGCCCTCGTCGGCACCCTCGCCGGCCGCTGGCTGTTCTTCGCCGAGGCCCGGCACACCGTGACGCTGTACTACGGCGCTACGACGGCTTGAGCCGCGAGGCGGCGGGTGTCGCCGCCGCGTCGCCGGTGAAGGCGCTCACCAGGCGATCCAGCCCGGTGAACAGGACCTCGACGCCATAGCCGGCGAGGAAGGCGATCCCCAGCGGTGTCAGCGATTCGAAGCTCGGGACCTTGGTCGGGTCGAAGAACAGGCCGACGGTCACGCCGGCCAGCATGCCGAGCGGCCAGCGCAACGAGTAGCGCGTGCGGGACGCGCCGGTGAACGTGACCTGCTGGATCTCGGTGGACAGCGTCCGCAGGATGTACGCGAGCGAGCCGAGCAGTCCGTAGAGCAGCGGCAGCAGGTACTGGTTGAGCACGGCAACCATCGACTTCGAGCTGACGAGACTCATCTCCGGCTCGCGCTGCTCCTCGACGAGAAACGTCTCGACGCCGCGGACGCAGTCGGCCGTCACCTTCTCCGGCGTCGCCGAGCAGCCCTTGATCCGCTCCAGCAGGTTGGTCACCGCTGTCGCGGCGCTGTCGTCACGCCGGGGCGCGCCGGCCCCGACCAGGTCCGCGACGAAATCCCAGGTTTCGAGGAAGGCGCTGTTGCCGTCGCGCATGAGCAGCACGCGCTCGCTGCGGCGGACCCGGTTGACGAAGTCCAGTTGCTCCTGCGTCCGGCGGGCGGTCAGGGCCAGCACCTGCTGCTGCGGCGACGGGTCGTCCATCTGCTGGGCCAGCCTCAGCGACTCCTGCATCAGCGCGCCGACCTCCTGGCTGGAGGTGCGGACAGGGTCGACGGCCTGGCTGCGCTGTACGATCTCCGCCTGCTTGGCCTCGATCTGCTGCTGCAGGATGGCCGATTCGGCGGCAAAGGTGCGGAAGGCGCCGGCCAGCTCGTCGAGCTCGCGACGATTGTCCTCGAGGTCGGTGCGGATGGTGTTGCCGACGAACCAGTAGATCTGCGTCAGCAGCAGCGCCACCAGCGTGAGCAGCGTGGCGCGGGCGTAGCGGCGCTTGGTGATCTGGGCCATGGAACCGCGATCGCTGAGGCCGCCGTGCGTCGCCGCGATCGATTCGATGGAGATCGGCTGAACGGCTCTGGCGAGGTCGCGCAGGCCGCTCCAGAAGCGCGCCTCGGTGGCCGCGTCCCGCTTGCCCTCGCGCAGCGCCGACTCGGTAGCGACCACCGCGTCGACGATGGCCGCACTCTGCGCCGCGTCGGCGGCCAGCGGCTTGCCCTCGCGGGTGGCGAACCAGAGCAGCTGCCGGGCTTCAAGCAGGGCCTTGCCGAGCACCTCGTCGCTGGGAGGGTCGACCGGGACGGTGGTCATGCTGCAGTCCCCGAGGCGTGACCATACGCCATGGACGGGAGCAGACCACGAAATGGTCGCCTCTGGCTGTGCGTTGCCTCACACCGGGCGCGGCGACCGGTCCGCCGCCCGCGGCCGGGCGTTCGCCATGGTCAGCACCGCCAGCGCCGTGGCGCCGCCGATCACCCAGAACACCGCTTCCGGCTGGCCGTGGTCCATCAGCCGGCCGACCAGCAGCGGCGCCAGGGTGCCGCCGAGGTCGAGGCCGGAATAGACGAAGCCGAACACCTTGCCCGAGGCGCGCACCGGCGAGGCGGCACGGACCAGCATGTCGCGCGACGGCGTCGTCGCGCCGGTGCAGAAGCCGGCGAGCGCCACCATGCCCAGCAGGAGCGGGTCGGGCATGGCGTAGCGGCCGATCGCCAGCATCAGGGTGGCGCCCAGCAGCAGGCCGACCGCGATGATTCCCTGGTAGCCGCCGCGCATGTCGGCGACGACACCGCCGGCGGCGGTGCCGAGGGCGCTGCCGAGCATGAAGGCGGTCAGCGTCCAGGTCGCCACCAGCAGCGGCACGCCGTGCAGCGCCTGCAGCGCCAGCGGCATGAAGCTCTGCATCGCCGCGAACGACAGCGCCTGCAGGCAGAAGAAGCCGAAGCAGAGCAGGATCGGTGGCGAGGACAGCAGGCGCAGCGTGCCGCCGGAGGCAGCCGGCGACGGCGCGTTGTGCACGGGCTCGTGGCCCAGCCGGAGCAGGCCGCGCTGGGTGACGAGGATGGCGGCGATGGTCAGGCCGACCAGCGAGGCGGCGAGCAGCGCCGTGCGCCAGCCGGCGACGGCGGCGATGCCGACCACGAAGGGCGGGGCGAGCGCCCAGCCGAGGGTGCCGCCGATGGTGTGGACGCTGTAGGCGCGCGCCATCCGCACCGGCGTCACCCGGTGGCTGAGGATGGCGTAGTCGGCGGGATGGAAGACGCTGTTGCCGAGGCCGGCCGTCACCGCCAGCGGCAGCATCGCCAGGTAGGACGGCGCCAGGGCCATCAGGCCGATCGAGCCGGCGAGCAGGGTGACGCCGCCGATCAGCACGCGTTCCGCTCCGATCCGGTCGACGAGGAAGCCGGCCGGTGTCTGGGCGAGCCCCGACGTGCCGAAGAACAGCGTCATCAGCAGGCCGAGCTCGGTGAACGACACCCCGAGCGCCGGCTTGAGCAGCGGGAACAGCGGCGGCAGGACGAGATGGTAGAAATGGCTCGACAGGTGCGCCGCACCGATCGAGCCGATCACGCGCAGGTCGCGGCCTGCGCTCGCGGTCGTGGCATCCATGCCTGTCGTCTCGTGGCCCCGAAGGAACCACTATGCGGCCATGGCCGCGGCGCGGCCAGCCCATGGCCGGGCATGGCCGCGATGCGGCGTCGCCGGGAACTCAGCCGGCGCGGGCCAGCCGGATCACGCCGCTCGTCGCCGGGATGGCCTCGCCGAGCAGCTGGGCGGTCAGCGCCGGCTCGGCCACCGGCCGCGAGAACAGGTAGCCCTGCGCGCTGTCGCAGCCCTCGCGGATCAGGAACTGCCGCTGCGCCTCGGTCTCCACACCCTCCGCCAGCACCTGCTTGCCGAAGGTCCGGGCCAGCCCGATGATCGTCCGCACGATCGCCTCGTCGGTCCGCTCCTGGCCGATGTCGGCGAGGAACGAGCGGTCGATCTTGATCTTGCTGACCGGCAGCCGCTTCAGGTAGGCGAGCGAGCTGTAGCCGGTGCCGAAGTCGTCGATGGCGAGCTGCACGCCCATCTCGGCGATCCGCTCGAGCGCGCGCCGCAGCAGGATCTCCGACGGATCGACGAACAGGCTCTCGGTCAGCTCGAGCTCCAGCGAGCCGGCCGGCAGGCCGCTCTCCGACAGCGACTTGCCGACGAGGTTGAGCAGGTCCTGCTGGCGCAGCTGGGCGGCGCTGAGGTTGACGGCGATGCTGAGCGGCAGGCCGCGGTCGTGCAGGCGGCGGCCGGCGCGGCAGGCCTCGCCGAGCACCCAGGCGCCAAGCGGGCGGATCAGGCCGGTCGCCTCGGCCACCGGAATGAACGAGGCCGGCGGGATCATGCCGCGCTCGCGGTGCGGCCAGCGCAGCAGGCCCTCGACGCCGACGACCTGGCCGCTGCGCAGATCGATCTGCGGCTGGTAGTGCAGCTGGAAGTCGCCGTTCTCGATGGCGATGCGCAGGTCGCGCTCGAAGGAGCGGCGCGCCTTGAGGACCTGGTCGGTGCGCTTGGAGAAGACGCGGGCGCGACCGCCGCCGGCACGCTTGGCCTCGCCCAGGGCCATCTCGGCGCAGCGCAGGACCGGCTCCAGTGTCGGACCGCCGTCCGGGAAGATGGCGATGCCGACGCTGACCGACAGCTCGAGCTCGACGCTGTCGACGACCAGGAGCCGCCCCAGCTGCTCGACGATGCCGGCGCCGCAGCTCTCGCCGGCCGGCTCGTCGGCCACGGCGGCGGTGAGCAGCGCGAAGCGGTCGCCGCCGAGCCTGGCCAGCAGTGCCGGCTCGGCCGCCGTCGGCGTCAGCCGCCTGGCCACCTGGCGCAGCACGAGGTCGCCGACGCGGTAGCCGTGATAGCCGTTGATGTCGTTGAAGCCGTCGATGTCGACGAGGACCACGCCGAGGCGTCCGCCCTGCCGGAGGGCGAGCGCCAGCATGTCCTCGGCGCGGCGCTTGAACGCGCCGGCGTCGAGCAGGCCGGTCAGCGGGTCGGGCGGGTCGACGGGTGCCGGCGACGCAGGGGCGGTCGCGTCGGCGACCCCGGCGCCGTTGTCGATGCCGCGCGCCAGATGCAGGGCCAGCACCGAGGCGGCGACGAGTCCGGCGACGCCCAGGGCCATGGCGGTGACACCGAGCAGGGCGGCGTCGTCCAGCACGGTCGCGCCGAGCAGCAGCATGGCGACCGCCAGCACTGCGGCGAGCGCCGGCCCGAACAGGATCCGGCTGCGCAGCAGCGGTGCCGCCTGCTCGCGCGATACGCGAGCATCCCCGGCCGTCGGCAGGGCCGGTCGGGTCATGGCAAGGCGACCGTCGACCGATCGACTACCGGTCCAGCGGCGGCCGGCGTCGTCGTTCGGAGACCAAGGAGATAGCGCGGCGACGACGTGGGTCGACATCGCGGCAGCACCCTCCGCAGCAAAGGCGGTAGAAACCAGAAGGTTGCAAGTAGGCTTATCATAGGTTCACTGACTTGCAACCTTTCTCTCTTCAAAGTTGCTTTCGGAGCCTCTGGTGTGCGCCGACGCCACGTCGGCCACGACGATGTCTTCGGCCGGATCGCCCGCGAGGCGGAACGTCGACAGGAAGACGGCCGCCAGCAGCTTCCGCCGCGGCGACGGCTCCTGCCAGCGCCCGGCCTGCCATCGCGCCAGGCCGCACGGCATGAGTATCGGTCGGCGCGCGGCCAGCGCCAGTGAGTAACGGCGACCCTCATCGACCAGGCGCCGGCATTGCGGCGGCGACAGCCGCTCGTCGCCGACCCGCAGGCGTTGCGGCCAGCCCTGCGCCCGGATCCACGCCGTCGTGGCCGCCGCGAATCCGGTCTCGGCCGCGGGGTCGCCGAGCGCCCGCAGGGTGCGGGCCCGGTTGGTCAGCGCCGCGGCGAGCCGCGGATCGTCCGGCGCGAAGGCCTCGCTTGCGAGGTCCACGGCCGCGGCAAAAGACAGCAGGGCCGCGCCGGGCCTGCCGCCGGACATGGCCAGCACGCCGGCCAGCGACGCCTGCTCCCAGCCCGTGTCGGCGGAAGACCAGTGTCGCTGCCGACCGTCGGCGAGACGGGCGAGGTCCGCGGACCGTGCGGCCGCCGTCATCGCACGCAACTTGGGCGCTCCTCGTTTTCTTCAGGTTCCTGCCGGACCTGTCATGAGGGAAGGTAGAACCAAGCCGGCGGCGTGTTAAGGCCCGGCAGGATACACCACCCGTTCGTGAGGGCGACCGGTGCTGGCGTATTCGCGAAGGCGCTGGCAGGACGAAGCGGATCACGTTCCGCGACCGGGCGGAAGGACGGACGGGGAGGTACGATGCGTTCCGACATCGAGATCGCGCGTGCGGCGACGATGCAGCCGATCGAGGCGGTGGCCGGGCGGCTGGCCATTCCGGACACGGCGCTGCACCGCTACGGCCGGCACATCGCCAAGCTCGACATGGACTACCTCGAGAGCCTGGCGGATCGTCCCGAGGGCCGGCTGGTGCTGGTGACGGCGATCAACCCGACCCCCGCCGGCGAAGGCAAGACGACCACCACGGTCGGTCTCGGCGACGGCCTGAACCGCATCGGCAAGCGCGCCGCCATCTGCCTGCGCGAGCCGTCGCTGGGTCCGTGCTTCGGCATGAAGGGCGGCGCCGCCGGCGGCGGCTACGCCCAGGTCGTGCCGATGGAGACGATCAACCTCCACTTCACCGGCGACTTCCACGCCATCGGCAGCGCCCACAACCTGCTCGCGGCGATGCTCGACAACCACGTCTACTGGGGCAACAGGCTGGGCATCGACAGCCGGCGCGTCGCCTGGCGCCGCGTCGTCGACATGAACGACCGGGCGCTGCGCCAGATCGTCTCCAGCCTCGGCGGCGTCGCCAACGGCTACCCGCGCGAGGACGGCTTCGACATCACCGTCGCCTCCGAGGTGATGGCGGTGTTCTGCCTCAGCGCCTCGCTGGCCGAGCTCGAGCAGCGCCTCGGCCGCATGATCGTCGCCTGGAACCGCGACAAGGCGCCGGTGACCGCGGCCGAGCTCAAGGCGTCGGGCGCCATGACCGTCCTGCTCAAGGACGCGCTGATGCCCAACCTCGTGCAGACGCTCGAGGGCAACCCGGCCTTCGTCCACGGCGGCCCGTTCGCCAACATCGCGCATGGCTGCAACTCGGTGATGGCCACCCGCAGCGCCCTGCGCCTCGCCGACTACGTCGTCACCGAGGCCGGCTTCGGCGCCGACCTCGGCGCCGAGAAGTTCTTCGACATCAAGTGCCGCAAGGCGGGCCTGCGCCCGGCCGCGGCGGTGATCGTGGCGACGATCCGGGCGCTCAAGATGCATGGCGGCGTCGCCAAGGAGGATCTCGCCGCCGAGAACATGCCGGCGCTGAAGGCGGGGCTCGCCAACCTCGCCCGGCACGTCGCCAACGTCGCCAGGTTCGGCGTTCCGGCCGTGGTCGCCCTCAACCACTTCACCAGCGACCGCGACGAGGAGCATGCGCTGGTCCGCACCTTCTGCCGCGAGGAGCTGGGCGTCGACGCGGTGATCTGCCGGCACTGGGCCGAGGGCTCGGCCGGCATCGTCCCGCTGGCCGAGGCGGTCGTGCGCCTCTGCGAGCACCCGGGCGACGCGCCCGGCTTCCGCCCGCTCTATCCGGACGACCTGCCACTCTGGGAGAAGATGCGCACGATCGCCACCCAGATCTACGGCGCCGCCGACATCACCGCCGACAAGGCGGTGCGGACCCGCTTCCGCGAGCTCGACGAGCAGGGCTACGGCCGCTTCCCGATCTGCGTCGCCAAGACCCAGTACAGCTTCTCGACCGATCCCAACCTCAAGGGGGCGCCGTCGGGGCATGTGGTACCGATCCGCGAGGTCCGCCTCGCCGGCGGTGCCGAGTTCCTGGTCGTGATCTGCGGCGAGATCATGACGATGCCAGGCCTGCCGCGCGTGCCGTCGGCGGAATCGATCCGGCTCAACGCGCAAGGCCAGGTCGAGGGCCTGTTCTGACGGCCGCCGGTCAGCTGGCGGTTGAATTCGGGTTGCAGCCCCGCCGGCCGGGCTAGCCGGTTGCGACGCCGCCCGGCGCGTGCGATCACCGGGCCCGCATCCAGGCGGGGGAAGGGCCATGAACCGGATCGATCTCGACGGCAGGCGGGCGGTGGTGACGGGCGGTGCCCAGGGCATCGGCCGCGCCATCACCGAACGGCTGCTCGCCTCCGGAGCCGCGGTCTCGATCTGGGACCGCGACGCGCCGCTGCTCGATGCCACCGTCGCCGAGCTGAAGGCATCCGGGCGGGTCGAGGGTGCGGTCGTCGACGTCACCAGCCTGCCGTCGCTCGAGGCCGGCCGCGACGCCACGGTGAAGAGCCTCGGCGGCATCGACATCCTCGTCTGCAACGCCGGCATCGCCGGGCCGTCCTTCAAGAACTGGGAGTACCCGGTCGAGGAGTGGCAGAAGGTCATCGACATCGACCTCACCGGCGTCTTCCTGTGCTGCCGGGTGGTCGTGCCGCAGATGATCGCGCAGAATTACGGGCGCATCGTCAACGTCGCCTCGATCGCCGGCAAGGAGGGCAACCCCAATGCCGGTCCCTACAGCGCCGCCAAGGCCGGCGTGATCGCGCTCACCAAGTCGCTGGGCAAGGAACTTGCCGGCCACGACATCGCGGTGAACTGCATCACCCCGGCCGCCGCCAAGACCAAGATCTTCGACCAGATCAGCCAGCAGCACATCGACTACATGCTGGCGCGCATCCCGCGCGGCCGCTTCCTCAAGGTCGAGGAGGCCGCCGCCATGGTCGCCTGGCTCTGCTCGGCCGACAACTCGTTCACCACCGGCGCCGTGTTCGACCTGTCGGGCGGCCGCGCCACCTACTGAGCCGGCGGGCGCCGTGAGCGAGACCCTGCTCCTCGCCTTCACGGCGTTCATCGTCACCATCGACCCGATCGGGCTGGTCCCGATCTATATCGGCCTGACCCGCGGCGTCTCGCCCGAGCGGCGCCGGGCGATGGCGCTCAAGGGCGTCTGCGTCGCCGCCGTCATCCTCGTGATCTTCGCGCTCCTCGGCGAGCGGGCGCTGGGAACGCTGGGCATCGGCATGCCGGCCTTCCGCATCGCCGGCGGGCTGCTGCTGCTGGCCATCGGCTTCGAGATGGTCTTCCAGCGGCGCAGCGAGCGCCGCGGCACCACGGCCGGGCAGGCGGTGGACGAGTCGCATTCCCAGGACGTCTCGGTGTTCCCGCTGGCGATCCCGCTGATCGCCGGACCGGCCGCCATCACCACGGCGATCCTCCAGGTCGGCGCGCACACCGGCGACCTCGTCGCCGAGGCCCTCGTCATCGTCGCCATGCTGGCGGTGCTGTCGCTGGTCGCCTGCACGCTGATGGCCTCGACCGTGCTGGCCTCCGTGCTGGGCCCGACCCTGGTCGGCGTGCTGTCGCGCCTGCTCGGCCTGATCCTCGCCGCCCTCGCCGTGCAGCAGGTCATCGACGGCAGCAAGGCCGCCTTCGGGCTCTAGGGCGGGGGACTGGTCAGGGCAGCCGGCGGTGCCAAGATAGGAGGCATGACCGGCAAGCAGCTCACGCCCGGCCGCAGGGCCGAGGTCGATGCCTTCCTCGAGCAGGTCCGCCGCACCGCGCCGCGCACCGATGGCGCCCGCGGCCGCCTGATCTTCGCCCTCGACGCCACCGCCTCGCGCCAGCCGACCTGGGACCGGGCGGCGCACGTGCAGGGGCAGATGTTCGTCGAGGCCGACCGCCTCGGCGGCCTCGATGTCCAGCTCGTCTACTATCGCGGCTTCGCCGAATGCCGGGCCAGCCGCTGGGTGGCGCGCCCGGCCGAGCTGCTGCAGCTGATGAGCGGCGTCACCTGCGCCGCCGGCCATACCCAGATCGCCCGCGTCCTGCGCCACGCCCTGAAGCAGGCGCAGGAGCGCCGCCTGCATGCCGTCGTCTTCGTCGGCGACTGCTGCGAGGAGAGCATCGACGAGCTCGGCCACCTCGCCGGCCAGCTCGGCCTCCAGGGGGTCAAGGCCTTCATGTTCCGCGAAGGCAGCGACGCCGACGCCGAGCGCGCCTTCGCCGAGGTGGCGCGGCTCACCGGCGGCGCCCACTGTCGCTTCGACGCCTCGGCGCCGGACGAGCTCCGCCAGCTCCTCGGCGCGGTCGCCGCCTTTGCCGCCGGCGGCCGGCAGGCCCTGCTGGCTGCCGCCGGCAAGGCGAGTGCCGGCCCGGTGCGGCTGCTCGCGAGCCAGGTCCGGTAGCGCGATGCTGTTCTGGTTCGCCGTCGGCGTCGGCCTGCTGGTCGTCATCGTCTACGGCGCGCGCTGGTTCATCAGGCTCCCGCCGCACGACCTGGCCCGCTTCGTCCGCACCTTCTCGGCCGTGGCCGCGACCCTGGCCGGCACGGGCCTGATCGCCACGGGCCGCGCCGGCCTCGTCCTGATCGTCGGCGGCGCCGCGCTGCTGGCCTGGCTGGCGCTGCGCCGCAGCCGCCGCCAGCCCGACCCGATCGGCCCCGCGGCGTCGTCGGGGCCGGCCTCGGAGGTGACGACCGACCTGCTGGCCATGCGCCTCGACCACGCCTCGGGCGAGCTGACCGGCGAGGTCCGCCGCGGCCCGCATGCCGGCCGCCCGCTGGCCTCGCTGGGCCAGAGCGACCTGCTGGAGCTGCTGGACCAGGCCCGCCGCGACGACCCGCCGTCCGTGCCGCTGCTCGAGACCTGGCTCGACCGGCACCATGTCGACTGGCGGGCCCGGGCGCACGCCGCCGGGGCGCCGGCGGAGGCGCCGTCGGACGCCATGGACGAGGGCACGGCGCTGGAGATCCTCGGCTTGCCGCGCGGCGCCGACGCCGCTGCCGTGAAGGCCGCGCACCGCCGCCTGATGAGCCGCCTGCATCCAGACCATGGCGGCAGCGACTGGCTGGCCTCGCGGATCAATGCGGCGCGGGACTTCCTGCTCGGCTCGCAAGGCTGACCAAAATTGCGCCACGGCCCGCCTTCCGGCGCAGCCTTGGCCGCCACTGCTTGTTGCATCGCGGCAATCACCGCCGGTAAAAGCCGCCCTCGGCGCCAGACGGCCGGCGTCAAGTGGGGACCTGGTCGATGGCGGCAATCCGCAAAGTCGTGTTCCCGGTGGCCGGGCTCGGAACCCGGATGCTCCCGGCGACCCGCAGCCTTCCCAAGGAGATGCTGCCGGTCGTCGATAAGCCGGTGATCCAGTACGCCTTCGAGGAGGCGGCGGCGGCCGGCTGCGAGGAGTTCGTCTTCGTCACCGGCCGCGGCAAGACGTTGATCGAGGACCATTTCGACCGCGCCTACGAGCTGTTCGACACGCTGGCGAGGAAGGCCAAGGAGAAGGAGCTCAGGGCGCTGGAGGCGCAGGTGCCGAAGGCGGGCGGGGTGGTCTACACCCGCCAGCAGCAGCCCCTGGGTCTCGGCCATGCCGTGTGGTGCGCGCGCCATGCCGTCGGCCGCGAGCCCTTCGGCGTCATCCTCGTCGACGACCTGATCCACAGCCGCACGCCCTGCATGGCGCAGCTCGCCGATGCGCACAGCCACACCGGCGGCAACATCATTGCCGTTATGGAAGTGCCGCACGAGCACACCGCCCGCTACGGCGTGCTGAACCCTGGTGCCGACGACGGCAGCCTCGTCGAGGTCCGCGGCCTCGTCGAGAAGCCGAAGCCGGCCGAGGCGCCGTCGCGGCTCGCCGTGATCGGCCGCTACATCCTGCTGCCCGAAGTCTTCGACCATCTCGAGCTGCAGCAGACCGGTGCCGGCGGCGAGATCCAGCTGACCGACGCCATGGCCCGGCTGATCGGCAACCAGCCGTTCCACGGGCTGCGCTTCGAGGGCCGCCGCTTCGACTGCGGCGACAAGCTCGGCTACCTCGAGGCGATCGTCGCCCTGGCCCTCGACCGGCCGGAGCTGCGTGAAGGATTTAGCGACACCTTGCGTCGTTATCTCTGAGGCCATCCTCTAGAACGGACCTGCGCCATGCGTATCGCGATGATCGGCACCGGCTATGTCGGCCTGGTGTCGGGCGCCTGCTTTGCCGAGTTCGGCCTCGACGTCACCTGCGTCGACAAGGACGCGGCGAAGATCGAGAAGCTGAATGCCGGCCAGATCCCGATCTACGAGCCCGGCCTCGACGATCTGGTGGCGCGGCACAAGGCCGGCGGTCGGCTGCGCTTCACCACCGACCTGCGCGATGCCGTCGACGGTGCCGATGCCGTGTTCATCGCCGTCGGCACGCCCAGCCGGCGCGGCGACGGTCACGCCGACCTCACCTACGTGTTCGCCGCCGCCGCCGAGATCGCCGATTCGCTGAAGGCGCCGGCGGTCGTCGTCACCAAGTCGACCGTGCCGGTCGGCACCGGCCGCAAGCTGCAGCAGATCTTCGCCAGCCGCCGCCCCGACCTCGAGATCGACGTCGCCTCCAATCCCGAGTTCCTGCGCGAGGGCTCGGCGATCGAGGACTTCCTGCATCCCGACCGCGTCGTCTGCGGGGTGGAGAGCGACCGGGCGCGCGACGTGCTGGCCCGCGCCTACCGGCCGCTGAACCTGATCGAGACGCCGATCCTGTTCACGACGCTCGAGACGGCCGAGCTGATCAAGTACGCGACCAACAGCTTCCTCGCGACCAAGATCACCTTCATCAACGAGATGGCCGACCTGTGCGAGCGCGTCGGCGCCGACGTGCAGCAGGTCGCCAAGGGCATGGGCCTCGACGGCCGCATCGGCCGCAAGTTCCTGCACGCCGGTCCCGGCTACGGCGGCTCCTGCTTTCCCAAGGACACGCTGGCGCTGCTGCGCACCGGCGAGCAGTTCGACAGCCCGCTGCGCATCGTCGAGACCGTCGTCAGCGTCAACGACGGCCGCAAGCGCCGGATGGTCAAGAAGATCGTCGACGCCATGGGCGGCCGGATCGCCGGCAAGACGATCGGCGTGCTGGGCGTCACCTTCAAGCCCAACACCGACGACATGCGCGAGAGCCCGAGCCTCGTCATCCTGCCGGCGCTGCGCGCCGAGGGTGCGCGCATCCAGGCCTTCGATCCCGAGGGCATGGCCGAGGCGCGCAAGATGATGCCCGAGATCGACTGGTGCAAGGACGAGTACGAGGCGATCGAGGGCGCCGACGCCCTGGTCATCCTGACCGAGTGGAACGTGTTCCGCGGCCTCGACCTGCAGCGGGCGGCGAAGCTGATGCGCAAGCCGCTGATCATCGATCTGCGCAACATCTTCGACGCCGCCCAGGTGGTGCGCGCCGGGTTCGAGTACACGCCGATCGGCCGCCAGCCGATCAAGGCCGAGTCCGCCGGGGAGGCGACGTGAGCGCCGGCTACCGCTTCAATCCGACCATCCTGCGCGAGTACGACATCCGCGGGATCGTCGGCAGCACCCTGCATGCCGAGGACGCCCGGGCGCTGGGCCGGGCCTACGGCACGATGGTCCGCCGCCGCGGCGGCAGCCGCGTCTGCCTCGGCCGCGATGGCCGGCTGAGCTCGCCGATGCTGGCCGCGGCCCTGGCCGAGGGCCTCGTCTCGACCGGCCTCACCGTGCTCGACTGCGGCCTCGGCCCGACCCCGATGCTGTACTTCGCCGTGCACCACCTCGACGCCGACGGCGGCATCCAGGTGACCGGCTCGCACAACCCGCCGACGCACAACGGCTTCAAGATGATGCTCGGCAAGGGCTCGCTCTACGGCGCCGCCGTGCAGGAGCTGGGCGCCATGTCCGCCCGCGGCGACCTCGACAGCGGCCAGGGCCGCGTCGAGCCGACGCCGGTGTTCGACGCCTATGTCGCCCGCCTGCTGCAGGACTATGCCGGCAGCCGGGCCCTGTCGGTGGTCTGGGACGCCGGCAACGGCGCCGCCGGGCCGGTGATGGAGGCGCTGGCGGCGAAGCTGCCGGGCACGCACCGCTGCCTCTTCGCCGAGGTCGACGGCAACTTCCCGAACCACCATCCCGACCCGACCGTTCCGGAGAATCTCGAGCACCTGATCGCCGAGGTCGCCGCCACCGGGGCCGAGATCGGCATCGGCTTCGACGGTGACGGCGACCGCATCGGCGTCGTCGACGGCCGCGGCCGCGTCGTCTGGGGCGACCAGCTCTTGCAGATCCTCGCCGCCGAGATCCTGCCGCGCTACCCCGGCGCCACGATCATCGCCGACGTCAAGGCCAGCCAGACCCTGTTCGACCGCATCGCCGCGCTGGGCGGCACGCCGTTGATGTGGAAGACCGGCCACTCGCTCATCAAGGCCAAGATGATCGAGGTCAAGGCGCCGATGTCCGGCGAGATGTCCGGGCACATCTTCTACAAGGACCGGTTCTACGGCCACGACGACGCGCTCTACGTCGCCATCCGCCTGCTCTCCATCCTCGCCTCCGGCGAGCGCACGCTGGCCGACTGGCTGGACGGCATGGCGCCGACCTTCACCACGCCCGAGGTCCGCTTCGACTGCGAGGAGGACCGCAAGTTCAAGGCGATCGAGGAGGTCCGTGCCAACCTCGCCGCCGCCGGTGCCGAGGTCACCGCCATCGACGGCGTGCGCGTCAACGAGGCCGACGGCTGGTGGCTCCTGCGCGCCTCCAACACCCAGGCGGTCATCGTCGCCCGGGCGGAATCGGCGAGCGAGGCCGGTCTAGAGCGGCTGAAGGAGCGGGTCCGGACCGAGCTGCGCCGGGTCGGCATCGAGCCGCCGGCGAGCTTCTAGGCGGCGTTGCGCTTAACGGCGGCTTTACCGTGGCCGCCTAGATTGCCCGGGAATCGGGACCGCGACCGTGTCGGGTGCGACGCGGCGTGGCCCGCCGACCGGGAGCGCTCTCCATGGGCAAGGCCGCGCCGTCGCCGATCCTGCTCGTCGACGACTACCGCAGCGTCCGCCGCGTCGTTGCCGCCCAGCTGGGACGGCTCGGCTTCAGCGACATCGACGAGGCGGCCGACGGCGCGGAGGCGCTGGCGAAGATGCGGCAGCGCCGCTACGCCCTCGTCATTTCCGACTGGAACATGCAGCCGATGGGCGGGCTCGACCTGCTGCGCGAGGTCCGCGCCGATCCCGAGCTGCGCACGACCCCCTTCGTGATGCTGACCGCCGAGGGCCGCACCGAGAACGCGGTGGTCGCCCGCGAGGCGGGGGCCTCGGCCTACCTGATGAAGCCGTTCGACGCCGGCACCCTGCAGAGCAAGCTCGACGGCCTGCTCGCCGCCGCCTGAGCGGCCGCCCTCGCCATGCCGGGGCCGTCGTCCGTCGGCCGGATCCTCCGCTGCCTGCTGGCGGCGCTGCCGCTGGTCGTCCTGGCGCCGCCGGTCCGGGCGCAGACGGTGACCTCGGCCGTGGTCGCGCCGCGCGTCGCCGCCCGGCTGACGCTGGAGTGGCCCGGGCCGGTGACGGTCCGCCGCACCGACGAGGGCCTCGCCGTCCGCCTGCGCTTCTCGCAACCCGTCGCGGCCGACCTCGCCGCCCGGGCCCGCGGCCTCGGCCGCTGGCTCGACGGCGTCGCCCCGGGTCTCGACCCGGCGGAGATCGTCCTGTGGCGCGTCCCCGACGTCGGCGTCGCCCTGTCGCTCGACGCCGGCCGCGTGGTCATCGACCTCGTCGCCGGGGCGGCGCCGGCGGCGGTGCCGGAGGCGACCGCGGCCGATGCCGAAAGCGTGCCGGCATCGGCAACCTGGCCGCCGACGCCGTCGCCGCGGCCGGCAGGGCTGGCCGCGGCCACGCCCGGGCCGGCGGCGGGCCCGGAGCCGGCCGCCGGGCCACCGGATGCGGCGGAAACCCCGCGCTTCGCCGTGCGCAAGGTCAAGGGCGGCGCCGAGCTCGCCGCCGACTGGCCGGCTGCGGTTCCGGCGGCCGCCTTCGTCCGCGGCGGCGTGCTCTGGCTGGTGTTCGGCGCCGAGGCGCCGCCGGACGCGGTCGCCGCCCTGGCCGGCGACGCCGCGGCCCGGCCGTGGCTGGGGCCCGTCGAGGCGCTGGCGCAGCCGGGCTTCACCGTCCTGCGCCTGCGGCCGACCGCGCCGGTGCGCGGCCTCGAGCGGCGCGGCGGCAGCTGGCGCCTGCGCCTCGGCAAGGGCGCCCCCGCGGCGGTGCGGCCGGTGATCGCCTGGCCGCTGCCCGAGGGGCGGCTGGTCATCCGGGACGCGGCCGCGGTCGTCGAGCTTGACGATCCGGTGGTCGGCGACCGGCTGGGCGTGGCGCTGATGAGCGAATCCGGCCGCGGCGAGACGCTCGCGCGGAGCACCGTCGACCTCGAGATCCTGCCGTCGCTGCAGGGCGTGGCGTGGCGGGCACGAGCCGACGACGTCACGGTGCGCCCGACGGACGACGGCGTGGTGGTCGCCCGTGCCGCCGAGGAGCCGATGCTGCCGGCCCCGCCGGCGGAGGTCGCGGCGGCCGCCCCGGCGCAGGCGGAGCCGCACGGTCCGGCGCCGGCGGCTGCCGAACCCGATCCCGATCTCGTGCCGCTGGAAGCCCCTGAGGTCGCGGCCGCCGCGGCGGACAGGGCGGCCGTTGCGCCCGCCGGGGCCGAGCCGGCGCCGGTCGCCGGCGCTGCCGCCAGCCCCATCGATCTCGTCGCCCAGGTGCTGCCGGCCGGGACCACGGCCCGCGACCGGCGGCGGCAGCTCGAGGAGGCGGTCGTCGCCGCCGCACCGGCGCCGGCGCTCGCCGCCCGGCTCGACCTCGCCCGCTTCCTGCTGGCGCAGGGGCTGGCGATCGAGGCGGAGGCGGCCCTGCCCGGCGACGGCGAGACGGTGCCGGACACGGCGGCCGACAGCGTCGCCGCCCTGCGCGGCGTCGCCGCCTTCCTCGACGGACGGGCCGAGGAGGCGGCCCCGCTGCTCGACCGGACCGGCCTCGACGGCGACCCGGAGGCGGCACTGTGGCGTGCCGTCGTCGCCGAGGCGCGCGGCGACCCGGCGGCGGCCGCCGACAGCCTCGCCCGCTCGGACCGGGTCGTGCTCCGCTATCCGCCGGTCCTGCGGCTGCGCCTCGTGCCCGCCGTCGCCACCATCCAGCTGGCGAGCGGCGCCACCGATGCCGCGCTGGCCACCCTCGACCGGCTGCGCGACCTGCCGCTCGAGCCCGGGACCCGGGCCGGGCTACGGCTGCTCGAGGCCGAGGCGCTGGCCCGGCAGGGGGCGACGCGCGAGGCCGAGGCCGCCTGGACCGCCGCCGAGGCCGAGGGCGACGCCGTCACCCGGCTGTCGGCCGGCCTCGGCCGCCTGCGCGACGCGGTCGCCCGCGGCGTCACCGGCCCCGGCGATGCCGCCGCCCGCCTCGCCGCCGAGCGCGGCGAGTGGCGCGGCCATCCGGACGAGGCGGCGATGCTGGTCGAGCTCGGCCGGCTGCGCGCCGCCGCCGGCGACCCGGTTGCGGCGCTGGAGGCCTGGCAGGATGCCGGCAGCCGCGCCGTCGACCCGGCCGGCAGCCGCCAGGTGCGGCGCCTGGTCGAGGCCAACGTCGCCGCCGCGATCACCGGCGAAGGCGGCAGCGTCGCCTCGCCGCCGCTGCCGTCGCTGGCCTTCTACCGCCGCTTCGCCGACCTGCTGCCGACTGGTCCGGCGCTGGCGGAGCTGGAGCGCAAGCTGGCGCTGCGCCTTGCCGTCGCCGGCTATGCCGGCCCGGCGCAGGCGCTGGTCGACCGCCACCCGGAGCCGGCGGGCTCGGCGGTGCCGCGGCTCGAGGCGACCCTCGCCGTCGCCGACGGCCTCCTCGCCGAGGGCGAGCCGGCCGACGCCGTCGCCCGGCTGCAGGCGGTGGGCCCGGACGAGGCCGTGCCGGCCGGGCTGGCGCAGCGGCGGCGCCTGCTGCTCGGCCGTGCCCTGGTCGCCGCCGGCGATCCGGCCGCCGCCCTCGCGGCGGTCGAGGCCGACCGGGGTGCCGACGCCGATCGGATCCGCCTGGCCGCGGCCTGGCGGCTGGGCGACTGGGAGGCCGTGGCGGCCGCCTCCGCGACGCTGCTGGCCGACGGTACGGCCGCGACCGCACCCGGCATGGCAGAGATCCGCATGGCGAGGGCGCTGGCGCTCGCCCGTCTCGGGCGGCTCGACGAGCTCGTCGCCATGGCGGCGGCGCCGGCCGGGTCCGCCGCCGAACCGGTCGAGCCGGCGCTGCTGGCGATGCTGGCGCCCGCATCCGGCGGCGGCGAACCGGGCGCCGCCGCCGTCGCCGCCTATCTCGACCGCGCTGGCAGCTTCCGCTGAGCCGCCTGCTTGAAAAGGCCGCGCGAGGGGCCACCCTAGACGGGGACACGAGCATGGAGGTGCCGGCGATGCGCGCGGCGGTGGGGGTCCTCATCCTGGTGGCGGTCGTCGGCCTGATGTCGCTCAAGGCGATGTTCTGAGGCGATGGCGACCCATCCCGGTCGGGTGACGGAGCGGACGGTGGAGCAGCGGCGAGGCGGGCGGCCGGTGGCGACGCGGATCGGATCGGCCGTCGACGGCCTCGAGCCGGTGCGCCGCTTCGTCGGCGGCCGCGCCTGGACGCTGACGCTGCTGCCGCTGCTGCTGGTGCCGCCGGTGCTGGTGGCGCTGCTGTCGGGCGACGGTGCGGCCGCCGGCGTCGGCGCCGCCAGCATCGCCGCGATGCTGGCCGCGGCCGGGCTGGTGCAGCGCGGCCGCCGCGCCCAGGCCGAGTACGAGGCGCGGGCCGTCGCCAGGGCGCCGCGGCCGCCGCTCAAGCTGCTGGGCTCGGCCCTGTTCGCCGGCGCCTGCTTCGCCTTCGCCAACTGGGGCTCGGGCGCGGGCATCTTCGGCCTCGGCCAGGACTCGCAGGTCGGCACCTCGCTGGTGCTGGGCCTGCTCGCCTTCGCCGGCTGCTGGCTCGCCTACGGCTTCGACCCGACGCGCGACAAGGGCATCGCCGAGGAGGTCGCGGCGCGGACCGGCGTGCGCACCGAGCAGGTCGTCGCCACCATCGCCGAGGCCGAGGGCAAGCTCGCCGAGATCGAGCGCGCCGCCGCCGCCCTGCACAGCGTCGAGCTGAAGACGCGCCTCCGCCGCATCGTCGACCAGGGCCGGGTGGTGCTGCGCCAGCTCGAGCGCGAGCCGCGCGAGCTGCCGCGCGCGCGACGCTTCCTCGTCACCTATCTCGACGGCACCCGCGACGTCGTCAGCAAGTATGCCGAGCAGCAGCACAGCCTCGGCGACACCCCGCTCGGCGAGAACTTCCGCCGCGTGCTGACCACCGTCGAGCAGGTCTTCCTCGAGCAGGAGGAGGTCCTGCGGCGCAACGAGGCGCTCGATCTCGACGTGCAGATCGAGGTGCTCGAGACCCAACTGAAGCGCGAAGGCGTCGCCTGACGCGCCCCGTCCCCCCGGAGGCACCATGACCACCCCCCAGACCGCGGCGCCGGCCGCCCCCGCCGACCTTGCCGCGAGCCTCGCCACCCTCGGCAAGGAGGCCACGAGCGACCTCGAGATCCGCCTCGAGGGCGACATGCCGGCGCGCATCGCCGCGGCCATGGCCGAGCTCGACGTCACCGACAGCCAGTCGATCATCTTCTTCGGCACCAAGGCGCAGCAGCAGCTGAGCACGGTGTCCGACACCATGCTCGAATCGGTCCGCACCAAGGACATCGGCCCGGCCGGCACGGCGCTGAACCGGATGGTGCAGAAGCTGCGCGAGCTCGACTTCACCAGCGTCGACCCGCGCGACAAGCCCGGTTTCTTCGGCCGCCTGTTCGGCATGAAGTCCGAGGTGATGAAGTACGTCGACCAGTACCAGGAGGTCCGCGACCAGATCGACCAGATCACCGCCGACCTCGAGCAGCACAAGACCCGGCTGCTCACCGACATCGTCAAGCTCGACCGGCTCTACGACGCCAACCTCGACTATTTCCGCACGCTCGAGGTCTACATCGCCGCCGGGCGTGCCCGGCTGCAGGAGCTCGACACCAAGCTGCTGCCGGAGCTGGCGGCCAGCGCCGAGGCCTCGGGCGACGTCGTCGAGGCGCAGAAGCTGCGCGACCTGCGCGCCTCGCGCGACGACCTCGAGCGGCGCATCCACGACCTGCTCCTGACCCGGCAGGTGACCATGCAGAGCCTGCCGAGCATCCGGCTCGTCCAGGAGAACGACAAGTCGCTGGTCACCAAGATCAACTCGACGATCGCCAACACCGTGCCGCTGTGGCGCCAGCAGCTGGCCCAGGCGATCACCGTGTTCCGCGCCGGCCAGGCCGCCGATTCGGTCAAGGCGGCCAACGACCTGACCAACGACCTGCTGCGCGCCAACGCCGACCGCCTGCAGGAGGTCAACGCCCGGGTGCGCGAGCAGGTCGAGCGCGGCGTGTTCGACCTCGACGCGGTCAAGCAGGCCAACGAGAAGCTGATCGCGACCATCGAGGATTCGCTGCGCATCGCCGACCAGGGCAAGCAGCGCCGCCAGGAGGCGGAGGTGCAGCTGCAGCGCCTCGAGGCCGAGCTCAAGCAGGCGCTGACCTCGGCCTCGGCCAGGGCGACGGCCCTGCCGCGCGCCTGACCCACCCCTTCCCGCCACGGCAGCACGGAGACCGGACGATGGCCCTCTGGGACAAGCTGACGGGGGAGTTCGTCGACGTCATCCAGTGGGTCGACGACAGCAGCGACACCATGGTCTGGCGCTTCGAGCGCTACGGCAACGAGATCAAGTACGGCGCCAAGCTGACCGTCCGCGAGGGGCAGATGGCGGTGCTCGTCAACGAGGGCGAGCTCGCCGACGTGTTCACCCCCGGCATGTACGAGCTGCACACCGCCAACCTGCCGATCCTGTCGACCCTGCAGGCCTGGCCGCACGGCTTCCAGAGCCCGTTCAAGGCCGAGGTCTACTTCTTCAATACCCGCCGCTTCACCGACCTGAAGTGGGGGACCAAGAACCCCATCACCCTGCGCGACCCCGAGTTCGGCCCGGTGCGGCTGCGCGCCTTCGGCACCTACGTCGTGCGGATCAAGGACCCGGCCCGGTTCCTGCGCGAGATCGTCGGCACCGACGGGCACTTCACCAGCGACGAGATCACCGGCCAGATCCGCAACCAGATCGTCAGCCGCTTCGCCCCGGTGCTGGCGACCTCCGGCATCCCGGTGCTCGACCTCGCCGCCAGCTACGAGAAGCTCGGCGACTTCCTGACCGCGAAGATCGCCCCGGAGCTCGACGCCTACGGGCTCGAGCTCGTGCAGATGCTGGTCGAGAACGTCTCGCTGCCGCCCGAGGTCGAGCAGGCGCTCGACCGCCGCACCTCGATGGGCGTGGTCGGCGACCTCGCCCGGTACGCCCAGTTCCAGGCCGCCGAGGCGCTGCGCGAGGCGGCCGCCAACCCGGGTGCCGCCGGCTCCGGCCTCGGCATGATGGTCGGCATGGGGCTGGGCCAGCAGGCCGGCCCGTGGGGTCCGGTGCCACAGCAGGCCCCGGCTGCCGGCCCGGCCTCGTCCGGACCGCCGCCGGTACCGCCGTCCGAGGCGAGCTGGCATGTCGTCGAGGCCGGCAAGGCGGTCGGCCCGCTGCCGCCGGCGACCTTGCGGGACCGGGTAGCGGCCGGCTCGCTGACCCGCGACTCGCTGGTCTGGACCGACGGCATGGCGGCCTGGGCGAAGGCCGGCGAGGTCGAGGCGCTGCGGGCGCTGTTCGCCGGCCTGCCGCCGCCGGTGCCGGGAGCCGCCTGACCCTTGAACGCCATGGCCGGAGCCGGGCCGCCGCGGTCCGGCGGAGGCTCGGCGGCGACGCGGGCCGGTACCGGCGCTGCCGCGCCGCCGGCCGAGCAGCGCTTCGCCTGCGAGCAGTGCGGCGCCCTGCTGACCTACCAGCCCGGCACCGCCGAGCTGGTCTGCGCCTATTGCGGCCACCGCAACCATATCGTCGAGGCGACCACGGCGATCGTCGAGAACGACCTCGCCGAGGCGCTGCGGCGCGGCCTCGCCGCGGCACCCGAGGAGACCACCCAGACCGTCAAGTGCACCGCCTGCGCCGCCGAGTTCACCTTCGACCGCAACCGCCATGCCGGGGCCTGCCCGTTCTGCGGCAGCGCCATCGTCGCCGATCCCGGCAGCCACCGGCAGATCCGGCCGGCGGCGCTGCTGCCGATGGCGATCGCCGAGCCCGAGGCGCGCCAGCGGCTGTCGACCTGGCTGCGCGGCCTGTGGTTCGCGCCGAGCAAGCTCAAGGAGTTTGCCCGCACCGGCGGCCGGCTGGTCGGCGTCTACCTGCCCTACTGGACCTACGACAGCCGCACCGAGACCGACTATGCCGGCCAGCGCGGCACCATCTACCACGAGCGGGTCGCCGTCCGGGTGGTCCGCAACGGCCGCTCGGCGACCGAGATGCGCAGCGTGCAGAAGGTGCGCTGGCAGCCGGCCAGCGGCCGGGTCCGCCGTGACTTCGACGACGTGCTGGTCCCGGCGGCGGGCTCGCTGCCGGCCGGCCTCGTCGAGGCGCTGGAACCCTGGGACCTGCAGGACCTGCGCCCCTACACCGAGGGCTATCTCAGCGGCTTCCAGAGCGAGACCTACCAGGTGCCGCTGGACGCCGGCTTCGGCTCCGCCCAGGCGAAGATGCGGGCGGTCATTACCCGCGACGTCGAGGCCGACATCGGCGGCGACCTGCAGCGCGTCGACCGCCTCGAGGTCCGTCACAGCGGCACCAGCTTCAAGCATGTGCTGCTGCCCGTCTGGCTCGGCGTGTACCGCTTCGGCGGCCGGACCTACCGCCTGTGCATCAACGGCCGCACCGGCGAGGTGCACGGCGAGCGGCCGTGGAGCGCCTGGAAGCTGGCCGGGGCGGTGCTGCTGGTGCTGGCCATCGCCGCCACGATCTACCTGCTCTACGGGATCCTTCCCCAGGCGCCGCGGTTCTGAGCGCGGCAGCCGTGGCTGCCGCGGCAGACAGAAAATCCTTGCACGGGGGGTGCGCCGTCCCTATATGCGCCGCCGGTTGGCAGCCGCGGCAGTCGTGGCAGCCACGAGCAGGACGGCGATGGTCAAGAAGGGCATCCGTAACGCCAAGGCGGCGAAGCCTCAGAAGGCGGTCAAGCGCGACCGCCCCGAGCGCTGGACCGTGCGCGGCGTGTCGGCCCCGTTGCAGCGCGCGGCCGCCGAGGCGGCACGCGGCGACGGGCTGACGCTCGGAGCCTGGGTCAGCCGTCTGGTCGAGACCGCCGTCACCGGGCGCGAGCCCCCGGCCGGAGCATCCGTGGCGTGGCGCGAGGCCATCGAGGCCCGCGTCGCCCGCCTGGAAGCTGCCGCCGGCTTCGGAAGTCTCTGAAGCCCTAGGGAACCTGAGTTCGACCGGAGGGTGGCGCCCGGACGGCGCCGCCCCCTCGGTCGTCCGCCTGTCGCGGGCGGGGATTAGCAGGTGCGCACGCACCAGGAAGGAGTGGAGAGCATGACCGAGTTCGTTCGCCATTGTGCGCTGCAGGGCCGCCTCGTGATGGTCGGCTGCGGCAGCATCGGCCAGGCGGTCATGCCGCTGATCTTCCGCCACCTGGGCGTCACCCCGGATCGCGTCGCCGTCGTCACCGCCGACGAGCGCGGCCGCTCGGTTGCCGCCGAGTACGGCGTCGCCTTCCACGAGCACACGCTGACCCGCGACAACTGGCGCCAGATCGTCGAGCCGCTGCTCGGCGAGGGCGGCTTCTTGCTCAACCTCTCGGTCGACGTCTCGAGCCTGGCGCTGATGGAGCTGGCCCGCGAGCGCAACTGCCTCTACCTCGACACCTGCATCGAGCCCTGGGCCGGCGCCTATGTCGACCCGCGCGTCTCGCCGTCGCTGCGCTCGAACTACGCCTTCCGCGAGAACGTGCTGCGCCTGCAGGCGGCCAATCCCGGCACGGCCACCGCGGTGGTGGCGCAGGGTGCGAACCCCGGGCTCGTCTCGCAGCTGGTCAAGCGCGCCGCCCTGCAGATCGCCGCCGACACCGGCCTCGACGCGACGCCGCCGGCCGACCGCGCCGGCTGGGCCCGGCTGCTGCAGCGCCTGAGCGTCAAGGTGATCCACGTCGCCGAGCGCGACACCCAGGTCGGCGGCCGCCCGAAGCGGCGCCTCGAGTTCGTCAACACCTGGTCGATCGACGGCTTCATCAGCGAGGGCCGGCAGCCGGCCGAGCTCGGCTGGGGCACGCACGAGCGCCACTTCCCGGAGCTCGGCCGCCGCCACGAGGAAGGCTGCAGGGCCGCGATCTACCTGAACAAGCCCGGTGCGGCGACGCGCGTGCGCACCTGGACGCCGCTGGCCGGCCCGTTCAACGGCTTCCTGATCACCCACAACGAGGCGATCTCGATCGCCGACTACTACACGGTGCGCGAGAACGGCGAGGCGGTGTACCGGCCGACGGTGCACTACGCCTACCACCCGTGCGACGCCGCGGTGCTGTCGGTTGACGAGATGGCCGGCCGCAACTGGGAGGAGCCGGCCGAGAAGCGGCTCCTCATGGACGAGATCGAGAGCGGCATGGACGAGCTCGGCGTGCTGCTGCTCGGCCATGCGAAGAACGCCTACTGGTACGGCTCGCGCCTCGACATCCAGCAGGCCCGCCGGCTGTGCCCGCACAACAGCGCCACCACCCTGCAGGTGGCGGCCGGCGTGCTCGGCGGCATGGTCTGGGCCATCGAGAACCCGAAGGCCGGGATCGTCGAGGCCGACGACCTCGGCCATGACCGCGTGCTCGAGGTGGCGATGCCCTATCTCGGCCCGGTCGTCGGCGTCTACGGCGACTGGACCCCGCTGCAGAACCGCGCGGTCCTGTTCGACGAGGACCTCGATCGCGACGACCCCTGGCAGTTCAAGAACATCCTCGTCGCCTGACCGCGCCGAGACCCTGATTCACCCCGTGTAGGTTTGGAGGCTCTGGCATGACCGACAAGCTGGTCCGCTTCCTCGACCGGAACCGCCCGGCGACGCCCTGTCTCGTGGTCGACCTCGACCGCATCGAGGCGAACTACCGGGCGCTGACCTCGGCCCTGGCCGAGGCCGCCCTCTACTATGCGGTCAAGGCCAACCCGGCGCCGGAGGTGCTGGAGCGGCTGGTGGGACTGGGGGCGTGCTTCGACGTCGCCAGCGTCCCGGAGGTCGAGATGGTGCTGGCCGCCGGGGCCGGGCCGGAGCGCATCTCCTACGGCAACACGATCAAGAAGGAGGCCGACATCGCCCGCGCCTGGGAGCTCGGCGTGCGGCTGTTCGCCTTCGATGCCGAGGCCGAGCTCCGGAAGATCGCGCGGGCGGCACCGGGCTCGAAGGTGTTCTGCCGGATCCTCACCAGCGGCGAGGGGGCCGAGTGGCCGCTGTCGCGCAAGTTCGGCTGCACGCCCGAGCATGCCTACGAGCTGCTGCGCCGCGCCGCCGAGCTGCCGGTGATCCCGTGGGGCGTGTCGTTCCACGTCGGCTCGCAGCAGCGCGACCCGTCGCAGTGGGACGCCGCCATCGTCAGCGTCGCCCGGCTGTTCCACGACCTCGACGAGGCCGGGGTCGAGCTCGGCATGGTCAATCTCGGCGGCGGCTTCCCGACCGCCTACCGCGAGGGCGTGCCGCCGGCCGAGGCCTATGGCGAGGCGATCCGTGACTCGATCCTGCGCCACTTCGGCAACCGCCTGCCGCAGCTGATCATGGAGCCGGGCCGCGGGCTGGTCGGCGATGCCGGCATCATCGAGACCGAGGTCGTGCTGATCTCGCGCAAGGGCGACGCCGACGCGCGGCGCTGGGTCTACCTCGACATCGGCAAGTTCGGCGGTCTCGCCGAGACGATGGACGAGGCGATCCAGTACCCGATCGACAGCGACCGCGACGGGCCGGGCGAGCCGGTGATCCTGGCCGGCCCGACCTGCGACAGCGCCGACGTGCTCTACGAGCGCGCCGCCTACAGCCTGCCGGCGGACCTCGCCATCGGCGACCGGCTGCGGATCGGCGCCACGGGGGCCTACACCACCACCTACGCCTCGGTCGGCTTCAACGGCTTCGCGCCGTTGCAGGCCTACTTCATCTAGCCCGGGCGGAAGGGAACGAGGGGATGGGCGCGGTGATCGCCGCGCCGGCCCGGGCGCTCGCGCGCCCGGCGCCGTCGCTCCACGTGCGGCCGTCGCGGGCCGACGACCTCGCCGCCATGGCGGCGATCTACCGGGCCAACTGGGCCGCCGGGGCGACCACGTTCGAGGACGCGCCGCCCGACGACGCCGAGATCGCCCGGCGCCGCGCCGCTGCCGTCGACAACGGCCTGCCGCACCTCGTCGCCGAGGATGCGTCGGGCCGCGTCGTCGGCTGGAGCTGGGCGACGCCGTTCCGCCGCCTCGGCGCCTACCGGCACACTGTCGAGGACTCGATCTACGTGGCGCCCGACCGGGCCGGGCGCGGCATCGGCCGCCGGCTCCTCGGCCGGCTGGTCGACGACTGCAGCGCGGCCGGGCTGCAGCAGATGCTGGCGGTGGTCGGCGACAGCCGCAATGCCGCCTCGCTCGGGCTGCACCGGAGCCTGGGCTTCGTCCAGGTCGGCCTGCTGCCGGCGGTCGGCTACCGGCCGGGCGGCTGGGTCGACGCCGTGCTGCTGCAGCGCCGCCTCGGCGACGATCCGCCGCCGGGGCAGGCGCACTGAGACGCGGGGCGTCGTCCGCTCAGGCCGGGCGGATGACGCCCTTCTTCAGGATCAGGCAGCCGTAGAGCCGGGTCTCGCCGCTGGCGACGACGGCGAACGCCGCCTTCGAGCGGTCGTAGAAGGCGAAGCGCTCGATCTTGCCGAGCTTGACGCCCTGCCGGGCCAGGATCGCCGCGTAGTCGGCGCAGACCGGCGGCACCTCGTCCGGGGCGCCGACCACCTCGATGCGCACCGCCGGATCCGGCACGAAGTCGTCGATCGGCAGCACCGACAGGATCGCCTCGAGCAGGCGCGGACCGGGGATGCCGTCCAGCCGCACCAGCCGCTTGCCCATGGTCGTCGACGGGAAGTTGCTGTCGGCGATGACGAGGTCGTCGCCGTGGCCCATCGCCCTCAGGATGTAGAGCAGGTCGGCGTTGAGGATCGGGTCGATGCCCTTGAGCATGCTGGCCTCCGGGGGCAATGTCCGCTTGCCCGTGGCGGCCATAAGCCACGACCGGAAGGCCGCTGTCGAGCGGCGGCGGGGCAGGGGAGGGCGGCATGCGCGAGGCGGTGATGGCGGTCGATGTCGGCACCGGCAGCGCCCGGGCCGGCCTGTTCGACAGCACCGGCCGCCTCCTCGGCCGCGCCGAGCACCCGATCCGGATCAACCGCCCGGCGGCCGAGCACGCCGAGCATTCCTCGGCCGACATCTGGGCGGCGGTCGGCCGCGCCGCGCGCGCCGCCCGGGCCGCCGCCGGCATTCCGGCCGAGGCGGTCCGCGGCCTCGCCTTCGACGCCACCTGCTCCACCGTCTGCCTCGACGCTGCCGGCCAGCCGGTCACCGTCTCGCCGTCCGGCGACGACGCCTGGGACGTGATCGTCTGGCTCGACCATCGCGCTGTCGCCGAGGCCGAGGAATGCACCGCCACCGGCCATGCCGTGCTCGACTTCATCGGCGGGGTGATGTCGCCCGAGATGGCGACGCCCAAGCTGATGTGGCTGAAGCGGCACCTGCCGGCGAGCTGGGCCCGTTTCGGCATGCTCTACGACCTTGCCGACTTCCTCGGCTTCCGGGCGACCGGCAGCCACGCCCGCAGCGAATGCACGGTCACCTGCAAGTGGACCTACCTCGCCCACGAGCGGCAGGGCTGGCGGCAGGACTTCTTCGCGACGGTCGGCCTCGACGATGTCGCCGAGCGCGGCGGCTTTCCGGAGCGTGCCGTGCCCATCGGCCAGGACCTCGGGCCGCTCACCGCCGAGGCGGCGGCGCATCTGGGCCTGACCGAGGCCTGCCATGTCGGCGCCGGCATGATCGACGCCCATGCCGGGGCGCTGGGCGTGCTCGGCGGCCGCGCCCCCGAGGGCGAGGCGGCGCTCGACCGGCGGCTGGGGCTCATCGCCGGCACCTCGACCTGCCACATGGCGCTGTCGCGCGGGCCGCGGCCGGTGCGCGGCGTCTGGGGCCCCTATTTCGGCGCCGTGCTGCCCGGCTGGTGGCTGAACGAGGGCGGCCAGTCGGCGAGCGGGGCCCTGCTCGACCACGTCATTGCCCTGCACTCGGCCGGCTCGACCATCGGCCCGCGCCCGCACGACGCCATCCTTGCGCGCATCGCCGAGCTGCGTGCCGCCGAGGGCGAGGCCTTCGCCGCCGGGCTCCACGTGCTGCCCGACTTCCACGGCAACCGCTCGCCGCTGGCTGACCCGCACGCCCGCGGCGTCATCAGCGGCCTGACCCTCGACCACGCCTTCGACAGCCTGTGCCGGCTCTACTACCGCACCGCCGTGGCCATCGCCCTGGGCACCCGGCACATCCTCGAGGCGCTGAACGAGAAGGGCTACCGGATCGACACCCTGCACGTCGCCGGCGGCCACGTGAAGAACCCGCTGCTCATGGAGCTCTACGCCGACGCCACCGGCTGCGACGTGGTGGTGCCGGCCGAGGAGGACGCGGTGCTGCTGGGCTCGGCCATCGTCGCGGCGACCGCGGCCGGCCTCCACGCCAACCTCGGCCGGGCGGCGGCGGCGATGGGCCGCGACGGCAGCCTGCGCCGGCCGGACCCCGCCCGGGCCGCCGCCTTCGCCCGCGACTGGCGCATCTTCCTGCGGATGCACGAGCAGCGCCGCGAGCTCGAGGCGATGCGCTGAGCCTCACCCGGCCAGCGAGAACGGATCGACCGGCGTCGCCACCAGGTCCCAGATCAGCTTGCCGCAGACGGCGAGGACCAGCACCGCCAGCAGGATGCGCATCTGCTCGCCGCGCAGCCGCGCCCCGGCGCGGGCGCCGAACTGGGCGCCGACCACGCCGCCGGCGATCAGCAGCAGGCCCAGCACGATGTCGACGGTCTGGTTGGTGTAGGCCTGCAGGAAGATCGTGAACGCCGAGACGATGCCGATCTGCAGCAGCGAGGTGCCGACGACGACCGTGGTCGGCATGCCGATCAGGTAGATCATCGCCGGCAACATGATGAAGCCGCCGCCCACGCCCATCAGGGCGGTCAGCACGCCGACGGCGGCCCCCAGCCCCAGCGGCAGCAGGGCGCTGATGTAGAGCCGCGATTCGACGAAGCGCATCTTCAGCGGCAGGCCGTGCAGCCAGTAGTGCTGGTGCAGGCGGCCGCGCCGCGCCGTCGGCCGGCGGCGGCGGACGAAGGCGACGAGGCCCTCGCCGAGCATCAGGCTGCCGACGGCGCCGAGCAGCAGCACGTAGGCCAGCTGCACGACGAGATCGATCTGGCCCAGCCGGCGCAGCCAGGTGAACAGCAGCACGCCGAGGATCGAGCCGATCACGCCGCCGGCGGTCAGCACCATGCCCATGCGCCGGTCGACGCCGCGCCGGCTGGCATGGTTGAGCACGCCCGACACCGAGGTCGACAGGATCTGCGTCGCGCCCGAGCCGACCGCCACCGCCGGCGGCACGCCCAGGAAGATCAGCAGCGGCGTCATCAGGAAACCGCCGCCGACGCCGAACAGGCCGGAGAGGAATCCGATCACCCCGCCGAGTGCCAGCAGCACGAACAGGTTAACCGAGAGCTCGGCGATCGGCAGGTAGATGTCCATGCACCACCGGGGCGGCGGGCCGACGATCCCCCACACATCCCGCCCTGCCCCCCGCCGTCAAGGGGGGCCGTCCCGGCGGCTCGGGTTGCCGGCGCGGCGCGACGCCGGCGCCACGCCGCACCTGGCCGGGGTGGCGCTAGCCGCCGACGATGATGTCGGCGAAGCCGAGGCCGGTCACGCCGGCCAGCGTCAGCGTCGCCGGACCGCCGCCCGGCAGCGCCGAGAGGTCGATCACGGTCGAGCCGGCGACGATGCTCACCGCCCGGTCCTGCCCGTCGAGCACGCCGTCGCCGCTGTCGTCGAGCGCCTCCCAGCTGGCGCCGTCGCCGCAGATCCAGACGAGGTCCTCGCCGCCGGTGAAGTCGAGCACGGTGTCGCTGCCGCCGCCCGTGGCGAGGTCGAGGATGAAGAGGTCGCAGCCCGACCCGCCGGCCATCACGTCGTCGCCGGCGTCGCCGATCAGGACGTCGTCGCCCTCGCCGCCGCCGAGCAGGTCGTCGCCGGCGCCGCCCTCGACGTGGTCGTCGCCGGTGCCGCCGTCGATGGCGTCGCCGCCCTCGCCGCCGGACAGCACGTCGTCGCCCTCGCCGCCCGCGACCAGGTCGTTACCGTCGTCGCCCTCGACGACATCGTCGCCGCCGGCCCCGTCGAGCTGGTCGTCGCCGCCGAGACCGGCGATGACGTCGCTGCCGCCGGCCCCGCCGAGGATGTCGCCGTCGGCGGTCCCGTCGAGGATGTCGTCGTCCGCCGAACCGTCGTCGGCCGCGGCCTCGGGCTCGTCGGTGGCGTCGACCGCCTCCTCGTCCGTCCCGTCGCTCGGGTCGCCGGCCGGCTCCCCGTCCGCCAGCCCGGTCCCGCCGTCGTCGGCGGGCACCTCGTCCGCAGGCGGCTCCTCGATCCACCAGAACGCGTCGTCCGCCCAGCCTTCGGGCCAGAACTCGGGGAGGTCGGCGAAGCCGGCGTCGTCCGGGGCGCGGTCGAGCTCGTCCATGCGGCGGGGTCCTTCGCAGCGGTCGGTTGCTGCGGCGAGATTGGCCGGCGGCCCCCTAAGGCGTGGTTAACGTGGCCGCGGTTCCGCCTGGCCGCAGCGCTGCGCAAGTTTGTCGCGGGGCAATGGGCGCCCGAGGGCGACAGGTCGCACCCGTGCTAGCCTTTCGGAGCGAAGGGCTTGATCCTGATCAATGCCGGCGGCGCGGCGCGGCCGCAGGATCGGGCCGTCGGGAAGCAGTCGGGCTGGCAGGAGCACGATGGCAGAACTGGTCGAGGTCGACGACGCGCTGTCGCGGCGCCAGCAGCAGGCGTCGCCGCTCTATGCCGGCCGGGTCGAGGTCTACGCCAAGTCCGTCCAGGGCACGTTCCGCCGCTACAAGTGGGCGGTGCTGGTCGTCCTGCTGGGGCTCTACTACTTGGCGCCGTGGATCCGCTGGGACCGCGGCCCGGGCGTACCCGACCAGGCGATCCTCGCCGACATGGCCGGGCGGCGGCTCTACTTCTTCTGGATCGAGATCTGGCCGCAGGAGGTCTACTACCTCACCGGCATCCTGATGCTGGCGGCATTCGGCCTGTTCCTCGCCACCGCGCTGTTCGGCCGCGTCTGGTGCGGGTTCACCTGCCCGCAGACGGTGTGGACCGACCTGTTCATGATGGTCGAGCGCTGGCTCGAGGGCGACCGCAACCAGCGGATGAAGTTCGACAAGGCGCCGTGGACGACCGACAAGATCCTGCGCCGCGTCGCCAAGCACCTGGTCTGGCTGCTGATCGCGCTGGCGACCGGCGGCGCCTGGATCATGTACTTCAACGACGCGCCGACGGTGCTGCGCGCGTTCTTCACCGGCGAGGCCGGGCTCGCGACCTACTTCTTCGTCGCCCTGTTCACCGCCACCACCTACCTGCTGGCCGGCCTCGCCCGCGAGCAGGTCTGCACCTACATGTGCCCATGGCCGCGCATCCAGGGCGGCCTGCTCGACCAGGACAGCCTCGTCGTCACCTACGAGCGCTGGCGCGGCGAGCCGCGCGGCAAGCACAAGAAGGGCGACGCCTGGGAAGGCCGCGGCGACTGCGTCGACTGCAACCAGTGCGTCGCCGTCTGCCCGATGGGCATCGACATCCGCGACGGCATCCAGCTCGAGTGCATCGGCTGCGCGCTGTGCATCGACGCCTGCAACGGCGTCATGGAGAAGCTCGACCGGCCGCCGAACCTGATCACCTGGGACAGCGAGCGCAACACCCAGCTCCGCTCGGCCGGCCAGCCGCCGGTCTACCGGCTGATCCGCCCGCGCACGATCCTCTACGTCATCCTGCTGGCGATCGTCGCCGGCATCATGCTCGTGGCGCTGGCGCTGCGTTCGGACACCGGCGTCAACGTCCTGCCCGACCGCAATCCGCTGTTCGTGCGCCTGTCGGACGGCTCGATCCGCAACGGCTACACGCTGAAGATCCTCAACAAGGCCGGCGAGGACCGCAGCTACCGGGTGACCGTCGAGGGCGTCCCGGCGACGCTGTCGGTGCCGGGCGGCGAGGCCGCCGACCAGGTCGTGCTGACCGCCCCGCGCGACGGCGTCGGTACCAACCGGCTGTTCGTCCGCCTGCCGGCACAGGCGGTGGAGGAGGAGCAGATGCCGGTCACGCTGGTGCTCACCGATGTCGCGAGCGGTGCGGTGACGCGCCACGAGACGATCTTCAGGGGACCCGAGGAATGAGTGCAGCCGCCATGACCGCTCCCCGCAGCGGCCGCTGGATCCCGTGGGTGTTCGTCGCCGGCTTCGGCGTCGTCCTCGCCGCCAACGGCACGATGATCTGGTACGCCACGACCAGCTTTCCCGGCCTCGTCACCACGAAGGCGTACGACGAGGGCATCGCCTACAACCAGAACCTCGAAGCCGCCGAGGCGCAGGCGAAGCTCGGCTGGCAGCCGGCGCTGACGGTGCGGCCGCTCGAGGGCTTCCGCGGCGGGCTCGAGCTGCGCCTGCTCGACCGCGACGGCGCCCCGCTCGACGGCGCCACGGTCTCGGCCAAGCTCGAGCGTCCGGTCGAGGTCGAGCACGACTTCGCGGTCGCGCTCGAGGGCCGCGGCGGCGGCCGCTATGCCGCCGCCTTCGACGTGCCGCGCGTCGGCGTCTGGGACGTCCACCTCGTCATCCGCCGCGGGGACGCCAGCTTCGTCCTCGACGAGCGGGTGACCTTCCGCTGATGGCCGCCGCCGTCCTCGGCGAGGCGCCGGCACGGCCGGCCGCCGAGCCGGCCGACGAGCTGGCGCCGCCCGCCGACCTCGCACCCTTCGTCCGCCACGAGGATGGCGGCCTCAACAGCCTGCACCTGATGGTCGAGGGGGCCCACTGCGGCGCCTGCGTGCGGCGGATCGAGCGCGCCGTGCAGGCGGTGGGCGGCCTCGAGACCGGCCGGCTGAACCTGACGACCCGCCGCCTCACCCTGCGCTGGCCGGGCGACGCCGGGCGTGCCGCCGGCTACGCCCGCGCCGTCGCCGAGCTCGGCTACCGCGTCGTGCCGTTCGACCCGGAGCGGCTGGGCTCGCTCGACCAGAAGGCCGAGCGCGACCTGCTGCGCTGCCTCGCCGTCGCCGGCTTCGCCACCAGCAACATCATGCTGCTGGCGGTCTCGGTCTGGGCCGGCCACGCCTACGGCATGGGTGCCGGCACCCGCACCTTCTTCCACTGGGTCGAGGCGCTGATCGCGCTGCCGGCCATCGCCTATGCCGGCCGGCCGTTCTTCCGCTCGGCGTGGAGCGCGCTGCGCCACGGCCGCACCAACATGGACGTGCCGATCTCGCTGGGCGTCATCATCGCCCCGGCGATGAGCCTCTACGAGACGATCCACGCCGGCGAGCACGCCTATTTCGACAGCGCCGTCACGCTGCTGTTCTTCCTGCTGGTCGGCCGCTACCTCGACCAGCGCGCCCGCGGGGCGGCGCGCGGTGCGGCCGAGCGCCTGCTGGCGCTGGGCGCGAGCGCCGTCACCCTGGTCCTGCCCGACGGCACCACCCGCAGCGCCCGCCCGGAGCAGCTCGAGGCGGGCCAGGAGGTGCTGGTCGCCACCGGCGAGCGCGTCGGCGTCGACGGCACCGTCCGCGACGGCCGCTCCGAGCTCGACACCAGCCTGATCACCGGCGAGACCGCCCCGCAGTCCGTCGGACCCGGCGACCAGGTGTTCGCCGGCACCATCAACCTCGCCGCACCCCTGCGCCTCACCGTCCGCGCCACCGGCGAGGGCACCCTGCTGGCCGAGATCGTCCGGCTGATGGAGACGGCCGAGCAGCGCCGCGGCCGCTTCGTCGCCCTGGCCGACCGCGTCGCCCGGCTCTACGCCCCGGCGGTCCACACCCTGGCGCTGGCCACCTTCCTCGGCTGGACGCTGCTCGGCGGGGCGGGCTGGCAGACGGCGCTGATGTTCGCCGTCTCGGTGCTGATCGTCACCTGCCCCTGTGCGCTGGGCCTTGCCGTGCCGGCGGTGCAGGTGATCGCCAGCGGCCGGCTGATGAAGGGCGGCACGCTGCTGAAGTCGGCGACGGCGCTCGAGCGCTTCGCCACCGTCGATACCGTCGTCTTCGACAAGACCGGGACGCTGACGCTGGGCCGGCCCGAGCTGCTGCCGGGTGCCTGGACCGATGCCGACCTGCTGGCCGCCGCCGGCCTTGCCAAGGCCTCGCGCCATCCGCTGGCCCGGGCGCTGGCGCGGGCCTGCCCGCCGGCGGTGGCCGCCCGCGGCGTGGCCGAGGTCGCCGGCCAGGGCCTGCAGCTGGCCATGCCCGGGGGCGTCTGGCGCCTCGGCCGGCGTGGCTGGGCGGCCGACGTCGCCGACGATGCCGAGGCCGGCCCCGAGCTGTGGCTGGGCCGGCCGGACCTGCCGCCGGTCCGCTTCGCCTTCGCCGACACCCTGCGCGAGGACGCCGCCGCGACCGTGGCGACGCTGCGGTCGATGGGCCTGGCCGTCGAGCTGCTCTCCGGCGACCGCCCGGCGACGGTGGCGGCCGCCGCCTCGGCGCTGGGCATCGCCGACTGGCAGGCCGGCCTCAAGCCGGCCGACAAGGTGACCCGGCTCGAGGCCCTGGCGGCGCAGGGCCGCAAGGTGCTGATGGTCGGCGACGGCCTCAACGACGCCCCGGCCCTGGCGGCGGCGCACGTCTCGCTGTCGCCGTCGACCGCGGTCGACATCAGCCAGACCGCCGCCGACGCGGTCTTCCAGGGCCGCCAGCTGCAGCCGGTGATCGAGTGCCTGCGCACCGCCCGCCGGGCGGAAGCGCTGGTCCGCCAGAACATCGTCCTGGCCTTCGTCTACAACGTCGTCACCGTCCCGCTGGCGATGGCCGGCATGGTCACGCCGCTCGTGGCGGCGGTGGCGATGAGCTCGAGCTCGATCATGGTCGTCGGCAACGCGCTGCGGCTGCGCCGCGGCTAGGCGGAGGACCCGGCGAGCAGGGGCTGCAGGAACGCCGCCGCGGCGCCGATGTCGTCGCCCACCGCCTGCCGCGCCCGCGCCGCGTCGCCGTCGCGCAGGGCCTGCAGGATCGCGCGGTGGCGCGAGTTGGCGACGACCAGCCCCTCGGGCGTTCGCATCAGGTCGATGTAGGGGCCGATCTGCAGCCACAGCGACTCGATCATCGCCAGCAGCGTCTCCGACGCCGCGGCGCGGTAGATGCGGAAATGGAACTCGCGGTTGGCCGGGACGAAGGCGGCGGCGTCGCGCGCCGCCGAGGCGCCTTCCATCACCTCGATCAGCTCGGCCATCCGGGCGAGGTCGGCGGCCGTGATGCGCGGCGTCGCCCATTCGGTGGCCAGGCCCTCGATCTCCTGGCGGACCCGGCGCAGGTCGCCGAGGCGGGCGGCGCTGAGCGGCGGGATGCCGACCGAGCGGCCGGCGACGACGGTCAGCGCCTTCTCGGCGACCAGCCGGTGCAGCGCCTCGCGCACCGGCATGGCGCTGGTGCCGAAGGCGTCCGCGAGGCTCTGGATGGTGACGCTGCGGCCGGGCTCGATGGCGCCGTCGAGGATCATCTCGCGGATCTCGCGATAGACGCGATCCTGCACGGTCTCGCGCGCGACCGGCCGGAACGGCAGCTTGCCGGCGCTGGGCCTGATGTCCATCCTGCCCCTTGTCCCATCCACGCCGCGACACCCTAGCCGCAGTCGGTCGTCCGCCGAAAGCCGATGTCGAGCGGTCGCCATGCGCGCGACGGCCTTGCGGAGCCGTCCGCCGCGGCTCACCCTGCCCGCAGACCAATGCCGCGACGGGGGGCCGGATGCTGAGCGGACTGAGGGTGGCCGACGGGCTGCGCGTCCTGGTGACCGCCGGTGCGTCGGGCATCGGCCGTGCCATCGTCGAGGCGATGCTCGAGGCCGGCGCCCGCGTCCACATCTGCGACGTCGACGACACCGCCATCGCCGCCTTCCGCGCCGCCCATCCGCAGGTCGGCGTGAGCCGGGCCGACGTCGCCGACGAGGCCGCGGTCGATGCCCTGTTCGCCGACGTCAAGGCCGGCCTCGGCGGGCTCGACGTGCTGGTCAACAATGCCGGCATCGCCGGGCCGACCGGCAACATCGAGGACATCGACCCGGCCGACTGGCGGCGCTGCATCGATGTCGACCTGACCGGCCAGTTCCTCTGCGCCCGCCGCGCCGTGCCGATGCTCAAGGCCAACGGCAGCGGGGTGATCATCAACCTGAGCTCGGCCGCCGGCCGGCTCGGCTACGCCTTCCGCACGCCCTACGCCGCCGCCAAGTGGGGCGTGATCGGCCTGACCCAGAGCCTCGCCCGCGAGCTCGGACCCTTCAACATCAGCGTCAACGCGGTGCTGCCGGGCATCGTCGCCGGACCGCGGATCGACCGGGTGATCGCCGCGCGGGCGACCCAGATGGGCATCAGCCACGCCGAGATGGAAAAGCAGTATCTCGACAAGGTCTCGATGCGGACCAAGGTGACGGCCGAGGACGTCGCCGCCAGCGTCGTCTACCTGTGCTCGCCGCTCGGGCGTCGCGTCTCCGGACAGTCGCTGGGCGTGTGCGGCAATGTCGAGACCATCTGAGACCATGCCCATGCTCGAGGTCGCCATCGTCGGCACCGGCCTCGTCGGCCGGGCCTGGACCATCTCCTTCGCCCGGGCCGGCCACCGCTGCCGGCTGTGGGACCCGACGCCCGGTGCCGCGGCCGCCGCCATCGGCACCATCGCCGGCCTGCTCGCCGACCTCGCCGAGCAGGACCTGCTGGGCGGCCAGAGCGTCGCCACGGTGACGGCACGGATCGTCCACGCCGACACGCTGGAGGCTGCCGTCAGCGGTGCCGACTGGGTGCAGGAGAGTGCGCCCGAGGTGGTCGCGGTGAAGCGCGAGCTGTGGGCGAAGCTGGACCGGCTGGCCGGGCCCGACGCGATCCTGTCCTCGTCGACCTCGGCCATCGTGCCCTCGAAGTTCACCGACCACCTCGCCGGCCGGCAGCGCTGCGTCGTCACCCATCCGATCAACCCGCCCTACCTGATCCCGGCGGTCGAGCTGGTGCCGGCACCCTGGACGGCACCCGAGGTCATGGAGAAGGCGGCCGGCATCCTGCGCGGCATCGGCCAGGCGCCGATCGTCATGCACCGCGAGCTGGCGGGGTTCGTCATGAACCGGATGCAGGCGGCCCTGTTCGCCGAGGCGCGGCGGCTGGTCGACGGCGGCTGGTGCTCGGTCGAGGACGTCGACATCGGCATCCGCGATGGCCTTGCCCTGCGCTGGTCGTTCATCGGCCCGTACGAGGTCGGCGACCTCAACGCGCCGGGCGGCGTGCGCGAGTACTTCACCAAGTTCCGCTCGGTGCTCGAAGGGCTGGCCCGGGAGGCCGAGGGGCCGGTCGACTGGGACGGGCCGGCGCTCGACGAGATCGAGCGGCAGCGGCGGGCGAAGCTGCCGGCCGACCGGCTGGCCGAGCGCCAGCGCTGGCGCGACCGCCGGCTGATGGCGCTGGCCAAGCACAAGAGGAAGGCCGCCGACGAGATCGGCGAATGACGACGCCGCAGCGAGGAGCACGGGCATGACGAGCAGCCGCAAGGTCATCATCACCTGCGCCGTCACGGGGGCGATCCACACCCCGTCGATGTCGCCCTACCTGCCGATCACGCCCGAGGAGATCGCCGACGCGGCGGTCGGCGCCGCCGAGGCCGGGGCGGCGATCATCCACCTGCACGCCCGCGACCCGCAGACCGGCAAGCCCGACCAGACGCCCGAGGCGTTCGGCAAGTTCCTGCCGATCATCAAGCAGCGCTCGGACTGCGTGGTGAACCTGACCAGCGGCGGCGGCCTCGGCATGACCGTCGAGCAGCGGGTGCAGCCGGCGGCGGTGTTCAAGCCCGAGGTCGCCTCGCTCAACATGGGCTCGATGAACTTCGCCATCTTCCCGATGCTGAACCGCTACAAGGAGTTCAAGCAGGACTGGGAGCGCGAGTACCTCGAGCGGACCAAGGACCACGTCTTCAAGAACACGTTCAAGGACATCGAGTACATCCTGACGACGTGCCAGAACAACAATACCCGCTTCGAGTTCGAGTGCTACGACACGGCGCACCTCTACAACCTGGCGCATTTCCTCGATCGCGGCGTCGTCAAGCCGCCGCTGTTCGTGCAGACGGTGTTCGGCATCCTCGGCGGCATCGGCACGCATCCCGACGACGTCATGCACATGAAGCGCACCGCCGACCGCCTGTTCGGCGACGCCTACCGCTGGTCGGTGCTGGGCGCCGGGCGCAACCAGATGCCGATCGCCGCCATGGCCGCGGCCATGGGCGGGCACGTCCGTGTCGGCCTCGAGGACTCGCTGTGGGACGGGCCGGGCAAGCTCGCCGAGAGCAACGCCGCCCAGGTCCGCCGCGTGCGGCAGATCCTCGAGGGCCTCGGCCGCGAGGTCGCGACCCCCGACGAGGCGCGCGAGATCCTGGCGCTCAAGGGCGGCGACCGGGTCGAGTTCTGAGGCCGGAGGCGGCGATGCTGCGGATCGAGCTCCTCGTCGACGCCCGCAACGACCTCGGCGAGGGGCCGCTGTGGGACGTCCGCGAGCAGCGGCTGTACTGGATCGACACCTACGGCAAGGCGGTCCACCGCGCCGACGCCCGCGGCCAGGAGCGGCGCTCGTGGCCGGTGCCCGAGCACATCGGCTCGATGTGCCTGCGCGAGGGCGGCGGCGCCATCGTCTCGCTGCGCAACGGCTTCCACGCCCTCGACCTCGACAGCGGGGCGGTGACGCCGATCGCCGATCCCGAGCGCGACCGGCTGCGCACCCGCCTCAACGACGGCAAGGTCGACCGCCAGGGCCGCTTCGTCGCCGGCTACATGGACTACGAGGAAGGCCTGCCGATCGCCTCGCTGTGGCGGCTCGACCCGGACTTCAGCGTCAGCCGGCTCGACGACGGCATCATCGTCAGCAACGGTCCCTGCTTCAGCCCGGACGGCCGCACGCTCTACTTCGCCGACAGCCGGGCGCGCTGCATCTACGCCTACGACTACGACATCGCCTCCGGCTGCGTGCTCAGCCGGCGGATCTTCACCACCTTCGAGGAGCATCTGCGCGGCTGGCCCGACGGGGCCACCGTCGACGCCGAGGGCTTCGTCTGGAGCGCCGAGGTGTTCGGCGGCCGGCTGGTCCGCTTTGCCCCGGACGGCACCATCGACCGCCTCGTCGGCATGCCGGTCGACAGCATCACCAGCGTCATGTTCGGCGGGGCCGACCTCGACATCCTCTACGTCACCTCGATGGCCCGGCCGTTCCGCGGCCTGCCGCGCAAGGAGCGCGAGGCCGGCGGCCTGTTCGCCGTCCACGGCCTCGGCGTGCGCGGCCTGCCCGAAGCGCGGTTCGCGGGCTGAGCATGGCGACGCTCGCCATCGGCGACGAGGCCGAGATCCGCCTCGTCGTGGCACCCGAGCACACCGCCGCCCGGTTCGGCCTGGAGCCCGGCGAGTCCTACCCCGAGGTGATGGCGACCGCCGTCATGGTCCGCGAGATGGAACGGGCCGCGGCGAAGTTGCTGCGGCCGCTGCTCGCCCCCGGCGAGCTGTCGGTCGGCGTGCGCGTCGAGGTGACCCATGCCGCGCCGACGCCGGTCGGTGCCGCCGTGGTGACGCGGGCCCGCTACCTCGGTCTCGACGGCAAGCTGCACGCCTTCGAGGTCTGGGCCGAGGATCCCGGCGGCGAGATCGGCCGCGGCCGGCATTTGCGTGCCATCGTTGCCGAATCCCGGCTCCTCGCCGGCGCGGCCAGGCGGCGGGGCGGCTGAGCTCAGGCGGCGCGCAGCTGGTCCGCCAGCCGCAGCGCCAGCGCCACGATGGTCAGCGTCGGGTTGGCATGCCCGCCGCTCGGAAACACCGAGCTGCCGGCCAGCCAGAGATTGCCGACGCCGAACGCCCGGCCGTCGCGGTCGACCACCCCGCCTGCCGCGTCATCGGCCATCCGCGTGGTGCCGAGGTGATGCGAGGCGTCGGTGAACGCCAGCGTTGCCGGATCGCCCGGCTCCAGCCGGCCGATCCCCTGGCGCGCCAAGGTTTCGCCCAGCACCTCGTGCAGCCGGTACAGCGAGTGGCGGACATCCTCGCCGATCCGCCAGTCGACGGTCAGCCTGGGCAGCCCGAGCGCGTCCGTGCCGGTGCCCAGCGTCACCCGGCTGTCGGGATCGGGCGGCTGCTCGCAGAAGGTGACGATCACGCAGCGCTGCGGCCCCTTGGGCGGGCGCAGCCGCGCCTTGGCCGCGACCGCCAGCCGGAACGCCCAGTGCGGCAGGATCTCCTTGGGGCTGAGCTGGTAGATGAAGCCCTCGACGCGGTCCTTGCCGAGCCTCGAGAAGTCGAGCCGGCCGCCGGCGTGGCCCTTGCGCAGCAGCACCTTCGCGACGTCGACGCCGGCCTGGTAGGTCTGCGCCGTGTAGCCCGAGACCTCGGCCTCGAACGTGCAGTAGTGGTTCAGCAGCCGCTCGCGGCGCTGCAGCTCCGGCGACAGCGCCATGCCGAGCTGCACCTTGCCGTCGCGCAGCGGCCAGCCGCGCAGCAGCGGCACCCGGGCGCCGGGCTCGAGCCGGACCTTGCCGAACACGGCGCGCGGATGGTCCATGAAGTAGCGGCCGAGATGCGCCCGCGACAGCGCCAGGCCTGCGGACAGCATCAGCAGCCGCGCGTTCTCCATCCCGCCCGCGGCCAGCACGTAGCGGCGCGCGCGGACGCGCAGCCGCTTGCCGTCGAGCGTCGCCAGGTCGAGCGCCTCGACGCGGCCGCCGCCGTCCGCCGCGCTCAGGCCGACGGCGTTGGCGTTCAGCAGGACCCTGACGTTGGCGGCACGGCGCAGCGTCGGCCCGTGGATCCCGGCGAAGCGCATCGCCTTGCGGCCCCACAGCGACACCGTCGGCACGAGGTCGTCGCCGGCATAGACCGCCCGTTCGGTCGGGCTCAGCCGCCCCGACCAGGCCGGCGCGGCCAGCAGGCTGGTGTCGGGCAGGTCCAGCAGCTTGCCGGCCGCCGGCAGGTAGCGCTCGAGCTCGGCGATCGGCAGCGGCCAGCGCCCGTCCCGAACCCAGGACCGCTCGCCGAGGTCCTCGGGCCACAGCGCCATGCAGCGGCCGGCCCACAGGTTGCTGGAGCCGCCATACTGCCGGGCCCGGTTGATGTAGTTCGGCCGCAGCGGGTAGCCGGCGCTGTCGACCTCGTGCAGCGCCTGGGTGGCCTCGTCCGGCGCCCGGTCGCCGCCCTCGACGAGCAGCACGGCGATGCCGCTGCCGGCCAGCGCCGTGGCCAGGCTGATCCCGGCGGCCCCGGCCCCGACGATGCACAGGTCCGTCTCGAGGGTGGTCCCGGCGGCGAGGCTGCGCGCGTCGGCCGGCGTCATGCCGGCAGCACCCCGCTCCGGCAGACCTCGGCATAGAGCCCGGCGAGCGCGCGCGGCCGCCGTTCCTGGGTCGCGTAGTCGACCGCGCACAGCCCGAAATGCGGCGCGAAGCCTTCGGTCCACTCGTAGTTGTCGAGCAGCGACCAGTAGAGATAGCCGCGGACGTCGACACCGCCGCGCATCGCCTCGCCCATGGCGCGCAGGTGGGACACGAGGTAGTCGGCGCGCAGGGCCTCGTCGTCGGTGGCGATGCCGTTCTCGGTGACCAGCAGCGGAACGCCCAGCCGCGACAGCTTGCGCAGCACCGCGGTGAAGCCGGGTGCCCAGACCTCCCAGCCGATGTCGGAGAAGCGCCGCGTCTCGCCCGGACGCGGCCGCAGGTCGTCCTCGCCCAGCAGCACCGCCCGGCCGCGCGGCGCCCAGCGCACCACCTGGCGGCAGTAGTAGTTGACGCCCAGGAAGTCGAGCCAGCGCCGCGGGCTGGTGCCGAGCAGGCGGAACAGGAAGTCGTTGAGGCCGTAGTCGCGCAGGCGGGCGGCCATGCGGTCGAGCGGGCTCGCCGGGTTGGAGGCGACGACGTAGGGCGCGCTGTGGGTGAAGCCGACCATGGCGTCGCCGCGGGCCGCGTGGATCGCGGCGTAGGCCAGCCGGTGCGCCCGCATCATCCCGCGCAGCCCCTTGAGGCTCTGACCCCACTGGCCGCGCACGCAGGGCGGCCAGTCGCCGGTGACGTAGGCGTGCTTGGCCCAGACCGTCGGCTCGTTGAAGGTGATCCACCAGCGCACGTCGCCGGCGAAGCGGGCGACGAGCCGGCGCACATGCGCCGCGAACAGCTCGGCCGCATCCGCCGCCAGCCAGCCGCCGCGCTCGGCGAACCACGCCGGCGCCACGAAGTGGTGCAGGGTGACGACCGGCTCGAGGCCGTTCGCCCGGGCCGAGGCGATGACCGCGGCGTAGTGGTCGAGCGCCGCCTCGTCGACCCGCCCCGCTGCGGGCTCGATGCGCGCCCACTCGACCCCGAAGCGATGGGCGCTATGTCCGAACGCGCGCGCCAGTGCGAAATCGTTTGGATAGAGGTCCCGGTGCCGGCAGGCGTCACCCGAGCGGAACGGCAGGCGGCCGCTCTCCTCCCAGGCCCACCAGTCGGAATGCCGGTTGTCGCCCTCGGCCTGATGCCCCGAGGTGGCGGCTCCCCAGAGGAAGCCGTCGGGAACGCGATAGGAGGCGGTCATTCGGGGATGGGGCTGTCGCAGGTCGCGGCGAAGCTAGCAGCGGCGGGATCGCCCGGCCAGCCGGGGCTTGCCGGCGCTGTCCGTGCCGGTTGACGCCTTGCCAAGGCTGCGGCAGTTTCAGGTATAACGGCTATAAGGTCCGTGTATCGATAAGGAAAACGATGGGGGCGCAATCGGTTTCGCAGGTCGACCGGGTGGTCGCCGGCCTCTATGAGGCCGCCGCCCTCCCCGAGCTGTGGCCGACCGCGATGCGCGCCGTCGCCGACCATGTCGGGGCGACGAGCGCCGATCTCTATCGCTGGTCGGCGGCCGACGGCTACGACGCCACGACGCCGTCGTCGGGCGTCGAGCCGGGCATGCGCCGGGTCTATGCCGACTACTACGTGCAGATCGATCCGCTGATCGGGCGCGTCCTGCCCTACGGCCCCGGTACGATCTTCAACTGCGCCGACCATGTCGACGCCGCCGAGGTCGAGCGGAGCGAGTACTATCAGGACTACATGCTGCGCTGGGGCCACCGCTATCTGGCCGCGGCGCCGCTCGAGGCCGCTCCCGACAGCCTGACGGCCTTCTCGCTCATGCGGCCGCCGGAGCAGGGGCCGTTCGAGGGGCCGGCGCTCGCCCGGATCGCCGAGGTGGCACCTCACCTGCACGGTGCGATCACCCTGCAGCGCGAGCTCGAGGGGCTGCGCTTCCAGCAGGATCTGGCCATCGCCGCGCTCGACCGTCTGGCCACCTCGGCCCTCGTGATCGGCGAGGACGGCCGCATCCTTGCCGCCAACACCGCGGCCGAGGCGCTCCTGGCCGAGGCCTCGCCGCTGCGGGTCCGGGCCGGCCGGCTGCGGACGGCCGGCGACGGGGCTGACGCGCTGGCGGAGGCGCAGCGCGTCGCGACGCGGCGCAAGGCCCCGGCGGCCCGGGCCTGGAGCGGCCGGTCGGCCGAGGGCGGCATCGTCACCGCCGTCTTCGTGCCGCTGCCCGACCGCTGGCTGGCGGCCCCGGCAGCCCTGGCCCTGGTCGACGGCGGCGGCTCCGCCGATGCCATCGCCGACGAGACGCTGCGGACGATGTTCGGCCTTTCCCGGGCCGAGCGCGTTCTGGTCCTGGGCCTCCTGCGCGGCCAGACCATGGACGAGATCGCCGCCGGGCGCTCGGTGAGCGTCGCCACCCTGCGGGTCCAGCTCCGCTCGGTCCTCGCCAAGACCGGCTGCGAGCGGCAGGGCGACCTGCTGCGCCTGCTCGCCGGGCACGCCCGCCTGCGGAACCCGGCCGTCGCCTCGGCCGCCCGGGGCGTCCGCATGGCCGGACGGCGCCGCTAGCGGCTGCCCGCGGCACGGCCGGCCATGGCCATCCCGAGCCCCGCCCTCCTGCATCATGTCTACCTCGCCGCGGTGATGCCGGGGGCGTGGAACACCCTGCTCGCCGCTCTCGGCGCCGCCACGGGCTCGGCGATGGCCTCGCTGTTCGTCTGGGACCGCGAGCGGCAGCTGCAGCGGATGGCGCCCTACTGGCAGATCGATCCGGCGCTCGCCGAACGCTATGTCCGCGACTTCGCCGCCATCGACCCGATGCGGCCGCTGATCGACGGCTGGCCGGTCGGCGCGCCGTTCGAGAGCTCGGTCGAGCTCGACGCCGACCTCCGCCGGCGCTCGGCATTCTTCCAGGAGTTCCTCGTGCCGAGCGGCGGCGGTCACGTCCTCGGGCTGCCGGTGGCCAACGACCGCAAGCGGCTGATCTCGGTGGCGCTGCACCGCGCCGAGCGCAGCGGGCCGTTCGCGGCCGAGGACGTGGCGCTGCTGTGCGGGCTGGGCGGCCATCTCAATCGGGCGATCGGCCTGCACGAGCGCCTCGCCCCGCTGCATGCGGCAGGACACCTGGCGCTCGCCACGCTCGACGCGCTGGCGATGCCGGCCCTCGTCGTCGCCGCCGATCATCGGGTGATGCTCGCCAATGCCGCGGCCGAGGCGCTGCTGCGGGTGGCGGACGGCCTGCGCCATGCCGCTGGACGGGTGGCGGCCGACCGTCCCGACGACCAGGAAAGCCTGACCCGGGTCATCGCCGAGGCGACGCTGGCGCGGCGACCCATCGGTGGCGCCTGCGGCATCGCCCGCGCGCAGGTCGCGCCGTGCCTGACCGTCATCGCCACGCCGCTGCCCTTGCCGTGGACCGAGCAGCCGATGGCGCTGCTGCTGGTCGACGATCCGCTGCAGCGCTCGGACCCGCCGGCCGAGGCGCTGGCCCGACTCTACCGCCTGACCCCGACCGAGCTGTCGCTGACCCTGGCCCTGCTCGCCGGCAAGCGGCTCGAGGACATCGCCGGCGAGCGCGGCGTCACCGCAGCGACGCTGCGGGTCCATCTGCGCTCGATCTTCGCCAAGACCGACTGCTCGCGGCAGACCGAGCTGCAGCGCCGCCTCGCCGTCTTCACCCTGCTGCGCTGAGCTCAGGCTGCGGTTGCCGCGGGCCGCGGCGCCGGGCATCAACGTGGCAATGCCCGACCCGCTGCTCACCCTCGCCGGCCTCGGCGCCGCCGCTGCCGCGTGGGGATTCGCCATCGAGCCGCGCCTGCTCCGGCTGCGCCGGGTGGCGGTCCGAAGCCCGCAGTGGCCGGCAGGCTGGCCAGCCCTGCGCATCGGCGTCCTCTCGGACCTGCACGCTTCCCGGCCGCACGTCACCCGGCCGCGCATCGCGGCGCTGGTGGCGCGGCTGCTGGCCGAGCGTCCCGACCTCGTGCTGCTGCCGGGCGATTTCGTCTGCACCCGCACGCCCGGCCAGCGGCCGCTGCCGATGCGTGAGGTCGCCGAGGCGCTGGCCCCGCTGGCCGCGACGCGCGTCGTCGCCACGCTCGGCAACCACGACCACGAGCACGGCGCCCGCGAGGTCATGGCCGAGCTCGGCCGCGCCGGTATCGAGGTGCTCTACAACGCCGCGACCACCGTCGACGTCGCCGGCGGCACGCTGCAGCTGGCCGGCATCCCCTGCGACGCATGGAGCCGGTTCGACAGCCAGCGCGCGCTGCGCCGTACCGATCCGTCCCGGCCGCTGCTGGTCCTCAGCCACATGCCGGACCCGTTCCCGCTGCTGCCGGCGCAGGCCCAGCTGACGGTCGCCGGCCACACCCATGGCGGGCAGGTGGCGATCCCGGGCCTGCCGCCGCCGGTCACCTGCAGCCGGCTGCCGCGCCGCCAGGCGCGCGGCCTGCACCGCAGCGGCGACCGCTTTCTCTACGTCAGCGCCGGGATCGGGATGTCGGGCCTGCCGGTCCGCTTCGGCGTGCCGCCGGAGATCGCCGTGCTGACGCTCTCCGGCGGGCCGTGAGCCTCAGCCCTTGCGGTGCGCCGCCGAGGCGATGCGCAGGCGCAGCGCGTTCAGCTTGATGAAGCCGGCGGCGTCCTTCTGGTCGTAGACCGTGTCGGCCTCGAAGGTGGCGTAGTCCTGGCTGTACAGGCTGACCGGCGACTTGCGCCCGACCACCTGCGCCGCACCCTTGTAGAGCTTGAGCCGGACGGTGCCGGTGACGTGCTCCTGGCTCCGGTCGATCGCCGCCTGCAGCATCAGCCGCTCGGGGCTGAACCAGTAGCCGTTGTAGATCAGCTCGGCATAGCGCGGCATCAGCTCGTCCTTGAGGTGCGCCGCACCGCGGTCGAGGGTGATGCTCTCGATCCCCCGGTGCGCCATCAGGAGGAGCGTGCCGCCCGGGGTCTCGTAGACGCCGCGCGACTTCATGCCGACATAGCGGTTCTCGACGAGGTCGAGCCGGCCGATGCCGTTGGCCCCGGCGAGCTCGTTCAGCTTCGTCAGCAGCGCCGCCGGCCCGAGCTTCTGCCCGTCGACCGCGACCGCATCGCCGCGCTCGAACTCGACCTCGACATAGGTCGGGCTGTCGGGGGCGAGGTGCGGGGCGACGGTGCGGGTGAACATCTCCTCGTCGGGCTCGACCCACGGGTCCTCGAGCGCCCGGCCCTCGTAGGAGATGTGCAGCAGGTTGGCGTCGGTGCTGTAGGGCGCCTCGCCGCGCTTGCCGCGCGGGATCGGGATCTGCCGGCTCTCGGCGTACTCGATCAGCTTCTCGCGGCTGTTGAGGTCCCACTCGCGCCACGGCGCGATGATCTTGATGCCGGGATCCAGCGCGTAGCAGCCGAGCTCGAAGCGGACCTGGTCGTTGCCCTTGCCGGTCGCACCGTGCGCCACCGCGTCGGCGTCGACCATGTGGGCGATGTCGATCAGGTGCTTGGCGATCAGCGGCCGGGCGATCGAGGTGCCGAGCAGGTAGGTGCCCTCATAGAGGGCGTTGGCCCGGAACATCGGGAAGACGTAGTCGCGGACGAACTCGTCCTTGAGGTCCTCGATGAAGATCTGCTTGACGCCGAGCATCTCGGCCTTGGCGCGGGCCGGCTCCAGCTCCTCGCCCTGGCCGAGGTCGGCGGTGAAGGTGACCACCTCGCAGCCATAGTTGTCCTGCAGCCAGCGCAGGATCACCGAGGTGTCGAGGCCGCCCGAGTAGGCGAGGACCACCCGCTTGACGCTGCCCCTCATCGACCGTTCTCCGCCGCACGATTTTCCGTGCGCGCGCCCCTAGCGCGTTCAGGCGGACGTGTCGACCCGCTCCCCGGTCGCAGCGCCGGGTGCCGCCTTGGCGACGCCGACCATGGCGGCGCGCAGCAGGCGGTCGGCGATGACATAGCCCGGCGCCATCACCTCGGCGACGCTGCCGGGCGGCAGCTCGTCGGTCGGCATCTCGAACATCGCCTGGTGCAGCTTGTGGTCGAAGCGCTCGCCCTTCTCGGGCACGATCTTGCGGATCTTGTTGCGCTCGAAGACCGAGAGCAGGGCCCGCTCGGTCATCTCCACGCCGGCCACGAGGTTGGCGACGGCCGGCGCCGCCTCGCCCTTGGGGGCGCTCTCGACGGCGCGGCGCAGATTGTCGGCGACCTCGAGCAGCTCGCGGGCGAAGCGGGTGACGGCGTAGGTCTGCGCCTCCTCGACCTCGCGGCGGGTGCGCTGCCGCAGGTTCTCCATGTCGGCCAGCGTGCGCAGCAGCCGGTCCTTGAGCTCCTCGACCTCGGCGCTGCTGTCGGTGGCGGCCGGCGCCGGCTCCGGTCCGTCGTTCGGCGTCTCGTGGATGTCGCTCATCGTCCCGTCTCTGTATCCCCGCCGAGCAGTCGGCTGACCACCCTGGCCGTGTAGTCCACCATCGGAATGATCCGCGCATAGTTCATGCGCATCGGTCCCACCACGCCCAGCGCGCCCACCACCTTGGGCGCGCGGCCGTCGCCGCCGTCGGCGCGGTAGGGTGCGACCACCATCGAGCAGCCGCTGAGCCCGAACAGCTCGTTCTCGGCACCGATGAAGATCTGCACGCCGCGGCCGCGCTCGGCGAGGTCGATCAGCCGCAGCAGGCTCGACTTGGTCTCCAACGTCTCGAACAGCGAGCGGATGCGCTCGAGGTCGACCAGGCTGGAGACATCGTCCAGCAGCTTGGAGTGGCCGCGGACGATCAGGAAACCGTCGCGGTTCTGGCCGTTGCCGGTCCAGGTGGCGAGCCCCGCCGCCACCACCTTCTTGGTCAGCTCGTCGAGCTGGACCCGCTGCTCCTCGATCTCCTTCTCGATCTGGCTGCGCGCCTCGCCGAAGCCGCGGCCGGCGAGCCGGGCGGTCAGGTAGTTGCCCGCCTCGACCAGCGTCGAGGCCGACATGCCGAGCGGCACCTCGATGACCCGGTTCTCGACGAGGCCGTTGTCGGTGACGACGACCACGAGGACGCGGCCCGGCGACAGCGGCACGAACTCGACGTGACGGAACGGCCGCTCGACCGTCGGTGCCACGACGAGGCCGGCATAGCGCGACAGGCCCGACAGCGACTGGGAGGCGTCCGACAGCACGCTCTCCATGCTGCGGCCGGCGCCGGCGCACTGCGCCTCGATCTTCCGCCGGTCGTCGTCGGCGAGCGTGCCGACCTCGAGCAGGCCGTCGACGTAGAGGCGCAGGCCCGCATCGGTCGGCATCCGGCCGGCCGAGGTGTGCGGTGCCGACAGCAGCCCCGCCTCCTCGAGATCGGCCATGACGTTGCGGATCGTCGCCGGCGACAGCTGCTCGTCGAGACGGCGCGCGATCGTCCGCGAGCCGACGGGCTCGCCCGTCTGCACGTACGCATCCACGATCCGGCGAAAGACTTCACGGGACCGCGCGTTGAGCTCGACGATCATGCTCGCAGGTCAAAGGGCGCGGGTTTTCAGGCCACGCGCTATGTAGGAACGGGCCTCCGGACCGTCAATGCGGCGGCCCGGGCCTAGCGGATGACCGCGGCCATCACCCGGCTCATGAACTCGCTGCGGAACGAGGCCATCGCCACCGGCTTCGGCCCGTAGCGGACCACCACCAGGTTGAGGCTCGGCACGACCACGAGCAGCGTCTCGCGGTAGCCATGGGCATAGAAGGCATCCGCCGGTACCGAGCGCCCGAGCCCGGCGTGCAGGCGGTTGGTCCACCACAGCTCGCCGTAGTGCGTCGGCGAGGTGCTGTGCACCGGGAACGGCGAGTTGGCCGTCTTGCGGAACGCCGCCGAAGTCGCGCAGCACTCCTCGTGCAGCTGATGGGCGCGGCCGGCGCTGATCACGCTGAACTGGCTGCCGGAGGTGCCCCAGCGGCCGTTCATCATCACCAGGTAGCCCAGCCGGGCGAGGTCGCGGGCCTTGAGTGCCGCCCGGCTCGAGGCGCCCGTGTAGGTCCCGAAAGTCCCCCACTGCACGGCCGGAACGCCGATCGGCGCCGCGACGTGGGTGTTGAACAGCTCGCGCAGGGTGCGGCCGGTGGTCCGCTGGACCGCGATGCTCAGCAGGTCGACCGGCAGCGACGCGTAGGACCACGACGTGCCGGGCGTGTGCTGCATCGGCTGGCGGAGGATGTAGTCGGCGTAGCCGGGGCGGTTGGGCATGTCGTCCGGCGCGAGCCCCGATGTCATCGTCAGCAGGTGCCAGATCTTCACCTTGCGACGGTCGGCGTCGGCCGCGCCCCACGAGGCCGGCAGCAGCTCGTGGACCTCTTCGTCAGGCCTGATGCCGCGGGCGATGCGGCCGGCGGCGGCGAGGTCGAACAGCTTGGCCATGGTCAGGCCGGTGAGCGATTTCGACACCGACGCCACGCCGTAGGCGTCGCGCCGGCCCCAGTCGCCGACGACGTAGCCGTTGCGGATCACCAGCACCGCGTCGTCGCCGGCGAAGCCGTGGCTGTACTGGTGGGCCCGCTGCAGCTTGTCCCAGTCGACCCCGCCCTTGGCGCGGGCCTCGGCCTTCTGCGCGGCGCTGGGCGTGCTCTCGTGCGGCACCAGCGAGCGCCAGCCGCCCCGCGACTCGGGCGGCGGGAAGTAGGCGCCGGCCAGCTGCGAGGCCATGACCCAGCCGTCGGCCCCGGTCTCGAAGTTGACCTGCCACCACTGGGTCGAGCCGCTGCTGCGGCTGGCCACCGCCGTGCCCAGCCGGCCCGGCGGTTGCGTCCCGGTCACGGAGGCGGAGGCGGAAGCGTTGCCGCGCACGGTCGCCAGGGTGGCGGCGACCACGCGGTCGCCGACCGACACGGCCTGCGCCGGGTCGGGGAGCATCGTCGTCGCCACCAGGCAGACGCAGAGGCAGAGCAGACGCTTCGCGCTCCGGGCGAGCATGTCGTAATCCTTTCGCTGATGGTCGGGGAACGCGCCTACCAGGCGCTGGGATCGTCGCGGAGGTCGAACGAGGCCGTGGCCGAGCCGCCGCGCACGCCCTGCGCACCCGGCAGGGCGAAGGCCGTGGCCTTCACCGTCTGCGAGCCAGGCACCGGTTGCCAGGGCGCGTCGACGGCGTTGCTGCCGGACGGCAGCCAGAACGGCGATTCGCTGTCGACCAGCTCCGGGGTCGCGGGCGGATCGCCCGTGGTGAAGGCGACGCTGCCGGTCGGCACCGGCGCCACGTTGGCACGGAAGCGCAGGTTGCGTGTCGGCAGGAAGGCGATGTTGATCGACGACGGCGAGCGGATGCTCTCGCAGCCCGGTATCGGCTCGCCGGTATCGCCGTCGACGATGGCGAACGAGCGCACCGCTGGCTGATCGAAGATCACCGGCTCGGCGGTCATCGCCGCCATGATCCGGCGCATGAACTCGCGCCGGAACTCGGGCAGGGCCGCCGGCGCCGTGCCGTTGCGGACGACGATGAGGTTGTAGCTGGGCACGACGACCAGCAGCTTCTCCATGTAGCCATGCGCGTAGAAAGCGTCGCGCGGGACGGCCGAGCCCAGCGCCTGGCCGGTCCGGTTCGACCACCACAGCCCGCCGTAGAAGTGGCGCGATTCGGGATCGACCGGGAACGGCGAGCCGGGCGTGGCGACGAAGCTCAGCGGCAGCGAGCAGGTCGAGGCGGTGGCCAGCCGGTCCGCCGGCCTCGACGACAGGATCTGCTGCGTGGCGTTGCCGGTTCCCCAGATCCCCTTGTTGAGCAGCAGGTAGCCGACGCGCGCCAGGTCGCGGGCGCTGGCGGAGGCGCCGCTCGAGGCGCGCGAGTAGTCGCCGAACGTGCTCCAGCTCAGCGCCGCCATGCCGATCGGCGCGCCGATGCGCTGGTTGAACAGCTGGCGGACGGTCTGTCCCGACGCGCGCTGCATGACGATGCTGAGCAGGTCCACCGGCAGCGACGCGTAGGCCCACTGCTGCAGCGGCGGCGCCACGCTCGGCCGGTTGAGGACGAGGCTGAGGTAGTTGTCCGTGAACGGCTCGTCGTGCGGCTGCAGGCCGGAGCGCATGGCCAGCAGGTCCCAGACGCTGATCGTCAGCTTGTTGGCATCGCCGCCGGCCCAGCCGTCCGGCAGGAACCGGGCGATCGGGTCGGACGAGCTGATCGGCAGCAGCGTGCCGCCCTGGCTCGACAGGTCGAACAGCTTGGTCGCCGCCACGCCGGTCAGCGACTTCGAGATCGAGGCGAGGCCGCGGGCCGTCCGGCTGCCCCACTCGCCGACGACGTAGCCATTGCGGATCACCAGCACGTCGCTCGGCTTGCCGAAGCTCTGGCTGTAGTCCCAGGCGAGCTTCAGCTTGCTCCAGTCGACGCCGGCGAGGGTCTTCTGGTTGGCAAGCTGCGTCGAGGTCGGCGCGGCGTTGAGGGCGACCAGCGAGCGCCAGCCGCCGGCGGACTCCGGCGGCGGGTAGTAGACGCTGCGCAGATAGTCCTCGCCGGTCCAGCCGTCGGGATTGCCCTCGTAGTCGACCCACCACCAGGTGATGCCGTCCGCCAGCACCGGCCCGTCGGTGATCGTGCCGAGCGAGCCCGTGAGCCGTCGCGCCAGCAGCGTTCCGTTCAGGGTCGGCTCGGCGCGCACGCGGACGACGGCGCTGGCGACCACCCGCTGGCCGACCGTCATCGCCTCGGCGACGGCGGACCAGGCCAGCATCGCGGCCAGCACCGCGCCGGCCGCCACCGATCTGCGCCCGAACCCACGTCTCATGCGGAAGTCTTCCCGTCGGTGGCGACCGGGTCGATGAATCGCTGCATGCTCAAACAGCAAACTGCGCATGCGCTCGGCATCAATTCCCCTGCCCGGACCACTCGACAACCTGCCAAGGCCAAGTTGCAAAAATCGTGCAGGACTTGGCAACCCATGAAATTCTTGGGCAGACCTCGGAACGTTCGGCTGAGCGGATGGCTGAGCCGTCATCCCTAGGTGCTTGAGACTGAATGCCGGTAGGGTTTACCTAGGCTGATCCTAGGCGACACTATGCTCCTCGAGCGCGACGGCATCGCCTGCTGTCTGCGGCTTGCGCGGAATCGGCCGCCGGCCGCGGCGATGTGATGGGCCGCTTCATTGACGCCGTGCGCGCGGGCGTGGCTATGTGGTGCTGGTCATCACCGAGCGAGGCGGGCCGGTTTCGTGCGTGGCGCAGTCCTTCTCCTGCTGGCCGTCGGCCTGCCGGGCCTTGCCGTGGCCGCCGATGCGCCCGCGGCGCTCAGCGGGCGCTGGACCGGCACCATCGCCGAGTCGACGCTGGCCGACGTGCAGGCGGGCAACGCCGCGTCGTTCGAGCTGCGCCCGAACACCGGCGGCTTCGCCCTCGTCTGGAGCATCGGCGGCACCTCGCGCGCCGAGGCGAGCTTCGAGCCGGCGCCGGGCCGGCCGGGCGTCTACCAGGTGGCCGAAGGCGGCCTGATGTCGATGTTCGGCTCGGAGAAGCCGACCGATCCCCTGGTCGGCGGCAACCTGCTGTGGGCCCGCGCCGCGGGACCGACCCTGATCGTCTATGGCCTGGCGATCGCCGACGGTGGCGGCTACCACCTCGACCGCATCGCCTTCACCGTCGACGGCGACAGCCTCGCGGTGGCGGCCACCGAGCGGCGCCAGAACGACCAGAACGCGGCGCTGGCCACCTCGCTGAAGCGGCAGCCATGAGCCCCCCCCGCCTCCTCGGCCGCCTGCTGGCGCTCGTCGCCGTCGTCCTGCTGGCCCTGCCGGCGTCGGCGCGGGCGGTCGAGCTCGCCGACTATTTCGGCAGCTATGTCGGCCGCGCCGTCGACATCGCCGTCGACTCCGGCCGCAAGGAGCAGCGCGACATCGACATCGTCATCAGCCCGCTGAAGAACGACGGCTTCCAGATCGAGTGGGTCAACGTCACCCTGGTCGACGGGCGGCGCGACGTGCCCGGCGTCAGGCGGCGGCCGAGCGCGGTCGCCTTCATGCCCAACAAGGCCCGCGGCCTCTACGTCGAGACCAGCCAGTTCAATCCGTTCAAGGTGCGCGACGACCTCGAGCCGATGAAGGGCCAGCCGGTCCGCTGGGCGGCGCTCGACGCCGGCGGCCTGCACGTCTACGCCTTCGTGCTGCTGGAGGACGGCAGCTACGAGATGCAGACCTACACCCGTCGCCTCACCGCCGACGGGCTCGAGCTGACCTTCGAGCGTGTGGTCGACGGCACCGTCGTGCGCCGGATGACCGGGCACGCCGTCCGCGCCGACTGACGGGCGGCCATTGCCGGCGTCCGGCCTCGCCCGAGCCTCCCGCCGGACCCTTCTCGGCCTCCCGCTGCTGGCGCTCGGCGCCGCCACCGCCGCCGCCCAGGCCGCCCGCTTCTTCCGCATCGGCACCGGCAGCGTCAGCGGCACCTACTACCCGGTCGGCGGCCTGGTCGCCGAGATCATCAGCAGCCCGCCGGGCTCGCCGTCCTGCGACGGCGGCGTCTGCGGCGTCCCCGGCCTCGTCGCCGTCGTCCAGACCTCGGACGGCTCGGTCGCCAACATCGACGGCATCGAGAAGGGCGACCTCGAGAGCGGCTTCGCGCAGAGCGACGTCGCCTTCGGCGCCTTCTCCGGCACCGGGGTCTTCCGCGACCGCCCGCCGGCGACGCGGATCCGCGCCATCGCCAGCCTCTATGCCGAGAGCGTGCAGCTGGTGGCCCGCGCCGACGCCGGCATCGGGACGGTCGCCGATCTCGCCGGCAAGCGCGTCTCCCTCGATCGCGCCGGCTCCGGCACCCGTGTCGACGCCGAGCTGATCCTCGCCGCCTTCGGCCTGTCGCCGTCGGATCTCGAGGCCGAGGACGACAGCCCGGCAGACGCCGTCGACCGCATGAGCGCCGGCGAGCTCGACGCCTTCTTCGTCGTCGCCGGGGTGCCGACGGCCGGCGTCGCCGAGCTGGCCGACGGCACCGGCATCGTCCTTGTCCCGATCGCCGGGCCGGAGGCCGGGACCCTCGTTGCCGACCACCCGTTCTTCGCCCGCGACGTCATCCCGGCCGGCACCTATGCCGGCGTCGGCCCTGTCGACACCCTCAGCGTCCGTGCCCAGTGGCTGGTCTCGGCCGACCTCGAGGCCGACCTCGTCCACGCCATCCTCGCCGCCTTCTGGAACCCGGCGGCGCGCACGATCCTCGATGCCGGCCACCCCAAGGGCCGCCAGATCGTGCTGGGCAGCGCGCTCGACGGCATCGCCATCCCGCTGCACCCCGGCGCCGAGCGCTTCTATCGCGAGGCGGGCATGATGCCGTGAGCGACGCCGACGCCGCCATCGCGGTGCGGGGCCTCGCCAAGCGCTACGGCAGCGTCGTCGCCGTCGAGGAGCTCACCTTCAGCCTGCCGCGCGGCGGCACCACCGGCCTGCTCGGCGCCAACGGTGCCGGCAAGACGACGACGCTGGCCATGCTGCTGGGCCTGCTCGCACCCTCGGCCGGCGAGATCCGCGTGCTGGGCGAGCCGATGCCGGCGCGGCGCTACCGCGTGCTGGCGCGGATGAACTTCAGCAGCCCCTATCTCGACCTGCCGCAGCGCCTGACCGTGCGCCAGAACCTGCGCGTCTACGCCGGCCTCTACGGCGTCGTCCCGGCCGGGCCGCGGATCGCCGAGCTGGCCGATGAGCTCGACCTGCACGCCTTCCTCGACCGCCCGTCCGGCCGCCTCTCGGCCGGGCAGAAGACCCGCGTGCAGCTGGCCAAGGCCCTGCTCAACCGGCCCGAGCTGCTGCTGCTCGACGAGCCCACGGCCTCGCTCGATCCCGACACCGCCGACCAGCTGCGCACCCTGCTCGAGGGCTATCGCGCCCGCACCGGCCTCACCATGCTGCTGGCCTCGCACAACATGGGCGAGGTCGAGCGCCTGTGCGACGACGTGCTGATGATGCGCCGCGGCCGCCTCGTCGACCGCGGCAGCCCGGCCGAGCTGATCGCCCGCTACGGCCGCGCCGACCTCGAGGAGGTCTTCCTGCACATCGCCCGGTCGCCGGCATGAGCCCGGCCGAGGCCTCGGCGCGCCGCATCGGGGCCATGGTCATGCGCCACGTCTACGTGCTGCGCAGCTCCTGGCCGCGACTGCTCGAGCTGGTCTACTGGCCGGCCGTGCAGATGGCGCTGTGGGGCCTGATCACCCGCTTCCTCGCCACCGAGAGCTCGCTCGTCGCCCAGGCCGGCGGCCTGTTCCTGTCGGCGGTGCTGCTGTGGGACACGCTGTTCCGCTGCCAGCTCGGCGTCTCGCTGACCTTCATGGAGGAGATGTGGGCGCGCAACCTCGGGCACCTGTTCGTCAGCCCGCTGCGCCCGCACGAGCTGGTGCTCTCGACCTACCTCGTCAGCCTGATCCGCACCCTGATCGGCGTCGGTGGTGCCGCGCTGCTGGCGATCCCGCTGTTCGACTTCTGGATCGTCGGCGAGCTCGGCCTGCCGCTGCTCGCCTTCTTCGCCAACATGCTGGTGTTCGGATGGGCGCTGGGGCTGATCATCACGGCGCTGGTCATGCGCCTGGGCCTCGCCGCCGAGAGCCTCGCCTGGGGCCTGATCTTCCTCTTCCAGCCGCTGAGCGGCGTCTACTACCCGATCGCCGTGCTGCCGAAGCTGCTGCAGGCCGTAGCCTGGCTGCTGCCCTCGGCCTGGGTGTTCGAGGGCATGCGCGCCGTCCTCGTCGAGCACCGCTTCGACTGGGGCCTGTTCGCCGGTGCGGTGGCCGGCAACCTGGTCTGGCTCGGCATCGCCGCCGCCGTCTTCGTCGTCCTGTTCCGCCAGGCCCGCGACCGCGGCCTGCTCCTCCAGGTCGGCGAGTAGGGCCGCTCAGGCCAGCGCGATCACCGACAGCTGCAGCCCGAAGCGCTTCTCCTGGCGCCGCGTCGCCCGGCGGAAGCTGAAGTAGCGGTCCTCCTCCGCACAGGTGTCGTCCGGCAGCACGTCGACCGTGCCGACCCCGGCGGCAGCGAGCCGTCCGGCCACGAAGCCCTTGAGGTCGAACTGCCGGCGGTCGCCCGCACCGGCCGTGAAGAACCGGGCCCAGTCCCGCTGCCGCTCGACGAACCGCGCCTCGAACTCCGGCCCGACCTCGTAGGACAGCGGCCCGATGCACGGACCCACGGCCGCCACGATCCGCGCTGCCGACGCCCCGCGGGCGAGCATGCCGGCGACCGTCGCCTCGACGATGCCGTCGAGCGCGCCCTTCCAGCCCGCATGCGCCGCCGCGACCACGCCGGCCACCGGATCGGCCAGCAGCACCGGCGCGCAGTCGGCGGTCAGCACGCCGAGCACGGCACCCGGCCGGTCGGTGACGACCGCGTCGCCCTCGGGCGCCGTCTCGCTCGTCCACGGCGCCTCGACCGGCAGGCAGATCGTGCCATGGACCTGGAAGCCGGTGACGATCGGCCGCTCGCCCATGCCCAGCGCTTCGACGATGCGGCGGCGGTTGGTGGCGACGTTGGCGGCCTCGTCGCCGTTGCGCACGCTGGCGTTCAGCGAGTCGAACGGCCCGCGGCTGACCCCGCCGCGCCGGCCGAAGAAGCCGTGCGCGATGCCGCCGAGCCCGGCGAGGGCGGGTGCGGTCGTCCTCATGCCTGCCAGCGCTCCTCCGCGCCGAAGCCGGGCGGCGGACCGGAGGCCGGTCCGGTCAGCGCCAGCACCTGGAACAGCACCCCCATCTGCCCGGGGTCGAGCAGCCGCTCGATCGCCGCGGCGATGGCCTCGGCCTCGGAAGGCTCCCGCCCGCGCACCAGCGCCGCCTGCCGCTGCCGGGCGCCGAGCCGCAGCAGCAGCTCGCCCTGGCCGACCGGTCCCCAGGCTGCCGCTCCGGCCGCCTCGCCGGCCACCGCCAGCGCGCCGAAGTCGACCAGCGCCGAGACATCGGCCTCGCCGGGATCGAGCAGGGGGTCGGCCGTGGCATGCCGGCGCACGCCCTGCAGCGTCGGACCGTTCAGCCGCCGCGCGCCATAGTCGATCAGCAGGGCGGCCCCGTCATGCGCCGCCAGCCGCCGGCCGATCGCATCCGCCACCGCCTCGCGCAGCGGCGCCAGCTCGACGACGGCGCCGATCGGCGCCCCCGGATGCCGGTCGGCGAGGACCGGATGGAACGGGCTGCGCTCGGCGGCGGTGGCCCAGGCCAGCTCGCCGGCCGTCGTCAGCGTCACCAGCCGCTCGCGCCAGCCGTCGAGCGCCCGCTCGAACTGGCGGACCGGCAGCGCGTCGAGGAACTCGTTGGCGACGAGCAGCAGCGGCGCATCCTCCGGCACCGTCGACAGGTCGTCGTGCCAGTGTGCGCCGGCCGACCCGACACGCGCCGCCTGCAGGTCGCGCAGCTTGCGGCTGGTCTCGACGAGGTGCAGCCGGCAGGCGGCGTGGAAGCCCGGCACCGCCCGCGTCGCCCGCCAGGCGTCGGCCATCAGCGTGCCGCGGCCGGGACCGATCTCGACCAGCAGCACCGGATCGGGGCGGCCGAGGTCGAGCCAGCGCTGCGCCAGCGCCAGGCCCATCAGCTCGCCGAAGACCTGGCTGATCTCCGGGGCGGTGATGAAGTCGCCCTCGCGGCCGAACGGATCGCGCGTCGCGTAGTAGCCGAGCGTCGGGTGGCCCATGACCAGCTGCATGTAGGCGCCGACGTCGAGCGGCCCGCGCTCGCGGATGAGCCGGCGGACGAGGGTCGCGAGCTCGCTCACGCCCTTCGCGGCGCGCCGTCGCGGCTGCGCACGATCAGCCAGATGCCGGCGAGCAGCATCGGCAGCGACAGCAGCTGGCCCATGGTGATGCCGCCGAACAGGAAGCCCAGCTGCGCGTCGGGCTCGCGGAACAGCTCGGCGACCATCCGGCAGACGGCGTAGCCGGCGAGGAACACGCCGCTGGGCAGGCCACGCTCGGCCGGGTCGCGCCGCCGGCCCCACGCCAGCACCTGCATCACGACGAACAGCAGCAGGCCCTCGAGTGCTGCCTGGTAGAGCTGGCTCGGATGGCGCGGATCGGGCCCGCCATTGGGGAAGACCATCGCCCACGGCACGTCGCTGACGCGGCCCCACAGCTCGCCGTTGATGAAGTTGGCGAGCCGACCGAGCATCAGCCCCAGCGGGGTGACCAGCGCCGCGGCATCGCCGACCTCGAGGAACGGGACGCCGCGTTTGCGGGCGAACAGCCAGGCCGCCAGCAGCACGCCGGCGAGCCCGCCATGGAACGACATGCCGCCGCGCCAGACGAACAGGATCTCGTGGGGGTGCGTCAGATAGTAGCCGCCCTGGTAGAACAGGGCGTAGCCGAGCCTGCCGCCGAGGATCACGCCGAGCGTCGCGTAGAACAGCAGGTCGTCGGCGTCGTCCGGCTTCAGCAGCCAGCCCGGCCGGGCGAGGATGCGGCGCAGCAGCTGCCAGCCGGCGACCAGGCCCACGATGTAGGCCAGCGCGTACCAGCGGATCGCGAACGGGCCCAGCTGGATCAGGACCGGGTCGATCGCCGGGAACGGCAGGGCGAGCAGGGGCAAGGGCGGGCCACCTCGGCGGCAGATGACGGTGCTCTTAGGAGGTGCCGTCACCGCCCGCAACCGCGGGCGGCTTGCTGCGGTTCGTCAAGGGCGCCATATCCTGCCCATTCCCTGCGCACCCGGAGGACCCGATGCAGACCGACAACCGCATTCTCGACGACATCGCCCGGGTCGCCAGCGGTGCGCTGAACGCCCTGGGCGGGGTCAAGGACGAGATCGAGACCCGCGTGCGCGAGCGCCTCGAGCGCCTCGCCGCCGAGATGGAGCTGGCCTCGCGCGAGGAGGTCGACGCCGCCAAGGCGATGGCCGCCAAGGCGCGGACGGTCCAGGAGCAGCTCGAGGCGCGGGTCGCGGCGCTCGAGGCCGAGGTCGCGGCGCTCAAGGCCGCGAAGCCGGCGCGTGCCGCCCGGCCGGCTGCCCCGCGCAAGAAGAAGGCCGCCCCCGCCGCCGACTGAGCGGCGTCACGTTCGCCTTGCTATAGCCCGCCGGATTTGGCAGCCTCGCATCAGCGATGGGTTGCAACGGCGATGATTCGGTCGCCCATTGGTTGATTGCGCCGGTGCTTCGGGTGCCGGCGGCGGTTCCCCGATCCCGCGCCCTTCCCCCAAGGTGCGGGACTGACTGGAGGGACAGCAATGTCCGGTCTCGTTCACGAGGTATCCACGTCCCATCGCAATCCGCTGGACATCGTCGAGAAGCTGGCCGTCGCCAATGACTGGCCGTTCCACCGGCAGAGCGACGACGAGCTCGCCGCCGAGATCAGCGGACAGTGGTGCCACTACAAGCTGTGGTTCGCCTGGGCGCCGGAGATGGCGGTGATGCATCTCTCCTGCGCCCTCGACATGAAGATCCCCGACAAGAAGCGGCACCCGGTCTACGAGCTGCTGGCGCTGGCCAACGACAAGCTGTGGATCGGCCATTTCGACCTGTGGGCCGACGAGGGCGTGCCGGTGTTCCGCCATGCCGTGCTGTTCCGCGAGGGCGCCAAGGCCAGCGGCGAGCTGATCGAGGACCTGGTCGACATCGCCGTGGTCGAGTGCGAGCGCTTCTATCCCGCGTTCCAGTTCGTCATCTGGGGCGGCAAGGATCCGTCCGAGGCGCTGCTGGCGTCGCTGCTCGAGACGGAAGGCGAGGCATGACCCAGGCCCCGCGCGGGCCGCTGCTCCTGCTCGGCGGCGGCAAGATGGGCGGGGCGCTGCTCGCCGGCTGGATCAAGGCGGGGCTCCGCCCCGCCGACGCCTGGGTGGTCGAGCCCGATGCCGGGCGGCGCCAGGCGCTGCAGGCCGAGCACGGCGTCCACGTCGCCGCCGATGTCGCCTCGCTGGTCGGCCTCGAGACCGCGCGCACGCTGGTCGTCGCGGTCAAGCCGCAGATGCTGAATGCCGCCCTGCCGGCCTGCCGGCCGCTGGTCGGGCCGCAGACGCTGGTGCTGTCGATCGCCGCCGGCAAGACCATCGCCGCCTTCGAGGCGATGCTCGGGCCCGGCACGCGCATCGTCCGCGCCATGCCCAACACCCCGGCGGCGGTCGGCCGCGGTGCCACGGCGCTGTTCGCCAACGCCCTGGTCGAGCTCGACCGCAAGGCCGAGGCCGAGGCGCTGATGGCGGCCGTCGGCATCACCGCCTGGCTCGACAGCGAGGAGCAGATGCACGCCGTCACCGCCGTCTCCGGCGGCGGCCCGGCCTATGTGGCGCTGCTGATCGAGACCCTGGCCGAGAGTGCGGTCCAGCTCGGCCTGCCGGCCGATCTCGCCATGCGCCTCGCCCGCGCCACCGTCGTCGGTTCCGGCGAGCTCGCCCGGCAGAGCCCGTCCCCGGCAGCACAGCTGCGCATCGACGTCACCAGCCCCGGCGGCACCACCCAGGCCGCCCTGCACGTGCTGATGGCCGAGGACGGCATCCAGCCGCTGTTCGACCGGGCGATGCGCGCGGCAGCCCGGCGCTCGCAGGAGCTCGGCTGAGCTTGCCGCGTCCCCGCCGTCGCCTATCCTCCTGAGCCGGACCCTCGCTCGGGAGCGCAGCGCATGGCCAGGATCGAGCCTGACATCCTCACGGTGGCGCTCACACTCGTCGCCGAGCGCGGCTGGCGCGGCTTCGGCCTCGTCGAGGTGGCGCGCCGCACCGGGCTGAGCTTGGCCCAGGTGCATGGCGAGCTGCCCGGCCGTGCCGCGGTGATCCCGGCGCTGGGCCGCCGGCTCGACGCCTCGATGCTCGCCATTCGCCCGGACGAGCTCGACGCGATGAGCCCGCGCGAGCGCCTGTTCGAGCTGCTGATGCGCCGCTTCGACGCCATGGTGCCCTACCGGCCGGCGCTGCGCCGCCTCGCCCGCGACGCCGCCGGCGATCCGCAGGCGCTGCTGGCCTCCTTGTGCAACCTGCACCGCCTCGCCGGCTGGCTGGTCGATGCCGCCGGCCGGCCGGCCGGCGGGCTGCGCGGCGCCGTCGCCCGCAAGGCGGTGATCGCGGCCTATGCCCGCGCCTTCCGGGTCTGGCTCGACGACGACACCGCCGACCAGGCCCGCACCCTGGCCGAGCTCGACAAGAGCCTGCAGCAGCTGGAATCGCTGGCCCGCTTCGGCGAGCGCTTCTGCCGCCGCCGCGAGGGCGGCGAGGCCGCCGCCGCGCCGGCCGCCGCCTGACCGGACCGGCGATGCCCGACCCCATCAGCTTCGACGACTTCCTCAAGGTCGACATCCGCGTCGGTACGATCGTCGAGGTCGCCCTCAACAGCGGCGCCCGCAAGCCCGCCTACCGCCTGCGCGTCGATCTCGGCCCCGAGTTCGGCGTCAGGACCAGCTCGGCCCAGCTGGTCGACCTCTACCGGCCCGAGGACCTGCTCGGCCGGCAGGTCGCGGCGGTTGTCAACTTCCCGCCGCGGCAGATCGCCAAGGTCGTCTCCGAGGTGCTGGTCCTGGGCTTTCCCGATGCCGAGGGCCGGGTGGTCCTCGTCGCGGTCGAGCGGCCGGTGCCGAACGGCGGACGGCTCTACTAGGCAAATCCTGCCCGGCAGATCCTGCCCGGTGCGGCAGGGCTTGCCGGGTCCCGGCCGCCATTCCCCTCGGCGGCGCGGCTGGCACGGGTCTTGAAGGAGGGGTGGCGCCCGGGTGTTCCGGGCCGGCGCGGCACGTAGCCGCCCGCCACCGCCCCTGCGGGGGCGCTCGCTTCACGTAGAAGGAGCCGTCCATGTCTCTTACCGGCACGACGAACACGTCGGCGCACACGGCGTTGCGGTATCTGGCGTCGAACCAGTCTTCGGCGTCGAGCTCGCTGGCGAAGCTGTCGAGCGGGTCGCGGATCGTCAAGGCGTCGGACGACGCGGCGTCGCTGGCGGTGGGCACCAAGCTGAAGGCCGACGTGACGGCCTTGAAGCAGGCGGCGGTGAACGCCGGCCAGGCGTCGTCGCTGCTGCAGGTGGCCGACGGCGGCATGGCCAAGGTGTCGGACATCCTGCAGCGGATGAAGGCGCTGGCGGTGCAGGCGCAGTCGGGCTCGGTGACCGACAACGAGCGGACCTTCCTCGACCGCGAGTACCAGCAGCTGGTCTCGCAGATCGACGACATCGCCGACCAGACCAAGTTCAACGGCGGCCAGCTGATCAACGGCTCGGCCGGCAAGACGCTGGCGGCGACGTTCAGCACCTCGGCGGTCGGGATCAGCGGGCTCCTGTCGGGCAACGCCGCCGCCGACGACTACACCCTGGCCTATGCCTACACCTCGGGCTCGAGCCTCGGCCAGTTCACCCTGACCCAGGTCGGGGCGACGCTGGCGCAGACGGTGCAGTTCACCCACGGGGCGGCCGACGTGGTCTACGAGGGCCGCATCGACTTCGACACCGCCGGGGTGCAGATCAACCTCGCCAACTTCGACTTCAGCGCCACCTTCGCCGGCACCGACGCGCAGTTCACCGTCGCCGGCTCGGGCACCCTGAGCTTCCAGGTCGGCGTCGACTCCGGCGACACCATCGCCGTCAACCTCGGCGACGTCCGGGCGACGACGCTGGGCATCGGCGGCACCTCGATCACCAGCTCGGGCAACGCCGTCACCGCCGGCAACGCGCTCGACACCGCCATCGCCAGCCTCAACGACAACCGCGCCACGCTGGGTGCCTTGATGTCGCGCTTCGAGTTCGCCAGCGCCAACCTCGCCACCTCCATCGAGAACCTCGACGCCGCCAGGTCCACCCTCATGGACGTCGACATGGCCGCCGAGATGACCCAGTTCACCTCCCTCCAGGTCCTCACCCAGGCCGGCGTCGCCATGCTCGCCCAGGCCAACCAGATGCCGCAGAATCTGTTAAGGCTTCTGAGCTAAGGCCTGGAACGGGGCGCCGGCGACGGCGGCCGCTCCGGCCGTCGCTCCGCCGGCGCCCCGCTTGGCCCTTGAGCCGAGGTGGGCCCGACCATGCCCGACGATCTGACCGTAGCTTCCGTGGCCGCAGCCGAGCCGGTGACGACCCGGCAGGGCGGCTCGCGTCCGGCCGTGCCGGCGCGCCAGGCGCTGGAGGCGGCGACCTCGCTGGCCGCCGGCTCCGGCCTCGATGCCGCCGTCGGCCGGGCCGCGAGCGGCCTCTATCCCGACCGGTCCGTGCAGGTGTCGAGCTTCGTCGACGGCGCCAGCGGGCGCTCGGTCTACCGGGTGGCCGACCGGGTCACCGGCGAGGTGCTGATGCAGTCGCCGGCCGAGGAGCTCCTCCGCTTCTACGCCAGCAGCCGCGCCGCGCTCGAGCGGCCGCTGCTGGCGATCGACGCCTGAGGCGCGGCCATGGCGAGCACCAGCGCCGCCGGCCTCGGCACCCTGACCACGACGGGCGGCGCGACGCGGCTGTCGGGCTCGGCCTCGGGCGTCGACACCGAGGCCCTGATCGGTGCCCTGAGCGACACCCGGCGCCTGCCGGCGGTCCGCCTCGAGAACCGGATCACGGTCAACGAGGCCAGGGCCAGCGCCTATGGCGAGCTGCGCGGCCTGCTGGCGACCCTGCGCGACAGCGTCGCCGGGCTGCGCAACCCGCCGGGCTTCCTCGGCAGCCGCAGCAACCTGTTCGAGGCCAAGGAGGCCTACTACAGCTCGAGCACGACCACGTCGCCGGCCTCGCTGATGGCCGTCGCCGCCGACTCCTCGGCCGCCACCGGCCGCTACGAGATCGTCGTCCAGCGCCTCGCCACCGCCCAGAAGCTGGCGGCGGACCCGGTCGCCGACGCCGCCGCGGCGCTGGCCGACAGCACCAACGGCGGCACCGCCTTCTCCGGCAGCCTCACGCTCGGGCTCGCCGGCGGCGCCCGGGCGACGATCGCCGTCGACGGGACGATGTCGCTCGACGACCTGCGCGCGGCCGTCAACCTGCAAAGCGGGACGAGCGGCGTCACTGCGTCGATCCTGCAGGTCTCGGCAACCGACCGCCGGCTGATCCTCACCGCCACCGAGACCGGCAAGGCCGTGACCATGGCCAACGCCGCCGGCGACGACGTGCTGGGCATCCTCGGCCTGTCGGCGGATGGCGGCACGACCGTGGCCAACCCCATCCAGTCGGCGCAGACGGCGCTGTTGGGCATCGACGGAGTGGCCATCGAGCGGACCTCCAACCGGGTCACCGATGCGGTCGCCGGCCTGACCGTCGACCTCTACCGCGCCGAGCCCGGCACCACCGTCACGGTCGAGATCGGCCGCGCGCTGGGCGGCGTGAAGGAGCAGCTCGGCAAGGTGGTCGACGCGGTCAACGCGCTGCGCGACTTCGTCGCCCGCCAGAACACGGTCGACGAGGACGGCAAGGTCGCCGACGATGCCGTGCTGTTCGGCGACACGACCCTGCGCGGCATCGCCGACCGGATCGGCCGCATCCTCTCCGGCCGGGTCGACGGGCTGGCCCCCGGCGCCGCCGCCTCGGTCGGCGCCCTCGGCATCCGCTACGATGGCCAGGGCCGCCTCGGCCTCGACGAGACGGTGCTCGACGGCAAGCTGCTGGGCGCACTGGACGAGGTCCGCGGCGTGCTGGAGTTCCGCTTCGCCGCGAGCTCGCCCGACCTGCAGCTGTTCGCCCGCGGCCCGGCGCTGGGCGACACCGCCTTCACCGTCGCCATCACCGACGCCGATGCCGACGGCGTGCCGGAGAGCGCCAGCATCGACGGGGTCGCGGTCGACATCGACGGCACCACCCTCGTCGGCCGCGACGGCACGGCCTATGCCGGGCTCGAGCTGATCTGGAGCGGCAGGGGCAGCACCAGCATCGGCGCCACCGCGACCCGCGGCATCGCCGAGCAGCTGCATGCCGCGCTCGAGCCCGTCCTCGACGAGAGCGATGGCAGCCTTGCCGTCGCCGCCGACAGCCTCGTGACGCAGAACCGCGCGCTGGCCGCCGAGGTCGAGCGGATCGATGCCCGCGTCGCCGACTTCCGGGCCCGCCTGGTCCAGCGCTTCGCCGCCATGGAGACCGCCATGTCGATGGCGCAGGCGCTGCTGCAGCAGGTCCGCACCACCACCGACGCGATGTTCGCCGACAACTGACCGGAGGCTTCAGCCGCATGTCGACCCTTGCCAGCGCCCGCGCCGCCTCGGCCTACGGCCAGGCGGCGCCGACCGGCGCCGACGCGGGCATGATCGTGATGCTCTACGACGGCATCGCCCGCCACGTCCGCGCCGCCCGCGCGGCGGTCCTCGCCGGGGCCATCGAGGAGCGCTGGCGCTGCGTCGGCAAGGCGGCCGCCATCGTCGAGGGCCTGCAGGACTGCCTCGACCACACCCGCGGCGGCGCCGTCGCCCGCAGCCTCGACGCCTGGTACACCCAGCTCGGCCTGCAGCTGCAGCGCATCAACCTGCGCAACGACGTCGCCGCCTGCGATGCCGTGCTGGCGCAGCTCGCCACCATGCGGGCCAGCTGGGCCGCCGTCGCCGGGCAGGCCCCGGTCGCGGCACCGCCGCCGCCCGTCGAGCGGCCTGCCGCCCGGATCGCCTGAGCCGGTCCGGCTCAGGGCGCGCCGAAGCCGCCGCCGCTCGGGGTCTGGATCACGAAGACGTCGCCCGGGCCGAGCTCGGCACGGTCGCAGCCCTGCAGCGGCTCGCGGCTGCCGTCGACCCGCTCGACCCACTGGTTGCCGCAGCGGCCGGGCTTGCCGCCGGCGAGCCCGAAGGGCGGCACCCGGCGGTGATTGGAGAGCAGCGCCGCACTCATCGGCTCGAGGAAGCGGACCCGCCGGATGGTGCCGTCGCCGCCGCGCTGCCGGCCGCGTCCGCCGGAGCCGCGGTTGATCCGGTGCGACTCCAGCAGCACCGGGTAGCGCCACTCCAGCACCTCGGGATCGGTCAGCCGCGAGTTGGTCATGTGGGTGTGCACGCCCGAGGTGCCGGGGAACTCCGGCCCGGCGCCGGCGCCGCCGCAGATCGTCTCGTAGTACTGGTAGCGGGCGTTGCCGAAGGTGAAGTTGTTCATCGTCCCCTGCGCCGCGGCGAGCACGCCCAGCGCCCCGTAGAGCGTGTCGGTGACCCACTGGCTGGTCTCGACATTGCCGGCGCAGACCGCGGCGGGCCAGGTCGGGTTGATCAGCGAGCCCTCGGGGATGGTGATGTCGACCGGCTCGAGGCAGCCCTCGTTCATCGGGATGTCCTGGTCGACCAGCGTGCGGAACACGTACAGGACCGCGGCCCTGGTCACCGCCGAGGGTGCGTTGAAGTTCCACGGCTGCTGCGGGCTGGTGCCGGTGAAGTCGACATGCGCCCGGCGCCGCTCCCGGTCGATGCCGATGCGGACCTGGATCACGCTGCCGTTGTCGTGCGGATAGGTGAACGTCCCCGGCTGCAGCGTGTCGATCACCCGCCGCACGCACTCGGCGGCGTTGGCGCGGACATGGACCATGTAGGCCTGCACGGTCTCGAGCCCGAACTGCTCGACCATGCGCAGCAGCTCGTTGGCCCCCTTCTGGCAGGCCGCGACCTGGGCCTGCAGGTCGGCGACGTTCTGGGTCGGGTTGCGGGCCGGCCACGGGCCGCTGCCGAGCAGCTCCAGCAGCTCGGCTTCCCGGAACCGGCCGCGCTCGACCAGGTGGAAATTGTCGAACAGCACCCCTTCCTGCTCGATCGAGGTGCTGTCCGGCGGCATCGAGCCCGGCGTGATCCCGCCGATGTCGGCGTGGTGCGCCCGCGACGCCGAGACGAACAGCAGCTCCCCGTCCGCGCCGAACACCGGCATCACCAGCGTCACGTCGGGCAGGTGCGTGCCGCCGTTGTAGGGGTTGTTCAGCGCGTAGGTGTCGCCCGGCCGCATCTCGTCCCGGCGCAGGCGCAGGATCGTGCGCACCGATTCGCCCATCGAGCCCAGGTGCACCGGCATGTGCGGCGCATTGGCGATCAGCCGCCCCTCGGCGTCGAACAGGGCGCAGGAGAAGTCGAGCCGCTCCTTCACGTTCACCGAGTAGGCGGTGTTCTGCAGGGTGACGCCCATCTGCTCGGCGATGGTCATGAACAGGTTGTTGAAGATCTCGAGCAGGATCGGGTCGCAGTCGGTGCCGAGCACGGCCCCCTTGGGCAGGGGCTCGGCGCGGTCGAGCAGGAGATGGTCGCGGGCGTTGACCGCGGCGGCCCAGCCCGGCTCGACGACGACGGTGGTGGTGGCGCCGGCGATCAGCGCCGGCCCGGCAACCCGGTCGCCCGGCCGCAGGCTCTCGCGCCGGTAGACCGGGGCCTCGAACGCCTCGGCCGGCTGGTGCGGGGCGCGGGCGGTGAACAGCCGGGTCGTGCGCACCGGCAGCAGCGGCTCGGCGGCGCCGCGCGGCACCACGGGCAGCTCGGGCTCCTCGACCTCGGCCATGTGGCCGACGCCCTCGACCGTCACCTGCTCGACGACGAGGCCGCGGCCCTCGACGGTGAAGCCGTAGCGGGTCCGGTGCTCCTGCTCGAACGCCGCGCGCATCGCCTCGGGCGTGCCGGCCGCGACCTCGAGCGAGGTGTCGGTGCCGGCGTAGCGGACATGCACCCGCGCCTCGGTCTCGACCAGCCGCGGATCGACCGCCTGGGCCGCGAGCTCGGCCCGCGCCTCGGCGTCGAGGGCCTCGATCGCCGCCTCCAGCTCGGCCACCAGCGCCGGCTCCAGCGGCCGCTCGACGGCGCGCTGGCGCAGCACGCGGATGTCGGCGAGGCCGATGCCGTAGGCCGACAGCACGCTGGCCAGCGGGTGGACGACGACGCGGCGGATGCCCAGGAGGTCGGCCACCTGGCAGGCGTGCTGCGCCCCGGCCCCGCCGAAGCAGCACAGGCTGTAGCGCGTCACGTCGTAGCCGCGCTGCACCGAGATCTGCTTGATGGCGTTGGCCATGTTGTCGTTGGCGATGGCGAGGCAGCCCTGCGCCAGCTCCTCCGGGCTGCGCCGCACCCCCGTCGCCGCCTCGACCTCGGCCGCCAGCGCCGCGAACCTCGCCCGCACCGCCTCGCCGTCGAGCGGCTGGTCGGCCGTGGGCCCGAACACCCGCGGGAACAGGTCGGGGAGGATCTTGCCGACCATCAGGTTGGCGTCGGTGACGGCCAGCGGCCCGCCGCGGCGGTAGCAGGCCGGGCCCGGATTGGCGCCGGCACTTTCCGGGCCGACCCGGAAGCGCTGCCCGTCGAAGGCGATGATCGAGCCGCCGCCGGCCGCCACGGTGTGGATCTTCATGATGGGCGCGCGCACCCGCACCCCGGCGACCTCGGTGTCGAAGGCGCGCTCGTAGGCGCCGGCATAGTGCGTGACGTCGGTCGAGGTGCCGCCCATGTCGAAGCCGACGATGCGCTCGCAGCCCGCCAGCAGGGAGGTCTTCACCGCCCCGACGACGCCGCCGGCGGGACCGGACAGGATGGCGTCCTTGCCCTGGAAGCGGTGCGCGTCGACCAGCCCGCCGTTCGACTGCATGAACATCAGCCGCACCGAGCCGGTGGCCGCCGCCACCCGGTCGACATAGGCGCGCAGGATCGGCGACAGGTAGGCGTCGACCACCGTCGTGTCGCCGCGGCCGACGATCTTCATCAGCGGCGAGACGGCGTGGCTGACCGAGACCTGGGTGAAGCCGACGTCGCGGGCGATGGCCGCCACCGCCGCCTCGTGCTGCGGGAAGCGCCAGCCATGCATCAGCACCACGGCGACGCAGCGGTAGCCCTCGGCGAAGGCCGACTCCAGCGCCGCCCGCGTGGTCGCGGTGTCGAGCGGCCGGTCGACGGTGCCGTCGGCGCGCAGCCGCTCGTCGACCTCGACGACGCGGCCGTAGAGCTGCTCCGGCAGGACGATGTGGCGGGCGAAGATGTCGGGGCGGTTCTGGTAGGCGATGCGCAGCGCGTCGCCGAGCCCGGCGGTGATCGCCAGCACCGTCGGCGCGCCCTTGCGCTCGAGCAGCGCGTTGGTGGCGACGGTGGTCCCCATCTTGATCGCCTCGATCGCCGCCTCGGGCAGCGGCTCGCCCGGCTGCAGCCCGAGGATGTCGCGGATCCCCTGCAGCGCCGCGTCGGCGTACTGCTCGGGGTTCTCCGACAGCAGCTTGTGGACCTTGAGCGCACCGTCGGGCGTGCGGGCGACGACGTCGGTGAAGGTGCCGCCGCGGTCGATCCAGAACTGCCAGCGCCCGCCCATCGGCCTTGTCCTCCATCGCTCGGCTGCATCCTATAGCGGTTCCCCCGCCGCGGCCTACCGGCAGGGCCTTGCCGCGCCGCCGCCCGCGGGCTTATGCTCAGTACTCCTGACTATCGGGGTGCCGGCATGCTGCTGTTCGACCTGATGAGCGAGCCGATCGAGGCGCGCATCGTCGACGCCCTCGGCCGTCTCGGCATGGCGCTGCGGCAGGAGGCCTGGCACGCCTGCGAGGCGGCCGGGCTGACGCCGACCCAGGCCAGCATCCTGGGCGCCGTGCTGCAGGCGGTCCGCCGGGCGCCGACGGCGACGCAGGTCGCCCGGCAGGTCGGCGTGACGCTGCAGACCGCGAGCGTCGCCATCCATGCCCTGGTCGCCAAGGGACTGCTGCAGCGCGTCGCCGACAGCGACGACGGCCGCGCCATCCGGCTGCACCTGACCCCGGCCGGAAGCAGCCTCGCCGGGTCGATGCGCAGCTGGCCCGAGGCCCTGCGGCCGTCGATCGACGCCCTCGGCGCCGGGCCGCAGGCGGCGCTGCTGGCGGCCCTCGTCCGCATGCTGCACGACCTCGACCGCGACGGCCGGCTGTCGACGCCCGGGATGTGCATCAGCTGCCGGCACTTCCGGCCGCACGTCACGTGGGAGCAGGACGCGCCGCACCGCTGCGACTTCCACGGCGCGCAGCTGGGCGACCGCCATTTCCGCCTTGCCTGTCCGGAGCACGAGCCGGCACCCGACGACAGCATCGCCGCCCACTGGCGCCAGCACATGCGGACATGGCACGACGAGGCCGGCCGCCCGATCGACGGAATGGCCGCGGACCCTTGACCTCGGCGCCCGCCGCGACAGGCTAGCGCGGTAGCGGACGGAAGGACGGACCGGCTTGGCGATCTGGGGAAAGCTGTTGGGCACCGCGGCCGGCCTCGCCGTCGGCGGTCCCCTGGGAGCATTGCTGGGCGGCGTCGCCGGGCACGTCTACGACCGCTGGCGCCGCGAGCCGAAGGCGGTGGCCGAGGCCGAGCCGGTCGACCAGCTCGACACCCGCCGCATCGCCTATGCCACCGCCGTCATCGTGCTGGGCGCCAAGCTGGCCAAGGCCGACGGGGCGGTCAGCCGCGACGAGGTCCGCGCCTTCAAGGAGCTGTTCGACGTCGACGACGAGGACGTCGGCGGCATCGCCCGGATCTTCGACGAGGCCAAGCGCACGCCCGAGGGCTTCGAGCCCTACGCCCGCCAGGTCGCGGCGATGTTCGGCGGCGACCCCGAGGTGCTGGAGGAGCTGCTCGACGACCTGTTCGCCCTGGCGGCGGCCGACGGCGGCCTGCACCCGGCCGAGATCGCCTGGCTGTCGCGGGTCGCCTCGATCTTCGGCTTCGGCCCGCACGAGTTCGCCGCCATCCTCGCCCGCTACGGCGCCGCCCACCGCGCCCCCATGCCCTCGGTCGGCCAGCCCGACGACTACGCCGTGCTCGGCCTCGACCGCGGCGCCAGCGACGACGCCATCCGCGCCGCCCGCCGCCGCCTGATCCAGGAGCACCACCCCGACCGCCTGATCGCCCGCGGCGTCCCGCCCGAGATGATCCGCACCGCCACCGAGAAGCTGGCCGCCATCAACGCCGCCTACGACCGCATCGCCAAGGAGCGCGGGCTGGGCTAGCCCACCGACGGCCGCCGGCGCGTCCGCTTCGGCCCCTCGTCGAACATCCCGGCCTGCAGGCCCCAGCTGTCCCAGCCCGGGCGGGTCTCGCGGGCGAACATCTCGAGGTAGGGGCCGGGCGCCAGGCGCTCGATCCGCTCGGCCACCTCGTCGGGCTTGCGCGAGTGCTCGCGGCGCGGTGCCACCACCAGCCGCTGGACGTTGCCGGACTGGCGCTTGGGCCGGCCGCGCGTCGCCAGCAGGCAGGGCTCGGGATTGGCCCGCGTCCAGAAGCCCAGCCCGGTGAAGAAGTCGCGCGGGCCGAACAGCAGGCCGTCGCGGCCCTTGTTCAGCTTGGCCCAGTAGAAGCCCACCGTCTTGTAGGTGAAGCCCCAGGCGGCGATGACCTCGAGCGCGCGCGGCAGCAGCGGGTCGGTCGCCCACATCAGCAGGACGCAGTCCGGCGCCGTCCAGCTCGCCACCGGCAGCGCCTTGATGGCGGCGAGGCTCATCGTGTCGTAGTGCGCCTCGGCGCTGCGGCCCTTGCCCTTGTCCGAGTAGGTCGCGAACGTCCAGGGCGGGTCGGCGTAGACCACGCGGTAGTCGCGGCGCGGCGGATCGGCAGGCGTCAACGGCGGTTCCGGGCTTTCTCTCTACGGGCATAGCGACCCGGCGGGCGCAGGCCAAGGCAACAGCCCTGCCGGAAGATTGTTGACTCCGGCAACAATCAGGGCGCATGCCTCGAACCATGACCGATGCCGCCGTCGCCGCCGTCCGCGCCTTCAACCGCTTCTATACCCGGCGGATCGGCGTGCTCGCCGAGCACCTGCCGGGCGGCCGCCTCGGCCTGGCCGAGGCCCGCCTGCTGTTCGAGATCGGCCACGCGCCGGGCACCACGGCGACCGCTGTCGGCAGCGCGCTGGGCCTCGACCGCGGCCATCTCAGCCGGTTGCTGGCGGGCCTCGAGCGGCAGGGCCTGCTCGCACGCTCGCCCAGCCCGGAGGACGGCCGGCGCCGCCGGCTGGCGCTGACCGCCGCCGGCGCGGCGGCGCTGGCGGCGCACGAGCGGGCCGCCTCCGACGCCGTCGCCGGGCTGCTGCGCGCGGTGCCGGACGCCGACCGCGACCGGCTGGTCGGCGCCATGCAGGGGATCGAGCGGATCCTGGGCCCCGGCCGATCCGCACCCGCCGTCGCGCTGCGCCCGCCGCTGCCCGGCGATCTCGGCCGGATCGTCGCCCGCCACGGGGCCATCTACGCCGAGGAGCACGGCTTCGACGCACGCTTCGAGGGCATGGTCGCCGGGATCGTCGCCGCCTTCGCCGCGGCCCACGATCCGGCCCGCGAGCGCTGCTGGATCGCCACCTCCGACGGCGAGCCCGTGGGCTCGGTCCTGCTCGTCGCTCGCGACGCCGCCGAGGCGCAGCTGCGGCTGCTGCTGGTCGAGCGCCACGCGCGGGGCCTTGGCATCGGCCGCCGCCTGGTCGACACCTGCCTCGCCTTCGCCCGCGCTGCCGGCTACGCCCGGATCTCGCTCTGGACGCACAGCATGCTCGACGCCGCCCGCCGCCTCTACGCCGATGCCGGCTTCCGCCCCGTCGCCAGCGAGCCCTTCGAAGGCTTCGGCCAGGCCCTGACCAGCGAGCGCTGGGAGCGCCAGCTGTGAGCGACCTCGCCCTGCTGCAGCGCATCGAGACCGCGGCGATCTGGGCCTGGCCGCCGCTGGAGACCCGCTCCGTCCACGGCTGGCTGCTGTGCTGGGGCGGGCCCGCGACCCGCCGCCTTCGCTCGGCCCGCACGCTGGCCTTCGCGCCGGGTGCCGGCGTCACGGCCGCCATCGCCGAGGTCGAGCGCTACTGGGCGGACCGCGGCATGCCGAGCTGCTTCCACCTCGCCGACGGGGCGCAGCCGGCCGACCTCGACGCCCGGCTCGCCGACCGCGGCTACGCGCTGGAGACCCCGACCGACGTCATGGTCGCCGACCCGCAGGCCTCGGGTCCCGCCGATCCGGCCATCGAGCTGCACGGCCGGGCCACCCAGGCGGTGATGAACGCCATCTGCGACGTCCGCTGGACGGCCGAGGGCCGGGCCGAGCGCGCCGCCATCTTCGCCCGCATCCGCCGCCCGCTCCGCTTCGCCCTGGCCTGGGTCGACGGCGAGCCGGCGGCGGCGGGCCTGTGCGTCCGCGACGGCGACCTCGCCGGCATCTTCGCCATGCGCACCCAGCCGCGGTTCGCCCGCCGCGGCCTCGCCGGCAAGGTGCTGGCCCGGCTGGCCGGCTGGGCCGCCGGCGAGGGGGCCACCCGGCTCTACCTCCAGGTCGAGGCCGACAACGACCCGGCGCAGGCCGTCTACCGCCGCGCCGGCTTCCGCCGCATCTACGGCTACCACTACCGCGAGCGGTGAGCGTAGCCGGCGGATTTGAACGGCGGTCGGATTGGTTCATGATGGCTGCTGCCGCCGCCTTCGTGGCCACGGCGGCAAGGGCAGGGAGAGCCGCATGACCGAGAGCGCCACCCGCAAGCCGCTGCAGCTCGACGGACCGTTGCGCCGCCGGGTCTACGACAGCATCGCCGAGACCATCGGCAACACGCCGCTGGTCCGCGTCCGTCGCCTGTGCGCCGAGGAGGGCGTGCAGGCCGACCTGATGCTGAAGCTCGAGTTCTTCAACCCGATCGCCAGCGTCAAGGACCGCATCGGGGTCAGCATGATCGAGGCGCTGGAGGCCGAGGGCCGCATCGGTCCCGGCACGGTCGTCATCGAGCCGACGTCCGGCAACACCGGCATCGGCCTCGCCTTCGTCTGTGCCGCCCGCGGCTACCGGCTGATCCTGACCATGCCCGAATCGGTCTCGATCGAGCGCCGCAAGATGCTGCGCTACCTCGGTGCCGAGCTCGAGCTGACCCCGCGCGAGCTCGGCATGCGCGGCGCCATCGCGCTCGCCAACGAGCTGCTGGCCCGGCACCCGGGCTCGGTGATGCCGAACCAGTTCGGCAACCCGGCCAACCCGGCCATCCATCGCCGCACCACCGCCGAGGAGATCTGGGCCGACACCGACGGTGCGGTCGACGTCGTCGTCGCGGGCGTCGGCACGGGGGGCACGCTCACCGGCTGCGGCCAGGTGCTGAAGGCGCGCAAGCCGTCGGTGCGGATGGTGGCGGTCGAGCCCGCGGCCAGCCCGGTGCTGTCCGGCGGCGCCCCCGCCCCGCACCCGATCCAGGGCATCGGCGCCGGGTTCGTGCCGGAGATCCTCGACCGGTCGATGGTCGACGAGGTCGTCCAGGTCGGCAACGACGAGGCCTTCGACACGGCCCACCGGCTCGCCCGGCTGGAGGGCATCCCCGGCGGCATCTCGTCCGGTGCCGCGGTGGCGGCGGCGCTGCAGGTCGGCAGGCGGCCCGGCATGGCGGGCAAGACCATCGTCACCATCATCCCCTCGTTCGCCGAACGCTACATCACGACGGCGCTGTTCGAGGGGCTGTGACGCCGGCGGCAGAGAATTCAACCATTAAGAGAAAAAGACCGATGGTCCTTGCCCCGGTCCTCGCCCGGCCGGCGCCATCGGGTCCAAGCAGCCGCGTGCCTGACGGTTGAATTCTCGCGCGGTCCGGCCCCTCGCTGCCGGCCGCGCGACAGCACAGGACTATGACGGCGGCCCGCCGCGACCTCGGGCGCGGGCGCGGCTCGCTTGCGCGCATCTCGCAACTTTTGCGCGAATCTTCTGGCGATCATCCCCGACTCCCTTTATCACCGTAGGCGTTTGGCAACGGTGCATACGACAGCCTTGGAGTGAACAGGCTTCCCCGGCTGCGGGACCATGCTCCGTTGCGTTCGCGCACGAGGCGCTCCCGTCCGCCTGCGTGCCGGAGGCAGTGCGGCCATGCTCGACCGTCGCGACTTCCTGCTTGCGGCGCTGGCGACCCTGACGTCCGGCCACGCCGCCGCCACGCTGCCCGCCCTGCCGGCGCCGGCCGGCGACGTGATCCTCACCGTCACCGGCGACCTTGCCGTGAGCAACGGCAACGGCGTCGCCCGCTTCGACCGGGCCCTGCTCGACTCGCTGGGCCACGCCGAGCTCGAGACGGTCACGCCCTGGACCGACGGGATGCAGCGCTTCGCCGGCGTCCCGGCGCTGCGCCTCGTCGAGGCGCTGGGCAGCCGGGCCTCGCGCCTCGAGACGCGGGCGCTGAACGACTACGCGGTGGCGATCCCGCGCAGCGACCTCGAGAGCTACCCGGTGCTGCTGGCGACGCACCGCGACGGGGCGCCGCTGCCGGTGCGCGAGCGCGGCCCGATCTGGGTCGTCTATCCGTGGTCGCAATACCCGGAGCTCGACCGTCGCATCTATCGCCAGCGCTCGATCTGGCAGCTGGTCGCGGTCAACCTCGCGTCATGATGCGCCGCTCGCTCACCGCGGCGATTCCGGTCGCCGGGGCGCTGCTGATCTTCGGCGCCAGCATGGCGCTGACCAAGACCCACCTCGAGCGGGTCACCGACGCCGTGCTCGAGACCACGACCGAGGCCAGCTGGACGGTGTTCCAGGCCCGCTTCGAGCTCGAGCGGCTGCTGCACGCCATCGACCGCGCGCTGGCCGACGGCAGCGCGGTGACCGCCCGCGACGCCCGGGTCCGGCTCGACATCTTTCTCAGCCGCCTCGAGGCGCTGGCCGAGGGCGAGGACAGCGCCGGCATCCGCGGATTGCCGGGTGCCCTGCCGCTGATCGGCGGCCTGCAGACCGAGCTCGGCTACGAGACCGGCGCGGACGGCGTCCCGCTCGCCCGGACCCAGCTCGAGGTCCTGCGCGCCCGGGCGACGGCGGCGCAGGAGCCGCTGCAGGCGCTGGTGCTGCAGCAGCTCCATCTCGCCGCCGCCCAGCACTCGGCGCTGCGCGGCCGCATCGACGACCTCAGCACCGCCGGCTGGATCGCCCTGTTCGGCCTGATCGGCAGCACCGGCATCCTCGTCCTGCTGCTGCTGCGCGAGATCACCCGGACGCGCCAGCTGCTGCGCCGGGCGGAGGACAGCCACCGCCGCATCGAGCGGCTGGCGCACGACGATCCGCTGACCGGCCTCGCCAACCGCCGCGCCTTCGACGAGCGCCTCGCCCAGGCGATCGCCGCCGCCGAGCGCCAGGGCCGCCGCTTCGCCCTGCTCTTCATCGACCTCGACCGGCTGAAGGAGATCAACGACACCTTCGGCCACCGCACCGGCGACGAGCTGCTCCGCTCGGTGGCGCAGCAGCTGCGCGCGGTGGTCCGCACCGGCGACGTCGTCGGCCGCCTCGGCGGCGACGAGTTCGCCGTGCTGCAGCACGACGTCGCCGCACCGGGCGACGCCGCCGGGCTGGCCGAGCGGCTGCACCATGCGGTGGCGCAGCGCGCCTACGTCGCCGGCGGTGCGACCGCCGCGGTCAGCATCGGCATCGCCCTCTACCCGGACGACGGCGGCACCGCCGACGCCCTGCGCAGCAACGCCGACCTCGCCCTCTACCACGCCAAGAGCCGCGGCCGCGGCCGCTGGGCCTTCTACCGCGAGGAGCTGACCGTCGACGCGCGGCTGCGGGTGGTCATGCGCCGCGAGCTCAGCGACGCCATCGCCACCGGCGGCCTCGAGCTCTACTACCAGCCGCAGGTCGACGCGCGGACCTACCGCCTCACCGGCGTCGAGGCGCTGCTGCGCTGGCCGCACCCGACCCGCGGCCTGCTGATGCCCGGCGCCTTCATCCCGGCGGCCGAGGAGGTCGGGCTCATCGAGCCGCTCGGCACCTGGGCCCTGGCGCGGGCCTGCGACCAGCTGGTCGCCTGGATCGACGCCGGCCTCGTCCCGCCGATGATGTCGGTCAACCTGTCGCCGGCGCAGCTGCGCCACCGCACCGTCGCCCGGACCCTGCGCGAGCTGATGGGCCGCACCGGCCTCACCGGCGAGCTGATCCAGCTCGAGCTGACCGAGCACGTGCTGCTCGACGACGACCCGCGCGTGCTCGACGAGCTGGCCGAGCTGCGCGCGCTCGGCGTGTCGCTGGCGCTGGACGATTTCGGCAACGGCTACTCGTCGCTCAGCTACCTCAACCGCCTCGCCCCGCGCACGCTGAAGATCGACCGCAGCTTCGTCGCCCGCTTCGGCAGCCCCGAGGCCGAGACCATCTGCCACCACGTCGTCCAGCTGGCGCACGACCTCGGCATCGTCGTCGTCGCCGAGGGCATCGAGACCGAGGCGCAGTGCCGCATCGCCCGCGACCTCGGCGCCGACCAGCTGCAGGGCTTCCTGTTCGCCCCGCCGGTCCGCGTCGCCGACATCACCGAGCTGCTGCGCCGCGACACCGACATCCACCCCAGCCCGGCCGCCGCCTCGCTGCTGGTGGCGTGAGGGTGGGCACCTAGCCGCGGTTCTTGCGCTCGCGTAGCTCCCAGAACACCGCCGCGTCGTCGGCCCGGTCGAGGCCGAGCTGGCGGCGGATGGCGGGGTCCTCCGGGCGCAGGAACGGGTTGGTGGCCTTCTCCTCGCCCAGCCGCGACGGCACCGTCGGCTCGCCGCGCTGGCGCATCGCCTCGACCGCCCGGGCCCGCGCCTGCAGCGCCGCGTTGCCGGGATCGACCGTCAGGGCGAAGCGGGCGTTGCCCAGCGTGTACTCGTGGCCGCAGCAGACCAGGGTGGCGTCGGGCAGGGCGCGCAGCTTGGCGAGCGAGGCCCACATCGTCGGGCCGTCGCCCTCGAACACCCGGCCGCAGCCGAGCGCGAACAGGGTGTCGCCGCAGAACAGGGCGTCGTCGGCGGCGAACCAGAAGGCGATGTGGCCGCGGGTGTGGCCCGGCGTCTCGAGGATCCGGGCGGTGCGGCTGCCGAAGGCGAAGGCGTCGCCCTCGACCACGCCGAGGTCGAGCCCGGGGATGCGCGCCGCATCCCTGGCCGGGCCGACGAGCCTGCAGCCCGTCGCCGCCTTGAGCTCGGCGACGCCGCCGATGTGGTCGCCGTGGTGGTGGGTGGCGAGGATCCAGTCGAGGCCGCGGCCGAGCTCCTGCAGCTTGGCCAGCACCGGCGCCGCCTCGGCCGGGTCGACCACGCCGCTGGTCCCGGTCGCCGGATCGCGGATCAGCCAGCTGTAATTGTCCGACAGCAGGGGCAGGCGCTGGACCTCGAGCATCGGCAGGCTCCGGGCACGGGATGAAATCGTAACGGACGGGGCCATATAGCAGGCGCAACGCCGTGGCCACCGTGCCGGACGAGAGCCGACGATGCGTCCTGACATCGCCGACCTGCGCGCCTTCTACGCCAGCCGCCAGGGCCAGCTGACCCGGCGGCTGGTCAACACCCAGCTGCGCCAGCTCTGGCCCGACCTCGCCGGCCGGACCCTCGCCGGCATCGGCTACCCCTTGCCCTTCCTCGGCATGTTCGACGAGGCCGCGGCGGTGGCGGCCCTGCTCACCGCCGACATGGCGCAGGCCGCCGGCGAGGACGAGGCCAATGGCTGCGTCGTCGTCGGCCACGAGGAGGACCTGCCCTTCGCCGACGGCTCGGTCGACCGCGTCCTGCTCGCCCACGCGCTGGAGACCAGCCCCAAGGTCAAGCGGCTGATGCGCGAGGTCTGGCGGGTGCTGGCCGACGGCGGCCGCCTCGTCGCCCTGGTGCCCAACCGCCGCGGCGTCTGGTGCTGGAGCGAGCGCACGCCCTTCGGCATGGGCCAGCCCTACAGCGCCGGCCAGCTCGAGCGCACCCTGCGCAGCCACCTGTTCGAGCCGACCGCCATGCGCCGCGCCCTCTACCTGCCGCCGACCCGCTGGCGGCTGCCGCTGCGCTTCGCCATCCCGGTCGAGCGGCTGGGCCTGCGCCTCGCCCCGCAGCTCGCCGGCGTCGTCCTCGTCGAGGCCGAGAAGCGCCTCTACGTCCCGGCCCCGGTCGCCGCCGGCAAGCGCGCCGCGCGGCGCGGCTACGTCGCCGTGCCGCAGCGGGCCCTGGCCGAGAGCGCCTTCGACCCGGCGGCGGCGCTCAGCCCTTCGGCGGATGCGCCCGCACCGCCGTCTCGTTGACGTCCACGCCCCAGCCCGGCGCCTTCGACAGCACCAGCTCGCCGTTCTCGAACACCGGCACGGCGGTGAACAGCTCGTCGCGCCACGGCACCGCCTCGATGTCGATCTCCATGGTCCGCAGGTTCGGCACCGCGGCGCTGAAATGGGCGCTGATCGCCGAGCACAGGTGGCCGTAATAGTTGTGCGGGGCGACGTTGACCTCGAAGGTCTCGGCCATCGACGCCATCTTCAGCGACTCGAGGAAGCCGTTCCAGACAACGTCGATGATGGCCACGTCCATGGCGTAGGCCTCGAGGTAGGGCCGCAGCTGGCGCCGCCCGGCCAGCGCCTCGCACGAGGCGATCGGGCAGGGCGCCTTGCCGCGGATCACCGCCAGCGCCTGCGCGTCCCAGGTGTCGAGCTCGAGCCAGGTCAGGTCGAACGGCTCGACCGCCTTGGCCATCTGGATGAAGCCCTCGGTCTTGAAGTGGAAGTTGATGTCGAGCTGGATCCCCATCTCCGGCCCGGCGCCGGCGCGGAACGCCGCCAGCTGGTCCTGCATCGCCCGGACGATGCGCCGCTCGAGGTTGAGCGCCGGATAGCCGGGCGCCCGGCCGAAGCCCGGCGCGTAGTAGGTCAGCCGGCCGCCCTCGCCGGGCGGCATGATGTTGGTCTTGAGCGCCTTGAAGCCGCGCCGCTTCACCTCGGCGCCGAGCTCGGCGATGTCGTCGTAATTGCGCAGCGGCGCCACGCCCATCGATTCGGCGTTGCGCGCCCGGTAGGTGCCGCAGTGCGACCAGTAGACCGGGATGCGCTCGCGCACCGGCCCGCCGACCAGCGCGTAGACCGGCACCCCCAGCGCCTTGCCCTTGATGTCGAGCAGCGCGTTCTCGATCGCCGCGACGGCCCGGTGGTTGACCCCGCCGGGGGCGAACACCGAGCGCTGGTAGAGGGCCGAGCTGATCTGCTGCACCGGCCCCGGGTCGAGCCCGATCAGCGCCTCGGCCATGCCGTGGATCACCCCGGTGATGCCGCGGCTGCCGTCCGATTCCGTGTACTCGGACCAGCCGACGAGGCCGTCGTCGGTGGTGATCTTGAGGAAGGAGAAGGTCCGCCAGCCGGCGTCGGCGTGCAGGTCCTCGATCCGGGCGATGCGCATGGGCGGAGATCCCGTCAGATGCTGTCGCGCACCGGCCGGGCCGGGCGCTGGGAGGAGGCCGGGCGGGCCGGCTGCCGGGCGGCGAGGCGGCGGCGCACCCAGGCATGGCCCTCGAAGACGACAAGGGTGAGGATCAGCACCGCCCCGGTGACGATCTGCTGCGCCTCCGGGGTCACCCCGGCGAGGCCCAGCGAGTTCTGCACGAAGGCCAGCACGGCCAGCGCCAGCACCACGCCGAGCATGGTGCCGCTGCCGCCGAAGATGCTGACCCCGCCCAGCACCACCGCGGTGATCACCGGCAATTCGAGGCCGATCGCGGTGTCGGAGCGGGCGCTGGCGAGGTAGGCGGTCAGCACCATGGCGGCGATCGCGCACATGACGCCCGAGGTGACGAACACGCCGACGATGGTGCGGCGCACGTCGATGCCCGAGTAGCGCGCCGCCTCGCGGTTGTTGCCGATGGCGTAGAGGGCCCGGCCCCAGCGGGTCAGGTGCAGGAACACGGCGAAGCCGAGGGCGAGGACGATGAACAGCACGGTCGTCCACGGCAGCGGCGTGTCGCCGACCGTGCCGAAGCCGAGGTCCTGGTACCATTCCGGGAAGCTGCTGACGCTGCGCTCCTCGAGCAGGATCTGGGCGAGGCCGCGGTAGAGCGCCAGCGTGCCGATGGTCACCACCAGCGACGGCAGCCCGCCATAGGCGATGATCAGGCCGTTGAAGAGCCCGGCGAGGATGCCGGTGAGCACCGCCACCGTCATCGCCGCACCGATCGGCAGGCCCTGCTCCAGCGCCACCGCGATCGCCACCGCGCACAGGCCGACCAGCGAGCCCGCCGAGACGTCGATCTCGCCGGTGATGATCACCAGCGTCATCGACAGCGCCACGATCGCCACCGGCATCGCCCCGGCAAGGGCGATCGAGATGTTCGACTGGGTCAGGAAGTACTTCGAGCCGAAGGTGCCGTAGACGAAGACGGCGACGAGAAAGACCAGGAGGAACAGCTCCCAGCGGACGATGCCGCGGCCCTGGCCCATGGCTCAGCGCCCCACCGCGTGGCCGGCGGCACCGGTCTCGGCGGCGCGTGCCGCCCGCTCGGCGCGCTCGATGGCGCGGGCCATCAGGCTGTAGAGGATCACCGTGCCGAGGATCGCCGCCCCGAACACCGCCTCGAGCCAGAACTGGTTGATGCCGAGCAGCTGCACGCCGTTCTGCAGGACCGCGAGGATCACCGCCCCCAGCGCCGCGCCGTAGACCGAGCCGCTGCCGCCGAAGATGCTGACGCCGCCGACGACCACGGCCGAGATCGACTGCAGGTGCATGTCGGGGGCGAGGACGGCGTCGACGGTGCCGAACCGGGCCCCCCACAGCACGCCGGTCAGGCCGCAGAGCAGGCCGGACAGCACGAACACGCCGAGGACGTGCCAGGTCTCGCTGATGCCGACGAAGCGGGCACCCTCGGGATTGCTGCCGAGCGCGTAGAGATTGCGGCCGACCCGCGTGTTCCGCGCCGCCCAGCCCAGCAGCAGCGTCAGCGCCGCGGCCAGCCAGACCAGCATCGGCACGCCCAGGATGTCGATGCGCGCCATGTCCTGGTAGCGGTCGGGCAGGACCGTGGCCGAGATCTGCCGCCCGCCGGCCCAGACGATCACGAGGCCGCGGAACACTGCCAGGGTGCCGAGTGTCGCCACGATCGCCGGGATGCGCGCCACGGCGACGAGCAGGCCGTTGATCAGCCCGAGGATGGCGCCGACCGAGCAGCCGAGCAGCAGGACCAGCGCCATGCTGTCGCCCGGATTGTCCTCCAGCCGGTCGCCGACGATGAAGGCGCAGCAGGCGACGATCGCACCCACCGACAGGTCGATCTGCCGGGTGATGATCACCAGCGCCTGGCCCAGCGCCACGATGCAGACCAGCGTCGCCGACAGCGCCACCTGCTCGAGGTTGGTGGGCAGGAGAAAGCGCGGCTCGCGCAGGGTGATGCCGAGGCCGATCACGACCAGCGCCACCAGCAGGCCGATCTCCGGCGTGCGCAGGGTGCGACCGACGGCGATGCCGAGGCCGCCGGACCGGCCGGGCGCGGCCATCAGTGGCGCCCGGCCGGGGCGGCGCCGCGCACGGCCTCGCCCGTGGTGTGCGCCGCCGCCAGCAGCACCGCCTCGCGGTCGATGGCGCCGCGCTCGAACTCGGCGACGATCCGGCCGGTCCTCATGACCAGCACGCGGTCGGCCATGGCGATCACCTCCTCGGCGTCGTCGCTGATCAGGATGATGGCGAGCCCCTCGGCGGCGAGGTGCGAGACGATGCGGTGGATCTCGGCCTTGGCGCCGACGTCGATGCCGCGGGTCGGCTGGTCGAGGATCAGCACCCGCGGCTTCGGGATCATCCACTTGGCCAGCAGCACCTTCTGCTGGTTGCCGCCGGACAGGGTCGCGGTGATCTGCTCGATGCCGGTGGCGACGACCCGCATCCGCTTGGCGAACTCGGCGGCCAGCCCGGCCTCGGCCTTGCCGTCGATCAGGCCGAGCTGCCGGCACAGCCGCTGCAGCACCGGCAGGGTGGCGTTGGCGCGGATGGCGAAGGGCAGCACCAGTCCCTGGCGGTGGCGGTCCTCGGGGACCAGCGAGATGCCCAGCCCCATCGCATCCTGCGGCGTCGCCGGACGGACGACACGGCCGTCCATGCGGATCGTCCCGGCGTCGGGGGCGACGATGCCGAACAGCATCTCGGCGATCTCGCTGCGCCCGGCACCGACGAGGCCGTAGAGGCCCAGGATCTCGCCCTTGCGCAGGACAAAGTCGACGTCCTCGACGAAGCCGGCGCCGGACAGGCCCTCGACGGCCAGCACCGGCTCGCCGATCGTGGCCTCTTCCTTCGGGAACAGCGCGCCGGGCTCGCTGCCGATCATGTGGCGCACGGTCTGCTCGGGCGTCAGCCCGGCGGTCGGGCCGCTCATCACCACGCGGCCGGAGCGCAGGATGGTGATGTCGTCGCCGAGGCGCAGCAGCTCGTCGATGAAGTGGCTGATGAACAGGATGGCGACGCCATCGGCGCGCAGCCGCTCGACCACGGCGAACAGGCGCTCGATCTCGCGCCCGGAGATCGTCGAGGTCGGCTCGTCCATGACCAGGACGCGGGCGTCCAGCGACAGCGCCCGGACGATCTCGATGGCCTGCCGCTCGGCGATGCCCAGCGCCTTGACCGGCATCCGCACGTCGAGCTCGACGCCAAGCCGCGCCAGCAGCTCGCGCGCCTGGCCGGTCATCGCCGTCCAGTCGATGCGGGCGGCGTGGCCGAGCTGCCGGCCGACGAAGATGTTCTCGGCGACCGACAGGTCGGGGAAGACGGCCGGATGCTGGTGGATGACGGCGACGCCGGCGCGGGTCGCGGCCCCCGCGCCATGCAGCGTCACCGGCACGCCGTCGGCGAGGATCACGCCCTCGTCCGGCTGGTGGATGCCGGCGAGGATCTTCACCAGCGTGCTCTTGCCGGCCCCGTTCTCCCCGGCCAGCGCATGCACGCGCCCGCCCTGGAGCCTGAGACCGACGTCGCTCAGCACCTCGACCGGACCGAACCGCTTGGTGATGCCGCGCAGCTCGATCAGCGGCGGTCGGTCCGCGGTGCCGGGGGCGATCGTGTCCCGATCGCGATCGGTGCCCATGATCGCCCCCGGCCCTGTCGGCTCAGTACTTGTGCTCGCCGATGTTCGCCTCGGTGTACTGCAGCGGCTCGCCGGTCACGATCTCGTGGTTCTCGCCGATCGTGTAGGTCCCCGGGAACTTGCCCTTCTCGATGGTGAAGCTGTCGCCCGGCTTCCCCTCGATCTTGCCTTCCGCGAAATACTTCGCGGCGTAGTAGGTGACGTAGCCGAGCTTGATCGGATCCCACAGGTAGAAGACCTGGATGGTCCCGTCCTTCATGTACTCGGCGGTGATGCTGGGCACGCACAGGCCGGTCAGCTTGATGACGCCCTTGCCCTTGTTCACCGACTCCAGCGCGCGGGCGACCGCCGGCAGGCCGGGGCAGGTCGGCGCGTAGATGCCGGCGAGATCGGGGTACTTGGTGGTCAGCGCGACGGTCAGGTCGAAGGCCTTCTGCTCGTTGTCCTGGCCGTAGACCTCGTCGACGATCTCCATGCCGCTGTATTCGGGCTTGCTCAGCTCGTCGCGGAACGCGGCGATCCAGGCGTTCTGGTTGGCCGCCGTCGGCTGGGCCGAGACGATCGCCACCTTGCCCTTCTTGCCCATGGTCTCGGCAAGCTTGATCGCGGCAAAGCGGCCGACCGAGTCGGTGGTCGCCTGGTTGACGAAGAACGGCCGGCCCTCCGGCGAGGAGTCGGCGTCGTAGGTGATGACCTTCGAGCCCAGCTTCTGGGCCCGCTTCATCGCCGGGACCACGGCCGCGGAATCGCTGGGCGCGACGGCGATCGCCGGGATGCGGCGGTCGGCGAGGTTGTTGATGATGGCGATCTGGGCGTCGGCGTTGGAGTGCGTCGGCCCGTAGTTGTTGGCGGTCCCGCCGATCTCGCTGGCGGCGATGCGGGCGCCGTCGAGCGTGGCGTTGTAGTACGGGTTGGTCGTTTCCTTGATGACCATGGCGAGTTCGAAGTCGTCGGCCGCCATGGCCGGCGTCGCGGCGGCAAGCCCCAGGCATGCTGCCATCATCAACAGATCGCGTTTGCGGATCATCGTTGTCCCTCCCTGGCCCGTCATTCGCCGGGCAGCCGGAAGGCAGGCGTTGTTTCGGATCGCGTGGCCATTGGCACGCCTGCCGATCCGTGCAGCCAGCGCTGAGCGCAACGTCAAAGTTAATCGATTGCGCTCGCTTGCCCAAATAGGGAATTCATGGGAAGGCCATAGCATCCACTTATGGATGGATACATCTGGCGACCTGACGAATGGATCTGCGGCAGCTCAAGTATTTCCAGCGCATCGTCGCCGCCGGCAGCATCTCGAAGGCGGCCAGCGAGCTGCACGTCGCCCAGCCGGCGCTGAGCCAGCAGATGGCCAACCTCGAGCGCGAGCTCGGCGTCCGGCTCCTGGTCCGCTCCAAGCGCGGCGTGCAGCCGACCGGCAACGGCCGCCGCCTGCTCGAGCATGCCCGCACCATCCTGAGCCAGGTCGACCGGGCGATGGAGGATGTCGGCAGCGCCGGCGGCGATCCCAGCGGCGAGGTCACGCTGGGCCTCACCGCCGGCCCGGCGGCGCTGCTCGCGGCCCCCTTGCTGACCCGCTGCCGCTCGCGCCACCCGGGCATCGTGCTGCGCGTCGTCGACGCCATGGCCAGCACGCTGACCGAGTGGGTCGAGATCGGCCGGGTCGACCTCGCCCTGATCTTCGACATCGGCCAGAAGCTCAGCCTCGACCTGATGCCGGTGCTGTGGGAGGAGATCCTGCTCTGCGGCACCGGCATCGGCAGCGAGCCGCTGAAGCCGCAGCAGCTGGCCCGCCTGCCGCTGGTGGTGCCCAGCCGGCAGCACCCGATGCGCGAGCTGATCGAGCGCTACGCCCGCAGCAACGGCATCGAGCTGCAGCTGGCTTACGAGGTCGACGCGCTGCCGGCGACCTTCGCCATGCTGCGCAGCGGGATCGGCTGCGCCTTCCTGTCGCCGATCGCCGCCCGCGAGACGGCAAGGCGCTACGACTTCGACGGCCGCCCGCTGTCGCCCAAGCTCGAGCGCCTCGTCTCGCTCGCCCGGCCGCAGGCCCAGCCGCTGACCCAGGCCGCCGAGGCGGTGCGGACGCTGCTCTGCGACATCATCACCGAGCTCGTCGGCAGCGGCGCCTGGCCCGCCACCCTGCTGCTCAAGCCGAACCCCGACCGGCTGAGCCAGGTCGAGATCGAGACCATCGGGTTCTAGCCGGCCCGGCGCTTGCCGCCGTCCGCGGCGACCGCTAACCCGGCCCGCACCATGCAGGGGAGCCGTCGATGCGCAAGCTGAGCTGGGGGGTGCTGAGCACCGCGAAGATCGCCCGCGAGAAGGTCATCCCGCCGATGCAGCGCGGCCAGCGCACCACGGTCGACGCCATCGCCTCGCGCGATCCGGAGCGCGCCCGGCAGCTGGCGGAGAAGCTGGGCATCGCCCGGGTCCACGCCAGCTACGAGGCGCTGCTCGCCGATCCCGGCATCGAGGCGGTCTACAATCCCCTGCCCAACCACCTGCACGTCGAGTGGACCCGGCGCGCCGCCGAGGCTGGCAAGCACGTGCTGTGCGAGAAGCCGATCGACATCGGCCCGGCCGGGGCCGAGGAGCTGATCCGGGTCCGCGACCGCACCGGCGTGCACATCCAGGAAGCCTTCATGGTGCGCACGCACCCGCAGTGGCTGAAGGCCAGGGAGCTGGTCCAGGGCGGCCGCATCGGCACGCTCCGCGCCATCCAGGGCTTCTTCAGCTACTACCTCGTCGACCCGAACAACATCCGCAACAAGGCCGACATCGGCGGCGGCGGGCTGCTCGACATCGGCTGCTACCCGATCAACACCTCGCGCTTCGTCACCGGCCGCGAGCCGTCGCGGGTGGCCGCGCTGATCGACCACGACCCGGTGATGCGCACCGACCGGCTGGGCTCGGCCCTGCTCGACTATGACGGCGTGCAGTGCAGCTTCGTCTGGAGCACCCAGCTGGTGCCGCGGCAGACCATGCAGTTCGTCGGCGACAAGGGCCGGCTCGAGGTCGAGGTGCCGTTCAACGCGCCCAACGACCGGCCCTGCCGGCTGTTCGTCTACGACGCCGCCGACCTCGGCCGGCACGTCGCCGAGACCATCGAGATCCCGACCTGCGACCAGTACGGCATCGCCGGCGACGCCTTCTCCGCCGCCATCCTCGACGGCACGCCGCAGCCGGTGCCGCTCGAGGACACCCTGGCCAACATGAAGGTGATCGACGCCGTCCGCCGCGCCGGCGCCAGCGGCGCCTGGGAGCGGCCCTGAGCTAGCGGCCGCGCACCGGGTTCAGCCGGCGCTCGAGGCGCTGGCTGTAGAGCGACATCGACAGGCAGCAGAAGAAGAACATCACCGCGGCGAAGGCGTAGCCCTCGCGGGCGAGCCCCAGCCAGGCCGGGTCCTTGAGGCCCTGGTTGATGACGTTGAGCAGGTCGAACAGGCCGACGATGCTGACCAGCGTGGTGTCCTTGAACAGGTCGACCACGGTGTTGACGATCGCCGGGACGACCAGGCGCAGCGCCTGCGGCAGCACCACGAAGGCCTGCACCTCCCACCAGGCGAGGCCCAGCGATTCCGCCGCCTCGGCCTGGCCCTTGGGCACGCCCTGCAGGCCGCCGCGCACCACCTCGGCCATGTAGGCCGAGGTGAACAGGGTCAGCCCGATCATCGCCCGGATCAGCCGGTCGACGGTCGCCCCCTCGGGCAGGAACAGCGGCAGCATCACCATCGCCATGAACAGCACGGTGAGCAGCGGCACGCCGCGCCACAGCTCGATGAAGGCGATGCAGGACCAGCGCACCACCGGCAGCTCCGAGCGGCGCCCGAGCGCCAGCAGGATGCCCAGCGGGAACGAGCCGGCGACGGCGACGAAGGCGAGCATGACGTTGACCATCAGCCCGCCCCACAGGTTGGTGTCGACGAAGGGCAGGCCGAACACGCCGCCGAGCAGCAGCACGCCGGCGATCACCGGGAACAGGCCGATCAGCAGCAGCACCCACAGCCAGCGCCGGGCGATCCGGTCGCGCATCGCCGGCACCAGGAACAGCGCGAACAGCAGCGCCACGAGGTTGACCCGCCAGCGCTGCTCCAGCGGGTACTGGCCGTAGAAGAACGAGGCGAAGCGGGCGCGGATGAACGACCAGCAGGCACCGGCCTCGGGGCAGGTGGTGCGGTCGGCGTCCCACAGCGACGCCTCGGTCACCGCCCAGCGGAACAGCGGCGGCAGCACCAGCGCGAACAGCGCCAGCATGACGACGGTCAGGATGGTGCTGCCGACGGAATCGAACAGGTTGCGCCGCAGCCAGGCGAGCACGCGTGCCATCGGCTCAGCGCTCCACCAGCGCGACCTTGCGGTTGTACCAGTTCATCAGCGCCGAGGTGACGAGGTTGATGGCGAGGAACAGGCCCATGACGATCAGCATCACCTCGATCGCCTTGCCGGACTGGTTGAGCACCGTCCCGGCGAAGATCTGGACGACCTCCGGGTAGGCGATGGCGGCGCCGAGCGAGCTGCTCTTGATCAGGTTGAGGTACTGGCTGGTCAGCGGCGGGATCATGATCCGCAGCGCCTGCGGCAGGACGACGAGGAACAGCGTCAGCGACGGGTTGAGGCCGAGGCTGGCCGCGGCCTCGGTCTGCCCCTTCGGCACGCCCTGGATCGCGGCGCGGACGATCTCGGCGATGAAGCCGGCGGCGTAGATCGTCAGGCCCAGCCACAGCGCCACCAGCTCCGGCGGCACGGTGATGCCGCCGCGGAAGCCGAAGCCCTGCAGCGCCGGCACGCTCCAGCCGCCGATCGTGCTCCACAGCCAGATCCCGGTCGCCAGCGGCAGCAGCAGCGTCCAGGCCCCCAGCCGCCGCTCGCCGATGCGCACCGCCCACAGGAAGGGCAGGGCCAGCAGCGACAGGCCGAAGGCGGCCAGCGCCAGCTCGCCGCTGGCGGCGAGTTCCGGGGCCGGCAGGAACAGGCCGCGGACGTTGAGGAAGACGTCGCCGCCCAGGGCCAGGCTCTGCCGCGGCCCGGGCAGCGCCTGCAGCACCGCCACGTACCAGAACACGATCTGCAGCAGCTGCGGCGTGTTGCGGATGATCTCGATCAGCCCCAGCGCCGTGTTGCGCGCCAGCCAGTTGCGCGACAGCCGCATGATGCCGAGCAGCAGGCCCAGCACCGAGGCGCTGGCGATGGCCAGCACCGAGACGAGGATGGTGTTGAGGAACGACACCCACAGCGCGTGGCCGTAGGTGAAGGTGACCTCCCACGGGACGATGTGGAACGGGATGTCGAAGCCGGCGGTGCGCCAGAGGAAGTCGAAGCCGAAGGTCAGGCTGCGCTTGGCGAGGTTGACCCCGGCGTTGTGGGCGAAGAACAGGCCGGCGGCGACGACCGCCGCGACCAGCAGGCCCTGCAGCAGCAGGTTGCGGGCGGACCAACGCCGGCGCACGACGTCGCTCCGCCCGCTCGCCGGATCAGCGGAACGGATAGGGGTACTGCAGGCCCCCGTCGGTCCACAGCTTGTTCAGGCCGCGCGGCAGGCCCAGCGCGTTCGGCCCGAAGTAGCGGTCGTAGATCTCGCCGTAGTTGCCGACCGCCTTGATCGCCCGGTAGGCCCAGTCGTTGTCGACGCCGAGCAGCAGGCCGAAGTCACCCTCGAGGCCGAGCAGGCGGCGGACGAAGGGATCGGTGGCGTTGGCCTTCTTGTCGTCGACGTTGGCCTGGGTGATGCCGTACTCCTCGGCGGTCAGCAGCGCGAAGTGGGTCCACTTGACGAGGTCGCCCCACTTCTCGTCGCCCTCGCGGACGTGCAGGCCCAGCGGCTCCTTCGAGATGATGTCCTCGAGGATGATCCAGTCGGCCGGGTTCTTCATCGTCGAGCGGGCGGCGGCGACGCTGCCGCCGTCGTCGGTGTAGCCGTCGCAGCGCCCGGCCTCGGCGGCGGCGAACGCCTCCTCGGTCTTCTCGAACAGCAGCGAGTTGATCTTGACGCCGGTGTTGCGGCTCCAGTCGGCGAGGTTCAGCTCGAGGGTGGCGCCGGTCACCATGCAGATGGTGGCCCCGTCCATCTCCTTGAGCGAGCTGACGCCCAGGCTCTTGCGCACCATGAACGCCTGGCCGGTGATCAGCGTCGGCGTCAGCTCGGCGAGGCCCAGCTGGGTGTCGCGGGTGAAGGTCAGCGTGCTGTCGCGGATCAGCGCGTCGATCTCGCCCGACTGCAGCACGGTGAAGCGGACCTTGGCGGTGGTCCCGACATACTTCACCTTGTCCGGATCGCCGAGCACGGCGGTGGCCAGCGCCCGGCAGTAGGAGACGTCGAAGCCGTCCCACTTGCCGTTGGCGTCCTGGAAGGCGAAGCCGGGGATGCCGGTGTCGATGCCGCACACCAGCTCGCCGCGCTGCTTGATGGCGTCGATGGTCGGGCTCTTGACCTCGGTCTGGGCCATCGCGCTGCCGGCCGAGCCGACCAGCACGGCGGCCGCCACGGCCAATCCGGACAGGCTGAACGTTCTGCGACGGTGCATCGTGAGGTCCTTCCCTCTTGCGGTCATTGGGCGGCAAGCAGCCCGTAGTTCACGGGCGTGGCGTGCCAGCCTTCCTTGCGTCGAGCCCAGAAGCGCTCGCGCAATCTCGTCGAGATCGGTCCGGGGCGGTCGTTGCCCTTGATCCGGCCGTCGATGCGCGACGCCGGCATCACCCCGCCGGCGGTGGTGGCGAGGAAGATCTCGTCGGCCTCGCGCAGCTCGTCGGCCGGCAGGGCGCGCACCTCGCAGGGGATGCCCTCCTCGGCGCACAGCTCGATCACCGACATCCGGGTGATGCCCTCGAGCGCACCGCGGTCCGGGCTGACCACCTTGCCGTCGGTGACGGCGAACACGTTGAAGCCGGGCCCCTCGGTGACGAGGCCGTCCTGGTCGAGCAGCACGGCGTTGTCGGCCCCGGCGTCCATCGCCTCGAACAGGCCGCGGGTCAGGTCGCCCCAGTGGAAGTTCTTGACCGTCGGGTCGACGCTGGCCTCGGGGATGCGCGGCGTCTTCGCGGTGATCAGGTGGGCCCCGCGCGCCTGCATGTCCTCCGGCACCACCCACACCCAGGGGATGGCGAAGCAGATGATCCAGTTGCGGCAGTTGGCGGGGTGGCGCGGCAGGCCGGGCATCGGCGTGCCGCGCAGGCAGTCCATCGCCACATAGGCCTCGCGCAGCCCGGAGCGGGCGACGCACTCGTTGAGGATGCCGCGGATGTCGTCGATGCTCTCGCGCGGCTGCATCCGCATCCGCTCCATCGAGCGGCCGAAGCGGCGCAGGTGGTCCTCGAGCCGGAAGAAATTGCCGTCCCAGACCCCGACCACGTCGTAGGTCACGTCCGACCGGCGGTAGCCCCACTCGGTCACCGGCAACGACGCCTCGCCGATGGGCATGAACCTGCCGTCGACATAGGCAGCGCCCGCCGCCCAGCTGGATGTCTGCATGTCCCCCTCCGCTGGGCGCCGAAGGAAGCAGGTTTCATGCCCGCGGTCGATAGGTCAGGCCCGGCCTGCGGCCCTATCGCGGCAAAGGGTAGCGCAGGCCAAAGTGGCCGCCGGGAACGGGGATGCCCGTTCCCGGTCGGCCGAGGGCTTTCCATCGATGGACCGGCACCGCCGCCGGGGGGAGGGAGTGCGGTGCGGGTCCCTGGACAATCGGAGGGAGACAATCTTGGCGGAGCGATCTCCGCCGGGATCGGGCTACGGTCCTTCCGCCTTCAGGACATCCATCCTTCGCTGCATCGGTTCCGTCTCCGTCTTCCGCCGGCTCATGTCCGCCGACGCCACGGACTCTCGCGCGGCATCGGGGTGCGCGATGTGACGGCCATCACTGCGCCGCGGGAGGAACGGAGGCAGGGGCGCCGAGGCTCATGCGCGATCGCTGCATGTCCTCGCGCCCACCGACGCCTTACGCCTCAACAGTGATCCTGATGCTCGACGGGTCCACGCCGAGCGTCTGCGCAAGTCGTCGCTTGGCCTCGGCAATGGTCAGCGGAGCTTCCTCGGTCGCAGGCGCTGCAGGGCCGGTGCGCTCCTCGGCGTCGGCTGGCTTCGGCTCCCCTTTGGGGGCATTGCCCGCGCTTCCGCCCCCGATCAGAGATTCGATGGCATAAACGGCGATCGGGTCCGCCGCCGGATTGCCCATGGACCCAACGCTGGTCGATGGCGTGGCGCGATCGTCGCACCGATCGTCGCCACGCCGACATGCCGAAGTCATTATCCACGCCGTTCTGGGCCGGATCCTTGCCGACGGCGATCATATGCCGCATCGAAGTGGCACAGTCGGATGACAGCGGCGTCCGAACAGTCCGTCGTCCTCGACCACGACGGCGGATCGTCCGTCGGCTCGACGGCGGCGCCAGTCGGCGAGAACGATCTGCCGTCGTCGAAACGAAGCCTTCCAGCTCCTGGCGTGGCGTTACCCAGAACGCCGCCGCGTCGCGATCCACCTGTCGCGCGATGTGCGGATCGAGGCAATCTTCGCAACGCGCGCGCCCCCTTCGTCATCTTCCAACAGCGTCGACAGTCCGCGGCCGGGAAGCCGCCCTCGAGCGTTTCGCGATCGTCGTCCAGCCTATCGACACAGGGCGGGTCATCGGCTGCCCGCTTCGCCGCGTCGCCCACAGAACAGGCCGCCGGTCAAGCGGCTTCCGCATCCGGCGGCCGAGGGTCCAAAAGCGCCGCCATACGTTCCTCCGTGTCCCATTGCAATCGAGAGAGACAATCGTGGCGTGGTGACCGCCGAAATCGGGCAACGATTTCCGCCTTCAGATCCATCCGTTCGCTGATCGTTCCGTCTCCGTCATCCGCCGGCTCATGTCCGCCGACGGCCGCAGCGCGCCATATCGGGGTGCGCGAGCTTCCGTTCGCGGAATGGGCGGAGGCAGGCGCGGGCGACCAATGCCGATCAACGACGCAAGGCGCCAGGCTGGACGCCGACGGGATGACCGGGCGCGGACCCCAAGCGCCGCCGCCCGACGACGCGGCCGTAGAGCGATCGGCGAGATAGGATTTTCCGCTTGACACCAATCCGCTTTTCATCCTATCTCTCCCCCATGGCCACCGCCGCCTACATGCGTGCCGCCTCGGCACCCCCGGAGTTCCGCACCATCCTGCGGCAGCGCGAGCTCGCCCGCCGGATCGCGTCCGGTGCCTCGGCCAAGGCCGCGGCGGCGCTGGAGGCTCGGCCGAGACCGTCGTCGAGAAGCTCATGGCCGAGCCCGCCTTCCAGGGCATGGTCGACGCCTACGACGGCTGGCGCAGGAGCCCGACGAGGTCGTCCTGCCGCTGCTGTCGCGCCTGTGCCGCGGCGTGCTCTACCGCCACGTCGCCGAGCAGCAGGACGCCGCCGTCGCCGCCTGGCTGCTCTACACCGTCGAGCAGGGCCAGAACCCCTTTCGCACCTCGCCGAGCGCGTCTGGACCGGCCTGCGCCGCTCCTCGGCTGCACCGCCGATCCCGAGTCCCGGCCGACACGCACAAAACCCGACGACACGCTTCGTCGCCCATGTCGACCGGATGATGAGCCGCATCGGCGGGCGCCTGCGAAAGGCCGTGCACCGCGAGATCGCGGCGCAGGCCCTGGTCGCCCACATCGACGGCAAGCCGCTGCCCGAGAACGCCGTCGACGCGGTCATCGCCGTCATCGACCCGCCCAAGGCGCCCAAGCCGCGCCTGCTCGCCGGCCCGATCCCGCCGAAGCTGCCGACCCGCCGCCTGCCGCGCCGCGTCTCACGCCGCGACGGCGACGACCAGGCGCTGCAGGCGGCCGTCGACGCCCTCGGGGCCGACGAACGCGAGGTCCTGTTCGGCAGCCGGGCCAGGGCCGGGCCGCGACGGACCGGACTGAGCGACAGGCCCCTCCCCAGCTTCGCCTTTCCTTCCAAGCCCCCTCCACCGCGCCACCCCGACGGGTCGCGCGGCGGACGGCGTTGGGGTCAGCCGGCGCTGTAGGTCTGGTGCCAGGCGGCGAAGCGGCGCAGGCCCTCGTCGATCGCCGTGGTCGGCTCCCAGCCGAGGTCGCGGCGGGTGGCCTCGATGTCGGCGTAGGTCTCGACCACGTCGCCGGGCTGCATGGCGTCGTAGCGCAGGTCGGCGGCGCGGCCCATCGCCGCCTCGAGCGCGCGGACGAAGGCCTGCAGCTCGACCGGGCGGTGGTTGCCGAGATTGTAGATCCGGTGCGGCACCGGGTCGGCGACCGGCGGCCGGTCGAGGGCGCGGATCACCCCGTCGACGACGTCGTCGATGTAGGTGAAGTCGCGGCGCATCCGGCCGTGGTTGTAGAGGGTGATCGGCCGGCCGGCGGCGATGGCGTCGGCGAAGCTGAAATAGGCCATGTCGGGCCGGCCCCACGGCCCGTAGACCGTGAAGAAGCGCAGGCCGGTCTGCGGGATGGCGTACAGCCGCGCGTAGGACTCCGAGAGGATCTCGTCGGCCTTCTTGGTCGCGGCGTAGAGCGAGACCGGGGCGTCGCAGCGGTCCTCGATCGAGAACGGCACCTTGGTGTTGGCACCGTAGACCGAGCTCGAGCTGGCGTAGACGAGGTGGCGCAGCGCCGGCAGGCGGTGGCGGCAGAGCTCGAGGATGCTCATGTGCCCCTCGAGGTTGCTGCGGACATAGGCCGCCGGGTTCTCGAGGCTGTAGCGGACGCCGGCCTGGGCGGCGAGGTGGACGACGCCGGTGATGCCGTCGGCATGCGCGCCCAGCGCCGCCACCAGGCGGTCGTGGTCGGCGATGTCGATGCGGGCGAAGCTGAAGCCGGCGTGCCGGCCCAGCAGCTCGAGCCGGGCCTGCTTCAGCTTCGGATCGTAGTAGGCGTTGAGCTCGTCGATGCCGATGACGGTCTCGCCGCGCCCCAGCAGGGCCAGCGCCACGTGCATGCCGACGAAGCCGGCGGCACCCGTGAGCAGGACCGGCATCGGCCGCGGCGTCCCCGGCCTACTGCGGCAGGTCGGCCTGGACGCTGACCTTGATCATCTTGTCCGGGTTGCGCGGCGGCTCGCCGGGGGTGATCTTGTCGACCAGCTCCATGCCCTCGATGACCTGGCCCCAGACGGTGTACTGGCCGTTCAGGTGCGACGCCGGGGCGAAGCAGATGAAGAACTGGCTGTTGCCGCTGTTCGGGTTGGCCGAGCGGGCCATGCCGACGGTGCCGCGGCGGAACGGCATCTGCGAGAACTCGGCCGGCAGGTTCGGCTTGTTCGAGCGGCCGGTGCCGGTGCCGGTCGGGTCGCCGGTCTGCGCCATGAAGCCCGGGATCACCCGGTGGAAGACGACGCCGTCGTAGAAGCCCTCGCGCGCCAGCTCCTTGATGCGCTGGACGTGCTGCGGCGCGACCTCCGGGAACATCTCGATCACCACCTTGCCGGAGGCGAGCTCGATGACGAGGGTGTCTTCGGGCGAGGCCGCGTCGGCGGCGTTGGCCATGGTCAAGACGAGGCTCCCGAGAAGGATGTCGCGGCGGCGCATGGGCTCGGCTGTCGCTGGGTGAGCGCGCCCGGCCCGCAAGGTCCCGGCGCTGGCGGCTGACTAGCGCACCCGGCGGCGAATCCCAACCGTTTTCGCCCGCGCGGCGTCGGTGCCGTCGCCGCCGCCGAGGATGACAGCGGGGGCGGGGCTGTGCGACAAGCCGGCGCCCGTCCGACCGACCTGCCGGAGCCCGACCCCTTGGCCGAGTTCGACCCGGCGCAGATCCCCGCCGAGGCGGGGCGGCGCCGCACCTTCGCGATCATCTCGCATCCCGACGCCGGCAAGACCACGCTGACCGAGAAGCTGCTGCTGTTCGGCGGCGCCATCCATCTCGCCGGCGAGGTCAAGGCGCGCGGCGAGCGGCGGCGGGCGCGCTCGGACTGGATGGCGATCGAGCAGAAGCGCGGCATCTCGGTCACCACCTCGGTGATGACCTTCGAGTGGGGCGGCTGCGTCTTCAACCTGCTCGACACGCCGGGCCACGAGGACTTCTCGGAGGACACCTACCGGACGCTGACCGCGGTCGACAGTGCGGTCATGGTCATCGACGCCGCCAAGGGCATCGAGCCGCAGACCCGCAAGCTGTTCGAGGTCTGCCGGCTGCGCGACGTGCCGATCATGACCTTCGTCAACAAGATGGACCGCGAGGCGCGCGACCCGATCGAGCTGCTCGACGAGATCGCCGACCAGCTGCAGCTGGAGACCAGCCCGGCGGTGTGGCCGCTGGGCATGGGCCTGGGCTTCCGCGGCGTCTACGACCTGTGGCGCGACCGCTCGGTGCTGCTGACCGGCGAGGAGGGCCTGGCCAGCGAGACCGAGGTGGCGGGCTTCGACCGGGCTGCCCTCGCCCTCAGGATGCCGAAGGACGAGCTCGACCGGCTCGAGCAGGAGCTCGACCTGGTCAAGGGGGCGATGCCGGCCTTCGACCGCGCCACCTACCGCCAGGGCCACCAGACGCCCGTCTTCTTCGGCTCGGCCCTGCGCACCTTCGGCGTCCGCGGCCTGCTGCAGGCGCTGGCCGACCATGCGCCGAGCCCGCGGCCGCAGCCGGCCGAGCCCGCCCCGGTCGAGCCCGACCTGCCCGAGGTCACCGGCTTCGTCTTCAAGGTCCAGGCCAACATGGACCCCAAGCACCGCGACCGCATCGCCTTCGTCCGGCTGTGCTCGGGCCACTTCGCCCGCGGCATGCGCCTGGGCCTCGCCCGCGGCGGCAAGGCGCTGAACGTCCACAACCCGATCTTCTTCCTCGCCCGCGAGCGCGAGCTGGCCGAGGAGGCCTGGCCCGGCGACATCATCGGCGTGCCCAACCACGGCCAGCTGCGGGTCGGCGATGCGCTGAGCGAGGGTGCGGCGGTGCGCTTCACCGGCATCCCCAACTTCGCGCCCGAGATCCTGATGCGCGTGCGGCTCGCCGATCCAATGCGCGCCAAGCATCTCGGCCGGGCCCTGGCCGACCTCGCCGAGGAGGGCGTCACCCAGGTGTTCCGGCCGCAGCTCGGCAACGAGTGGATCGTCGGCGTGGTCGGCCAGCTGCAGCTCGACGTGCTGCAGACCCGGCTCGAGTCCGAGTACGACGTGCCGATCAGCTTCGAGGCCGCCCCCTACGTCACCGCCCGCTGGTGCGACGCCGACGACCGCGCCGAGCTCGAGCGCTTCCTCAACGCCAAGCGCGCGAGCCTGGCGCTCGACCGCGACGAGAACCCGGTCTTCCTCGCCCGCAACACCTGGGACCTCGGCCGGGTGCAGGAGGACTTCCCGAAGATCCGCTTCACCGCCACCCGCGAGCGGCACTGAGGCTCAGGCCGGCCCCAGCGCCCGCACCGCCTCCTCGACCGTCCGGAACACCCGCTCGCGGCCGACCGCCTCGATCAGGCCGCTGGTCTCGGCCGCCGCGGCGGCGCGCGGCGCCTCGAGGCGGGCGATCGCCACCCGCACGCCCTGCCCGTCGAGCTGGCGGACCAGCTCGATCACCTGCAGGGCGCCGGTGTAGTCGATGTCGATGATCCCGGTCGCCTCCAGCACCAGCAGCCGGGCCGGCGGACTGGCCGCGGCGACGGCGTCGCGGATCAGCCGGGCGAGGTAGTGCGCGTTGGTGAAGTGCAGCGGCGCCGGGATCGCGATCACCACGACCCCCGGCACGGTCTCGCCACGGTTGACCGCGTTCGGCTGCCACCAGACGCTGGTGCCGGGCACCCGCGCCAGCCGGACCGGCGCCGGCCGGGCGACGACGTAGAGGCCGTGCACCAGCGCCAACAGGATGCCGGCGATCATCCCGTCCTGGATCGGCAGCACGACGATCAGCAGCAGGGTCGCCAGCATCTGCAGGAACTCGCCGCGGCTGCGGCGGCGGATGTCGCGCATCGCCGACAGGCGGAAGATGCTGGCGCCGACGAACAGCAGCACGCCGGCCAGGGCGGCCCGCGGCACCTGCGCCAGCAGGCCCGTGCCGAACAGCAGCAGCCCGGCGAAGACCGCGACGGCGACCAGGCAGGCCAGCTGCGAGCGGCCGCCCGAGCCGGCGACGATGGCGGTGCTGGGCGGGCTGGCATCGACCGGGAAGGCGCCGAGCAGGCCGGCCAGCAGGTTGCCGGCGCCGACCCCGGCATAGTCGCGGTCGACCTGCGGCTCGCCCGGCGGTGGCGGCGGGAAGGCCCGGGTCACCGCCGCGGTCTGCACCATGCAGACCAGCGCCACGACGCCGGCCAGCGGCGCCAGCCGGCCCAGCGTCGCGAGGTCGAGTTGCGGCAGCGACGGCTGCGGCAGGCCGCCCGGCACCGTGCCGAGCAGGGCGACGCCGTGCGCCGGCAGGTCGAGCAGCGCCGCCAGCGCCGCGGCGAGGACGAGGCCGATCAGGGCTCCGGGAAAGCGCGGCCCGAGCCGGCGCCCGCCGACGACGATGCCGAGCACCAGCAGGCCCAGCAGCAGCGGTGCCGGCCGCGCCTCGGGCAGGTGGCGCAGGAGGTCGAGCAGGCGCCGCAGCATCTGCCCGTCGGTCGAGGCCGGCACGCCCAGCAGCACCGGCAGCTGGCCGATCACGATGTGCACGGCGACCCCGCCGAGGAAGCCCGTGGTCACCGGGACCGAGACGAGGTCGGCGATCCAGCCCATCCGCAGGATGCCCGACAGCAGCAGGATCGTGCCGACCATCAGCGCGAAGGTGGCGGCGAGCGCGGCATAGGCGGGCGAGCCCGGGACGGCCGCCAGCGCCAGGCCGGCGGCGAAGATCGGGGCGATGGTCGAATCGGCCGCCACCGACATGAAGCGGTTGGCGCCGACCAGGGCGAAGCCGAGGCCGCCGGCGATGAAGGCGTAGAAGCCGAACTGCGGCGGCAGGCCGGCGAGGTGCGCCGTCGCCATCTGCGCCGGCAGCTGGATCGCCGTCAGCATCAGCCCGGCGGCGAGGTCGCCGGCGAGCCAGCCCGGCCGCCAGCCCTGCAGCGTCGGCAGGACCGGCCACGGCCGCGGCGGCCCCGGTGACGCCATGCGATGCTTCCTCCCGCGCCGCCGGGACCCCGTCCCGACCCCTCCGGCCGCCGCCCCCGGCGGGCGGTGCCGGGCGATCCTCGCAGGCCCGGGCGGCGCGGTCGACCGTCGTCGCCCCGACCCCCCGCGGGAGGCAGCCGCCGCCGGCCCGGGCTGGGCGCCGGCGGGCGGGCCGGGCTAGCCGTCGGTGGTCGCGGCCGCCCGGCGCAGGGCCTGGGGCGTGCGGCGGACCAGGCGGTGCTGGCGGCTGCCGTCCTGGTGGCGCAGGGCCATGCCGGCGTCCTCGAACCACTCGAAGAAGATCGGCCAGTCGACCGCCTCGACCCGCTCCCCGGGACCGGTCGAGCCCGGAAAGACGATGCGCAGGAGCGCGTCGGTGCTGTCGTCGACGCGGCTGACCAGGGCCGGCCGGCCGCCCAGCCGCTCGGCCCAGCCGCGGATGTGCGCGTGGTCGGCCGAGACGATCTCCGCGGGCTCGGCCAGGGCCGGGTCGCCGCGCCCCAGCCCGGTGTGGCCGTAGGGCTCCTTCAGCGGCGGATGGTCGGCGGCGCCGTCGTCGCCGGTCAGCGCTCCCTCGAACTGGCGGTCCCTGGCGATGGCCTCGGCCTTCAGCGGCTCGCTGCGCCGGTCGACCGGCTGGATCGGCCGCTGTGACGGGCTCGGCATCGAACGAACTCCGGGCAAGTGGAAGATGCGCCCTCAACTAGCGGCGATCGAAGGCGGTTCCGTGCCGCCCGCCGCGCGCCCGCCCCGCCCGCCCGGGGGTCGCCACCTCCCGGGCCAGGCCTCCGCCCTGGTCCCGGGCCCGCAAGTCCTTGAAATCGGCCAGGAATCGTCTTCCCGGGTTCGCTCGGTCAGGCGGCCGTACCTGGAGGGCGCTGCCCAAGTCGTTGAAAAGGTGGGCGAATCGTCTTTCCGGGTTCGTTCGGTCAGGCGGCCCTGCCAGGAAGGCGCCGCCCAAGTCGTTGAAAAGGCGAGCCAATCGCCTTGCCGGGTTCGCTCGGTCAGGCGGCCCTGGTGCCGGAGGCTGCGGCCAAGTGATTGGAATGGTGGGGGAATCGGCGTGCCGGGTTGGTCCGGCGGCGGGCTGTGGCGGCGGGGCGGCGGGCCGGCGCCGCGCAAGTGCCTGGAATCGGCCGGGAATCGCCTTCCCGGGTTCGCTCGGTCAACGGGTCCGTTCGCCCGAGGCCGCGGGCAAGTCCCTGAATCGCGAAGGAATCGCCGTCCCGGGTTGGCCGGCCGTCGGCCTCCGGCGGCGCCGGAGGCCTGCCGGTGGCGCGCAAGTCGTTGAAATCGGCTGAAAACGGTTCCCGGTTCGTCCGGCAAACCGCGGGCCCGTCGAGGGGTCGCGAGGGCTTCCTCCGGTGAGTCGCCTTGCCGGGCTGGTCCGGCAGGGTGTGGCGGCAGGGGCGGGCGGACGAGGACTCGGCGGGGGCATGGCGGCGGCTCGCGGCAGGGCACCGGCGGGCAGGATAGCATGGATCGGACGAAAGTCCTAGACCGGGCTGGCGCCGGCGGGCGGGAGCGCCGGGGCGGCGGGAGCCTCGCCTCCGGGCGGCGGACGCGCTATGCAGGCGGGGCGGAGGGCACCGCCGCGAGCCAGGCGGGACGGCGGTGCGGTCCAGGCCGGCGGGCGTGGTGAAAGGGCAGAACGGCGGGCTTCCATCCCGCAGACACGAGTTCGATCCTCGTCGCCCGCTCCAGCACTCTGTTGTTCTCCAGGCTTCAGTGACCGATCAGCCTGCAGGTGAGGTTACTGATCATAGCGCGTAGCTTCTCGATGGCTTTCCGACACTTCTAGCTGACGCTAATGTGTCAAATGAGGAAATGGAGCTCTTCAGTGCGATTCCTAGCTCGATCTTACAAGTGAGATCTGCAGTTGGGCACGCCGTTCGATAGGCCGCATTGGCATAATGCCGAGAGCATTCGCGATCACGACCACGCAGTCGAAATAGCCCAAGTACGTTGATAGATGTTATCAAGAAGGCCTTGAAATCATAGCGATAACTGATCACAAACGAGCCTAGATATATTGAATTCTGCAGGACCTACCTTATTTGTCAGCAGGGTATCAATCATATATTTGCGGTTTAATCCAGCTAACGTAGGACAGGACTTCATTGTCTGCATTTTGCCGACACAATACGACCATTGAACTACATTAATCTTTGGGCGTCCTAACGCTTCGATGCAACAGGCGCTGATCCCTCCAGAAAAAGATTTAACGGCCATCATAGCGAAGTTCAAGAAGAAAAGCAATCACCGCGGACTTGGATTTGTCCCCATTCGCAGAGCAATCTGGTATCTTTTCGATAGCATAGAATCGCGGATCTACAAGCCGAATTTGTCAATCAATCTTATGTGCATTGAAGTCAAAGCCACCTGAGCAATGAGAAAAACTCTTTCTCGCCCGCTCCTCTAGAACGATCTATGAGCTCGGACAATATAACACTAAAATAATAATTTCCAACACTACAAGCTTACCCTATAGCGAGCGCTTGATCTCTCAAAGGCATCTCGGCGAAATTGCAAAGAGATCGTTGACATCGGCGGTGGCGATCAATTTCGGTTTAACATCCTAGATCGCAGGCAAAGCTAAGAGTTCCTCGCGACCGACATGACGCCAAGAGGACAGGGATAAATTTCTTCGGAAGTGAGCACAAGCCAATGTCCTTTCACAGCGAGACGCGTTGCCTTGTTGTAGACGCAGAGCAATTTCTTGATCGGGACCCTTCGCTTATTAATGCTAGTGAGCGCGAGAGCAGTCCAAGCATACCTCATTGTCGAGCGAACTTGCTGGGAGACGCAGAATAGTAATCTTGATCGAGCCATCCTGTCGTGATCTTGAATAACATTTAATCAAGAAATGTGCGACTGACGCATCGTTAGGATAGCCAAGTCATGGATCTGACTAAAGCTTTGGGGCAGGAAGTCCTTGAATCTTCGCCATCAAGCCGATGCCACAAGCTTAATACTAATGAGCTCGCTGCGGTTAGGCGCCTCCGAGCGCCCGAAGTGGTCGCCTTTACTCATTCGAGTCTTGGTGACAATGTCTCCCCTTAGTGAATTGATTTGTGCGAAAGAGAGGGATGAAGGTCGATCTTAGAAATTCGTGACGGAGCCGAGCAGGACTTCAAGATTGGATCGCCGATTTCATTGACGCTGCCGCGATTTGCGGGCATCCCGCTCTTTTGATCTACAACGATCGAACAACTGCGCTGATTGATGAACTTCATCGAGCGCCACAACTTTGCGTTCAGCTCGACGCGCGATGTACTGTCGCGGGCGAAGAAATTGGGGAAGATGATTCTTGAATGCGCAAATGTGCTCCCGCATCATGGAGGTTATCCGCGAGGCTTGGCGCAATCGTATGGTCGATTTGCGCAGACAGCTCAGTGGAGCTGATCTTGATCTTGAAATCGAACTAGAAGAATGAAGCAAAGATATTTTTTCTCAGCGCGAAGCTATTTCAAATTCATTGCATTACAGATTACGCCAACCGCGGGCTGACCATCGCCTGCCAAGCTATTGTGAGCAATGGCAGAACGGCCTTGGTTTAAGCAGATGAAGGAGTCATTTGTTCAGGCCCACTGCATGAAGGACACGAAACTTTTAGAGGATGATCTATATGGCATCTCGTTCATCTATAGCACAAGCTCATGAAGAATTTACGCCGCGGCGAGGTTGAGAATTGAGATTAGCAAAAGTCCGCGGAAGCCTACACGATTCTTGCCGTGGCCGAGCAAACTCGCTTAGTTGGGCGCTGCGTTGAGTTTCGAAAGAGAAGTAGATGACTGTGAGATCAAGATGACTGTCACCGTGACGCAGGCCCATGGGACGCGTCCAAAGATTGTCTGGTCAGCGGTGACAGCCATAAGCGATCTCTGCCGCAGATGATCTGCGACCGCCGAGGAGGACCTATGATCGGTGTATCGGAATAGCCTGTGCTGCGAAGCAGCGCAAGGCAGGCAAATTGTTCAGTCGCAAGCCCATCCGGGAGTGCGCGACGCAGGTTGATCGCTCGCGCTAAAGGCGACGGAAGGCCTTCGGACGCAGCCGTGCTCGTTGCTGGAACATCCGACTTGGCTGAAGTCTGCACGTCCAACGATGGATGCGGTTTGGATTATGCCGTGAATCTGGAAGATGTCGATACTTTTGCTGGAATCACAGATCCTCTCAGTAAATCATCCCCAGTTCCAGCTGCGCCTCCTCGGTCATCATCTGCGGGGTCCAGGGCGGCTCCCAGACGATGCTGACCTCGCAGGCGGTCACACCCTCGACCTGCTGGACCTTCTGCTCGACCTCAGGGGGCAGGGTCTCGGCGACCGGGCAGTGGGGGGAGGTCAGGGTCATGTCGATGCGGACGGTGTTGTCGTCCTCGACGTCGATCTTGTAGACCAGCCCCATGTCGTAGATGTTGACCGGGATCTCCGGGTCGAAGACGGTCCGCAGCTGGGCGACGATGCGCTCGCCCAGGGCCTGGACCTCCTCCATCCGCGCCTTGTCGGGGGCGTTCTCATCCTGGGCGAGGAAGGCGGCAGCCCTGTCGAGGCCGGTCTGGTCGGTGGTGGCCCGGGCCGTGGTGTCGGCGCTGTCCACAGGCATTCCCCCTACGAAAACATGTCGGCGACGCGGCGCAGGCTGGTGACCAGCGCGTCGATGTCGTCGGTGTCGTTGTGCACGCCCAGCGACGCGCGGGCGCTGGCGGGCAGGCCCAGGCGGTCGTGGACGGGCATCGCACAGTGGTGGCCGGTGCGGATGGCGATGCCGTCGAGGTCGAGCATGGTGCCGATGTCCTGCGGGTGGCAGCCGTCCATGACGAAGCTGAGCACGCCACTGCGCTCGCGCGGCTCGGCGATCAGGCGCAGGCCCGGGACCTGGCGCAGCGCCCGCTCGGCATAGGCGAGGAGCGCGGTCTCGTGGGCGTGGATGCGCTCCAGCCCGATCGCCTCCAGCCAGTCGACGGCGGTGCCCAGGGCGATGATCCCGGCGATGTCGGGGGTGCCGGCCTCGAAGCGGAACGGGATGTCGTTCCAGGTGGTGCCGTCGAAGCTGACGCGCTCGATCATGTCGCCGCCGCCCATATAGGGCGGCATCGCCTCGAGCAGGGCTGCCCGGCCCCAGAGGACGCCGGTGCCGGAGGGCCCGTACATCTTGTGGCCGGAGAAGACGAGGAAGTCGGCCCCCAGCGCCTGGACGTCGACCGGGCGGTGCTGCACGGCCTGGGCGGCGTCGACCAGCACCGGCACGCCGTGGCGGCGGGCCAGGGCCACGATGTCCTCGATGGGGTTGACCGTGCCCAGGGCGTTGGAGACCCAGACGACGGCGATCATCTTCGTGCGCGCAGTGACGAGCTGCGCGAAGGCGTCGAGGTCGAGGTCGCCCGTGCCGGTGATGGGGGCGGCGACGACGCGGGCCCCGGCCTCGGCCGCCATCATCTGCCAGGGGACGATGTTGGCGTGGTGCTCCATGGCGGTGACGAGGATCTCGTCGCCGGCCTGGAGCCGCGGGCGCAGGAAGCTGCGCGCCACGAGGTTGATGGCCTCGGTGGCGTTGCGGACGAAGACGATCTCGCGCCAGTCGGCGGCGTGGACGAAGCGCTGCACCTTGCGGCGCGCCTCGTCGTGCAGCGCCGTGGCGCGCTGGCTGAGGTCGTAGACGCCGCGGTGGATGTTGGCGTAGTCGCGCTCGTAGACGGTCTTCAGCGCGTCGATCACGCAGCGCGGCTTCTGGGCACTGGCGGCACTGTCGAGATAGACCAGCGGCCGGCCGTGCATGGTCGTGCGCAGGATCGGGAACTCGGCCCGGATCCGGGCGACGTCGAGCGGGGCGTCGGCCGGGGCGGGGTCGAGGCGGCGGGCGGCGGCGGTCATGCCGGCAGGTCCAGGGCGATGCGGCCGGGCAGCCGCGCCTGCACCGCCTTGCGGGCCTGGGCGCGGGCGGTGTCGTCGCCCATGCGCTCGATCACCTCGTTGGCCCAGCCGTAGACCAGCAGGCCGCGGGCGTCGTCGAGCGGCAGGCCGCGCGAGCGCAGGTAGAACAGCGCCACCGGGTCGAGGTCGCCGACGGTGGCGCCGTGGCTGCACTTGACGTCGTCGGCGTAGATCTCGAGCTCGGGCCGGGTGTCGATCTCGGCGTCGTCGGACAGCAGCAGGTTGGCGTTGGACTGGTAGGCGTCGGTCTTCTGGGCGGCGCGCTCGACCATGATCTTGCCCGAGAACACGGCGTGGCTGCGGCCGTCGACCACACCCTTGTAGAACTGGTTGGAGTGGCAGCCCGGGGCCTCGTGGACGAGGCGCAGCTGGGTGTCGACGTGCTCGGTGCCGGTCGGCATGTAGAGGCCGTTGAGCAGGGCCTCGATGCCCGTGCCCTGCAGCTTCAGCTCGGCCTCGTTGCGGACGAGCCCGCCGCCCAGGGTGACCGTGGTCGCCTGCAGCCGCGCCTTCGCCGCCAGCGTGCCCTCGATGCGGCCGACGAGGCCGGTGGCGTCGCGGCCGAGCTCGAGGCGGTCGTGGACCAGCTCCGCACCCTCGGCGAGGCTCAGCGCGGTGACGAGGTTGGTGAGGCACGGGCCCTCGCCCAGCGCCACATGCGTCTCGATCAGCCGCAGGCGGGCGTTGCGGCCGAGGCGGACCAGGTTGCGCGGGCTCGCCATCACCGCGTGGCCGGGCTCGCCCAGGGTGAGGAACAGCAGCTGCACCGGCTCGTCGAGGGTGACCCCGTCGGCGAGCTCGATCCAGGCGCCGGAGGTGGCGAAGGCGGCGTTGAGGTCGCTGAGGCTGCGGCCGGCGTCGCCCTCGCCCAGGGCCTGGGCGGCGCGCTCGGGATCGTCCTCGATCGCCCGGCCGAGGCCGCGCAGGGTGACCCCCTTCGGCAGCCCGCCGACATGGCAGAGCTCGGGCTGGATGTGGCCGTTGACGAAGATCAGCCGGCGCGCCCGCGGACCGCCGGCGAACCAGGCGGCGACCCTGTCAGCACCCGGCGTCACCCGCGGCGGCAGCGCCAGCGGGCGGTTCGCCCACTTGGCGATGTCGGTGTACTTCCAGGCCTCGACCCGGCGGGTCGGGATGCCGGTCGCCATGAAGGCGTCGAAGCGGCGCTGGCGGGCGGCGGCGACGGGGCCCTTGCCCGGCAGGTAGCCGCGGCTGCCGGCCCACAGCTCGGCCAGCGCCGGCACCGGCTCGACGTGACGGAAGGCGACCATCAGGCGGCGGCCCGGTCGGCGGTCCCCAGCACGCCGGCATAGCCCTCGGCCTCGAGCTGCAGCGCCAGCTCCTTGCCGCCGGACTTGCGGATGCGGCCCTCGGCCAGGACGTGGACCTGGTCGGGCACGATGTAGTCGAGCAGGCGCTGGTAGTGGGTGATGACCAGCATGGCGCGGTCGGGCGCGCGCAGCCGGTTGACCCCGTCGGCCACCGTCTTCAGCGCGTCGATGTCGAGGCCGCTGTCGGTCTCGTCGAGGATGGCGAGGCGCGGCTGCAGCATCGCCATCTGCAGGATCTCGTTGCGCTTCTTCTCGCCGCCGGAGAAGCCGGCATTGAGGTCGCGCTTGAGCAGCTCCGGCTTGATCCCGACGAGCTCGGCCTCGGCCCGGACCTTCTTCATGAACTCGGCGGCCGGGATGTCGCCTTCCCCGCGCGCCTTGCGCAGCGCGTTCATCGCCTGGCGCAGGAAGTACATGTTGGCGACGCCCGGGATCTCGACCGGGTACTGCATGGCGAGGAAGACGCCGGCGGCGGCGCGCTCCTCGGGCTCCATGGCGAGCAGGTCCTGGCCGTCGTAGAGCACCTCGCCGCCGGTGACCGTGTAGCCGTCGCGCCCGGCCAGCATGTAGGCCAGGGTACTCTTGCCGGAGCCGTTGGGCCCCATGATGGCGTGCACCTCGCCCGGCTGCAGCGCCAGGGTCAGCCCGTTGAGGATCGCCCGGCCGTCGATCTCGACCTTGAGGTCGCGGATGTCGAGCAGGGCCGTCATCCGACGCTCCCCTCGAGGCTGATCGCCAGCAGCTTCCTCGCCTCGACCGCGAATTCCATCGGCAGTTCGTCCATCACCTCGCGACAGAAGCCGTTGACCACCAGCGCCACCGCATCCTCCTCCGGGATGCCGCGGCTGCGGCAGTAGAACAGCTGGTCGTCGCTGATCTTGCTCGTGGTCGCCTCGTGCTCGCACTTGGCCGACCGGTTGCGCACCTCGATGTAGGGCACGGTGTGGGCACCGCAGCGGTCGCCGATCAGCATCGAGTCGCACTGGGTGTGGTTGCGCGCCCCCTCGGCCGACTTCATCACCTTGACCAGGCCGCGGTAGGTGCTGTCCGAGCGGCCGGCCGAGATGCCCTTGGCGACGATGCGCGAGCGGGTGTTCTTGCCGATGTGCACCATCTTGGTGCCGGTGTCGGCCTGCTGGCGGTTGTTGGTGACGGCGACCGAGTAGAACTCGCCCACCGAATCGTCGCCCTGCAGGATGCAGCTCGGATATTTCCAGGTGATGGCCGAGCCGGTCTCGACCTGGGTCCAGCTGATCTTGCTGCGCTTGCCGCGGCAGGCGCCGCGCTTGGTGACGAAGTTGTAGATGCCGCCCTGGCCCTCGGCGTCGCCGGGGTACCAGTTCTGCACGGTCGAGTACTTGATCTCGGCATCGTCGAGCGTGACCAGCTCGACCACCGCCGCATGCAGCTGGTTCTCGTCGCGCTGCGGCGCGGTGCAGCCCTCGAGGTAGCTGACGTAGGCGCCCTTGTCGGCGACGATCAGGGTCCGCTCGAACTGGCCGGTGCCGGCGGCGTTGATGCGGAAATAGGTGCTCAGCTCCATCGGGCAGCGCACGCCCGGCGGGACGTAGACGAAGCTGCCGTCGGTGAACACGGCCGAGTTCAGGGCGGCGAAGTAGTTGTCGCCCTGCGGCACCACCGAGCCCAGGTAGCGGCGGACCAGCTCGGGATGGTCCTGCACCGCCTCGGACATCGAGCAGAAGACGACGCCCAGCTCCTTGAGCTTGGCCTTGAAGGTGGTCGCCACCGAGACGCTGTCGAAGACGTAGTCGACGGCGACGCCGGCCAGCACCTCCTGCTCGCGGATCGGGATGCCCAGCTTGTCGTAGGTCTTGCGGATCTCGGGGTCGATCTCGTCGAGCGACTTCGGCGCCTCGCGCGTCTTCGGCGCCGCGTAGTAGCTGATCGCCTGGTAGTCGATCGGCGGGTAGTGGACCTTCTGCCAGCGCGGCTCCTCCATGGTGAGCCAGCGCCGGTAGGCCTGCAGCCGCCACTCCAGCAGCCATTCCGGCTCGCCCTTCTTGGCCGAGATCAGCCGGATGGTCGCCTCGCTGAGGCCGACCGGGGCCGTGTCCGACTCGATGTCGGTGGTGAAGCCGTACTTGTACTCGTGCCCGGTATAGTCGCGGACGGTGTCGAGGGCGGTTGCCATGGCGGTTCCTTCAGGCCCGCAGCGACCCGAGCGGCCGGTCCTGCGGCAGCAGGAAGGCGCTGGGGATGGCCTGCGCCATCTCGGCGAGCGTCACGTTGTCGAGGGCCTCGCGGATCGCCTGGTTGATGCGCCGCCAGTTGCTCTGCGCCATGCACAGCCCCTCGATGTCGCACTCGCTGGGCCCGGACTCGACGCACTCGGTGAGCGCGATCGGCCCGTCGAGCGCCTCGATGATCTGGGTCATGGTGATCGCCAGCGCCGGGCGGGCGAGGCCGTAGCCGCCGCGCGCCCCGCGGTGCGACGCCAGCAGGCCGGCGCGGGCCAGCATCTTCAGCACCTTGCCGGCCGTCGCCTGCGGCACCGCCGTGGCGACCGCGATCTCCGGCATCGCCTGCTGGCGGTCCGGCTGGCGGGCCAGGTGGGTCATGATGACGATGCCGTAGTCGGCCAGCTTGCTGAGCCGGATCACCGGTTTTCCTGCCCTCGAAAGCGGACCGATTTGGTCCCCTTTGCTGGCGGGGATATGGGTCCAGACGCCGTCGCCTGTCAAGCGTGACCGGGCATTTTTCCAGCCGTTTCCGCCACCTGCGCCGCTGCTTCGAAGGCGAGCAATTCAAGGCTCGCCCGCGGGGAACTCGCCGCCGCCCTCACCGGTTCGCCCGCCGAGGCTCCGCCCGCGCCGCCGAGGTCCGGTGCGTGGTGCGGGCGGAG
>JAXMCM010000023.1:0-250245 GCA_046349355.1 Geminicoccaceae bacterium
CACCGTCCCGGCCAAGGTCCAGGGCCGCTCGCTGCTGCCCCTGCTCGGCGCCGCGCCGCCGGCCGAGTCCGTGTGGCGCCAGGCCGTGCTGCTCACCTACAAGCCCGGCACCCCGCCGCCGCCGCCCGCGACGCCGCCGGCGGTGACGACCGCCTATGCCTGCGTCCCGACCGCGACGCCGGTCAGCAAGGTGCCCGAATGGTGGGGCGTGCGCACGCTGCGCTACACCTATGTCGAGTACATCAACGGCGACCGCGAGCTCTACGACAACCAGGCCGACCCGCTGCAGCTGCGCAACCTCTACTGCTCGGCCGACGCCGCCCTGAAGGCCGACCTCGGCGCCGCCATCACCCGGCTGCGCGCCTGCACCGACGGGGCCAGCTGCCGTGCAGCGGAAAAGGTGACGGCACCCTAGCGGGCCAATGCCGCGCCGGCGACGTAGCCCAGCCACACGCCGGCGAGGCAGAGCCCGACCGACAGGGCGACGTAGGCCAGCGCCCACGCCGCCTGGCCCTCGCGCAGGAGCATCAGCGTCTGCAGGCTGAAGGCGGAGAAGGTGGTGAAGCCGCCGCACAGCCCGGCGGTGACGAACACCAGCCATTCCGGGGCCATGACGAAGCGGCTGTCCGGCGCGCCCAGCGCGGCGAACAGGCCGATCACCGCCGAGCCCAGGATGTTGATCAGCAGGGTCGCCCACGGAAAGTCGGCACCGGCGATCGCCGAGACGACGATGGTCAGGCCGTAGCGGGCGACGCTGCCGATGGCGCCACCGATCGCGACCGCAATCCAGGCGTTCACCGCGAGCCGCTCCCTCCTGCCGGCGCAGGCGTGACCCCGCCGCCGCGCCGTGGACAGCGTGGCAGGCTTCGTGCATCCGTGCGCGCGAGGTGAGCATGGCGGTCGCGGTGGACAGGGTCGAGGAGAAACAGCCGGTGCTGGCCGGGCTCGGGCTGGCGGGCCTGCCGCCGGCCTTCGCCGCCTACGCCAGCCGCCTGCGCGGCTTCGACGAGATGGTCGACGGCGAGGGCCGCATCCGTCCGCACTGGCAGACCTTCGCCGAGGGCTGGGCGCGGATGGGCCCGGCCGGCTGGCAGGCCGCCGCCGACAGCACCAAGCGGCTGCTGCGCGAGAGCGGCATCGCCTTCAATGTCTACGCCGATCCCGACGACCGGGCGCACGCCTGGCGGCTCGACCTCGTCCCGGTGCTGCTTCACGAGGCAGAGTGGCGCACCGTCGAGCAAGGGCTGATCCAGCGCGCCCGGCTCGTCGAGGCGGTGCTGCAGGACATCCATGGCGACGCCCGGCTGCTGCGCGACGGCCTGCTGCCGGCGTCGATGGTGTTCGGCAGCGACGACTTCCTGCGGCCGGCGGTGCGTCCGGCCAAGCCGGTCAGCCCGCTGCTCTACACCTATGCCTGCGACATCGCCCGCACCGCCGACGGCCGCTGGGTGGTGCTCGCCGACCAGACCGATATCGCACTGGGCAACGGCTACCTGCTGGGCTCGCGCGTAGCGCTGAGCCACGGCCTCGCCGAGCTGTTCAACGACTGCAACACCCGCCGCCTCGCCGGGCACTACATGGCGCTGCAGCAGAGCCTGCAGCAGGCCAGCCCGCGCACCGACGGCCGGATGGTCGTGCTGAGCGCCGGCCCCGGCAACCCCTCCTACTTCAGCAACGCCTACCTCGCCCGCTACCTCGGCTACACCCTGGCCGAGAGCGGCGACCTCACCGTCCGCGACAATGCCGTCTTCCTGAAGACGCTGGACGGGCTGCAGCGCGTCGCGGTGATCGTCCGCAAGCTGCCCGGCCGGGCCTGCGACCCGCTGATGCTGCCGGGCGGCGGCTTCCTCGGCGTCGCCGGCCTCGCCCAGGCCGCCCGTACGGGCCGGGTGGTGCTGGCCAACGGCCTCGGCAGCGGCGTGCTGCACAACCGGGCGCTGGCGGCGTTCGCCCCCAAGCTCTGCCGCCGCCTGCTGCGCGAGGGCCTGATCCTCGAGGATGCGCCGACCCTGTGGCTGGGCGACGCGAAGCAGCGCGCCGCGGCCATGGAGCGTCTGGCCGGCCTGCGCATCGGCCAGGTCACCCAGCGCAGCGATCCCGGCGAGGCGATGCCGACCCTCGACGGCGCGGCGCTCACCGGCGACGCCCTCGACAGCTTCCTCGCCCGGCTCGACCGCGAGGGCCATCGCCTCGTCGCCCAGGAGCCGGTCCGGCTGGCGACCACGCCGTCGCTGGACGGCGACCGCCTGGTGCCGACCCCGTTCGCCATCCGCTGCTACGTCGCCTGGACCGAGAACGGCTACCGCGTCCTGCCGGGCGGCCTCGTCCGCCTGTCCGGCGAGTCGACCACGGTCGGCCTGCCCAACGGCTTCGGCAGCAAGGACCTCTGGGTCGTCGGCGACGCCGCCGAGCCGGCGCAGCCCAGCCTGCTGCGCAACACCATGGCCGAGGTGCACCTGCGCCGTACCGGCCGGGACCTGCTGTCGCGCACCGCCGACAACCTGTTCTGGCTCGGCCGCTACGCCGAGCGGACCGAGGGCACCATGCGCCTGCTGCGCAGCGTGCTCGGCCGGATCCTCGAGGACTCCCGCCCCGACGCCCAGCCGGTGCTGCTGCAGCGCACCCTCGACGTGGTCTTCGACAAGCTGGCGGGGCCGCGGCCGACGCCGGTGGCCGGCTGGCCGCAGAAGACGCTCGAGGACCAGATCGCCCTGCTGATGTTCCAGCCGGACCGGGCCTACGGCCTGCGCGAGTGCCTCGATCACCTGCACCGCACGGCGACGCTGGTCCGCGACCAGATCAGCCACGACGCCTGGCGGATGCTCAACGCCCTGCACATCGACCGCCGCTGGCGCGAGCCGCGCGGCCGCATCCTCGCGCCGCAGGCGCTCGAGCTGCTCGACGACGGGGTCCGCGCGCTGAGCGCCTTCGCCGGCACCGAAGCCGAGAACATGACCCGCAACTTCGCCTGGCGCTTCCTCGAGATGGGGCGCCGGCTGGAGCGCGGCGGGCATCTCGTCGACCTCGTCCGCGGCCTCGTCCTGTCCAGCCCCGATCCCGAGAACGACGGCAGCCTGCGGCTGCTGCTCGAGCTCGGCGACAGCTTCATGACCTACCGCTCGCGCTACGTGATGACGCCGCTGCTGGCGCCGGTGATCGACCTCCTGCTGCTCGACGAGACCAACCCGCGCGCCCTCGCCTTCCAGCTCGGCGAGATCGACGTCCATTTCGGCTTCCTGCCAAGCGAGGGGCCGCACCGCTCGGCCGAGCAGCGCCTCGTGCTGCGCCTCCTGACCGAGCTGCGCCTGGCCGATCTCGGCCAGCTGCTGCAGCGCGACGTCGCCGGCGAGCTGCCCGAGCTGGCCGACCTGCTGACCCGCTGCTCGGCCGCCCTGCCGGAACTCTCCGACATCATCGCCCGGGCGCATTTCGCCCATGCCGAGACGCCGCTGCTCACCCTCGCCATGCGGCGGAGGGACGAGCCGTGATCTACGAGGTCAGCCACCGCACCGTGTACCGCTACGAGCAGCCGGTCTCGATCTCGCATCACCTGCTGCACCTGACGCCGCGGCTGTGCCCGCGCCAGGTCACCGGCGAGAGCGCCCTCGAGGTCCACCCGGCCCCCAGCGTGCGCCACGAGGACACCGACTACTTCGGCAACCCGATCACCTTCCTCACCGTGCAGCAGAGCCACAAGGAGCTGACGCTGCACACCCTGAGCTTCATCGACGTCAAGCCGCCCGAGCCGCCGGAGCCGTCGGCGACCCCGCCGTGGGACGACGTCGTCGCCGTGCTCGACGAGGACCGTTCCGCCGAGACCCTCGACGCGCTGCAGTACCGCTACGCGTCGATGCACACGCCGATCGACGACGACCTCAAGGCCTACGCCCAGATCTCGTTCCGGCCGCGCCGGCCGGTGCTCGAGGCGGCGCGCGAGCTGACCCACCGGATCAACCGCGACTTCCTCTACGATACCCGCGCCACCAGCATCGGCACGCCGGTCACCGAGGTGTTCCGGATGCGGCGCGGCGTCTGCCAGGACTTCGCGCACCTGCAGCTGGCCTGCCTGCGCAGCCTCGGCCTCGCCGCCCGTTATGTCAGCGGTTACCTGCTGACCCGCCCGGCCGAGGGCAAGGAGAAGCTGGTCGGGGCCGATGCCAGCCATGCCTGGCTGGCGATCTGGGTGCCCGGCCACGGCTGGGTCGATCTCGACCCGACCAACGACCTGATCCCGAAGGACGAGCACATCACGCTCGCCTGGGGTCGCGACTATGGCGACGTCAGCCCGGTGCAGGGGATCATGTTCGGCGGCGGGGCCCATACCGTCAGCGTCGCGGTCGACGTGACCCGGCTGGACCCCACCGCCGTGCTCAGCGCCGGCCGCGAGGTCACCGCGACCGCCAAGTAGGCCCGGTCCGTCAGGGGCCGACGAAGCCCAGCGGCGGATGCGGCGGCGATGCCGCCGCCGCGCCGGCAAGGTCGATCCGTTCCTCGCGCAGCACGGCCCGCGCGTCCTGCAGCCAGCGCGTCACCACCGGCGCGGCGCCGCGCTGCTGCTGGAGCTGCCGCTCGACCAGCTTCAGCGCCTGCCGGTCGGCCGCCGCCAGCATCGCCCGGTCGCCGCGCAGGGTGTTGCGCGAGCCCAGCCGGTGCCGCCGTGCCGCCGTGCGCAGCAGCTGCTCGCCGTCGAGATCGCCGCCCGACACGCCGTCGGCGTCGATCAGGCCCAGGGCCAGCTCGAGGCGGACCTGCCAGGCCCGCAGCAGGCGGTTGCGCAGGGCCGGCCCCGGCCGGCCGACCGCTTCCTCCCGCCACGCCCAGGCCGCCTCGAGCAGGGCCTCGGCGACGGGCTCGAGGCTGGCCGAGCGGAGCGGCCTCATGCCCGCACCAGCCGCTCGGCGTAGACGTCGCGGCGCTGCGCCCCCATCGAGCCGCCGGCGGCGGCGGCGATGGCGCCCAGCAGCAGCGCGGCGAACGCGAGGTAGGAGGCGGTGGACGCGCCGCTCGCCGTCTCCTCGGCCGCGCTGGTCGCCGTCTGCACGGCGGCGTCGCGGGTCTCGCGCACCTGCGCCTGCAGCTCGTCGAGCCGCCGCTGCGCCTCGTCGCGCGGGATGCGCAGCTGCGCCGCCATGATGTCGACGACCCGGTCCTGCGCCTGCTGCGCCGGCTGCCCGTCGCCGATCATCTGCGGCAGGAGGCGGGCGATCTCGGCCTGCGCATCCTCCGGCGACAGCAGGGCCGGATCGCCGCTCGGGCGCAGCAGCGCGCGGGCGCGGTCCATGATCTGCTCGGGCGAGACGTTGGCCGCCACCTGCGGGGCCGCCGCCTGGATGCCCTGCCCGGCGGCAGAGGCCGCGGTCGAGGCGACCGAGCCCACCATGCTGAAGGCACCGCCGATCAGCGTGCCCAGGGCGGTGGTGAGCAGGTAGAAGGTCAGCAGCAGCGTCACGCCCCAGGTGACGACGCCGTGCAGCATGCCGTCGAAGCGCAGCGTGTTGCCGGCGAGCCAGGCCGCCGTGTAGCCGCCGGCGACCAGCGCGATCAGGTTGCTGACCAGCCACCACAGGCCGGCGCCGATGCCGAAGGCACTGCCCTCGGGCGTGCCGCCCGTGGCCGGCTCGAGCATGTCGAAGCCGATGCCGGCGCCGAGCAGCGCCAGCAGCATCTGGACGGCGATGGCGACGACGACGCCGGCGAAGATCGCCGCCCAGGAGACGCGCTTGACCGCCGGGCTCTGGGCATCGTCGGGCACGCCGACGCTGCCGGAGAGCGGGCGGTCGGGATAGGTGGCCCTTGCCATGGTCGAGACCTCGTTGACAGCACCGTCGGCAGCGACGGCGTGAAGGAAGGAACGGCCGCGCCGGGGCGGCGGGCCGGCCGCTCGCCGCCTCGCCACCCCGGCGCGGCCGAGGGGATGCACGTCAGGCGGCGGCGGTGCGCCGGCCGCGGCCACCGGCCTGGGTGGCGGTACCGCCGCTGCCGGCCTGCTGGTTGACGCAGGTCAGCGCCAGCTCGTTCAGCTTGCGGTCGGCGGTCTTCTCCTCCTCGAGCGTCTGCTTGAGGATCTCGGCCGCGTCCCGGTGGCCGAGCTGGGCGGCCAGCGCGACGAGCGAGCCGTAGGCGGCGATCTCGTAGTGCTCGACCTTCTGCGCGCCGATGATCAGGCCGGCGTCGAGGACCTCGGGGTCCTTGACCTCGTCGATCATGGTGCGGCCCTCCTCGATCAGGCCCTCCATCGCCTCGCAGCGCTTGGCGCGCTTGCCGAGCTCGAGCATCTCGAACACCTGGTCGAGCCGCTCGACCTGGCCCTTGGTCTCCTCGAGATGGTTGGCGATGGCGTCGCGCAGCTGCGGCGTGGTCGCCGCCCTGGCCATCTTCGGCAGCGCTTTCACCAGCTGCTTCTCGGCATGGTAGATGTCGCGGAGCTCCTCGACGAACAGCTCCTGGATCGTGTTGACGCTCATGCTCGCTCCCCGGCGGGTGATGGGATCTGGGACGCCGACCCCGGTCCGGGCCGCCCGGCGGCAGCCGTTCCGGCCTTGTCGGCACGCTGCCGCAACAACGCAGCCGGCAGGACCCGGTTCCGGCCGGTGCCGCCGCTCGACAGGCCCATCGCCGATCCGTCACGGAGCGCGCGCCACCCCGTCACCGTCGACCTGTAGGTCGCCGCCAGCCCCAATGACGGAGCGTGGTCCTTGCCACTGGCGACCACCGACACGCTGATCGTCTCGGATCTCCACCTCGGGATCCCCGCCAGTCGTCCGGGTGCGTTGCTCGAGGTCCTCGAGGGCTGGCGCTTCGCCCGGCTGATCCTCCTCGGCGACATCTTCCACGACTTCGCCTTCGCCAATTTCGGCACCGACTGCTGGCGCCTGCTGCGCCACGTCCGCGGCCTCGCCCAGGACGGCGCCGCCGAGGTCGTCTGGATCAAGGGCAACCACGACCGCGACCTCGCCGAGCTGGTGCTGCGCCTCGTCGGCGTGCGGATGCGCGAGAGCTACCGCTGGGACTGCGGCGGCCTCTCCCACCTCGCCCTGCACGGCGACCGCTTCGACCGCTTCATCACCAACCACCGCCGGCTCTGCCGGCGAATGTCGGCGCTCTACGGCTTCTGCCAGCGCCGGCTGTCGCGCGAGGGGCACTGGCCGGCGGCGCTCGACCGCTGGCACGGCCGGATGTTCGGCATCGGCGACGAGGTCGCCGGCCGCGCCGCCCGCTTCGCTGCCCGGCGTGCCGCCGACGTCGTCGTCTGCGGCCACACCCACGAGCCCGGCCACTGGCGCTTCGAGGGTCCGGACGGTTCGGCGCGCCCGGTCGACTACTACAATTCCGGGTCCTGGGTGGCCCGGCCCGCCAGCTTTCTCGCGGTCGATCCCGGCCGCGTGCGCATCGAACGCTGCCCCTGAGGCAACCGGAGGACCACCCCTTGGCCCGATCCCTCGTCCTCGAAGCCGCCGCTTCCCGCCCGGCGACGACCGCCCGCGGCCTGCTCGAACGGCTGTTCGCGCGCGCCTTCGAGGGCCTCGTCTACCCGCAGATCTGGGAGGATCCGGCGGTCGACATGGAGGCGCTGGGGATCGGCCGGCAGACCCGGCTGATCACCATCGCCTCCGGCGGCTGCAACGTGCTGAGCTACGCCGCCGCCCGGCCGGCCGAGATCATCGCGGTCGACCTTAACCCCCACCACATCGCGCTGCTGCGCCTCAAGATCGCCGCTGCCCGGGTGCTGCCCGACGGTGCCGCCTTCCAGCGCATGTTCGCCGACGCCGCGCACCCGGCCAATGCCCGGCTCTACGACCGCTGGCTGGCGCCGGTGCTCGACGCCGAGACCCGCGCCTACTGGAACGAGCGGCGCCTCGGCCGCCGCCGCATCGAGGTGTTCGGCCGCGGCTTCTACCGCACCGGCCTGCTCGGCCGGACCATCGGCCTCGCCCACCTGATCTGCCGCCTGCACGGCCGGCGCCCGGACCGCATGCTCGACGCCCGCGACCTCGACGAGCAGGTCAGGCTGTACGAACGCGAGCTCGAGCCCCTGTTCCGCAGCCCCTTGGTCCGCGGCGCCTTCGCCCTGCCGGTCTCCTACTTCGGCCTCGGCATCCCGCCGGCCCAGCTCGAGGCGATGCGCGCCGACGCCGGCGGCGACATCGTCGCCCTGGTCCGCGACCGCGTCCGCCGCCTCGCCTGCGACTTCCCGGTCGACGGCAACTACTTCGCCTGGCAGGCCTTCGGCCGCGGCTACGCCATGGACGGCGGCGGCCCGCTGCCGCCCTACCTCGAGCTCGAGCGCTTCCACGACGTCCGCGCCGGGGCGAAGGCGATCGCGCCGCGGCTCGCCTCGATGACCGCGACCCTGGCCGACCGCCCGGCCGCCAGCCTCGACGGCTTCGTCCTGCTCGACGCCCAGGACTGGATGACGCCCGAGCAGCTGGCCGCCCTGTGGACCGAGCTCGGCCGCACCGCCGCGCCGGGGGCGCGGGTGATCTTCCGCACCGCCGCCGCCGCCTCGCCGCTGGAGGCCGTGCTGCCGCCGGAGCTGCTGGCCGGCTGGACCTACGAGGCCGAGCGCAGCCGCGACCTGCACGCCCGCGACCGCTCCGCCATCTATGGCGGCTTCCACCTCTACCGGAGGGCCGCATGAGCACGGTCGTCACCCATCCCGCCGACGTCGCCCGGCGGATGGAGCGGATCTACCGGCCGCAGCGCCTGATCTACGACGCCACCCGGCGCTACTACCTGATCGGCCGCGACCGGCTCCTCGCCGGGATCGAGGCGGCCCCGGGCGAGAGCGTGCTGGAAGTGGGCTGCGGCACCGGCCGCAACCTCGTCCACCTCGCCCGGCTCTACCCGCAGGCCCAGCTGATCGGCGTCGAGCCATCGCCGGCGATGCTACAGACGGCAGCCCGCGCCCTGCAGCGCCACCAGGTCGATGCGACCCTCCTGCAGGGTACTGCCGAGACCCTATCGGCTTCGGCCCTCGGCCGCCCCGGCGGCCTCGACCACGTCGTCTTCTCCTACGTCCTGTCGATGGTCGACGAGCCCGCCGCCGCGGTCGACCGGGCGCTGGCGCTGCTCAGGCCCGGCGGCATGCTGCACATCGTCGACTTCGGCGATCTCGCCGGCCTGCCGCCGTCGGCCGCTGCCCTGCTGCGCACCTGGCTGCGCTGGTTCGAGGTCAACCCGCGGCCCGATGCGGGCCGCCGGCTGGCTGCGCTGACGGCCGCCGGCACCGGTACGCTCGGCCGCCAGCGCCTCGGCCGTGGCTACGCCGAGCTGCTGCGGTTCCGGCTGGCCTGAGCCGCAGCCTCTCAACAGGCGGACCGTTCTGACGTAACCTCCCGGCTGCCGACCGCGGGCAACGCGGCGGCCGATGTCGGGATGAGGAAACGTCGATGGTCCGCCTTGCGCTGGCGCTTGCCTGCGCGCTCGGCCTGTCGTCGGTCGTCTACGCCAGGACCGGCGACACGCTCGCCGGGACCGTCAGCGTCGTCGACGGCGACACGCTCGACCTGCACGGCCAGCGCATCCGCCTGTGGGGTGTCGACGCCCCGGAGAGCCGCCAGCTCTGCCGGGTCGACGGCCAGCCCTGGCGCTGCGGCCAGGCCGCGGCGCTGGCCCTCTCCGACCATATCGGCCGCCGCGTCGTGCATTGCGAGGAGCTCGACACCGACCGCTGGAAGCGGATCGTCGCCCGCTGCCGCGTCGCCGGCGACGACCTCGGCGCCTGGCTGGTCGGCCAGGGCCTCGCCCTCGCCTTCGTCCGCTACAGCGAGGACTACGTCGCCGACGAGGCCCGGGCCCGCGCCGGCCGCCGCGGGATCTGGAAGGGCACCTTCGCGCCGCCCTGGGAATGGCGGCGCGACAGGAACGCACCGATGATCACCGCGGCCGCCGGGTAGGCCCGCTCAGAGCCCGACGATCTGCGGCCGCATCCCGCCAAGGGCCTTGAGCAGCTCGTCGCGCTCGGCCGCCGGGACCGCGTGCGCGTCCAGCGCCTTGGCGAGGTCGCCGCCCATCGCGTCGAACTCGGCGCCGGTGATCTGCATGCCCTTGTGCGCCTCCGGCATCGGCTTGCCGCCATAGATGCAGGGCCCGCCGGTGGCGGCGCACAGCTGCTCGACCAGCAGCCCGCGCAGCCGCGGAATGTCGGTGCGCGCGAAGCGCCGGTTGATCGCCGGGTCGGCGGCCACGTTCTGCAGGAAGGTGTCGGTCACCGCCTCGATCGCCGGCATGCCGCCGAGCCGGTCGTAGAGCGATGTCCGCTGTGCCATCGGCGCCGGCGGCTTGGCCATGCCGTCGCCATCCGCCATGCCGCCGCAGCCGGCGAGCCCCGCCACGAGCAGCGCCGTCACCAGCCATTCCGTCCTGCGCATCGTCCGCTCTCCCCGGGGGATCATCCCCCGATGCGGGCGCTACGCCCGGGGAGGTGGCGGCGGATGCGGCGGCTCACGCCTCCGTGACGGGCGTCGCCTCGCGCAGCAGGCCGTGCAGCTTCTCGTAGATCGGCGGCGTGCCGGCGATCACCGTGCCCGGCCCGAACAGGCTGCCCTCGCCCTCCAGCAGCCCGACCCGGCCGCCGGCCTCGCGCACCAGCAGGATGCCGGCGGCGATGTCCCAGGGCTTGCAGTCGTACTCCCAGAAGCCGTCCTGGCGCCCGGCGGCGACGTAGGCGAGGTCGAGCGAGCAGACGCCGAGTCGGCGCAGGCCGCCGGCGTGGTCGGCGACCTTGTCCATCTGCCGGGTGAAGCCCTTGCCGCGCCCGGCCCAGTCCTGGACCGGCAGGCCGCAGCCGATCAGTGCCTGGCTCATGTCCGAGCGCGACGACACCCGCAGCCGGCGGTCGTTGAGATAGGCGCCGCCACCCTTCTCGGCGGTGAACAGCTCGTCGCGCAGCGGGTCGAGGATGACCCCGGCGGTGATGTCGCCGTGCTGCTCGAGCGCGATCGAGATCGCCCAGTGCGGCAGGCCGTGCAGGAAATTGGTGGTGCCGTCGAGCGGGTCGACGATGAAGCGGTTGTGCGGGCTCTTGCCCTTCACCTCGCCGCCTTCCTCGAGCAGGAAGCCGTAGTCGGGCCGCGCCCGCGCGAGCTCCTCGCGGATCACCTTCTCGGCCTCGCGGTCGGCGATGGAGACGAAGTCGCCGGGTCCCTTGACCGAGACCTGGAGCTGCTCGACCTCGCCGAAGTCGCGCACCAGGCGCCGGGCGGCGCGCAGGGCGGCGCGGACGAGGATCTCGACGGTGGCGGAACGGCGGCTGGACGGACGGACCATGGCCTCAGTCCCGCGCCCGCTCGACGTAGGTGCCGTCGGCCGTCCTCACCACCACCCGCGTCCCCCGCTCGATGTGCGGCGGTACCAGGATCCGCACCCCGTTCTCCAGCTTCGCATGCTTGTAGGACGAGGCGGCGGTCTGGCCCTTCACCACCGGATCGGCCTCGGTCACCTCGAACACCGCCGTCTCCGGGATGCGCACGGTCAGCGCCTGGCCCTCGTGCGACTGCACCGTCACCTCGGCCCCTTCCTTCAGGAAGGCGGCGGCGTCGCCGACGAGGCGGCGGTCGACGGCGATCTGCTCGAAGGTCTCCTGGTTCATCAGGTTGAGCTGCTCGCCCTCGGCGTAGAGGAACTGGTAGTGCGCGACGTCGAGGTCGACCTGGTCGACGGTCTCGGCGGTGTTGAAGCGCTGGTTCAGCTTGGTGCCGTCGGTCAGGCACTTGAGCTCGGCCTGGAGATAGGCCGGCCCCTTCCCGGGCTTCACCGTCTCGCCCTTGACCATGGTCCACAGCTTGTCGCGATAGGCGATCACGTAGCCCGGCTTGAGTTCGTTGACCTGGATCTTCATCGACGTTCCTGCGGTCCGGCACGATCGTTCGGCAGGACCGCCGCCACCGCGGCCAGCACGGCCGCGGGATCGGCCTGTCCCGCCCACAGCTCCGGACCGAAGGCGATGAAGTCGGCGCCGGCGTCGGCCACGGCGCGCGCGGCTTCCGGCGTCGCCGCGACGAGCGCGGCGCAGGGCAGAACGAACAGCTCGCTCCACCACGCGACCATGCCGACCAGTCGCTCGAGGTCGGGCGACCCGGACCGGTCGGCCGCCCGGAACAGCACATAGTCGGCGCCGGCTTCGCCAGCAACCATGGCCTCGTGCCGCACCGGGGGCACCTCCGCCCCGACGATGGCGGTGACCCCCAGCCGCTCGCGCAGCGCCGCCACCGCCTCGGCCGAGCGGAGATGCACGCCGTCGGCGCCGTCGGCCGGCGCATCGAGGGCGAGGAAGGCGACGCCGGCGGCGTGGCAGGCCTGCCGCAGCGCGACCCGATCGCCCGGCGCGGCCACCGCGGTCACCGGTGCTGCCGCCAGCGCCGCGGCGAGGGCCGCCGGTGCTGTCGCCGCATCGGCGATGAGGATGATCCGGACGCCGGCCTCGTCCGGATCGATCCAGTCCTCGGCGGTGCTCACTCCTTGCCGAGGTAGATCTTGACGACGCTGTCGAGCAACTGCAGCGCGTCCGCCTTCGACCGCTGGAAGCTGTTGCGGCCCATGATCGAGCCGTTGCCGCCGCCGGCGGCGATCTGCCGGACGTCGTCGAGGATGCCGGCGTTGTCCTTGGCCTCGCCGCCGGAGAACACGACGATCCGCTTGCCGTTGAAGCAGCACTGCATGACGTGGCGGACCCGGTCGGCCAGCGTCGCGTCGGGCACCTTGGCCTTCTCGTAGGTCGCCTTGGCGGCCTCGAGGTCGACGCCCTTGGACGGCGGCTTCACCTTGATGATGGTGGCCCCCATCAGCGCCGCCATGTGCGCGGCGTAGGCGACGATGTCGAGCGCCGTCTCGCCCTGCTTGCTGACCCGCCCGCCGCGCGGATAGGACCAGACGACCACGCAGAGGCCCTTGGCCTTGGCCTCGCGGGTGATGTCGCGGAGCTCCTCCATCTGGGCATAGCAGGCATCGGAGCCCGGATAGATGGTGAAGCCGACGCCGACGCAGCCCAGCCGCAGCGCGTCGCTGACCGAAGCGGTCACCGCCTGGTCCTGCTGGGTCGGGCCGGCCAGCGAGTTGGCGCTGTTCATCTTCAGGATCAGCGGCACCTGGCCGGCGAAGGTGTCGCAGCCCTGCTCGAGCGGGCCGAGCGGTGCGGCGTAGGCCGACAGTCCGGCGTCGATCGCCAGCTGGAACAGGTAGTGCGGATCGTAGGCCGCCGGGTTCGGCGCGAAGCTGCGGGCCGGGCCGTGCTCGTAGCCCTGGTCGACGGGCAGGATCACCAGCTTGCCGGTGCCGGCGAGGCGGCCGTTCATCAGCAGCCGGGCGAGGTTGGTCTTCACGCCCGGATACTCGCCCTCGTACCAGCCGAGGATGTCCTTCACCCGCCGCGTCAGCCGCATGCTCGATCCCCCTTGGACTCACCCCCTGAAGGGGGCCGTGCGGACAATACACAGCGGCCGGGGGGGAACAAGTCGGGGAAACCTGTCCGTGGCTGCGGCTCATCATCCTTGGGTTGTGACTTCGGAGCCTATAGAGTCTTTTCCGGTTGGCCGGAACCAGCCCGTCGGCTAAACGTATTGGTAGAAGTTGTAGCGCCTCAATGAGCCATAAAAGGCTTACGCAAAGGGTGTCCGATGTGCAGTGAGCGCAGGCCTGCGACCTTGGCCCGGCAGATCATCCGTGGCGTGGTGGTCGGGCTCGCGATGCTGGGTTCCGGCGGGGTTGCCATGGCCGCTGAACCGGTGGTCAACGCCCCGACGACCTTCACCCTGCGCACCGTCGACAGCCGCATGGCAGGCGACATCAAGCTGGTCGGCGACATCGACGGGGACGGCCGCAACGACCTGCTCGTCGCCGGCGGCGTCACGGAAGGCGCCCGCTGGTATCGCAATCCATCGTTCGCCTCCTCGTTGATCGCCAGGCCCACGGTCCAGTTCACCACGGACGGCGCCCTGCGCGACCTCGACGGCGATGGCGACCTCGACTTCGTCGTGGCCGACGCCAAGGGCAGCGGGAACCTGCAGTGGTTCGAGAACCCGCTGCCGCGCAACAGCCCGTTCGGCCGCACCTGGACCCGGCATACGGTGGGCAACACCCTGGGTTGGATGAAGGACATCGAGGTCCTCGACCTCGACAATGACGGCCGCCGCGACATCGCCGTGCGCACCAAGGATCGGCTGATCTTCTTCTTCCAGCGCCGCGATCTTTCCTTCGAGCGGATCAGGTTCCCGGAGGGTCGCCTGCCGCTAGGACGGGAAGGCCTGACCAGCGGCGACATCGACCGCGACGGCAACGCCGACCTCGTCCTCCGCGGCGCCTGGCTGCGCAATCCCGGCGGTGTCCGGGCGCGGGTGCTGCGCAACTGGACGTTGTACACCGTCGGCAACGCGCCCGAGGCGTTCAAGGCGCTGGTCGCCGACATCAACGGCGACCGGCGTCCCGACATCGTCTATTCGAGCTCCGAGGATACCGCACCCGTGCGCTGGTGGAGCTTCGGCGCGCAGGGCCCGACCGGTCCCTGGACCTCGCGGACGATCCAGGCCAGCGTCGAGCGCGCCCACACCCTGCAGGCCGGCGACGTCGATCTCGACGGCGACACCGATGTCGTCGTCGGCCAGCTGCACACCTCGGCGGCCAAGGAAATCCGCGTCTATTACAACACCGATCGGGCGGGGACGGCCTGGCGCTACCAGCGGATCGGCACCGGCGGCCTCCACAACGGCATCCTCAAGGACATCGACCGCGACGGCGACCTCGACCTGTTCGGCGCCAACTTCACGGGCAACGCCCCGGTCCGCCTGTGGATCAATACCAAGCGTCGCTAAGGCATCGTCGGCAGCGCCGCGGCTGATCTGCTAAGGGTGGCGGCACCGACCCTCTTCGGAGCCGCCATGCTGATCGACACGATCCGCGCCGACCGCCTCGACGCCATGAAGGCGCGCGACGAGCTGCGCAAGAACCTGCTGGGCACGCTGTTCGCCGCCGCCACCAAGGACACCAAGACGCCCGACGACGCCACCGTCGTGCGCAGCATCCGCGCCTTCGTGAAATCGCTCGACGAGACGATAGCGCTGCTCGGCGAGCGCGACAGCTCGGCCCAGCGCCGCGAGAAGGAGCTGCTCGAGGCCTACCTGCCCAAGGGTGTCGACGCCGCCACCATGAACGCCGACATCGCCGCGATCGTGGCCGGCCTGCCGGAACGCTCGCCGAAGCAGATGGGTGCCGTCATGGCGGCGCTGAAGGCGAAGCACGGTGCTGCCCTCGACATGAAGGCCGCCAGCGAGGCGGTGAAGGCGTCGCTCGCCTGAGGCTGGAATTCCGCTGCGGTGGGTCAATCTTGAGCTTATGCTGAACCGATCGGCTGCCCGGCTCGGGACGAGGCGGCCAAGGGTGCAATCAAGGAGACCTCACCATGGTCCGCTGGATCATCGGGCTCGTCGTCGTCATCGCCATCGCGATCTTCGGGTACAACTGGTACGCCGGCCGCCAGGCGGCCGAGCAGGCCGCCCAGCAGGCGGCTGCCGCAGCGCAGGAAGCGGCAAAGCAGGCGGCCGACGCGGCCCAGCAGGCCGCCACCGCCGCCCAGGATGCGGCCACGACGGCCGCCGCGACCGCCACGGCCGCCGTCGCCAGCGTCACCGAATCCCTCAAGAGCCTCACCGCCGGCGGGGTCGATGTCGGCGCCAAGGTCGGCGGTGCGGTCGACAGCCTGACGACGACGCTGTCCGGCATCACCGACAGCGCCTCCGGCCAGGCCGCCAAGGCCAAGCTCGACGAGGCCGCCAAGGCCCTGGACGAGGCCAAGGCCTCGGTCGACCAGCTGCCGGCCGACGGCCGCAAGCTGCTGGCCGCGACGCTGGCCGCCGCCCTCCCGGCCATCCAGGCCGCCGCCGCCAAGGTGACGGCCATCGAGGGCATCGGCCCCGAGCTGAAGCCGACGATCGACGCGATCCTCGCCAACCTCGACGCCTGGTCGAAGGCGCCGGCCTGACGCCGCAGCCGCCAGTCATCGTGGACGGCCGTCGGCCGTCCACGTGACGCGGCCTTTCGTTGGCTGGCAGTCGCTCCTAGACTCCGGACCGGCGTGGCATTTCGGTGCCGAAGTCTGACCCGGAGTCCAGCATGCGCGCTGCCTGCGACGTCGGCGGAACCTTTACCGACCTCGTGATCGCGACGCCTGCGGGCCTGCGCGCCTTCAAGGCGCCGACCACACCGGCGGACCCCGTACTCGGCCTCCTCGACGCCTTCGACGTTGCCGCCGCTGCGTTGCGGCTGGACCGCCGCAGTCTGCTGGCCTCCCTCGACGGCTTCGTCCACGCCACGACGCGGGCGACCAACGCGATCCTGACCGGCCGGACGGCCCGCACGGCCCTGCTGGTGACCGAGGGGCACCGCGACATCCTGCTGCTGCGGGAAGGCGGCAGGACCGACCCCTACGACAACACGCGGCCCTATCCGCCGCCACTGGTCCCGCGCGCGCTCACCTTCGAGGTTCCGGAGCGCATCGGCGCCGACGGTGCCGTGGTCGCCACCCTTGACGAAGGCGCCGTCGCGGCGCTTGCCGGGCGGCTGGTCGCGGCCGAGGTCGAGGCGGTGGCGGTGTGCCTGCTCTGGTCGGTGGCCAACCCGGCGCACGAGCTCGCCATCGGTCGCATCCTCGCCGCCACCCTGCCAGGGGTTCCGGTAACCCTGTCGCACGCCCTCAATCCGATCGTGCGCGAGTACCGCCGTGCCGCCTCGGCCTGCCTGGATGCCGCGCTGAAGCCGCTGATGAGCGACTATCTGCGCAGCCTCGAGGCCCGCCTCGGCGCCGAGGGCTTTGCCGGCCGGCTGCACATCGTCACCAGCCAGGGCGGCGTGATGGACGTGGCAGCGGCCATCGCCGCGCCGATCCACACCATCGGCTCCGGCCCGGCGATGGCGCCGGTGGCCGGCCGGCGGATCGCCGCGATCGACGCCGGTGCCGCCTCGGCCATCGTCGCCGACACCGGCGGCACCAGCTACGACGTCAGCCTCGTGCGTGACGGGGTCATTCCGTGGACGATGGAGACCTGGCTCGGGCCGCGCTTCGCCAGCCCGATGACCGGCTTCCCCTCGGTCGACGTGCGCAGCGTCGGGGCCGGCGGCGGCTCGATCGCCCGCGTCGACGCCGGCGGCATGCTGACCGTCGGGCCCGACAGTGCCGGCGCCGACCCGGGACCGGCCTGCTATGGCCGCGGCGGCAGCGAGCCGACCGTCACCGACGCCGCCCTCGCCCTCGGCTGGCTCGATCCCGACTGCTTTCTCGGTGGCCGCTACCGGCTGGATCGCGAGGCGGCGCGCCATGCGATCGCCCGAAAGATTGCCGCGCCTTTGCAGCTCGAGCTGGAAGAGGCGGCCGCGGCCATCGTCGCTGTCGCCACCCAGACGATGGTCGGGGCGATCGAGGCGATCACCGTCCAGCAGGGGATCGACCCGCGCGCTGCGGTCCTCGTGGCCGGGGGCGGCGCTGCGGGCCTGAACTCGGTCGCGATCGGCCGGGCGCTGGGATGTGCGAAGGTGCTGTTCCCGGACCTGGGCGCCGCCCTGAGCGCCGCCGGCGCCCTCGTGTCGGATCTTCGCCAGACCAGCTCGGCGGTCCTGTTCACCCGCAGCGACAGCTTCGATGACGCCGGCGTAGCCTCGGTGGTACAGCGCCTCGCCGAGGCGGCGAGGGTCTTCATCGCCGGTGTCGAGCGCCACGGCGAACCGCGTGTCGCCTGGTCGGTGGAGGCGCGCTACCCGCAGCAGACCTGGGAGATCGAACTCCCGTTCGATGGCGCGCCCGACCGGCCGCCCACCCCGGCCGCGCTTGCCGCCAGCTTCCACGCCGCGCACCTCCGCCTCTATGGCGTCGCCGATCCGGACTCGGCCGTCGAGTTTCTCACCTGGCGCGTCCGCGTCGACTGCCCTGTCGGCGCCGGCGACCTGGCGACCGCGCCGGCGACGCCGCGCCCGGACGGCGAGCGACGGGGCACCCGCCGCGCCTGGTTTCCGGGCCGCGGCTGGGTCGACGCCGACGTCCGCTGGTTGGCCGAGCTCGGCCCGGGCGACCGGGTGGCCGGGCCGGCGCTGATCGATTCCGAGGTCACCACGATCGTCGTCGAGCCGGGCGTCAGCGCCATCCGCGCGGCGTCCGGGTCGATCGTCGTCGAGCCGTCGCGGGCGGCGGAGCCAGCGCTGCCGGGCCGCGCTGCCCGTGAGCCGGCGCGGCTCGCCATCGTCGCCAACCGCCTCGAGAGCATCGCGCGCAAGATGGCGCACGTGCTGCATCGCACCGGCCGCTCGGGCTTGATCAACACCGCCCGCGACCTCTCGGCCTGCATCCTGACCGCCGACCACGAGCTGGTGTGCGAGGCCGAGAGCCTGCCCTCGCACGTGCTGGTCGGGCCCGACATCATGTCGCGCTGGCTGAAGACCTTCCACCCGGAGCCGCGACGCGGCGACGCGTTCCTGCACAACTCGCCCTACCACGGCAACAGTCACGCCGCCGACCACACCATCATGGTGCCGGTGATCGACGATGACGGCGTCCATCGCCTGACGACCTTCGTGAAGGCGCACCAGGCCGACATCGGCAACTCGCGGCCGACCTCGTACCATGGCGTATCGCGCGACGTGTACGAGGAAGGCGCCCTGATCTTCCCGGCCGTCCAGGTGCAGCGCGACTACCGCGACATCGAGGACATCGTCCGGATGTGCCGGATGCGCATCCGCGTCGCCGAGCAGTGGTGGGGCGACTATCAGGCGCTGGTCGGCGCCGCCCGCACCGGCGAGCAGGAGCTGCTGGCGCTGGGCCGCGAGCTGGGCTGGGACACGCTGCAGGCCCACCTTGCCGAGTGGTTCGACTATGCCGAGCAGCGCATGGCTACGGCCCTGCGCCGGCTGCCGGCCGGCAGCCGGACGCGCGGCGGCCGGCACGACCCGTTCCCCGGCACCGCGGCCGACGGTGTCCCGATCGAGGTGACGGTGCGCAGCGACCCCGAAGCAGGCCGCATCGAGATCGACCTCACCCGCAACCCCGACACCTTGCCGAACGGCCTCAACATCACGGAGGCCAACGCCGGCTCGGCGGCGATGATCGGCCTGTTCTCGTCGCTGGGCGAGACGGTGCCACGCAATGCCGGCAGCTACCGCCGCGTCGCCATCCGGCTGCGGGCCGGTTCCTGCATCGGCGGGTCGGTGCATCCGGCCTGCTGCTCGCTGTCGACCACCAACCTCGCCTCGCGCATCGGCAACGCCACCCAGGCCGCCATGGCGGAGCTCGCCGGCGGCTTCGGCCTCGCCGAAGCGGGGGTGATCGTTCCCGCCTCGATGGCGGTCATCTCGGGTCGCGACCCGCGCCACGGCGGCGCCTTCATGAACTCGCTGTTCCTGATGCACACCGGCGGGCCCGCGGCGCCGCGCCAGGATGGCTGGCTGACCACCGTGCACATCGGCGATCTCGGCCTGTGCTATCTCGACAGCATCGAGCTCGACGAGCTGCGCTATCCGATCCGGGTCGTCCGGCGCGGCATCCTGCCCGACAGCGAGGGGGCGGGGCAGTTCCGCGGCGCCCCCTGCGGCATCTGCGAGTACGGGCCGGTCGGCACCGCGATCGAGGCCTGGTACGCCAGCGACGGCGCGGTCAACCCGCCGGCCGGCGTGCTCGGCGGCGGCGCCTGCGGTCCGTCGAGCCATCACCGGCGCCGCACGGACGGAACGCTGGTCGAGCTGCCGCCCTGCGGCGGCGTGCTGCTGGAGCCGGGGGAGACCATCGTCTCGGTCTGCTGCGGCGGCGGCGGCTATGGCGATCCCCGCCAGCGCGATCCTGCATGGGTTCGCCGCGATCTTGCCGAGGGCTGGATCAGTGCGGAGCGGGCCGCAGCGGTCTACGGTCTGAGGTCCTGAAACGGCTCCGGCAACACCATGGTCAAGCTCGCCCTCGCCGACGTCCCGGTCCGCACCGGCACCGGCTACCCGCCGCCCTTCGACCGTCCCCTCCTGACGCGCCAGCACCAGCGCCTCGCCGACGCCGCCGGCCTGACCCGGATCGGCGTCCACCTCGTCCGCATCCCGCCCGGCGGCTGGTCGAGCCAGCGCCACTGGCACAGCCACGAGGACGAGCTGGTGTTCATGCTGGAGGGCGAGCTGGTCCTCGTCACCGACGCCGGCGAGGAGATCCTGCGGCCCGGCGAGTTCGCCGCCTGGAAGGCCGGCGTCCCCGACGGCCACCACCTGCAGAACCGCTCAGATCGCGACGCCGTGTTCCTCGTCGCCGGCAACCGCGACCCCGAGGACATCGGCCACTACCCCGACGTCGACCTCGCCACCGAGCCCAACCGCTACGCCGGCGGCCGGTTCACCCGGAAGGACGGGACGCCGCCGGCCTGAGGCCATCTGCCGCTTTTCTGGGCACTGCCTTCCCGGAAGGCAGCGATAGGCGTCCCGGCAGGGGCCTTTTTGCCATGGCACCGTTCTTGCGCCCGTGGGTCCAACCTCGGACCCACCAAGGGACGCCCCCATGCGCGCACGCCTCCGCCGCCTCTCCGCCCTCGTCATGCTCGCCGCCGCCATCGCCACCAGCGGCACGGCCGAGGCCAAGGACGACTTCAAGATCGCCTGGTCGATCTATGTCGGCTGGATGCCGTGGGGCTGGGCCGCCGACCAGGGCATCGTCAAGAAGTGGGCCGACAAGTACGGCATCACCATCGAGGTCGTGCAGATCAACGACTACGTCGAATCGATCAACCAGTTCACCGCCGGCGGCTTCGACGGCTGCGTGATGACCAACATGGACGCGCTGACCATCCCGGCGGTCGGCGGCGTCGACAGCACCGCGCTGATCGTCGGCGACTTCAGCAACGGCAACGACGGCATCGTCTCGAAGACCGCGAAGTCGGTCGAGGAGCTGAAGGGCGAGAGCGTCAACCTCGTCGAGCTCAGCGTCTCGCACTACCTGCTGGCGCGCGCCCTCGAGAAGGCCGGCCTCGCCGAGCGCGACCTCGGCGGCGTCGTCAACACCTCCGACGCCGACATCGTCTCGGTGTTCACCTCGACCGACGACGTCAAGCACGTCGTCACCTGGAACCCGCTGCTCGCCGAGGTCGAGAAGGTGCCGGGTGCGACCAAGCTGTTCGACAGCGCGCAGATCCCCGGCGAGATCATCGACCTGATGGTCGTCAACAGCGAGGCGCTCGCCGAGAACCCGAACTTCGGCAAGGCGCTGGCCGGGGCCTGGTACGAGACCATGGCGATCATGCGCGGCGACGACGACGCCGGAAAGGCCGCCCGCACGGCGATGGCCGCAGCCTCCGGCACCGACCTCGCCGGCTTCGACGCCCAGCTCGCCGCGACGAAGATGTTCTTCGCCCCGGCCGACGCCGTCGCCTTCGCCACCAGCCCCGACCTCGTCACCACCATGGAGAGCGTGCGCCAGTTCTCGGCGGCGCACGGCCTGCTGCAGGGCGGTGCGGACTCGGTGGGCATCGCCTTCCCCGGCGACAAGACGCTGGGCGACACCGGCAACATCAAGCTGCGCTTCACCGCCGACTACATGAAGATGGCGGCCGACGGGGCGCTCTGAGCCGGAGCGCCGGGGCTTGCGCCGCATCGTCAACCGGCGGCCGCAGCCGGCCACCGCCATCGTCCTCGCCGCCCTGCCCTTCGTGCTGGTGGCGGTGGCCTATGCCGTCGGCTCGCAGGCGCGGCTCGCCGCCAACCCGAACGACAAGCTGCTGCCGTCGCTGGCCAGCTTCGCCACCGCCATGCACGACATGGCGCTCGTCCCCGACCCGCGCTCCGGCGACTACCTGTTCTGGATCGACACCGCCGCCAGCCTGCTGCGCCTGGTGGCCGGCGTCGCCGCCGCGGCGCTGATCGGCTTCGTGCTCGGCATCGCCATCGGGCTGGTCCCGATCGTCGGCGCCACGCTCTCGGCCTTCGTCGCGGTGCTGTCGATGATCCCGCCGCTCGCCGTCCTGCCGATCCTGTTCATCGTCCTGGGCCTCGGCGAGCTGTCCAAGGTGGTGCTGATCGTCATCGGCATCGCCCCCTTCCTCGTCCGCGACGTCGCCGTCCGCGTCGGCGAGATCCCGGCCGAGCTGCTGGTCAAGGCGCAGACGCTGGGCGCCTCCTCCTGGCAGATCGTCACCCGCATCGTCGGGCCGATGATCCTGCCGCGCCTGATCGGTGCGGTCCGGCTGTCGCTGGGGGCCGCCTGGCTGTTCCTGATCGCCGCCGAGGCCATCGCCGCCACCGAGGGGCTCGGCTACCGCATCTTCCTCGTCCGCCGCTTCCTCGCCATGGACGTGATCCTGCCCTACGTCGCCTGGATCACCCTGCTCGCCTGGCTGTCGGACCTGGCGCTCGCCAGGCTGTCGCGGCGCGTCTTCGCCTGGGCCGAGAGCCGATGAGCGCCGTCAGCGTCCGCCGCCTGTGGAAGAGCTACGGCGACCGGCCGATCCTCGAGCGCATCAACCTCGATGTCGCGAGCGGCAGCTTCGTCACGATGGTCGGCGCCTCGGGCTGCGGCAAGAGCACCTTCCTGCGCATCCTGCTGGGCCAGGAGAGCGCCAGCCGCGGCGAGATCACGGTCGACGGCAAGCCGCTGCCGGACGAGCCGGGCCCCGAGCGCGGCATCGTCTTCCAGCGCTACTCGGTGTTCCCGCACCTCACCGTGCTGGGCAACGCCATGCTGGGCCTCGAGCTCGCCGGCAACCGCTGGTGGGGCCGCCTCGCCGGTGCCGCCCGCCGCAAGGCCCGCGACGAGGCCCGCGCCATGCTCGACCAGGTGGGCCTCGGCCGCCACGCCGACGCCATGCCGAGCGCGCTGTCGGGCGGCATGCAGCAGCGCCTCGCCATCGCCCAGGCGCTGATCCTCAAGCCGCGCATCCTGCTGCTCGACGAGCCCTTCGGCGCCCTCGACCCCGGCATCCGCGCCGACATGCACGAGCTGGTCAAGCGCCTGTGGCGCGAGACCGGGATGACCGTGTTCATGGTCACCCACGACCTGCGCGAGGCCTTCGTCCTTGGCACCCGCGTCCTGACCTTCGATAAGGTCCGCCACGACCCGCAGGCGCCCGACGCCTACGGTGCCACCGTCACCTACGACCTGCCCGGCTACAACCGCGGCTGAACCGCGGACTCTCTCCACCACGCCAGTCTACGGTACCGCCTCGGCAAGGGCTTGCGTATTGCCCTACGATACCTGATGATGTGCAATGATGCTTTGGTCGTGAGCCTTTTTGGTCTCACCTCATCAAGTCATCGCCCACTGTGACATTTGGCACATCCAGGTCCTTCGAGGGGAACTATCATGACCAATGAAGTGCTGTCCGCCGTTGGCGCGAGCTTCCAGGCCCTGCCGGGACTGCTGACGGTCCTGAACGTCGTGATCCTGCTGGCCGCCGTGTTCTTCTTCACGAGCACGCTGGCCTCGCATGTCCTCGAATACTTCGTCGGCTTCATCAACTCGCGCGGACGGCAGCTGCGCGAGAGGCTCGGACAGGCCCTCGGCGCCGAAGCGGCCAAGCAGGTTTACGCCAACCCACTGATCGACTCGCTCAAGAGCGGCAAGAACGACAACGGGAAGAACGGCCCTTCCTACATCGAGCCCGAGTTGTTTGCCCGCGCGGTCATCGCCGAGTGCAAGAAGGACGATACCTCCAAGCTCGCGACGTCCGCCCTCGTCAAGCAACTGATGGCCGAAGGCGACGGCGACGAGACGAAGCAGCAGAGCAAGCTCGTCGAATGGTACAAGGCGCTTACCGACCGGCAGACCGGCGCCTACACGCGCTGGTCGTTCCTGCGCCTGTTTGTCATTGGCCTCGTCATGGCCGTGCTGATGGACATCGACGTGTTCCACATTGCGACGGATGCGGTCCGCAACCCGGAGGCCACGACGAAGCTCGTCGATACCTTGCAGGAGACGCTCACACCCATTCTCGACAAGGCCCCGGCCGAGCGGACCGCCGAGGAGCAGGCGCAGATCGAGCAGGCGACGGCCGACCTCGCCAAGGCCGTGCTCAAGGATGGCGCCCACCAGCCACTCTACGCCTGGCAGGGGAGTCCCGGGGGCGGCGAGGCCTGGATCGCCAAGCTCGTCGGCTGGCTGCTGGCCGCCCTCGCGACCTCGCTCGGCGCCCAGTTCTGGTTCAACATTCTCAGCGAGTCGCTGAAGCTGCGGGCGGCGGGCAAGAAGCCGGCTGCCGATGCCGGCGAGCCAGCGCCGGTGCCGGCTGGCTAGCCTGACGCGTCGGGCGCGGCGGCAACGTCGCGCTCGACAACCTGTTGGCGGCGCGGCCAAAGTCGGTAGCACCGCAGTTTGGCCGCGGGCCCGCTCGCCGCGAGCCGGGACGGTCGAGCCGTACGGGATGCGAGGAGATGCCATGACCCGCCGCCATGCCACCACCACCCGCACCGCGCGCGCCAACCCGGCCGAGCGCCGCTGGCACCATCCGACCTACGAGAAGCTCAACAGCCAGGGCTGGCGGGCGGTCGAGGCCGAGGGCAAGCTGCCGTCGGCCGGCTGGTCGAAGGAGGTCCAGTGGGCCCTCGACATGGGCCTGCCGGGTGCCGAGTGCCTGACCGACCGGTCGATCCCGACCTTCGCCCGCGGCGAGCTCCCGCACTTCGCCGGCATCAACACTTTCCTGAAGGCGCCCTACGTCGAGAACGTCCGCGACGTCGGCCGCTACGACGCCGCCGTGGTCGGCATCCCGTTCGACAGCGGCACCACCTACCGCCCCGGCACCCGCTTCGGACCGCAGGGCATCCGCCGCATCTCGGCCCTCTACACGCCCTACAACTACGAGCTCGGCGTCGACCTGCGCGAGCAGATGACGCTGTGCGACGTCGGCGACGTCTTCACCATCCCGGCCAACCTCGAGAAGAGCTTCGACCAGATCAGCCGCGGCGTCGCCCATGTCGCCTCGAGCGGGGCCCTGCCGCTGATGCTGGGCGGCGACCACTCGATCGGCTTTCCCTGCGTGCGCGGCATCGCCCAGTGCACCTCGAAGAAGATCGGCATCATCCACTTCGACCGCCACATCGACATCCAGGAGAAGGATCTCGACGAGCGGATGCACACCACGCCGTGGTACTGGGCGACCGAGCTGCCCAACGTGCCGGCCAAGAACCTCGTCCAGGTCGGCATCGGCGGCTGGCAGGTGCCGCGCGCCGGCGTCGAGCAGGCCCGCCTGCGCCAGACCAACGTCCTGACCATCGCCGACATGGAGCGGCTCGGCATCGAGAAGACCGCCGAGATCGCGCTCGAGCTCGCCTGGGACGGGGTCGATGCCGTCTATGTCAGCTTCGACGTCGACAGCGTCGACTGCGGCTTCGTCCCCGGCACCGGCTGGCCGGAGCCCGGCGGCTTCCTGCCGCGCGAGGCGCTGAAGCTGCTGGGGCTCGTCGCCAAGGAGGGCCTGTGCGGCCTCGAGGTCGTCGAGGTCAGCCCGCCCTACGACACCTCCGACATCACCGCCCTGCTCGGCGTCCGCGTCGTCGTCGAGGCGCTGGGGGCGATGGTCGCCCACGGTACCCTGGGCAAGCACAAGGCCATCATCGACAAGCCGGTCGCCTTCTGATGCACGACCAGCACGACGCGCCCGGCGTCGGCCACAACCACGGGCCGCGCCGGGCGGTGCAGTGGCAGACGCCGCACCTGCCGCACGGTCACGGCCAGCCCGAGGCGCCGCCGGCCGAGCCCGACCTCGACCTCGTCGAGGCGGCCTTCGCCGAGGGCTTCGTCGGGGCCTCCGATCCCACCAGCTTCCTGCGCCTCGCCGGCGTGCCCTTCACCGCCCGCGCCGCCGACGGCCACACCCTGTCGCTCTTGCGCGTCGAGCTCGGCCAGGTCACCGACATCGGCAGCCTGACCCCGGTCCTCGGCGGCGGCGGCTTCCGCTACGACCCGCTCCCGGCCCGCCTCGTCGGCCGCCGGCGCCGCGTCCAGCTCGTCTACTTCGACGGCCACGGCCCCCGCCCGCTGACGCTGGCGGAGGCCCGGGCGCTGGGCGCCGGCTAGCGCCGCTACTGGCCCTGCGGGGCCGTGACCTGCTCCATCACCCGCTCGAGGTTGAAGCTGCCCGGCTTCTGCCGCGGCGGGAACTCGCGAAAACTCTGCAGCCAGCGGCCGACATAGGCGCCGGCCGGGGCGATGATGAACATGTGGTCGAGGTACCAGCGCTGGAAGCCCATCGCGTTCTCCTCCTCGGCCCGCTCGAAGGGATCCATCAGCAGGTTGGTGATCAGGGGTGCGCGCAGCTCCTCGAAGGGCTGCTGCCAGACCTCGAGGCCCAGCCCGTTCTGCTTGAGGAAGGTGATCTTCCAGGCATCGTAGCGCAGCGCCGCGACGCTGCCGTCGTCGGTCCAGTAGATGAACTCGTGGCGCGGCCAGGGCGACTCGCCGCGCAGCGCCGGCCCGAGGTCGTAGCCGTCGAGGTGGACCTTGTAGGTCGTGCCGCCGATGTCGCGGCCCTTGAGCAGCTCGTCCTTGACGCCCGGATCGCCGGCCGCCGCCAGGAGCGTGGTCAGCATGTCCTCGTGCGCGGCGATGTCGTTGACCACCGTGCCCGGCTTGATGGTGCCCGGCCAGCGGATCGCCGTCGGCACCCGGTAGCCGCCCTCCCAGTTGGTGTTCTTCTCGCCGCGGAACATCGTCGTCCCGCCGTCGGGCCAGGTGAAGGTCTCGGCCCCGTTGTCGGTCGAGTACATGACGATGGTGTCGTTCTCGATGCCCAGCTCCTTCAGCTTGGCAAGGAGCTGCCCGACCATGGCGTCGTGCTCGACCATGCCGTCGGCGTAGACGCCGAGCCCGGTCTTCCCCTCCGACTCGGGCTTGAGGTGGGTGAAGATGTGCATCCGGGTGGAGTTCCACCAGACGAAGAACGGCTTGTTGTCGGCGTGGGCCTTGTCGATGAACTTCAGGGCCGCCGTCGTCACCTCCTCGTCCACCGTCTCCATCCGCTTGCGGGTCAGGGGACCGGTATCCTCGATCCGCTGCGTGCCGTCCGGATTGGCGAAGGAGTGGATCACGCCGCGCGGCCCGAACGCCTTGCGGAACGCCGGGTCGTCCGGATAGTCCGGGTGCTCCGGCTCCTCCTCGGCATTGAGGTGGTAGAGGTTGCCGAAGAACTCGTCGAAGCCGTGCACCGTCGGCAGCATCTCGTCGCGGTCGCCGAGATGGTTCTTGCCGAACTGGCCGGTGACGTAGCCCTGCGCCCGGAGCAGCGTCGCGATCGTCGGATCGCCGGCCTGCATGCCCTCCGGTGCCCCCGGCAGCCCGACCTTGGTGAGGCCGGTGCGGATCGGCGACTGGCCGGTGATGAACGCGGCCCGCCCGGCGGTGCAGCTCTGCTGGCCGTACCAGTCGGTGAACAGCGCCCCTTCCTGGGCGATGCTGTCGATGCTGGGCGTGCGGTAGCCCATCATGCCGCGGTTGTAGGCGCTGATGTTGAAGCCGCCGATGTCGTCGCCCCAGATGACCAGGATGTTCGGCTTCCTGGCCTGGGCCTCTGCCGCGTCGGGCAGGGCCACGGCCATGATGCCGATGAGGCCGCCCATCGCGAGCAGGCCACGCGCGATCCGAGCCGCATTCATGGTGCCGTCCCTGTCGGTTGTTCTCGCCGCAGGTGGATGATGCGCCTGCCGGATCGCGATGACCAGCGTCCCGCTTTGTGTGCGCGCGAGGGTCGCGGCCGCCACGGGCCGCCGCCGAAGCCGGGGGCCGGCCCGCGAGCCGGCACCCGGTCGCTACGCCCGCGGCGTCAGCGCTTGTCCCTGAGGCTGTCGGCGACGCCCTTGGCCCCTTCCTTGACGTCGTGCGCCGCGTCCTTGACCTCGCCCTTCAGCCGGTCGGTCTTGCCCTCGGCCTCGGTGCGCCGGTCGCCGGTGACCTTGCCGGCCACCTCCTTGATGGTGCCCTTTACCTTGTCGGTCGTCCCTGCCATCGCGTCGGTCTCCCTTGGGATGGATGCAGCGGATCAACCGGCGGCCGGCCGGGCCGTTCCGCCGCGGTCGCGGTCGCCGCGCCATCGCCCACAGTTGCGGGTGTTCCCGGCGGCCGGACTGGCGTACGACCACGGCAGGCACGGCGGGCCCGGGGAGGACCTCATCCATGGCGGCATCGGCTTCGGCGCGCGGTTCTAGCCATGGGGCATGAGCGCAGCGTCGGCGAGGCGGACACGCGCGCCGCCCGGCTCGGCCGCAAGGCGGTGCACGAGGGCCGCCGCTTCCTCGTCATGTTCCTCTATCTGTGGGCGGTCTTCGCGCTGTTCGCGCTGCACGAGCGGATCGTCCTGCGCGAGGCCGGCGTCATCCTGCCGTCGCAGGGTTTCGCCATCGTCAACGCCTTCATCCTCGCCAAGGTCATGCTGGTCGCCGAGGACCTCAACCTCGGCGGCTGGCTGAAGACCCGGCCGCTGATCTGGCCGGTGCTGCACGAGGCGCTGCTGTTCGCCCTCGTCTTCATCGCCGTCCACTATCTCGAGCACATCCTCATCGGCTGGCTGCACGGCGAGAGCCTGCGCGCCAGCGTCCCCGCCGTCGGCGGCGGCGGCCTCCCCGGCCTGCTCAGCACCGCCGTCCTGATGTTCGTGGCCCTGATCCCCTTCTTCGCCTTCCGCGACGTCAACCGCGCCCTCGGCGACAACCGCCTCGTCGCCATGGTGCTCGGTCGGCGGCAGCACAGCGGCGACTGAGTGGCGGTGGTAGCGCGGCGACCCGCCACGCTGGCGTGACGATTCGCGAAAGTTTCCTTTCCGGCATATCTGACTATTGCCGGCGTCGGCATACTGGCAGAAGGTACCCGGAAACGCTGTTGGCACGGGGATCCTGCCATGCTGACGTCACGTTCGAGCGGACCTGCCCTCTCGGCAACCGAAGCGGACATCCCCGCTGATCCGGGTACGGACGCGACGCTTCTCCCCGGCGTGACAGTCCAGGGCGACTTCGAGGAAGGCTACGACCAGGACTGGTACCGGTTCGAGGCTTCGGCGGGGACGACCTATCGCTTTCTGGTGAACGCGTCCTCGTACGGCTCGGTTTATCTGTTCGACGCCGACGGCAACATGTTGTCGAGTGGCTATGATGGGTGGCTTGCCCACAGCTTCAGCGAAGACCTGCTGGTGTTCGTCGCGGCCGAGAACGGCGAAGGCTACGGCCCTTTCACGTACGAGCTGACCGCGGACGAAGTCTCCGACACGATACCGGGGAGTACCCTCACCGACGCCGCCCTCGAGATCGGCGAAACCCGCTCGGAGACCATCGACTACGAAGGCGACCAGGACTGGTTCCGGGTCGACGTCGAAGCGGGAAGAACCTACCGGTTCACGCTGCAGTCGGTCGATGCCGGCCTCGCGACCTTGGGCACGCCGATCCTTGCCCTGTACGACCAGCAGGGCAACGAAATCCTGTCGACATGGGGAGACCCGTGGGGTCGCTTGCCGCTGAACTTCTCGGCGGTCGCCGATGGACCGGTCTTTGTTGGCGTCAGGGCCGAATCGTACTTCGACTACGACTACAATGAATATCCACCGACCGGAGACTACGTGCTCAGTGCCGTGGATTTCCCTGGCGATGTACCAGGCTCGGCACTGACCAGCGAAACGCTCGTCCTTGGCGTCACAGTTGGAGGTAGCCTCGACTTCGAGGGCGACGATGACTGGTATCGCTTCGAGGTGGCGGGCGGGCGAACTTACGTTTTCGACGTGCGTTCCCTGGAGACGCCGCAAGGCGGTCAGAACGGTCAATGGGTTCGACTTCTCGATTCCGAAGGGAACGAGCTTCGCGGCAGCGGCTCCGACGAAGCCGGGCTCGCCCAGATCGGCCACTATTCGGGCGTTGGCGGCACAGTGTTCCTGTCCGTTTCGGGCTGGGAGGCTGCCGACTATCAGTTGGCCGTGCGGCAACTGGTCGGTGACGTCGCCGATACTCCCGACACCGGGGCAGTTCTGGCTGCCGGGACTGCCATCCACGGCACCACCGACTATTTCCGCGACTCGGACTGGTACCGCGTCCAGGTCGTCGCAGGTCGGACCTACCGGTTCGACCTGCAGGGCATCGACACCGGCGCTGGCAGTTCCAACGATCCGGCTCGGTCTTTACGACGCCGACGGCCGGGGCTTGGTCGGCTCGGACATGGGCGGTGACGGTCGCGACGCCAGGCTTGGCTTCACGGCGCGCAGCGACGGCGAGGTCTTCGTCGAGGCCTCGGGCGACCGCGCCGGCACCTATCGCCTGTCCGTCATCGAGGTTGCCGGCGACCAGCCGGACAACACGGACACGCCGGCGACGCTGGCCGCCGGGGGCATCGCGCACGGTACGATCGATTGGGCCGGCGAGGCGCCCGATCGCGACTGGTACCGGCTCGAGCTGACGGCCGGCCACAGCTATCGCATCGACCTCGAAGGCCGCAGCAGCGGCGCCGGGAGCCTGTTCAACCCGCAGCTCCTGCTGGTGGACGCCGGCGGCAATCCGGTTCCGGCCAGCGGCGATTATGCGGTGGGCTGGAACGACAGCTCGATCGTCCGGGCAAGTGCGGACACGGCGATCTTCGCCGCAATCTCGGGGTTCGGCAGCAGCGGTGATCGGGCGGACACGGGAACCTATCGCCTGTCCGTGACGGAACTCGACGACCCGGTTGGGCAGGATGTCGAGGCCGCGGCCGACCTTCCGACCGGTGTGCCGATGGACGGGGCGATCGAGTTCGAGGACCACGACTGGTTCCGGATCGATGCCGAGGCCGGTGTCACCTATCTCGTCACCTTGGCAAATGTCCGGTTGGACGGCGTCTACGACGCATTTGCGCTCTCGCTTCGGAACGCCTCTGGCGAGACGTTCTCCCAGTCAGGATACACCGAAGACGGCGCCGATGTTGAACTGGGCTTCACCGCGAAGGCGGACGGCGACCTGTTCGTCGATGTGCTGGGTAACGGGACCGGGACCTATCGGCTGGAGGTCGCGCCGTTCATCGGCGAAGTCCCGGACAATGAGCTGACGCAGGCGCGTCTTGCCGTCGGCAGCCCGGTCGCCGGTACCATCGACTGGGCCGAAGGCGCCCGCGATACCGACTGGTATCGGGTCGAGGTGGTGGCCGGCCGAACCTATGTCGCGACCATGGAGGGAGCGGCGTCGGGTGCAGGGACCCTGCCGGCGCCGTACCTGAACCTTGCCACCGCCGCGGGGGATTGGCGTGATTCGGTGCAGAGCGACGGCACCGCGACGCTGAGCTTCACGGCCGCCCGGGACGACACCGTCTTTGTCGTCGCCAGTGGCTACGGGGAGGACGAGGAAGGGTTCTATAGTCCCTTCGTCGGCTCCTACCATCTCACCCTGCGCGAGATCGCCAACGATATTGCCGACGACATTCACACCGCTGCCACCCTGTCCGTCGGACAAGTCGTCGATGGAACCTTCGACTTTGCCGAAGACCGTGACTGGTACCGCGTCGAGGTCGTCGCCGGTCGAACCTACGTCTTCGACATCACCGGCACCGCGTCGGGAGAAGGAACTGGCGGAGACGCCTACCTGATCCTTTACAACTCGGACGGCGACTATCTGAGGGAGACGTCCGGAGGCGAGCAGCCGGGTTCGCGCCTTGGCTGGACGGCGGACGCGGACGGTGCGGTCTACATCGCGACCCGTAGCCTCGTGCCGGGCGGCTATCGCCTCGGCCTGAGCGAGCTGACGGGCGACGTTCCGGGCTCGGTCGATGGTGCCGCGACCCTGGAGCCTGGTCGCGCGACGGACGGCGTCGTCGACTACGATGGTGACGAAGACCTCTACAGGTTCGACGCGCTGGCCGGACACACCTATCGCGTCCTCCTTGCCGGCAGCGATTCCGCCGCGGGTACGTTGGCAAGCCCGCGGCTGTGGCTCGTCGACAGCGAGGGCGGCTGGCGATCGGGCTCCCCGGCCTCCGACGACAGCGCGGACCGGGTTCTCGGGATCACCGCCGATGCCGATGGCCCGGTGGTCATCGGCGCGGGCGGAGCCGATGCCGGCACCTACAGTCTTTCGGTCGAGGATCTCACTACCGACATCCTCGCGTCGCCGGCAACGACCCAGACCCTGGCCGTTGGCGCAAAGATCGATGGCATTATCGATATTGCCGACGATCGCGACTGGTACCGCATCGAAGTTATCGCCGGCCGTACCTACTACGTCGAGCTGACCGGCCTGAACCAGGATACGACAGCAGTCGAGACAGCCCTGCTGACCGTGCGCGACTCGACGGTAACGCACTGGCTTGGGCCGCGGATTTTCCGAGGCGAAGGACACAAGGCGTGTGGGTTTCCGGCGCCCGTCGACGGCGAACTCTACATCGAAATCGCGGACAAGCGCTCCTGGGATTACGAAACCGCATCGCGAGCGATCGCGCTCGGACCCTACCGTGTGGGATTGCAGGAGCTGCTGGAGGAGGCGGGGCGCGATCCAGAGAAGGCGAGCTCCCTCGTGGCCGACACCAGAGTTGGAGTCATCAATTCAATGGAGGGGCGACAGCGACTGGTACCGCATCGAAGCCGTCGCCGGTGAAAGCTTCACGATCGACGTGGCCGGAATAGGCAGCGACGCGCTCCCCTCTGTGGAGGTCAATATCTACGACAGCATTAGAACAACAGAACCTCGGCTTCGAGTATGGCGTCACTCCGAGCACGTCCTGATCGGCTTCACAGCGCCGGCGGATGGCAGTTACTTCGTCCTCGTGGACGGAAAGGAATACTATCCTATATTTTTCTGGCTGGGACTATATTTTCGGTTCCTACGAGATCAATGTATCCCGGATCGTTGATACCCCAGATGGTGCTGCCTCGACTGCCTTTTTGAAGCTTGGCGTTGCGAGGACGGACAGCATTGACTACTTCGGCGATGTCGACTGCTTCCATCTGGCCGTGACGGCGGGGACCACCTATGCCGTCCGTCTCGAAGGTGCTTCGACAGAGGCCGGCACCCTTTGGGGTACGTGGCTTGAGGTTGAAGATTTGCAGACAGGCGACGGCTTCTACGGCAACGGAAATGGCGTCGGCAGCAATTCCGAGCTGAGCTTCACGGCGACATCCGATGGCGAAGTGCTGGTGTTTGCCCGGGGGGCTGGACCTCCAGCGGCTATCGCCTGACGGCGAGCGAGGTGGTGGGCGACGTTGCCGGAGACGACGCGAGTGTCGCACGGCTCGGATTGCAGGCTCCAGTGGACTCGGCGATCGAGGTTGCCCGCGACGCCGACGTCTACCGCGTCGCCGTGGAGGCGGGCCGCACCTACCTGTTCGAGCTCGAGGGCGCGGCCACTGCCGGTGGCACGCTGGCCAACGCCGGCCTCTCGCTCCGCTATGCGGGCGGGGTCGACATCCGCCATGACGAGGGTGGTGGCGTCGGCGGCAACGCTCGTCTCGAGTTCACCCCGGCGACGGACGGCGAGATCCTGGTCGTCGCGACCGGCGTCGGCGACGAAGGCAACACCGGAAGCTACAGGCTTTCGGTCACGATGGAACCGCCGGCGCTGAGCGATGATCTGCCGCTTTTCGTCGACGGCGAGCCCCTGCCGGCTGCTGCCATCCAGCAGGAAACCTACAGCAACGGCCCGGAAGCGGGCGGCGAGGTCTTCGCCACGTGGCTGGGAGGCAGCGGTCAGCTCGACAGTGCTGTCGGCGCCTTCATGCCCGGCTGGGATAGCGATCCGATGATCGCCTTCGCCTCGACCTCGGCACTGAACTCCGGCGATGCCGTGTCACTTGGTTGGGGCGCGCCCGGCTTGTTCCTTCTGCCGGGCGAGGCGGCGCTCGGCGCCGAGCTTGCCGCTCTTCCGGCAGGCAGCCTCGCGCTGCTCGACGGCAACACTGGTGAGCCCGTCACTCTTGACGACGGGGCGTCGCCTCAGCTGGTCCGCGTGGACGGCCAGTCGCCCGTCGTCGTCGCCGACGACATGCTGTTCGCCGTCGGCGGGCACGGCCGAGACATCGGTGCGCCCGTCGAACATCCTGAACCCCGGCGGGTTCGTGCAGGCCACCGTCGGCAGCTTCTGGCGCGACGGGATCGAGCTCTGCCGGGTCGTCGCCTTCGAGGAAACCGCCTTCGCCGGCGGCCAGAGCGACGGCGATTTCGATGATGCGATCCTTGCCCTGAGCGTCGGCAGGCTGAGCGACGACGACGTCGCCGCCATACGCGACGCCCTGTTCGCCTGACCGCCGGCGACCATCCCGGGCGAACCCGCCGCGGTCGGATGTCCAGGCTTGACCTCGGCCCTTGGCCGTCGGAAGGGAACGCGGTCGGCAGCCGAGGCTGACGACCGTGGCACGAAGGTTGCTGTCCTCCGGCACCCGGCAGGGAGCCGCCGCGACGGCGACGGATGGGAGCAAGCGCCGATGACGATCGTCCATACCGGCAACGGGCCGCGCGAGGCGTTCGCCTCCGGGCTCGCCGCCCGGCAGGTCCCGTTCACCGAGATCCCGGTGATCGACTTTGCACCCATGGCCACGGGCGATGCCCTGGCGCGGCAGGCGGTCGGCGACGCCGTGCGCGACGCCTGCACCCGCGTCGGCTTCTTCTACGTGAAGAACCACACCGTCCCGCAGCCGGTCATCGACCGCACCTTTGCCGCGGCGCACCGCTTCTTCGACCTGCCGCTGGAGAGCAAGCTCGCCGTCGACGTCGCCAGGTCGCCGAACCTGCGCGGCTACACGCGGCTGCTCGGCGAGAACACCGATCCGACCGCCCGCGGCGACCTGCACGAGGGCTTCGACCTCGCCCTCGAGCTCTCGGAGAGCGATCCCGACGTCCAGGCCGGCGTGTTCGGCTACGGGCCCAACCAGTGGCCCGCGGACCTGCCGGGGTTCCGGGACGCGCTGCTCGACTACCACGCGGCGATGCGCCAGTTCGGCCGGAGGATCTTCGCCGCCTTCGCCCTGGCGCTGGAGCTCGACGAGGACCATTTCGAGCCGCTGATCACCAAGCCCATGGCGCACATGCGGGTGCTGCACTACCCGAGCCAGGACGGCCCGGTCGACGAGCGGCAGATCGGCATCGGTGCGCATTCCGACTACGAGTGCTTCACCGTCCTCTGCACCGACGACGTGCCGGCGCTGCAGGTCCTGAACTCGGCCGGCCAGTGGATCCAGGCGCCGCCGATCCCGGGCGCCTTCATCGTCAATGTCGGCGACCTGATGGCCCGCTGGACCAACGACTACTTCGCCTCGACCGTGCACCGGGCGATCAACCGCTCCGGCCGCCGGCGCTACTCGATCCCGTATTTCTACGGCATCGACTCGAAGAAGGTCGTGTCGGTGCTGCCGACCTGCTGCGGGCCCGAGCGGCCGGCCAAGTACGCGCCGATCACCTGCGGCGACTACATCCGCTCGCGGTTCGACGCGACCTATGCGCACCGCCAGCCCGAGACGACCAACTAGCCCTTCGCCGCCCAGCCCGAGCAACCAACGAGGCCCGAACGCCCATGTCCCTTCCGTCGCTCCCGACCTCGCGCCGCCATGTCCTGACGGCCCTGGCCGGTGCCGCCGCCCTGCTCGCCATGGCCGGCCCCGCCCGGGCCATGCAGATCACCGGCGAGCCCAAGATCGCCTTCATCTACGGCGCCACCGCCCAGGACGGCGGCTGGAACGAGGCGATCGACGCCGCCCGCGTCCAGGTCGAGCAGATCCCCGGCGTCACCGTCGCCGTCACCGAGAACGTGCCGGAGGAGGCGACGGCGCTGCGCAACGCCATCGACCTCTATGTGAAGCGCGGCTTCAACATCATCGTCGGCACCACCTACGGCTACAGCGACGGCATCCTCGAGGCAGCCAAGCAGTACCCGAACGTCGCCTTCGTCAACGCCTCCGGGGCGACCAACGCCGCCAACCTCGAGGGCTTCTACGCCCGCACCTACCAGGGCTGGTACCTCGCCGGGATGGCCGCGGCCGGGGTGAGCAAGTCCGGCAAGCTCGGTATCGTCGGCGGCTTCCCGGTGGGCGTGGTCAACTGGGACGTCAACGCCTTCACCCTCGGCGCCCGGGCGATCAACCCGGCGGCCCAGGTCACCGTCGTCTACACCAACTCGTGGTGGGACCCGGTCAAGGAGGGCCAGGTCACCGAGGCGCTGCTCGACCAGGGCATCGACGTGATCGCCAACAACCTGTCGTCGTCGGCACCGTTCATCGCCGCCGAGAAGCGCGGCGTGCCGTCGATCGGCTTCCAGCTCGACATGCGCAAGCATGCGCCCGAGGGCAGCCTGACCTCGGTGATGTTCAACTGGTCGCACTACCTCGTCCCGACCATCCAGGCGATGGTCGACGGCACCTGGAAGCCCAGCGAGTACGGCGCCTTCCCGGGCATGGCCGAGGGTGTGGTCGAGCTGGCCCCGCTGAGCCCGAAGATCCCGCCCGAGGTCGTGGCCAAGATGGACGCCGCCAAGGCCGCGATGGTCGCCGGCACCTTCTCGCCCTTCCAGGGCCCGATCAAAAAGCAGGACGGCAGCGAGGCCGTGGCCGCCGGGGCCACCATCGACGACGGTGCCCTGTGGGCCATGGACTACCTCGTCGAGGGTACGATCGGGACGATGCCCGCCGCCCAGTGAGCAGCCCGTCGCCCCTTCTGTCGATGAAGGGGATCGCCAAGGCGTTCGGCGGCCGGCCGGTGCTGCAGGCCGTGGACTTCGACCTGTTCGCGGGCGAGGTCCACGCCCTGCTCGGCGAGAACGGCGCCGGCAAGTCGACGCTGATGAACGTGCTGGCCGGGGTCTACGCCGCCGATGCCGGCGAGATCCGGCTCGACGGCGGGCCCGTCGCCATCCGCCGTCCGGCGGACGCGGCCGCCCTCGGCATCGGCATGGTGCACCAGCATTTCCGCCTCGTCGCCGGCTTCACCGCCGCCGAGAACCTGCTGCTGGCGGCGGCCGGCCGCAACGGCATCGTCACCGCCGCCGACGCCGCCCGCCGGCTGCTCGAGCTCGGCGCCCGCACCGGCCTCGAGGTCCGCCCCGACGCCGTCGTCGGCGCCGTCTCCATCGCCGAGCGGCAGCGCGTCGAGATCCTCAAGGTCCTGGCCATCGGCGCCCGCATCCTCGTCCTCGACGAGCCCACGGCCGTGCTCACCGACGGCGAGGCCGAGACGCTGCTGGAGCTGGTCCGCAGCCTCGCCCGCCAGGGCCTCGCCATCGTCCTGATCAGCCACAAGCTGCGCGAGGTCACCGCCACCGCCGACCGGGTCAGCGTGATGCGCGCCGGCCGCATGGTCGTGGCCGGCCGGCCCGCCGCCGGCATGGACGCCGCGGCCCTGGCCCAGGCCATGGTCGGCGAGGCGCCGCCGCCGCCCCGTCGCGGCGGCCGCACGCCCGGCCCCGTCCGCCTCGAGGTCGAGGACCTGCGCGTCGTCCGCGCCGACGGGGTCGCCGCCGTCGACGGTGTCGGCCTCGCCGTCCGCTCCGGCGAGATCCTGGGCGTCGCCGGGGTCGGCGGCAACGGCCAGTCCGAGCTTGCCGAGGCGCTGCTGGGCCTGCTCGAGCCGGCCGGCGGCCGCATCCGCCTCGAGGGCAGCGACATCACCCGGGCCCCCGTCGCCCGCCGCCGCGACCTCGGCCTGCGCCTCGTCCCGGCCGACCGCGGCCGGCTGGCGCTCTTGGGCGAGCTCTCCGTCGCCGACAACCTGGCGCTCACCGGTGTCCGCGGCGGCCGCTTCGGCCGCTGGCTGGTCGACGGCCGGGCGATGCGCGCCAATGCCGAGAGCGCCATCGCCCGCTTCGCCGTCGCCGGGGCCACGCCCGCCCGCGCCGCCCGCCTGCTGTCCGGCGGCAACGCCCAGAAGCTCGTGCTGGCCCGCGAGCTCGGCCACGGGCTCGAGGTGCTGGTCGCCCACTCGCCGACCCGCGGCCTCGACGTCCAGGCCTGCGCCGCCATCCATGCCGGCCTGCTCGACGCGGCGGCGGCCGGTGCCGCCATCCTGCTGATCTCCGAGGACCTCGAGGAGGTGCTGGCGCTGTCCGACCGCATCGTGGTGATGAGCCGCGGCCGCATCGCCGGCGAGGTGCCGCAGGCGGGTGCGCGCGAGGCCATCGGCAGCCTGATGCTCGGCCATGCTTGACCGCATCGCGCTCGAGCGCCGCCCGGCCGTCCCGCGCGCCCTCGCCGCCGCCACCTTCGCCGGCTCGCTGGCGGTGGCGCTGGCGCTCTGCACCGTCGTCCTCGTCATCGCCGGCGTGCCCGCCGCCAGCCTCGTCGACGAGCTGATCGTCCAGGTCTTCCTCACCCCCGACGGCCTCGCCCAGACGATCACCATGGCCACGCCGATCCTGCTCGCCGGCCTGTCCGCCGCCATGGCCTTCCGCATCGGCTTCTGGAACATCGGCATCGAGGGCCAGCTGGTGCTGGGCGCCATCGCCGCCACCGCCGTCGCCAGCCTCGACCTCGGCCCCGCCGCCACCCGCACCGGCCTGATGCTGCTGGCGGCCGTCCTCGGCGGCATCGTCTGGATCGCCCTGCCCCTGGCGCTGCGCCTGCGCCTGCGGGTCAGCGAGATCATCGTCACCCTGCTCATGGGCAACATCGCCTTCCTGCTGCTGCAGCACGTCCTGTTCGGCGCCCTGCGCGACCCGGCCGCCAACTTCCCGGTCTCGGCCCCGTTCGGCCCCGAGGAGCAGCTGCTCCAGCTCGGCTGGGGCCGCCTCCACTCGGGCCTCGTCCTGGCGCTGCTCCTGGCCGCCGCCTGTGCCGTGACCCTGCGCGCCACCCGTCCCGGATTCTACGCCCGTGCGGTCGGTGCCGGCCCCGAGGCCGCCCGGGCCGCCGGCCTGCCGGTCACCGCCACGGTCGTCGGCTTCGTCCTCCTGTCCGGCGCCCTGGCCGGCCTCGCCGGCGGCGTCGTCGTCGCCGGGACCGAGTACCGCCTGACCCAGTTCGTCGGCCTCAACGCCACCTTCAGCGGCATCGTCGTCGCCATGCTGGCCCGGCTCGATCCCCTGGGCTGCGCCGTCGCCGCCTTCTTCGTCGCCGGGGCCTACGTCGCCGGCGGCACGCTCAAGGTCTTCTACGGCGTCTCCGAGGGCGTCGTCGTCCTGCTCCAGGGCATCGTGCTGCTGGCCCTGCTGGTCGGCCAGTTCGCCGCCACCTACCGCGTCTCGCTGCAGAAGGCCTCGGCCGCATGAGCGCCTTCCTCGTCGGCTGGCTGGCCGCCACCCCGGCCTACATGGCGCCGCTGCTGCTGGCCTGCCTCGGCATCCTCGTCTGCGAGCGCGCCGGGGTCATGAACCTCACGCCCGAGGGGGTGATGGCCACCGGCGCCATGACCGGTGCCGTCGTCACGCTGACCACCGGCAGCCCGTGGACCGGCCTCCTCGCCGGCACCGCCGCCGGCCTCGCCCTGTCGGCCGTGTTCGCCGTCGCCGTCGTCCTGTTCAAGGCCGAGCAGATCCTCGCCGGCCTCGCCACCGTCGCCATCGGCGCCGGCCTCGCCGCCGTGTTCGGCCGCGCCTACACCCACAAGCCCTTCGCCGGCCTGCCGGACCTCGATCCCGGGCCGCTGGCCGACATCCCCCTGCTCGGCCCCGTCCTGTTCGCCCAGGACCCGGTCGTCTGGCTGTCGCTGCTGCTCGCCTGTGCCCTCGCCTGGCTGCTCGCCCGCACCCGCACCGGCCTGCGCCTGCGCGCCGTCGGCGAGGACCCCGCCACCGCCGACTCCGCCGGCGTTGACGTCCAGGCCCACCAGCTCCTGGCCGTCCTAGCCGGCGGCGCCCTGATCGGCCTCGCCGGCGCCTACCTCTCCGTCGTCGCCAGCCAGGTCTGGGTCGACGGCATGGTCGCCGGCCGCGGCTGGATCGCCGTGGCCCTGGTCGTCTTCGCCCAGTGGAAACCCTTGCGCGCCATCCTCGGCGCCATCCTCTTCGGCGCCGCCGACGCCCTGCTGCCCCGCCTGCTCGCCATCGGCGCCGACGTCCCCAGCTACCTGATGGCGATGCTGCCCTACGCCCTGACCATCGCCGTGCTCGCCGGCATGGCCCTGCTCGGCCGCGGCCAGGGCGCCCAGCCGGCGGCGCTGGGGCGGGTGTTTCTCAGGCAGGACCGGCATTTGTAGGACGAGGGGCGGTGCTCCGTCGGCACATCGCCTCGCTCGATCAAATTACCTTACGATGATGTGCCTTCGTTGACGCGGTGCTTGACTCCGCAGGGGCCCAGCGTCGTGAAACCCTGCCCATCGACCTAGCCAACATTGTCGAACCGGGCGCGCCAGACGGCCGGATTGAGCGTCACATGGTGGGCAATCGGCGCCGGCAGCTCGAAAGCCCGAGGCTCCTGCAGGAACCGATAGACCCGCACGATACGATAGCTGTCGGCACGCTCCAGCGAGACGATCCGCTCGTTCTCCGTAAGGAAGAACGGCACTCTTGACGATCCGTTCGTCGTCTTGACCTCGAGCAGCCTTTCCCGGCCGGTCGGATCAAATGACAGGATGTCATATCCGGCGCCATCACCATCTTCTTCCGAAACCCAACGAACCTTCCGAGCTAGATCCTCGCGACCACCCAGCCGCAGGTTCGACCATTCCGTCTCGAGCACCTTCTCCTCGCCGGCTCGACCCAAGGCGCGGTTCTGCGCGTCGCGGGCCGCTGGATCAAACTTTGCCACGAGACGCGCGAGCCCCGCCGGCGGCGCCTCATTCTGCCGCGCTTGCGGTGGGGCTTCGTAGATCAGCGACGCCGGCTGAGCCAAACCCCCTCGCATCACAGGCATCCCGGTCGCCAAGATCGAGGGATCTGCCGTCAGGTACCGATCGACACCTGCAATCAAGGCCCTCTGAAAGTTCTCTCTCGGTCGATAGCCCCGGATGATGGGAAGCCCGAGCCTTTCAAGAACGGCGCTGACGTTGGCCAGCTTGAACTCCACCGATCCTCGCGAACGAGCAATGCGCTCCCGCACTTGGCGATTGTACTCAGCCTTGTTGTAAGGTTCTTGAACGAGGTCCTTACGCAACATGTCGAAATAGGCACCGACGATACCGTCGATCTCGGCCTCGCTCCAATCCTCATGCCTTGCAGTTGGATCACTCATGCCGACAACGCGACAGCCTTGCAGCTGTTCTCAGTACCATCGTCGGAGGGATAGCCGTCGAACGACGTCACATTCCGACTGCCATATTCGAGTACGCTTCATCGCACGGCTACACCGTCGCCGCAAGCCATGGCAACAGCCATCGCACCCATGCGGTCGGACATCTTTCGAGAATCCGAAACTGAGTAATTGCCCAATTGCAGCAAGCCTGGAGGGCATTTCGCGTCTTATTTCGTCCATAAGATTAAATCCACCTACCACATTCTTGCATGCCTTCACATTTACATTCACGTCAAACTAAAGAAGGAATTGCCGTCGTTAGAACGAAATTTCACAATATTATGGTGAAGCTTAAGATTTGTTCTCGCGATAAGGTACCCCAGGCATAGGTTCTCGACAACAAGGTCCGGGTCTACCTCGGACTCGCTAGTGCAGCTGGAGACTCCCAGCAGGTCGGCGGGCACCACGCCTCGGCGGCGCCCGCCAGCCTCCCCTCACCCGAACACGAACGCCTCGATCGTCAGCGCATTCACGTCGAACCCCTCCAGCACGATCACCGTCGCCAGGCTGCCGCCCTGGCTGAAGGTGAGCACCGCGTCGCCGCCGTCGTCGGCGAGGCCCAGCCCGTCGGTGCCGTCCGCGCCTACGGCGGCGATGTCGAGGTGGTCCTCGCCCAGGGTGAAGCCGACGACATGGTTGACCGCCGCGTCGGCGGTGAAGACGAAGAGGTCGGCGCCGTCGCCGCCCTCGAGGAGGTCGTCGCCCTGGCCGCCGTCGAGGCGGTCGGCGCCCTCGCCGCCGAACAGGGTGTCGAGGCCGTTGCCGCCGGCCAGGCTGTCGTCGCCGCCATCGCCGGCCATCACGTCGTCGCCGTCGGCGCCGAGCATCAGGTCGGCGCCACCGTAGCCGCCCATCAGGTCGTTGCCGGCGCCGCCGTCGTAGCGCTCGGCCCCGTCGAAGCCCTCGATGCGGTCATTGCCGTCGCCGCCGAAATAGGCGTCGCTGCCCTGGCCGGTGGTGATGATCGTGTCGTCGCCGGCCCCGCCGTAGAAGCTGTCGTTGCCGTCACCCGCATCCAGCCGGTCGTTGCCGGCCCCGCCGAAGAGGACGTTGTTGCCGTCGCCGGCGGCCACCAGGTCGTCGCCGTCACCGCCGTCCAGCGTGTCGCGGCCGCCATCGCCCTGCAGCTCGTCGTCGCCGGCACCGCCGGCCAGGACATCGGCGCCGCTGCCGCCGAGCAGGAGGTCGGCGTCGTCGCCGCCGGCCAGCCGGTCGGCGCCGGTGTCGCCGTCGAGGCGGTCGCGGCCGCTGCCCCCCTCGAGGCTGTCGTTGCCGCCATCGCCGTCGATGGCGTCGTCGCCGGCACCGCCGAACATCCGGTCGGCGCCGCCGAAGCCGCCCATGGCATCGTTGCCGGCACCGCCCTCGTAGCGCTCGGCACCGTCGAAGCCGTCGATGCTGTCGTTGCCGTCACCGCCGAAATACTGGTCGCTGCCCTGGCCGTGGCTGACGATCCGGTCGTCGCCGGCGCCGCCGTAGAACCGGTCGTTGCCGTCACCCGCCGTCAGCAGGTCGTTGCCGCCGCCGCCGAACAGCTGGTTGTCGCCCTCCTCGCCGTCGAGCTGGTCGGCGCCGCCACCGCCCTCGAGGGTGTCGTTGCCACCGCCGCCCAGCACGCTGTCGTCACCGCCGAACGCCAGGATCCGGTCGTCCGTATTGCCGCCCTGGATCGTGTCGGCCTGCCCGGTGCCGAGGATCGTCGCCATCGTCGTTCTCCCGTCGCTCCGGCCGCGGCTGCGGCCGCCTGCCCTCCATCAGCCGGAAAAGCCGTGCACAGGGGAGCCGCAGCGGCTGCAACGGCTGTTGCACGCCGCCGCCGGCCCCGGGATGGCGCTGTCCACGGTCGCCGGACCCCGGCCGCTCATGCCAGCCCCGCGCCGCCGGCAGCGCGCCCGGCCTGCATCCGGCGCCGCCAGCCGCTATAACCCTCCCCGTCAGCGGGCCGCACAACGAGACCGACAGGGAAGCATGCAGGGAGGCGCCCAGCGGCAGGGGATCCGTGCCCTGCTCGACGTCGTCCGGGTACCGGGCGTCGCCCCCTTGTGGCTGGCCGGGGTCAATGCCGGGGTCATGCGCTGGCTGGAGATGCTGGCCTGGTCCTTGTGGGTGTTCGCCGGGACCGGCTCGCCGCTGCTGGTGACGCTGGTGGCCTTCCTGCGGATGCTGCCGCTGCTGCTGCTGGGGGCGGTGGCGGCGACGCTGGCCGACCGCTTCGACCGGCGCCGCCTGCTGACCGGCTGGTACGCCGCCATCGCCGCGGGCTGCCTGCTGCTGGGGCTGCTGGCGCTCGGCGGCTGGCTGACGGTGCCGCTGCTGGCCGGCTGGGCGCTGGTCGCCGGGGTGTTCTGGACCTTCGAGGTGCCGGTGCGGCGGACCATGCTGGCCGAGGCCGGCGGCATGGCCCACATCAATGCCAGCATGGGCCTCGAGATGACCTCGAGCCAGCTCACCCGGCTGCTCGGCCCCGCCGTCGGCGGCGCCCTGTTCGCCGGCGGCGGCATCGCCGGCGTGTTCCTGCTGAGCGCGCTGCTGCACGCCGTCGCCGCCCTGCTGCTGTGGCGCACGCCGGCCTCGGCCGGCCACCGCGCCCCGGCGCACATCGACCTCCTCGCCAACCTGCGCGAGGGTTTTGCCTACACCCGCCGCCAGCCGCTGCTCCTGGGCATCGTCGCCTCGACGGCGCTGTTCAACCTCTGGTACCTGCCGTTCGTCAGCCTGGCACCGCTGGTCGCCGACACCTCGATGCATCTCGAGCCCACGGCCATCGGCATCCTCGTCGCCGCCGAGGGCCTGGGGGCGGTGGCCGGGGCGCTGTGGATCGCCACCCGCGCCCGGCCGGAATGGTTCCGCCTCTGCTACAGCCTGGGTGCGACCGGCATGGGGCTCGGCGCCTTCCTGTTCGCCTTCCTCGCCCATCCGGTGCCGAGCTTCGCCGTGCTGCTGGTCGCCGGCTTCGGCGTCGCCGGCTTCGCCACCATGCAGACGACGCTGGTGCTGGCCGGCACGCCGGCGGCGATGCGGGTGCGGGTCATGGGCATCGTCATGGTCGCCATCGGCACCTCGCCGGTCGGCTACCTGCTGGGCGGCGCGCTGGCCGAGTGGCTGGGCCCGAAGCTGGCGGTCGAGGCGCTGGCCCTGTTCGGCACCGCCGGGATGCTGGCCTGCATGGCGATCTGGCCGGAACTGCGCCGCCGCGAGCGGGTTGCCTCGCTGTCCTGAGCCGCGGACACTTGCCGATCCCTGCAGCCATCGGCAGGATACCCGGTACGGGCTGAACCCAAGACGCCAGCGAGACGCCGACGATGCGCGTGCTGCACCCGGGCTTTCCGCGAACCGCCACCACCACGCTGCAGCAGGCCGTCTTTCCGCACCATCCGCAGCTGGCCTTCCTCGGCGTTCCGGCCGCCGAGCCGGCCCTCGACCAGCTCCTGCGCGGCATCGCCGAGACCGATTCGACCCGGTTCGATGCCACCGAGACCGCGGCCGGGCTCGCCCCGCACCTGGCCTTGCCGCCCGGCCGCAGCACCCTGCTGCTGTCGTTCGAGAACCTCACCCTCTACGAGGCCCGTGACAAGGGCGTGGTGGCGGCCCGCCTGCGCACCCTGTTCGGCCCGGCGCGGATCATGTTCACCCTGCGCCGCCAGGACGAGCTGGCCGCCTCCTGGTACCTGCAGAAGATCCGCAAGTACATCGACGACCATCACTATGTCAGCCCGCAGCGCTACTTCCGCATGAAGCTGCGCGAGCCCGGGCGCTCGATCCTGGGCGACCTCGACTTCGAGGCCACCGTCGCCTGCTACGAGCGGCTGTTCGGCGCCGGCAATGTCCGCCTGTTCGCCTACGAGCAGCTGCGCGCCGATCCGGCCGCCTTCGCCGCCGACGTCGCCGGCTTCCTCGCCGTCGATCCGGGCCCGCTGCAGGAGCTGCTGCACGCCGCCCGGCTGAACCGCGGCGAGACCCGCCGCCGCCTCGCCAAGGCCCGCCTGGTCGACCGCTACCTGCCCAGGGCCGTGCTCGACCGCGGCCGCCGCCTGCTGCCGCGCGGCCTGCGCGCCGGGGTCGAGCGCTGGCTGGACGGCGGCGAACGGGCCAGCGTCGCCCTGCCGGCGGCGGTGCGCGACTGGATCGACGGCCAGTGCCGGCGCGGCAACCGCGCCCTCGACGCCCGCTATGGCGGCCTGCTCGGCCGCTGGGGCTATCCGCTGTAGGCGGGGCGCTCAGAAGAAGAAGGTGTCGCGCAGCTCGTCGAGGCGGATGCGGGTGCTGTCCGGCGCCTCGACCGCCTCGGCCTCCTGGCGCAGCTCGACCAGGGCGCGGTTGGCGTCGTTGAGCCGCCGCGCCAGGGTCACCGCGACGTAGAGCGTGGCCAGCGGGTCCCGGCTCAGCAGCTCGGCCGCCGGGGCGACGTGGAAGCTCGACGGCTCCAGCGCCCGCACGTCGGCGGTGTGCGGCTCGTCGAGCAGCGCCGCCAGCTCGCCGAAGATCGTTCCCGGCTCGGCGAACAGGCCGATGGTCGTCCCGTCCTTGACCACCTCGACCGAGCCGGCCTGCAGGATGTAGAGCCGGCCGGTGCTGGTCCCGGCCTCGAGCACGATGTCGCCGGTGGCGAAGGTGACGGTCGGCAGCCGGCCGAAGCGCTGCTGCAGCGTCACCGATTCGAGAATCCGCGCCATGCCGTCCGTTCCGCCCGCCCGCCGGCGACCTCGCCCGGCGGGGCGATAAAGGCGCATCCGCCGGCATCCTTCAATCGCGGCGGCGACACACCCGGGGCACCACCGGCGATGCCTCCGCCACCGCGTTGCCTTTCGCGCCGTCGCCCGGCGTGCCACAAGGTGCCGGCCGGGGAGGACCGAAACGCCATGCTGCCGACCAGCGAGTCCGCCTGCTTCGTGATCGCCGACATCTCGGGCTACACCGGCTTCATGGCCGGCGTCGAGCTCGACCATGCCCAGGACATCGTCGCCGACCTGATGGACACCGTGCTGCGCTGCCTGCGGCCGCGCTTCCGCCTCGCCAAGTTCGAGGGCGACGCGGTGTTCGTCTATGCCGTCGGCGAGCGGCACGACGGCTCGGCGGTGCAGGACGCGATCGAGGGCGCCTACCTCGCCTTCCGCCGCCGCCTGCGCAGCATCGGCCTGTCCACCACCTGCACCTGCGCCGCCTGCCGTGCCATGCACAAGCTCGACCTGAAGGTCGTGGCGCATCACGGCGCCTTCGTCCGCCAGCGCATGGGCGGGCGCGAGGAGCTGGCCGGCCGCGACGTCATCCTGGTGCACCGGCTGCTGAAGAACTCGGCGGGCGAGCGGCTCGGCGGCCATGCCTACGCGCTCTACACCGACGCCTGCCTCGCGGCGCTCAGCACCGACCCGCACGGCCGGGGCCTGCTCGAGCACCGCGAGGACATCGACATCATCGGCGACGTCGCCTGCCGGCTGCGCGACCTCGAGGCGGCCTGGGCCGAGGACCAGGAGCGCCAGCGCCACGAGGTCCCGGCGGACCGCACCTACGCGACGCTGACCTTCACCTTCGCGGCACCGCGGCCCCAGGTCTGGGAGCACTTCACCCGTCCGGACCTGCGGCCGAAATGGCGCGCCGCCGACGAGGTCATCGAGGCCACCGCCGGCGGCCGGCGCGGTGTCGGCACCACCAACCACTGCATGCACGGCCACCACGCCATCGTCGAGGAGATCCTCGACTGGCGGCCCTACGACTACCTGACGCTGACCACGCTGGTGCCGCGCCCCGCCGCACCCAAGGTGCTGATGACCTACGCCTTCGCCGACAGCGAGGGCGGCACGCGGGTCGACATCCGCATCGCCCGACCGAAGCCGAAGGACAAGCCCTTCCTCGACGAGGTCGGTGCCATCTTCGCAAAGAACATCACGGGCGAGGTCGAGGTCCTGCGCGGCCTCCTCGAGGCCTCGGCGGCGGTGCCGCCGGCGATCGCCGAGCCCGACCCGCCGCGGCCCCGCCAGGCGTCCTGAGCCGGCCGGCCGGGAGCCCTCGCCGTCCTCGCCCGTTACACCGTCCCGGAAGGGCGGATGGGCCGTTCCGGCGCTCCGGCAAGACGGGAGCCCCGGCCATGGCCGGCATCGGCGACGCCTTCAACCGCATGGCCCAGTGGACGGCCCGCCAGGCCGGCAAGCCGGCGACCTTCGCCCTCGCCGTGGGCCTGCTCGTCGCCTGGGCGGCGTCGGGCCCGCTGTTCGGCTGGTCCGACACCTGGCAGCTGATCGTCAACACCTCGACGACGATCGTCACCTTCCTGATGGTGTTCCTCATCCAGAACACCCAGAACCGCGACACCGCCGCCCTGCAGCTCAAGCTCGACGAGCTGATCCGCGCCCACGAGGGGGCGCGCAACCGCCTCCTGCGCCTCGAGGAGCTGACCGAGGAGGAGATGGAGCAGGTGCACGAGCGCTTCCTCGCCCTCGCCCGCGCGGCGCCGCGGCTCACCGAGGAGCGCGGCTGACGGCTCCCGCTTGCCTCAGTAGGTCTGGCGCCTGAACCGGTCGAGGTCGCGGCCGCGCTGCGCCGAGCGGTAGATCTGCTGGCGGCTGACCGTCACCCACATCTCCCGCTCCTTGTCGGCGGTGGCCGGCATCTCGAGGCCCAGCGCCCGGGCGAGGTCGAAGCGGTAGAGGTCGAAGGCGCTGCGCACCACGCCGCCATATTGCGACGCCGCCCCCAGCGCCAGGCGGTAGGCGAGAAAGGCGGTGAGCAGCGCCAGCAGCAGCGTCTTCGGCATCGGCAGCAGAAGGGCGCCGCCCTGGGTCAGCGGATAGACGGCACAGCCGAGGTCGACCGCGGCGATGCCGACGCCGACCAGCACCATGTTGACGCAGAAATCGAGCATCGCCTTGGCGTCGGCGATGATCTTGCGGAAGTGCTCGGGCATCACCGCCACCAGCCGCGGCCAGGCCGGGATGGCGTCGAGCCCGTAGACCACGGTCGGATAGGCCTCGAAGGCGCGAAAGCGGTTGCCGAACCGGGTCGGCAGCATGTCGACGGCGTAGGCCGGCAGCGTCTCGGCGACCCGCCACAGCCGCCGCGGATGGTCGCGCGGCACCGCCGGGTCCGGCCGGCCCTCGGCCCTGGCCTCCTCGATCTTCTGCTGGTCCTGCAGCGCCTGCTCGGCGTTGCGGCGGAACCGGTTGATCAGCCGCTGCTGCAGCCGCGTGCCCAGCGCCGGCCAGACCCGCCCGGCCAGCCGGTACAGGCTCATCAGCGGGTAGCCCTCGAGCAGGCGGATCAGGTGGTAGTTGATCGCCAGCATGAAGATGGCGCCCAGCCAGATGCCGAGCCCGGCCAGGGCCGCGGTATCCAGCTCGGCCAGCGAGTTGATCACCCGCGCGTCGCTGTAGCCGTACTCGTAGAGCACGAACCACACCCCGAGCACGCCGAACGCCGCCGGCAGCAGGTAGCCCACCGCGAAGGTCCGGTCGAACAGCTTGGGGAGATCGCCGAGCATCGCGCCGCCCCCGCCGCCCGTACCGCCTAGAGCTTCCCGGCGAGGCCGTTGCGGCCGGCCTCGACGCAGCTCGACAGCAGGGTGAGGTCGTGGCCGACGCAGTAGGAGGCGAGCTTGCCGGCCTCGGCCTTGCCGTAGCCCATGCGCTGCAGCTTGTCGGCGAGGTCGCGGTAGGCGGCGATGCCGGCCTTGGGCGTGCTGCCGCCGACCGCCGCGGCGCCGCTGTCGCGCATGGTCAGCCCGTCGGCCGCCATTCCCGGCGCCGCCTGCTTCAGCAGCGGCGACGGCATGGTCATCGGATCGCCGGGCAGCGCCTGGGCGAGAACGGCCGGCGCGGCGGCGAGCACGGCCATGGCCACCGCCAGCGGCAGGCCTGCCCGCCATCCGAGACCGCGCCCCGTCGACCCGCTGGTCACCGCACCCCCCGGCCTCCTCGGCCCCGCGTCATCTGTCGCGCAACACCGGGTTGGCGGCAAGGGCGGCCTTTCCGGCAAGGCGTTCGCGTCATCCCGGGGCGCGCCGCCCGGGGGCTCAGCGCCATGCCATCCAGGCGCCCAGCCGCAGCAGCAGGTCGGCCTGGCGGCTGCAGCCGGTTTTCGCCAGCACCGCGCGGATCTGCACGCGCACCGTCTCGATGCTGGCGCCGCGCCGCTCCGCGATCTCCCGCGCGGCAAGGCCGTCGAGCAGGGCCAGGGCCACCGCCTCCTCGGCCACGGTGAGGCCGAAGACCGCGCGCAGCGGCAACGCCGTGTCGCCCGGCAGGCACCCGTTGCCCTCGATCAGCAGCAGGGCGGCCGGCCGGTCCCCGCCGGCAGCGCCCGCCCGGACCGGCATCGCCCGCACGGTGACCCGGCCGTCCCGGCCCTGTGCCAGCCGGCAGGCGCCGCCGTCGGGCTCGCCCCGGGCCGCCGCCTCGGCGGTGCGCCGCACCAGCCAGCGCAGGCGGGCCTCCTCGGCGGCGTCGGCGACGGCGAGCCGGCCGAGCCGGCACTGCGGCGGCCCGCCGGCCGCGAACAGCCGCTCGGCGGCGAGATTGCGCTCGAGCACCCGCAGCTCCGCATCGACCAGCACCGCCGGCGCGCTGAGCCTGTCGAGCATGGCCTGCCGGGCCTGCGCCCGCTGCTCCGCGACCTCGAGCCGGCCGAGCAGCGTCAGGGCGCGACCGAGATGGCGTCCGGCCCGCTCCAGGCGGGTGCGCTCCGGTGCGGTGAACGGGCCCGCCCGCTCGGACCGCTGCAGGCCGACGATCGCGGTCCGGCCGCGGTGGTCGAGCACCCGCGCCGCCATCGCGAACCGCCAGCCATGCTGCCGGAGATAGTCGTTGTAGAACTCGTCCTGGCGCACGAAGTCCGGCGCGAAATGCTCGTGGCAGGCCATCGTGCTGCCGACCGGCAGCGTCAGCGCCAGCGAGCGCCGCGGGTCGAGGGCCGCATAGTAGCCCTCGTAGGCCGCCTCGGCCTCGCCCGGAATGGCCTCGCTGGTCGCGGCGAGGTCCTGCCGGCCCTCGCTCGCGTTCAGCACCACGAGATAGACAGCACTCCCGAACGGCGCGCCGAGGCTCGACAGCGCCTGCGACCAGGCGGCGTCGCCCAGCGCGGCGTCGTAGACGAGTCCGAGGGCTCGATCCGCGTCCGAGTCCGCCATCCCGGGCGTCCCTGCCTGAACCCCGGAACGGCGCCCCCAAGGCGACGCCCCGGCAATGGCAACGACCAATGGCCGCGATCATTGCAACCGCAAAGCCTAATGTCGATGCTCCTTTTGCACGCTGTTCCGGCCTGTTCCGGCGGACGTCCCGACCGCGGCGCTTGACTCCAGTATCTTGGATGTCGTCTGTTGGCGGTGATGTCCTCACCGATCGCCGACCGCCTGCGCCGCCTCCGCCGGGAACGTGAACTCACCATCGACGCGCTCGCCTCGCGCGCCGGCGTCAGCCGCTCGATGATCTCGCTGATCGAACGTGGCGAGAGCAGCCCGACGGCCAATATCCTGGACAAGCTGGCCGCCGCCCTCGGTGTCACCCTGGCCTCGCTGTTCGCCGGCGCCGCGCCGGTCTCGCCGCTCAGCCGCCGCGCCGCACAGCCCGAATGGACCGATCCGGAAACCGGCTACCGCCGCCGCAACCTGTCGCCGCCCGGCTTCCCGTCCCGCCTCGAGCTGGTCGAGGTCGTGCTGCAGCCCGGCATGCGCGTCACCTACGACACCGCCACCCGCGAGCCCGCCTTCGACCAGCAGGTCTGGCTGATCGAGGGCCAGCTCCTCCTCACCGTCGGTACCGACCGCCACGAGCTGGCCGAGGGCGACTGCCTCGCCATGCGCCTCGACCGGCCGACCACCTTCCACAACCCAGGCCAGCGGCCGTCGCGCCACCTGGTCGCCCTGTGCCCGGCCGCCCCATGACCGCCATCCGCGTCCGCACCCTCGACGCCGCCGAGGCCCATGCCCGTGCCGCCGACCTCACCGCCATCCTCGAGGACTGCGTCGAGGGAAACGCCTCGGTCAGCTTCATGGCACCGCTCGCCCGCGCCACCGCCCTGGCCTTCTGGCGCAAGGTCGCCGACGGGGTGGCCGCGGGCGGACGCATCCTGCTGGTCGCCGAGGACGGCCGGGGCCGCTGGCTGGGCACCGTCCAGCTGGTCCTCGACCTGCCCGAGAACCAGCCGCACCGCGCCGACCTCGCCAAGATGCTGGTGCTGCGCTCGGCCCGCCGGCAGGGCGTCCGCCTAAAGCGGAGGTCGTACAATTTTGTTTTTGATCGCTTCTTTGTACGCTCATTCTTCCTTACCTTGATAATGTGGGACGCCGAGTCAAATCTTATCCTCTGATTCCTTCGGGGTCTGCTCAATAGATATGCGAACTTCGAAAGCAGCCGTGATGCAGATAATTCTCCCGGATCAAAATGGATTCCCAGGGATCCCTGCGTCGGGCTCTTTGGCGCGGCCGGTTTTAGCCAGGTATCTTCTACAGATCTTCGTGCGCCGGTCTGATGCATACGACTCAAAACCCCTGCGATCCGAAACCAAGTGATGGCTTGGCCGCATGAGTCGCGACCGATTCAAGTACTTTGCCTTCAGTCGGCGTTGGAAGGCCCCAAAAAGATGGTCCCATCATGCGCTGACCTCTGAGCAACACACCTACAATACAAAGATTATGACCATATCCCTTGCATTTCAGGTCAGTCCCGAGCGAGCCCTCCATACGCACCTCTCGGTCAGAGCGGCCGAGCGACCTGATGCCCTCACCGGCCGACCACCTTGGCCAGCGGCCGTGCGCCGGTCGCCTGTCCGCCGCATGCCGATCCGCGTCCGCACCCTCGACGCCGCCGAGGCTGCCCGCCGCCGACCTCGCCGCCATCCTCGACTGCGTCGAACGCCTCGGTCAGCATGGCCCTCGCCCGCGCACGGCCCGGCTTCTGGCGCAAGGTCGCCGACGGGGTGGCCGCGGGCGGACGCATCCTGCTGGTCGCCGAGGACGGCCGGGGCCGCTGGCTGGGCACCGTCCAGCTGGTCCTCGACCTGCCCGAGAACCAGCCGCACCGCGCCGACCTCGCCAAGATGCTGGTGCTGCGCGGCCGCCGGCAGGGTGTCGGCGCTGATGCAGGCCGCCGAGACCGCCGCCCGCGCCGCCGGCCGGACGCTGCTCGTGCTCGACACCGCCTCGGCCGAGGCCGAGCGGCTCTACGCCCGCGCCGGCTGGCAGCGCGTCGGCGTCATCCCCGACTATGCGCTGAACCCGGACGGCAGCTTCTGCGACACCGTCCTCTACTACAGGAAGCTCGACCCGGAAGGTTGACTTTCGTCCTATGCATGGGCGATAACCGGCGGCAGCTCTCAACCAACGGTTATCCGCCATGCCGCTCGATCCCTCCCCGCTCCAGGCCGAGGCCTCGCGTCGCAACGGCGCCCGCTCGCAGGGCCCTGTCAGCAGCGAGGGCAAGGCCCGCTCCTCGCTGAACGCCACCCGCCACGGCCTGACCGCGCGCACCCTCGACCTCACCGAGGCCGAGACCGAGGCCGCCCGCGTGCTGCGCGACGGGCTGCTGACCCGCTTCCTGATCTGCGATGCCGTCGAGATGTCGGCGCTCGAGGCCTTCGTCATGGCCGAGCTCAAGCTGCGGCGCATCGACGGGCTGGAGATGGAGGCGGTGCGCAGCGACGCCGAGGGCGTCCGCCTGCGGATCCTCGACCGCTACCGCGGCCGCATCGTCCGCGACCACGAGCGGGCCGAGCGCCGGCTGATGCAGCTGGTCGAGACCCGCCCGGTGCATGGCGACGTCAACGCGGCCCAGCTCCGCTTCCTCGCCGACCTGATGGACGCGGCCGCCGCGGCGGCGTCGGACGAACCCGAGGCCGGAGCCCCGCCCCCCGGCGAGCCGGCGGACGAGGAGGGCCCGAGCCTCGCCGAGATGGTCGCGGCCTGGCGACGGAACGAACCCGAGCCGGCGGCTGCCGCCGCCCCGCAGCGCCCGCTCAACCGCCACGAACGGCGCCGCATGGAGCGGCTGGCCCGCAAGGGCGGCTGGCAGCCGCCCGCCGCCTGAGGCTTAGGTCGGGTCGGGAGCGCCTGGCAGGATCACCGCGATCGCGTTCTTGTAGACCAGCTGCTCGTTCGCATCGCGGCTGACGAGGATGGTGTCGCGGTCGTAGGCGGTGATCACGCCCTGCAGCTTGACCCCGTTGACGAGGAAGATCGTCACCGGCGTGCGGCTGTTGCGCAGCTGGCGCAGGAAGCGGTCCTGCAGCTGTCCCGTCGCGAAGTCGGCGACGAGCAGGCGGGAGGCCTCGGCCACCGGCAGGCGCGCCACCCCGGGCGCCGCCGCCAGGACCGGTGTCGCCAGCATCACGCCCGTCAGGGCCCCGACGAGCCAGGTTCCCAGCCGCATCGCCCGATCCTCCCGCGTTGTCGGCGCCGCCTCCGGGCGCCGTTGCGGCGGCACTGTGTCCGCCTCCGAGGCTACCCGCAAGCGCCGCGGCTCAGGGCGATGCGTACCGCCAGTGGTGGCAGGCGACGATCTGGCCCTCGCCCACCCGCTCGACCGGCGGCACCTCGGCGGCGCAGATCGCGGTGGTGCGCGGACAGCGGGTGCGGAAGACGCAGCCCGAGGGCGGATTGAGCGGCGACGGCAGGTCGCCCTGCAGGACGATGCGCTGCTTGCGCCGCTCGAGCGCCGGGTCGGGGATCGGCACGGCCGAGATCAGCGCCTGGGTGTAGGGGTGCAGCGGGCGGGCGTAGAGGCTGTCGCGGTCGGCCAGCTCGACCATGCGGCCGAGGTAGAGCACCATGATCCGCCGGCTGATGTGGCGGACCACGGCGAGGTTGTGGCTGATGAAGATCAGCGCCGTGCCGAGCTCGTCCTGCAGCTGCATCAGCAGGTTGATGATCTGCGCCTGGATCGAGACGTCCAGCGCCGAGACCGGCTCGTCGCAGACCACCAGCCGCGGCCGCAGGATCATCGCCCGGGCGATGCCGATGCGCTGGCACTGGCCGCCCGAGAACTCGTGCGGGTAGCGGTTGATCATCTGCGGCAGCAGGCCGACCTGGCGGAGCATCTCCTGGACCCGCTCGCGCACCTCGGCACGGCCGAGCCCCGGCTCGAAGGTGCGCAGCGGCTCGGCGATGCTCTCGCCGATCGGCATGCGCGGATCGAGGCTGGCCAGCGGATCCTGGAAGACGATCTGCAGGTCGCGGCGCTTGCGGCGCAGCGCCTCGGGGTCGAGACCGACGAGGTCGTCGCCCAGCCACAGCACCCGGCCGGCGGTCGGCCGGATCAGCTGCAGCACGGCCCGGCCGAGGGTGGACTTGCCGCAGCCGCTCTCGCCGACCACGCCCAGGGTCTCGCCGGGCTCGAGGTCGAAGCTGACGCCGTCGACCGCGCGCAGCGGCAGGTAGCGCCGCCGCAGCACGCCGCCGACCGGGATCGGGAAGTGGACCCTGACGTCCTGGACGCGCAGGAGCGGCGGGATCACGGGACGGCCTCGAGGTGGCAGGCCTTGGCGCCGCCGCCGGGCAGCGGCCGCAGCGCCGGGCGGCTGGCGAGGCAGGCGTCGAAGGCGAAGCCGCAGCGGTCGCTGAAGCTGCAGCCCGGCGGCAGCGCCTGCAGGTTCGGCGGCTGGCCGGCGATGGCGGTGAGCCGGTCGGCGTGCGCCCCGTCGAGCCGCGGCATCGAGGCCAGCAGGCCCCGGGTGTAGGGATGCTGCGGCCGGTGGAAGATGGCCTCGACCGTGCCGGTCTCGACCACCCGGCCGGCGTACATGACCAGCACCCGGTCGCACAGCCCGGCGACCACGCCGAGGTCGTGGGTGATCAGCGCGATGGCCATGCCGAGCTCGCGCTTGAGCCGGGCCAGCAGCTCGAGGATCTGCGCCTGCACGGTGACGTCGAGCGCCGTCGTCGGCTCGTCGGCGATCAAGAGGTCGGGCTCGCACAAAAGCGCCATGGCGATCATCGCCCGCTGGCGCATGCCGCCCGAGAACTCGTGCGGGTACATGTCGATGCGCCGGGCGGCCTCGGGGATGCCCACCAGCTCCAGCATGGCGATCGCCCGCTGCCGCGCCTCGGCCTCGCTCTGCCCCTGGTGGCGGACCAGCACCTCGGTCAGCTGCCGGCCGATCCGCAGGTAGGGGTTGAGCGCCGTCATCGGGTCCTGGAAGATCATCGACAGGCTGACGCCGCGCACCTTGTCGAGCCGGGCCGGGGCCAGGTTGAGGATCTCCTCGCCGTTCAGCCGCACCGAGCCGGTGCTGCGGCCGTTGCGGGCGAGCAGGCCCATCACCGCCATGAACACCTGGGTCTTGCCCGAGCCGCTCTCGCCGACGATGCCGAGGCTCTCGCCCCGGGCGATGGCGAAGCTGACCGCGTCGGCCGCCACCACCTCGTCGCCGTCGGCCAGGGCGAAGCGGGTGGTCAGGTCCCTGACCTCGAGCACCGGCCCCGCCGGCGCGGGCTCAGCGGTCCTTGGGGTCGAGCGCATCGCGCAGGCCGTCGCCCAGGAAGTTGAAGCAGAACAGCGTCACCGCGAGGAACAGGGCCGGGAACACCAGCATCCAGGGAGCGCTCTCCATCTGCCCCGCCCCTTCCGAGATCAGCACCCCCCAGGAGGTGTAGGGCTCCTGCACGCCGAGGCCGAGAAAGGACAGGAAGCTCTCGGTCATGATGACCTCGGGCACGGTCAGGGTGACGAACACGATCACCGGCCCCAGCACGTTGGGGACGACGTGGCGCAGGATGATCCGCGAGGTCGGCACGCCCGCGGCCCTTGCCGCCTCGATGTACTCCTTGCGCTTCACCGACAGGGTCTGGCCGCGGACGATCCGCGCCATGGTCAGCCACTCGACGGCGCCGATGGCGAGGAACACCAGGACGATGTTCCGCCCGAACACGACCATCAGGATGATGACGAAGAACATGAACGGCAGCGAGTAGAGGATGTCGACGAAGCGCATCATCAGCTCGTCGACCTTGCCGCCGAGGAAGCCGGCGGTGGCGCCGTAGATCACGCCGATGACGAGGCTGACCAGCGTCGCCGCGACGCCGACCGCCAGCGAGACGCGCGCGCCGTAGAGGCAGCGGATGAACAGGTCGCGGCCGTTGTTGTCGGTGCCGAACCAGTGGGCGTTGGCGAAGTCGGGCGGCATCCCGATCTGGTCCCAGTAGACCTCGTCGAAGGGGTGCGGGCTGAGCCACGGGGCGAAGATCGCCGCCAGCGTGATCAGGGCGAGGATCACCAGCGAGACCACCGCCGCCTTGTTGCGGAACAGGCGGGCCCGCGCGTCCTGCCAGAGCGAGCGGCCGCTGACCTCGGCGAACGGGGCGAGGCGGTCCTGGCCGCCGAGTGCCGGGATCGCCATCAGTCGGCCTTCACCTTGGGATCGAGCAGCCCGTAGATCACGTCGACGACGAGGTTGAGGGTGATGATCAGCGCCGCGTAGACCACGACCACGCCCATCACCACGGTGTAGTCGCGGTCCAGCGCCGCCTGGACGAAGTAGCGGCCGATGCCGGGGATGCTGAAGATGCTCTCGACCACCACCGAGCCGGTCAGCAGCGCCGCGGTCATCGGCCCGAGATAGGAGACGACCGGCAGGAGCGCGCCGCGCAGGGCGTGGCGCAGCACCACCAGCCGCTCGCCCAGGCCTTTCGCACGGGCGGTGCGGACATGGTTGGCGTGCAGCTGCTCGATCATCGAGCCGCGCACCAGCCGGGCGACGCGGGCCACCTGCGGCAGGGCCAGCGCCAGCACCGGCAGGACGATGAACTGCGGCGCCCCGCCGCCCCAGCCGCCGGCCGGCAGCCAGCCGAGGATCACCGCGAACACCAGGGTCAGCAGCGGCGCCATCACGAAGTTGGGGATGGCGATGCCGACCATCGCCGTCGACATCACGAGGTAGTCGACGAGGCTGTTCTGGCGCAGGGCGGCGGTGATGCCGGCGGCGAGCCCCAGCGCCGTCGCCAGCAGCACGGCAAGCCCGCCGACCTTGAAGCTCGCCGGTGCCCCCGACGCCAGCAGCTCGCCGACGGTGAAGTCCTTGGTCCGGTAGGACGGCCCGAAGTCGAGGCGCAGGAGGCCGCCGACATAGCGCAGGTACTGCTGCACCAGCGGCTCGTCGAGGTGATAGGCCTTCTCGATGTTGCGCATGATCTCGGGCGGGATGGGCCGTTCCTGGTCGAACGGCCCGCCCGGGGCCAGGCGCATCATGAAGAAGCTCAGCGTGACGACCAGGAACAGCGTCGGGATCGCCGTCGCCAGCCGGCGCAGGATGTGCCGGCCCATGGCCGGCTCACCCCGGCTTCGTCAGCCTTCCTTGATCGACATCCAGCGCGCCCGGTGGGTGTGCTTGGCGTTGTCGACGTAGCCCTCGAGCTTCTGCGACACGAGCGCCTTGGAGACGTAGTAGTAGATCGGCAGCCAGGCGTTCTGGCCCATCGCGATCTCCTCGGCGTCCTTCATCATCGCCATGCGCGCCGCCTGGTCCTTGGTCAGGCCCTGGTCGGTCATCAGCTTGTCGAACTCGGGATTGCTGTAGCGGCCGTAGTTCTGCACGCCCGTGCGCGTCTCGAGCAGGTAGAGGAAGTTCTGCGGGTCGTTGTAGTCCGCCACCCAGGCGGCGCGGGCGACGTCGAAGTCGTTCTGCTTGAGCGTGTCGTAGTGGACCTTGACCTCGCGGTTGACCAGCTCGGCCTGCACGCCCAGGGCCTTCCACATCGACTGGATGGCGACCGCGATGCGCTTGTGGTTCTCGCTGGTGTTGTAGGCGAGCTCGACCTTCAGCGGGTTGTCCGGGCCGTAGCCGGCGTCGGCCAGCAGCGCCTTGGCCATGGCGACGCGCTCGGCGTAGGGCAGCGCCTTCCAGTCCGGCTCGTAGCCGACCCACTCGCCGCCGGTGCCGGGCGGCACCACGCCGTAGGCCGGGACCTCGCCGGTCTTGAGCACCTTGTCGGTGATCGCGTCACGCTCGATCGCCATCGACAGCGCCTTGCGCACGCGCTCGTCGTCGAACGGCTTACGGTTGAAGTTGGTGACGTAGTAGTAGGTGCCGATATAGGGGGCGATCCGCGTCTCCGCGGGCAGCTCCTTGCGCAGGAAGTCGATCTGCTCGGACGCGAAGTCGTCCTGGAAGTCGATCTCGCCGGCGCGGAACCGCTTGGTCACCGCGTTGCGGTCCTCGTCCGGGTAGTAGATGACCTTGTCGATCTTGACGTTGGCGGCGTCGTAGAACTCCGGGTTCTTGACCGCCACGACCTGGGCGTGCGGGGTCCACTCGATGACCTTGTAGGGGCCGTTGCTGACGAAGTTGCCGGGCTTGATCCAGTCGGTGCCCAGCTTCTCGACCACGTGCTTGGGCACCGGGAAGGCGGTGTAGTGGGTCAGCAGCTCGAGGAAGTAGCCGGTCGGCCCCTCCAGCGTGATCTCCAGGGTCTTGGAATCCAGCGCCTTGACGCCGAGCTGGGTCTTGTCGGTGATCTTGCCGCTGTTGATCGCCTCGGCGTTCTTGATGGGATAGAGCAGCGAGGCGTACTCGGCGGCCAGGGCCGGGTCGAGGATGCGCTGGAACGAGAACACGAAGTCGTCGGCCGTCACCGGCTGGCCGTCGGACCACTTATGGTCGCGCAGCTTGAAGGTGTAGACGAGGCCGTCGTCGCTCACCGTCCAGCTCTCGGCGGCACCGGGGATCGGATGCGCCGCGGCGTCGTCGGTGAGCAGCCCCATGAACTGGTCGCCGACGATGATGTTCTCCCAGGTCCCCGAGACGCCGTGCGGGTCGAGGGTCTTGGGCTCGCCCATGGTGGCGACGCGGTAGACCATCTCGGCGCTGGCCGAGGCGATCGACAGGAACGACGCCAGCGCCACGCCGGCGAGGGCGAGACAGCGGGTACGCAGGTGGCGTGTCGGTTTGGGTTGCATGGGGCCTCCTCCATCGGATGCGCGTCAGCGACAGCACATGACGCTGCAGGTCGCGTTGCCTCGACCCTATGCGCGCGGGAGGGGAGCGGCAACGCGGATTCCGCGGGCGCCCGCGCTCGGCGCTTGCCCGGCCGCTGCCGCTGCCTATCCTGCGACCCCGGCATGGCGCACGAGAACGCATGATGGCTCGCAGAGGAGGCCCGCCGGCCGCCGCGCTCGCGGTGGCCCTGACGCTGCTGCTCGGCCCGGCGGCGTCGGCGCAGGAGGCCGCCCAGCCGACCGCCGGAACGCCGGCCGCCCCCGCCCCAGCCCCTGTCGAGGACGCCGCGGCGCTGATCGCGCGCATGGAAGCGCGGCTGAAGCAGCTCGACGAGTCGACGAAGCAGCGCGACGAGGCGCTGAAGTACCTGCAGGAGCAGGTCTCGGCGGCGCAGGGTGCGATCAACGGCGGGGCGACCGCGACGACCGCGCTGCGCGAGGGTGCCGCCCAGCTGAGCTCGCGGCTCGACGAGGTCGCCGCCGAGCGCGACAAGCTGTCGTCGACCGTCAGCACCGGCGAGGCCACCATTGGCGAGCTGCAGCGCCAGCTGGCCGTGCTGCAGCAGGAGGCCGCCGGCAGCAAGGCCGACGCCGCCGGCAAGGCCGCCGACGTCGCGCGGCTGGGCCAGCAGATCGCCGCGCTGGAGCAGCGCCTCGGCGAGACCGAGACCGCGCGCAAGCAGCTCGACGACGCCGTCGCCGCCGGCGAGGCCACCATCGGCGAGCTGCAGCGCCAGGTCGCCCGCCTCGGCGAGGAGATCGGGGCCGAGAAGGAGAGCAACCGCAAGCTCGCCGAGACGGTCGCCGAGCGCGACAGGCAGCTGGCCGATCTCGGCGGGCAGCTCGACAACGGCAAGGCCGACGCCGCGGCCCGGGCCGCCGACGTCGCCCGGCTGACCGACGAAGTGGCGGCCCTGCGCGGCGAGCTCGAGCAGACCCGCTCGCAGCTGGCCGGCCGGGAGTCGACCGCCGCCGCGCAGGAGACGCAGATCGCCAGCCTCAGCGCCCAGCTCAAGCAGGCGCTGGAAAGCAAGATCGAGGAGCTTACCGGCTACCGCTCAGAGTTCTTCGGCCGGCTGCGCCAGGTGCTGGGCGACCAGGCCGGCATCGTCGTCGTCGGCGACCGCTTCGTCTTCCAGTCCGAGATCCTGTTCGACAGCGGCTCGGCCCAGCTCGGCCCCGAGGGCGAGGAGCAGCTGCGCCAGCTGGCCCGAACGCTGCAGGAGGTCGCCGCCACCATCCCGCCGGACATCGGCTGGATCCTGCGCGTCGACGGCCATACCGACCGGCTGCCGATCCGCGACGCGCCGTTCCGCAACAACTGGGAGCTGTCGGTCGAGCGGGCGCTGGCGGTGGTCGAGTTCCTCGTCCGCCAGGGCATCCCGCCCGACCGGCTGGCGGCGACCGGCTTCGGCGAGTACCAGCCGCTCGACCCCGCCGACGACGAGATCGCCTACCGCCGCAACCGGCGGATCGAGTTCAAGCTGACCGAACGCTGACGCCGGAGGCCGTTGCCCGCATGTCCCGCCGCCCGATCATCCTCGACTGCGACCCCGGCCAGGACGACGCCATCGCCATCCTGCTGGCGCTGGCCGCACCCGAGGAGCTCGAGATCCTCGCCCTGACCACCGTCGGCGGCAACGTTCCCCTGCGGCTGACCGAGTGGAACGCGCGGCGCATCCTCGCGCTTGCCGGGCGCAGCGAGATCCCCGTCCACGCCGGCTGCCCGCGGCCGCTGATCCGCGAGCTCGAGACCGCCGAGTACGTGCACGGCGTCACCGGCCTCGACGGTGCCGTGCTGCCCGACCCGGCGGCACCGCTGGCCCCGGGCCACGCCGTCGACGCGATCATCGACATCGTCATGGGCCGGCCCGAGCGGACGGTGACCCTGTGCCCGACCGGGCCGCTGACCAACGTCGCGATGGCGCTGCGCAAGGAGCCGCGCCTCGCCGAGCGGCTGGCCGAGATCGTGCTGATGGGCGGTGCGATCGAGCTCGGCAATGTCACGCCGGCGGCCGAGTTCAACATCTACGTCGACCCGCACGCCGCCGACATCGTCTTTCGCAGCGGCATCCCGATCACGATGTTCGGCCTCGACGTGACCCACAAGGTGCTGGTCACCGAGCCGCGCCTGAAGGCGATCGCCGCGATCGGCACGCCCGTGGCCGTGGCCTCGGCCGGCCTGCTCGACTTCTACAACCGCTTCGACCGCGAGCGGTACTCGCAGCCCGGCGGGCCGCTGCACGATCCGTGCGTGATCGCCCACCTGATCGACCCGACCCTGTTCTCCGGCAAGGCCTGCCCGGTCGCGGTCGAGCGCGAGGGTGCCTGCGCCGGGCGGACGCTGGTGGACTGGTGGAACATGCACGGCCACCCGGCCAACGCCATGGTGATGAAGGACGTCGACGACGACCGCTTCTTCAGCCTGCTGACGAGCCGGCTGGCCCGGCTCTAGCCGCGAGGGCCGCGGCCAGCCCCCGCGCCGCCCCGTCCTCCGGCTCCAGCACCACCGTCGGCAACGCCAGCCCGGCCGTCACCTCGGCGCCGGTCTGCGCCGCGATGGCCTGCAGGCGCGCCAGCACGTCGCCGTGGCCGTCGAACAGGAGCCGGGTCAGGCCCGAGCGCAGTCCCGCCAGCACGTGCCCCGGCGCATCGCCGCAGTCGGCCACCACGGTCCGGCCCAGCGCACGCTCGAGTGCCGCCAGGAAGCCGACGCCGGCATAGGCGGCGGCCCCCGGCGCGCTGCGCAGCACGATGGCGACACCGGCCCGCTCGGCGACGGCGAGTGCCGCCCGGGCCTGGGCGGCGTCGTGGACGACGACGGCCAGCGCCGCGCTCAGAGCCTGAAGTCGCTGGCGATCAGGTTCAGCGGCGTGAAGATCTCGATGATCATCTCGGGCAGCTTGTCGGCGTCGGTCGACACCTCGATCATCGTCGAGAAGTCCTTCTGGTAGAACCGGACCTGGCCGGCCGCGGTGAACTGGTTCGTGCCGCGGAAGACGAAGTCCGGGCTGCCGCTGCCCGAGCCGTTGGCGTCGATCGACGACAGGTCGATCTTGTCGCCCTCGTTGCGGAAGAAGTCCTCGATGACGTCGGCCAGCATCGGGCCGGGCGAGTCGGCGGTCGACGTGAACTTGTAGATGTCGCCGCCACTGTTGCCGGCCATGGTGTCGATGCCGCGCCCGCCCTGCAGCAGGTCGTTGCCGGAGCCGCCACCGAGATAGTCGTTGCCGTTTCCGCCGTAGAGCGAGTCGCCGCTGGCCTCCCCGTAGAGCTCGTCGAGGCCGTTTCCGCCGAAGAGGCGGCTGCCGAGCGGACTGGCGGCGAGCAGGTCGTTGCCGCTGCCGCCGATCGCGTCCTGGAAGCCCAGCAGGGTGTCGCCCGCAGCCGCACCGGCGGCGGACTGGTTGGCCAGGGTGATCTCCACCCGACCGGTGGTTGAGGCGTAGCTGACCGTATTGCGCCCGCTGCCACCGTCCATCGCGTCGACGCCGGCACCGCCCTCGACGGTGTCGTCGCCGTCCAGGCCCTGCAGGTCGTCGTTGCCATTGCCCCCGAACAGCGTGTCGTTGGCCGCGCCGCCCAGCAGGTTGTCGTTGCCGTTCCCGCCGTAGAGCGTGTCCCGGCCGCCGTTGCCGTTGGCGAAGTTGTTGGCGTTGTTGCCGTAGAGCCGGTCGTTGAACTCGCCGCCGTCGATGTTCTCGATGTTGATGAGCCTGTCGTTACCGTCGGCACCGGTGGCCGTGCCGGTGCTGAGGTTGACCGTCACCGCCCCGCTGACGGTCGAGTAGACCGCGAAGTCATTGCCGGCACCGCCATCGAGCGTGTCGTTGCCGAGACCCCCGAACAGGAAGTCGAGATCGTTGCCGCCGAACAACGTGTCATTGCCGGCCAGGCCGTTGAGGATGTCGCTGTCACCCTTGGCGGTGATGGTGTCGGCACCGCTGGTGCCCTGCAGGCTGTTGGGGCCGTCGTCGCCGGTGCGTACTGCCATGGGCCGATCCTCCCTTGGTTCGGGCGGACGGTAGTCGACGGCAGGCAGCGGAGGAAGTGCCGAACCTCACGCCCGTGCTCGCGGACAGCCTCCGGTGCGACCGCCGCCGCTCAGGCCGGCCGCAGCGCCGCCACGCCGGGCAGCTCCTTGCCCTCCAGCCACTCGAGGAAGGCGCCGCCGGCCGTCGACACGTAGGACAGGTCGTCGAGCACGCCGGCATGGGCCAGCGCCGCCACGGTATCGCCGCCGCCGGCCACCGACTTGAGCTTGCCGGCCCTCGTCAGCGCCGCCACCGCCTTCGCCGCCGCGGTGGTGCCCTTGTCGAAGGGCGGGATCTCGAACGCCCCCATCGGGCCGTTCCACAGGAGCGTGCGGCAGCGGCCGACCGCAGCCTCGATCGCGGCGACGCTCTTCGGGCCGATGTCGAGGATCATGTCCTCGGCGGCCACGCTGGCCACGGCGACCGTGCGGGTCGGGATGTTCTCCTCGAGCGCCGGGGCGACGACGACATCGACCGGCAGCACGATCTCGACCTTCTTGGCCGCCGCCTTGTCCATGATGGCACGGGCCGTGTCGGCGAGGTCGCGCTCGCACAGCGAGCGCCCGACCGGAACGCCTTGCGCGTTGAGGAAGGTGTTGGCCATGCCGCCGCCGATGACCAGCACGTCGATGCGGTCGAGCACGTGGCCGATGACGTCGAGCTTGCTCGAGACCTTGGCGCCGCCGATCAGCGCCGCGGTCGGCCGCTCGGCACCGCCCAGCGCCGCGTTGAGCGCCTCGAGCTCGGCCTGCATCAGCCGGCCGGCATAGGCCGGCAGCCGCTCGGCGAGGCCGGTGATCGAGGCGTGCGCCCGGTGCGAGCAGGAGAAGGCGTCGTTGACGTAGACATCGCCCAGCGCCGCCAGCGCGTCGGCGAAGGCCTTGTCGTTCTTCTCCTCGCCGGCGTGGAAGCGCAGGTTCTCGAGCAGCAGCAGGCCGCCGTCCTTGAGCGCCGCCACCGCCTGCGCGGCCACAGGCCCGACGCAGTCGTCGGCGAAGGCCACCGGCGTGCCGCCCAGCGCCGCACTCAGCGCCCGGGCGATCGGCTCCAGCGACATCGAGCTCTCGACCCTGCCCTTGGGCCGGCCGAAGTGCGACAGCGCCACGACCCTGGCGCCCTTGCGGCTCAGCTCGGTCAGGGTCGCCGCGGCGCGGACGATGCGGGTGGCGTCGGTCACCTCGCCGTCCTGCATCGGCACGTTGAAGTCGACGCGGACGAGGACGCGCTTGCCGCGCGGGTCGAGGTCGTCGAGCGTACGGAAGGGCTGGCTGCTCATGGCGGGTCCCGGCAGGTCGCGGACGTGCGGCGCGCCTAGCACGGGCCGGCGGGCAGCGTCCATCGCACTCCCCGCGGCTTGCCGCGATGCAGCAGTTTCCGGCATCTTCCCCGAGCCTTCGGCCCGCGGCCGACTCGATCCGGAGACAAGGGTGCCCCCGACCGCTCGCCTCCTCGCCCTCCTCGCCCTTGCCGGCCTCGTCGGCTGCGCCGATCGCGGTGCGGAGGTGCTGCGCGCCACCACGGCCGGCGACGCGAGCCAGGTCTCGCAGCTGCTGGCCGACGGCGCGCCGGCCGATGCGACCGATCCGGAGAGCGGCTGGACGCCGCTCATGCTGGCGGTGTCGCGCAACGACACGCCAACAACGACGGCGCTGCTCGAGGGCGGGGCCGATCCGAACGTCGCCCTGCCCAAGCAGGGGCCGACGGCCCTGCTGATGGCGGCCGAGGCCGGGCGCTGGGATATGGTCGAGCTGCTGCTGAAGTACGGCGCCAGTCCCGCGGCGACGCTCAAGGATGGCACGACGGCCCTGTTCCTCGCCGCCGTCGCCGGCCGGGACGAGGTCGTCACGCTGCTGCTGGCGGCCGGCGCCCCGATCGATGCCCCGCGCGCCAAGCGGGTGACCACGCCGCTGCTGGGGGCCCTCGACGCCAAGCAGGCCGACACGGCGAAGCTGCTGATCGAGAAGGGCGCCGACGTCCGCGCGACCACGCAGGACGGCAAGTCGGCCCTGCAGCTGGCGATGAACATCAAGGACCGCGACGACCTCGTCCCGCTCCTGCTGGCGAGCGGGGCGGACCCCGAGGTCACCGACGCCGAGGGCAACAGCCCGCTGGCGCGCGCCGTGCTCGCCAACAACCCGACGGCGATCACGGCGCTGCTCGATGCCGGCCGCAGCGTCGACGAGACCCGTGCCGACGGCGCCTCGTTGCTCTACCTCGCCGCCGCCGGGAAGCGGGCCAAATCGATCCGCACCCTGTGCGAGCGCGGCGCCAACCCGAACGTGCCGGGGCCGGAGGGTGTGACGCCGCTGATCGCCGCCGCAGCACAGGGCGATCCGTCGGCGGTGCGGGCGCTGCTCCGCTGCGGCGCCAACCCGGCGGCGGTCGATGTGCAGGGCCGCTCTGCCCTCGTCGCCGCGGTCGACTCCGGGAGCGTCGAGACGGTGACGGCGATGCTTGAGGAAGGCGTGCCGGCGAGCGAGGCGGCCAAAGCAGCGGCCAGCAGCCAGGGCAAGCTCGCCATCCTCGAGGCGCTGGACACGGTGCGCTCGAAGGCCGACCTGCAGCGCGAGAAGGAAGCCAGGCGCGAGGCCGAGAAGGCCGAGAAGGCGCGGCTCAAGGCCGAGCGCGAGGCGGCCAAGGCGGCCAAGGCCGCCAAGGCGGCGGAGGCGGCGGCCGGTGCGCCGGCGGCGGACGAGCCGCCCGACATCGGCGTGCCGCTCGAGGTGCCCGCCGAGCCGGCGCCGGCGCCCGCCGCCACACCGTAGCGGTTGCGCGCCCCCGCCTGATCTGGATCAAGGCGGGCCCGCGGCGCCTTCGCTAGGCTCCCCGCTTGCGGCGTGCTTGGCGGAGGAGGACGGGACGATGCGGGCATGGCCCTTGGCCGCGGCGACGCTGGTGGCGCTGCATCCCTTGGCGGCTGCCGCGCAGGGTGGCTGGGAGGCGCAGCTCAGCGCGGAGATCCTCGAGGCCGAGCACTGCGACGTCGCCTTCATCGGCGAGGTGGTCGAGCGCGAGGTCGACGGCCGCAAGGTGGTGATGGCCAAGGTGACCTGCACCGACAGGCGCAGCTTCGACGCCTTCCGCGACGACGAGTTCGTGCCCTTCGCCTTCAAGGAATGCCCGGAGAGCAGCGGCCGCTCGTCCTGCTGAGCCGGCGGCGTCAGAGCCGCCGGGAGCCCAGCGCCAGCACATGGCCGTCGGCCGGGTCCTGCGCGATCACCGCGACGGCGCTGCGGCCGGCCGCGCGCAGCCCGGCCAGCGGAATGACCGGAGCCTGCCGGTCGAGCCGCTCCAGCCAGCGGACGATGTTGTGGTAGGCGATGGTCCGCCCGGCATTCTCGCCGCCGCCGATGGCGACGCTGGCGGCATCGTCGTAGGCCACCGCCCAGACCTCGGCATCGCCCGTACCGGGCGGCAGCGTTACCCGCCCCGCGGCATCGATCGCCGCGGCGGCTGCCGGCGAGTCGTCGCGGACGAGGCCGATCGCCACCTCGAGCCGGCCGCCGGCCGAACCGACGACGTCGAGCCGCCCGCCCACCACGGCCTGCGGCGTGTAGATCCGGCTGGACCCCAGCCGTCCGGCATAGGCGCGCTGGCGGTCGGTGTAGCGCTCGTCGCCGAAGCTGTCGGGCCAGCCGAGGCGGTCCCAGTAGGTGACGTGGAAGGCCAGCGCCAGGACGTCGGGGCGTCCGGCGAGGCCGGCCAGCACGGCGTCGGCCGGCGGGCAGGAGTTGCAGCCCTGCGAGGTGAAGAGCTCGACCAGCACCGGCGCCGGCGCGGCGGCGACGGGACCGGCGAGGCCGGCGGCGAGGAGGAGGGCGAGGCCCGGCGTGCGCATGGCCGGAGCCTCGCCCCGGCCACCGCGCACGCACCAGTCACGAGGCCGTGGCGGCCGCGCGAGCCACCGTCTCAGGCGGTGCGGCGGCGGACGAAGTCGGCGATCTCGGCCAGCTGCATGTCGGCCGCCGGCAGGAGCCGGCTGAACATGATGCAGGCATGGGTGACGCCGCGCCACAGCCGGTAGTCGAAGTCGACGCCGGCCGCCGCCAGCCGGCCGCACAGCCGGTCGCTGTCGTCCCGCAGCGGATCGAGCTCGGCCGCCGAGACGTAGAGCGGCGGCAGGCCCTCGAGGTCGGCCAGCAGCGGCGCCGCCAGCGGGTTCTCGCGCATCTTCGGGTCGGGCAGGTAATGGTTGGCGAACCAGTCCATCACCGCCGAGGACAGGATGTACTGGCCGCCGCCGAAGGCGCGGTGCGACGGGCTGGTGGTGTCGTAGGAGAAGGCGCCGTAGATCAGCACGCCGGCGCGCGGCAGCGGGCGGCCGCGGTCGCGCAGCGCCAGCAGGGTCGCTAGGGTCAGGTTGCCGCCGGCCGAGTCGCCGCCGATGACCAGCCGGTCGGGGTCGATGCCGAGCTCGGGCCCGTGCGCCTGCAGCCATTCGGCGGCGGCGACGCAGTCGTCGACCGGTGCCGGGAACGGATGCTCGGGCGCCATCCGGTAGTCGAGGCTGGCGACGCGCTGGCCCGAGAAGTTGGCGAGCCGCCGGCAGACGCCGTCATGCGTGTCGAGCGAGCAGATCACCCAGCCGCCGCCATGGATGTAGAGCAGGCCGCCCGACCTCGCCGGCACGCCCTGCGGCTCGTAGAGGCGCAGCTTCATGGCCCCGCCCGGCCCCGGGATGTCGAGGTCGCGGACGCTGGCGACGCTGGGGTTGGTCTCGTTCCAGTAGCGGTTGCGCTCCTCGGCCGCGGCCTTGGCCTCGGCGGCTCCCATGCTCTCGAACGGGGCGAGGTTCAGGCTCGCCACGAGCTCGAGGATCTTGGCCATGTGCGGATCGACGGCGACCATGCGCTTTCCCCCTGCCTGCCCGGGCCCGCGCCCGGCGGATCGTCATCGCGGCGCCGGCGCGGCGCCGTCAAGTCAGCCCAGCTCGCCGAGGCCCGGCAAGGCCGAGAACAGCTGGTTGGCGGCCTGCGCGCCGACGGTCTTCTCGACGTAGGTCAGCAGCATGTCGGCGATGGTGGCGACCTGGCCGGGATCGAGGCCGCTGTCCTGGACGAGCTGGCCCAGCGCGTTGGGATCGGGCCCGCCGAGCAGGCCGGCGATGCCGCCGGTGCCCATCAGGTTGGCGGCGAGCAGGTCGGTGGCACCCGGGATGCGCGCGATCAGCTCGGCGCCGTCCGGCCCCAGCCCCTGCCGGGCGATGTCGAGCAGCCCGGCCAGCACCATGCTGACGGTGTGGGCGTCGGTCCCCAGGAGGGTCGCGAGCTGCGTCACCAGATCTTCCAAGGGCTCCCCTCCCCGCACCGCACCGGCCGGGCCAACCTCTAGCGCCGTTGGCGCGCTTCGTCAGCCCGCCCGGAGCCTTGCGTTGCCCCGCGCCGCCGGACCGCTAGATTGCGGCCACGGGGAACGCAGCGGAAGGGATGCGGCCATGGAGCCGGAAGGCCTGCTGATCGGCAAGGGCGAGACGCCGCAGCATCTGTGGCTGCCGCTGGCCAACCGCCACGGCCTCGTCGCCGGCGCCACCGGCACCGGCAAGACGGTGACCCTGCAGGTGATGGCCGAGGGCTTCGTGCGCGCCGGCGTGCCGGTGTTCGCGGCCGACGTGAAGGGCGACCTCGCCGGGATCAGCCAGACCGGCGGCGGCAACCCCAAGTTCGCCGAACGCGCCGCCAAGCTGGGGGTGGCCGACTACGCCCCCGAGGCGATGCCGGTGATCTGCTGGGACCTGTTCGGCCGCCAGGGCCATCCCGTGCGGACCACGGTCAGCGAGATGGGGCCCTTGCTGCTGGGCCGGCTGCTCGATCTCAACGACACCCAGGAGGGCGTGCTCACCGTCGCCTTCAAGCTCGCCGACGACGAGGGCCTGCCGCTCCTGGACCTCAAGGACCTGCGGGCGATCCTGACCTTCGTCGCCGACAACGCCAGCGCGCTCCAGACCCGCTACGGCAATGTCAGCAGCGCCTCGGTGGGGGCGATCCAGCGCCAGCTGCTCAAGCTCGAGCAGGAGGGAGCGGAGCACTTCTTCGCCGAGCCGGCGCTGGACCTGAAGGACCTGCTGCGCACCGCCCCAGACGGCCGCGGCTACGTCAACCTGCTGGCCGCCGACCAGCTGATGCGCTCGCCCCGGCTCTACGCCACCTTCCTGCTGTGGCTCTTGTCGGAGCTGTTCGAGGAGCTGCCCGAGGTCGGCGACCTGCCGAAGCCGAAGCTGGTGTTCTTCTTCGACGAGGCGCACCTGCTGTTCAACGACGCGCCCAAGGCCCTGGTCGAGAAGGTCGAGCAGGTCGTCCGGCTGATCCGCTCCAAGGGGGTGGGGGTCTACTTCGTCACCCAGAACCCCCTGGACGTGCCCGAGACCGTGCTGGGCCAGCTCGGCAACCGGGTGCAGCATGCGCTGCGCGCCTTCACCCCGCGCGACCAGAAGGCCGTCCGCGCCGCCGCCGAGACGTTTCGCGCCAACCCGGCGTTCAAGACCGAGACCGCGATCACCGAGCTCGAGGTCGGCGAGGCGCTGGTCTCGACGCTGCAGCCGGGCGGCAGCCCGTCGGTGGTCGAGCGCGCCAAGATCTGCCCGCCGCGCGCCCGGCTGGGACCGCTGACGGCCGAGGAGCGCTCCGCCCTGCTGGCGGCGAGCCCGGTGCGCGGCCGCTACGACATCGCCATCGACCGCGACTCGGCGTTCGAGATGCTGCAGCGGCGCACCGCCCAGACCGCCGCCGGCCCGGACCAGGTCGAGGAGGTGCCCTCGCCCGTCGGCGGCACCTACCGCAAGGCCACCCGCGTCGGCAGCCGGGCGCCGCAGGTGCCGCAGCAGCCGGCGCCGGAGCCGCAGGCCGGCGGCGGGCTGTCGGACCTGATCTTCGGCAAGGGCCCGGGCAACCGCCAGTCGGTGGCCGAGGCGGCGATCAAGTCGGCGACGCGCTCGATCAGCAGCACGGTCGGCCGCCAGGTCGGCCAGGCGCTGGTCCGCGGAATCCTCGGCGGGCTCTTGCGCAAGTAGCGCCGCGGTTGCGGCAGCGGCCGGGCGGGCGTAGCGTTCCGGTCAGGGTCAGGCGCGTCGCAGCGGAGGCGACCATGGCGAACCGCGAGCAGAAGAGCAAAAAGGAAGCGAAGAAGCCCAAGGCCGACAAGAAGGCCAAGCCGGTGGCGGCGGCATCCCCGGCCCCGGTCGTGCCGGCGATCCGGGCGAAGACGCCCAAGAAGTAGCCGGCCGGACCCGGGTGGCCGGGCCCGCCGTTCGCCGGACCGGGCTCAGGCCGCCTTCTCGGCGTAGACCCCTTCCCGCGCCCGGGTGCCTTCCGAGCTGCGCCCGGGCAGGCCATCCATCACCGCCGGATAGGTCTCGTCGAGGCCCAGCAGGCGCACCATGCGCGGCGACAGGTCGGCCCTGGTCGCCTCGCTCAGGCCCAGCTTCCAGTCCTCGAGCGGCTTGACGAACTTGGCGGTGTAGCAGCCCAGCAGCGCCGCCCGGTTGCCGCGGCTGGTGTTGGCCTGCCCGGCATGCCAGGTCAGCGCCGGGAACAGCAGCAGCGTGCCGGCGGGGCCGGTGGCGCGGATGTGGCGCCGGGCGAAGCTGTCCTGGTCGGGCCAGACGCAGTCCCGCTGGCTCGCGGGCACCAGGGCGGTGGCGCCGTTGTCGAGGGTGAAGTCGTCGAGCATCACCAGCGTCTCGACCTCGAGCATGAAGCTCGGGTTGAGGCCCATCGGAAAGCGCTCGGGCTTGTGCAGGTCCCAGTAGGGATAGTCGACATGCGCCTCCTGCGCCGGTGCCCCCGGATAGAGGACGTTGGCGGCGAACGAGGCCAGCCGGACGTCGCCCAGCACCGGCTCGAGCATCGCCAGCAGCCGCTCGTCGCCGCAGATGTCGCGAAACACCCGGCCCTTGTCCGGCAGGTTCCACACCCGCTTCTGGGTGCGCACCCGCTCGTTGCCGTGGAAATGCGAGGTCCGCTCCGGCTCCTCCTCGGCCAGCCGGTAGATCAGCTCGCGCGCCTCGGCGACCTGGTCGGGCCCGTGAAAGCCCTCGAGCATGACGTAGCCCTTGCCCGCCGTCAGGTCATGCACCGCCGCCGCGATCGCCTGCGCATCCATCGTCCGTCCAGCCTCCCCGTCCCCGGCCTTTTCTTCGCTTGCCCACGCTGCCATCGCCGCCCGGCCGCGGCAAGCGCGGGCGGCTCGGGTTCGTCCGGCATCTTCGCCTCGCCGGCGCCATGCGACCGCCGGGCTGGGACCAGGGGGTGGGTCGCAAGGGCTTGAAAAGGGCTGTGAATCGCCTTCCTGGGTTCGTTCGGTCAATCGTGTTTCGACATGGTGCGAGGTGCCGGACAGGGTGGGGTCAGCGCGTTCTCCACCGTGGTGACGCTTGCGGGCTCCGGCGGCCCTGCGCCGGTCGGGTCCGGGGGCGGCCGGGATGGTGAGCTGCCTGCAAGTGCCTGAAAAGGGCTGCGAATCGCCTTGCCGGGTTCGTTCGGTCAACGGGGATTCGGGGTTGGCGGTCGGGTTCGTTCGGCCACGCAGGTCCGAATCGCGTCCGACTGGCAGCAGGCGTGAAGGTGCGGACGGGACGATGGCGCGGCGAGAGGGCCAACGCTCCGGCCAAGTCCTTGGAAAAGGCTGCGAATCGCCTTGCCGGGTTCGTTCGGTCAACGGGAGTTTCCTGTGCGTGAGGCGCCGGGCGCGCCGGCGGTCCGGGCCAACGGGCGAGGATAGCCGATCCGGGCAATGACTTCAATCCTATCGAGGCGTCGCCACGACCGATACGGCTCGGAACCCCGCCCCTGCCCTGCCGTTGCGGCCCCGAGACCCGCAACCCGGGAGGCACGCATGCCCCGCGGCGACAAGTCGGCGTACACGGACAAGCAGAAGCGCAAAGCCCTGCACATCGAGGACAGCTACGAGTCGCGTGGCGTGCCCGAGGACGGAGCCGAGCGGCGGGCCACGGGCCACCGTCAACAAGGAGGACCTGGCGGCGGCAACGGGTCCGGCTCCGGCCGCGGCAAGCCCGACACCCACGAGAGTGCCAAGCGGGGCGGCGAGCGCGGCGGCCGGGCCTCGGCCCGCACGCCCGAGGAGCGCTCGGAATCGGCGCGCAAGGCGGCCGCGACCCGCAAGCGCAATGCCGATGAGCGAAAAGGCGGCCACACCGACCCGCGCGGCCCCAGCGAGGCCGAGCGCCGTCGCCTGCGGCTCATGACCCTTACACAGGGGACCCTTCCCGATGGCTGTCTGCGACCGCTGAGGCAACGACTACGACAAGGCCGATAATTGACCTTGCAATTACAAATGCACCACGGAATGGATATCAAGTTGACCCTCTCAGACTCGAAAGGCCTCCGTTCACGTTCATATCCTGAATAGCTTTGTAAGCTTCATTCGAATAAGTCTCTCTTTCAAGCCGGTAAATCTGGAATCGCTCTAATGCCCAAAACCTGCTATCGTTAGGGACAGATTCTCTTGCTCGATGTGTTCAACTGGCTCTCTATCCATTGAGCGAAGCTAGGTCCGACTTCTCAGCGTTATCGCGAGTGGACAATAGCTGAAGGTTTCCAAGGCGATGGCCATCCCAGCGCATCGTTCCACGAAAACGTCACTGACCCCCAACCCACGGGCTCTTCTTACCTCAAATATCGACCGCGGAAATGCTCATGATCGACCTGAGTGTCAATGCCGAAAATATGACTGGTCGTAAAGCAACGAAAGTGCCAGATAGCATATGCGCTTTCCATATGTGATCTCAAATACATCCGCCAGCGCAATGTCATCAAATTGAATTGAACGTCCCGCCTTTTCAGACCGATGGCGAGGTTCGAAGCCGGGAAGTCCTGCGCAACTGCCAAAACTGTCTCTGCTTGTAATTTTACGAGCAAGGGTAAGTGTTGCATTAACGCCATCGCCAAATGCATTTCTGAGCAACGCGGCTGCCAACCAAGTACGTATGCTTTCTGCATTTCTGTGGTCGAAATCACAAGTTCCCAATAGGTCTGATTTTGTCCTAGCCATAAAGTAGACAATTGGCATAAGGGAATTTACACTTGTAAGATTATCTTTATCAGATCCAAATCTGTCATCCGCTTGGTTGTTCTAACTATTGCTGACTTTATGTTGTCCCACTGGGCTTCTATGGTGCGAAGATTATTTACTGTGAAATTCTCCACTCGGTACGCGCAGTCTGGTCGCTAACGATCAAGCATGAGCGCAGCACAAAATCCTTGTCAAAGGCATTACGCCTTGGCATCTCGTCATTAATATAATCGACAAAATCAAAATTTCCTGCCGTGCATTGCACGACCTTTCCATTTCGACGTAATCATAGACAGAAGAATCAGACTTGCTTAACTTTGTTCCTCCGTCGTTCGCCCTAACAAAAATGTCAAGCACTCGATCAGGATCCTGATCACGTTCCATGTAGTATGAAATGGCTGTCTTTCCAAATGACGCGGTATAGGCGATCTAAGGTGCGGCAGATCTGCCGCTCGATACACCTTTGCTAGTTTCATCTGGAAGTGTGTCGATTAGGCTATCTCGGAATTTCTCAAAGCTTCTCCTCACTGCTAAAATTCATAATTTCCCCAACGCAGAAACCAACAAGAAGTGGTTGACTTCGGAGGATCGTTCTCAAAAAACGCTAAACCATATGTGGTTGTGTTTGGATCTTCATTCTCGTCTTCTACTTCGTCATCAGGACGCCACTTCAATAGATCGATGTAAAGCCTTTGCGGTACATAAGTAGACTGACCTGCCTTTCTTTTGTACTTGGGACGAATTCGATGAACTCGATTAATCCAATGAGAAGCGATGTCAGCCGCTGCTGTCCGTCAGAACGAGTGTAATTTCCTCTCCACTAGGGTGGGCCATTTCACTGTGCGTGTTTCCATACGTAAAATCATTGATGAATTTATACATACTATCCCCATTCTAACCAATTCTCCTTCTTTAGCTCCCAAAATAGGAATGAGCTAATTGGATAGCCACGCATAATGGAGTCGAATAGGGCTACTATTTGATCCAACTCCCATACGAACGGCCTTTGTATTGCAGGGAAAATAGACCCGATTAATTCGCTCTATGGTGTCACGAATTGTTGCTGAGCGATAAGACATCTTTGCACTCTACTGTTACGAAATTTAGAATATTGCGGCAGGGCTTCTGGCGTCTCCCCTCCGCACAGGGACTAGCACCCGTAAGTCCGTTCGCTTCAAGGCGCACCTACATAATATGTGAGGGTGCTCAACGACCGAAACTTTCCCTAAAATGCGGGTGACATGCACGTTTGCTGACTTCGCTGCACTTGTTGCGATTGAACGAGCTTTGCCTATCACATACTGGCGGCCGTCGCGTTGGTTGCTGTCGCCATCATCGGGTTAGTGCTCTTGGTTACCCCGCCGGCCCTCTCCCGCACCCGCCACACCACATCCCCCACGTCGTCCGCCACCAGCAGCGACCCGTCCGGGCCGATGGTCACGCCCACCGGGCGGCCGTAGCTCTCGCGCTCGTCGGGGGACAGGAAGCCGGTGAGGATGTCCTTCGGCGGGCCGGAGGGCCGGCCGTCGGCGAAGGGGACGTGGATCACCCGGTAGCCGGCCAGCGTGCTGCGGTTCCAGGAGCCGTGCTGGCCGATGACCATGCCGTCGCCGTAGCCGGGGAGCGTGCCGGCGGGCAGCCAGCACAGGCCCAGCGAGGCGGTGTGGCCGCCCAGGGCGTAGTCGGGGCGGCGGGCGCTGGCGACGAGCTTCGCGTCCTGCGGCACCCGGTGGTCGACGGTCTGGCCCCAGTAGCAGTAGGGCCAGCCGTAGAAGCCGCCGTCGGCGACGCTGGTGAGGTAGTCGGGCGGGGTCTCGTCGCCGAGGCCGTCGCGCTCGTTGACGACGGTCCACAAGGACCCGGTGACCGGCTCCCAGGCGAGGCCCACGGGATTGCGCAGGCCGCCGGCGAAGATCCGGCTGGCGCCGGTGCGCGGGTCGACCTCGTAGATGCAGGCGCGGCCCTCCTCGGCGGGAAAGCCGTGCTCGGCGATGTTGGAGAGCGAGCCGACGCCGACGTAGAGCTTCTGGCCGTCCGGGCTCGGCAGGATGCTGCGGGTCCAGTGGCCGCCGGGCTTGTAGGTGGTGAGGCGGGTGCCGGGGCCGGCGAGCTTCAGCGCTCCGGGCGTGTAGGGGAAGGTGACGATGCCGTCGGTGTTGCCGACGTAGAAGGTGTCGCCGAGCAGGGCCATGCCGAAGGGCTGGTTGAGGTTCTCGAGGAAGGCCTCGCGGATCTCGGCCACACCGTCGCCGTCGGCGTCGCGCAGGAGGGTGATGCGGTTGGGGCTGTCGCCCAGGGCGGCGGCGCGGCGCATGGTGGCGTGCATGGCGTAGTCGAACACGCTGGAGACACCGCCCGAGGTGGTCAGCGCCTCGGCCACGGTGACGTCGCCGTTGGGCAGCACGGTGATCCAGCGCGGGTGCTTGAGGCCGCTGGCGAAGGCGTTGACCTTGAGGCCGGGGGCGGCGACGGGTGTCTTGCCGGCCGGCCAGCCGCGCGCGGTCGGCATCTTCAGGGTCGGCAGCGAGCCTTGCGGCTTCGCCTGCGGGATGGCCGGGGCCGTGCCCACCGCCTGCTGGCCGGGCTGGTCCTTGCGGCGCACCGCCACCAGCACGTCGCCCACCGCCTGCACCGCCCGCGCCATCAGCTGCGACATCATCCGCGACGTTCCCCCACACCGGCTGGAGCCGCAGGCTAGCGGAAAGCGGCCCGTGGGGGAAACGCGGATGCGGGGGCGGGGATGCGCGGGTTTGGCGGGGTGGGGGGCGATGCCCTATAGAGGCGGCGGGGAGCAGCGGAGTTCGGACGCCATGCATCCGTCGATCGCGTCACACCGGCCGGAGCTCGCGGCGCTGTGCCGCCGCTTCGCGGTGCGCCGGCTGGAGCTGTTCGGCTCGGCCGCGCGCGACGGCGGCGAGCCGCGCGACGTCGACTTCCTGGTCGAGTTCGCGCCGCTGCCGCCCGGCCAGCACGCGCCGGCCTATTTCGGGCTGCTGGCGGCGCTCGAGGACCTGCTCGGCCGGCCGGTGGACCTCGTCATGACCGAGGGCGTGCGCAACCGGCGGTTCCTCGAGGCGATCGCCGGGGAGCGCGTGCTGCTCCATGCAGCCTAGGACGGCGGCGCTTCTGGAGGACATCGCCGGCGCCTGTGCGGCAATCGGGCGGTTCATGGCGGCCCGCCGGGGTGCGGACCTCGCGGACGACGAGCTGCTCCGCTCGGCGGTCGAGCGCCAGCTGACGATCATCGGCGAGGCCGCGTCGCAGATCGCCCGGCTGGATCCGGCGACGGCCGACCGCCTGCCCGACCGGCGGGCGATCATCGGCCTGCGCAACATCCTCGTGCACGCCTACGGCCGGGTGAACCACGCCGTCATCGCCGACATCGTGGCCACGGACGTGCCGGAGCTGGAACGGGTCGTGGCCGGCCTGCTGCGCTGACCATCAACCTCCCGCAGCCCCTCACATCGTCGGCATCTTGAACTCGGCACCGGCGCGGATGCCGGTCGGCCAGCGGCTCGTGATGGCCTTCTGCTTCGTGTAGAAGCGCACGCCCTCGGGGCCGTGCTGGTGGTGGTCGCCGAACAGCGAGCGCTTCCAGCCGCCGAAGCTGTGGAAGGCCATCGGCACCGGGATCGGGACGTTGACGCCGACCATGCCGATGTTGACCTGGTTGGCGAAGCTGCGCGCCGCGTCGCCGTCGCGGGTGAAGATGGCGACACCGTTGCCGTACTCGTGGGCGTTGATGATCTTCACCGCCTCGTCGTAGCTGTCCTCGCGCACGACCGAGAGGACGGGGCCGAAGATCTCGTCCTGGTAGATCTTCATCGCCGGCGTCACCCGGTCGAACAGGCAGCCGCCGATGAAGTAGCCGTTCTCGTAGCCCTGCATGCGGAAGTCGCGGCCGTCGACGACCAGCTCCGCACCTTCCTTCACACCCTGGTCGACATAGCCGCGGACCTTGGCGAGGTGCTCGGCCGTCACCAGCGGGCCCATCTCGACGCCGGGCTCGGTGCCGGGGCCGATCTTGAGCTGGCGGACGCGCGGTGCGAGGCGCTCGATCAGCGCGTCGGCGGTGCGCTGGCCGATGGGCACCGCCACCGAGATCGCCATGCAGCGCTCGCCGGCCGAGCCGTAGGCCGCCCCCATCAGCGCGTCGACCGCCTGGTCGAGGTCGGCGTCGGGCATGATGACCATGTGGTTCTTGGCGCCGCCCAGGGCCTGGACGCGCTTCCCGGCGGCCGTCGCGGTCCGGTAGATGTACTCGGCCGTGGCGGTCGCGCCGACGAAGCTGATGGCGGCGATGTCGGGATGGGCCAGCAGCGCGTTGACCGCGTCGCGGCCGCCGTTGACGACGTGGATGACGCCCGGCGGCACGCCCGCCTCCAGCATCAGCTCGCCCAGCCGGACCGTCGCCGACGGGTCCTTCTCCGACGGCTTGAGGATGAAGGCGTTGCCGCAGGCGAGGGCGATCGGGGCCATCCACAAGGGGATCATGGCCGGGAAGTTGAACGGCGTGATGCCGGCGCACACGCCCAGCGGGTGGCGCACCGACAGGAGGTCGATGCCGGTGCCGACATTGTGGCTGAACTCGCCCTTGAGCAGCTGCGGGATGCCGCAGGCGAACTCGACCACCTCGAGGCCGCGGGTGATCGAGCCCCTGGCGTCGTCGAGCGTCTTGCCGTGCTCGGCGGTGATCATCGCCGCCAGCTCGTCCATGTTGCGCTCGATCAGCTCCTTGAGCTTGAACATCACCCGGGCGCGGCGGACGACCGAGGTGTCGGCCCAGGCCGGCTGGGCGGCCTTCGCGATCTGCACGACGGCGTCGATCTCGGCGGCCGAGGCGAAGGCGACGCGCCCAGCCTGCTCGCCGGTCGCCGGGTTGTAGACCGGGCCGAACTGCCCGCTGCTCCCGGCGACACGCTTGCCGCCGATCAAGTGCCCGATCTCGTTCATGGCCCAACCTCCGCCGGTACTGCTGCGGCGGGTGATACGCCCGGGCCACAGGTGGCGTCCAGTGCACCGGAGGATGGCGGGGCCGGTTGACAGCCATCGCTCTTATTTCATAGTTTGTCGCTAGGCTTTAAGGAGAACGAGATGCTCACCCGTCGCCACGCGCTCGCCTCGGCCGCGGCCCTCGCCGGCCTCGCCGCCGTTCCCGTCCGCGCCGCCACCGCCAGCTCGATCCGCATCGGCTACCAGAAGAACGGCGTGCTCCTGCTCGCCAAGCAGCAGGGTGCGATCGAGAAGAAGCTGGAGCCGCTCGGGGTCTCGGTGACCTGGACCGAGTTCCAGTTCGGCCCGCCGCTGCTCGAGGCGCTGGGCCTCGGCAGCATCGACTTCGGCACCACCGGCGATTCGCCGCCGATCTTCGCCCAGGCCGCCGGTGCGAAGCTGCTCTACGTCGCCGCCCAGCCGGCGGCGGGCTCGGGCGCCGGGATCCTGCTGCCCAAGGGCTCGACGATCCAGTCGCTGGCCGAGCTCAAGGGCAAGCGCGTCGCCTTCGCCAAGGCCTCGAGCGCGCACAACCTGACCATCGCCGCCCTGCAGAAGGCCGGCCTCACCTACGCCGACATCGAGCCGGTCTTCCTGCCGCCGGCCGATGCCCGGGCGGCGTTCTCGACCGGCAAGGTCGACGCCTGGACCATCTGGGACCCGTTCTTCGCCGTGGCCGAGTCCGGCGAGGGCGTGCGCGTGCTGGCGCTGGCCTCGGACATCGTCGCGCAGAACTCGTTCTTCCTCGGCAACCGCGCCTACACCGAGGCCAACCCGACGATCATCAAGGCGGTCATCGAGGAGCTCCAGGCGGTGGCGACCTGGGCGGCCGACCATCGCCCCGAGGTCGCCGAGGCCTGGTCGCAGGCGACCGGCGTCGACCTCGCCGCGCAGCAGCGGGCGGTGGCGCGGACCGACTTCGCGGTGACGCCGGTGACCGACAAGATCGCCGCCGAGCAGCAGGCGGTGGCCGACCGGTTCCTGTCGCTCGGCCTGATCCCGAAGCCGATCGCCGTCCGCGACATCGTCTGGAACCTGCCGGCCGGCGCCTGAGCGCCGAACCCGCCCGCCAAGGAGGAAGCCCATGACGACGACCGACAGGCCGCTCGACCTGTTCTGGTTCCTGCCGACCAGCGGCGACGGAACCTATCTCGGCAGCGAGCAGGGCCATCGCCCGGCCGATGCGCGCTATCTGCGCGAGATCGCCCAGGCGGCGGACCGGCTCGGCTTCAAGGGCGTGCTCCTGCCCACCGGCACCGGCTGCGAGGACGGCTGGATCACCGCCGCCGCGCTCGCCCCGGTGACCGAGCGGCTGCGCTTCCTCGTGGCGCTGCGCCCGGGCATCGCCTCGCCGGTGTTCTCCGCCCAGCAGGCGGCGGCACTCGACCGGCTGAGCGGCGGCCGGGCGCTGTTCAACGTCGTCGTCGGCGGTAACCCGCTGGAGCTGGCCGGGCACGGCGTGCGGCTCGACCACGACGCCCGCTACGCCCACGCCGCCGAGTTCCTCGCCATCTGGCGGCGCGTGCTGGCCGGCGAGACGGTCGATCTCGACGGCCAGCACCTGCAGGTGAAGGGTGCCAAGGTTGGTTTCCCGCCGGTGCAGCGGCCGCACCCGCCGCTGTGGTTCGGCGGCTCGTCGGCCGCGGCCATCGACGTCGCCGCCGAGCACGTCGACACCTACCTGACCTGGGGCGAGCCCCTGGAGCAGGTGGCCGAGAAGATCCTGGCGGTCCGCCAGCGCGCCGCCACGCGCGGCCGGCAGGTTCGCTTCGGCCTGCGCATCCACCTGATCGTGCGGGAGACCGAGGCGGAGGCCTGGCAGGCGGCCGACCGGCTGATCAGCCGGCTGCCCGACGAGGCCATCGCCGAGGCCCAGCGCAAGTTCCGCGAGGAATCGGACTCGGAGGGCCAGCGGCGCATGCTGGCGCTGCACAACGGCCGTCGCGACCGCCTCGTCGTCGCTCCCAACCTGTGGGCCGGGCTCGGGCTCGTCCGCCCGGGCGCAGGCACGGCGCTGGTGGGCGATCCGGCGACCGTCGCCCTGCGCCTGCGCGAGTACCAGGCGCTGGGCGTCGATACGGTCATCGCCTCCGGCTATCCGCACCTCGAGGAGGCCTACAAGGTGGCCGAGCTGCTGTTCCCGGCGCTGGGCATCGACGGCGCCGCCGCCAAGGCTCCGGCGCACACCACCCAGCCGGGCGAGTTCGGGGTCCGCCAGCGGCCGCGGCTCACCGCGGTGCCGAGCTGAGCGCCGCCGATGCCCGACCTTCGCCACGCCCTCCCCTGGCTCGTCCCGGCGAGCCTCATCCTCATCTGGCAGGCGGCCTCGACGCTGGGCCTGCTGCCGAACGAGTTCCTGCCCGCACCGACGACCATCCTGCTGACCGGCATCAACCTCGCCTGGAGCGGCGAGCTGTGGACCAACCTCGCCGCCAGCGCCGCCCGTGCCGCCGTCGGCTTCCTGATCGGCGGCAGCATCGGCTTCGCGCTGGGCCTCGCCAACGGGCTGTCGTCGCTGAGCGAGCGCCTGCTCGACAGCACGCTGCAGATGGTCCGCAACGTCCCGCACCTGGCCCTGATCCCGCTGGTCATCCTGTGGCTCGGCATCGACGAGTCGGCCAAGATCTTCCTGGTCGCGCTGGGCGTGTTCTTCCCGATCTACATCAATACCTTCCAGGGCATCCGCACGGTCGACGCGCAGCTCGTCGAGATGGGCAAGGCCTACGGCATGCCACCGTTCGAGCTGTTCCGCCGGGTGATCCTGCCGGGCGCCCTGCCCTCGATCTTCGTGGGCCTGCGCTACGCCCTCGGCCTGATGTGGCTGACGCTGATCGTCGCCGAGACCATCTCGGCATCCTCCGGGCTCGGCTACATGGCGATGAACGCCCGCGAGTTCATGCTGGTCGACGTCGTCATCCTGTCGATCCTGGTCTACGCGCTGCTCGGCAAGCTCGCCGACAGCGTCGCCCGCCTGCTCGAGCGGCTGTGCCTCGCCTGGCACCCCGCCTTCCAGCGCCGCTGAGGAGCCGCCCGATGGCTACCATCCTGTCCGCTCCCCGCCGGGCCACGCCAGCGGACACGCCGCCGGCCCCGGCGGGGTTCCCGGCGCCGCCGCCGCACGGCCTTGCCATCACCCTGCGTGGCCTGCGCAAGGCGTTCGGCGAGACCCAGGTCCTGAAGGGGATCGACCTGCACATCCCGCCCGGCCAGTTCGTCGCCGTCGTCGGGCGCAGCGGCTGCGGCAAGAGCACGCTGCTGCGCCTGATCGTCGGCCTCGACGAGCCGACCGACGGCGACATCCAGCTGACCCGGCCGGGCCGGCAGGTCTCACGCATCATGTTCCAGGAGCCGCGGCTGCTGCCCTGGGCGCGCGTGCTGGGCAACGTCGAGGTCGGCCTCGACCGCCGGCTCGAGGCGGGCGAGCGCCACCGCCGCGCCGCGCGGACGCTGCGGGCCGTCGGCCTCGAGAGCAAGGGCGGCGAATGGCCGGCGGTGCTGTCCGGCGGCCAGAAGCAGCGCGTGGCGCTGGCGAGGGCGCTGGTCAGCGGGCCGCGCCTGCTCGCCTTCGACGAGCCCCTGGGCGCCCTCGACGCGCTGACCCGCATCGAGATGCAGCAGCTGGTCGAGAAGGTGTGGCTCGAGCAGGGCTTCACGGCCCTGCTGGTGACCCACGACGTGGCCGAGGCGCTGGCGCTGGCCGACCGCGTGCTGCTGGTCGAGGAAGGGCAGATCGTGCTCGACGTCACCGTCGACCTGCCGCGACCTCGGCACCGCGGCTCGCCGCGGCTGGCGGCGCTCGAGGGCCAGATCCTCGACCGGATCATCGGGGCCAGCTGAAGCGTCGGCCCGGCCGCGGAACCGCTGCGGCCGGGTCGCGTTTTCCTCCCTGTTCCGCCGGCTGCCGGCGCGGAGGGAGACATCGCATGCGCATCGGCCTCGCCCGTCGCGGGCTACTCGCGGCCGCCGCCGCCATCGTCCTCGGTACCGGCGTCCCGGCCCAAGCCGCCGACGCGCCGGTCAAGGTGGGCTCAAAGATCGACACCGAAGGCTCGCTGCTCGGCAACCTGATGATCAAGGTGCTCGAGGCCAACGGCATCGCCGTCGAGAACAAGGTGCAGCTCGGTACAACCAAGATCGTCCGCGAGGCCATCCTCGCCGGCGAGCTCGACCTCTATCCCGAATACACCGGCAACGGCGCCTTCTTCTTCGGCATCGACAGCGAACCGGTCTGGAAGGACGCCAGCGGCGCCTACGACCGCGTGCGCGACCTCGACCTCGCCGAGAACCGCATCGTCTGGCTGAAGCCCGCCCCGGCCAACAACACCTGGGCGATCGCCGTCCGCCAGGACCTGGCCGACGCCAACGGGCTGCGGACGCTCGACGACTTCGCGCGCTGGGTCAATGGCGGCGGCGACGTCAAGATCGCCGCTTCCGCCGAGTTCGTGGAGAGCCCGGCCGCCCTGCCCGCCTTCCAGCAGGCCTACGGCTTCACCCTCGGCCAGGAGCAGATCCTGACCCTCGCGGGCGGCGATACCGCGGTGACGATCAAGGCCGCGGCCGAGCAGACCTCGGGCGTCAACACGGCCATGGCCTACGGAACCGACGGCGCCCTCGCCGCGCTGGGCCTCGTGGTGCTCGAGGACACCAAGGGGGCGCAGGCGGTCTACGAGCCGGCGCCCGTGGTGCGCGAGGCGGTGCTGCAGGCCCATCCGCAGATCGCCCAGGCGCTCGACCCGGTGTTCGCCTCGCTCGACGGGCCGACGCTGCAGGAACTGAACGCCAAGATCCAGATCGAGGGTCAGGACGCCGGGCAGGTTGCCGGCGACTACCTCAAGGCCAAGGGCTTCGTCCGCTAGCGGGGGCCGCACAGCTTGCCGGCAGCATCTTCCGCGGCCGACAGGCTGGCGGCCCGGAGCCGCACGCGGCCCCTGGCGGACGCGGACCCGCGCCGTGTCCGCAACCGCGTGCTCCTAGTACTCGCAGTCACCGGCACGCTGGCGCTGCTGCTGACGGGCTTCGTCAGTCACGCGCCCAACCGGATCGTCACCGGCACGTCGCTGCGGGGCTGGGAACTCGGAACGCCATGGCGCGGCCTGCTCGTGGCGCCATTGCTGGTGCTGCTCGCGGGGGCGTTCCTGCCGGCGCGCAACGCGACGCTGGCGGCGGTGGCCGCTGCGGCCGCGCTTCTCGCCAGCATCGCCGTCGGCGTTGCCGGAGCCGAGGCGACGCGCCTTGCCGCGACCGCCGCGCCGGCCGCGCGGACCTCGCTCGGCGCCGGCTTCTGGATCGTCGTCGTCACGGCATGGCTGGCGCTCGCCGACGCGACGCGTCGGCTGGGGCTCGGCATCGCCGCCCGGACTGCCGTGGCGCTGGTGGCGCTCCTGCCGGTCGCCTGGCTGCTGGCCGGCGGTGCGCTGGACGATCTCTCGATCCTCAAGGAATACGCCAACCGCCGGGACGTGTTCGCCGCGGCCGTCGTCCGTCACCTGGTGCTGGTCGGCGCCACGCTGCTGCCGGCGCTGCTGATCGGCCTGCCGCTGGGCGTGCTCGCCTGGCGGCGGGAACGCTGGCGGGTGGTCCTGTTCGGCGTCCTCAACGTCATCCAGACGATTCCGTCGATCGCCATGTTCGGCCTGCTGCTGGCGCCACTGGCCGGGCTGGCGGCGGCGCTGCCGGCGCTCGGCCAGCTGGGAATCAGCGGAATCGGCCCTGCCCCGGCGATCATCGCGCTCACCCTCTACGCCCTGCTGCCGGTGGCCCGGGCGACGCAGGCCGGACTCGGGCAGGTGCCGGCCGCCGCCGTCGAGGCCGCCGCCGGGATGGGGATGACGCCCGGCCAGATCTTCCGGCGGGTCGAGCTGCCCCTCGCGCTGCCAGTGCTGCTCGCCGGCCTGCGGATCACCGTCGTCCAGACCATCGGACTCGCCGCCGTCGCGGCGCTGATCGGCGCCGGCGGGCTGGGTTCCCTCATGTTCCAGGGCCTGCTGTCGGCGGCGCTCGACCTCGTTCTGCTGGGGGTCATCCCGATCGTCGCCCTGGCCGTGCTGGCCGATGCGGCCCTCGCCGTCGCCGCGGCCTGCCTGGAGATCCGCGCCCATGATCCGTTTCGCTGACGTCACCAAGCGCTATGGCGACTGGACCGCCGTCGACGGCCTGTCCCTGGACATCGCCGAGGGCGAGCTCTGCGTGCTGATCGGCGCCTCGGGCTCGGGCAAGTCGACGACGCTGAAGATGATCAACCGCCTGGTCGAGCGCGACGCCGGCCGCATCCTGCTGCGCGGGGTCGACGTGCGCGAGGTGCCCGCCGAGCAGCTGCGCCGGCGCATGGGCTATGCCATCCAGTCGATCGGCCTGTTCCCGCACTGGACGGTCGAGCAGAACATCGCGACGGTCCCCGGCCTGCTCGGCTGGCCGCGCGCCCGGATCCGCGACCGCGTCACCGAGCTGCTGGAGCTCCTGGGCCTCGAGCCCGGGCAGTTCCGCCACCGCTACCCGCACCAACTGTCGGGGGGCCAGCAGCAGCGTGTCGGCGTCGCCCGGGCGCTGGCCGGCGATCCGGAGGTGCTGCTGATGGACGAGCCGTTCGGGGCCCTCGATCCGGTCACCCGTGCCGCGCTCCAGGAGGAGCTGCTGCGCATCCAGCGCCTGTCGGGCAAGACCGTGGTGCTCGTGACGCACGACATCGACGAGGCGATGCGGCTGGGCAGCCGGGTGGTCCTGCTCGACCGCGGCCGCATCGTCCAGGCCGGCACACCGCTCGAGCTGCTGACCCATCCGGCAACGCCGGCGGTGGCGGCGTTCGTCGGCCGCGACGACCTCGGCATCCGCCAGCTGTCGGCGATGCCGGTCACCGAGCGCCTGCGCCGCGGCGACCTCGCCGCCGGCGAGCCGCTGCCGGCCTCGGCGTCGCTGCGCCGGGCCCTGTCGGCGCTGGTCGAGCGCGACGTCGACCGCCTGCCCGTGGTCGACGAGGTCGGCCGGCCGCTCGGCAGCATCCACGCCGCCGACATCCTGCGGCCCGGCGCGTGAGCCGCCGCGCCGCCGACCCGCTGCCCTGGGCGGCCCTGGCCCTCGTCGCCGTGGTCGTCGGGATGCCGTGGACGAAGCCGCTGTTCGCGGCGCTGTTTCCGGGCCTCGAGCGGCCGCTCTACGCGCAGGATAGCTTCGTCGCCCTGACGCTGGCCCATCTCGGGCTGGTGGGGCTGGCCAGCCTCGTCGCCACCGCCGCCGGCGTCGGCGCCGGCATCCTCGTGACCCGGCCGGCCGGCCGCGAGTTCCGGCCGCTGGTCGAGACCCTGGTCGCCATGGGCCAGACCTTCCCGCCGGTGGCGGTACTGGCGGTGGCCGCACCGCTGATCGGCTTCGGCTTCACCCCGGCGCTGATCGCGCTGGCGCTCTACGGCCTGCTGCCGGTGGTCCAGGGCACGCTGGCCGGGCTCGAATCGGTGCCCGCTGCGGCGCTCGAGGCCGGGCGCGGCATGGGCATGGGCCGCTGGCAGCTGCTGCGCCGCGTCGAGCTGCCTCTCGCCGCACCGGTGATCCTCGCCGGGGTCCGCACCTCGGCGGTAGTGGCGATCGGCACCGCCGCCATCGCCTCGACCGTCGGGGCCCGGACGCTGGGCTCGCCGATCATTGTCGGGCTCAACGGCTTCAACACCGCCTACGTGCTGCAGGGGGCGGTCGTCGTCGGGCTGCTGGCGGTGGTGACCGACCTCGCCTTCGACCGGCTGGGCGCACGGCTGGAGCGCTGGAAATCGGCCATGCCCTGAACGCCGTTGACGTTTTCCGCCGCCCGACACACATCCTCCGCCAAGCCCTGCCAGAATCGGGCAGAAGCGATCAGCATCAGGGGGTTTGCATGATCAGGAACACGGCGGAGGCGCTGGCCGCGCTGGGGATCAAGCCGCTCACGCCCGAGCAGAAGCAGCTGCTCGACGAGCAGGGCTACTTCGTCGTCCCCGACGTCTTCTCGCCGGACGAGGTCGCCGAGATGCGGGCCGAGTGGGACCGCCTGCGCGGCATCGAGGGCGAGCTCGGCGGCCACGAGGTGCACATCGAGCCCGGGGCGCCGCGCCTGTCCAACCTGTTCAACAAGTCGCCGGCGTTCGACCGCCTGCTGCGCTGCCACCCGACGCTGGCCGCGGCGCACTACCTGCTGGGCGAGATCCGCGTCTACTCGCTGAACGGCCGCAACCCGCTCAAGGGCGAAGGGCAGCAGCTGCTGCACAGCGACGTGCCGCGCGTCCATGCCACCGACTGGCGGGTGATCAACTCGATGGTCATGCTCGACGACATGACCCCCGACAACGGCCCGACCCGGGTCGTCCCCGGCTCGCACAAGTGGGTGCCGATCAACGTCCCCGACGTGAACATGGCCGAGGTCAAGGAGATCGCGGTGACGCCGGAGGACCGCGCGATCATGCCGACCGATCCCAAGGCGCCGCATCCCAAGGAGGTCCGGCTGACCGGCAAGGCCGGCTCGGTGGCGGTGATCAACGGCCACATCTGGCACGGCGGCACCCGCAACGACAGCGGCGCCTCGCGCCGCGTGCTGCACCTCGCCATCGGCCGCCGCGACCTGCCGCAGCAGCTCAACGAGCGCGAGCACCTGACCGACGCGCTGTTCCAGCGCAGCACCGCACCGCAGCGCTTCCTGCTCGACATCGAGGGGGCCGAGCCCAAGATCCACGGCTATCCGCCGCTGCCCAAGGACGCGCGCACCTGGACCGCGGTCGAGGCGGTCGACGCCCGCCACTGAGGCGTTCGCAGCAACCTTCCCGCCGTCCCGCCCCGGCCGCGCACCGCGATTGACCGGGACGGGGCGGCGGCGCAGTCTCCGAGCCATCCAACGAGCCCGTCGCCGGCGCCCGGCCCGCGGAGCTTTCCGCAGGGCCAGCGCCGAACGGTGCGGGACACCAAGGCTGGAGGCACTCCCTTGCGACTCGAAACCTACAACCGCATCCAGGCGATGCAGGCGAGCCGACGCTCGCTGCTCAAGGGCGGCGCCAGCCTCGGCGTCGCCGCGGCGATGGGCGGCATGGGCCTCGGCGGCCTCGCCCGGCCGAGCTTCGCCCAGGGCGACCTGCGCGCCGAGATCCTGAAGATCCCGGGCGTCGGCGTCGGCTCGCCGACCGATGCGGACTGGCAGAAGGTGGGCGAGCTGTGCCTCGGCCCGACCAAGGCCACGGTCCAGCCGGGCGAGTTCGCCGGGGTCGAGCTGACCTTCATGGGGCTCAACAACCAGAACCTGCACAACCTGCTGTTCCGCGGCTTCCTGAAGTCGTGGGAAGACTACACCGGCGCCAAGATCACCTGGATCGACCTCGCCCAGGCCGACTACAACCCGCGCCTGCAGCAGGCGATCGCCACCGGCACCGTCGACTTCGACATCCTCGAGATGGGCGCACCCTTCGAGGGCGACGTCTGCGGCAAGGGCCTCGCCTCGGTCATGCCCGACTGGGTCAAGGGCCTGATCGACATGGACGACTATGTCGACTACCTGAAGGCGCCGGTCGGCACCTGGGACGGCAAGACCTACCGCATCTCGATCGACGGCGACTGCCATACCTTCAACTACCGCACCGACGTGTTCGGCGACGCCGAGCTGGCGGCGGCGTGGAAGGCAGCGGGCGGCCAGGGCGACTGGGGCGTGCCCAAGACCTGGCAGCAGGTCCAGGCGGCGACCAAGTTCCTCAAGGGCAAGCAGCTCGCCGGCCAGGACGTCTACGGCTACCTCGACGCGCCCAAGCCGTGGGGCGGCTTCGGCTTCTACTTCCTCGGCAGCCGGGCGACCGCCTACGCCAAGCACCCCGACGACAAGGCCTGGCTGTTCGACGCCGACACGATGAAGCCGCGGATCAACAACCCGGCCTGGGTCCGGGCGATCCAGGACATCATCGACGCGCTGCCGAGCGAGCCGGCCGACCAGCTCAACGCCGATCCCGGCACCACCGCCTTCCAGCAGTTCCTCGCCGGCACCGGCTCGATGCTGGCCTGGTGGGGCGATGTCGGCTCGATGGCCAAGACCAGCGACGGCTCGGTCATCGGCGACGTCGTCGGCTTCGACATCCTCCCGGGCTCGGACGACGTCTACAACGCCAAGACCGGGCAATGGGACAAGCTGCCGAGCGGCCCGAACTACGCGCCCAACATGGCCTACATCGGCTGGGGCGTGTACGTGATGGCGCGGGTCGACAGCGACGCCAAGAAGCAGAAGGCGGCGTGGAGCGCCGCGGCGCATATCGGCGGCAAGGACATCTCGCTCTGGACGGCAGCCTATCCGTCGGGCTTCCAGCCCTACCGGAAGAGCCACTTCAACATCCCGGAGTGGGTCGCCGCCGGCTACGACGAGGCGTTCATCACCGACTACCTCGACTCCGAGTCGCGCTCGTACAACCACCCGAATGCCGCGGTCGAGCCGCGCATCCCGGGCATCTTCCAGTACTACAGCGTCGCCGAGGACGAGCTCGCCAAGGTCTTCGCCGGCCAGTTCGATGCGCAGACGGGGGCCGACAACATCGCCGCCGCCTGGGACAAGCTGACCGACCAGATCGGCCGCGAGAAGCAGATCGCGCTGTATCGCGCGTCGCTCGGCCTGTAGGAGCGGATCGAGGCTGCGGGCGCGTCCGGACCCCGGGCGCGCCCGCATCGTTCCAGAGGAGACGCCCCGCCCGTGTCGTCGGCCATCGAGCATGCGCAAGGCACCTTCGCCACCGGGCCGGTCGATCCCGGCCGCCAGGCGGCCGGCCGCTGGCTGGTCCGGGCCGCGACCGCGGTGCTGGTCGCCGTCGTCGTGCTGCAGGGGCTGCACAAGGCCGAGCTGACCGGCTTCGGCTTCGAGACCTGGCGGCCGGTGCTCTACGTCTACGTCCTGTGGGCGATCGCCCTCGGCATCGGCCAGGTGATGACGCGCGGCGAGGACGGCCACCGCGCCCTGTTCGTGCTGCCGGCGCTGCTGTTCACCATCTCGATGGTGGTCTTCCCGACCCTGTTCGGGCTCTACATCGCCTTCACCGACTGGAATCTCAGCTCGTTCACTGGCCGGCAGCTCAACGGCCTCGAGAACCTCAGGGCCATGTGGCACGACGCGTTCTACTGGAACGCGCTGCGCAACATGGTGCTCTACACGGCCGCGGTGCTGGTCGAGTACGCCATCGCCTTCGGTCTCGCCCTGCTGCTCAGCGCCGACATCAAGGCGCGCAAGTTCTTCCGCGTCGCCTTCCTGCTGCCGCTGATGCTGAGCCCGGTGGCGGTCAGCTGGATGATCGGCAAGTCGATGCTGGAGTACCGCTTCGGCCCGGCGGCGAGCCTCGCCCGCGAGCTCGGCTGGAGCCAGCCGGCGTTCTTCGCCACGCCCGAGATCGCCCGCCTCAGCATCATGGCGATCGACGCCTGGACCTACATCCCGTTCGTGATGATCATGCTGCTGGCCGGCCTGCAGGCGATCCCGCGCGAGATCACCGAGGCCGCCAAGGTCGACGGGGCGACGGCCTGGCAGTCGTTCTGGCGGATCACCTTCCCGCTGATGCTGCCGGTCAGCCTGACCGCCATCGTGCTGCGCATCATCTTCAAGCTGAAGCTCGCCGACATCGTCATCAACATCACCGCCGGCGGCCCCGGCGGCGCCACCGATTCGGTCACCAGCTTCATCTTCCGCGAATACCGCGACCGCTCGAACGTCGGCTACGGGACGATGCTGGCGATGGTCTACCTCGTCATCATCGTCGTCTTCGTCACCTTGCTCCTCAACCTCGTGTCGCGCTGGATGCGGCGGGTCAGCTGAGGAGGACGACCATGGGCACCGCTCCCCTCGCCGCCGCCACCGCCGCCGCACCGGCCGCCCGCCGCCTCGATGGCCGCAGCATGCTGCTGGCCGGCCGCGTGCTGATCTACGTGGCCTTGATCTTCTGGGCGTTCGTCTGCCTGTTCCCGATCTACTGGACGGTGACGACGTCGATGAAGACGGCGGTCAACGTCACCCAGGGACACCTCATCCCGTGGGTCGACTTCCAGCCGGACTGGAAGGGCTGGCGCTCGCTCGGCCTGTCGCCGGACACCATCTTCCAGACCTCGACGGTGCGCGAGGAGTTCCTCAAACGCTTCCTCAACAGCATCATCGCCACGCTCAGCGCCTCGGCGATCGCCGTCGCCATCGGCTCGCTCGCCGCCTACGGCCTCAGCCGCTTCAGCTACAAGTTCGGCTCCTGGCGCAACAAGGACATCTCGTTCTTCTTCCTGTCGCAGCTGATCCTGCCGCCGGTCGTCCTCGCCCTGCCCTTCCTCGTCCTCTACAAGGAGCTGGCGCTGCTCGACACCCGCGTCGGCCTCATCATGCTCTACACGCTGATGGTGCTGCCGATCGTCGTCTGGATCATGCGCGACCAGTTCGACACGATCCCGGTCGAGCTCGAGCAGGCGGCGCTGGTCGACGGCTGCTCGATCTGGGGATCGTTCCTGCGCATCGTCCTGCCGATCGCCCTGCCCGGCATGGTCGCCGCCTTCATCCTCTCGGTCGTGCTGTGCTGGAACGAGTACTTCTTCGCGGCCCTGCTGACCTCGGCGGATGCCAAGACCCTGCCGGTGATGGTCGCCAGCCAGACCGGCTCGCAGGGGATCAACTGGTGGTCGATGGCGGCGCTGTCGACCGCCGCCATCGCCCCGCTGGCGCTGATCGGCGTCTTCCTCGAGAAGTACATCATCGCCGGATTGACCGCCGGAGCGGTGAAGTAGGCCCGGCCATCGGATGAGCGACGCCGCCGGGCCCTACCGCAGCGAGGGCGGGCATACCCTGATCGAGCTGCGCCTGGACACCGTCCAGCAGCTGTTCGACACGCGCGACCCCTCGCCGTTCCGCAGCCGCGACCTCGAGGACGCGGCAGCCGACTACATCGTCGAGGCGGCGGCGGAGCTGCCCGAGGACGCGCGGCCCAAGCTGGTCCTGCACCTGCCGCCAAGCGAGGTGGAGGAAGCGCGACGCATCGATGTCGCGGAGGCGATCGGGTCCTTCTTCGCGTGGCGGGCGCAGGTCACCGCCCGGCAGCTGCGCGACCTGCTGCGCAATGGCCGGCTGGCGCTGGTCGTCGGCCTCGCCTTCCTCGCCTTGTGCCTCGCCCTCAACGTCGCGGTCCGCTTCGCCGACCTCGGCTGGACCGGCGACGTCGTCGAGGAGGGCCTGATCATCGTCGGCTGGGTGGCGTTGTGGCGACCGGCCGAGATCTTCCTGTTCGACTGGTGGCCGCTGCGCCGCCAGCGCCGGTTCCTCGAGCGGCTGGCGGCGATGCCGGTCGAGCCCAGGGCCGGCTGAGCCCCGCCGTCAGGCGAGGCTCTTGCTGGCGATCTCGTAGCTGTCGCGGCTCAGCTTCGGCGTCGCCAGCACCCGCTCGAGCTCGGCCTTCATCAGCTTCTGCCGGGACTCGTCGAAGCGGCGCCAGCGGCCGAGGCTGGTGATCAGCCGGGCCGCGACCGACGGGTTGATGCGGTCGAGCTCGAGCGCGTTGTCGGTCAGCAGGCGGTAGCCGGCGCCGTCGGCGCGGTGGAAGCCGGTGAGGTTGGCCATGGCGAAGTTGGCCAGCACCGCGCGCGCCCGGTTCGGGTTCCGCAGGGTGAAGGCCGGATGCCGGGTCAAGGACGCCACCAGCTCGACGGCCGACGGATCCTCGGTCGTCGCCTGCAGCGCGAACCACTTGTTCACGACCAGCGGCTCGTGCTGCCAGCTGCGGAAGAAGTCGGCGAGCAGCTCGGGCGCTTCCGGCAGGCGGCCGTCGCAGGCGACCCGCAGGGCGGCCAGCCGGTCGGTCATGTTGTCGGCCGAGCGGTACTGCGCCACGGCGAGCTCGCGGCCGCGCGGATCGCCGCCCAGCACGAGGTAGCTCAGGCTCAGGTTGCGCAGCGCCCGGCGGCCCATGGCGGCCGGCTCGATCGAGAACGGGCCGGTGTCGGTCATCGCCGCATAGGTGGCGTGCCAGCGGTCGGCCAGGGCCTTGCCGAGGCCGGAGCGCAGCGCCCTGAAGGCGGCGCCGAGGCCGTCGACGTCGATCACCTTCATCTGCTGGGCGACGAAGCCGGTGCCGGGCAGCGACAGGGCGCGGGCGAGGAAGGCGGCGTCGTCGGTGGGCCCGTCGAGCAGGCTGGCGAAGGCATCGACGAGGCCGCGGTCGACCGCCAGCGGCCGGCCAGCCTTGTGCGCCTCGACCATGGCGAGGATCACCCGCAGCGCCAGCGTCTGGCCGGCTTCCCAGCGGTTGAACAGGTCCTCGTCCCTGGCCAGCAGCAGGCCGAGCTCGGCGTCGCTGTAGCCGGCGTCCAGCCGGACCGGGGCGGAGAAGCCGCGCAGCAGCGACGGCACCGGCTCCTCGTCGAGGCCGATGAAGGTGAAGCGCTGCACCGGCTCGGTCAGCTCGATGACGCGGTCGGTCGGACCGGGCTCGTTCTCGCCCTTGAGCTGCACCGGCAGCGCCTTGCCGGACCTGCCGACGAGGCCCATGCGCAGCGGCATCAGCAGCGGCTTCTTGTCGAGCTGGCCGGGTGTGGCCGGGGTCGACTGGCTGACCTCGAGGGTGAGCGAGCCGGTGGCCGGATCCCACTCGCGGCGGACCTTGACCTCGGGCGTGCCGGCCTGGCGGTACCAGTTCATGAACTGGCCGAAGTCCTTGCCCGACGCGTCGGCCATCGCGGCGACGAAGTCCTCGCAGGTCACCGCCTGGCCGTCGTGCCGCTGGAAGTAGAGGTCCATGCCCCTGCGGAAGGCTTCCGGGCCGATCAGCGTATGGATCATGCGGATGACCTCCGCACCCTTCTCGTAGACCGTGCGGGTGTAGAAGTTGTTGATCTCGACGTAGCTGTCGGGGCGGATCGGGTGGGCCAGCGGGCCGGCGTCCTCGGCGAACTGCGACTCGCGCAGGAGCGCCACGTCGCCGATGCGCTTGACCGCGGCCGAATGGCGGTCGGCGGTGAACTGCTGGTCGCGGAAGACGGTGAGGCCTTCCTTCAGGGTCAGCTGGAACCAGTCGCGGCAGGTGACCCGGTCGCCGGTCCAGTTGTGGAAATATTCGTGGGCGATGATGCGCTCGACCGAGACGAAGTCGGCGTCGGTCGCGGTGTCGCGCCGCGCCAGCGTCGCCGAGGTGTTGAAGATGTTGAGGCCCTTGTTCTCCATCGCACCGAAGTTGAAGTCGCCGACGGCGACGATCATGAACAGGTCGAGGTCGTACTCGAGCCCGTAGACATCCTCGTCCCACTTCATCGAGTGCTTGAGCGACGCCATGGCATGGTCGCACTGGCCGATGTCGGCGGCCGAGGCGTAGATCCGCAGGTCGACCGTGCGGCCGGAGCGGGTGACGAAGCTGTCCTCGAGCACCGCGAGGTCGCCGGCGACCAGCGCGAACAGGTAGGCGGGCTTGGGGAACGGGTCGTCCCACAGCGCGAAGTGCCGGCCGTTCGCCAGCTCGCCCTGCCCGACCGGGTTGCCGTTCGACAGCAGCACCGGGTAGGCCTTGCGGTCGGCCTCGATGCGGACCTTGAAGCGGGCCATCACGTCGGGCCGGTCCTGGTACCAGGTGATGCGGCGAAAACCCTCGGCCTCGCACTGGGTGCAGAAGATGCCGCCCGAGACGTAGAGGCCCATCAGCTGGGTGTTGCCGGCCGGATCGATGCGCGTGGCGATCTCGAGGACGCAGGCGTCGGGCAGCCCGGACAGGGTCATCCGCTGGCCGTCGATGCTCCAGGCCGAGGCCGGCAGCGGCCGGCCGTCGACCGCCACCGACAGCGTCTCGAGGTCCTCGCCGTCGAGGACGAGGTCGCCCGGGCCCTGGCGGCGCAGATGCTGGCGCGAGCGGACGACGGTGGCGTGCGCGTCGAGCTCGAAGGTCAGCTCGACCAGCTCGGTCGAGAACGCCGGCGGGCGGTAGTCGGCGAGGCGGACGGGCTGCGGGGCGGCGGCGTCGAGATCGGCCATCGGCGGCAAGGCTCCGGAAAACGGCACGCGAGGTCTGGCAGTGACCTACCGGCTCGGAGGCGAAATGCAATCGGCGGCTTGAAACACCTTCGCACGGCCACCGCCACGGCGGCGGTTGTGGCGACAGCCCTGCCCGGCTAGCTTCCGCCGCCGCAACCCAGGGGGATGGCATGGCAAAGGTCGCGTTCGTCGGGCTCGGCGTGATGGGCTTCCCCATGGCCGGGCATCTCAAGGCCAAGGGCCACGAGGTCACGGTCTACAACCGCTCCGCCGCCAAGGCGAAGGCGTGGGCCGACAAGCATGGCGGCCGCGCCGCGGCGACGCCGCGCGAGGCGGCCCAGGGCAACGAGATCGTCTTCGTCATGGTCGGCGACGACCCCGACCTGCGCGCGGTCCACGAGGGCCCGGACGGCATCTTCGCCGGCCTCGGCAAGGACGCCATCATCGTCGACCACACCACGGCCTCGGCCGACATCGCCCGCGAGCTCGGTGCTGCCGCGGCGGCGCAGGGCGCGCACTTCATCGACGCCCCGGTCTCCGGCGGGCAGGCCGGTGCCGAGAACGGCCAGCTCACCGTCATGTGCGGCGGCGAGGAGGCGGCGTTCGCCCGCGCCGAGCCGGTCATCTGGTCCTACGCCAAGGCGGTGACCCACATGGGCCCGGTCGGCGCCGGCCAGCTGACCAAGATGGTCAACCAGATCTGCATCGCCGGGCTCGTCCAGGCGCTCGGCGAGGCGGTCAACTTCGCCAAGCGGGCCGGCCTCGACACCGACAAGGTGCTGGCCACCATCTCCAAGGGTGCGGCGCAGTCCTGGCAGATGGAGAACCGCTGGAAGACCATGGCGCAGGGCAAGTTCGACTTCGGCTTCGCGGTCGACTGGATGCGCAAGGACCTGCGCATCACGCTCGAGGAGGGCCGCCGCAACGGTGCTGCCCTGCCGGTCACCGCCGCCGTCGACCAGTACTACCGGATGGTGCAGCAGAAGGGCGGCGGCCGCTTCGACACCTCGAGCCTGATCCTCAACCTGATCGGCGACTGACCCGGGCGGCGGCGCCGCCGCGGCGGCCCTTGGCAGGGGCCGCCCGGCTGCCCACATCCGATGCAACGCGCGGGTGCCGCTGTCGGGCCCGACGCGGCATCGGACGCTGCAGAGGTCGGAGATGCAGGAAGCGAAGGCAAAGTTCACGATCGGCCAGGTGGTCCAGCATCGGGTCTTCCCGTTCCGCGGGGTGATCTTCGACGTGGATCCCCAGTTCAACAACACCGAGGAATGGTACCAGGCGATCCCCGAGGACGTGCGGCCGCGCAAGGACCAGCCGTTCTACCACCTGCTCGCTGAGAATTCGGAGAGCTACTACGTGGCCTACGTCTCCGAGCAGAACCTCGTGCCGGACCCCACCGGCGAGCCGGTCGGCCACCCCAATGTCGGCCAGCTGTTCGGCGAGCTGCGCGAGGGCCGCTACCAGCCGCGCGCCCGCTACGCCAACTGAACCCGCGCCCGGCCGGCGGCCCGTCGCCGCCGGCCGGCTAGCCAAAATTCAGGCATCTGCATAAGCGCGGGGCCCAAGGCCCCGAACGCCATGCTGCACCGCCGAAGGACAAGATTGGCGGCCCGCTGGCACGGTTCTTGATGTCCCCCTTGCAGACGATGTCCGGCGCGCGGGCGCGGTCGCCCGCAAGGCCGCATCTCCGGCAGGGGACAAGCGATGCTCGCCAAGAGACCGGCGCTGTGGACGCCCGGCGACTGGAACGCGTTCTTCGGCTTCGGCACCAACATCCTCGTCAACATGCTGGTGCTCACCGGCCTGCTGCGGTTCGTGCTGAAGATGCCGGACGAGATCGTGTTCGGCCGCATCCTGCCCGCGATGGGCCTGATGATGTTCCTCAGCACGATGTACTACGCCTGGCTGGCCTACCGCCTCGCCCGGGAGACCGGCCGCGACGATGTCTGCGCGCTGCCGTCCGGCATCTCGGTGCCGCACATGTTCATCGTGACCTTCGTGATCATGCTGCCGATCACGCTGTCGACGGGCGACCCGATCAAGGGCTGGGAAGCCGGCCTGACCTGGGTGTTCGTCCAGAGCTTCATCCTGATGATCGGCGGTTTCGTCGCCCCCTACATCCGCCGGATCACGCCGCGCGCCGCCCTGCTCGGGACCCTGGCCGGCGTCTCCGTGACCTTCATCTCGATGCGGCCGGCGCTCGAGATCTTCATGACGCCGGTCATCGGCGTGCTGTGCTTCGCCATCATCCTCGCCGCCTGGTTCGGCGGCGTGCGCTATGCCAAGGGGATCCCGGCCGGCCTCGTCGCCATCGCCGCCGGCATGCTGATCGCCTGGGGCTCGACCCTGTTCGGCGCCGACATCGGCGGGATGAGCGTCGAGCAGCTGGGCGCGGCGCTGGGCAGCTTCGGCTTCTCGGTGCCGATCCCCGCCGTCGACCATGTCTTCAGCGGCTTCGAGTTCATCGGCGTGATCCTGGTCACGGCGATCCCGTTCGGCGTCTACGACCTCGTCGAGGCCATGGACAATGTCGAGAGTGCGGAGGCCGGCGGCGACGCCTACCCGACCACCCGCGTGCTGACCGCCGACGGCGTCGTCAGCCTGATCGGCTGCCTGATGGGCAACCCGTTCATCAACGCGGTCTACATCGGCCATCCGGGCTGGAAGGCGATGGGCGGGCGGATCGGCTACTCGGCCGCCGTCGGCATCATGGTGATCGTGCTGTCCTGGTTCGGGGTCATCGCCCTGCTGCTGGCCTTCGTGCCGGTCGTCGCGATCTCGCCGATCCTGCTCTACATCGGCATGCTGATCGGCGCCCAGGCGTTCCAGACGACGCCGATGCGGCATGCGCCGGCGATCGCGCTGGCCTTCGTCCCGCACCTTGCCGCCTGGGCCAAGACGCTGATCGACGGCGCGCTCGGCGCCGCGGGCACCAGCGCCGCGGCGGTCGGCTTCGACAAGCTCGTCCAGACCGGCGTGCTCTACCACGGGCTCGAGGTGCTGGGCGGCGGCGCCATCCTCGGTGGCCTCGTGCTCGGTGCGATCGGCGTGTTCGTCATCGACCGTCGCTTCACCGAGGCGGCGGCCTTCGCGCTGGCGGGGGCGGTGCTCACCTTCTTCGGCTTCATGCACGGCGAGGCGATCGGCATCGCGGTGACGCCGTCGATGGCCCTGGCCTACCTCCTGGTCGCGGCCTTCCTCTACGGCTGCGCCCGCTTCCACGTGGCCGAGCCGATCTACGACAAGGAGCCGGCGCACGGCCACGCCGCCGTCGCCCCGGCCGAGTGACCGGCGATGGCCGGGCAGCGGGTGCCCAGGGGGTACCCCTGCCCGGCCGGGGCCCCGCATGCTATATGGGGAGCATGAAGCGCGGACTGATCGCCCTTGCCGGTGCCCTCGCGGTCGTGGCCCTGCCCGCCGCGGCCAGCGACAATCTGCAGAATCTGCTGGACAACCTGGCGCCACCGGCGGTCCCGCAGGGCAGCGTCGACGTCACCGGCTGGATCGAGACCTCGCCGGAGGGCCAGGAGCTCGTCGTCTCGCTGGTGCCGCACGGGGCGGCGAAGCTGGTCGGCGATCCCGGCATCACGGTGACCCCGCTGCCGACGCCGGCGGCCGGGGAACCGGTGGCGCTGGTCAAGCCCGACGAGCCCTACCTCAAGGAACCGCCGCAGGTCCGCGTGCCGCTGGCCGCCATGCCGGCCGGGGCGCCGGTCGAGGCCCAGGTCGACTACGCCTACTGCCTCGCCGACTACCAGTGCCTGTTCGGCGAAGCCAGGGTGCGGGTCGAAGGCAGCCCGCCGCAGGGCTGAGCGGCGCCGCGCCTATTCCGGGCGCGCGCCCTCCTCGTCGAAGCGCACGGTGAGCTCGCCGTAGAGGGCCGGGCGACGCTGGCGGAGCCAGGCCGGCCGGCCGACGCCCGCCATGGGTGGCGGATCGAGGTCGGCGACGATGAGCCCGTCGGACTCGATGCCGTGCCGCCGGCCGTCGGGGCCGTAGATCGCCGGGTCCGCGCCCGACCAGGCCAGCCAGATCCCGTTCTCGCGGGCCCGGGCCGGGAGCAGCACGGCGGCATCGCCGTCGCTGGCGCCGCCGGCCACCGCCAGCACGCCGCAGCCCGCCACCGCCAGCGCCCGGGCCGGCTCCGGCGGCTCGATGTCGTGGCCGACCAGCAGGCCGACCATGACCCCGTCGAGCGGCATCATCGTCAGCCATTGCCCGTCGGCCCAGCGGCCCCGCTCGCCGCGGGCGACATGGGTCTGCCGGTAGTTGGCGATGACGACACCGCGCCGGTCGACCAGCTGCGCCGCGTTGTAGGTGCCGGTGACGCAGCGCTCGACGTAGCCGCCGAGCAGGGCCACCCCGGCGTCGCGGGCGAGCCCGGCCAGCCGGCGCGGGCCGTCGCCGTCCGACAGGTCCGGCGCCTCGCCCATGACCCGCTCCGGCAGCACGACCAGCCCCGCCCCGCGCGCCGCAGCCACGCCGAGCAGCCCGGGCAGCGCCCCGTCCGCGACCGCTCCGGATGCAACCGCCAGCTTCACCGCAACCTCATGGATAAACCTTCACCCGGACGAAAAACGGGTTCCACCTACCCAGCTTATATGCGGTCGCATCAGAACGGGAACAGGCCCGCGCGCTGCCCCGCAGCGGGTCCAGGTCAGGAGCTTCCGGATGGACGACATCTCCCTCGCCAAGCGCCGCAACCTCGGGCGGGTTCGCGCCGTCGCCCTCGCCGGCGTCGCCGTCGCCGCGCTGCTCATCGGCGCGCCGGTCGCGTTCAGCGACAGCCCGCAGCCGGCCAACGCCAACGTCCGCAACCTCGACATCGACAAGGGCTACGCCGACCTGGTCGCGGCCATCGAGCCGGCCGTGGTCAACGTCAGCGTCGAGAAGACGATCGACGAGGCCGACGCCAGCGGCCGCGGCGGGCCCAACATGGACGACCCCGAGATGCGCCGGTTCTTCGAGCGCTTCTTCGGGCAGATGCCCGACAACATGCCGCAGCGCATGCCGCAGGGCGAGCGCCAGGCGCACGGCGAGGGCTCGGGCTTCATCATCTCGGCCGACGGCCTGATCGTCACCAACGCCCACGTCGCCGGCGACGCCTCGAAGGTCGAGGTCACCCTGCAGACCGGCGAGAAGTTCCCGGCCACGGTGAAGGGCATCGACGAGAAGACCGACCTCGCGCTCCTGAAGATCGAGGCGGGCAAGCCGCTGGCCTTCGTCGAGTTCGCCGACAGCAGCAAGGTCCGCGTCGGTGACCGCGTGCTCGCCATCGGCAATCCGTTCGGCCTCGGCGGCACCGTCACCAGCGGCATCGTCTCGGCGACCGGCCGCGAGATCGGCCAGGGTCCCTACGAGGACTTCCTGCAGGTCGACGCGCCGATCAACCACGGCAACTCGGGCGGCCCGACCTTCAACACCCAGGGCGAGGTCGTCGGCGTCAACACCGCGATCTTCTCGCCGTCGGGCGGCAGCATCGGCATCGGCTTCGCCATCTCGTCGAACCTCGCCAAGGAGGTGATCGCCGACCTGATGGACGACGGCAAGGTCGAGCGCGGCTGGCTCGGCGTCGCCATCCAGCAGATGGACGAGGACATCGCCGCCAGCCTCGGCGTGAAGGAGCCGAAGGGCGCCCTGGTCGCCAAGGTCGAGCCGGACAGCCCGGCCGCCGCCGCCGGCCTGCAGGCGCGCGACGTCATCGTCGGCTTCGGCGACAAGAAGATCGACACCGTCCGCGACCTCACCCGTGCCGTCGCCGCCACCCCGGCCAACACCGAGGCGCAGATCAAGGTCTGGCGCGGCGGCAAGGAGGAGACGCTCGAGGCCAAGATCAGCATGCAGCCCAGCGGCGAGCAGGTGGCCTCGGCCGACGAGCCGGCAGCCAGCGACCAGCCGCGCCTGGGCCTCGGCCTCGCCGAGGTGCCGCCCGAGATGCGCGAGCGCCTCGGCCTTGCCGACGGCACCGGCGGCGTGCTGGTGCAGCGGGTCCTGCCGGACAGCCCGGCGGAGTCCAAGGGCATCCGCGCCGGCGACGTGGTGCTCGAGGTGGGCGGCAACAGCGTGAGCACGCCGCAGCAGGTGGTCGATGCCGTCAAGAGCGCCCACGACACGGGTGCCAAGGCGGTGCTGATGCTGCTGCAGCGCAACGGACAGCCGACCTACGAGGCGATCCCCTTCGCGACCTCGTAAGTCCCGGCTGACGGGTGGGACCGGCAGGACCAGCTGCCGGTCCCCCCATCGTTCCAACTCGGAGTGGCGATCGTGGGCATCCAGGACTACACTCGCGCCATGCGGTTACTGCTGATCGAGGACGACAAGGCGGCCGCCAGCTACGTCGCCAAGGGACTGCGCGAGAGCGGTCACTCGGTCGACGTGGCGAATACCGGCAGGGACGGCCTCCTGCTCGCCGCCAGCGGCAGCTTCGACGCACTGATCGTCGACCGGATGCTTCCGGAGCTGGACGGGCTCAACGTCGTCAAGACGCTGCGCGCCACCGGCAACAAGACCCCCGTCCTGTTCCTCAGTGCCCTCGGCGAGGTCGACGACCGGGTCAAGGGCCTGCGCGCCGGCGGCGACGACTACCTGGTCAAGCCGTTCGCCTTCTCCGAGCTCCTCGCGCGCCTCGAGGCGCTGTCGCGGCGCAGCCAGCTCGGCGGCGACGCGCCGGAGACGGTGCTGCGCTACGAGGACCTGTCGATGGACCTGCTGGCACGGCGGGTCGAGCGGGCCGGCCGCGAGATCGACGTCCAGCCACGCGAGTTCCGCCTGCTCGAGGTGCTGCTGCGGCACGCCGGCCAGGTCATGACCCGGACCATGCTGCTCGAGAAAGTCTGGGACTACCGCTTCGACCCGCAGACCAACGTCATCGACGTGCACATCAGCCGGCTCCGGCAGAAGATCGACCGCGGCTTCGACAAGCCGCTGATCCATACCGTGCGCGGTGCCGGGTACAGCCTACGTGCGAACGACAAGGCTGCTTAGATCGTCGACCTTCCGGGTCACGGTCGTCTATCTCTGCCTGTTCCTCGCCTCGGCGATCGCGATCCTCGCCTTCGTCTATTTGTACAGCGCCCGCTTCATGGAGCAGCAGACGCAGGAGACCCTCCGCGTCGAGAGCGAGGTGCTGCTCGAGCCCTACCGCAACTACGGCTTCCGGTCGGTGGTCCGCGGCGTCGAACAGCGCGCCAACGAATCACTCGACAAGAGCACGATCTACTTCCTGCTCGACGCGCGCAACATGGTGGTCGCCGGCACCACGCTCGGCGGCTTCGGGGAGCCCCTGCCCACGGTTCCCGGCTACTCGCCGCTCCCGATCAGCGAAGCCGGCGACGCGCCGCGGCCGGACCGGCACTACCTGCTGCTGCGCACCGATCTCCCCGGTGGCGGCGCGCTCGTCGTCGGCCGCGACATCACCGACAAGCTGCACACCCAGAACACCTTGCGCCGGGCGATCTACAGCGGCCTCGCCGGCATGGTCCTGCTGGGCTTCGCCGGCGGCGTCATCATGAGCCGGTGGATGCTGCGCCGGATCGAGGCGGTCAACCGGACGACACAGCAGATCATGGCCGGCGACCTCGGCCAGCGGATCAAGCCGGCCGGCACCGACGACGAGTTCGACGGGCTGATCAACAACCTCAACGCCATGCTCGAGCGCATCGAGCGGCTGATGAAGGGAATGCGGCAGGTCTCCGACAACGTCGCGCACGACCTGCGCACGCCGCTCAACCGCATCCGCTCGCGACTGGAGAGCGCGCTGATCAGCGACCCGGACGCGGCCGAATCGCGCGAGGTGCTGGAGCAGACGCTGCGCGACGCCGACGCCCTGATCGCCACCTTCAACGCCCTGCTCAGCATCGCCCGGATCGAGGCCGGGGCGCCGCAGAGCGAATGGGAGACGGTCGACCTCGCCGAGCTCGCCGCCGACGTCGTCGAGCTCTACGAGCCGCTGGCCGAGGAGAAGGACATCGTCCTGCGCCAGGAGCACCTGGGGCCGGCGACCGCCGTCGGCAATCGGCAGCTGATCGCCCAGGCGCTCGCCAACCTCGTCGACAACGCCATCAAGTACACGCCCGAACGCGGCCGGGTCGACGTCCGCGCCTCGGCGACCGGCGGCGCCGCCATCGAGGTCGCCGATTCCGGTCCCGGCATTCCCGACAACCTGCGCGAGCAGGCGCTGCAGCGCTTCGTCCGCCTCGACCCCGAGCGTTCGACGCCCGGCAACGGGCTCGGCCTCAGCCTGGTCCAGGCCGTGGCCAAGCTGCACGACGCCGACCTGCGCCTCGACGACAACAATCCCGGCCTGCGGGTGACGCTGCGCTTCCGCCCGCTGCCGCCGACCCTGGCGAGGGCGCCGGCCCCGGCCATGGTGCCGGCCTAGCGCTCCAGCGCCGCCACCAGGCGCAGGGTGCCGGCAAGGCGCTGGGCCAGGAGGCGGGCCATGGCGCGGTGGAACGCGGCGGCGAGATCCGGCCGCTCGGCCTCGAGCCGGCGCAGCTCGGCGGCGTCGATGCGGCCGATCTCGGTGCGGGTGACGGCGACCACCGAGGCCGAGCGGTGCTCGCCGGTATAGAAGGCGATCTCGCCGACGACGGTGCCGCCCTCGAAGCAGCTGACCCGGGTGACCTCGTCGCCGGAACGCACCAGCACGTCGACGCGCCCGTCGAGGATCAGCAGGATGTCGTCGGCTGCGGCCCCCTGCTCGAGCAGCACGGTGCCCGGCTCGACCGTCTCGCGGCGGATGCCGGCCGCCAGCAGCGCCTGGTCCAGGGGATCGTCGGCCACCACCCGCAGCATCGCCTCGAGCACGTGGTGCTGGCGCCTTGCCGGCGCTTCGCCCTCGAGGATGCGGGATTCGACCCATTCGAGGGCGGCATCGCGACTGGGCACGAGCCGCATCCGCGGCGTCGCCGGACCGCCCAGCCCGGCACGGCGCAGCGCCTCTGCCGCCTCCGGCGACGGATCGCTGACCAGCGTGTCGAAGCCGTCGCGCTCGGCCAGCTGGTTGATCCGGGCAAGGCTCTCGAGGGCGGTCGCGTCGATGCCCAGGAGCTGCGCGAAATCGAGGACGAGGAAGCGCAGCGGCGGCCGGTCGCGGTCGCCGAGCCGACCGGCAATGGCGTGGACCAGCTGGTGCGCCGTGCCGAAGAACAGGTAGCCCTGCAGGGCCAGCAGCTGCACCGAGCCGGCGGCGGCGCGCAGGGCGGCACGCTGCGGCCCGGCCCGCTCGACCTGGCTGGACGCCCCGGTCCCGTCGACGGCGAGCCGGACCGGGCCGGTGCGGCTGTAGCGGATGGCGAGGAGGACGAGGCCGGCGGCGAGGCCGAGGCCGACCGCCGACATGAAGTCGAGCGCCACCGTCGCGGCGAAGACGAGGACCAGCACGTACCAGTCCCAGCGCGGCATCCGCCGCCGCGTCCGCACCAGCCATTCCTCGAGGAACTCGAGGCCGAGGTAGAACAGGATCAGCGACACCAGCAGGCGCGGGATCAGGCCGAGGATCTCCGGCCCGGCGAGCAGCGCCACGCCGCACAGCAGGCCGGCGGCGACCATGGCCACCCGCCTCGAGCCGCCGAGGCGCATCGCCAGGACAGAGCCGGAGATCGAGGTGAAGCCGGGAAAGCCGCCGGCCACCGCGGTCAGCCCGTTGGCGATGCCGTGGACGCGCAGCTCGCGGTTGAGGTCGATGTCGCGCTGCGCCGCCATCTCGAGGCTGGTGGCGGTCAGCAGCACGGCCAGGGCGGTGACGAGGAGGACGGTGCCAAGCTTGGGCAGCTCGGGGATCAGCGCGTACCAGGCGACATCGTCGAGCATGGTCAGGTAGGGCGGAACCTGGACGAGGTCGTCCGCCGGGAACGGGCCGAGCAGCCAGCCTTCGGCGTGCAGCAGGGCCGCGTCGTGCCCGGTGGCCAGCGCCACCGCCCAGAACAGGATCCCGGCCAGCAGCATCGCGGCCGGCAGGTTGAACGGATGCGGCCGCCAGCGCTGCACCACGAACAGCAGGGCGCCGGCGGCGCAGCCGGGCAGCCAGTGCGCCACCTGCATCGGCTGCAGCGCCTGCATCGGGTCGAGGTCGGGGCCGGTCATGGCGGCGGTGACGGCCGAGGCCAGCAGGAGCCAGCCGATCCCGGCGAGGAAGCCGCCGACCACCGGGAACGGCAGGTAGCGGACGAGATCGCCGGCGCGCAGCACGCCCAGCAGCCAGAGGCCGACGGCGATCGTCAGCACCGACACGGCGACGGCCGCCAGCACCGTGGCCGGGATCTGCGCGTGCAGGTCGTCGTCGTGCAGCCGCTGGACGATGTCCTGGACCATGATGGCGACGACGACCAGGGGCTCGACCTGGGCGTTGGCGAGGGAGCCGCGGAAGCTGCTGAACAGGCCGACGGTGACGCCGATGATGACCGAGCCGACCAGGGCGGCACCGACCCCCTGGCCGTACAGCGGGGCGGCCTCGCCGACGAAGACGATGGCCGGGAACGAGATGCTGCCGATGATGCTGAACAGGGCCGAGACGAGGGCCGTGACGGCGATGCCGGTCCAGCCGGCAGCGGCGACCCGGCCCGTGGCCGGAGCGGTGGTAGCGCTCGTCGACATCGGCGCAGCCCTGCGCGCGCCCCGGCCGCGCCACCGGCCGGCGGGATGGCGGGCCCGGCCGGCGCCGCCGATCATGTGGGGCGGCAGGCGGGCCGGCAAGGCGCGAGCGGAAGCTTAACGATCCGTTGCGGCACGGGGCCGGGCGGCGCGCCGCGCATCGCGGTATGCAAGGCGGGCCGGACCGGGGGATTTACCTAAAGTTTTAGATAAATCCGCCGGGCGTCCGCCTAGCCTCGTCGCGGCCACCGGAGATGGCCGTACGCAAGTCGACAGCTTCACCCTCGCCGCCACGCAGTCCGATGACGCCGCCCGCGCGTGCACGGAGAGCGTTCTGTGGCCGAACGGCCCGGTATGCCCGCACTGCGGCGGCACCGACCGCATCTACGATCTGCGCGGCAAGAGCACCCGGCCGGGCGTGCGCAAGTGCGGTCACTGCAAGAAGCCGTTTACGGTGACGGTCGGCACCGTCTTCGAGCGCAGCCACATTCCGCTCCACAAGTGGGTTCAGGCTCTCTACCTGCTGTGCTGCTCGAAGAGGGCGTCAGCGCCCACCAGCTCCACCGCGCATCCTGAACATCAGCTACAAGGCGGCTTGGTTCGCCGCGCACCGCATCCGCGAGGCGATGGCGTCGGGCGCGCTGCCGCCTTTGGGCGGCGAAGGCAAGACCGTCGAGGCCGACGAGACGTATATCGGGCGCAAGCAGGGCGCGGTGACGACGCGCGTTCCATCACAAGATGGCGGTCGTGTCGCTCGTGGAGCGCGGTGGCAACGTTCGCTCGTTCCACGTCGAAGGCGACGACCAGAGCCGTGTCGCAGATCGTGAAGGCGAACGCCGACACGCGCAGCCACCTGCGCACCGACGAGGCCAAACACTACGTGTACGTCAGTCGCGAGTTCGCCAGCCACGAGTCGGTGCAGCACAGCGGCAAGGAATACGTCCGCCACGGCGACGACCCGACGGCGCACACGAACACGATTGAGGGCTTCTTCAGCGTGTTCAAGCGGGGCATGCGCGGCACCTATCAGCACTGCCGCAGGAAGCACCTGCACAGGTACTTGGCCGAGTTCGACTTCAGGTACAACAACCGCTCGACCTCGGCGTCGAGGATGCGCAGCGCACGCTGAACGCGCTGGTCGGCGCCCGCTTGGCTTCGACCTACCGGCAGCCTGTGGCGGGGTGACGCTGGAAACCACTCGACTCTTGAGAAACCGCCTCTAGCGCTTTATCTTGTCGTAGTGATTGGGCGACTCTGTTCGTTGCTCGGGGTGGGGATGCGTGCTCTAGGGTCGGTGCGGGTGATCAACATCGAGATCACGCCGGGGTTGGCCGGCTCCTCATTGCCACGAGCCCTGACCTGCCGAGCCTGCGGAGTTGTCGGGACCAGCCACGAGCAGTTGTACAGCGGGATTCCCGCTTGCATTCAGATGCTCTATCAGGCCAGGCGCGACATGGACGTGGTCGTCCGTCCGGTCGAGCCGGACGGCGACGGTGTGTCCAGCATGTACGCAGAGCCGGTGGGCGGCGATCCAGCCGCAGCCTAGTGCGTGTGGTTTAGCGGGTCGACGCGGGCCACGAGGTCTCGGTATTCAGCAGCACGTTCGGTCATGGTCAGGTCGGCAAAGGCTTCCTGACCGCGACGTGCTTCTCGATGCGGCGCAGCCGCTGAGCGTCGGTTTCCCGCGTCTGCGACAGACCCAGCCGCTTAACGGCGGCCGTATGCTCGTCGACCGTCATGCGGCCACCCGATTGTGCGGTTACGACTGTGAATTCGAGGGTGTGTTACCATCTTTCCGCTCGTAAGGAGTGGACGTATCCTGCCGTAAAGGTGGTGCCCGCGGTCAGTTCGAACCGACAAATCCCGCTCAGGATGGCGGCACCCAAAGCCCGCCGTGTCTGCCATTCCACCACGCGGGCAACCTTCTGGGAGGGCGTGTAGGCGGTACCTACTGGATGGAGTCGAGAGTTCCAGTCTCGCCCCATCAGCCAAGCCGTGGCGCCCACCGCGCAAGTCGGTTTCTCAAGGCGCGGTGGGGCGTCGCTTAGGCGGCGGCATCTTTCTATTTCCTCGTGGCTGTCGTTGTCGGTGTCCGCGAACTCCGGCGAGTTCGCGGCGCATCTGCGCCACCCCGGTGCGCGGCCTGTAGCGGCCGTCAGCAGCTTGTGCTCGAAGTTTCCGTTGCGGGCCTCAACCGAGAGGTAGCTGCTGACCGAGCGGGCGTTGAACATCGTCCGGCGATCTCGCTCGCGCGTGCCGTGGCCTCGGTCCAAGACAGTCCAGATGTGCTGGCGCGAAGCGCGGCGTGGACAGCGCGGCGCATTGAAGTTCCCGGCGGTTGCGCGCCGGCGCGGCGCAGGCTGCTCCGGCTTGACCGCCGCTACGGCGGGGCGCGCTGCAGTGCTGGCTTGGTACAGATCCAGGGCCTTCTGCAGGCCGCAAAGCTCGCCCTCCAGGCGCTTGATGTCAGCGCCAACGCGAGTCAGCTCTCAGGCCAGATCAGCCTCGTAGCTCGCTTAGCGTCTCCTTCTGAAGGGCTGCCTTATAAAGGGCTGGTTCCCCCTTCTCAAGAGCGGCGCACGCCGCTGGAGGAAGATTCTGCGTTGGTTTGCGCGCCGCGCGAGGATCCACGCCGCCGGCATTGCCGCCGACTGCTTCGGCGAGGGGTTAGGCGCCGTGCTATAGTGAACCGCGCAGTTCGACGCCATCTCGGCGCCGGACGCGCGATCACGCGGAGCAGCAACAGGCCGAGTTCGAGGAGGCCGCCCGCGAACTGGGCTGCGCTGACGGCGCGGCGCCGAGCGGATGGACGGTGCTGCCGGGCGGCGACACCGCCTGATCCGCGGCGGCCGAAGGTTAAGGCTCCGTCGCCGCGTCGACCGCGGACCCGGGGAAGATCAGGCCGGGTGATGTCCTCGGGTGTCGCCGTGCCCGGATTGTGGGTACGTCAACGCTATAATGGCCAAGTTTTGACGATTATGCCTTTTCACAAACCCATCAATCGACCGTGTGATATAGCTGCGGCGCATTCGCTGTGTGGTCTTCACAGGGCCTGCCACCTCCATTCGGCGGCGTTGACAACATACCGAAACTTGTATTCTCTTTGGTTACAGACGCCGGCCATCATTCACCGCAGAAGCGGGGACGCTGGGAACGCCTCAAGCGCACCCCGTCGCGGCGCCGATGTCTCGCGCCGCGGGGCCGGGAGCCGGGTTGCCCCATCCTCACGGCACCCACGCCGCGGGCGCGACCGGTCAACCTTGACCTCGGCCTTGGCGAGCGCACGCGTAGTATGCCCGCCAGCTTCGCCGTACGGCGGACGGACACGGCCAGCAGTGGTCTTGGTTCCTCGTTCGCAACCCATCGCTGGCCGCGTGCCCGTCACGCGTTGACGCTACGCACGGCTTCGCTTCTCCTCGCTGTGCTCGCCCCTCAGCGCAACCCAAGGAGGCGAAACGATGGCGAGAGACCCAGACGATCTACCTGACCCTGACGGGCTGTTCTAACTTTGACGAGGTGGAGGCGGACAGTAGCGGGCCAAAGTCGACTTCGGCGTCGAACGGCGCGGAGCGTTTATGGCGACTAGCGTGCTGGTGCCGAATATCGGCATTTAGCCGAGGCCGTGGCGATCGCGCGGCAGCAGCTTCATGATGGCCGGCGCGCTTCGACGCGCGGCACGGGACGCCCCGCGGTCGGAGAAACAAGCGACCGGTGAGGCGCCCTTGGGCGTCGATGTGAAGCCAACTTTCGTCAGCAGGCGGCAACGTAGACGCGGGAAGCACCTGATAAGCTGCATCGATTGATGCAGCGAGTATCATAGACACCGTCTATTGTCCATTCCGCTTCTGCTTCGCCAGCGGCTTCGGCACCGTCTCCACCTTCGCCCGCGCCAGCCTCGAGCTTGGCGTCGAACGCGGCCTCGTCGTCGTCGCAGCCGAGTTCATGAGCCGCGAACTTGAACTTGGCCTTGACTTTCGGCCTTCTCCGCGATGGCTTTTAGCCCAGCCTCATATTCGGCGGTTGGCCGTTCCAAGGGCCTTGAGATTATCTGGCACTGATGCCGATCCTCCGAAGGCCAGCGATGCTGCGACGACAGCCATCATGGCCCACACACATACATGGTGGCCGGCGGGGTAACCGTACACCCCAAACGAGCGCCAACCATCGACGCGGAAATCGCATCCATCAAGGCCAAGGCCGGCATTACGTCTGAGGTCAAGTGGTCCAAGTACCGCGGCGGGCACAGGGAAGTCGCTTACAAGGCCATTGTAGACTTGTTTTACCTGATGGTCAAAGAAAAACAGATTACCTTTCATAGCATCGTCGCTAATTTTGACGAGCTTGACCACAAAGGGCAGTCACGCTGGGTCGAGAGACTTGACAGTCAATAAGCTCTACTGTCAGCTTTTCATTCACCGGCTGTGCCGATTTTATGGAGATAAATGCAAGCTCCATGCCTACCTGATACGGCAATGACAGCAAGGACAGCAAGTCTCACATCTCATGAGTCAACTATCAGGCAAGAGCCAAGTACGGAAAACAGAGGAATTCGCTTGGAGGTCGGCAAATGGACTCGCGGACGTCGAACATTCTGCAAATGTGCGACATAATCATTGGCGCGATGGCGGCGGGCATTAACGGACATCATGAACTAGACGGGTGCGCCGCGCCGAAAAGATCTCGGACAATACATTCTGCGGAATCGCCAGTTCCCACTTGGAAAAGGAGCACCGGCTACGGCGCGATAAGTTTACCATCTGGCTCTTCCGGCCGAACTAATGAGCGGAAGGAGCCGCCAAAGGCTCTAGGTGCAAGTTACGCACCAAGGCCGGCAATGCCAGCGGATTCGAGCCTTTGGGTGCCTTCCGAGATATGAGGGCCCGGCCTAGTGGGTCAAGGCCGTTTCTTACCGACCAGCAGTTCGATACGTCAGACGCTTCCCCTTCGCGCCTGCAATCGCGTTCACCGCGCGGGCCGCGTCCTCAACGCCCAGCGCCGAGCGGTTGTTGTAGCGGAGGTATTCGAACTCGGCGAGGTAGCGGTGCAGGTGGCGCTCGCCGCAGTGCTGGTAGGTGCCCTTCATGCCGCGCTTGAACACGCTGAAGAACCCCTCAATCGTGTTCGTGTGCGCGGTCGGGCCGTCGCCCTTGCGGACGTACTCCTTGCCGCTGTGCTGCGCCGACTCGTGGCTGGCGAACTCGCGGCCGAGGTTGACGTAGTGCCTGGCCTCGTCGGTGCGCAGGTGGCTGCGCGTGTCGGCGTTCGCCTTGATGACCTCGGCCACCGTGTCGGTCGTCATGCGCTCGACGTGGAAGCTGCGGACGTTGCCGCCACGCTCGACCAGCGCCAGTACCGCATGCTTGTGGTGGAAGGCGCGCTTGGCTTCGACGCCCTTCTTGCGGCCGATGTACGTCTCGTCGGCCTCGATGACGGCGCCCTCGCCGCCCAGCGAGACCGGGGGCCGGACTTCATCGCCTCGCGGATGCGGTGCGCCATGAACCACGCGGTGCGGTAGGTGACCTCCAGCACGCGGTGCAGCTGGTGGGCCGAGATGCCCTTCTTGCTGGACACGAGAAGGTGGTGAACGCCTGCAGCCACTTGTACAGCGGCGCGTGGCTGGCCTCAAGATCGTCCCGACCGTCACCGTGAACTGCTTGCGGCGGTGACCGCGGCACGCAGGCCGGACGCTTGGCCGTGCTGGCTCCCTTAAGAGCTAAAGATGCGATCCACCGCGCCGCAGTGCGGGCACACCGAGGCCGTTTGGCCCAGAGCACGGCTTCCAGGTGCGCCAGAGCGGCGGCGTCATCGTGGAAGTAGGGGCGGGACAGCAGGGACATGGGAAGCTCCGTTCGTGGGAGCATCTACACCACGTCTCGGTGGGTTTGTCAAAGGCATAATCGTCAAAGTTTTAGATAAATCCGCCGGGCGTCCGCCTAGCCTCGTCGCGGGTCAAGCGGCGGGTTCGAGGGTGCCATGTACCGTCCGGTCGAGCGGTTCGCCGTCAATGTCCGCCAGGTGCAGTCGCCGCTGCCGGAGCCGCCGCGCGACGGTGCCACGGGCCTGTGGCTGCTGCAGGTCCTGGTGTGGCTGTGTGCCGCGGCCCTGCTCGCCTATGCCGGCTGGCTGTTCGTGCTCGTCGGCGGACCCTGACGGCGTGAGCGTTTGACCTGTCGGACCGCAACCGCCTAGACAGGGCCGGGGGACCGGTTCGCCACGCGACGGGCATGGATCTTAAGGAGCTTTCGCGCCGCCTCGGCCTTTCGATGACCACGGTCTCGCGAGCGCTGAACGGCTATTCGGACGTCAGCCCGACCACCCGCGAGCGGGTCGTCGAGGCTGCGCGGGCGCTCGGCTACATGCCCAACTCCTTGGCCCGGCGGCTGAGCTCGGGCCGGGCGGAATGCATCGGCTTCGTGATGGAGGAGGTCAACGCCTACTACGGCGACCCCTATTTCACCCAGCTGATCTCGGGCATCGGCGAGGTCCTCGGCCGGGCCAACCTCGACCTCGTCATCAGCGGCGCCGCCTCGCGCGACGACCAGCTGCCGGCCTATCGCCGCCTCGTCGGCGGCCGGCGGGTCGACGGCCTCATCCTCGACCGTACCCGCAGCCGCGACCCGCGCGTCGGGTTCCTGCTCGACCAGGGCTTCCCGTTCGTCACCCTCGGCCGCGACGACCGGGCCGACGAGCATGCCTGGGTCGACGTCGACGGCGCCGCGGCGTTCCGCGAGATGACCCGCCACCTGATCCGGCTGGGCCACCGCCGCATCGGCTTCGTCGGCGCCGACCAGCGCTACCATTTCGTCGCCGACCGGAACGATGGCTACCTCGTCGCGATGGCCGAGGCCGGCCTGCCGGTCGAGCCGGCCTGGCGGGCCGACGGCGACCTCAGCGAGGGCGGTGGTGCGGAGGCGGCGCGGCGCCTGCTGTCGCTGCCCGAGCCGCTCACCGCCATCGTCTGCCTCGACGACCTCACCGCGATGGGTGCCCTGCGCGCGGCCCGCGCCTGCGGCCGACGGGTCGGCACGGATCTGTCGGTCACCGGCTACAATGACCTGAATCTGGCCCTGCACGCCGATCCACCGCTGACCACCAGCCGGATGCCCATCCGCGAGGCCGGCCAGCGCCTCGCCCAGATGCTGCTGCAGGTGCTGAACGGGACCGCGCCGGCGAGCCTGCAGGAACTCTGGACGAGCACCCTGCAGATCCGCCAGTCGACGGCCCCGTGCCGCGAGCGTGAAGCGCTCAGGGCGTAACGGCCGGCAGCTCGGGGCCGGCCGCGCAGGCGGCGATGTCCTCGAGGATCTTCTCGGCGCCGTCGAGGCTGCCGCTGCCGCCGGCGACGACACCGGCGATGGCGATGACGATCGCCGCCACGCCCGCCACGGCATTGCCGGCGAGGCGTGAATCGAGCTCCGCCTCGGCGACCTCGGTGATCCGGCCGTCGGCGAACTCGACCTTGCAGCGCCGCCGGCCGTCGGTCTCGACGACCTCCAGCAGCTCGACGCGCTCACCGCTCGCCTTGAGCACCATCCGGCGTGGCCAGCGGGCGAGCACCCGCGTCAGCCCGTCGAGGAGGCCCATCAGTCCAGGTCGCATGGCCGTCTCCAGCGATTGTTCCTAGTATAGGATATCTTTCCTTATGTCAGGTGTCAACGGCGGCGGTTGCGTCGCCGCCGGGGATCGCCCACAACCGCGGCAGGATCTTCCGGAGATCGCATGGCCGAAAGCTCGGCGCCGCCACGCTGGACCAAGCACCTCTACAGCTCGGAGCTGGCGCCCTGCCCCTACCTGCCCGACCGGCAGGAGCGCCGGCTCGTGGCGCTGGTCGAGGCCGGCGATCCGCCGGGACTGGTCGACGTGCTGACGGCCGCCGGCTTCCGGCGCAGCCAGCAGGCGCTCTACAAGCCGGCCTGCCCCGGCTGCAGCGCCTGCGTGCCGGTGCGCATCGTCGTTGCCGGCTTCAGCCCGAGCCGCTCGGAGCGCAAGCTGCTGAAGCGCAACGCCGACCTCGTCGTCGAGGAGCGCCCGGCGCGCGCCACGGTCGAGCAGTTCGACCTGTTCCACCGCTACCTGTCGGCACGTCACGAGGACGGCGGCATGGCCCGCATGGGGTTCGAGTCCTACGCCGAGATGGTCGAGAGCGGCGTCTACGGCACCCTGCTGGCCGAGATCCGCGACGGCAGCGGCCGGCTCGTCGCCGTCAGCCTGACCGATCGCGTCGCCAGCGGGCTGTCCGGTGTCTACAAGTTCTTCGAGCCGGCCGAGGAGCGCCGCTCGCTCGGCACCTACGTGATCCTGTGGCACGTGCGGCGGGCGGCCGAGCTGGCCCTGCCCTACGTCTACCTCGGCTACTGGATCAGGGACTGCCGCAAGATGGCCTACAAGGTGCGCTTCGCCCCGCTCGAGGCGCTGGAGGGGTCCGTCTGGCGGCCGCTGGCCTCAGCCGAACAGGAGCCGGGGTAGCCAGGTGGCGAGGCCGGGGAACGCCCAGATGATGGCGAGCCCGACCAGCTGCAGCACCACGAACGGGACGACGCCGCGATAGATGTCGGCGGTCGTGACCTCGGGCGGCGCCACGGCGCGCAGGTAGAACAGCGGCGGGCCCAGCGGCGGGGTGAGGAAGCTCGTCTGCAGGTTCACGCCGATCATCACGCCCAGCCACAGCGGATCGACGCCCAGCATGATCAGCGGCGGTCCCATCAGCGGCACCGTGATCAGCACGAGCTCGAGGAAGTCGAGGAAGAAGCCCAGCACGAACAGCAGCAGCATGAACACCGCCATGCCGCCGAAGGCGCCGCCCGGCATGGCATGCAGCACGTCGGTGACGATCCGCTGGCCGTCGAGGCCGAAGAAGACCAGCGAGAACACCGAGGCGCCGATGACGATGACGAAGATCATCGAGGTGGTCTCGAGCGTGCGCCGCGCCACCTCGCGCAGGACGTCGAGCGGCAGGCGGCCACGGACGAGGGCCAGCACGGTGGCCCCGACCGCGCCGACGGCAGCCGACTCGGTGGGCGTGGCGAGGCCGAACAGGATCGAGCCCAGCACCGCGACGATCAGCCCGCCGGGGACGAGGAGCGTGGTCGCGACGACCCGCCGGTCCGGGCGGGGAACGGTGATCGCCGGGCAGGTCTCCGGCCGGCGCCAGGCCAGCCAGGCCTGCCAGCCGAGGTAGAGGGCGACGAGGACCAGCCCGGGCAGAACGGCGCCGGCGAAGAGGTCGACGACCGAGACCGGATCGGGCGCGAAGTTGCCCATGGCGAGCTGCGCCTGGGAGTTGGCGCCCTGCAGGAGGTCGCCGACGATGACGAGGACGATCGACGGCGGGATGATCTGGCCCAGCGTGCCGGCGGCACAGATCGTCCCGCTGGCGAGCTTCGGATCGTAGCCGGCCTTGAGCATCGCCGGCAGGCTGATCAGCCCCATTGTCACCACGGTGGCGCCGACGATGCCGGTGGTGGCCGCGAGCAGGGCGCCGACGATGATGACGGCGTAGCCGAGGCCGCCGCGGACGCGGCCGAACAGGGCGCCCATCGTGTCGAGCAGCTCGGCGCCGATGCGCGAGCGCTCGAGCATGAAGCCCATGAACAGGAACAGCGGGATGGCGACCAGCACTTCGTTCGTCATGCTGCCGAACACGCGCGACGGCAGCGCCCCGAGCAGGCGCAGGTCGAAGGCGCCCAGCGCGTTGCCGAGGAAGGCGAAGCCGAGGGCGGTGCCGGCCAGCGAGAACGCCACCGGGTAGCCGATCACCAGCACGCCGCAGACCACGGCGAACATCAGCAGGCTGAGGATCTCGCCGGTCACGCGCCGGACTCCGTGGCACGCCGCTCCGGCCATCGCCCCTTCAGCCGCAGGATCGCCCGGCCGACCTCGGCCGAGCCCTGCAGCAGCAGCAGGGCGGCGAAAGTGGGAATCAGCGCCTTCAGCACGAACAGCCCGGGCAGCCCGCCCGGCTCGCGCGAGCCCTCGAGCGTCGCCACCGACTTGGCGACGTAGGGCAGTCCGGCCCACAGCAGCACCGCCAGCATCGGCAGCAGCAGCAGCAGCGAGCCGAACAGGTCGACCAGCGCCCGGTAGCGCGGGCTGGCGGTGCGGTAGAAGATGTCGATGCGGACATGCGCGTCATGCCGCAGCGCGTAGGCAGCACCCAGCATGAAGGCGGCGGCGTGCAGGGCCGTGTAGGTCTCCTGCAGCCAGATCTGGCCCCAGTTGAACAGGTAGCGCAGCACCACCGACAGGAAGACCAGCGCCACCGTCGCCAGCGACAGCCAGGCCATGCCGCGGCCGATGCGGTCGCTGAGGCGGTCGACGCCGTCGACCCATCGTCGCAACCGGTCCATGCCACCGCCCGATGCCCGCGACCGCCGCCACCGCGATCGCGGCGCCGTTCTAGCCGTGCCTTGCGCCGGTCGCCACCGCCACCTAGGTCAGCGCCAGCAGGACGGAGAGGCCGATGGGCGGGACGTTCCGGGCGCTGGTGCTGGACCAGGCCGATGGCAAGACGGTGTCGCGGATCGAGACGCTCACCGAAGAGCAGCTGCCCGCCGGCGACGTCCTCGTCGACGTGCAGTGGTCGACCCTCAACTACAAGGACGGCCTCGCCATCACCGGGGCCGGCAAGATCGTCCGCAGCTTTCCCTTCGTCCCCGGCATCGACCTCGCCGGCCGCGTCGCCAGCTCGGCGAACCCGGCCTGGAAGGCCGGCGACGAGGTCGTGCTCACCGGCTGGGGCGTCGGCGAGCGGCACTGGGGCGGTCTCGCCGGCAAGGCCCGGCTCAAGGGCGAGTGGCTGGTCGCCCTGCCGGCCGGGCTGAGCCTGCGCCGGAGCATGGCCGTCGGCACGGCCGGCTTCACCGCCATGCTGGCGGTGCAGGCGCTGGAGGCCCAGGGCGTCACCCCGGACAGGGGCGAGGTCGTCGTCACCGGTGCGGCCGGCGGCGTCGGCAGCATCGCCGTGCTCCTGCTCGCCAGGGCCGGCTACCGGGTCGTCGCCTCGAGCGGCCGGCCCGAGCTCGCCGGCTGGCTGCGCGAGCTGGGTGCTGCCGATGTCGTCGACCGCCAGACCTTCGCCGCACCGTCGAAGGCGCCGCTCGATTCCGCACGCTGGGCCGGCGCCATCGACACCGTCGGCGGCGACACCCTGGTCGGCCTGCTGCGCGGCCTGCAGTACCATGGCGTCGTCGCCGCCTGCGGCCTCGCCGGCGGGGCCGCCTTCAACGGCACCGTCTTCCCGTTCATCCTGCGCGGCGTCCGCCTGGTCGGGATCGACTCCGTGCTCTGCCCGGCCGTGGAGCGGCAGGCCGCGTGGGCACGCCTCGCCCGCGACCTCGACATGGCCAGGCTCGACGGCCTGACGCGCGAGATCGGCCTGACCGAGGTTCCGGCGGTGGCGGGCGACTTCCTGCAGGGCAAGGTGCAGGGCCGGGTCGTCGTGGACGTCGCCCGGTAGATCGGCGGCGGGTCACATTGCACCGCAGCGTCGCCGTGGTATAAGCCGCCGCCGTTCGGGGCCGGGAGCCCGCGCACGGCAACCCCAAGGCAGCCCATGCAGCCGCTGGTCTCGATCCTCAACGGTCCGAACCTCAACCTGCTCGGCGAGCGGGAGCCCGAGATCTACGGCAGGGACAACCTCGCCGACCTCGAGCGCATCTGCCGCGAGGATGCCGAGGCGCTGGGACTGGCGGTCGACTTCCGGCAGACGAACCACGAGGGCGAGCTCGTCACCTGGATCCAGGAGGCCCGGCACGGTGCGGCCGGCCTGATCCTCAACGCCGGCGCCTACACCCACACCTCGGTCGCCGTGCTCGATGCCCTCACGATCCTGAAAGTGCCGGTGATGGAAGTGCACCTCTCCAACATCTTCAGGCGCGAGCCCTTCCGCCATCACTCCTACGTCTCGGCTGCGGCCACCGGAGTGATCTGCGGCCTCGGCTTCGACGGCTACCGGCTGGCGCTGCGCGCGCTGGCCGGCCGCATCCGCCGCGCCTGACCCGCCCGCCATGCCCGAAACCATGCCCAAGCTCGACATCGATACCGACTACATCGAGAAGCTCGCCGACATCATCAGCCGGACCGGGCTGACCGAGATCGAGCTGAGCCACGGCGACATCAAGATCCGCGTCGCCCGCCAGGTGCAGATGGTGGTGGAGGCGGCGATGCCGCGCGCCACCGCACCGGGCGCCTACGAGACGGCTCCGGCCGCGGCGGCGGCGCCGGCTGCCCCGGCGCCGACCAACGACGCCAGCCATCCGGGGGCGGTGACCTCGCCGATGGTCGGCACGGTCTACCTGTGCCCGGAGCCCGGCGCCCCGTCCTTCGTCAACGTCGGCGACGACGTCCGCGAGGGCCAGACCCTGCTGATCATCGAGGCGATGAAGGTGATGAACGCGATCCGCTCGCCGCGCAGCGGCAAGGTGACGCGCATCATCGTCCAGAACGCGGCGCCGGTGGAGTACGGCGAGCCGCTGATGATCATCGAGTAGCCGATCTTGTTCTCCAAGGTCCTGATCGCCAACCGCGGCGAGATCGCGCTCCGCATCCTGCGCGCCTGCCGCGAGATGGGCATCGCCTCGGTGGCGGTGCACTCGACCGCCGACGCCTCGGCCATGCATGTCCGCCTCGCCGACGAGAGCGTCTGCATCGGCCCGCCGCCGGCGCGCGATTCCTACCTGAACATGCAGGCGATCCTCGCCGCCGCCGAGATCAGCCGGGCCGAGGCGGTGCATCCCGGCTACGGCTTCCTCGCCGAGAACGCCGACTTCGCCCAGATGGTCGAGGACCACGGACTGACCTTCATCGGCCCGACGCCCGAGCACATCGCGATGATGGGCGACAAGATCGCGGCCAAGCAGGCGGCGGTCCGGCTCGGCCTGCCGGTGGTGCCGGGCAGCGCCGGCCCGCTCACCGGCGAGGCCGACGCGCTGACCGAGGCCTCGCGGCTGGGCTATCCGGTGCTGATCAAGGCGGTCGCCGGCGGCGGCGGCCGCGGCATGACCGTGGTGCGCTCGCCCGACCAGCTGCGCGACGCCCTGCAGATGGCCCGCAACGAAGCCCGGCTCGGCTTCGGCGACGACCGCGTCTACCTCGAGAAGTTCCTCGACCAGCCGCGCCACATCGAGATCCAGGTGCTGGCCGACCAGCATGGCCACTGCGTGCATCTGGGCGAGCGCGACTGCTCCCTGCAGCGCCGCCACCAGAAGGTAATCGAGGAGGCGCCGTCGCCGGTGCTGAGCCCGGCCGAGCGCGCACGCATCGGCAAGCTCGTCGCCGACGCCATCCGCACGCTCGGCTACCGCGGCCTCGGCACCGTCGAGTTCCTCTGGCAGGACGGCGAGTTCTACTTCATCGAGATGAACACCCGGCTGCAGGTCGAGCACCCGGTCACCGAGCTGGTCACCGGCATCGACCTCGTCCGCGAGCAGATCCGCGTCGCCGCCGGCGAGGTCCTCGGCTTCGGCCAGGACGCCGTCCGCTTCACCGGCCACGCCATCGAGTGCCGGATCAACGCCGAGGACCCGAAGACGCTGACGCCGCGCGCCGGCAAGGTCACCGCCTACCACGCCGCCGGCGGCCCGGGCGTGCGGGTCGATTCGGCCCTCTACGCCGGCTACACCGTGCCGCCGCACTACGACAGCCTGATCGCCAAGCTGATCATCCACGACGTCGATCGCGACGCCTGCATGCGCCGGGCGCACCGGGCGCTGGGCGAGTTCGTGATCGACGGCGTGCCGAGCAACCTGACGCTGCTGCGGGCGCTCATGGAGGCGGACGAGGTGGCGCACTGCGAGTACGACACCAACTGGCTCGGCACCTTCCTGCAGCGCTGGGAAGGCTGAGCGCACCGACGGAGGGGACGGCATCGTCCCGCTGACGCCGCGCCTGCTGCTCACCGCCTACGCCGCCGGGGCCTTCCCGATGGCGGAGGACCGCGACAGCCCGGTGATCCACTGGATCGAGCCGCGGCAGCGCGGGGTGTTCCCGCTGGATGCCTTCCACGTGCCGCGCCGGCTGGCCCGCACCTTCCGCCGGCAGCCCTATGCGATCGCCGTCGACCTCGACTTCCCGGGGGTCATCCGCGCCTGCGCCGGCAGCCGGCCGGGCCGCGAGCGGACCTGGCTCAACGACGAGCTGATCGAGCTCTACATCGAGCTGCACCGGCTGGGCTGGGCGCACAGTGTCGAGTGCCGCCGCGACGGCGAGCTGGTCGGCGGCCTGTACGGCGTGTCGCTGCGCGGCGCCTTCTTCGGCGAAAGCATGTTCAGCACCGCCACCGACGCCAGCAAGCTGGCGCTGGTCGAGCTGGTCGGCCGGCTGCGCCATGGCGGCTTCCGCCTGCTCGACGCGCAGTTCGTCACCGAGCACCTGCTGCAGTTCGGAGCGATCGAGCTGCCGCGCAGCCGCTACAAGCTGCTGCTGGCGCAGGCGCTGGCGAGCGAGGCGACCTTCCCGCTGGACCTGCGCTCCTACGGGCTCGACGTCGTCGGCTCGGGGGCTTCCAGGGCCTCGGGCTGCGACCCCGCCGCCTCGCCCGAGCAGTCGAGCACCCAGACGTCGTAGACCGGGTGCTCCAGGGCCGACAGCGCCGGGCTCGAGGCCAGCATCCAGCCGGTGAACTCGGCCTTCGCCGGCTTGCCGGGCTCGGTGCTGGTGATCTCGAGGAAGGCCGCACTCTCCGGCGGCTCGGTCGGCGGCGTCTCGAGGCAGGTCCGCGCCACGATCGTCAGGCTGCCGTACTGCACCGGCCGGTCGAGCTCGAGCGTCAGGATGGTGGTGCGCGCCGTGACCTTGTCGAGCGCCTGCAGGACCACGCCCGGATAGAGGATGGTCGCCGCCGCCAGCGCCGGCGCTGCCGGGGCGGCCAGCAACAGCGCCGCGACGACGAGCCTACTGGGCAGCACCGGCCGCTCCGCCGCCCTGGCCGAAGATGTACTTACCGATCAGGTCCTCGAGGTTGACCGAGGACTGGGTCAGCGTGATCTCGCCGCCGTCGGCGAGCATCGCCTCGTCGCCGCCGGGCGCCAGCGCCAGGTACTTGCCGCCGAGCAGGCCGGAGCTGACCACGGCCGCGGTGCTGTCGGACGGCAGCTTGACGCTGTCCATCACGCTGAAGACGACGTCGGCACGGTAGGTCTCGGGATTGAGCGACTGCGACAGGACCTTGCCGACCTTGATGCCGCTGACCCGCACGTCGGCGCCGATGCCGAGCCCGTCGATGCGGTCGAACTGGGCGTGCAGCGTGTAGCCGCCGGGATCGCCGACATTGCTGCGGCCGTAGGCCCAGCCGAAGAAGCCGATGGCGACGACCAGGACGACGCCGCCCAGGATGGTCTCGACCACGTTGCGCGACATTCAGGCCCTCCCGCCCCGGAACGACTCCAGCCCGAGCAGGCTGGCGGCGAACTGCTTCGCCTCGAACGGCCGCAGGTCGTCGATGCCCTCGCCGACGCCCACGGCATGCACCGGCAGCCGGTACTTCTGCGCCAGCGCCACGACCACGCCGCCCTTGGCGGTGCCGTCGAGCTTGGTGACGATGAGCCCCGACACCTGGACCATCTCCTTGAAGGTCTCGACCTGCCGGTGCGCGTTCTGGCCGGTGGTGGCGTCGAGGACGAGGATGGTGTCGTGCGGTGCCTCGGGATCGAGCTTCTTGAGCACGCGGACGATCTTCTTGAGCTCGTCCATCAGCGCCGCCTTGTTGTGCAGGCGGCCGGCGGTGTCGATGACCAGCAGGTCGGCGCGCTCGGCCTGGGCCTTCTGCAGCGCCTCGAAGGCGAGACCGGCGGGGTCTCCGCCGGGCTTGCCGGTGATCACCGGCACGCGGTTGCGCTGGCCCCAGACCTGTAGCTGCTCGACTGCCGCGGCGCGGAAGGTGTCGCAGGCGGCGAGCACCACCTTGAGGCCGGCATCGTTGGCCTGCTTGGCGAGCTTGCCGACGGTCGTGGTCTTGCCGGTGCCGTTGACGCCGCAGATCAGCAGCACCTGCGGCTTGTGCTGCTCGCGGTGCGGGATCGGCGTCGCCCAGGGCTCGAGCACCTCGGCGATCGCCTCCGCCAGGCTCTCGCGCACCTCGGTGTCGGTGACGTCCTTGCCGAACCGCTCCTTGCGCAGCTTCGCCACCAGCGAGGCCGACGTCTCGACGCCGAGGTCGGCCATGATCAGCGCCTCCTCGAGCTCCTCGAGGCTGGCGGCGTCGAGCTTCCGGCGGGTGAAGATGCCGCCGATGCTCTCCTTGAGCGCACCGGAGGTCCGCGCCAGCCCGGCCTTCAGCCGTGCCAGCCACCCCAGCTTCGGCGCGTCGCTCATCCGATCAGGTCCGTCATGGCGCGGCGAATAGAGAAGGGCCGCGCCGATGGCAACGTGGCGCGGAAGCCAGCCGTCAAGTCGCGCCGACCAGCATGCCGTCTTCCGCAGCGGCCGGAACGACGTCGGCCAGCACGCCGGCCGGCGGCCCGGCGGCGGTGAAGCGGAAGGCGGCGAAGCCTTCCGTGCGTCCGATGCCGCCCTGCTCGACCAGCACGCGCTGGCGGCGGCCGACCTGGCTGGCGAGGTAGCGCTCGAGCGCCCGCTCGCCGGCGAGGCGCAGGCGGGCGGCGCGTTCCCTGCGCACCGCCGGCGGCACCTGCGGCATGCGGGCGGCCGGCGTGCCGGGGCGCGGCGAGTAGGGAAAGACGTGCAGGAAGGTCAGCCCGGCCTCGTCGACCAGCGCCTCGCTGCGGGCGAACATCGCCTCGTCCTCGGTCGGGAAGCCGGCGATGATGTCGGCGCCGAACACGAGGTCCGGCCGCAGCGCGCGCAGCTCGGCGGTCAGGCGCAGGGCGTCGGCCCGGCCGTGGCGGCGCTTCATCCGCTTCAGCACGAGGTCGTCGCCGGCCTGCAGGCTGAGATGCAGGTGGGGCATCAGGCGGGGCTCGGTCGCCAGCAGGTCGCGCAGGTCGGCGTCGACCTCGGCCGGGTCGATCGACGACAGCCGCAGGCGCGGCAGCTCCGGGACCTCGGCCAGTACCAGGCGGCAGAGCGCGCCGAGCGTCGGCTGGCCGGGCAGGTCCTTGCCGTAGGAGGTGATGTCGACGCCGGTGACGACGACCTCGCGGTAGCCGCCCTCGACCAGGGCCCGCGCCTGCGCCACGACCTCGGCGGCCGGCACGCTGCGGCTGGGACCGCGGCCGTAGGGGATGATGCAGAAGGTGCAGCGGTGGTCGCAGCCGTTCTGCACGCTGAGGAAGGCGCGCGTCCGGCCGTCGAAGCCGGCGACGAGATGGCCGGCGGTGGCGCGCACGTCCATGATGTCGGCGACCTGGGCGCGCGGCGGCGCGTCGCCGGCCAGCGCCCGCCAGGTCTCGGGCCGCAGCTTCTCGGCGTTGCCGACGATGGCGTCGACCTCGGCCATGGCACCGTAGCGCTCCTGCGCCACCTGCACGCTGCAGCCGGTAACGACGATGCGGGCGGCGGGGTTCTCGCGCCGGGCGCGGCGGATCGCCTGCCGGGCCTGCCGCTCGGCCTCGGCGGTGACCGCACAGGTGTGCACGATCACCATGTCCTCGATCCCGGCGGCCCGGGCGTGCGCCCGCATCACCTCGGACTCGTAGGCGTTGAGGCGGCAGCCGAAGGTGAGGACGGAGGGCTCGGCCATCAGGGTGCGGTCAGCTCGGGCGCCAGCACGCCGCTGAAGCTCAGCGTCCACGGGCCGGTCATGTAGACGGGCCCCTGGCCGTCCCACTCGATCACCAGCTCGCCGCCATCGACGAAGACGCGGACCCGCTCGCGCGACAGGCCGCGGCGCACCGCCGCCACCATCGCGGCGCAGGCACCGCTGCCGCAGGCCAGGGTCAGCCCGGCGCCGCGCTCGAAGACGCGCAGCCGCATCACCGTCGGCCCCAGCATCTGGGCGAAGCCGATATTGGCCTTCTGCGGAAAGAAGGGATTCTTCTCGAGCTCCGCACCCAGCGCCTCGACGTCGAGCGCACGGACGTCCTCGACGAAGAACACGGCGTGCGGGTTGCCCATGCTGACCGCCACCGGCTTGCCGAGCGGCGGCCGGTTCAGCGGCACCTGCGCGGTGTCGCACGGGATCGCCAGCGGGATGTCCTTCCAGCCGAACTTCGGCACGGCCATGCCGACGCGCACCCGGCCGTCGGCCAGACGCGTCGCCGGCAGGTGTCCGGGCATCGTCTCCAGCACCGCCTCGTCGCGGCCGAGCTCCTCGAACAGCAGTGCCGCAACACAGCGGCTGGCGTTGCCGCAGGCACCGGCCTCGGTCCCGTCGCCGTTGTAGAAGCGGACCCGGACGTCACCGCCGGTCTCAGGGGGCAGCAGCAGCGCCAGCTGGTCGAAGCCGACGCCGCGGTGGCGATCGCCGATCCGGCGGATGGCCTCCGGCGACAGGTCGAGCGCGCCCGAGCGACCGTCGATGACGACGAAGTCGTTGCCGCAGCCGTGCATCTTGCGGAAGGGCAGACCGTTCATGCGCCGCGCACTTAGTGCCTCGCACGCCACTAGGCAACGGCGGCGGCAGCGGGGGCTGGCCTGCGGGCGGGGGCATGCCCACCTGAGCCGACGGATGGGAGGACCGAACGCGTGCGCGACCTCGTCGACAGGATCCTGACCGAAGCCGCGACCAGCGACGACCTGCCCGGGCTGATCGCCACCGTGGGCGACGGACTCAACGCCCGCGGCATCCCGGTCTGGCGCCTGAGCCTCAGCATGCGGGCCCTCGACCCGATGATCCGGGCGGTGTCGTTCATCTGGGAGCGCGACGCCGCGACGCGGATCGACCGGACGCTGCATTCGGATCGCGACGAGGGGGCCTTCCGGGCGAGCCCGATCGCCTGGATCCTCGACCGCGACCTGCCGGCGATGCGCTGGCGCCTCGAGCGCGGCGAGGGCACCGACGAGATCCCGCTGCTGGCCAGCCTGCGCGAGCGCGGTGCCACGGACTACCTCATCCGCGTGACCCCGTTCGGCAACGCGCTGGCCGACGTGCGCGGGGCCGCCATCACCTTCGCCACCGACGCGCCCGGCGGCTTCAGCGACGACCAGATCGCCGGCATCGACGGCCTGCTGCCGGCGCTGGGCCTGGCCAGCCTGCGCTTCGCGCTGGCGCGGGTCGCCTCGGAGCTGCTGGGCGTCTATCTCGGCCCGCAGACGGCGGCCCATATCCGCGGCGGCGAGGTCCTGCGTGGCCGTGGCCGGACGATCACCGCGGCGATCCTGCTGGCCGACCTGCGCGGCTTCACCGCACTCGCCGGCCGCGAGCCGCCGGCCCGCATCGTCGCCTGGCTGGACCAGCACCTCGAGGCCATCGGCACGCCGGTCGCCGAGCATGGCGGCGAGGTCCTGAAGTTCCTGGGCGACGGCCTGCTCGCCGTGTTCCCGATTGCCGGCGATCCCGGCGATGCCTGCGACCGGGCGCTGGCGGCAGCGCTGCGGGCGCAGGCGCTGACCGCCGCCCTCAACGCCAGCCGCGTGGCCGCCGGCGAGCCAGGCCTGCCGCTCGACGTCGTCCTGCACCTCGGCGACGTCATCTACGGCAATGTCGGCGCGGCGCGGCGCCTCGACTTCACCATCATCGGCGCGGCGGTGAACGAGGCCAGCCGGATCGAGGCGCTGTGCGGCGAGCTCGGCCGGTCGCTGCTGCTCTCAGGCGCCTTCGCCCGCCATTGCGGCAGCCCGACCCGCAGCCTCGGCCGCTTCACCCTGCGCGGGGTGGCCGAGCCGGTCGAGGTCGCGGAGCTGGCCGGGAACGCGCCGAGCTGACTCACCGCTGCATGCCAGCGTCGGCAGCCTTGCCGGCGCGCGGCTGCGGGCCGGCCTGCTAGGAGAGGCCGTCAGCCCTTCCCTCTCCGCCGTCAGGATCCCCCTTGGCCGCTCTCGCCGGCAATGTCCGCCTGCTCGCCTTCGGCATGCTGCTCTGCTTCGGCTCGGCGTTCGGCCAGACCTTCTTCATCGGCCAGTTCGGCGACGCCTGGCGCGAGGCGTTCGGACTCGGCCACGGCGCCGTCGGCGGCCTTTACTCCGCGGCGACGATGACCAGCGGCCTGACCATGATCTGGCTGGGCCCGCGCCTCGACAGCTCGCGGCTGCTGCCGTTCACCCTGCTGGCCATCGCCGGCCTCGCCGCCGCCACGGCGCTGATGGCGCTCGTCTGGAGCCCGCTGGCGCTGGGCCTCGCCTTCTTCGGCCTGCGCTTCGCCGGCCAGGGCCTGCTGCCGCTGATCGCCATCAGCAGCATGGCCCGCTACTTCGACGCCTTCCGCGGCCGGGCGGTCGCCATCGCCGCCCTCGGCACGCCGATCAGCGAGGCGACCTTGCCGGGCCTGACCGCCCTGCTGCTGGGCGCCATGGCCTGGCGCAGCATCTGGTGGCTGACGGCGCTGGTGCTCCTGCTCGTCTTCGCACCGCTGGCGGCGGTCCTGCTGCGCGGCCATGACGCCCGTCACGCCCGCTGGCTCGCGGCCAACCACGCCGCCGGCAAGGGCCCGGTGCAGGCCTCCCGGCTGGCGATCCTGCGCGAGCCGGCGTTCCTGCTGACCGTGCCGGCCATGATGGTGCCGGGCTTCATCGGCACCTGGATCTTCTTCCACCAGCAGACCCTCGTGCAGAGCCGCGGCTGGGACCCGGCATGGTTCGCCTCCTGCATCGCCGCCTATGCCGCGGCGAGCCTGACCGCCGCGCTGTCGGCCGGCTGGCTGATCGACCGGGTCGGGGCGGTGCGCCTCCTGCCCGTCTACCTGCTGCCGATGACACTGGGCTGCCTGGCGCTCGGCTTCGTCGACCATCCGGCCGGAGCGCTGGCCGGCCTGGTCCTCTGCGGCGTGACCATGGGCAGCGGCTGGTCGGTGCTGCCGGCGGCCTGGGCCGAGCTGATGGGCACGGCGCGCATCGCCACCATCCGCTCGCTCGGGACGGCGATCACGGTGCTGGCCTCCGGCGCCTCGCCCTGGCTCGTCGGCCTCGTCATCGACCGCGGCATCGACCTCGCCTGGGTCGCCGCCGCCAGCGCCGTGTGGACGGTGGCGGCGAGCCTGCTCATGGTCGGGCTGGCGCAGCGGCGGCGCCGAGCCCGCGCCGTGCCGGCACCTTGACGAAGCGGGAGCTTGCGGCCTAGAAGCCGCGTCTCGCTCTGGCATGCCGCCCGGAGTTCCGGCGGCGTGAACGCGACGTGGAGGAATTGGGGCGCCGGCCCTCGGGTCCGGGCGCTCGTTTGCGTGGCTTGATGTTCGAGAACCTCACCACCAAGCTCGGCAGCGTGCTCGACCGCCTCAAGCGGCGGGGTGCGCTCACCGAGGCCGATGTCGGCGAAGCGCTGCGCGATGTGCGCATCGCGCTGCTGGAGGCCGACGTCGCGCTGCCGGTGGTGCGCGAGTTCATCGCCGGCGTGCGCGACAAGGCCGTCGGCCAGGACGTGCTGAAGAGCATCACGCCCGGCCAGATGGTCGTGAAGATCGTTCACGACCACCTCGTCTCGCTCTTGGGCGGCGAGGCCGCCGAGCTCGACCTCGGCTCGCCGCCGGCGGTCGTGCTGATGTGCGGCCTGCAGGGCTCGGGCAAGACCACGACCTCCGCCAAGCTCGGCCGCCGCCTGAAGCTGCGCGACAAGAAGAAGGTCCTGCTGGCCTCGCTCGACGTCCAGCGGCCGGCGGCGCAGCACCAGCTCGAGGTGCTGGCGCAGCAGGCCGAGGTCGGCAGCCTGCCGATCGTGCCCGGCCAGCAGCCGGTCGAGATCACCCGCCGCGCCCTCGAGACGGCACGCCGCGAGGGCTACGACGTCCTCGTCCTCGACACCGCCGGCCGGCTGCACGTCGACGCGGCGCTGATGGACGAGCTGGTCGCCGTCCGCGACCTGGCGAAGCCGCACGAGACGCTGCTCGTCGTCGACGCCATGACCGGCCAGGATGCGGTCAACGTCGCCACCCAATTCCAGGCCCGCGTCGATCTCTCCGGCGTCGTGCTGACCCGCATGGACGGCGACGCGCGCGGCGGTGCGGCGCTGTCGATGCGCTCGGTCACCGGCAAGCCGATCAAGCTCGTCGGCATGGGCGAGAAGCTCGACGCCCTCGAGCCGTTCCGCCCGGACCGGGTCGCCTCCTCCATCCTCGACATGGGCGACGTCGTCTCGCTGGTCGAGAAGGCGGCCGAGCTGGTCGACAAGGAGGATGCCGAGAAGCTCGCCAAGAAGCTGGCCAAGGGCAGCTTCGACCTGAACGACCTGCGCAGCCAGCTGCAGCAGGTCGGCAAGATGGGCGGCATGGGCGGCATCCTCGGCAAGCTGCCGGGTGTCGCCAAGATCAAGGCGCAGATGGCCGACGCCAAGATCGACGAGAGCCTGATCGGCCGGCAGATCGCGATCATCAACTCGATGACCCCGGCCGAGCGCCGCAACCCCGACATCCTGCACGCCTCGCGCAAGCGCCGCATCGCCGCGGGCTCCGGGATCGGCGTGCCCGAGATCAACCGGCTGCTGAAGCAGCACCGGCAGATGCAGGACATGATGAAGCGGATGAAGAAGGCCGGCGGGCTGCAGGGCCTGCTCGGCGGCCGCGGCATGCCGCAGCTGCCGCCCGGCATGTTCCAGCGCTGACCACCCGTTCCACGAACCGACCTCGAACCAGCAGAGACAGCGACCTCATGAGCGTCAAGATCCGCCTCTCCCGCGCCGGTGCGAAGAAGCGCCCGTTCTACCGCATCGTCGCCGCCGACTCGCGCAACGCCCGCGACGGCCGCTTCATCGAGAAGCTGGGCACCTACGACCCGCTGCTCGCCGGCGACAGCGAGAAGCGCGTGGTGCTCAACGAGGAGCGCATCCGCCACTGGCTCGGCCACGGCGCCCAGGTGACCGACCGGGTCGCCCGCTTCCTCGACAAGGCCGGCATCCTGCCGGGTGCGACGCGCCAGCGCGGCACCGGCAAGCGCGCCGCCGAGATCGCCAAGAAGAAGGCCGAGGCCCAGGCGTCCGCCTGAGCCCTCGATGCGGCGTAGCCGGTGGTCGCCCCTTCCAAGGACATGGTCTGTGTCGCCGTCGTCGCGACGGCGCACGGAGTCCGTGGCGCCCTGAAGCTGCGCTGCTTCACCGAGCAGCCCGAGAACGTCGCCGCCTACGGCCCGGTCTTCGACAAGGCCGGCCGCGAGCTGTTCACGCTGCGGATCATCGGTGCGGCCAAGGAAGGCGTCATCGCCGCCGCCTCCGGGATCGCCGACCGTGACCAGGCCGAGCGCCTGCGCGGGGTCGAGCTCTACGTGCCGCGCGAGCGCCTGCCGGCGACCGGCGAGGACGAGTTCTACCTCGAGGACCTGATCGGCCTCGATGCCGTCGACCGCACCGGCAAGGCCTGCGGCCGGGTCGCCAGCGTCGCCAATTACGGCGCCGGCGACGTGCTCGAGATCGACCGGCCGGGAGCGTCGAGCCTGCTGCTGCCGTTCACCCGGACCGCCGTGCCCGAGGTCGACCTCGCCGCCCGCCGGATCGTCATCGACCCGCCGGTCGAGCTGGTCTGGGAAGGCGAGGCCGCATGACCAGCCCCTGGCAGGCCAGCGTCCTCACGCTGTTCCCGGAGATGTTCCCGGGCCCGCTCGGCCAGTCGCTGGTCGGCCGGGCGCTGCAGCGCGGCCTGTGGCGGCTCGACGCCGTCGACATCCGCGCCGCCGCCAGCGACCGCCACCAGACGGTCGACGACACGCCGTTCGGTGGCGGTGCCGGCATGGTGATGCGGCCGGACGTGGTCGCCCGGGCGCTCGACGGCGTCGCCGGAGCGGACGATCCGCGGCCGCGGCTCTACATGAGCCCGCGCGGCGTGCCGCTGACGCAGGCCCGCGTGCGCAGCCTCGCCGAGGGGCCGGGCGTGATCCTGCTGTGCGGCCGCTACGAGGGCGTCGACGAGCGCGTGCTCGAGGCCCGCGGGCTCGAGGAGGTCTCGGTCGGCGACTTCGTCCTGTCGGGTGGCGAGCTGCCGGCGATGTGCCTGCTCGATGCCTGCGTGCGGCTCCTGCCCGAGGTGCTGGGCCAGCCGGACTCGCTGGCCGAGGAGAGCTTCACCGGCGGGCTCCTCGAATACCCGCACTACACCCGGCCGCAGGTCTGGGAGGGGCGTACCGTGCCGGAGGTCCTGCTCTCCGGCCATCACGCCCGGATCAAGGCCTGGCGGCACGAGCAGTCGGTGGCGATCACCCGGGCCCGGCGCCCGGATCTCTTGCGTACGGCGGTCAATTGAGCAACATCCCGCCCCCGCCACCGGCCGGGGCGATCGACGAGGTGAGGACGTAGCATGCACATCATCGAGCAGCTCGAGCGCGAGCAGATCGAGCGCCTGAGCGCCGAGCGGCCGATCCCGCAGTTCGCGCCGGGCGACACCGTCCGCGTCAACGTGAAGGTCATCGAGGGCAACCGCGAGCGCGTGCAGGCTTTCGAGGGCGTGGTCATCGCCCGGCGCAACCGCGGCGTGAACAGCGCCTTCACCGTGCGCAAGATCAGCTACGGCGAGGGTGTCGAGCGCGTCTTCCCGCTCTACAGCCCGCGCATCGACAGCATCGAGGTGGTCCGCAAGGGCCGCGTGCGCCGCGCCAAGCTCTACTACCTGCGTGGCCGTACCGGTAAGGCCGCCCGCATCGCCGAGCGCCGCGACGACCGTCCGGCTGCCGAGGCGCCCGCCCAGTCCTGAGCCGCGTCCCTTCCCGAGGAGCCCGTCGCCGTGCCGCAGACCTTGTTCGACAAGATCTGGGAAAGCCACCTCGTCGCCAGCGAGCCTGACGGCAACAGCCTCCTCTACATCGACCGCCACCTCGTCCACGAGGTCACCAGCCCGCAGGCCTTCGAGGGCCTGCGGGCGTCGGGCCGCAAGGTGCGCCGGCCCGACGCGACGCTGGCGGTGCCCGACCACAACGTCCCGACCAGCGACCGCTCGAAGGGCATCGCCGACGAGACCTCGCGCATCCAGGTCGAGACGCTGGAGCAGAACTGCCGCGACTTCGGCGTGCCGCTGTTCGGCATGCACGACATCCGCCAGGGCATCGTCCACGTCATCGGCCCGGAGCAGGGCTTCACCCTGCCCGGCATGACCATCGTCTGCGGCGACAGCCACACCAGCACGCACGGCGCCTTCGGTGCCCTGGCCTTCGGCATCGGCACCAGCGAGGTCGAGCACGTCCTCGCCACGCAGACGCTGGTGCAGAAGCGGCCGAAGACGATGCGGATCAGCGTCGAGGGCGAGCTCGGCTTCGGCGTCACCGCCAAGGACGTGATCCTCGCCATCATCGGCAAGATCGGCACCGCCGGCGGCACCGGCTACGTCGTCGAGTATGCCGGCAACGTTATCCGCAACCTGTCCATGGAAGGGCGGATGACGGTCTGCAACATGTCGATCGAGGCCGGCGCCCGCGCCGGGCTGGTCGCACCCGACGAGACCACCTTCGCCTACATCAAGGGCCGCCCGATGGCGCCCAAGGGGGCCGCGTGGGAGGCGGCGGTGCGCTACTGGAGCACCCTGCCCTCCGATCCCGGCGCCAGCTACGACGAGGAGGTCGTGCTGCGCGCGGCCGAGATCGAGCCGCAGGTGACCTGGGGGACCTCGCCGCAGGACGTGGCGCCGATCAGCGGCCGGGTGCCGGACCCCAAGGCCGCCGGCAGCGAGGATCGCCGCAACGCCATCGCCCGGGCGCTCGAGTACATGGGCCTCGAGCCCGGCACGCCGCTGTCGGAGGTCAAGGTCGACCGCGTCTTCATCGGCTCCTGCACCAACGGCCGCATCGAGGACCTGCGCGCCGTCGCCAAGGTGGTCGAGGGCCGCAAGGTGGCGCCGAGCGTCCAGGCGATGATCGTGCCGGGCTCTGGCCTCGTGAAGCACCAGGCCGAGGCCGAGGGGCTGGACGCCATCTTCACCGCCGCCGGCTTCGACTGGCGCGAGCCCGGCTGCTCGATGTGCCTGGCCATGAACCCGGACAAGCTCGCCCCCTACGAGCGCTGCGCCTCGACCAGCAACCGCAACTTCGAGGGCCGCCAGGGCAAGCTCGGCCGTACCCACCTCGTCAGCCCGGCCATGGCCGCCGCCGCCGCGGTGACCGGTCATCTGACGGACGTCCGCAAGCTCGCCTGAGCGACCGGGCGCCGCGCCGACGATGACCGGACCGGCGCCCGTCTCGCTGCAGACCTTCGAGGCCGGCGTCGGCTCGCCGGAGCTCGTCACCTACATCCAGGCGCTCGAGGCGTTCGACGCCATCCCGCAGCTGCGCGAGCTCAAGGCGATCGAGGGCCAGCGCGCCGGCTACAGCACCGGCATGGCGGTGGCCGACATCGGCTGCGGCTTCGGCCTCGAGACGCTGCGCCTTGCCGTGCGCGTCGGCCCCGCCGGCCGCGCCGCCGGCGTCGACATCAGCCCGGCCTTCCTCGCCGAGGCACGCCGCCGGGCGGCGGCGGCCGGAGTCGCCATCGATGTCCACGAAGGCCGGGCCGAGGCCCTGCCCTTGGCCAATGCCAGCTTCGACGCGGTCCGCGCCGAGCGGCTGCTGATCTATCTGGCGCGTCCCGAGGCGGCGCTGGCCGAGATGCGCCGCATCGCCCGGCCGGGTGCCGCGCTCGCCCTGATCGAGCCCGACCTCGGCACCACCACCGTCAACCTGCCCGACCGTGGTCTCGTCCGCCGGGTGATGGGCCACGAGGCCGACAGCAGCGTCGCCCAGGGCTGGCTGCCGGGCCGCCTGCCGCCGATGCTCGCGGCCGCCGGCTTCTCCGGCCAGCAGCTGGCGACGCGGGTGCTGGTGTTTCCCGTCCCGCTGGCCCTCGCCTATCTCGGCCAGTGCGGCCGGTCGGCGGCGCGGGCCGGCGCGATCACGGACGGCGAGCTGGCCGGCTGGCTGTCGGGACTCGATGCCCTCGCCACCAGGGGCGAGCTGTTCGCCACCGTCGGCTACTTCCTGTTCACCGCCCGCGCCGGCGGCTGAAGTCCCGCTTCAGGCCGCCAGCAGCATGAGGACCGCCAGCACGGCGCTGGCGACGAGAATGCCGGTCAGCTGCCGCACCAGGCGCCGCTCGTGGCGCCGCAGCGCCTCATCCATGCGATCCGTCACGACGGTTCCGATCCCGGTAGCGGCAAGATCCATTGCGGTCATCCGAGCACCGGCAGGTCCGGCAGGGGCGTCAGGCTGGCCGGTGCGTAACGACCGGAGACTAGCCGCTCGCCGCCATCGTCCTCTGTGACAATCGACACGTCGCGGCCGAGCCGCTCGACCGCCGAGACGTGCAGCATCTCGGTCCCGGCGACGGGTCCGGAGCCGGGGGAGAGAGCCTCGCGGGCGGCCGGGCCAACCGGCCGGCTGTAGGTGCCGCTCTCCTCGAACCGCGCGGCGAGGCGCTGCCACTGCGCGTCGAAGGATTCGTGCTGCCGCGGCAGCTCCGTGGGGCTCATCCCCGGCGACACCAGCGAGCGGTCGACGGCGAGGCCCTGGGCGAGCGCCTGGTCCAGCATGAAGCCGAGCGTGAGGTCGCCGATGCCCTTGTCGGGATAGCCGCCGCCGATGTCGGAGTGCACGCCCGGAAACCAGACCTGCAGGCAGCTGCGCCCCGGCGGTAGCGCCGCCATGCCGTCGGGCAGCCGCCAGATCGCCGGGCGGTAGGGCCCGCGCCGCTCGTCGATGGCCAGCGCCTGCACCGCGTGGTCGACGACGTCGCACAGCGAGGTGTTGTGGAAGCCGACGATCGGCGCGTTGATCCGCTCGGCCCTCGGCAAGGGGATGCCGAGGGCACCGACGGTGTCGTAGACGCCGATGAACCGCACCCGCGCCGGGTGGCGGGGAAAGCCGTCAAGATCGGAGCTGACCGAGCTCGAGAACCAGCCGGCGATCGCGGTCAGCGCGTCGTTCTGGATCGAGCTGAGCCCGAGGCTGACGATGCGCTCGCGGCTGGCATAGTAGCGCAGGTAGGCGCGTTCGACCTGGGCCAGGGTCGCCCCGGCGATGAGGCCCCGGGTCGACTGCAGGAAGCCGCACAGCGAGCGCGCGGTGTAGGCGCCGCGGCTGAAGCCGAAGATGTAGATGCTGTCGCCAGGGGCGTAGTGCTGGCTGAGGAAGTGGTAGGCATCGCAGACGTTCTGCGACAGGCCGGCACCGAAGGCGCCGCCGGTGAAGCGCTCGGCCGAGCGGGTACCGACGCCCTCGTCGTAGAACAGGACGAGGTCGCCGTCGGCCGAGGCGCCCGTGCAGCACTCGCCGCCCGAGGAACCGGCGGGGACCGTGGTCGGCCGCTGCAGCTGGCGGCGCAGCGCCTCGTAGGTGCGGCGCACGTTGGTGTTGTCGCGCGGCTTGTTCCAGGTGCCGTCGCAGCAGACCACGAGCTTCTTCGTCATTGGCCTCGCCCCCTCACGGTCCAGAACTGAGGGTCTCGCAACGGCCGGACCGGCCGGCAATGATATTGATCACAGCTCCGCGGTCGGGTTGCCGGTGCCGGGCCGTTCGGCTAGACAGCGGCGCCCTCGCGTTCCGCGGAGTCTTCTGGCCATGCAGCCGTTCACCAAGCTCACCGGCGTCGCCGCCCCGCTGCCGATGCTGAACGTCGACACCGACAAGATCATCCCGGCGCACTGGCTGAAGACGATCAAGCGGACCGGCCTCGGCGCCGGGCTGTTCGAGTCGCTGCGCTTCGACCAGGACGGCAAGGAGCGCGCGGAGTTCGTGCTCAACCGCGAGCCCTACCGGCACGCCTCGATCCTGATCGCGGGCGCCAACTTCGGCTGCGGCAGCTCGCGCGAGCACGCTCCCTGGGCGCTGCTCGACTACGGCATCCGCTGCGTGATCGCGCCCAGCTTCGCCGACATCTTCCACAACAACTGCTACAAGAACGGCATCCTGCCGCTGGTCCTGCCGGAAGAGCAGGTCGACCTGCTGATGAAGGAGGCGGCGACCGCGGCCGACCCGACCTTCACCATCGACCTCGAGGCCCAGCACATCCTGCGCCCGACCGGCAACGAGCCGATCCCGTTCACCATCCACCCGGCCAACCGCGAGAAGCTGCTGCAGGGCCTCGACGAGATCGGCGAGACGCTGACCCATGCCGCGGCAAAGATCGACAGCTTCGAGGGGCAGCAGCGGGCGAGCCAGCCCTGGCTCTACCGCGGCGCGGCGGCCTGAGGCCGGGGCACCGTCAGGGCACCTCCGCCGGGTCGGGCTTCGGCAGCTTCTCGGCGAGGCCCAGCAGGGCCTCGCGGCGGTCCATCTCGGCCCACACGTCGGCCGGGCGGATCCCCAGCTCCGACCATAGCACCGTGAGATTGTAGAGCAGGTCGGCGCTCTCGAGGACCAGGGCGGCGCGGTCGCCGCGCAACGCCTCGATCGAGACCTCGCCCGCCTCCTCGATCACCTTCTGGGCCATCTTCGGCACGCCGCGGGCCAGGAGCCGGGCCGTGCGCGACCCGGCTCGCGGCGCGCAGCGCTCGCGCTCGACCGCAGCGGCCAGCAGCGAGAGCCGGTCCGTCACCGGTCCGCGTACCCGTGCCACGCCGCCTGCGGCATCACCGCAATCTTCCGTCCGAGATGCCGATTCAACGCCATGCGCCAACATTCGAATGGCTCCACAATCAAATCCAACCAATATGGTGGCATGGTACGATCGGCTCAATCAACGGAAATCACCTTTCAGCGCCAACGCCGGCCAATCGACAGTGCCATCTTGGAAGCTGCGGCCGTCGATTGTCGACAATTGGGCGCTGCCAAAGGTCAGCCGGCCCACAGCTGTGCACCGCCGTCGACGCGGAGGACCTGCCCGCTGACGAAGGCGCCGAGCGGACCGGCGAACAGCTCGACCAGCCGTGCCACCTCGTCGACGGTAGCGATCCGGTCGAGCGTGCCGGCCTCGGCCAGCCGGGCCGCATCCACCGCCCGCGTGCCGAGGAAGCGGCCGGTGCGGGTGTCGCCAGGGGCGAGGCTGTTGACGGTGATGTCGTAGGGCCGCATCTGGTCGGCGAGGCAGCGCGTGTAGTGGACGACGGCGGCCTTGGCGGTGGCATAGATGGCGCCACCCGTGCGGCCCCTGAACGCGGCGACCGAGCTGATGGTGAGGATGCGACCCGACCGGCGCCGCATCATGCCGGGCGCCACCCGCTGGCAGACGAGGATGGTCGACAGCAGGTTGCGGTCGAGCACGGCCCGCACGTCGGCCGGCCTGATGAACACGGCGTCGTTCGGATCGGGCTTGCCGCCGGCCGCGGCGATGTCGCCGCCGGCGTTGTGGACGAGGATGTCCAGCGGTCCCAGCGCTGCCTCGGTCTCGCCGGCGATACGGTCGACCTCGGCCTCGAGGGTCAGGTCGCCGATGACGCGGCAGGTCGGCACGCCATGGGATCGGCCGATCTCCCCGGCCGTGGCGGTGAGCGTCGTCCCCTCGCCGTACTCGGCCGGCCCCTGCTCGCGCATCCCGTGGACACCGACGGCGCAGCCGAGCGCCGCCAGCCGCTCGGCGAAGGCACGGCCGAGGCCGCGCCCGGCGCCGGTCACCAGCGCCACCTTGCCGGCGAGCAGCCTGTCTGTCGTCATCTCCACCTCCCATGCCCGGCCGCTCCTCGTGTAGAAGCGGCGCATGCTGCAGATCACGCCCTGGCTCGCCATCGACGAGCGCGAGCTCGAGGAGAGCTTCATCCGCGCCTCGGGTCCCGGCGGCCAGAACGTCAACAAGCTGAGCACGGCCGTCCAGCTGCGCTTCGACGTGCGGCGGAGCCCGTCGCTGCCGGAGGCGGTTCGCCAGCGGCTGGAACGCCTCGCCGGCAGCCGGCTGACGCAGGACGGCGTGCTGGTGCTGACCGCCCAGCGCTTCCGGACGCAGGAGCGCAACCGGCAGGACGCGGTCGACCGCCTGGTAGCCCTGGTCCGCCAGGCGGCCGAGCCGCCGGTGCCGCGGCGGCCGACGCGCCCGACCCTCGGCAGCAAGCAGCGCCGCCTCGAGTCGAAGAGCCGCCGCGGTCTCACCAAGCTCCTGCGCCGCGACCGGCCCGGCGAGGACTGATCAGACGCCCGGACTGCCCACCCGCTCGACCTTGTAGCCCTTGGCCTCGAGCAGCGCCGGGACGCTCTGCTCGCCGACGAGGTGGCCGGCGCCGACCGCCACGAAGTCGGTGCCGCTGCCATGGAGGATCAGCGCCAGCCGATCGGCCCAGAGGCGGTTGCGATCCGTGATCAGCACGGCATAGAGTTCCGGGTAGCGCTCGGCCATCGCGCCGACGACCTCGTCGTCGAGGCTTTCGGTGTCGCCCCGCTCCCAGGCCTGCTCCAGCGCCCCGATGGCGGCGGGTCCGTCGGCGTAGCCATCGAGCGTCTCGTAGAGGAAGGCCAGCTGCAGCTGCGGGCTCAGCCCGTCGAACATGGCAATCTGCCGCTGCGGGGTCTCCAGCCAGGCCAGGGCCTTGCCCTGGGCCCGGGCCTCGGCGACGACGGCCTCGTCGATGCCGGCCTGCGGATCGTAGCCGGCCCGGGTCATCGGGATCACGGTGATCAGCAGCGCGGCCAGCCACGGCTCCATGCGGTCGAGCTGGGCCTCGGGAATGCCGAGCTCGCCGGCCGCCGCCAGCAGCTGGTCGCGACGGCCGGGCTCAACGCTCGCCAGCAGGGTCGGGACACCCGAGGTGCCGGCCGCCAGCAGCATCGCCGCCTGTCGGTCGGACTCGCCTTCGTCGAGGTCCACTTCCGTCCACACCGTCTCGGACCCGTCGAGCGCCTCGCGGACCGCCGCGGAGCCCCAGTCCGCCCCCGGCCGGCGGATGTGGATCGTCCCGAACAGGTACAGTGTCGAATCGGCGTCGCGTACGACCCACAGGGCGGGATTGACCGGATCCGTCGGTGCCGGCGCGGCGGTGCTCACGGCCGGCGGCGCGGCCGGCGGCGGCGCGTCCGCTGCGCAGCCGGCGAGCGCGATCACCCCGATCGTGACGATCAAGCCCCTGCCACGCGCCATGCCGCCGCTCCTTCCGCCGCTGCGCCGAACGCTCGCGGAGCCACCCGGCGCGGTCAAGCCGGCAGCGATGCCCCGGCCCGCCTTTGCGCCCCGCCGGCACCCTGCTAGAACCCGCGCCCGCACGCGTACCCGCCACCAGCGAGCCCGAAAGCCATGTCGCGAAACATCGCCAACGTCCTCCTCCTGCCCGGCGACGGCATCGGCCCCGAGGTGATGGGCGAGGTGCAGAAGGTCATGGGCTGGCTGGCCGAGCGCCGCGACGTGCGCTTCGCCACCGAGACCGGCCTCGTCGGCGGCTCGGCGCTGGACGCCGACGGCGTGCCGCTGAGCGACGCGACGCTGGCCCGGGCGCTGGCCGCGGATGCCGTGCTGTTCGGCGCGGTCGGCGGCCCCAGGTGGGACCAGAACCCGTTCCACCTGAAGCCCGAGCAGGGCCTGCTGCGGCTGCGCAAGGAGCTGGGCCTGTTCGCCAACCTGCGCCCGGCGGTGTGCTTCGGCGCGCTCGCCGACGCCTCGTCGCTCAAGCGCGAGCTGGTCGACGGGCTGGACATCCTGATCCTGCGCGAGCTGACCGGCGGCGTGTACTTCGGCGAGCCGCGCGGCATCGAGAAGCTGCCCGACGGCCAGGAGCGCGGCGTCGACACGCAGGTCTACACCACCTCCGAGATCCAGCGGATCGGCCGCGTCGCCTTCGAGCTCGCCCGGCAGCGCCGCAACAAGGTCTGCTCGGTCGAGAAGGCCAACGTCATGCACACCGGCGTGCTGTGGCGCCGGGTGATCACGGCGCTGCACGCCGCCGAGTACCAGGACGTCGAGCTGTCGCACATGTACGCCGACAACTGCGCCATGCAGCTGGTCCGTGCGCCGAAGCAGTTCGACGTCATCGTCACCGACAACCTGTTCGGTGACCTGCTGTCGGACTGCGCCGCCATGCTGACCGGCAGCCTCGGCATGCTGCCGTCGGCCTCGCTGGGTGCGGTGGATGCCAACGGCCGGCGCAAGGCGCTCTACGAGCCGGTGCACGGCTCGGCCCCCGACATCGCCGGCAAGGGCATCGCCAACCCGATCGCCATGCTGTCGAGCTTCGCAATGATGCTGCGCTACAGCTTCGCCCTCGGCGACGTCGCCGACCATGTCGAGGCGGCGGTGAAGACCGTGCTCGATCGCGGGCTGCGTACCGGCGACATCATGCAGTCGGGAGCGCGCAAGGTCACGACGTCGGAAATGGGCGACGCCATCGTCGCAGAGCTCGCCGCCTAGACTCCCCACCCGGACCGTGAGCTTGAGCGGCACGGAACCTTGCCGCTCAATAAACGTTGCGTCGACACTTCCCGAACCGGAGAGTGGCGATGCGCGGTATCCTGTTGTGGCTGGTGGGAATTCCCATTCCGATCATCATTCTTCTTTATCTGTTCAACGTGCTCTGAGAATCCGAACGGAACCTTGAGCGCCGTCGCGACGTTTCCTTGATGTCCGCCAAGCGCAGCGCGGACGCTGGCAACAACAAGGAGACGGCCATGAACTGGGACCGTATCGAGGGCAACTGGAAGCAGATGAAGGGCAAGGTCAAGGAGCAGTGGGGCAAGCTGACCGACGACGACCTCGACGTCGCTGCCGGCAAGCGCGACCAGCTCGTCGGCCGCATCCAGGAGCGCTACGGCCTCGCCAAGGACCAGGCCGAGCAGCAGATCGACCAGTGGACGCGCACCTCGCGCTTCCCGGACTGACGCCCGGCTGACCGCTGATCGGTGAAAGGAGCCGCCGGCCGCGCGCCGGCGGCTCTTTCGCCGTCAGGCGGTGCCGGCGAGCACCCGCGCCTTCGCCGGCAGGCGCACCTGTCCGTCCTGCATGAAGCCGGCGGCGCGGCGGATCGCCTCGTCGCCGATCCGCTGCCGAGTGGCCGTGTCGGCGCCGGCCATCGCCGCCATCAGCGGGGCCGCGACCTCGCAGGTCATGGTCCAGAACTCCTCGGGCGACGCTGTCACCATCTCGCTGGCGACCTCGATCTCGTCGACGTCGCGAAAGCCTGCGGCCTGCATCGCGCCGGCCACCGCTCCCGCTGCCGCGCAACGGAACAGGCCGGGCGCCGTCGGATCGGGCGGCGGCATGACGATCTCGGCGGCGAGCGCGGCCATGCCGACGGTTGCCCACGGATTGCCTGCCGGCTCGGCCCACACCGACAGGGCGAGGCGGCCGCCGGGACGGAGCACGCGCCGCATCTCGGCGAGGGCGCCGGCGATGTCGGGTACGAACATCAGGCCCATCCGGCAGCTCACGCTGTGGAAGGTGGCGTCGCCGAACGGCAGCGCGTCGGCGCTGCAGGCGCGCACCTCGACCGCGAGCCCTTTCGCGGCAGCCCGGTCGGCCGCATAGGCCAGCATCGCCGGTGCGAGGTCGGTCAGCACGACCCGGCCGCGCGGCACCTGCCGGGCGATGGTCAGCCCCGGCTCGCCGGTTCCCGATGCGACGTCGAGGTGAGCCGAGTCCGGCCGCAAGGCCAGCCGGTCGATCATCGCCGCGCCGATGCCGGCCAGCATCGGCTGCACGATGTGGTCCCAGCGGCCCCAGCCCGACGCGGAGCGGTCCCAGATCCGGCGCTGCTGCTCGCGGACGCTGTCGCCTGGTGTCGTCATCGCCATGGCTCCGGGGCGACGGGCACGCCCACGCCGGGCGCCGGCGCGATGGCGCCCGCGACAGGTCGTAGCCGGTCGGGGCACAATGGCGCCATGCCCGAAAACGATCCGCACGCCCGCCAGGACGCCGACGCCATCGCCGCACTGCTGATGCGGCTCTCGCCGGCCTATGCAGCGACCCCGCTGCTCGACCTGCCCCGGCTCGCGGCGCGGCTGGGCGTCGCACAGCTCCTCGTCAAGGACGAAGGCCGGCGCATGCTCGGCAGCTTCAAGTCGCTGGGCGGCACCTATGCCGGCCTGCGCGCCCTCGCCCGCCACGCCGGCACGGAGGTGCCCGCGCTGCTGGCGGCCAGGCCCGCAGGGCTTCCGCCCCTGCTCTGCGCCAGCGACGGCAACCATGGCCTCGCCGTCGCCGCGGCGGCGCGGATGGCCGGCGGCCCGGCGCGGATCTACCTGCACAGCGGCGTTCCCGCCGTCCGCGCCGCCCGGATCGAGGCCGAAGGCGCCGAGATCGCCTGGGTGCGCGGGACCTACGACGATGCCGTCGACGCGGCGGCAAGGTCGGCACGCGCGGGTGGCGGCATCCTGGTCGCCGACACGACCGACGAGCCCGACGACCCCGTCGTCGGCGACGTCATGGCCGGCTACGGCGTGATGGCGGCCGAGATCCGCCGTGCCGTGGACGCCGCGGGCGGTGCTACGCCGACCCACCTCTTCGTCCAGGCCGGTGTCGGCGGCCTTGCCGCGGCCATGGCGGACGGCCTGCGCGGCTGGCTGGCGCCGCCGGCCGTCATCGTCGCCGTGGAGCCGGCGACAACGCCCAGCGTCTCGGCGGCCCTCGCGGCGGGCAGCCCGGTCCGCGTCGCCGGCAGCCTCGATACCGTCGCGGAGATGCTGTCCTGCGGCGAGGCCAGCGCACCGGCGCTCAGGGTGCTGCAGCGGCAGGGCGCCCGGGCGATGACCGTCTCAGAGGAGGCCCTCGCCGCGGCCCCCGTGCTGCTGCACGAGGCCGGCGGCCCGGCCACGACCGCCTCGGGTGCCACGGGCCTCGCCGGGCTTGCGGCGGCGCTGGCGGATGCGGCGCTGGCGGCGGAGCTGGGGCTCGACGCCGGGAGCCGGGTGCTGCTGCTGGCGACCGAAGCCGACCTCGCGGACCCGGTCGATGGGCGGTGATGACCTGCCGTCCATCGATGGCGACCGGCTGCTGCGGCGCCTGGGCGAGCTCGGGCAGATCGGCCGCGATCCGGCCGGCCGGCTGACCCGGCTGGCCGCCTCCGACGCCGACCGGGCCGGCCGCGACAGGGTGGCCGGCTGGCTCGCCGAGGCCGGGCTCGAAGTCGCCGTCGACCGGATCGGCAACCTGTTCGGCATCTGGCCGGGTGCCGGCAGCGACCTCGCGCCGGTGATGGTCGGCTCGCACATCGACACGGTGATCGACGCCGGCATCTACGACGGCTGCTACGGCGTGCTGGCCGGCCTCGAGGTGGCCCAGGCGCTGATGGCGGCGCCGGTGCCGCCGCGCCGCCCGGTCGTCGTCGCCGCCTTCACCAACGAGGAAGGCGTCCGCTACGCGCCCGACATGATGGGCTCGCTGGTGCATGCCGGCGGCCTCGACGTCGAGACGGCCCTGGCGAGTGTCGGCACCGATGGCACGCGCCTCGGCGAGGAGCTGGCGAGGATCGGCTACGCCGGCTCCCGTGAGCCGGGCTTCCTGCGGCCGCACGCCTATGTCGAGCTGCACATCGAGCAGGGTCCCATCCTCGAGCACGAGGGGAGCCAGATCGGCGCCGTCGACACACTGCAGGGCATCTCGTGGCAGCGCCTGACCATCGCGGGTGCTGCCAACCATGCGGGCACGACGCCGCTGACGATGCGCCGCGACGCCGGCCTGGCGGCCGCCCGGGTGGTGACCTGGCTTCGCGACCATCTGGCCGGCCGCAACGTGCCGACGGTGGCGACGGTCGGACGTCTCACCCTCGAGCCGGACGCGATCAACGTGATCCCGGCGCGGGCGACGCTGACGGTCGACCTGCGCGATCCGGATGCCGCGCGCCTGCGCGCCGAGGAGGCGGCGCTGGCCGCCTATCTCGAGACGCTCGCAATCGCCGAAGGTGTCGAGATCTCGACGGAGCAGCTCGCCCGGTTCGAGCCCGTCCGATTCGATGCGGGGCTCGTGGCGGTCATCGAGGACGTCGCCGCCCGGCGCGGCCTGCGCTCGCGGCGGATGGTATCCGGCGCCGGCCACGATGCGCAGATGATGGCGCGGATCTGCCCGGCGGCGATGATCTTCGTGCCGAGCGCCGGCGGCATCAGCCACAGCCCGCGCGAGCACACGGCGGCCGAGGACCTGGTCAACGGGGCCAACGTGCTGCTGGACACCGTCGGGCGGCTCGCATCCGCCTGAGCGGATCCGCCCGGCTGCAGCGGGACCGGCCGCGCTAGGCAGCGACGGCGGGGCCGCAGAGCGCCCTGACGCGCGGAACGAGGTGGCGTCCGACGCGCAGCGCTTCCTCGCGATAGGGCGTGTCGGAGAGGATGAAGTGCGTGATGCCGAGCCGCCGGTAGGCGGCCAGCGCCGCCGCCACCTCGTCATGCGAGCCGACGAGCCATGTCGTGGCGGCACCGCCGCCGCCGACGGTGGCGGGCTTCGTGAACAGGCAGGTGTCCAGCACGTCGCCCTTCGAGACGAGATCGAGCAGCCGCTTCTGCCCGACCGCCTTCGCCGTGTGCCACGTGGCGATCCAGTCGGCACCGTGCGCGGCGAACTGGGCCAGCTTCTCCTCGGCGGCCGACCACGCCTCGGCGCTGGTGTCGCGCACGACCGTGGTGATGCGCAGCCCAAACTCGAGCGGTTTCTCGCGATCGGCCAGGGCGCTCAGCCTGACCAGCCGGGCCATCCGCTCCTCGATCCCGGCCAGCGGCTCGCCCCAGAACAGCTGCACGTCGGCCTCGGCGGCGCCCGTCCGCTCGGCGGCCTCGGAGGCACCACCGAAGAAGATCGTCGGGCGGACCCGCTCGCCCTCGACGAAGGGGCGGGGCGCGATGGTCGCATCGACCACCTGGTAATGCTCGCCGGTGAAGGTCACGCTCGGCTCGGTCCACAGGCGCCGGACCAGCCGCATGAACTCCGCCGTGCGGGCATAACGCCTCGGCTGGTCCTGCTCGGTGTCGCCATAGGCGAGGGTGTTGTCCTGGCCCGTGACGATATTCACCAGCAGGCGGCCGCGGCTCAGCGAATCGGTCGTGGCCGCGGCGGTCGCGAACTGGGCTGGCGACCAGTAACCCGGCCGCACCGCGACGATCGGCTGGAAGGTGGTCGTCCTCGCGACGAGGGCGGTAGCCACGGCGAACGCGTCGGGCCGGCCCCATCCGGCACCGATAAGGGCGCCTGACCAGCCGCCCGCCTCGACGTTGCGGGCGATCGCCGTCGAGTAGTCGAGGCTCCCCCACCCGGCGGCGTTGGTGTCGCCCCGATGCCCGGGCTGGATGACGTTCGGGACATACCAGTGAAAGTGCATGCCAGCATCCCGGCCTAATCAACGTACCGAGTAAATACTCTATCATACCTATCGTTTTAATCAAGTTTTGCCAACGACTGGGTTGGACCCGGACACAGCTTACCCGACGAAAAAGGGGCGCCGCAGCGGCGGACGCCCCTTTCCGCGATCAGTCGCAGGTTCAGGACAGCGTGGGCGGCCTTGCCGGTCCGGACCGCACCGTGGTGCCGGCCGCACGCGGCGGCGTGGCCGCGATCGCCCTGGGAGCCGGCTCGACGGCCAGCGGCCGCTCGGTGCGGGCTCGCGCCGCCACCTTGGCCTCGTCGACCGGGAGCTGGCCTTCGAGCACCATCTTGCGGAGCAGCGCGCGCGCCCGGCTGACGCGGCTTTTCACCGTGCCGAGCTCGCAGCCGAGGATGCCCGCGATCTTCTCGTAGGGCAGGTCGTGGACGACGGCGAGGACGATGGCCTCGCGGTGTGCCGGGCTGAGGTGACGGAACGCCCGGCGGAAGATGTCGATCTCGATCGAGGTTTCCTGGTAGGCTGGCGACCACCAGCGATTCTCGATGGTGTCGTCGAGCTCGACCTCCGAGGTCACGTGCTTGCGCGTGATCAGGCTGCGGAAGCGGTTGCGCAGGATCGTGAACAGCCACGCCTTCAGGTTCGTGCCGGGCGTGAACTGGTCCTGCGCCTGCAGGGCGTTGACGATGGTGTCCTGCACCAGGTCGTCGGCGAAGCTGTGGTTGCCGCCGGTCAGACCGCGCGCGAACGACCGCAGATGCGGGATCAGCGCGACGATGTCTTCCCTGAAGATGGTCATCTTGGACGTCTCCCCTGCCGACTGGCAGCGCTGCGGAACCGATCGACACCGCCTGCGCGCCCTGTTGAACTCCGCGGAGCGGTTGAGGTTCCCTCCCTCGCTGCAAAACCGCCGTTGTCCAGCGCAACGGCTCGTCCACGTTCCCGCAATGTGGACCCAACCGGGCGGAACGGCAAGCCCCTCACGGCCGCCCTGTCCAAGGCGAGGACATTTCTCCTGACTCCTGTCCCTGCTGGGGCATGAACTTCAGCCGGACCTTCATGCCGTTGGGACTGCTGTCAACGTCCAGCATTCCGCCGGCCTGCTTGGCCAGCATCGTCACCAGCGTGAACCCGGCACCGCCGGCGGTCGTCGCCCTGGCGAGCCCGCCGCCGTCGTCACCGATTTCCAGGACCGCGCCGCCGTCGCCGGCATGAACGAGCCGCAGCGACAGCACCCCGACGCGCCCGCGGACGAAGGCGTGCTCCATCGCATTGCTGAGCAGCTCGGTGGCGAGCAGCACGATCGGCGTCGCCTGGTCGGCGGCGACGCGCAGCGGCTCGCAGCCGAGCTCGAGGCGCACGCGATCGGCGACGTTCGGGTCGAGCTCGTGGACCATGTGCGCCAGCTCCTCGAGCGCGGTGTCCAGCGCCACGGCGCTGCACTCGACCTGCACGCCGCGATTGACGAGCGACAACGCCTCGACCCGCAGCCGGGCCTCGCCCAGCGCGCGCCGTGCCGTCTCGTCGGTCGCCGAAGCCGCGCGAAGGTTGAGGAGGCTCGTCACGATCTGCAGGTTGTTCTTCACGCGGTGGTGGATCTCGCGCAGCAGCGCGTCCTTCTCGGCGAGCGTGCCGCGCAGGGCTTCCTCGCGCTCGCGCAGCTGTTCGGTGAGCTCGGCGTAGGCGCCGGCCAGCTCGGCGAGCTCGCTGGGAGCGCCCCGCATCTCGGGTGCCATGCTCCCGCCGAGGCGGCGGTAGCGGCGGACGCGTTCGGCCAGCTGCAGCACCGGCCGCGTCACGAACAGGCCCGTCGCGACCCAGACGGTCACGATGCTCAGCAGCAGCAGGAGCGCCGGAACAACCACGGCGGCCTGGAAGCGTGTGTCCAGCCAGCTCCACGGCGTCGCCGGCAGGCCGGCGACGACCAGCCGGAAGCCGGCGGGATCGGCGGGAAGCCGGCCGAGAAACCGCCAGGGCTGGCCATCCGGACCGTTGACGCTCAGCGGCGCATCGGGCGCGGCCTGGAGACGGGCAAGCAGGTCCGGCGTAAGCAGCGCGTCGCCGCCAGCACCCGCCGCCACGGCGATCGCACCGGCGCCATCGACAAGGGCGGCGGCAATGCGGTCGGGCAGGGTACTGCCCTGCGGCACCGCCAGCAGCGAACCGAGCGACAGCGCCGTCGCCAGCGTGCCGACCGGCATGCCGTCAGGACCAAGCAGCGAGGTGGCGAGGACGACGGTCGGCCCGGTATCCGGATCGCGGCTCATCAGCAGGTCGCTCAGCGTCATGCGCGCCTCGCCCTGCATCACCGAGCGGAACCATTGGCGGTCGGCGAAATCGAGGCCGAGCATCCGCTCGTGCGAGGCGCAGACGGCGACGCCGCGCGTGTCGGTGCGGACGAAGGCGCGATAGGCCGCCCCCTGGGCCGCCTCGGCGGCGAGCGCGGAATCGCAGGCGCCGAGGTCGCTGCCGCGCACGGCGGGCTGTCCCGACAGCGTCGTCAGCAGCTGCCGGGCCTGCGCCATCACCGACTCGTGCCCGTCGGCGACGAGGTCGAGGGTCTGGCGCAGCACGGTGATCTCGGCGTTCTCGTCCTCGCGGGCGGCACGCTCGGCCTGCACGAGCGCGTAGACCGTCGCCGGCAGCAGGGCCAGGGCGACTGCCAAGGCCAGCCGCACCCGGATGCCGCCGATGGCGGCAGGCCAGCGCGGCGCCGGGTCGCCGCTGGCGGCGGTCACCGCCGGGCCGTGGCCAGGGCCTGCGAGATCGAGACGTTGAGGGTGTCGGCGTCGAACGGCTTGGTGATGAGGAAGGTCGGCTCCGGCCCCTCGCCGGTCAGCAGGCGTTCCGGGAAGGCGGTGATGAAGATGACCGGCATCTTCATCTGGTCACGGATCTGCCGGACGGCATCGATGCCGGAGCTGCGGTCGGCGAGCTGGATATCGGCGAGGATCAGCCCCGGGGATTCCTGCTCCGCCATGGCCACCGCCTCGGCCGCCGTGGTGGCGATGCCGACGACGGTGTGGCCGTTGCGGGCGACGATGCCGGCGAGATCGAGGGCGATGATCGGCTCGTCCTCGATGATCAGGATGCGGGTCGGCCGCTGGTCGCGGAGGTCGCGCTTGGCGGCGGCGAAGAGCGACTCGGCGGCCGCCGTGGTCACCTGGAGGATCTCGCCGACCTGATCGAGCGTGAAGCCTTCCAGCACGGACAGCAGCAGCGCCTGCCGCCGGTCGAGCGGCAATTCGCGGACGCGCTGGTCGACGATGGCGGCGTCGGCCACCGTCGCCGGCGGCTCGGGCGGCGGCTCGAGGTCGCGGCAGCCGCGCGCCACCTCCCTGTAGAGGGCGATGCGCAGGGCGGCGCCGCGCGGCACCCTGTCGGCATCCAGCATCCGCTCGAGCGCTGCCCGGACGCAGGCATCGCCGCCCGGCTGGCTGCCGATGATGGCCCGCGCGTACCGCCTCAGGTACGGCAGGATGCGCGCGATGTCCGCGCTGGTACCGCTCATGACCCCCTCCGCGTCGCCATGCCGGCCGGACCCGGCATGACCCCCCTTCAGCGCTTGTCTTCCTTGCCCGACGGCTTCTTCTCGAAGCGGTCGAGGAGCTCGCTCAGGTCGGACGGAATGCTCTCGTCGAGCACCGGGTCGAAGAGATCGTGCAGGCTGCGGTCCAGCCACCGGTCCCATCCGGCATCGAGCCGGGAGCGCCGGTCGCGGCGCTGGGCGGACAGCGGCTCGCCGCTTCCGTTCGCCTTCCGCTTGTCCGGTGGTGGCACGACTGGAGCCCTTCCGCTCTCGTACGATCCGCCCTGGCGTAAGGTCAGGTCGCAATCCCGCCAAGGAGAGTCATCCAAGAAGGACCGACCGCCCATGTCAACGCGAATGGAATGCGAATGCCGCTCGCTCATCCCGACGAATCCGCGCGGAAGTACAACCCTGCGACCTGCGCCGCCGGACACCACAACGGCCGGGAATGGCAAGGGTTCCCGCATGACGCGAGACTTCGTCGCCTCGCCCGGCCGTCGACGTCACCTGGGTCGGCAACCTCAAACCCGCGGGGCCCTGCCCCGCATCAGGTGGGCGACAATGGTGATGACCAGCAGCACCAGGAAGACGAAGAACAGGATCTGGGCGATACCGGCAGAGGCGGACGCGACACCGCCGAAACCCATGAACCCTGCAATCAAGGCGATGACGAGAAAGATGGCGGCCCAGTAGAGCATGGTCGAGCTCCTCGCGGCGACCGGGCCTTGCCGGAACGATCGGCGGCCTCTGCGGTCCCGTGGCTCGGAAAACGCCGACCCGGCAGGACGGTTCCGCCAGCGTGGACCGAACCTTGGCGGCTAGCGGCGGCGCAGCAGGCTCAGCAGGCGTACCCCGCTCTCGCCGAGCTGCTGGCGGTCGACGACGACGAAGCCGTGTCCCGCCAGCGCACCGGTCGGATCGCCGGGCGGCAGGCCGGACAGCAGGGGCAGCCCCCGGCCCAGGCGCCGGGTCTCGATCGACAGGTCGACGCGATCGAGCAGGCCCTGCTCGAGGAACCAGTCGTGCACGGTCGTCCCGCCGAGGACGGCGCAGTCGCTGGGCTCGCGCACGCCGGCAAGCTCGGCGAGAATCGCCGGCATCGGGTACTTCTCCGGGTCGACCCAGAGATGCGTCGGCTCGCGCCATTCGAGGCCCCTGGCGCTGCGCGAGAACACCACCCGGCGCCGGTCGGCGCGCCAGGCGGTCTCGTGCGTGACCCGGCCCATGAACGACCAGTCGAAGCGCGGCACCTCCTCGAGAAACCAGCTCTGGTCCTCGGCACTGGCCCAGCTGCCCGGATGGTCGCCGGACCAGCGGGCGATGAAGCCGTCGGCCGACACCACCGCCAGCAGGGTGAAGCTCGCGGTGCCGCTCACCCGTAGCTCGGCAGCACGAAGGGCGCGTCGCCGGCGAGCGGCAGGTCGACCCAGCCGCGGTCGCGGACCGACAGGTAGGCCGCCTGCACCACCTCCTGCGCCTTCAGGCCGTCGACGCCGCTCGGGGCCACCGGCGTTCCCTCGCGGATGCTACGGCAGAACGCGGCGAGCTGGGCGTCGTAGGGATTCCGGCGCGGCGGCCGCAGGCTGATCCAGCCGCCCTCGAAGCTCTTCCACCAGGCTTCGGGGTAGTGCGCCTCGCGCAGGACGTCGGGCAGGTCGGCCGCCGGCTTCTCGGTGTAGACAGCGAGCGGCGTGGCGTGGAACGGGTTCTGCGTCTCGGTGGCGAGGTGGATGGTGCCGGCGCTGCCGTAGATGTCGGTACCGTCGCCGATCGCCGGGGAGTAGCGGTCGGCGGTCAGGCAGCCGCGCGCGCCGCCGGCGAAGCGGGTCAGCAGCCAGACATTGTCGTCGGCCTGCGCCGGGATGACGCTGTGGGTGAGGTCGGCACAGACCGCGGCGATGTCGCCGACCAGGTGCCGGGCGAGGTCGATGCGGTGGATGGTGAGGTCGATGATCGTCGCCCCGCCCGAGCGCGGCAGGTCGTAGCGGTAGCGCGTCGCCGCCGGATAGGCGTCCCAGCGCTCGGCCAGGATCGAGCGGAAGCCATGGATCTCGCCGATCACCCCGGCCTCGATCAGCGCCTTGGCGATCTGCACCTGCGACCAGAAGCGCTGGTTGAAGCCGACCTGCAGCACCACCCCGGCGTCGGCGCAGGCGTCGACCATCCGCCGCGCCGCCGCGACGTCGATCGAGATCGGCTTCTCGCAGAGCACGTGCTTGCCGGCCGCGGCGGCCGCCAGCACGCCTTCCGGGTGGTAGAGGTTGGGCGTGGCGACGATCACCGCATCGACGTCGCCGGAGCCCGCCAGCGCCTCGAGCTCGCCATGCACCCTGGGGATGCCGAACTCGGCCGCCAGCGCCTCGGCGCGGCCACGGTCGGCATCGTACACCGCCACCAGCTCGGCCCCGGCCGAGCGGCGCACGGTCGGCGCATGGCTCAGCCGCATGATGGCGCCGGCCCCGATCAGGCCGATCCGCAGCTTCCTGCCTTCGTTGGGCATGGCGTCCCCCTTCCGCCCGGGCCGCGTGGCGCGGCCTCACCGCTCTGGTAGCGGATTCCACCGCACCATACAGGCGCCTTGATAGGGGCCGGGCACGATGCCATAAGCGCGCGCTGCTTTGCGGGGCGCATCCCGCGCAGCGCGCGATCCTCCAGCCATTGACGAGATCCACGATGGGCTACCGCGTCGCCGTCGTCGGCGCCACCGGCGCCGTTGGCAACGAGATGATGAGCATCCTGGCCGAGAGCGAGTTCCCGACCGACGAGGTCGTGGCGCTGGCGTCGGCCCGCTCGGTCGGCAAGGAGGTCTCGTTCGGCGAGGACAAAACGGTCAAGGTGCAGGACCTGGCGACGTTCGACTTCGAGGGCATCGACCTCGTCCTGTCGTCGCCGGGCGCCTCGGTGTCGGCGATCTACACGCCCAAGGCTGCCGCCTCGGGTGCGGTGGTCATCGACAACACCAGCTACTTCCGGATGTATCCCGACGTTCCGCTGGTCGTGCCCGAGGTCAACCGCGAGGCGCTCGACGGCTTCCGCCAGCGCAACATCATCGCCAACCCGAACTGCTCGACGATCCAGATGGTCGTGGCGCTGAAGCCGCTGCACGACATCGCCCGGATCAAGCGCGTGGTGGTCGCCACCTACCAGTCGGTGTCGGGCGCCGGCCAGAAGGGCATGGACGAGCTCTTCGACCAGACCAAGGCGATCTACATGAACGACAGCAAGGAGCCGGCTGCGTTCCCCAAGCGCATCGCCTTCAACCTCATCCCGCAGATCGACAAGTTCATGGAGGACGGGTCGACCAAGGAAGAGTGGAAGATGGTGGTCGAGACCAAGAAGATCCTCGACCCGGCGATCGAGGTGATGGCGACCTGCGTGCGGGTGCCGGTGTTCGTCGGCCACAGCGAGGCGGTCAACGTCGAGTTCGAGGAGCCGATCGACCTCGACGAGGCGCGCGAGGCCCTCGAGAACGCCGAGGGCGTGGTGGTGATCGACGATCCGGCCAAGGGCGAATACGTGACGCCGATCGACTGCGTCGGCGAGCACGCCACCTTCGTCTCGCGGATCCGCCGCGACCCGACGGTGCCCTACGGGCTGTCGATGTGGGTGGTTTCCGACAACCTGCGCAAGGGGGCGGCGCTCAACGCCGTGCAGATCGCCGAGGCGCTGGTCGCCGACGGGCACATCTGAACGAGGGGGGCGATCAGGCGGGCCAGAGAACCCGCCCGATCGCCCAGACCCCGAAGCCGGCGAGCACGACGCCGGACACCCGGTTGACCCACAGCATCACCGGACCGGCCAGCCGGCCTCGCGCCCAGGTCACGGCGCCGGCAAAGGCCAGCCACCAGGCCATCGAGCCGCAGAACACCCCGGCGACGACGGCCACGGCTCCGGCCGTGCCGGCGCTCGAGCCGGCGACGCCGAGGCCGGCGAACATCGCGGCGAAGAACATGATCGTCGGCGGATTGGCCAGCGTCAGGCCCAGGGTCGTGCCGAAATGCGCCACCCCGCCGCGCTGCGCCGCGGCCGCATCCGGATCGATGGGTGGCCGCAGCATCGTGCGCAGGCCGAACCAGATCAGGAAGGCCCCGCCGCCGAGGCCCAGCCAGAGCTCGATGCCGGCGAGCAGGCGCGCCACCGCGCCGACGCCGAAGGCGGCCAGCGCCGCGTAGAAGGCGTCGCCGGTGGCGACGCCGAGGCCGCTGGCGACCCCGGCCGGAAAGCCGGCGGCGAGGCTGGCCCGCATGCACAGGAGCGCCATCGGCCCGACCGGGGCGGCGATCGACAGGCCGAGGAGCAGTCCCTGGCCGAACAGGGTGGCGAGCGGCAGCATGGCGGCGTGGTCGGCCGGCGGCCGCCGGGCGTCAAGCCGCCGTGCAGGCACCGGATGACCGGACCGGCGACGGCTGGTAGAAGCGCCACACCATGCCCAGCAACACCGTCGAGTACACGGTCAGCGAGCTGTCGTTCGCGCTCAAGCGCACGGTCGAGGACGCCTACGGCCAGGTCAAGGTCCGCGGCGAGATCTCCGGCTTCAAGCGCGCCGCCTCGGGCCACAGCTACTTCGCGCTGAAGGACGACCGGGCGCTGCTCGACGCCGTGTTCTGGAAGGGCAGCGCGCGCCGGCTGACCTTCGAGCCCGAGGACGGCCTCGAGGTCGTCTGCACCGGCAATCTCACCACCTATCCGGGCCGCTCCAAGTACCAGCTCGTGGTCGAGCAGATCGCCCCGGCCGGGGTCGGCGCGCTGATGGCGCTGCTCGAGGAGCGGCGCAAGCGGCTGACCGCCGAGGGCCTGTTCGACGCGGCGCGCAAGCGGCCCCTGCCCTTCCTGCCCGAGGTGATCGGCGTGGTGACCTCGCCGACCGGTGCGGTGATCCGCGACATCCTCCACCGGATCGCCGACCGCTTCCCGCGCCGCGTGCTGGTCTGGCCGGTGCTGGTCCAGGGCGAGGGTGCGGCCGAGCAGGTGGCCGCCGCCATCGACGGCTTCGGACGGCTGGCACCCGGCGGCGACCCGCCGCGGCCGGACCTGCTGATCGTCGCCCGCGGCGGCGGCAGCATCGAGGACCTGTGGGCCTTCAACGAGGAGAGCGTGGTCCGGGCGGCCGCCCGCTCGGCGATCCCGCTGATCTCGGCGGTGGGCCACGAGACCGACACCACGCTGATCGACTTCGCCGCCGACCGGCGCGCACCGACGCCGACCGCGGCGGCCGAGATGGCGGTGCCGGTGCGCCAGGACCTGGTGCTGCAGCTGCGCGCCCTCGGCGACCGTGGCGACGCGGGCCTGCGCCGCGAGCTGCAGCAGCTGGGCGCGACGCTGGAAGGCCTGCGCCGGGGCTTACGCGATCCGCAGCGGCTGGTGGCCCAGGCGGCGCAGCGCCTCGACGACCTCGGCGAGCGGCTGCGGCTGCGCACGCCGGAGGCGGTGCTCCACCAGCAGGCGGAGCGGGTCGCGGCCCGGCACGCCCGCCTCGCCGAGCTGGTGGCGACTCGACTCGGCCGGGCGTCCGGCGACCTCGCCGGCCTGCTGCGCCGGCTGTCGCCCGAGCCCATCCGCCTGCGCCTCGAGCGCGCCGGACCGCCGCTCGACGGCCTCGGCCGCGCGCTGCAGGGCGGGATCGACCGCCGCCTGGCCGAGGCGACGGCCCGGCTCGAGCGCGAGGGCAAGCTGCTCGAGAGCCTGGGCCCGCACCGGGTGCTGGAGCGGGGCTACGCCATCGTCCGCAGCCTGCCCGACCGCAAGCTGGCGCCGACGGCGGCGGCTGCGGGCGGTGCACGCGAGCTCGAGCTCGAGTTCGCCGACGGCCGGCTCGTCGTCACACCCCAGGGCGTCAGGCGCGGCCGGGGTCGCGGCGAGCGTGACGCCGGCACGGCCCAGGAGACGCTGCTGTGAGCGGCCGCGGCATCGACCGGCTGACCGAGGTGATGCGCCGCCTGCGCGACCCGGCGACCGGCTGTCCTTGGGACCGCGAGCAGACCTTCGCCACCATAGCCCCCTACACCATCGAGGAGGCCTACGAGGTCGCCGACGCCATCGAGCGCGGCGACCTCGACGACCTCGAGGGCGAGCTCGGCGACCTGCTGCTGCAGGTGGTCTACCACGCCCGGATGGCCGAGGAGGCCGGCCGCTTCGACTTCGACCGGGTGGCGCACGGCATCGCCGACAAGATGATCCGCCGCCATCCGCATGTGTTCGGCACGGCCGAGGTCGAGAGTGCGGCGGCCCAGACCCTGGCCTGGGAGGAGCAGAAGGCGGCCGAGCGCCGGGCGCGCGCCGAGCGCGGTGCCGACGCCAGCGTGCTGGCCGACGTCCCGGTGGGCCTGCCGGCCCTGACCCGCGGCCTGAAGCTGCAGCGCCGGGCCGCGCGGGTCGGGTTCGACTGGCCGGACGCCGGGCCGGTGCTCGACAAGCTGCGCGAGGAACTGGCCGAGCTCGACGATGCCCGGCGGCAGGGCGAAGCGACCGCCATCGCCGAGGAGGTCGGCGACCTGCTGTTCACCCTCGTCAACCTCGCCCGCAAGCTCGAGGTCGATCCGGAGGCGGCGCTGCGCGCCACCAACGCCAAGTTCGAGCGACGCTTCCGCCATATCGAGGCCGCCGTCGCCGCCCGGGGGCAGCGGCCGCAGGAGCTCGACCTGGCCACGCTCGACCGGCTGTGGGACGCCGCCAAGGCGGCCGAGCGCCGCAGCTGACCCTGGCAGCCGGCCACGCCGGCGCCCGTGGCGGCCGCCGGGCCGCGGCCGTCAGATCTTCAGCTTGCCGCAGGTCACCGAGCGCGCGGTCAGGCCGGCGCACAGGCGATCGGCCTCGGCCTCGCTGGCGAGCGGGCCGAGCAGCAGTGGCTGCGAACCGCCCCCGGCACCGGCCATGCGGGTGAGCCCCTGCAGCAGGTCGGGATGGGCCGCCCGCAGCTTCTGCCAGGCGGCGCCGGCCGCCGCCGGATCCGGGTAGGCGCCAAGATCGATCAGCCAGCTGCCGATCGGCGGCAGACCCGCCGCCATCTCGGCTGGCGTCAGCGCCACCTCGGCCGGAACCACGGGCAGCTCGCCGATCGGCATCGGCGCGGCGACGAGGTGCGGCAACGCCGGCAACGGCAAGGCCTGCGTCGCCGGCCCGTGCGGATCGGCGGCGGCCGCCACCGGCGCTGCCGGCGACGGAACCAGGGGCGTTGGGCCGCCAGGTCCCGTGGTGGCGCTGCGCCCGCCCGGATCTCCTGCAGGGGCTTCGGCAGCGGCCGACGGGACCCTGGTCCGGGGCCGCGCGGGCGGCGCCTCGGTCGCGACGTCGGTCAGCAGGCCGCTCGCCATCTCGGCCTTGTCACCGGTACCCTTGAGGGTCCCGACATAGCGCAGGTTGGCGCGCACGCTGGCGGCATCGAGATCGATCAGGCCGATCCGCTCGGCGGCCGCCATGTCGCCCTTGAGGGCGTAGGCGAGCGCGAGGTTCTGGCGGGCGCGTGGCGTCGAGCCCGTGCCGTTGGCCAGGGGCTCGAGCGTCGCCAGGGCGGCGGCGTGGTCGCCGGCCAGCGCCTGCGACAGGCCGAGATTGTTCAGCAGGCTGGGGTCGCCCGGGGCGGCGGCGAGGCCGCGCCGATAGGCCTCCTGCGCGGTCGCAGGGTTGCCCAGCATGTCGTTCGCCACGCCAAGGAGATTGAGCACCGCCGGATCGTCCGGCGTGCCGGCCAGTGCCGCCTCGAGATGGGCCTTGGCCGCCGCCGGCTGGCCAAGCGCCAGCATGGCCCGGGCATAGCCCCGGCCGGTCGCGGCATCCGTGGCGCCGAGGTCGAGCAGGCGCTTGTAGACGTCGGCGGCGTCCTGCCAGCGGCCGGCCTTCTCGAAGGCGCGGCCGAGGCGCTGCAGGGCCTCGGGGTCGTTGGCGGCGACGCCGGCGGCCTCCTGGTAGAAGCCTGCGGCAGCGGCGGTGTCGCCGGCCGCCAGCGCGTCGTCGCCCATGGCGATCCAGCGCTGGGCCGGGCTCTTGCCGGCAAGCGCCGCATCGCCGGATGGCGGATTCGGCAGGCGCGCCGCCTCGAACGGCGCGGTGCAGCCGGCAAGCGCAAGGGCTGCGAGGAGGCAGGCGGCTCGACCGGCATGGCGAAGCAGGCACATCGCCCGACATCTCCCGACGACAGGATCGCCGCGGATGATGCGGACCGGACGTAACGTAAAGGTTAAGGACGCTCCGTCCCGGGCGAGTGGGCCGCCGCCTCCACGGCCCTCTCGCGCAGCACGGCGCGGGCAAGGCCGACCCCTACCGGCCGTCCGGAACGCAGCGACAGGCCGTCCAGGCGCCGGACGATGCGGCCGGCGGCGGCGAAGGAGCGCTCCATCTGCCGGGCCAGCAGCTCGACCACGCCGGGCTCGACGCGCAGCTGGCGGTCGCCGAACTGCTTGACCAGCACGGCCGCCAGCAGCGGTTCGGCGGGTGCGCCGATCGGCACGCACCAGGCGGTGCCGAGGCGCGAGCGCAGGTCGGGCAGCCGGACGTCCCACTCGCCGAGCGGGCGACGGGCGGTCAGCAGCAGGCTGCCGCGGCGCTCCACCAGAAGATTGTAGAGATGGAAGAGCAGCCGTTCGTCCTCGACCTGGTCGGCATCGTCGACGACGAGCGCCAGGGCGCGGCCGAGCCGGGCCAGCGGATCGACGACGTCCCAGACCTGCGCCGCCCCGAGGGTGAGGGCATCGGCGCGACCGGCCCAGATCCGCGCGAGATGCGTCTTGCCGCAGCCGGGCGGCCCGTCGAGGATCAGCAGCGGCGACGGCCAGGCCGGCCAGGCCAGCACCGCGTCGAGCGCCGCCCGGTTCGACGGTGCCGGCATGAAGTCATCCAGCGAGCTGGCCTCGACATGCGGCAGGTCGAGGGCGAGCTGGCGTTCCTCGCTGGCGAGCCTCATCGCAGGGACGGTTCCGCGCGCCGCAGGATCAGGCAGCGCGTCCCGGGGTGGCAGTGCCGAGGCGGACGCCCAACCCGACATAGGCCACGGCCGAAACCAGCGTCAGCGCCGCAGCCGCCAGCATCAGCGGCCCGACGATCCAGTCCACCTCGGCAATGCCGGCCATCTGGCCCAGCAGGAACCCGGCGAACAGGAGCTGCAGGAAGGTGCAGAGCTTGCCGATGACCAGGGGCTCGACCCGGAAACCGTCGACGCGCTGGCGCAGGATGAACGAGCCCACGACCAGGATCGAGTCGCGGACCAGGACGAGCGCCAGGAACCAGGATGGCACCGCCCCAGCCGCCCACAGGGCGAAGAAGACGGACGCCGCGAAGATCTTGTCGGCCGCCGGGTCGAGCACCGCGCCGACGCGCGAGCAGCCGTTGAAACGCTTGGCGATCCAGCCGTCGAGCACGTCGCTGACGGCCGCGACCAGGAAGACGTAGAAGGCGACGTCGAGGCGATCCGCCGCGATCAGCAGGACCAGCGGGACGGCGCAGAGCAGGCGGGCAAGCGTGAGAACGTTGGCGACGTGCTGCGGGGCGGATCTCAGAGCGGGGTAGCCGGCTCCGGCGACGCCTCCCCCGTTCCGCCCAGCTCTGCCGCTGGAAGCAACCGCCATCCGTCCATCTCCTCCGCCAGGCCGAGCCCGAGGCCGGCGATCGCCCGCTCCAGCTCCTCGAGGTCACCGGTGTATTCGATGGTGATCTCGGCCTTCGAACGGGCGAGGCTGTCGATACGCAGCCGGCGAACCGGTTTCAGCCCCTCGACGCCTTGCCTTATGTGGACCCATGACCGCAGGTCGGCAAGCGGCACCTCCACCGCCAGCGCGGTGATGCGGTTCAGCTTGGCGAGGTTGGCACGCTTCCAGGCCAGATCGATCGCCGACTGTGCGCGCTCCACCACAGGCGCGAGCCGCTGCGCCTCGGTCTCGCCCTCGCCGGCGGAGACCGCCTCGGACAGCAGTACCCCCATGTCGGGTCCGAGCACGTCGAAGCGTACCGGCGTACCCGGCAGGATCTCCCCGTCCGGCAGATAGGCCGTCGCGACATAGGCTTCCGCCGTGCCGTAGCGCTCGTTCATGTGCTGGAGGGCGATGCCGTCGCCGGTCTGGATCGCCTGGGGCGTGAAGCCGGTGAGGTCGTCCCCGTCACCGACTGGCAGGACCAGCTCGAGCAGACCCTTGGCCGGCGTCTCGGCCCAGGCCGCACGCCACGGATCGCCATCGCCCCAAAGCGACAGCCGGTCCCCCGACCGGGTCGCCGGAATGAGCAGCACCGGATCGGGCGGCTCGGGCACGAAGTCGACGCCGGCGCGCTGGAGCAGCTCCTCGACCTCCTTGCGGTTGTAGGAGACGTTGAGCAGCCCGACGTAGCGGGTCGCGCCCATCTGCTCCTCGGCGACCTCGAAGCTGCGCACGAGGCGGTCGAGCTCGGTCCGGTCCGGCAGCGGCACGCGCGCCGCGTCACCCGGCTGGGTCAGCCGCGCCGCCAGCAGGCGGAAGCCCTGCTGCTCGCCCTGGGCAATGGCGAGATCGCGCGCCGCGACGGCATTGTCCGCCGAGGCGTCGACCGGAATGGCCTCGACCCGGTACATGTCGTGGGCGGCACCGGCCGGACCGGCCAGGGCCAGCAAGGCCGCGACCACCACGACCGCACCGCTGAGCAGCCTGCGCATTGCAAACCCGTTCCGTTGCCCTAAGCTCCGGCCGCGCCGAGCGGCGTCACCTAGCCACGGTCGAGGGTATGAAACAAGGCTCCGCCGGCCCCGACCGGTACGCCGAGTCGGGCGTCGACATTGCCGCCGGCAACGCGCTGGTCGACCGCATCAAGCCGCTGGCGGCGGCCACGCGGCGCACCGGCAGCGAGGCCGGCCTCGGCGGCTTCGGCGCGCTGTTCGACCTCAAGGCCTGCGGCTTCCGCGACCCCTTGCTGGTCGCCACCACGGATGGCGTCGGCACCAAACTGCTGCTCGGCCGCGAGACCGGCCGGCTGCGCGGGCTGGGCATCGATCTCGTCGCCATGTGCGTCAACGACCTCGTCGTGCAGGGTGCCGAGCCTCTGCTGTTCCTCGACTACTTCGCCACCGGCAAGCTCGATCCGGCGCAGGGTGCGGAGCTGGTGGCGGGCATCGCCGAGGGCTGCCGCCTTTCGGGCTGCGCCCTCGTCGGCGGCGAGACCGCCGAGATGCCCGGCCTCTACGCGCCGGGCGACTTTGACCTGGCCGGCTTCGCCGTCGGCGCCGTCGAGCGCGACGGCGTGCTGCCGCGCCCGGACGTGGCGCCGGGCGACGTCGTCCTCGGCCTCGCCTCGTCGGGCGTGCACTCCAACGGCTTCTCGCTGGTCCGGCTGATCCTCGCCGAAACCGGGGAGAACCTTGCGGCGCCGGCGCCGTTCGACGCATCGATCGTCCTTGCCGAGGCCCTGCTGCGACCGACGCGCCTCTACGTCCGGCCCGTGCTCGAGCTGCTGCGCGCGGAGCCCGGTGCGGTGAAGGCCCTGGCCCACATCACCGGCGGCGGGCTGGCGGAGAACATCCCGCGGGTCCTGCCTGCCGGCACGGTCGCCCGGCTCGATGCCGGCGCCTGGGCGCTGCCGCCGCTGTTCCGCTGGCTGAAGGCCGCCGGCCGGCTCGGCGATCACGAGCTCGCCCGGACCTTCAACTGCGGCGTCGGCATGGTCGTGGTCACCGCCGCTGACCGCGCCGATTCGGTGACGGCGCGTATGCGCGCCGCCGGCGAGACGGTGCTGCGCCTCGGCCGCATCGAGGCCGGCGACGGTCCGGCGCGCGTCGACCTCGCCGGAACGGAGCAGGCATGGGCCGCCGGCGCACCGCCGTCCTGATCTCGGGCAGCGGCTCGAACCTGCAGGCCCTGCTCGACGCCACCGCCCGGCCCGACGCCAGCGCACGGATCGAGCTGGTGATCAGCAATCGCGCCGGCGTGCTCGGCCTCGAGCGCGCCGCGCGCGCCGGCGTGCCGACCCGGGTCGTGGCGCACGGCTCCTACGCCGACCGGTCGGCGTTCGATGCCGCGATCGACAGCGCGCTGGCCGAGGCCGGCATCGAGCTGGTCTGCCTGGCCGGCTTCATGCGGCTGCTGACGCCGGGCTTCGTCGAGCGCTGGCGCGACCGGCTGCTCAACATCCATCCGTCGCTGCTGCCGTCGTTCCGCGGCCTACACCCGCAGGCGCAGGCGCTGGCGGCCGGCGTCCAGGTCGCCGGTTGCACGGTGCACATGGTCCGCGCCGAAACCGACGCCGGACCGATCATCCTGCAGGGGCTGGTACCGGTGCTGCCAGGCGACACGCCGGACACGCTGGGCGCGCGGATCCTCGAGGTCGAGCACCGCTGCTATCCGCGGGCCCTCGAGCTCGTGGCCTCCGGCCGGGCCAGGGTCGAGGCCGGCCGCGTCGTGGTCAGGGACCAGCTTCCCGAGGAGCGGATGCTGCTGCACCCGCTCCTCGGCAAGGGCGAGGGCTGAGCCTCAGCCGACGATCTCGGTGCCAGCGAAGAAGAACGCGATCTCGATCGCGGCGTTCTCGGCACTGTCCGAACCATGCACCGAGTTGGCCTCGATGCTTTCGGCGAAGTCCTTGCGGATCGTGCCCGCCGCGGCATTGGCCGGGTTGGTGGCGCCCATGACCTCGCGGTTCTTCGCGACCGCGTTCTCGCCCTCGAGCACCTGCACGACGATCGGGCCCGAGGTCATGAAGCTGCACAGCGAGGCGAAGAACGGCCGCTCGCGGTGGACGCCGTAGAAGGATTCGGCCTGGGCGCGGCTGAGGTGCAGCCGCTTCTGGGCGACGACGCGCAGCCCCGCCTTCTCGAACCGGTCGATGATGGCGCCGGTCAGGTTGCGCCGGGTGGCGTCCGGCTTGATGATCGAGAGCGTGCGCTCGATGGCCATGGGCCCTTGTCTCCGATGGGGCGTTCAGTCGGGCGCGGGTTATAGCGGCGGGTGTCGCAGCGCGAAAGGCCGCCTACCCCGGCCGCTGCCCCTCGCTGGCGGCCTGGACCCAGCCGCCGCGCTCGTTCTCCTGCCAGTAGACCAGCGGGTGGCCCTGCTTGCGGGCCCAGCGCCAGCGGTCGCGGGCCGCCTGGACCGCGGTGGTGTCGTTGCCGTCGAACAGGTCGATGCAGCGCTCGTAGGGCGCCAGGTCGCCGAACGGTGCGGCGTCGACCAGCACCAGCACGGTGGCGCCGTTGGCCCGGTCCTCGTCGCAGGTGAGCAGGATCGGCTGCGCCTCGGCGAAGCCGTCGGCGCGGGTGCCGTGCGGCAGGAACGAATCGTTCCGGTAGGTCCACAAGGACCGGTCCAGCGCCTCCAGTCGCGCGCTGTCCGGCGAGCGCAGCACAGCCCTCAGGCCGCGGGCCAGGACCTTCTCCAGCAGCCTCGGCAGCGCCTCCTCCAGCGAGGAGCGCGTCAGGTGATAGAAGCCGATCTCGGTCAAGCCCGGCCGGTCTCGTAGTGGTCGGCGACCAGCCGTTCCAGCAGGCGGACGCCGAAGCCGGTGGCGCCCTTGGGCGACAGCGGCAGGTCGCGGGCACTCCAGGCGGTGCCGGCGATGTCGAGATGCGCCCAGGGGCGGCCGTTGACGAACCGCTCGAGGAACACGGCGCCGGCGCTGGCCCCGGCCTCGCGGGCACGGCCGACGTTCTTGATGTCGGCGATCGCCGATTCGATGTGCTTGGCGTAGGCCGGCCCGATCGGCAGCCGCCAGAGTCCTTCGCCCACAGCGGCACCGGCCTCCGTCAGCCGGCTCGCCAGCGTGTCGTCGTTGGCGAAGAGGCCGGCATTCTCGTGGCCCAGCGCCACGAGGCAGGCACCGGTCAGCGTCGCGAGGTCGACGATCGCTGCCGGCTTGAAGCGGTCCTGCGTGTACCAGAGGACGTCGGCCAGCACGAGGCGGCCCTCGGCGTCGGTGTTGATCACCTCGATGGTGGTCCCGGACATCGCCCTGACCACGTCGCCCGGCCGCTGGGCGGTGCCCGATGGCATGTTCTCGACCAGTCCCACCACGCCGACGACATCGGCGGCGGCGGTGCGCCGGGCGAGTGCCCGCATCGTGCCGTACACGGCCGCGGCACCGCCCATGTCGAACTTCATGTCCTCCATGCCGGCGCCCGGCTTCAGCGAGATGCCGCCGGTGTCGAAGCAGACGCCCTTGCCGACGAGGGCCAGCGGGGCCTCGGCGTCGGCTCCCCGCCAGCGCATCACCACGACGAACGGTGGCTGGGCGCTGCCCTGCGCCACGCCCAGCAGCGCCCGCATGCCGAGCCGCTCGAGCTCGGCCTGCTCCAGCACCTCGACCTCGACGCCGAATTCGGCGAGCCCGCGGCAGGCCTCGGCGAGGGCCGCCGGCGTCAGCACGTTGGCCGGCTCGCTGACGAGGTCGCGGGCGGCGCAGGCGGCCTCGGCGACCGCCTCGAGGCGCAGGGCCAGCGCACCGTCGGGGCTGTCGCTGAGAAAGCGGATGGCGGTCAGCTTCGGCTCGGGTGCCTCCTCGTCCTTGCCGGCCGATTTGTAGCGCTCGAAGCCATAGGCGCGCAGGCGCGCCCCGGCGGCAAGGTGGGCGGCAATGGCGGCCGGTGGCAGGCCGAGATCGACGCCGACCGAGCTCGCCACCGTCGCCTGAGCGATGCCCAGAGCCTTCAGCTTCTGGACGAGCTTGCCGCCCAGCTCCTCGACCTCGAGCGCCGTCAGCGGACCGGCCTTGCCGGCGACGAGGACGAGGATCGCGTCGAGCTCGAGGCCGGCGGGAAAGGCGAGATGCAGGATGCGGCCGTGCTTCAGCGATCCGGTCGACAGGGCGCGGGTCAGCAGCGCCCGGGCGGCGACATCGAGCCGGGCCGCCGCTGCCGACAGCATGCCCGTCGGCGTCGCCAGCACGACAACCGTGCCGGCGACAGGCAGCTCCCCCCGCTCGAGGCTGATGTCGACCATGGTTCTGCCCGCTCCGCCAATGAGTTTGCCGCCGGCATCGAGACGGCCCGATCCGTGATCGGTGCGCCGCACCCGGACGGCTGTCAACGGTGCGGCCACCGATGCGGCGAACCGGGCCTTGCTCAAGCCCTTGGCATGTCCGCTTGACGCGGGTTATGAGCCTCGGGTCGCGCGGCCTGCCGCGGCGACCGGATGCACCATCGGGGAGGAACCCGCACTCGTGAGATCCGGCGGCCGCACCCCGCCCCGCTCGCGCCTGCTCGCCAGCCTCGGCGGCCTCCTCTTCCTGCTGCTCGGGCTGCCCGCGCTGGCGCAGGAGCCGATCATCGGCGGCGACGAGCCGGTGGTGCTGACCGCCGACGAGCTGGTCTTCGACCCGTCCCGCAACCGCACGACGGCGGTCGGCAATGTCGAGCTGAGCCGCGGCGAGCGCCGCCTGCTCGCCGACACGCTGACCTACGACGAGGCCACCGGGAAGGTCTTCGCCAAGGGCAACATCGTCCTGCTCGAGGCCACCGGCGACGCGATCTACGGTGACGAGATGGAGATCACCGGCGACCTGAAGACCGGTGTTGTCCGTGGTGTGCGCGCGATGCTGGCCGACGGCACCCGCCTCGCCGGCGTCGCCGGCCAGCGCCAGGACGGCAACCTCACCACCGTCTACAAGGCCGTCTACTCGCCCTGCCAGCTGTGTCCCGACGGCAAGGGCGACCCGGTCTGGCAGATCCGCGCCGATTCCGCGGTCCACGACCAGCAGGCGCAGACGCTGACCTACCGCAACGCGGTCCTTGAGATGTTCGGCGTGCCGGTGCTGTTCACGCCATGGTTCAGCCATCCCGATCCGACGGTGAAGAAGCGCTCGGGCTTTCTGGTCCCCACCTTCGGCAGCGACTCCGAGCTCGGCCTGACGGCGCAGATCCCGTACTTCATCAATATCGCGCCCAACCGCGACATGACCCTGGCGCCGCTGTTCACGACGCAGGCCGGGACGGTCCTGTTCGCCGAAGCGCGCGACCTCGAGACGTTCGGGCGCACGACCATGCGCGGCAGCATCACCCATACCGACCGCTTCGAGACCGAGAGCGGCGAGCCGACCGGCGAAGGCCCGCGCGGCCACTTCGACGGTGCCGGCCGCTACACGGTCACCGACAACATCAACGCCGGCTGGACCGGGCTGTGGACCAGCGACAAGACCTACCTCGCCCGCTACAACATCTCGAATGCCAACATCCTCAACAGCAACGCCTTCATCGAGGGCTTCGACGACCGCGACTACTGGTCGCTGAACGCCTGGGCGTTCCAGGGCCTGCGGTCGGAGGACGACCAGGACACCATCCCGTTCGCCCTGCCCTGGGCGCAGACCCACCTCGTCTCCGACCGAATGGCCTGGGGCTCGGCCTGGACGCTCGACTCGAGCGTCCTCGGGCTGACCCGGACCAAGGGCCGCGACGTCCAGCGCGCCTCCAGCGAAGTCGGCTGGGAAGTGCCCTATGTCGGTGGCATCGGCGACATCTACCGGCTGCGCCTGAGCCTGCGCGGCGACGCCTACAACGTCCAGGGAACCGACCCGGACGACCCGAGCGTCGGCAGCGGCAGCGAGACCGTCGGCCGGTTGCTGCCGCGGGCCACGCTGGACTGGTCCTGGCCGCTGGTCGGCGCCAGCGAGAACTGGCAGCACGAGGTCGAGCCGCTGGTCAGCATCAACATCGCGCCACCGGGTGGCGAGGACAACGACATCCCCAACGAGGACAGCATCGACTTCGAGTTCGACGACACCAACCTGTTCCTGCCGATCCGGTTCACCGGGCTCGACCGCAACGAGGGCGGCTCGAAGATCGCCTATGGCGTCCGCTTTTCCTCGCAGGGTCCGCGGCTGACCAGCGTCAGCGGCCTTCTCGGCGCCAGCATCCGCTATCCGGACGACGACACCTTCCCCAGCAACTCGGGTCTCGGCGGCTACTACTCGAACCTGGTCGGCCGTCTCGACGTGCGTCCGGGCGAGTTGTTCGATGCCGGCTACCGCTTCCGCTACGACGCCAGCTCCGCCGAGTTCCAGCGCGCCGACCTGCTGCTCGGGATCGGCCCGCCGCGGGCACGGATCAACCTGCGCTACATCAAGCTGTCGGCCGAGGCCGCCAAGGACGCCAACGACAACCTGCCCGGCCGCGAGGCGCTGATCGCCGGCTTCCGGGTGCAGATGAGCGACGCGGTCTCGATGGCGGCGCAGACGCGGCGCGACCTCAAGGCCGACGAGACGGTCGCCAACACCTTCGGTATCCTCTACTCCGACGACTGCCTGGTGATGCTCGCCGGCGTGGAGAAGGACTTCACCACCCGCGGCGATGTCGACAAGCCCTTGACGTTCACGTTTCGCGTCGGTCTGAAGACGCTGGGTTCGTTCGAGACCGGTAGCGGCCTGTTCGGGTTCTGATCGAGAATGCTGCGTTCCGTCCGCAAGTTCCTGACCCGTGGCGTCGCCTGCCTGGCCGTGGCTGGCGCCCTCGCCCTGCCGGCCGCCGCGCCGGTGCGGGCACAGGCCGTCCAGGGCATCGCCGCCGTCGTCAACGACGACATCATCTCGACCCTCGAGCTCGCCGACCGCGTCCGCCTCGCGCTGATCTCGACCAACCTGCCCGACGACCCCGACACCGTCCGCCGCCTCGGCCAGCAGGTGCTGCGCGCGCTCATCGACGAGACGCTGCAGAAGCAGGAGGCCAGGCGCCTCAACATCCAGGTCACCGACGCCGAGATCGACCAGGCCGTCGACCGCATCGCCCAGCGCAACAACCTGACCGTCGAGCAACTCGGCAAGCTGCTCGCCCAGAACGGCTCGTCGCTACAGGCCCTGCGCGGCCAGCTGGCCACCCAGATCTCGTGGTTCAAGGTGCTGGGTCGCGAGGTCCGGCCCAAGGTGGTGGTGACCGAGGAGCAGGTCGACCTCGCCATGGCCCGCGGCATGACCTCGCAGACGCAGCCCGGCAACGTCGGCGACCGCGAGTACCTGCTCTCGGAGATCGTCCTGCCGGTCTACTCGCCGGACCAGGAGCAGCAGGTGCTCGACGACGCCCGCAAGCTCGTCGGCGACCTGCGCCGCGGCGCCTCCTTCGCCGGCGTCGCCCGCGAGGTCTCGGTCTCGCCCAGCCGCGACGGCGGCGGCGACCTCGGCTGGATCCCGGGCAACGTGGTGGCCGAGGAGATCAAGGCGGCGCTGCAGCCACTGCAGGCGGGCCAGATCTCCGATCCGGTGCGCACGCCGGCCGGCGTGCAGATCTTCTTCGTGCGCGAGATCCGCACCGCCGCGGGCGCCCAGCCGGTGACGCCGGTGCCGGCCGACCGCGACGAGGTCCGCCAACGGCTGATGGACGAGCAGATGCAGAAGCTCGCCGGCCGCTACCTCCGCGACCTCCGGCTGAACGCGTTCATCGACATCCGGACCTGACGCTTGAAGGCCTACCGGGCCGACAAGCGGCTCGGCCAGCATTTCCTGTTCGATCCCTCGATCCTCGGCCGGATCGCCGCCGCGGCCGGGCCGCTGCAGGACCGCACCGTGCTGGAGGTCGGCCCGGGCCCCGGTGGCCTGACCCGGGCCCTGCTCGCCGCCGGCCCGGCCCTCCTGGTCGCCATCGACGCCGATGCCCGCAGCATCGAGGCACTGCGCCCGCTGGAGGCCGAGGCCGCCGGGCGGCTGCAGCTGGTGCATGGCGATGCCCTCGCCTTCGATCCCGGCGGAGTGGCGCCGGCTGGCGGCCTGATCGCCGTCGCCAACCTGCCCTACAATGTCGGCACCGAGATCCTGCTGCGCTGGCTCCACCGGCTCGAGCGCTTCGACCGGTTCGTCCTGATGTTCCAGCGGGAGGTGGCGCTACGCCTCGCCGCGGCACCCGGCAGTGCGGACTACGGCCGGCTGGCCGTGCTGGCGCAGACCCTGTGCCGGGTCGAGCGGCTGTTCGACCTGCCGCCCGGCGCCTTCGTGCCGCCACCGAAGGTGTGGTCGAGCGTCGTCCGCCTCGTGCCGCGCCCGGACCGGCCGGACGCCGCGGCGACCGCATTGCTCGAGGCTGTCACCCGCGCCGCCTTCGGCCAGCGCCGCAAGATGCTGCGCGCCAGCCTCGCCACGCTGGTGCCGGACCCGCTGGCGCTGCTGGCCGCCGCCGGCATCGATCCGCAACGGCGGCCGGAAACCCTGACGCTCGTGGAGTTCGCCGCGCTGGCGTCGGCCCTCGGCGACGTCAGGCGCTCGGGTTCGCCCTGAACTGCTTGACGAAGTCGCCAAGCCCGGGCTGCCGGTGGCGGCGCAGCCGCTCGGCGGTGAGGATCGCCCGCACGGCCTCGACGCTGCGCCCGAAATCCTCGTTGATCAGGACGTAGTGGTACTCGGGCCAGTGGGTCACGTCGGAGGCGACCTGGGCCATGCGGTAGCGGACGACCTCGTCGGTGTCCTGCGCCCGGCTGCGCAGGCGGCGGCCGAGCTCCTCCAGCGACGGCGGCAGGATGAAGATGTCGACCGTATCGGTGGGTGCTGCCTGGCGGAGCTGCTGCGCCCCCTGCCAGTCGATGTCGAACAGCACGTCGCGGCCGGCGCTCAGCGCCTCCTCGACGGCGCGCCGCGGCGTCCCATAGTTGTTGCCGTAGACCGTGGCATGCTCGAGCAGCTCTCCGGCGTCGGCCATGCGGGCGAACTCGTCGTTGCCGATGAACAGGTAATGGACGCCGTGCTCCTCGCCGGGCCGGCGCGCCCGGGTGGTCACCGAGATCGACAGGGTGAGCTCGGGCTCGAGCTCGAGGACGCGGCGCGAGATCGACGTCTTGCCGGCACCGGACGGCGAGGACATCACCAGCATCAGGCCGCGGCGACGGACCGGGACAGGCGCGGAGGCGGACGGCGTGCTCGACATCGGATACCGACGGCGTCAGGCGGCGGATGCCGCGGTGGCCGGGTTCTAGCGCCGTGGGCGAGACCGTCCAAGGCTGGAATCCCGCCTCGGCCCTCGTGACCGGGGCCAGCAGCGGCATCGGCGCGGCCCTCGCGATCGCCCTGGCGACGCCGGGCCGGACCCTGCATCTCGGGGGCCGCGACGAGAGCCGGCTCGCTAGCGTCGCGGAGCGCTGCCGCGAGCGCGGCGCCGCCGTCGACGCGACGACGGTCGATGTCCGCGACCGTCCGGCGCTGCGTCGCTGGATTGCCGGTGCCGCCCCGGACCTGCTGGTCGCCAATGCCGGCATCTCCGGCCGCGGCGATGCGCCGGACCGGTCGGCCGAGCTGGTCGAGGTCAACGTCACCGCGGTGATCGAGAGCGTCGAGGCGGCGCTGCCGGCGATGCTGGGCCGGGGTCACGGCCAGCTCGCCCTGATGAGCTCGCTGGCCGGCTATCGGGGCATGCCGTCGGCACCGGTCTATTGCGCCACCAAGGCCGCCGTCCGCGTCTACGGCGACGGCCTGCGGGCGAAGCTGGCGCGGGACGGGATCGCCGTGTCGGTCATCTGCCCCGGCTTCGTCGCGACGCCGATGACCGCACCCAACCCGTTCCCGATGCCGCTGCTGATGTCGCCCGAGCGGGCTGCGGGGATCATCCTGCGCGGGCTGGCGCGACGGCGCGCCCACATCGCGTTTCCGCTGCGCCTGCGCTGGGCCGCCGGCCTGCTGGCGCTCCTGCCGCCCTGGGCCAGCGATCCGCTGCTCGGACGTGTGCCGAGCAAGGAATGATTGTTCCTGCATAAGAAAGCGACAAATTCCGTTTTTCACCTCCGTCCGTTTTCTCTGAAAAGGACGAAATAATTTAATAGACGTTGACTTGAATCGCATTCTAGCCGCTAAATGCTTTTCGCGTGGAGAAGGGCCTTGCGAGCGCCTCTCCCGGTGCAGCGATGAAGATCGTCGCCCGAAGACAATTCGATCCTTGCCGACTACCGGTCACCTCGACGGGTGGCGCGCCCTCTTCTGGGCGCCAAAACTGGAGACCTTCCATGGATGCAAAGCAGAGCCTCGGCCAGCGCTGGGATGCCTACAAGCCGACCAAGGGCCTGATGTTCATGGGTGTGATCGCCGGCGCCATCGCCGCGACGGCGGTCGGTTTCGGCTGGGGCGGCTGGGTGACCGGCGGAACGGCGCGCAGCATGGTCGACAACGCCAGCATCACCGCACGCTCGGAGCTGGTCGCCGCCATCTGCGTCGACCGTTTCAAGGCCCTGTCCGACGCCCCGGCGCAGCTGGTGACGCTCAAGGCCATGCAGGCCTGGGACCGCGGCAGCTTCATCGAGAAGGGCGGCTGGGCGGCGATGCCGGACAAGGCCGAGCCGACCAAGATCGAGGCCAAGCTCTGCGCCGACCAGCTGGCCGCGCTCTAGCCGCAGGGCATGCCCGCCATGGTCGCGCGCAAGCGCCAGGTCGACCTGATGTCCGCCACCCTGCTGGAGTGGTCGGCGCGGATCACGGACCTGAAGTGGCGGGCAACGACCGCCAGCCCGTTGCGGCAGGCCCAGCTGGCCGAGCAGATCGGCATCCTGCGCGGCCACTGGCAGACCTACGACGGGCTGGTGCGCGATACCGCCAACACCAGCGAGGCCGTGTTCCGCGACATGGTCCGCGCGGCGGCCGTCATCGCCGACGAGTTCCGCCGGATCTACGTCCAGGCCTCGAGCCGCTTCCTTTCCTGACGGCCGCGGCCGGGCGGCAGGAGGATATCGTCATGACCACCAGAACGCGCCGGGGGCTGGTGACGTTCGCCGAACCCTTTGCCCTGCGCGGGTCGCCCGGACCCCATCCGGCCGGCACCTATGCGGTCGAGACCGATGAGGAGCTGGTCGAGAGCCTGTCCTTTCCGGTGTACCGGCGCGTCGCCACGGCGATCTACCTTCCGAGCTTTCCCGGGAGCCAGTCGGGTGCGCTGCATCCCGTCGAGCCCGCCGACCTCCCCCTCATCGCAGCCATGGAGAGACAGCATGGATAAGGTGCGTGCCAAGCCGGACGAACCGGTCGCCCCGCCGGTCCAACGCGACGAGCATCGCGGCATGAATGCGCAGAAGGCGACCGAGATCCGTCGCCGCCTGGCAGAGGTCGACGGCCAGCAGGCCGCCCTGCGGCTGCGCCAGGTCGAGCTCGAGAAGTTCCTGCTGGCCGCACCGTCGGCCTGCTGGGAGGACGTCGCCGAGAAGGCCCGCTACCTGATCGGCCTGTTCGCGACCACGGCGTCGGGTCGCGATCCGCGCCGGCAGCGGATCATCGCCGGGGTCCTTGCCGACTTCCGGCGCCTCGCCAGCGAGCCGGCCATCGCCAACGAACCGGGCTAGGTCCCGACGGCCACCCGCCGACGGCCTCAGCCCGCCTGGTCCCGCACCTTGCGCCAGCGCGCGACGTTCCTGTTGTGCTCGGCCAGGGTCGTGGCGAAGGCGTGGCCGCCGGTGCCGTCGGCGACGAAGAAGAGATAGTCGACATCGGCCGGCTGCACCGCCGCCTCGACGGCGAGGCGCCCGGGATTGGCGATCGGCCCCGGTGGCAGGCCGGGGTAGATATAGGTGTTGTAAGGGTGCTCGACCTTCAGGTCGGCGCGGGTCAGCTCGCGGCCCAACGGGCCCTTGCCCTCGGTCAGGGCGAAGATGACGGTCGGGTCGGTCTGCAGCGGCATGCCCTTGCGCAGGCGATTGACGAAGACCGCCGCCACCAGCGGGTACTCGGCCTGGACCGAGGTCTCCTTCTCGATGATCGAGGCCAGCGTCAGCAGGTCCTCCGGGCCGTTCAGCGGCAGGTTCGGCTGGCGCCCGGCCCAGGCCTTGTCGAGCACGGCCTGCATGTCGGCCTGCATGCGCCGCACGAGATCGGCCCGGGTCTCGTTGCGGGGGACCATGTAGGTCTCGGGCAGCAGCGTCCCCTCGCCCGGCACCGGCGGCAGCTCGCCCGACAGCACCGGACTGTTGCCAACGATGGCCATGACCTCGGCCACGGTCAGTCCCTCGGGCACGGTCACCGGGTGCAGGACGACGTCGCCGCTGCGCAGCCGTGCGAGGATGTCAGCGGGCGACATGCCGGGCTCGAGCGCGTACTCGCCAGCCTGGAGCCCCTTGGCGTCGTCGCCGATGCGGGCGGCGATGCGCAGGAACAGCGGGTGGTCGATCGCACCGACGTCGGCGAGCCTGAACGCGATGCCGTCGACGCCCGTGCCGCGGGGAATGTCGACGGTGACCGGCGCGGTCAGCGGGCCGGGGGTCGCCATCCAGCGGGCGAGGTAGTAGCGGCCGCCGAGGACAGCCCCGGCGACGACGACCACGCAGAAGACGACGAGCGCGAGGAAGACCCGGGCGATGCGCGCCATCGGGCCGGCCTCAGATGGCGTCGGGCGCCGTGACGATCAGCGACGCGTTGGTGCCGCCGAAGCCGAAGGAGTTGGACAGGCAGGCCCGAACCTTGCGCTCGCGCGCCCGGTACGGGACGAGATCGATGCCGGTGCAGCTCTCCTCGGGATTGTCGAGGTTGAGCGTCGGCGGGACGACCTGGTCGCGCATGGCGAGGATGCAGAAGATCGCCTCGACCGCGCCGGCAGCGCCGAGCAGGTGGCCGATCGACGACTTGGTCGACGACATCGAGATGTTGGCGGCCTCGTTGCCGAACAGCCGCTTCACCGCCCCGAACTCGAGCTCGTCGCCGGCCGGGGTGCTGGTGCCGTGGGCATTGACGTAGTCGATGTCGCCGGGGCTCATCCCGGCGCTGCGCAGGGCCGCCCGCATCGACCGGAAGGCGCCCTCGTGCTCGGGCGCCGGCGACGTCACGTGGTGGGCATCGCCGGACATGCCGTAGCCCTTGATCTCGGCGTAGATCTTGGCGCCGCGCCGCTTGGCGTGCTCGAGTTCCTCGAGCACGACCACGCCGGCGCCCTCGCCCATGACGAAGCCGTCGCGATCACGGTCCCACGGGCGCGAGGCGCGCTCGGGGGTGTCGTTGAACGCGGTCGACAGCGCCCGGCAGGCGGCGAAGCCGGCAATGCCGATGCGGCAGAGCGCCGCCTCGGTGCCGCCGGCGACCATGAGGTCGGCATCACCCAGCGCGATCAGCCGCGACGCGTCGCCGATGGCGTGCGCCCCGGTCGAGCAGGCGGTCACCACGCTGTGGTTGGGACCGCGCAGGCCGTAGCGGATCGACACCTGGCCGCTGCACAGGTTGATCAGCGAGGCCGGGATGAAAAACGGGCTGACCCGGCGCGGGCCGCTCTTCTCGAGCGTCACCGCGGTCTCGGCGATGGTGGCGAGCCCGCCGATGCCGGAGCCGATCAGGACGCCGGCGCGCTCACTCTCCTCGTCGGAGGTCGCCGACCAGCCCGAATCGCGGATCGCCTGCGCCGCCGCGGCGATGCCGTAGATGATGAACTCGTCGTTCTTGCGGAGGTCCTTGGCCTCGACGTACTCGGTCGCCCGGAAGCGTCCGTCGCCGTCGCCCGTCGGCACCTGGCCGGCAATGCGCGCCGGCAGATCGCTGGCGTCGAAGCGGTCGATCCCGACGATGCCGGACTGCCCGGCGACCAATCGCGACCACGTCGCCTCGACGCCGCTGCCCAGCGGCGTGACCAGACCCAGACCCGTGACGACGACGCGACGCATGGACGGCTAGACCCCGCTCTCAGCCGACGGCCCGCGGCCGTCTCAGCTGTGGCTCTCGATGTAGGCGATGGCGTCCTTGACGGTGAGGATCTTCTCGGCGGCGTCGTCGGGGATCTCGCAGCCGAACTCCTCCTCGAACGCCATGACCAGCTCGACCGTGTCGAGGCTGTCGGCGCCAAGGTCGTCGACGAAGCTCGCCGTCTCGGTCACCTTGGACTCGTCGACGCCAAGGTGCTCGACGACGATCTTCTTCACGCGCTCGGCGATGTCGCTCATCTGTTCAGTTCTCCGCCCGCTCACGGCTGGAAAAGTGTGACCCCCGCGCCGGCTCCCTCAATGCGGGGACGACGCGACTCATGTTGCAGCGCAGTCCCGGTGCCTGGCGACCGGGGTTCTCTACACGATGGCCCGGGGCTTGGCTAGGCGGCCACCCCGGGGACTTCCCGGCTCAGATCATCGCCATGCCGCCATTGACGTGCAGCGTCTGGCCGGTGACGTAGCCGGCCTCGTCGCTCGCCAGATAGGCGACCGCGGCGGCGACGTCGGCACCGGTGCCGAGCCGCCCGGCCGGGATCCGGCTGGTCATCGCCTCGCGCTGCTTCTCGTCGAGCACCTGCGTCATCGCGGTGTCGATGAAGCCCGGCGCCACGCAATTCACGGTGACGCCGCGGTTGGCGATCTCGGCGGCCAGCGACTTGGTCATGCCGATCATGCCGGCCTTGGCGGCGGCATAGTTGGCCTGGCCCGGATTGCCGGTGACGCCGACGATCGAGGTGATGCTGACGATCCGGCCGTGCCGGCGCTTCATCATCCCGCGCAGCGCCGCCCGGCTCAGCCGGAAGGCCGAGGTCAGGTTGGTGTCGAGCACCAGCTGCCAGTCGGCGTCCTTCAGGCGCAGGGCCAGCATGTCGCGGGTGATGCCGGCATTGTTGACGAGGATGTCGACCGGGGCGATGGCCTCGCCGGCCTTGATCAGCTCGTCGGCGGCGTTCTCGCCGGTGAGGTCGCCTTCCAGCGCATGCGCGCGGCTGCCGAGCTCGGCCACCAGCGCGTCCAGCGCATCGCGGCGGCGGCCGGCGGCCAGCACGGTGGCACCCTGGGCATGGAGGGCCCGGGCTATGGCGCCGCCGATCCCGCCGGTGGCCCCGGTGACCAGGGCGGTGCGGCCGCTGAGGTCGAACATCGCCATCTCCCCGTCAGCCCAGCGCCGCCACGAACGCCTCGACGTCCCTGGGCTCCTGGACGTTGACCAGTACGGCGCCCGGCACATCGCGCCGGGCAAGGCCGGTGAGCACCTTGCCCGCGCCCATCTCGATCACGCGGTCGACGCCCAGCCGGCGCATCGTCGCCATCCCCTCGCGCCAGCGGACCCGAGCCGTCACCTGGCGGCGCAGCAGCTCCGGGATCCGTGCCGGGTCGCTCTCGGGCTCGGCCGTGACGTTGGCGATCACCGGCACGGCCGGTGCGCTGAACGTCACCTCGGCGAAGGCGCGGGCCAGCCGCTCGGCCGCCGGGGCCATCAGCGCGCAGTGGAAGGGCGCGCTCACCTGCAGCAGCAGGGCGCGCTTGGCCCCCTTCTCCTTGGCCAGCGCCGCGGCGCGCTCGACCGCCGCCTTGTCGCCGCTGAGCACCGACTGGCCGTCGCCATTGTCGTTGGCGAGCTCGCAGACGCCGCCCCCGGCGGCAGCTTCGGCGGCGGCTGCCTCGACCGCCGCGACATCGAGCCCCAGCACCGCGGCCATGGCGCCGACGCCGACGGGCACAGCCTCCTGCATGGCGAGGCCGCGCAGGCGCAGCAGCCGGGCCGCGTCGGCAAGGCTGAGCGTGCCGGCGGCCGCCAGGGCCGAGTACTCGCCCAGCGAGTGCCCGGCGACGTAGTCGGCGAAGTCGGCCAGCTTGCGGCCGCTCGCCGCCTCGACCGCGCGCAGGGCGGCGAGGGAAGTCGCCATCAGCGCCGGCTGCGCGTTCTGCGTCAGCGTCAGGGTCTCGATCGGGCCGTCGAAGATCAGGGCCGAGAGCTTCTCGCCCAGCGCCTCGTCGACCGCGGCGAAGACCTCGCCCGCAGCCGGGAAGGCTTCGGCCAGAGCCTTGCCCATGCCCACGCTCTGGGCCCCCTGGCCGGGAAAGACGGCGACGCTCGGCATCGTGGTCGGTGGCTCCGCTGCGGTGGGCGGGGGTGATAGCCACGGGTCCCCCGCTGTCAAGCGGACTTGCGGCGGCAGGGCGATGCTTCTATAGGCACCGCCGTTCCGGCGCGCCCACCACGGGCGTCGCTTGTCCAGCGGATAACGGGACCGGAGAGCGGTGGCGCAAGCCGTCGGCTCCGGTTGTACGCGCCCGCATGCCCATGGAGCGAACTGAGCGAATGGCACTCTACGAGCATACCGTCATTGCCCGACCCGACCTGTCGGCGCAGCAGGCCCAGACCCTGGGCGAGACGTTCACGCAGCTGGTCAAGGACCAGGGCGGCGACGTTCCCAAGCTGGAGTACTGGGGCCTGCGCAACCTGGCCTACCGGATCAAGAAGAGCCGCAAGGGCCACTACCTGCACCTCAACATCGAGGCGCCGGCCGCGGCGATCGCCGAGCTGGAGCGCACCGAGCGCATCCACGAGGACGTGCTGCGCTATCTGACGGTGAAGGTCGACGCCCTCGAGGAGGGTCCGTCGGCGGTGATGCAGGCCAAGGCGAACCGCGACGAGCGCGGCCGCCGCGACCGCTTCGACATCAGGGGCTGAGAGCGATGAGCATGTCCAGCGAGGACACCCGCGAGGGCCGTGACGACGGCGAGCGCGGCGGCTTCGGCGGCGACCGCCGCGGCGGCCGCGACCGTGGCGGCGACGCCCCGAACATCACCATCCGCCGGCCGTTCTTCCGCCGCCGCAAGAGCAGCCCGTTCGCCCATGCGGACGCGCCGAAGATCGACTACAAGGACGTGAAGCTGCTGCAGCGCTTCATCTCCGAGCGCGGCAAGATCGTGCCGCGCCGCATCACCGCGGTGACCGCCACCGAGCAGCGTGCGCTGGCCAACGCCATCAAGCGGGCGCGCGAGCTGGCGCTCCTGCCCTACGTCGCCGGCTGAGGAGGCCAGCCCCATGCAGGTCATCCTTCTCGAGCGCGTGCCCAAGCTCGGCCAGATGGGCGAGGTCGTCGCCGTGCGCGACGGCTATGCCCGCAACTTCCTGATCCCCACCGGCAAGGCGGTCCGCGCCACCGACGGGGCGATCGCCGATTTCGAGAAGAAGCGGTCGCAGCTCGAGGCGCGCAACCTCGAGCTCAAGCAGGAAGCGCAGAAGGCCGCCTCGTCGGTCGACGGCGAGAGCGTCACCATCCTGCGCCAGGCCAGCGAGAGCCAGCAGCTCTACGGCTCGGTCAGCGCCCGCGACATCGCCGAGGCGTTCACCGCCTCCGGCATCTCGCTCGACCGCAGCCAGCTGCGCATGGACCAGCCGCTCAAGACCCTGGGCATCCACGAGGTCAAGGTGGCGCTCCATCCCGAGGTCGAGGTCACCGTCCGGGTCAACGTCGCCCGCTCCAACGAGGAAGCGGACATCCAGGCCGGCAAGCTGCCGATCCTGCTCGACGAGCTCGAGGAGACCGAGACCGACGAGGCCGCGGCCTGAGGTCACGCGTCGCCGGATGCCGCGACGGCGTCCGGCGACCTCCTCCCGCCCGGCTGCAACGGCCGGGTCGGCATGCTGCGCCTGCTCATGTTGCGGCGCCGCATACATCCAGTGGCAACCGGAAGAATCCCTGACTATGCTGCGCCCGGCCTTGAGGCCGATGGCTCGCTGCGCTGCGCAGCGACGGTGGCGTCGCAGGCTCGGGGAATCCGCATGAACGCTCGCAAGCCCACCGAGACGGCCACGCCGGCGGAGGACGCCGCCAAGGTCGCGGTGGTCAAGAAGTACGCCAACCGCCGGCTCTACAACACCGCCACCTCGAGCTATGTGACGCTCGACGAGCTGTCGCGCATGGTCCGCGACGGCGAGGAGTTCGTCGTCTACGACGCCAAGACCGGCGAGGACATCACCCGCTCGGTGCTGACCCAGATCATCCTCGAGGAGGACAGCAAGGGCCGCAACCTGCTGCCCATCGGCTTCCTGCGCCAGCTGATCGGCTTCTACGACGACCAGCTGCACGCCTTCCTGCCGCGCTACCTCGAGCTGAGCATGGAGAACTTCACCAAGCACCAGGACCAGATCCGCGGCTACATGCAGGAGACCTTCGGCCGCTTCTTCCCGTTCAACCAGTTCGAGGATATGGCGCGCCAGAACCTCGCGCTGTTCAATCGGGCAGCGACGATGTTCCGCCCGTTCGGCGGCGAGAATGCGCCGGGCGACGGCCACGAGGCGCCGCGGGCCGAGCCGGAGCGCGGCGCCTCCTCGGACGAGGTCCGCGAGTTGCGCGAGCGCATGGAGCAGCTGCAGCGCCAGCTCGATGCCCTGAACCGGCAGCAGCGCGCCCGCGTCGACTGAGCCGGCCCCGGGGCGACCCGGCTCTCGAGCCCGTACGTTCGGGACGTTCGCCTAGCGGGCGAAGGTGATGAGGTCGCTCCAGTAGCGCTCGAGCCCGATCAGCGTGGCATTGAGCTGCTTGATCTGGTCGACGGTGACCAGCTTGCCGTCGAGGTCGGCGGCGTTCTTCTCGTAGAGCTTGTCGATCCGCGCGGTCAGATCGAGACCCTTGGGCGACAGCTTCACCCGGGTCTGGCGCTTGTCGTGCACCGAGCGCTCCTGCAGCAGGTAGCCGCTCTCGACAAGCTTCTTCACGTTGTACGAGACGTTCGAGCCCAGGTAGTAGCCGCGGACCGTGAGTTCGCCCACGGTCAGCTGCTCCTCGGCGATGTTCGACAGGATCAGCGTCTGGACGTTGTTGATGTCCTCGATGCCCAGACGGTCGAGCTCGGCCTTGATCACATCCAGGAAACGACGGTGCAGGCGCTCGATGAGTCGGATCGTGACGAGGTATTGGTCCTTCACTGTCACCTCGACGGGATCGGCTGCCTTGGCCCCTGCGGGCGCGCCGGTTCCCTTGTGGCCTTACCCAGCACTGGCGTCGATCATCTTGATAATGGCGGAAAAATCCAGCCCCTCCTTCGCCCCTTCCGCGAAAAGCGCATATAGCTGATAAGCTTCTGCGCCCAATGGTGTCGCGATTCCGACACTCTGCGCGGCCTGCTGGGCGAGACGCAGGTCCTTGCGCATCATCGCCGCGGTGAAGCCGGGCCTGTAGTCGCGGTTGGCCGGCGAGGCCGGCACCGGCCCCGGCACCGGGCAGTAGCTGGTCAGCGACCAGCATTGGCCGGACGAGCGCGAGCTGATCTCGAACAGCTTCTCCGCCGAGAGTCCGAGGCGCCGGGCCAGCGCCATGGCCTCGCAGACCGACAGCATCTGGATGCCCAGCATCATGTTGTTGCAGATCTTGGCGGCCTGGCCGGTGCCTGCCGGACCGGCGTGGACGATGGCCTTGCCCATGGCGGCGAGGATCGGCTGCGCCCGCGCGAATGCGGCATCGCTACCGCCAACCATGAAGGTCAGCGTGCCGCCGGCAGCCCCGGTGACACCGCCCGAGACCGGCGCATCGAGCATGTCGAGACCCCGGGACGCAGCCGCCTCGTTCACCTTGCGCGCGGTTTCGACATCGATGGTGGAACAGTCGATCAGCAGTGCCCCGGAGCCCGCGGATTCCAGGATCCCGCCGCCGCCGATGTAGACCGAGGCCACGTGCCGGCCCTCCGGCAGCATCGTCACCACGACCTCGGCGCCGGCCACGGCCGCAGCCAGGTCGGCCGCGACCGCGATGCCGGCCGCCGCGGCTGCGTCCCTGGCCGCCTGGCTCAGGTCGAGGCCGCGGACCGCGTGGCCGGCCTTCGCCAGGTTGACCGCCATCGGCAGGCCCATGTTGCCAAGCCCGATGAAGCTGATCGTCGCCATGCCGGAACCCTCCCGATCGTGCTCAGACGTCCTGCCAGTCGAAGGCGAGGTCGCCCTGCGGCAGCGGGGCGAAGCAGGCCTCGACCTCGCTCTCGCCGACCTCGCCGGGGCTGCCATGACGCCAGCGCGGCCGGCGGTCCTTGTCGACCAGCAGGGCCCGCACGCCCTCGATGAAGTCGGCCTCGGCGGCCAGGCGATGCACCATGCGGTACTCGAGCTGCAGGGCCTCGGCGAGGCTCGCCAGCATCCGCCCGCGCCGGAGCTGGGCGAAGGTGACGCGGAGCGCCATCGGCGACTTGCCGGCGAGCTCGGCCAGCTGGGCCTTGCCCCAGCCGCTGTCCTCGGCCGCCAGCCGATCCAGCACGTCGGCCAGCGTCGGCGCGGCGAAGCAGGCGTCGATGGCCGGGCGCAGTGCCGGGAGCTCGGCATCGGGCGCCGGCAGCGCCAGCGCGGCGAGACTGGCGGCGACATCGGCCCCGCCGGCCAGTCGGTCTTCCAGTTCCGCCAGGGCAGCGGCCGGAAGCAGGTGCGTGCCGATCCCGGCGGCCAGGCAGTCGGCGGCGCGCAGGCGAGCCCCGGTGAGACCGAGGTAGAGCCCGATCTCGCCCGGCAGGCGCGGCAGGAACCAGGTCCCACCGACGTCGGGAAAGAAACCGATCCCCGTCTCGGGCATGGCGAACAGGGTCTGCTCGGTCAGCACCCGGTAGCGCCCGTGCACCGAGATGCCGACGCCGCCGCCCATGGTCACGCCGTCGAGCAGGGCGACATAGGGCTTGGGAAAGGTGCTGATCCGCCAGTTCAGCCGGTACTCGTCGCGGAAGAAGGGCGTCGCCGCGGCTGCCCCGCGGTCACGGCCGGTCTCGGCCACGGCGCGAATGTCGCCGCCTGCGCAGAAAGCGCGGCCCGGAGCGGCCCTGACCAGCACCGCGGTCACCGCCGGGTCGTCCTTCCAGGCCGCCAGCTGCAGACTCATCGCCTGGACCATCTCGCGGGTCAGGGCGTTCAGCGCGTTCTGCCGGTCGAGGACGAGCACGCCGAGCGGCCCCCTGCGCTCGGCACGGACGTGGGGAGTCGTGCTCATGCGCCGAGCAGCCGCCTCGCGATGATGACGCGCATGATCTCGTTGGTCCCCTCGAGGATGCGGTGGACGCGGGCGTCGCGCAGGAAGCGCTCGACCTCGTAGTCCTGGATGTAGCCGTAGCCCCCGAACAGCTGCAGCGCCCGGTCGATGATCGAGAAGCAGGCATCGGTGGCGAAGCGCTTGGCCATGGCACAGGCGGTGGTGGCTTCCGGATCGCCGCGGTCGAGCAGGGCGGCGGCCCGCCACACCATCAGCCGCGACGCCTCGAGCTCGGTCGCCATGTCGGCCAGCTGGAAGCGGGTGTTCTGGAAATCGGCGATGCGCTGGCCGAACTGGCGGCGCTCCTGGACATGCGCCATCGCCCTGTCGAGGCAGGCGCGCGCCGCTCCGAGCGAGCAGGCGGCGATGTTGACCCGGCCCCCGTCGAGGCCCTGCATGGCGAAGCGGAACCCCTGCCCCTCCTCGCCCAGACGGTTCGCCACGGGCACCCGGCAGCCATCGAAGCTGACCACGGCCGTCGGCTGCGAGCGCCAGCCCATCTTCTTCTCGGGCTTGCCGAAGCCGAGACCCGGGGTGTCCTTCTCGACGACGATGGCGCTGACGCCGCCCGCACCGGCTCCGCCCGTCCGCGCCATCACCACGTAGAGATCGCTGACGCCGGCGCCCGAGATGAACGCCTTGCTGCCGTCGAGGATGTAGTGATCGCCGTCGCGCCGGGCCGTGGTGCCGAGGCTGGCCGCATCCGAGCCGGCGCCGGGCTCGGTCAGGCAGTAGCTGCCGAGCCGGTCCATGGTGAGCAGGTCCGGCAGCCAGCGCGAACGCTGCGTGGCGTCGCCGAACCGGTCGACCATCCACGCGACCATGTTGTGGATCGACAGGAACGCCGCCGTCGTCGTGCAGCCGGCGGCCAGCTCCTCGAAGATCAGGGCGGCGTCGAGCCGGCCGAGACCGCTGCCACCCGAGGCCTCGCGGACGTAGATCGCCGCCATGCCGAGACCGGCGGCGCGACGCATCGTCGCCACCGGGAAGGTGGCGTCGACGTCCCAGGCGGCAGCGTTCGGCGCCAACTCGTCGGCAGCGAACTGCCGCGCCATCTCGCGGATCGCCTGCCGTTCCTCGCCGAGCTCGAAGTCCAAGCACCGCCTCCGCAGGTCGGGACCGCGCCCCGTATCGGCCCGGCACCGGCCAGCGTCAACGGGTGCGCCCGCATGGGCCGGTTGTAGGGCTGGGAACGGGTTGGTACGAAGGATGGAAGTGGAAAAGGTCACAACCAGCATGTCCGGACCGCACGCCTCGCCCAACGCCGCCCCCGCCTTCCCGGCCACCCGCATGCGACGGCCGCGCCAGGCGCCGTGGAGCCGCCGGCTGGTCGCCGAGTGCGCGCTGCGCCCGGCCGACCTGATCCAGCCGTTCTTCATCCTCGATGGCCAGCAGCGCAGCGAGGCGGTCGCCAGCATGCCCGGCGTGGAGCGCCGCTCGATCGACGGGCTGCTGTCCCTGGTCGAGCGCGCGCTCGAGCGCGGCATCCCGGCGATCGCGCTGTTCCCCTGCACCCCGCCCGAGCGCAAGAGCGAGGGGGCGGAAGAGGCGTGGAACGAGGACAACCTGATGTGCCGCGCCATCCGCGGCATCAAGCGCAGGTTCCCGGAGATCGGCATCGTCACCGACGTGGCCCTCGATCCCTACACCAGCCATGGCCATGACGGCCTGCTGATCGACGGCCGCATCGACAACGACCGCACCGTCGAGGTGCTGACGCGGCAGGCCCTCGTCCAGGCGGCGGCCGGCTCCGACGTGATCGCGCCGTCGGACATGATGGACGGCCGCATCGGCACCATCCGCGGTGCCCTCGACGCGCACGGCTTCGCCGACACCATGATCCTCGCCTACTCGGCCAAGTATGCCTCGGCCTACTACGGCCCGTTCCGCGATGCGGTCGGCAGCGGCAGCTCGCTCGGCAAGGCCGACAAGAAGACCTACCAGATGGACCCGGCCAACGGCCGCGAGGCCCTGCGCGAGGTCGCCCTCGACATCGCCGAGGGGGCCGACATGGTGATGGTCAAGCCGGGCATGCCCTATCTCGACATCATCCGCCGCGTGAAGGACGCCTTCGGCCTGCCGACGTTCGCCTACCAGGTCAGCGGCGAGTACGCGATGCTGAAGGCCGCCGGCCTGCAGGGCTGGCTCGATGCCGACGCCGCGATGCTCGAGGCCCTGATGTCGTTCAAGCGCGCCGGGGCGGACGCCGTCCTCACCTACGCCGCCCTCGACGTCGCCGCACGGCTCGACCGCTGAACGCTCCTGGCCCGCCGGGGCCGCGCATCGGCACGGCGATGGGCGAGCATTTCCACGAGCGGGTCATCGCGCTGGCCATCCTGGCGCTGCTGGTCGGCTTCTGCTTCCTCGTCGTGAAGCCGTTCATCGTGCCCACGTTGTGGGCGATCATGCTGAGCGTCGCGACCTGGCCCGCCTATACCCGGCTGCGCGACGCCCTGGGCGGACGCGACGGGCTGGCGGCGACGATCATGGCCTTCGCCATGCTCATCGTCCTCGTCGCCCCGATCGCCCTGGTGGCCTTCTCGCTGGCCGAGCAGGTCCGCGGTGCGACCCGGCTGATCTACGACCTGACCAGCTACGGCCTGCCGCCGCCGCCGGCCTGGATCGGCGGGATCCCGGTGATCGGCGATTTCCTCGACAGCCAGTGGCGCTGGGCGATCGCCAACACCTCGGCCCTGCTGGGCCAGCTGCGGCCGTTCATCACCAGCTCCGCCAGCTGGCTGCTCGCCCGCGGCGCCGACGTCGGCGTCGCGGTCATCGAGTTCCTGGTCGCCACCGTCATCGCCGGCATCCTGCTGGCGCATGGCGAGGAGGCGGTGGCCTATCTCCGGCGGTTCGTGGCGCGGATCGGCGACGAGCGGCGGGCGCACCTCGTCGACGTTGCCGGGCAGACGATCCGCAGTGTCGCCAACGGCGTCGTCGGGACGGCGCTGGTGCAGTCGACGCTGGCGGCGGTGGCCCTGGTCCTCGCCGACGTGCCGGGCACCGCGATCCTGACGCTCGCGGTCTTCATGGCCGCGCTCGTCCAGTTCCCGCCGACCCTCATCATGATCCTGATCGGCGTCTGGCAGTACGTGCAGGGCGATCTCGCCTGGGCCCTGTTCATCGCGCTCTGGGGCGTGCTGGTCGTCGGCACGGTCGACAACTTCGTCCGCCCGTACCTCATCAGCCAGGGTGCCCGCCTGCCCTTCATCGTCATCCTCGTCGGCGTGGTCGGCGGCCTGCTGGCCTACGGCTTCATCGGCATCTTCGTCGGTGCCACGATGATCGCCGTGATCTGGCGGATGACGATGGACTGGCTGAGGGAAAGGCCGGCCGAAGCCGACCCGCCCCTCGGCGAGGGATAGCGCTAGCGACCGTGCTTCTGGATGGTCCGCTGTGCCGGAGCGGCGGCGGTGCCGGTCGTCGCGGGCGCCGTCGTGCAATCCTTGCTGGCACTGTCGTCGCAAGGCTGCGAACCGGCGACCACCGCACTGCCGCCCTGGTCGCTGGCTGCGTTCGCGGCATCGTCGGCAAGCGCGCTGCCCCCGGCCGACAGCACCATGGTCAGGCCCAGCATCGCGATCATCGTCTTCATGTTCGGCTCTCCCCTTCGCCGGAACGGAACGGCGCGGTTCCTTCTAGGGCGGGACCCGGACATGGCGCTGTGACGACGATCACTACCTAGCTAATTCACCGCGATGACGGGCAGGTCCCGACACCTGCCATGCCAACCACCACATGCTCCTCGCCTATCCCAAGAGGACGAACGTACATCGCCAGGTCGTCAAGATCGACCGAATCGCGCAGCGCGAGAAGAGGGGCTTGGCCCGGCGCCTGCCCGCGCCGAGCCCACCGCATCGACGGCATGGCCGGCGGTATCGGGGACAGAGCCCCGACCCGCCGGCAGAGCCGGGCCTAACGGATGGCCGTCAGCCCCGAGCGATGCGTCGTCTTCAATGTCTCGGGCTCCTGCAGGAGCGACAGCCGCTGCGCAGTGCTGTCGGTGCAGGTCCCGGTCGATAGCGCGCTCGAATAGGCGCGATCCGCATCCGCCGGGCGCGTCGAGAACCCGCTGGCGTGGCTTGCCGAGCCGCCGGCTGCGATGGCGACGACCGCGCCGATGATCAGAAGCCTGAGCTGCATCGTTCTCTCCGTATGGCTGGCGATCGGATCGCCGACAGGAGAGAGACTGATGCGGTCTCCGGCAAAGCGGTGTGACGGGAATCACTGCGTCGGAGGATAGCGCTCGCGCAACCGCCCCATGGCCTCGCCGTGCGCCTGTGTCGCCGCGACGGCGAGGTCGCGACCGATCGTCTCGATTTGGTCCCGCAGCTCCAGCTGCCTCAGCCAGGCTCGCGGCAGCCAGCCAGTGCCGAGCCAGGCGCCGAGGAGCTGTCCCGCGATCCCGCCGGTACTGTCGCTGTCGCCATCGTGGTTGACGGCGAGGCGCAATGCGGCGACCGGATCCGACGCCGTGCGCACACACCAAACGGCGATCGCCAGGGCCTCCTCGGCCACCCAGCCCTCGCCGAGAACGCCGGGCACCTGACGGGCCGGCCTGAGCTTGCGCGCATCGCCGACGCATTGCGCGACCTCGCCGTGGCCCGGGTGAGCCCGCAACGCCTGCTCGGCCCGATCAAGCGCCTCGTCGAGACTGGCGCCGGCCGCCAGCGCCGCGATCGTCTCGGCAAGGTGACCGGCCGCGAGCCGGCCGGTCGGATGGCCATGGGTCAGGCCGGCGCCGAGCGCGCCGATCGCAAAGGCCGGATACGGCTCGTCGCCGGCGAGCTGCGCGAGAAAGCCCGAAGGGGCCGCGCGCATGACCCCGCCGCAGCCCTTGCTGCTGTTGCGCGCCGGCTCGCCGAGCCGGACGGTGGCGCGCAGGGCGTTCAGGCAGGTGTGGCCGGGTCCGCGCCGATCGTGCAGGTTGGCGAGTCCAAGCAGCCATCCGTCGCGAGCGAAGGCAGGCGCGTCAGGCGGTTCTTTCCCCTGCGTCACCAGCCAGCGCAGGTAGGCCCCGTGCAGGCTCGCCGCCAGCGCCGGCGGGTGGCCCTCGCCCCGCCGCACGACCTCCCGCAGCAGTCCTTCGGCCGTGAACAGCGTCATCTGCGTGTCGTCGGTGAAGGCGCCGGGCGGGCCGTGGGCGGGCTCGAGCTTGCGGATGCCGCTTCGCCCGTAGGTCTCCCTGATCTTCGGCAGGAGCATGAATTCGACGGGAGCGCCCAGCGCGTCCCCCAGCGCGCCTCCGAGCAGGCAGCCGACGATGCGATCGTCCAGCTGCGGCCGGGCGGCGGCCGGCGTGACGGCACCGGCTGCGTCGCCGACGGCGTTGGGCGCTCCCTCCTGTCCGGCGGGCATCGCTGACACCGGCCTAGAGGTCCAGCCAATCGGCCACGGTGGCGATCTGGACGGCGTCGACGAGAGCCGGGGCGTGGCCGATCCCGGCCCACTCGACGAGGTCGACCTTCTTCGGGCCTCGCTTCATCATCGCGGTCGCCGTCGTTGCCTCGAGCAGCGTGCTGTCGGCACCACGCAGGATCAGCGTCGGGCAGCGAATGGCATCCCAGAAGCTCCACAGGTCGATGTCGGTGACAGACCAGCTGGCGAACGGCGCCCGGATCGCCGGGTCGTAGTGAAGGCGCCAGGTCCCGTCGGGATCGCGCCGGCTGCTGTTGACGGCCAGCGTCCGCCACTGCGCATCGGTCAGCGGCCCGAAGGGCGCGTGGATCAGGCGCAGGTGCTGCTCGAGCTCGGCGAGGCCGGCGAACTGCTGGTCGAGGCCGAGATAGCCCTTGATGAGCTCGAGCGGTGCCTTGGGCACGAACGGACCGACATCGTTCAGGACCAGGCGGCGGATCGGCGTGTCGGACACGCCCGCGAGGACCATGCCGATGAGCCCGCCCAGGGACGTCCCGATCCAGTCGACCGCCGGCAGGTTCAGACGGCCGAGCAGCAGCCGCAGCAGCGTCGCGTAGGTCGGCACGGCATAGCCCATCGGGTCGGCCAGCCAGTCGCTGCCGCCGCGCCCGGGAAGGTCGACGCACAGGACCCGTGCCGAGCGGGCGAGGCGGCCGGCCAGGGCGTCGAAGTCGCGGGCGTTGCGGGTCAGCCCGTGAATGCAGACGACGGTGCGGTCAGCCGCCGGATCGCCCCAGTCGCGAACCGCCAGGCGCAGCGTGCCGGTGCCGTTGGCGACCTCGATCCGCTGCGTGCGCAGGCTGACGGCATCCATGCGATCCCTCCGTGTTCCGGAGGGGCATCCTAGCGCGCCGCGGCCGCCGGCACAGCGCCGGCGGCCCGGGCTCAGCGGGCGGCGCGGGCCGGGACCTCGCCGCGGGCCGCACCGAGGGTGACGACCCGGCGGCGCTGGGTCTCGCGCCACAGGATGTAGAGGCCGCTGGCGACGACCAGGATCATGCCGACGAACATGATCGGCTGCGGCATGTCGCCGAACAGCATGGCGCCGAACAGCATCGCCCACAGCATCTGGGTGTACTGGAACGGGGCGACGACCGCGGCCGGGCTGTTGCGCGTCGCCATCACCATCGCGGCCTGGCCGGCGCCCTGCAGCAGGCCGGCGGTGGCCAGCAGGCTGAGCTCGTGCCAGGTCGGCCACACCCAGGTCGGCACGGCCAGCGGCGCCGAGACCAGCAGGATGCACAGGAACAGGGTGAACAGGATGGGGGCCGCCGGCTCGCGGCCGCCGATCTTGCGCAGGACGATGAACGAGACCGCACCGAGCGCCGCGGCGGTGAGGCCCAGCACGTGTCCCCAGCCGAGGGTCGAGAACTCGGGACGGATCATGATGAGCACGCCGGCGAAGCCGACAGCACCGGCCAGCCAGCGGCGCCAGCCGACATGCTCCTTCAGCACCAGGGCCGACAGGGCGGTCACCAGGATCGGCGATGCAAACAGGATGGCGTAGGCGTCGGCCAGCGGCAGCAGGGCGAACGCCTTCCACGCACACAGCGCGCAGATTGCGGTCAGCACGCCGCGGGCCAGCACCAGCTTCCAGTGGGTCGGCACGAGGGCCCGGATGCCACCCCGGCCACGCGTCAGCAGCGGGATGGGCAGCAACGCGAATGCCGCCAGGAAGACGGCGATCTCGAAGACCGATAGACGTCCGCTGGCGACCTTCACCGCGGCATCGGCCGTGGAGAAGGAAGCGTAGGACAGGAGCGCAAAGCCGATTCCGCGAGCGACCGAACTCTCGGCGGCGGAAACGACGGCGGCGGCGGCCATGGAAAGAAACCTCGTCGGGGAACAAATGCGGATGGCCGAGATGTAGGCCCCGGCGATGAACGAAATCAGCGCATGCCACGCAATGCTGCAATGCAACAGACATGGCGTGGCGCTTCAGCAACGGCTAACCGGAGCGCCGTTCGCCCTGCGGCCGACGAAGGAGAACGAACCATGGAGCTGAACGCGGACTTCGCCAGGCGGGCGGCGGTCCATGCCGCAGGCCTACCCTGGGTCGCCTCGCCGATGGCCGGGGTGGAGCGCCGGATGCTCGACCGCATCGGCGGCGAGGTGGCGCGCGCGACGTCGATCGTGCGCTACGCCCCCGGCAGCCGGTTCTCGGCGCACACCCATGACGGCGGCGAGGAGTTCCTCGTCCTCGACGGCGTGTTCCAGGACGAGCATGGCGACTACCCGCCCGGGACCTACGTCCGCAACCCGCCGACCTCGCGGCACACGCCCGGCTCCGCGCCCGGCTGCACCATCCTCGTCAAGCTCTGGCAGTTCGATCCGGACGACAGGGCGCCGGTCCGCGTCGAGACCGCCGGAGCGGCCCTCGTGGCGGCTCCCGGCCGGCCCGGTGTCGAGCTGCTGCCACTGCACCGCGATGGGCAGGAGGACGTCCGGCTCGAGCGGTGGGGACCCGGCGCAGCCGTCGTGATGGACCTGCCGGGCGGTGCGGAACTGTTCGTCATCGACGGCAGCTTCGTCGAGGACGGCGAGACCTTCGCACCCCATTCCTGGCTGCGCCTCCCGGCCGGCGCGGGACTCACGGCACGGTCGGGCCCGGCCGGCTGCAAGGTCTGGGTGAAGACCGGGCATCTCGCCCGGCCGCCGCGGCTGCCGGCTCAGGCCTCGACGAAGAGCTCGGTCGACAGGTAGCGCTCGGCGAACGAGGCGACGATCGCGACGATGCGCTTGCCCGCCATCTCGGGCCGGGCGCCGATCTCGAGCGCCGCGGCGAGGGTGGCGCCGGACGAGATGCCGACCGGCAGGCCCTCGAGCGCCGCCGCCTCGCGCGACGTCTTGAACGCCGTCTCGTTGCCGATCGGCAGGACCTCGTCGATCAGCGCGGTGTCGAGGTTGCGCGGCACGAAGCCGGCGCCGATGCCCTGGATCTTGTGCGGGCCCGGCTTGCCGCCGGACAGGATGGCGCTGTCCTCGGGCTCGACGGCGACCACGCGCAAGGCCTTCAGCCTCGGCTTCAGCACCTGGGCACAGCCGGTGATGGTGCCGCCGGTGCCAACGCCCGCCACCAGCACGTCGAGCCGGCCGCCGGTGTCGCGCCAGATCTCCTCGGCCGTCGTCCGCCGGTGCACCGCAGGGTTCGCCGGATTCTCGAACTGCTGCAGGATGATCGCGTCCGGCAGCTCGCGCGCCAGCCGCTCGGCCGCCTCGATGGCGCCGCGCATCCCGCGCGTCGCCGGCGTCAGCTCGAGCTCGGCACCGAGGAAGCGCAGCATCTTGCGCCGCTCGACCGACATGCTCTCCGGCATCGTCAGGATCAGCCGGTAGCCCTTGGCGGCGCAGACGAAGGCCAGCGCGATGCCGGTGTTGCCCGAGGTCGGCTCGATGATGGTGCCGCCGGGCTTCAGCCTGCCCTGGACCTCGGCCGCCTCGACCATGGACAGCGCGATGCGGTCCTTGACCGAGCCCAGCGGATTGAAGAACTCGAGCTTGACCAGCATCTCGGCGACGCAGCCGTGGCGCTCGGCCAGCCGGTGCAGCCGCACCAGCGGCGTATTGCCGATGGTGTCGCATATCGAATCGAGGATGCGGCCCTCGCCGCCGCTGGAGTCGCTCGCCTTGCCCATCGCATTCCCGGTCGCCCGGCCCGGTCACAGGCCCGATCCGACGAGCCTACCATCCGGCGACGCTCAGATCACGAAATCGATGCCCCGGCGGCTGTCGCTCTCCACGCCATGGAGCGTCGCCTGCTGGCAGAGATCCTCGATGGTCACCTCGTCGAGCCGGCGCAGCAGATCCTGCTCCACCTGCTCCCAGAACGGCACCATCACCTTGATGCCGAGCTCGGACTGCGACGGCGGGTCGCTGTCGGCCGGCGGCGCGTCCGTGCTCTGCACCACCGCGACGATCTGCCCGACGGTGATGCGGCGGCGCTCGCGGGCGAGGCGGTAGCCGCCGCGCGGGCCGCGCACGCCGCGCAGGACGCCGGCCCGCACGAGTTGCTGCATCACCTGCTCGAGATAGCGGCGCGGAAGGCCCAGGCGCCGCGCGATGTCCTGGCTCTGCACCGGCTCGGCGGCCCCGTGGAAGGCGATGTCGGTGACTGCCTCGAGGGCCAGCGCGAGCTTCTTCGTGGGCTTCAGCATGCCGCTCCCCCCGTCCCCCTCGTTCCGGTCGAGCCGAACCCGCCGGCGCCGCGGACGGTTTCGGCTGCGTCCACGGGCCGCTCCTGCCAGCGACCGCGCAGCACAGGCGCTAGCACAAGCTGGGCCACCCGCTGGCCGCGCTCGACCGCAAAGGATTCGCGGCCGTGATTGACCAGGATCACCTGGATCTCGCCGCGATAGTCGGCATCGATGGTCCCCGGTGCATTCAGCACGGTCACGCCGTGCCGCAGCGCCAGGCCCGAGCGCGGCCGCACCTGGGCCTCCACCCCTTCCGGCAGCGCGATCCGCAGGCCCGTCGGCACGGCCGCCCGCCCGCCCGGCTCGAGCACGACCGCCGCCGCCGCCATCAGGTCGAGCCCGGCGGAGCCGGCGGTCGCGTAGGCCGGCAGCGGCAGGTCGGCAGCGTGCGGCAGCCGCTCAATGGCGACCTCGACCTCAGCCACCGGCCGCTCCTCCCCCGACGCTCGCGGCGATGGCGTCGACCAGGCGGGTGGCCACCTCGGCCTTGGCCATCGCCGGCCAGCTCTCCGCGGAGCCGTCGCGACGGATCAGCATCACCGCATTGCGGTCGCCGCCGAAGGTGCCGGTACCGGGGGAGACGTCGTTGGCGAGGATCCAGTCGCAGCCCTTGCGGGCGAGCTTGGCCCTGGCATGCGCCTCGACCCTTTCGGTCTCGGCCGCAAAGCCGACGACAAGCCGCGGCCGCCGGGCATGGCCGGCCAGGGTGCGCAGGATGTCCGGATTCTCGACGAGGAGCAGCGGCGGAGGCGCGCCACCGTCCTTCTTGAGCTTCTGGGTGCCCGCCGCGTCCGGACGCCAGTCGGCGACGGCCGCGGCGCACACGGCGATGTCGACCGGCAGCGCCGCCTCGCAGGCGGCCAGCATCTCCCGCGCCGATTCGACGTGCCGGACCTCGACGCCGGCCGGATCGGCCAGCTGCACCGGCCCTGTCACCAGCGTCACCCTGGCACCAGCCGCCGCCAGCGCTGTGGCGATGGCATGGCCCTGCTTGCCGGACGAGTGGTTGGACAGGTAGCGGACCGGATCGATCGCCTCGCGGGTCGGCCCGCTGGTGACCAGGGCCGACCGCCCCGCCAGCGGCCGGTCGGCAGGCCGCAGCATCGCCTCGATCGCGCCGAGGATCTCGTGCGGCTCGGCCATGCGCCCGGAACCGGACTCGCCGCAAGCCATGTCGCCGGGGTTGGGACCGACCATCCGCACGCCGTCGGCGAGCAGCCGCTCGACGTTGCGCCGAACCGCGGCGTGGGCCCACATCATCGGGTTCATCGCCGGCGCCACCAGCACCGGCTTGTCCGTCGCCAGCAGCAGGGTCGAGGCGAGATCGTCGGCGTGGCCGTTGGCCATCTTCGCCATCAGGTCGGCCGTCGCCGGGGCGACCACGACGAGATCGGCCTCGCGCGACAGCCGGATGTGCCCCATCTCCGACTCGTCGGTCAGCGAGAACAGCTCGGTGTAGACCTTGTCGGCCGACAGGCTGGCGACGGACAGTGGCGTCACGAACTGCGCGGCGGCCTCCGTCATCACGCAGCGCATCGCCAGCCCGCCGTCACGGGCGCGCCGGATCAGCTCGAGGCACTTGTAGGCGGCGATGCCACCGCCGATCACGAGGAGCACCCGGCCCCGCACCATCGTCGCGCCCTCGCAAAGGGAGGAGGCCGGACCGACCGTCCGGCAAAGCTTCACAGTTTATACAGATAGCAGATGTGCTTCGCTCAATGCAGGACAAGCCCGACGAGCAGGCCAAGCGCGAACGCCAGCAGCAGCCAGACCGTGGCCGGCGCCGGCTGCTGCACCGGCCGCAGCTCCTCGTCGCGGGCGAGGCGCTCGAGCGCCCCGTCGAGCTCGCGCAGGACGGCCGGCATCCGCCGTGCCACGTCGACCGTGTCGGCCAGCATCGAGCGCACCTGCGCCTCCGGCCCGAGGTTGGTGCGCATCCAGTCCTCGACCAGCGGCTGCGCCAGCTGCCAGATGTTGACGGTCGGGTTCAGCTCGCGGCCGACGCCTTCGGCTACCACCATCGTCTTCTGCAGCAGCAGCAGCTGCGGCTGGGCCTGCATGTCGAACTGCTCGGCGACGTGCAGCAGCTGGCCCAGCAGCCGGCCGAACGAGATCTGGTTCAGGGGCAGGCCGAGGATCGGCTCGCCCAGGGCCCGGCAGGCCTGGGTGAAGGCGGCGCGGTCCTGGGTGCGTGGCAGGAAGCCGAGACGGAAGAACAGGTCGGCCACCTTGCGGTAGTCGCGCTGCAGGAAGCCCAGCAGGATCTCGGCGAGGTTGCGGCGGGTCGGCAGGTCGAGCCGGCCCATGATGCCGAAGTCCATGGCGATGATCTGGCCGTCGGGCGAGATCAGCATGTTCCCCGGGTGCATGTCGGCGTGGAAGTAGCCGTCGCGGAACACCTGGTTGAAGAACACCCGCGCCGCGTTGGCGAGGATCTGATCGGGGTCGAGGCCGGCAGCGATCAGGTCGCCGCGCACCGCCCGCAACCCGGCGACCCGCTCGAAGGTGACGACCCGCCGCGCCGTGCGCCGCCAGTCGACGCGCGGCACCTTGAAGCCCTCGTCGTCGGCGCAGGTCTCGGCGAACTCGGCGGCAGCCGCGGCCTCGAGCCGCAGGTCCATCTCGCGCCGGGTGCCTTCGCGCAGCATCAGCACGGTGGCGATCGGCCGGTAGCGGCGCAGCATCGGCGTGGTGCGCTCGGCCCACTCGGCGACCCACAGGAGGAAGTCGAGGTCGCGCTCGATCCTGGCCTCGATGCCCGGCCGCAGGACCTTCACCGCAACCGGCTCGCCCTCGGCGGTAATGGCGAAGTGCACCTGCGCGATCGACGCCGCGGCCACGGGCTCGTCGGTGAAGCTCGCGAACAGCTCGGCGATCGGCCGTTCCAGCTCGGCCTCGATGGTGGCGCGGGCCGCCGCCGCCGGAAACGAGGGCAGGCGGTCCTGCAGCGACGACAGGTCGCGGCAGATCGCCTCGCCCAGGAGGTCGGCCCGCGTCGACAGGGCCTGCCCCAGCTTGATGAAGGCCGGGCCCATCTCCTCGAGCGCCGCCGCCAGGCGCTGGCCGGGGCGGCCGGCGGCACTGCGGTCGACGAAGCGGTTGGCCAGCGGCATCCAGGGCTGCGCCGCCGGCACCAGCTCGAGCGGGAACAGGGCATTGTGGCGGGCGAGGCAGCGGACCATGCCGATCAGCCGCCGGGCATGGCGGACCTGCCGGAGCATCGGGCCTCAGAGCCGCCAGGCGGAATGGATGGCCGCGACGCCGCCGGTGAGGTTGCGGAACTTGACCTGGCCGAAGCCGGCGCCGCGGATCAGGCCGGCGAAGGTCGGCTGGTCGGGGAAGCGGCGGATGCTCTCCGCGAGGTAGCGGTAGCTGGCCTCGTCCTCGGCCACCCAGCGGCCGAGCAGCGGCAGCACGTTGAAGGAATAGGCGTCGTAGAGCCGCTCGAGGCCGGGGATGGCGAGCCGGCTGAACTCGAGGCAGAGGAAGCGGCCGCCCGGCTTCAGCACGCGGTGCGCCTCGGCCAGGGCCTTCTCGAGATGGGTGACGTTACGGATGCCGAAGGCGATCGTGTAGGCGTCGAAGCTGCGGTCCGGCAGCGGCAGGCGCTCGGCGTCGCCGGCGATCCAGTCGATCTCGTTCAGCCAGCCGCGGTCGAGGGCGCGGTCGCGGCCGACGCCCAGCATCGACTCGTTGATGTCGACCAGCGTCACCGCCGCCTCGCCGTCGAGGCGGTCGAGCAGGCGGAAGGCGATGTCGCCGGTACCGCCGGCCACGTCGAGATGGCGGCAGCCCTTGCGCGGCATCAGCCAGTCGATGAGCGCTTCCTTCCAGAGGCGGTGGACGCCGCCGCTCATCAGGTCGTTCATCAGGTCGTAGCGGCCGGCGACGCGGGCGAAGACCTCGCGCACCCGCCCCGCCTTCTCGGCGGGATCGATCGCGGTGAAGCCGAACGACTCCGCCAGCGTCCGGGCGGCCGGGCTCTCGGCCTCGGGCGGGCGGCCGCTTGCGGGGGGCGTGGCGCTCATGCAGAAGACCGGCGTCCAAGGAGGCGGCTGGCAGGCGGGTTGTAGGAGAGCCCACCCGTGGCAGCAAGCCGCCCGGCACCGGAGGTGCTTTCCCTGCCCGAGCTTCCCGAGGTCGAGACGACGATGCGGGCGCTAGCGGCAAGGCTGCAGGGCCGCCGCTTCGCCGAGGTCGTCCAGCGCCGTCCCGACATCCGCTTTCCTCTTCCCGAGCAGCTGCCGCAGCGGCTCCGGGGCCGCCAGCTCACCGGATTTAGTCGCCGGGCCAAGTACATCCAGGCCCATCTCGACGACGGGCAGGCCGTGCTCCTGCACCTCGGCATGTCGGGCCGGCTGCTGCTCGACGCGCCACCCGCCGGCCCGCACGAGCACCTGACCTTCACCTTCGACGACGGCAGCGTGCTGCGCTTCGTCGATCCGCGCCGCTTCGGCATGCTCGACCTGGTCGCCGCCGACGGCCTCGCGGCGCATCCGTGGCTGGCCCACCTCGGCCATGAGCCGCTCGGCAACGCCTTCGACGGCCCGGCCCTGCTCGCGGCCTTCGCCGGCCGCATCACCGCGGTGAAGGTGGCGCTGATGGACCAGCGCCTGGTCGTCGGCGTCGGCAACATCTACGCCAGCGAGAGCCTGCACCGCGCCGGCATCTCGCCGAAGCGGCTGGCCGGCACGGTGACGCCCGCCCGGGCCGACCGGCTGGCGGCGGCGGTGCGCGAGGTGCTGACCGAGGCCATCGCCGCCGGCGGGTCGTCCTTGCGCGACTACGTCCAGTCCAACGGCGAGCTCGGCCACTTCCAGAACGATTTCCGGGTCTACGACCGGACCGGCGCGCCCTGTCGCGGCTGTGGCGCGCCGATCCGCCGCATCGTTCAGGGGGGACGCGCCACCTTCTACTGCGCCCGCTGCCAGCGCTGAGGCCGCCGATTCCGGCTGGACGGCGGGCCGGGCCGTGGTGTTTAAGGCCGCCCGCTTTGCTGCGCTGCGGCAGCGAAGTTCCGCCCCTTCCTGGCTGCGCAGGCGAGACCCCTAGGTGCGCCTGCGAGGAGCGAGCCGCATGGCGTACGAGACCCTCATCGTCGAAACGCGCGGGGCCGTCGGCCTCATCCAGCTGAACCGGCCGAAGGCGCTGAACGCGCTGAACGGCCAGGTGATCGCCGAGCTGAACCGGGCGCTGGACGCTTTCGACGCCGATGCGGCGGTCGCCTGCGTCGTCCTGACCGGCTCGGAAAAGGCGTTCGCCGCCGGGGCCGACATCAAGGAGATGGCGGAGCGCGACTTCGCCGACGCCTACGGCAGCGACTTCATCGGCCCGTGGGGCCGGATCGCGCAGCACCGCAAGCCGGTGATCGCGGCGGTGGCCGGCTACGCGCTGGGCGGCGGCTGCGAGCTGGCGATGATGTGCGACATCATCGTCTGCGGCGACAATGCCAAGTTCGGCCAGCCCGAGATCAACCTCGGGACGATCCCCGGTGCGGGCGGCACGCAGCGCCTTGTCCGCGCCATCGGCAAGAGCAAGGCCATGGAAATGATCCTGACCGGGCGGATGATGGACGCCGCCGAGGCCGAGCGCTCGGGCCTTGTCGCCCGCGTCGTGCCCGTCCGCGAGCTGCAGGACGAGGCGATGCGTATCGCCGAGGCCATTGCCGCCAAGTCGCAGCCGATCGTGGCCATGGCCAAGGAGGCGGTGAATGTCGCCTTCGAGACCTCGCTCGCCGAAGGGCTTCGCTTCGAGAAGCGCGCGTTCTATGGTACCTTCGCGACCGCGGACCGGCGCGAGGGCATGGCCGCCTTCTCCGAGAAGCGGAGTGCGAACTTCACCAACCGCTGAGCCCAGGTGGCGCGGCGACGGGTGCGCGCGTTGACGCTGGCGTGAGCCGGCGCTATAGAGCGCGGCCCAGATTTACCCGACACGCTCTGAAAGAGGTTTTCCGTGGCGCACCATCGCTCGGCCAAGAAGCGCATCCGCCAGACCGAGAAGCGGACAGCGATCAACCGCAGCCGGGAGAGCCGCATCCGCACCTTCATCCGGAAGGTGGAGACGGCCATCGCCCAGGGCGACGCCGGCGCCGCCCAGACGGCGCTGAGCGCCGCCGAGCCGGAGATCCGGCGCGGCGTGACCAAGGGCGTGCTGCACCTGAACACGGCCTCGCGGCGCATCTCGCGGCTGGCGCGGCGCGTCAAGGCGCTGGCCGGCGCCCCCGCCTGAGCTATTTCGCGGTCCGGTCGAGCGCCTTTGGCCTGACCGGTCCGACGCCCTTCCGCTAGGTCGTTGAACGGCCGACCCGCCCCGGGTCGGCCGTTTCGTTTGCGCTGTTCCCGCCACTCAACCATTACGCGAACCGAAGTTCTCTTTTCGATCCTCTTGCCAGCCCGCGGGACGGGGGCTAGCCTCCCCAAACGATCTGGGAACTCCCCGGAACTGCCTCAACATTGCAGCGCGGAAAACAACCGAAAAGTATTCGGTTGGGACTACTTTCGTGTCAACTCGCGGGACCGATGAAGAATAACCGTTCTACCAGCGCTTGCGCAGACCTCCGGTCACAGCCATTCTCAACGCAAGAATGCTGTCGGAGCAGCGGCACCGAAGGCCAGGTCCGGCTGTTGTCGTTCGTGGCCCAAGCCGTCGGGGAGCCAAGCCCGTGTTGACCGTGCGGAGGGATGATGGTCCGCTGGAGGCCGGGATTCCGATGATGCCGCCATCCTCTAGCGACCTTCTCCAGCAATGGACCCAGGTGTGCGGCCAGCTGCGCGCCGAGATCGGCGACACGGCCTTCAGCACCTGGCTCAAGCCGCTCGACGTCTCCGACATCGACGGGGACCGCGTCGTGCTGGCCGTGCCGACGCAGTTCCTGCGCGACTGGGTTGCCACGCACTACGCGGACAAGATTCGTGCGGTCTGGGGTCGCATCAATCCGGCCGTGCGCTCGGTGCTGCTGCAGGTCCGTGCCGGGGGCTCGGCGGCCCCGGTCCGCGCGCCCGAGCCCGTGCCGGCAGCCGAGCCGGTACGGCAGGCCGCGACCGAGCCGGTGGCGGCCGACGGTGCCGCCGGCGACGACGGCCTCGCCCTCGAGGAGCTCGGCGCCCGCCTCGATCCGCGCTTCACCTTCGAGAGCTTCATCGTCGGCAAGCCCAACGAGTTCGCCATGGCGGCGGCCGAGCGGATCGCCACCTCGGTGCGCCCGCCGTTCAACCCGCTGTTCCTCTACGGCGGCGTCGGGCTGGGCAAGACGCACCTGATGCATGCCATCGCCTGGCGGGTGAAGAAGCTCGATCCCTCGCGCAAGGTCGTCTACCTCTCGGCCGAGAAGTTCATGTACCAGTTCGTGCGCGCCCTGCGCTCGAAGGACACCATGACCTTCAAGGAGCTGTTCCGCGCCGTCGACCTCCTGATGGTCGACGACGTGCAGTTCATCAGCGGCAAGGACAGCACCCAGGAAGAGTTTTTCCACACCTTCAACACCCTGGTCGACCGCGGCCGGCAGATCGTCATCTCGGCCGACCGCAGCCCGTCCGACCTGTCGGGCCTCGAGGAGCGGATCCGCTCGCGGCTGGGCTGGGGCCTCGTCGCCGACATCCACCCCACCACCTACGAGCTGCGGCTGGGCATCCTCCAGTCCAAGGCCGAGCAGCTGCAGGTCGAGATCCCGCAGCGGGTGCTCGAGTTCCTCGCCAGCCGGATCAGCTCGAACGTGCGCGAGCTCGAGGGGGCGCTGAACCGCATCGTCCACCAGGCCGACCTCGTGCACCGCCCGGTGTCGATCGAGATGGCCCAGGAGGTGCTGCGCGACCTGCTGCGCGCCAGCGACCGCCGGGTGACCATCGAGGAGATCCAGAAGGCGGTGGTCGAGCATTACGGCCTGAAGATCGCCGACATGTCGTCGAGCCGCCGGTCGCGCGCCATCGCCCGGCCGCGCCAGGTGGCGATGTTCCTGTCCAAGGCGCTGACCACCCGCTCGCTGCCGGAGATCGGCAAGCGCTTCGGCAACCGCGACCACACCACGGTGATGCACGCCGTGCGGCAGATCGAGGCGCTGAGCGAGAAGGACACCCAGCTCGCCAACGATGTCGAGCAGCTGAAGCGGCGGCTGCAGGGCTGACCGGCCGGCGCTGCAGCGCAGCGCGCGGCACCCGTTTTTTGCGCCTTCCCGAAGCGAGCTAAACGTTTCGGCAGCGCAAAAAAGCTGCTGTTCCCCGGCTCATCTGCTAGCTTGCGCGTCCGGCGAGCGCGCCCCAACGGCAGCGGGTCCGGGTGACCAGGCCAAGAACGAGCCTCCGATGAAGCTGTCGATCGAGCGTGCCGCGCTGCTGAAGTCCCTCACGCACGTCCAGAACGTCGTCGAGCGGCGCACCACGATCCCGATCCTCTCCAACGTCAAGCTGCAGGCCGTCGGCGACGAGCTGGTGCTGACCGCCACCGACATGGACCTGTCGCTGGCCGCGCGCGAGGCGGCCGCGGTGGGCCGGCAGGGCGCCACCACGGTCTCGGCGCACCTCCTGTTCGACATCGTGCGCAAGCTGCCCGAAGGCTCGACCATCGCCCTGGAGCAGCCGGCCGAGGGTGGCGAGCTTACGGTCCGCGCCGGCCGGTCGACCTTCAACCTGCCGACGCTGCCCGCCGACGAGTTCCCGCCGATGGGCGAGGAGAAGCTCGACGTCGCCTTCGTCATCCCGGCCAAGGAGCTGGCGCGGCTGATCGACAAGTCGCGCTTCGCCATCTCCACCGAGGAGACGCGCTACTACCTCAATGGCATCCACTTCCACGCCACCAAGGGCGGGGCGGCGGCGATGATGCGTGGTGTGGCCACCGACGGCCATCGCCTCGCCCGCGTCGAGGTCGGCCTGCCGGAGGGCGCCGCGGCGATGCCGGCGGTGATCGTGCCGCGCAAGACGGTCGGCGAGATCCGCAAGCTGATCGACGGCGTGACCGACGAGGTCGGCGTGTCGGTGTCGGCATCGCGGATCCAGGTCGTGGTCGGCCGCGCCATCCTCGTCTCGCGGCTGATCGACGGCACCTTCCCCGATTACGAGCGGGTCATCCCCAGCGGCAACGACAAGACGGCGACCCTGCAGGCCAAGGAGTTCGCCGCCGCGGTCGATCGCGTCGCCACCATCTCGACCGAGAAGATGCGGGCGGTGAAGCTCGCCTTCCAGGGCGGCAAGGTCACCGTCTCGGCGGTCAGCGCCGAGGCCGGCCGGGCCGTCGAGGAGATCGACGCCGAGTACGCCGGCCCGCCGATCGAGATCGGCTTCAACGCCCGCTACATCCTCGACATCATGGCGGAGATCGACGGCCAGGAGGTGCGCCTCGAGATGGCCAACGCCGCCGCCCCCACCGTCATCCGCGAGCCGGCCGATTCGAGCACGCTCTACGTGCTGATGCCGATGCGCGTATGAGCCGGAGCGGCGTGGCGCCGGCGCCCCGGGTAGCCCTGCCCCGCACCCTCGCGGTCCGCCGCCTGGGGCTGCACGACTTCCGCAACTACCAGGCCCTGTCGCTCGAGACCGGCGGCCGGCCGGTGGTGCTGCAGGGCCCCAACGGCGCCGGCAAGACCAACCTGCTGGAGGCGGTGTCGCTGCTGGCCCCTGGCCGCGGCCTGCGCCATGCGCGTCTCGCCGAGCTCGACCGTGCGGGGCACGGGCCCTGGGCGGTGACGGCGCTGGTCGACGGCCGCCTCGGCCCGGTCGAGCTGCGCACCGCGCGGGAGCCCGAGGCCGAGCGCCGCTCGCTGGCGTTCGACGGCCACCCGGCCCGCTCGGCCAACGCGCTGGGCGATGCGCTCAGCCTGATCTGGCTGACGCCGGCCATGGACCGGCTGTTCGTCGAGGGCAGCGGCGAGCGGCGCCGCTTCGTCGACCGGCTGGTGCTGGCGATCGATCCCGAGCATGCCCGCCGCGTCTCGCTCTACGAGCGCACGCTGCGCGAGCGCTCGGTGCTGCTGCGCGGCGGCCGCGCCGATCCGGCCTGGCTCGGTGCCCTCGAGCGCCGCGCCGCCGAGAGCGGCGTCGCCGTCGCCGCCGCCCGCCGCGAGCTGCTGACCGGGCTCGACGAGGTGCTGGAGGCGCAGCGCCTGCCGTTCCCGCGGCCGCGCCTGCGCCTGCTCGACGACACCGCCGAGGCGCTGGGCTCGCTGCCGGCGGTCGACGTCGAGCAGCAGCTGGCCGCCCGCCTCGCCGCCAGCCGGACCCAGGACGCGCAGACCGGCGGTGCCGCCGTGGGCCCGCACCGGGCCGATGTCGAGGCGGTCGACCGGGTGACCGGCGAGCCGGCGCGGCATGCCTCGACCGGGCGGCAGAAGGCCTGGCTGCTCAGCGTCCTGCTGGCGGAGGCCGAGCTGCATCGCCACATGCACGACGATCTGCCGCTGCTGCTGCTGGACGAGGTCGCCGCCCATCTCGACGCCGGCCACCGCGAGGCGCTGTTCGACATTCTCGACGCCCTGGGCTGCCAGTTCTGGCTCACCGGCACCGACCGGGCGACCTTCGCCGGCCTGCGCGGCCGGGCCACCCTGTTCCTTGTCACGGATGCGACGCTGACCCCCGATGACTGAGACCCCCGCCACCGGCACCGAGCAAGTCTACGACTCGACCTCCATCCGCGTCCTCGAGGGCCTCGAGGCGGTGCGGATGCGGCCGGGCATGTATATCGGCGACACCGATGACGGCTCGGGCCTGCACCACATGGTCTTCGAGGTCGTCGACAACGCCATCGACGAGGCCCTGGCCGGCCACGCCGACCGGGTCGAGGTGACGCTCAACCCCGACGGGTCCTGCACGGTCTCCGACAACGGCCGCGGCATCCCGGTCGACATCCACGAGGAGCAGGGCGTCTCGGCGGCCGAGGTCATCATGACCGTGCTGCACGCCGGCGGGAAGTTCGACCAGAACGCCTACAAGGTCTCGGGCGGCCTGCACGGCGTCGGCGTCTCGGTGGTGAACGCCCTGTCCGACTGGCTCGACCTGCGGATCTGGCGCGACGGCCACGAGCACTACATCCGCTTCGAGAACGGCGGCGAGCCGGTGGCGCCGCTGGCCGTGACCGGCCCGGCCGAGGGCCGGCGCGGCACGCAGATCACCTTCATGCCGTCGCTGAAGGTGTTCACCCGCACCGAGTTCGTCCATGCGACGCTCGAGCACCGGCTGCGCGAGCTCGCCTTCCTCAACACCGGCGTGCGCATCGTCCTGCGCGACAACCGCTCGGCGACGCCGAGCGAGGAGACGCTGCACTACACCGGCGGCGTCGCCGCCTTCGTGCAGTGGCTCGACCGCAGCAAGCAGGCGATCCACAAGCCGCCGCTCGTGGTCAGCGGCGAGCGCGACCGGGTCGCGGTCGAGGTGGCCCTGCAGTGGAACGACGGCTACCACGAGACCACGCTCTGCTTCACCAACAACATCCCGCAGCGCGACGGCGGCACCCACCTGACCGGCTTCCGCGCCGCCCTGACCCGCACCCTGAACGCCTATGCCGAGAGCAGCGGCATCCTGAAGCGCGACAAGGTCCAGCTCGCCGGCGAGGACATGCGCGAGGGCCTGACCTGTGTCCTCTCGGTGAAGATGCCGGACCCCAAGTTCTCGTCGCAGACCAAGGACAAGCTGGTCAGCTCCGAGGTCACGCCGGTGGTCTCGGGCGTGATCGGCGACGCCATCGCCCGCTGGTTCGAGGAGCACCCGGCCGAGGCGCGCTCGATCCTCGCCAAGGTGGTCGAGGCCGCGACCGCCCGCGAGGCGGCGCGGCGGGCGCGCGAGCTGACCCGCAAGAAGGGGGCGATGGACGTCGCCAACCTGCCCGGCAAGCTCGCCGACTGCCAGGAGAAGGACCCGGCCAAGTCCGAGATCTTCATCGTCGAGGGCGACAGCGCCGGCGGCTCGGCCAAGCAGGGCCGCGACCGCGCCTTCCAGGCGATCCTGCCCCTGCGCGGCAAGATCCTCAACGTCGAGCGCGCCCGCCTCGACAAGATGCTGGGCAGCGAGCAGATCGGCACGCTGATCACCGCCCTGGGCACCGGCATCCGCGACGACTTCGACATCGGCCGGCTGCGCTATCACCGCGTCATCATCATGACCGACGCCGACGTCGACGGCTCGCACATCCGCACCCTGCTCTTGACCTTCTTCTACCGGCACCTGCCGGAGCTGATCGAGAACGGCCACCTGTTCATCGCCCAGCCGCCGCTCTACCGCGTCAAGCGCGGCCAGAAGGACCGCTACCTCAAGGACGACCCCGCCCTCGAGGCCTGGCTGATCGACGACGCGCTCGAGGACGCGCGCCTGCTCCCGGAGAATGGCGAGCCGATCGCCGGCGAGGCGCTGGGCGAGCTGGTCGACCGCGCCCGGCAGGCCCGCGGCATGATCCAGGCCCTGACCCGCCGACTGCCCGGCCACCTCATCGAGGCCCTGGCCATCGCCGGCGGCCTCGCCGAGCATGCGCTCGACGACGAGACCTCGGCGCTGGAGGTCGCGCAGCGGGTGGCGGCCGTGCTCAGCGTCGGCGACCGCGGTGGCTGGCAGGCGATCCGCACCGATGCCGGCGAGCTGATGTTCCACCATCAGATCGGCGAGCGCCGCGAGCGCCACCGCCTCGACCCGGCGATCACCCGCAGCCCGGAGGCCCGCCGCCTCGCCGCGGCCCTGGCCGAGACAGGGGCGGTGCTGACCCGCCCGGCGGTGCTCGAGCGCAAGAACGACCGCTACCCGGTGCTGGGTCCGGTCGCCTTCATCGACCGCATCCTCGACCTCGGCCGCAAGGGCCTGACCCTGCAGCGCTACAAGGGCCTGGGCGAGATGAACCCCGAGCAGCTCTGGGAAACCACCCTCGACCCGACCAAGCGTTCGATGATCCAGGTCCGCATCGACCACGCCGACGAGGCCGACGAGATCTTCTCGACGCTCATGGGCGACGTGGTCGAACCGCGACGGGAGTTCATCCAGGGTAATGCGCTGAAGGTGGTGAACCTGGACGTCTAGGCCGCCGGCTTCACGTTCAGGTTCACGCTGAAGAAGTTGGTCGGGTCGTAGGCCTTCTTGACCTGCTGCAGGCGTGCGTAGTTGACGCCGTAGGCGGCGCGGATCAGCTCGTCGGGCTCCTCGAGGAGGAAGTTCGGCAGGTAGCCGCCGCTGGAGAAGGGCTGCATCGCTTTCGCGGCGTCGCGGGCCCAGGCGACGTGGCTGTCGCTTTCGGCAGCGTTGGTCCACTGCGCCATGATGCCGACGTCGTACTGGGCGTGGCGCTGGGCGAAGGCGGTGGCGTCGGGGGCGATGCGGCTGGCGGCACCGGAGTAGAGCTCGACCACCATGCCGGTCAGCGGCGAGGTGGCGCGCGCGGCGTGCTCGACGATGGTGGCGATGGCGGCGTCGCTGAGCTCGGTGACGAAGGTCGACTTCCAGTAGTTGTGCGTGCCGTCGGGGAAGGCACCGTCGAGCAGCGACTGCATCGCCGGCATCGGGATGCGCTGGATGGCATCGAGGATTGGCTCGGCCAGCTGCCGCAGCGGCTGCAGGTCGCGCTCGGCCTGGGCCGGCTCGCCGCAATGGCAGGCGATGATGGCGGTGGCCGGCGTGCCGTCCGGCAGCGAGACGAGGGCCGCGTAGGCGGTCAGCTCCTCGGGCGCCTTGGCCATGAAGTCGCGGTACTGGCGCAGCACCGAGGCGGCGGCGGCGCGCGGGTAGAACACCGGACCGCCGAGCACGGTGGCGATCGGATAGGCCTTGTAGAGGAACGAGGTGACGACGCCGAAATTGCCGCCGCCGCCCTTCAGCGCCCAGTAGAGGTCGGCGTTCTCCTCGGCCGAGGCCGTCAGCAGCCGGGCGTCGGCGGTGACCACGTCGAAGGCCAGGACGTTGTCGCAGGTCAGGCCGTACTTGCGCACCAGCCAGCCGACGCCGCCGCCCAGGGTGAGCCCGGCGATGCCGGTGCGCGAGACGACGCCGAACGGCACGGTCAGCCCGTAGGCATGAGTCTCGCGGTCGACATCGCCCAGCGTCGCGCCGCCCTGGGCGCGGACGGTCCGGTGCCCCGCATCGACATGCACGCCCTTGAGCCGCGACAGGTCGATGACCAGCCCGTCATTGTTCAGCGCCCGGCCGCCGACATTGTGGCCGCCGCCGCGGACCGAGACGAGGACGTCGTTGGCGCGGGCGAAGCGGATCGCCGCCACGATGTCGGCGACGCCGGTGCAGCGGGCGATCAGGCCCGGCCGCTTGTCGATCATCGCGTTCCAGATGCGCCGGGCCGTCTCGTAGGCCGCGTCCCCGGCGGCGATCAGCTCGCCGGCGAAGGCCTCGCGGAAGGGGGCCAGCTGCGCCTCGCCGATTGCGGCTCCGCTGCGCGACCTGAGCACCGCACCTGCCATCGTCGCCTCCCCCTTACGCCTGCCGGCCATGGCTCTGCGCATCGAAGGCTGCGCCGAAGCCCGGTCGCCGTCAATCGCCGCAAGCTTGACCGCAGCCTTGCGCCTCCCAGATCGCCCATCGGGAGGATGCGATGCCGAAGACCTGGCAGCAGAAGTTCCATGGCGCCAAGCCGGCGCATGTCGCGGTGCTCGACAAGGCCTATGCCGGCGTGCCGCCGGGCGGCCGCCTGTTCATCGCCTCGCCGCCGGTGATCGACCACTATGTCCGTACGATCCCGCCCGGCGAGCGGCGCAGCGTCGCCCGCCTGCGCAACGACCTCGCCGCGGCCAACGGGGCCGACGCCACCTGCCCCACCTCGACCGCGATCTTCCTGCGCATCGTCGCCGAAGTCGCGACCGAGGGGCTGCGGGCCGGCCGCCCGGTGGACGACGTGACGCCGTTCTGGCGCGTGGTCGATGCCGACAGTCCCCTGGCGCGCAAGCTGTCCGGTGGCCCGGAGCTGATTGAGACGCAGCGCGGCCTCGAGGCCGCGTAAGGTTGGGTCAGTCGCGCTCGCCGGGCTCCGGCTTCAGGCCGTAGGGCTCGACCAGCCGCCAGACGTGCGGCGGGATCATTGTCCGCATCCGTCGCTTCTGCTCGCGGCGCAGATGCAGCACTGTCTCGACCGCCTTCATCTCGACTCGCGCCCGGGCGAACTCGAGCCCGCGCGGCCCGAAACGCGGCATGATCCAGCTGACGATCGGCCGGAGCCAGTCCGGCATCCGGCGCAACGGCAGGCCGCCGGCGGCGAGCTCGACGTTCTTCAGGAAGCCGGTCACCGGGCCCTTGCGCTTGCCGGCGCTGCCCGGCGCGGACAGCCGCACCTCGTCGCCCAGCAGCGCCAGCAGCTCCTCGCCGCGGTCGTTGCGCACGAGCAGCCACTGCTCGCCCTGCCCGCCCATGTAGCCGACGGTGATGTCGGCCAGCACGTTGGTGTAGTCGACGCAGGTCCGGCAGGTCAGCGGGAAGAAGTCCGGCGGCAGCTGCGAGATCGGCAGGGCGAGGAAGGGGATCGTCCGCTCCCGTCCGTCGGCGTAGCGCACCTCGACACGGTAGTCGGCGCGGAACTCGAGGTAGGTGATGGTCTCGGGCCGCTCGTCGAGCAGCGCCAGGAACTGGTGGAAGCGCTCGGTCGTGGTGTTGTCCGAGCAGGGCGTGCCGACGACGTAGAGCCGCTCGAAGCCGAGCTCGGCCTCGAGCGCGCGCAGCGCGTAGACCTGGCAGGGAATGCCGATCACCGCGAGCCGGCGGATGCCCATGGCACGGGCCGGCTCGAGCAGCGCCAGCAGCGGTGCGTAGCCCATCCGCATGCCGCGGCACTGCGCCATGGCCTCGGGCCTCGTCACCAGCACCGGCACCGGCTTCCAGCGGTCCTGCGGGTCCGGGGCCATGGTCAACACGGCCTCGACGGCACCCGTCTCCAGCAGGCGCTCGCCCAGCCGCGTGGCGATGCCGGTCCACTGCGCTCCCTCGCGCGGCGGGCGCAACGAGGCGCGGACCATCCGGCGGAACGGCCCGAAATGCAGCTCGTCGGGCCGCTCCGGGTCGCGGGCGCGGCCGTGCACCTTCTGCTCGAGCGCGGCATAGTCGGGACGGATGAACTGGCAGGCGCGGCCGCAGCGGCCGGGATCGTCCGAGCGCGAGATCCCGCAGTCGGTGCACAGCTTGCGCGGCACCGCCTCGCCCACCGCCGGGGCCAGGAGTCCCGGTCCGTCCGCGATCCCGTCCAACGTCCCGAAGCCTCCCGTCGTTCGCGCCGCGACGCTAACGGACCGCGGTACCGGCCGCCAGACGTCTGCTGCGACCGGTACAATCTGCCGTTCGCCGGCCCGGCTGGCGTTGCAGGCGCCCGGCCTCGTGCCTAACTGACCGGTGCCCGCAGGGCCCCCGACCTATCCAGCAGGGACGCACGACATGCCATTGGGTATCAACGAGATCGCCCCGGACTTCGAGGCGGAGACCACGCAAGGCCGCATCAAGTTCCACGACTGGCTCGGCGACAGCTGGGGTCTGCTGTTCTCGCATCCCAAGGACTTCACGCCGGTCTGCACGACCGAGCTCGGCTCGCTGGCGCGGATGAAGGCCGACTTCGACCGGCGCGGCGTCAAGCTGATCGGCATCAGCATCGACCCGGTCGAGAACCATGAGAAGTGGGCCAAGGACATCGAGGAGACCCAGGGCCACGCCCCGAACTACCCGATGATCGGCGACACCGAGCTCAAGGTCGCCAAGCTCTACGGCATGCTGCCCGCCGGCGCCGGCGAGACCTCGGTCGGCCGGACCGCCGCCGACAACGCCACCGTGCGCAACGTGTTCATCATCGGGCCGGACAAAAAGATCAAGCTGGTGCTGGTCTACCCGATGACCACCGGCCGCAACTTCCAGGAGATCCTGCGCGTCATCGACTCGCTGCAGCTGACCTCCCGGCACGCCGTGGCAACGCCGGCCGACTGGAAGCAGGGCGAGGACGTGATCATCGCCGGCTCGGTCACCGACGAGGCCGCCAAGGCCAAGTACCCGCAGGGCTGGAAGGCGCCCAAGCCCTACCTGCGGATCGTCCCGCAGCCGCAGGGCTGACCTTCGACCGGAGGCGGGGCATCGGCTCCGCCTCCGCTAGAGGCCGATGAATGCCCGCCAGGCGGGCCAGGCCGACACGGCCTTCGCCACCAGCGCGTAGCCGCCCGCGTTGGGATGCGCCCCGTCGCCCGCCGCCACCTCGCGTGCCCAGACCGCCGAGCCCGCCGCCAGCGCGAACACGGGCAGGTACGGCACATCCAGCCGCGCACACAATCGCTGATATTGCTCGCCCAGGGCACTGGCCCTGGCGTCGACGACCGCATCCTTGATCGGCAGCACGCCGACCATCAGCGTCGGCAGCCAGGCCTTCGCCTCGACCAGGATCGCCTCGGCATTGACAAGCGACGCCGCCTCGGGAACGCGGCGCGGCGTTCCGTCCTCGCCGACGGCGCAGTCGTTGACCCCGAACGAGAACACCAGCCGGCCGTCATGCTCCGGCTTCAGCCGCGCCGCCGCCTCGGTGCGCCAGCGGGCATGGATATCGGCGCTGGTGTCGCGCCGGATCCCGAGATTGTAGCAGGTCAGGTCGCAGCCCGCGTGGCGGGCCGCGACGCAGGCCCGGCCGACCCAGCCGAGGCAGGCATCGTCGCCGGTGCCGTTGACCAGGCTGTCGCCGAAGAAGCAGATCCGCGGTGCCGGGGCCATGGGCATCCTCCTGTCCGGACGCTCCGTGCCTGACCGCGGGAGGGCCGCCGCGCAAGCCCGGACGTGACGAACGTCGCAGCGCCGAAAGCGTCACGCTGTACGATGCCAGCGAAATGCCCATCGTTGGGCTTGCGCCGGACCGGTGCTAACCTGCCGGGAACGGCAGGGCCCGATCCCCGGGGGAGCAACGCGTCATGACGATCATCTACGGCGGGAACGATTCCGAGCTGCTCGTCGGCGGCAATGACAATGACATCGTCTTCTCTGCCAACGGCAACGACATCGTGGTCGGCGCCAACGGTAACGACACGGTCTTCGGAAGCAATGGCGACGACCAGATCTATGGCGGGAACGGCGATGACTTCCTCCTCGGGGATGGATTTGCCACATTCGGGGCCGACTATCTCTTCGGAGAAGCCGGCGACGACAGCCTGATCGGCGGCGGCCTGGGCGACCGCATCTACGGAGGTGACGGCAACGACCGGATCGACGGGGACAGCGGCGGCGACACCATCGATGGCGGCGCCGACATCGATCTCATCTTCGGCAGCGATGACGGCGATACCATCTCGGGTGCCAACGGCAACGACACCCTCTATGGCGGAAACGGCAACGACCTGCTCGCCGGCGGTTCCCAGGGCGACTACGTCTTCGGCGATGCCGGCAACGATTCCCTTCGCGGCAACGACGACAACGATTCGCTCTTCGGAGGCGACAACGTCGATCGGCTCTACGGGGGCAACGGCACGGACCGGGCCTTTGCCGGCTCCGGCAACGACAGCGCCGAGGGGGGCGCCGGCAGCGACTATCTCGTCGGCAACGACGGCAATGACACGCTGTGGGGTGGCTCCGGCAATGACACCCTCGAATATGTGCTGCAGCGCATCACCCTGAGGGATACCGAGATCGTCGACACGCGGCTCGGCAACGACTGGCAGTACGGCGGCGCCGGCAACGACCGGATGCTCCTGGCCTCGGGTCAGGATCGCGCCTGGGGCGGCGACGGCGCCGACGTCTTCCTGCTCGGCTACAATGTCGCCACCGGCGACGGCCGCGACCAGATCCTCGACTTCTCGGCAGCCCAGGGGGACAGGATCAGCCTGTTCCTGCTCGACGGCAACACGACCACGGCACTCGTCGACGAGCCCTTCGTCTGGCGCGGGACCGGAACCATCACGCAGCCGGGCCAGGTGCGCTGGTTCGCCAGCGGCGGCAACGTCGTCGTCCAGGCCAACACAGACTACGACGCCGCGGCCGAGGTCGAAATCCAGATCAATGGCTTCAGCAGTGCGCAGCAGGCCTGGTTCGTGTTCTAGCCGGCGCGGGAGACCAACATGGCTGTCAAATCCGGCAACGATAGCGACAACCGGCTGAGCGGCGGTGGCGCAGCCGACACCCTTCGCGGACTTGGCGGCGAGGATGTGCTCTTCGGCGCCGGGGGCAACGACCGCCTCGACGGCGGCAACGACGGTGACACGCTGTTCGGCGGTGAGGACAGCGACGTCCTGCTCGGCAGCGGCTATGACGACAAGCTCTTCGGCGGTGACGGAAACGACCGCCTGTTCGGCGGTGACGACTTCGACACGCTCAGCGGCGGGAACGGCAACGACTACCTGTCCGGCGCGGCGGCCGACGATACGCTGTTCGGCGGTGCCGGCGAGGACAGCCTCTACGGCGGCGACGTCAACGATCGCCTTTCGGGCGGCTCGGGGGCGGACAAGCTGTATGGCGGCACCGGCTATGATCTGATCGTGGCCGGCGACGCCAACGACGTGCTCGTCGGGTCCTTCGGGTTCGACACGCTGGACGGCGATGCCGGCAACGACCGGCTGTTCGGCGGTGAGGACAACGATACCCTCAACGGCGACGCCGGAAACGACACGCTGTCCGGCGGAGGCGGCAACGACATCCTGCTCGGCGAGGGCTCGTTGTTCTCCGGTACCGGCAACGACCGCCTGTCGGGCGGCGATGGCGACGATCTGCTGGCCGGTGGCGAGCGCGACGACCTGCTCGTCGGCGGTCTTGGCAACGACCTCGTCCAGGGCGAGGACGGCGACGACAACCTGCGCGGCGACCTCGGCCACGACACCGTGTTCGGTGGCGCCGGCAACGACGTCATTACCGATGATATCGGCTACGATACGCTCTACGGCGGCGGCGGAACCGATGTCTTCCGTTTCGGCAAGGTCGATGCGGCACGCAACCTGATCGCCGACCTGCAGGCGGACGATGGCGACAGGATCCAGATCCTGTTGCGCAACCTCGACCCCGCGTCGGTCGACCAGACGAATGGCGACTACGATAGCGACGGCAACAACGACGATCGGCTGATCGAGATCATCGGCACGGCCCCCACCGGCCTGCCGCTGCCCAAGCTGACCCAGATCCTCGTGCTCAACATCGCGGCCGATTACGACCCCGTCGACCTCGTGTCCTGAAAAGCCCGGCCCTCGGGGAGCGGCGAAGGCGGTTGCGCCTTGGAAGCCTCAGGCTTCCCGCCAGGCTTCCGGCAGCGTCGCCTGTAGCGCCGCGAAGTCGTCCGCCATGCGGCGCGCATCGGCAAGTCCGGGCATCGCCAGCGGCGGCAATACGCGGCGCCACGTCGCCTCACCGCTGCGCGCCGCGAGCAGGGCCTTGACCGACGGGATGAACGGACCGCGCGACAGGATCGCATCGGCCGCGCGCACCGCCGGCAGGAACCGGCGCCGCTCCGGCAGGGTGCGCGGCTCGAGCATCCGGCGCAGCAGCTGCGGGATGCTGTTGGCCAGCCCGCAGATGGTGCCCCGCGCGCCCGCCAGCGTTGCCTGGGGGAGGTGCACCTCGGTGCCGGTCAGGATCGACAGCTCGGAAAATCGGCGCAGCAGATCCTCGGTAAAGCCCCAGTCGCCGCCGCTGTCCTTCACGCCGGCGATCAGCGCGCCGTAGCGCTCGAGCAGGCGGCGGATCACCGGCGGGTTCAGCGGCACGCCGCAGATGTCGGGAAAATGGTAGAGCAGCAGGCGCAGCCGCGGATCGCCGATCCGGTCGACGGCAACGGCGAAGAAGCGGAAGGCGCCCTCGTCGGTGATGCCGCCGCGGAACACGCAGGGTGGCATCAGCAGCACCGCGGCGACGCCGAGCGACGTGGCGTGCCGGGCCAGCTCGGCGCAATCGTCGATGGCGAGGGCACCGACCGAGACGATCGTCCGGCCCGGCGGCAGCCCCGCCGCGAGCAGCGACTCCAGCGTCCGCATCCGCTGCGACGGCGCGATCATCGCTCCCTCGCCGGTGGTGCCGAACAGGGTGACGCCGTCGCAGCCCTGCCCCATCAGCTCGCGGCAACGGGCCAGCAACAGGCTGTCGTCCGGCCGCAGGTCGGCGTCGAACGGCGTGGTGACGGCGGCGATCAGGCAGTCGTTGCGGGGCAGCTCGTCCATGGCGCCCGTGCGCTCCGTCGGGGTCGGGGCCGCCGCACTGTCCGGACCCCATCGTCGATTGTCAACAATAGCCCCTTGACCCACGGCAACAGCCGTGCGGAACATTAGCCCCGGCAGGGAGACCGGATGGCGCGGGAACGGCACCTCAAGGTGGCGCGCAGGCCGCTCGACAGACGGGCGGCGGATGTCTTGCGCGAGGCCATCCTCAGCGGGCGGTTCAAGCCCGGCCAGCGGCTTGTCGAGACCAGTCTCGCCCAGCAGCTGGAGGTCAGCCGCGGCACCCTGCGGGCGGCACTCAGCGAGCTCGCCCACGAGGGCCTCGTCCTGCAGGTCGCCTACACCAAGTGGCTGGTATCCGAGCTGACGCCGCACGACGCGTGGGAGCTGTGCACCCTGCGCAGCGGGCTCGAGGGCCTGGCCGCCCGGCTCGCCGCCGAGCGCCGCGACCCGGCCGGCGCCGCCTCGCTCGAGCAGGCCTTCGCCAGGCTGCGCTCGGCCGTCGCCGAAGGCCGGCGCGGCGCCGCGTCCGCCGCCGACAAGGCGTTGCACACCGCCATCGTCGCCATGACCCGCCACCAGCGGCTGGCCCAGCACTACACGATCATCGAGCAGCAGGTGCAGCGCTACATCGCGGCGTCCAATGCCCTGCTCGTCGATCCCGAAGACATCGTCCGCCAGCACGAGCCGCTGGTCCGTGCGGTGCTCGACGGCGATGCCGCGACGGCCGAGGCGCTGGCGCGCGAGCACAACCTTTCCGAGGGCCGGATCCTCGTCGCCCATCTCGAGGCGACGCTGGCGCCGGCCGAAACACCGGACCCCGCGGGGTCGCCAGAGGAGGCAACCGATGACCGATCGTCAGCGTCCTGAGCCGGCCGGCCTGGCCGGAGCGCCGATCCGCCGGCGCAGTCTGCTCGCCGCCGGCGCGGCGCTGGCGGCAACCCCGCTGCTGGCGCGGCGCGCCCGGGCCGCGGCCAAGGTCCTGCGCATCTCGACGCCGGGCACGCCCGAGGAATGGCAGTCCAAGGCGCTGGGCGTGTTCAAGGAGGAGCTCGAAAAGGCGATGCCGGGCGCCTTCGACGTCCAGCTGTTCTTCAACGGCACCCTGTTCGCCCAGGGCACCGAGATCGAGGCGATGCAGCGCGGCAATCTCGAGGTGGCGCTGACCTCGCCGCAGGACATCTCCAACCTCATCCCCGAATACTCGATCTTCACCACCGGCTACCTGATGCGCGACCCGGCGCACCTCGACGCCGTCTACGACGGCGACATCGGCGCCGAGTACAAGGCCCGCGTCGCCAAGGATGTCGGCATCCACATCGTCCGCAGCCAGTACCTCGGCACCCGGCACGTCATCCTGCGCGAGCCGCACGACGTGAAGACGCCGGCCGACATGAAGGGCATCAAGCTGCGCATGCCGGGCTCGGAAACCTGGCAGTTCCTCGGCAACGCGCTGGGAGCGAACGCCACGCCCCTGGCCTTCGAGGAAGTCTACCTGGCGATGCAGACCGGCACGATCGACGGCCTCGAGAACCCGCTGCCGGATGCCATGGCCGCCAAGTTCTACGAGGTCGCCAAGCAGATCGTGCTGACCGGGCACATGGTCTCCAACATCTTCTTCTCGGTGGCCGGCGGCTACTGGGACGGCCTGTCGGCCGACGAGAAGGCGGCGATCGAGGCGGCCGAGGCCAAGGCCAAGGCGTTCAACGACGCCGGCGTCATCGACACCGAGAAGTCGGCCGCCTCCTTCATGGAGGGCAAGGGCCTGACGGTGACCACGCCCGACGTCGCCGCCTTCCGCGAGACGGTGCAGAAGGCGTTCATCGACTCGAAGTTCGCCGCCAGCTGGCCGCCCGGCCTGCTCGAGCGCATCAACAAGGCGGGTGCCTGATCCGAAGACGGGCGGGCGTCGTTCCGCATGTCGTACCTCGCCCGCCTGAAGCGCGGCGCCGAGCTGATCGCGGCCCTGCTGTTCGCGATCATGCTCGGCGCCTTCTTCGTGCAGATCATCAGCCGCTACGTCTTCAACCACCCGGTCGCGTGGTCGCTCGAGGTCGCCTCGCTGGCCTACCTCTGGGTCATCTTCTGGGGTGCGGCGCTGCTCATCCCCGAGCGGCAGCACATCATCTTCGACCTCATCTACCGCTCGTTCCGACCGAAGGCGCGACGCTGGCTGGCGGTGTTCCTCACCGCCAGCGTCGTCGTCCTGTTCCTCGCCGGCCTGCCGGGCAGCGTCGACTACGTGCAGTTCATGGCGCGTCGCCAGACGCTCGTGCTGCACATCCCGATCAACCTCGCCTACGCCTGCTTCGTCATCTTCCTCGTCGGCGCGATCGTCATGGCGATCGTGCGGCTGACGCGGCTGTTCGGGCGTGACTGGGACTCGCACCTGTGAGCTTCGCCGCCCTGCTGATGTTCGTGACGTTCTTCGGCTGGGTCATGCTCGGCATGCCGATCGGCTATGCCATGCTGTGCTCCAGCTTCCTCTACTTCCTCGTCCATGGCGGCGACATCGGCCTCGTCGCCGCGCAGAGCCTCAACGGCCTGTCCAAGAGCTTCGTCCTGCTGGCGGTGCCGCTCTACGTGTTCATGGCCAACATCATGAACGCCGCCGGCATCACCGACCGGATGTTCGACCTCGCCAACCTGATGGTCGGCCGGCTGCGCGGCGGGCTGGCGCACGTCAACGTGCTGGCCAGCGTGATCTTCTCCGGCATGAGCGGCAGTGCGCTCGCCGATGCCGCCGGGCCCGGCAAGCTCGAGGTCGAGATGATGGTGAAGGCCGGCTACTCGCCGGGCTTCTCGGCAGCCGTCAGCACCTCCTCGGCGATCATCGGGCCGATCATTCCGCCGTCGATCCCGATGGTGCTCTACGGCCTGATCTCGGGCTCCTCGATCGGCTACCTGTTCCTCGGCGGCGTGATCCCGGGCCTGCTGATGGGGGCCGCCCAGATGGGCGTCATCGCCGTCCTCGCCCGGCGCCGCAACTTCCCGGTCGAGCCGCGCGTGCCACGCGCCAGGGCCGTGCGCATCGTCACCGGCTCGGCGCCGGCCGCGCTCACGCCGGTCATCCTGCTGGGCGGCATCTACACCGGTGCCGTCACCCCCACCGAGGCGGCGGCGGTCGCCGTGGGCTACGCGCTGCTGCTGGCGCTGTTCTGGTACCGCTCGCTGAGCTGGAAGGCGCTGCTCGAGACGACGATCGACTCGGCCAAGACCACGTCCGTGGTGGCCATCACCATCGCCGGTGCCCTGGTGATGAACTACGTCGTCGCCGCCGAGCAGATCCCCAACTGGCTGGGTGCGCAGCTGGCCGGGCTGGATCTCAGCCCGACGGCCTTCCTGCTGCTGATCAATGCCCTGTTCCTGGTGCTGGGCTGCTTCCTCGACACCCTGCTGATGCTGCTGGTGGTCATCCCGATCATCCTGCCGGCGATCAACGACCTGGGCATCGACCTCGTCCATTTCGGCGTCATCATCGTCATCAACATGATGATCGGCCTCGTCACCCCGCCCTATGGCGAGCTGCTGTTCCTGATCTCCGGCGTGTCCGGCATCCCGCCGATGGACATCATCCGCGAGCTCGGTCCGTTCCTGATCGTCCTGATCGGGCTGCTGATCGTCCTCGTGCTGTTTCCGGACATCGTCCTGTGGCTGCCGATCCAGGCCGGCTACCAGCCGGCGGGCGGCTGACCCCGCACCCGCAAGGATCCCGTCGATGACGATGAAGGACCTCGTGAACGGCATCGACCGCTACCGCCTGCTGATCGGCGGGCAATGGGTCGAGTCGAGCGGCCGGGAGTTCATCCGGGTCGAGAACCCGGCGACCGAGGCGATCATCGCCTCCGTGCCGGCGGGCTCCGACGACGATGTCGACCGGGCGCTCATCGCCGCGCGGAGCGCGCAGCCGGCCTGGGAGGCGCTGCCACCCGTCGAGCGCGGCCGGCTGCTGCAGCGCCTGGCCCGGCTGATCCTCGAGAACCGCGAGCGCCTCGCCCGCATCGTCACCGCCGAGCAGGGCAAGCCGCTGGCCGAGGCGCGCGGCGAGATCGACGGCACCGCCCTCTACCTCACCCATGCCGCCGAGGAGGCAAGGCGGATCACCGGCGACATCCTGCCCAGCGACAATCCCGACGAGCAGGTCTGGATCCAGCGCGTCGCGCACGGCGTGGTCGTGGCCCTGACCGCCTGGAACTATCCCGCGGCCCTGACCACCCGCAAGCTGGCGCCGGCGCTGATCGCCGGCAACACCGTCGTGGTGAAGCCGCACGAGGGCACGCCGCTGTCGGCGCTCGAGATCGGCCAGCTGGCGGTCCAGGCGGGGTTCCCGCCCGGTGTCGTCAATGTCGTCACCGGCACCGGTGCCAGCGTCGGCGCGGCCCTCGTTCGGCACCCGATCCCGCGCCTCGTCACCCTGACCGGCAGCGTGCGCGCCGGCCGCGAGGTGTTCCGCGATGCCGCGCAGGACCTCAAGATCCTGAGGCTCGAGCTCGGCGGCAAGGCACCGTTCATCGTCGCCGAGGACGCCGACATCGGTGCGGCGGTGAAGGCGGCCGTGCTGTCGCGCTTCGAGAACTGCGGGCAGATCTGCATCTGCAACGAGCGCATGTACCTGCACGAGCGGATCGCCGGGCAGTTCCTCGATCGCTTCGTCGACGCGGTGTCGCGCCTGCAGGTCGGCGATCCGCTGGAGCCGGTCGATGTCGGCCCCAAGTTCAGCCGGCCCGAGCTCGACAAGGTGGCGGCCATGGTCGACGACGCCCGCGCGGCGGGTGCCGAGGTCCTCTGCGGCGGCCAGCGCCTGGCCGACGGCGCCTTCGCCAGGGGCCACTGGTACGCGCCGACGGTGCTGAAAGTCGGCGACAACGCCATGCCGATCATGCAGCAGGAGGTGTTCGGCCCGGTCGTTCCGGTGATGACCGTGACCGACTTCGACGACGCGCTGCGCCTCGCCAACGAGAGCAGCTACGGCCTCTCGGCCTACGTCTTCACCAAGGACATGCGCCGTCTGATGCGCCTGGTCCGCGAGCTGCGCTTCGGCGAGATCTACGTCAACCGGCCCGGCGGCGACGCGGTCCACGCCTACCATGCCGGCGTGCGCCACAGCGGCATCGGCGGAGAGGACGGCAAGTACGGGCTCGAGGGCTACTTCCAGAAGAAGACGATCTACGTGAACTATGCCTGACGGTGCCGTCCCGGCATTGCGGGCGAATGCGCTCCCCGTCATGCTCGCGTCGCGCGAGATGACAACGAGCCGGCCGTCGCTGGCCTCACCGGGGGCCGCGAAAGGCCGGCCCCAGGGCGGGGGGCACGGATGAGCTTCGCGGTGATGGCCGGGCTGGCGGCACTCGGCGGCCTGCTGTTCGGCTACGACACGGGCGTGATCTCGGGAGCGCTCCTGTTCATCCGGCAGGAGTTCGCGATGTCGCCGACGATGGAGGGTATGGTCGCGGCGATCGCGCTGGCCGGTGCTGCGGCCGGCGCACTGGTCGGGGGCGCCCTCTCCGACCGCTTCGGCCGGCGCCTCGTCATCCTCGGCACCGCCCTGCTGTTCGTCGTCGGAGCTCTCCTCTCGGCCGGCGCCGGCTCGCTCGGCCTGCTGCTGCTCGGCCGCCTCGTCACCGGCATCGCCATCGGCATCGCCTCGATGCTGACGCCGCTCTACCTCGCCGAGATCGCGCCGTCGGCCAATCGCGGCGCCCTGGTCTCGCTGAACCAGCTGGCGATCACCGTCGGCATCCTCGTCTCCTACCTGGTCGGCTACGCCTTTGCCTCCAGCGGCGGCTGGCGGTGGATGCTGGCCCTGGGCGCCCTGCCCGGCCTGGTCCTCGCCGCCGGCATGCTCGCCCTGCCGGAGAGTCCGCGCTGGCTCGCCCGCGCCGGTCGCGAGGCCGACGCTCGAGCCGCGCTGCGCCGCCTGCGCGGCCAGGACGATGTCGCAGCCGAGCTGCGCCTGCTGCGCCAGGACCTGGCCGCCGACGGACCGGAGGCTCCATGGTCGGCGCTCGCCGACCCGGCGTTGCGGCCGGCGCTCACGGTCGGCGTCGGCCTCGCCATGTTCCAGCAGATCACCGGCATCAACACGGTGATCTACTTCGCCCCGACGATCTTCGAATCGGCCGGCCTGCCGTCGGCGTCGGCAGCGATCCTCGCCACGGCCGGCGTGGGCGTGGTCAACGTGCTGATGACGCTGCTGTCGATCCGCCTGATCGACCGGGTCGGCCGGCGCCCGCTGCTGCTCGTCGGCACGGCCGGCATGGTGGCGAGCCTCGTCCTGCTCGGCGTCGGCTTCATGGCCGAGAGCGGCTCGGCGTGGCTCGGCACCCTGACCGTGCTCAGCCTCGTCGCCTACATCGGCTTCTTCGCGATCGGCCTGGGCCCGGTGTTCTGGCTGCTCGCCGCCGAGATCTTCCCGCTGGCGGTGCGCGCCCGGGCGATGAGCCTCGCCACGCTCGCCAACTGGGCGTTCAACCTCGTCGTCACCCTGACCTTCCTCGACCTGCTCGCGGCCCTCGGCAAGCCGGCGACGTTCCTGCTCTACGCCGCGATGGGCGTGGCCGCCCTTCTCTTCATCCAGCGCCGGGTCCCCGAAACCAGGGGACGCACCCTCGAGGAGATCGAGGCCGACTGGCACCGGCCGGGGCCGACGCCCGCCATGGCGCGGGGAGCCGGTCGATGAGAGCCCTGCCGCTCGCCGCGATCCTCCTCGGCGTGGCCACGGCACCGGTCGCCCGCGCGCAATCCTCGCTGGAAGGCTGGCTGCAGCAGCCGACGATGACGGGCGACTGGGGCGGACCGCGCAAGGCGCTGCGCGATGCGGGCATCGACATCCAGGCCCACCTCGTCGCCGAGTTCGCGACGAACTTCAAAGGTGGCGAGGATCAGGGTGCCTCGACGCCGTACCAGATCGATCTCGGTGCCGCGGTCGACCTCGAGAAGCTCGCCGGCCTCTCCGGCACGCGCGCGCTGGTCACTTTCACTGATCGCAGCGGCGGCAATCTCGCCGCTGACGACATCGGCAGCATCGTCTCCGTGCAGGAGATCTATGGCGGCGGCCAGAACATCCGCCTCGCCCATCTCTCGGTCGGCCAGAGCCTCCTCGACGGCAAGGTCGACCTGCTGGCCGGGCGGATCGACGCCGGCGACGACTTCGCCACGTCGCCGCTCTACTGCCAGTTCCAGAACAACAATTTCTGCGGCAATCCGGTCTCGGTCCCGCTCGACAGCGGCTTCACCACCTTCCCGGTTTCCAGCTGGGGCGGCCGCATCGAGGTCTACCCGACCCCGGCCTTCGCCTTCCGGACAGGCGTCTACGAGGTCAACCCGACGCTCAACGATTCGGGCAACGGCTTCAAGCTGTCGACCTCCGGCGCCACCGGCGTGGTCATCCCCGTCGAGGCCGAGTGGAAACCGACCTTCGGCGGCGACGCACTGTCCGGCAGCTACCGGATCGGCGGCAGCTACGACACCTCCGACGCCGACAAGCTCGACTCGACGGTCGTCGGGCCGGTCCGCGAGGCCAGCGGCCGCTGGGGTGTCTGGCTGCTCGCCGACCAGATGGTCTACCGCGAGGAGCCGGGCTCGCCGCGCGGCCTGTCGGTCTTCGCCGGCGTTACCGCCAACGATCCCGACACCGCCATCTACCAGTACTTCGGCATGGCCGGCGCGGTGTACACGGGCACCTTTCCGGGCCGCGACAGCGACACCGTGGCCCTCGGCTTCGCCTACGGACGGGTCAACGACAACCTCAGGAACGCCCAGCGCGACGCCGACGACGCCGCACAGACCTACGAGGCTGCCGTCGAGATCAACTACGGCCTCGCCGCGACGCCCTGGCTGACCTTGCGCCCGAACCTGCAGTACGTGATTCGCCCCGGTGCCACCGGCGACATCCCGAACGCCTGGGTGTTCGGCTTCCAGACCAGCGTGACCTTCTAGGGACGGCGGATGCGCGAACCCTCACAGCGTGCGCAGGGCGAGGCCGCCGTCTGTGTAGATCACCTGCCCAACCGCATAAGGCAGGCCGCCGGTCGCCAGCGTCGCCGCCGTCCGGCCGACGTCCTCGGGCTCACCCCAGCGGCGGATCGGCGTGTAGCCCTCGGCGATCAGCGCATCGAGCCTCGCCTCGGACACCCTGGTCATCTCGCTGCGCACGATCCCCGGCCGGATCTCGTAGACGCCGATCCCGGTCTCGGCGAGGCGCACCGCGAACAGCCGGCTCATCATCGAGAGCCCGGCCTTGGAGATGCAATACTCGCCGCGCGCGGTCGAGATCACCTCGGCACTGATCGAGGTGATGGTGACGATCGAGCGGTGCCAGGCCGGGGCCGCTTCGGCCAGCATGCGCCGCGCCATGTTCTGGGTGAGGAAGAACGGCCCGCGCAGGTTGGTGTCGAGGCAGCGGTCGTAGCTCTCGAGGCTCGCCTCGAGCAGGTCGCCGCGGACCAGCACCGAGACACCGGCATTGTTCACGAGGCAGTCGACGCTGCCGAACGCCACCCAGGCCGCGTCGAGCAAGGCGTCGTGTCCGGCGACGTCGGCAATGTCGCCGCGCAGGAACCTCGCCTTCGCCCCGGCGGCGGCGACAGCATCGAGCGTACGTCCCGCGGCATCGTCCTCCTCGAGGTCGACGATGGCGATGTCGAACCCCGCCCCGGCCAGCGCCACGGCGATGCCGGCGCCGATGCCGCGCCGCCCGCCGGTCACCAGCGCCACCGGCTTCTGCCTCGTCACCGCACCCCTCCCCGCCTGCCGTTCCGGAACGCCAGCATGCCGCGCCGCCTCCCGCCCGTCATCCCGCCAGACCGGTCCGCGCGATGCCGCTGACCGCGCGGATCGCCGTCGACATCGGCGGCACCTTCACCGACATCGTGCTCGGCCGCTCGGACGGGCGGCTGTTCCTGCTGAAGGTCGCCTCGACGACCAACGCGCCAGCCGAGGCCGTGATCGACGGTGTCGCCCGCATCCTCGACCTCGGCGAGATGGCGCCGGCCGACATCCAGGACGTGCTGCACGGCACCACCGTCGGCTCCAACACCATCCTGCAGCGCCAGGGGGCCGTCACCGGCCTCGTCACGACCCGCGGCTTTCGCGACGTCCTCGAGATCGGCCGGGTGCGCACGCCCGACCTGTTCGACCTCGACTGGGACAAGCCGAAGCCGCTGGTCCGCCGCCGCCACCGCCAGGAGGTCGCCGAACGCCTCGCCGCCGACGGCGGCGTGGTGACGCCGCTCGACGCCGGCGAGGCCGTCCACATCGCCCAGGAGCTGGTTGCCGACGGTGTGGAATCGCTCGCGATCTGCTTCATCAACAGCTACCGCAACCCCGAGCACGAGCGCCTCGCCCGCGACGCCATCGCCGCCGCCCTGCCCGACATCCCGCTCTGCGCCTCGGTCGACATCCTGCCGGAGGTCAAGGAGTACGAGCGGACCAGCACGACGGTCGTCAACGCCTACCTTCTGCCGGTGATGCGCCGCTACCTGGAGCGCCTGCGCCAGGGCCTGTCCGACCTCGGCGTCGCGGCGCCGCTGCTGATCGTCAGCTCCGGCGGCGGCCTCGCCGCGGTCGGGACGGCGGCGACCAAGCCCGTCTTCTTCGTCGGCTCCGGCCCGGCGGCCGGCGTGGTCGGCGCGGCCCGCGCCGGTGCCGCCGCAGGGATCCGCGACCTCATCGCCTTCGACATGGGCGGGACCACCGCCAAGGCCTCGCTGGTGGCCGATGGCGAGATCGCGCGGACCAGCGAGTACGAGTTCCGCGAGGGCATCAGCACGCCCAGCCGCTTCATCAAGGCCGGCGGCTACCTGCTCAAGGTCCCCGCCATTGACATCGCCGAGGTCGGCGCGGGAGCCGGCTCGATCGCCCGAGTCGACGCCGGCGGCCTGCTGACCGTCGGACCCGATTCGGCCGGCGCCGAACCCGGCCCCGCCTGCTACGGCCGCGGCGGCACCAGGCCGACCGTCACGGATGCCAACCTCGTCCTCGGCTACCTCGACCCGGCCGGGCTCGCCGGCGGCGAGCTCGCCGTCGATCCGGCGCTCGCCCGGGCCGCCATCGAGCGGGACGTCGCCAAGCCATTGGGCATCTCCGTCGACGCCGCCGCCCTCGGCATCCGCCGGGTCGCCAACGCCAGCATGGTCCGCGCCCTGCGCTCGGTCACGGTCGAGCGCGGCGTCGACCCGCGGCACTGCACGCTCGTGGCCTTCGGCGGCTCCGGCCCCGTCCACGCCGTCGACCTCGCCGTCCAGCTCGCCATGACGCGGATCCTGGTGCCGCCGCTGCCCGGCGTGTTCACCGCCGTCGGCATGCTGGAGGGCGAGCTCGAAAGCCACCGCGTGCTCGCCTGGCCCGGCCTGGTCGACCGCCTGCTCGAGCCCGAGGTCGGTCCGGCGCTCGAACGGATGGCCGCCGAAGCGGCGGCCGAGCTGCCGCCGCACGGCTCGGCCGTCCAGACGGTGACCTGCGAGGCCAATTTGCGCCTGCGGGGACAGGACAACGACCTGCCGATCGCCTTCGACCCGGCGGAGCTGGGTGCCGCCGGCACGGGTCCGGTCGCCCGGCGCTTCTTCACGGCTTACGCCCGCACCTACGGCTACGAGGTCGACGAGCCCGTCGAGCTGTCGAGCCTGCGCGTGATCGTCCGCCGTGCCCTGCCCGGCGCCCGCGCGAAGCCGGCGCGATCGGCCGAGACTGCCGCCCGGCCGCGCCGCGCCCTGCTCGAGGGTCACGGCTGGCAGGACGTGCCCGCGATCCGCCGCGACACCGTGCCCGACCGTGCCCTGCCGGGTCCGCTGCTGGTCGAATCCTACGACTCGACTGTCGTCGTCCCGCCGGGCTGGACCGCCCGCGGCGACGCCGCCGGCAACCTCGTTCTGGAGGCCGCCCCGTGAGCGCCGACCTCGATCCGATCACCATGGCTGTGGTGAAGAGCGCCCTCGACTCGATCGTCGACGAGATGGGCGCCACGGTGATGCGCACCGCCCGCTCGCCGATCGTCCGCGACGTGCTCGACTACTCGGCGACGCTCTGCGACCGGCACGGCCAGATCGTGGCCCAGGCCAAGACCGTGGCGCTGCACATCGGCGCCGTCCCCGACGCCATGGCCGAGATCCAGGCCCGCTTCGGCGGCAGCCTGCAGCCCGGCGACGTGATCGTGCTCAACGATCCCTATGCCGGCGGCATGCATCTGCCCGACATCTTCATGGTCAAGCCGATCTTCCACGCCGGGGCGCTGCGCGGCTACTCGGTGGTGGTCGCCCACCAGTGCGACATGGGCGGCCGGGTGCCCGGCTCCAACGCCAGCGATTCCACCGAGATCTACCAGGAAGGCCTGCGCATCCCGCCGCTGAAGCTCTATGCCGCGGGCCGGCGCGACGAGACGCTGGTGGCGCTGATCCGCACCAATGTCCGCGTCCCCGACCTTGTCATGGGCGACATCGATGCGCAGCTCGCCGCCTGCAGCATCGGCGAGCGCGAGTTCGTCAAGCTGCTCGACCGCTACGGCGTCGCCGAGACCGAGCGCTACATCGCGGCGCTGATCGACTATGCCGAGCGGATGACCCGCCGGGCCATCGCTGCCTGGCCCAAGGGCACCTGGCGCTTCGAGGACTTCATCGACGACGACGGCTTCAGCGACGCGCCGATCCCGATCCGCGTCGCCATCACGGTGCGTGAAGACTCGCTGCTGGTCGACTATGCCGGCAGCTCGCCGCAGGTGAAGGGGGCGATCAACAGCACCCTCTCCTTCGTCAAGTCGGCGACCTATCTCAGCGTCCGCTGCGCGCTCGACCGCGATCTGCCCAACAATGCGGGGCTGTTCCGCTGCATCGAGGTCAGGGCCCCCAAGGGCTCGATCCTCGACCCGCATCTGCCGGCCCCGGTGGCGGCGCGGGCGCTGACCGGCTACCGCGTGGTCGACGCGATGTTCGGCTGCCTCGCCCAGATCGTGCCCGACCGGATCCCGGCCGCCGGCGAGGGCGGCAACACCGTCGTCTGCATCGGCGGCTGGCGGCCCGACCGCACCCCGTTCATCGTCGTCGACATGATCAACGGTGCCTGGGGCGGGCGCCCGGCCAAGGACGGCATCGAAGGGGTCACCAATCCCTCGCAGAACATGTCGAACGGGCCGGTCGAGGTCCTCGAGGCGACCGCCCCCATCCGCATCGAGCGCTACGGCTACAGGCCGGACAGCGGCGGTGCAGGCCGCTGGCGCGGTGGCCTCGGCCTGATCCGCGAGTACCGCCTGCTGGCCGACGAGGCGATCCTTCAGGTCCGCTCGGACCGCCGCCGCTTCGCCCCCTGGGGCCTCGCCGGCGGCCAGCCGGGTGCACCCACCCGCAACACCCTTGATCCGGAGGGGACCGCGCGCGACCTGCCGGGCAAGTTCACCATGACGATGCGCAAGGGCGACCTGTTCCGCCACGAGCAGGCCGGCGGCGTGATGGTGATCCTTGAGATCATCAGCGCGTTCTGCGAGATCCTGCAGGTGCTGCACCTGTACGGCTTCGCCTAACGCGTATCGGAGGGGGCGGTGCCGGGAGGCCCGCCCTCTCCTCTTGGTGAGTGATCTCACAATGACCGGCGCTATTGCGACAGGGCCAGCCCCTCGACCCTGATGATGGCCGTCGACGCACCGGCGATGCCGAAGTCGTCGTCGCTGATCAGCATCAGCGCGCCGTCGCCGAAGAACGAGACACCCTCGATCTTGCCCGGCAGCTCCGGGTGGTTGCTGCTGTCGAGCACGAGCTTCTTGCCGACGGGCTCGATCCCGGCCTCGGCCAGGGCGATCTGCTCGAGGCTCGGGCTGGTCGCCGGGTCGTCCCACTTGCTGCCGAGGATGTTGGTGGCCCGGCTCAGGTCGAGCTCGAACAGCTTGGTCGTCTTGTCGGTGCGGTCGTCGACGAGCAGGCGATCGGTACCGAGGTAGACCAGCTCGCTGACCCGCGCCGTGTTCGCCTTCTTGTCGGTCTCTCCGGGAAACTCCGCCATCGGCGTCATCGTGTAGACGTACTCGCCGACGACCTCGCCCTTCGCCCGGTCGAACTTGAACAGGCGGGCGTTGGTGGCGTTGGCGTAGGTGTCGGCGTCAGGATTGGCGAGCGGGCTCTGCATCATGAAGTAGAGGAAGGCCTCGTCGGCGCTGACCGCCATCGACTCGATGCCGCGGTTGGCCTGCCGCCTGGCCAGGATGGCCGGCAGCTTGCCCTCGACCGGGTAGCCGGCCGCGGCGAAGTCGCCCTCGGTTCCCGCCGGGACGATCCGCTTCTGCACCGTGCCGTCGGCGCCGACGTGCAGGATCGACGGCGCGTTCTCGTCGCCGATCCAGAACGAGCCGTCGGAAAGCTCGACGATGCCCTCCGCATCGACCGAGCCGGCACTCCGCTGCAGCGGCTGAGCCCTGGCATCCAGCGGGTTCTCGGTCGTCGCCACGGTCAGCGTGTTGGGCAGCCCGGACAGCGGCTTGCCGCCGGCGTCCTTCAGCTTGATCTCCTCGAGCACGGTGAAGCCCTTGTCGCCGACCTCGATGCGGTAGATCGCCGGGCTGTAGTCGGGCATCGGATAGATGCGGCCCTGTTTGACGTCGCCGCAGAAGGTCTTGCCGTCGATCCCGATGATGTCCTTGGCGTCACCGCAGGTGAAGTTCGGCCCGCGGTCGCTCACCGTGACGAACTGGTTGGCCGGACGGTCGGCACGGCGGAAGGCGCCGCTGCCGATGCCGACGGTGAGGTCGAGCGTCTTGCCGCCGTCGAAGGCAACCTGGCCGAGCGCCAGCTTCGGATCAGCGCTCGGATAGACGGTCAGGATCGGATCGGCGACGGCCGGCGTGGCGGCGACAAGGGCCGTGGTCAGAAGCAGGCGTTGCAGGACGATGGGCACGGATGAGCCTCCCGGCGGCTGGGGACCCCGGCCGCATAGCGGCCCATCCGTGACGGTACGGTGATCGGCCGCTGCGCCTCACGAGCCCGGCAGCTTCGTCCGGTAGGTCGCCCAGTCGGCGAGGATGGCGTTGACCGCCGCCGAGCCCACCGCGTAGGCGGCGTTCAGGGAGGGCAGGAACGCCGAGAACTCGCCGTCGGACTCCTGGGCCAGGCTCTGCGCCGCGGTGATGCCCGGATACTGCATCGCGTAGTTGCTGACCGTGCGCAGGACCAGCAGCCGGCGTGGGTCGACCTTGCCGGCCTGGCCGAGGAAGCGGATGGCCTGGGCGACGCCGGTGTCTTCCATGGCCGTCGTAGCGTAGTTGCCCTGCCCGTTGGTCCAGTAGCGGGTCCACTCGTTGGCCCAACGGTTGAGCCTGGCGCCGTGCCAGAAGGTGGATCCGGCGATGACGTCCCCCTTCAGCACGAAGGGCGGCTTCAGGGCATTCGGATAGCCGGTGTAGTTCTGCCGCAGCCGGCGCAGCGGCTCGCTGTCGGGCAGCGCGGTGTCCTTCGTCGTCTGGAACGCCCATTCCACCAGCTTCGCATTGAGGTGGTAGACCTCGCCGTCGGGCGCGGGCTTCGGCCGCTCGTAGGGCCGCGAGGTGAACAGCGGCAGGTATCCGGTCGTCCAGTCGTCGGGAATCTCGCGGGCATCGATCTCGTGCGCGAGATCGGCATCGACGAGCCATTCCGCCCAGGCGGCCGAGCCCACCGACACGTCGTTCGGATCGCCGCCGGAGATGCCGGCAAGGACGAAATAGGCCCGCCGCAGGTCGAAGCGCGGGTCCATGCCCAGTGCCATGAGGCTTGCTGCGGCGCGCGCCGTGCCGACACCGGTCAGCACGGCCAGCACCCGCTTCTCGCGATTGAGGCGGAGATGGTGGTAGCCTTGCGGGAACGGCACGATCTCGGGGAGCGGGAAGCGCTTGACCCAGTTCTCGAGCTCGCCCGGCGAGCCGTCATTGTCGGTGCCAACCTCGAACAGGGTCACCACGACGACCCGGATCGGGATCGGCGCCGTCGTCGCCGAGGCCGGTGTCGTGCCCAGCACGACCAAGCCCAATGCAAGCGCCATCCAACGGAACATGCCGCTCTCCCCGCGCGTCAACGGAAGGGTCTGGGATCGAGGAACCGCTTCAGCACGTTCCCCGTCAGCCGGCTGACATTGTTGTCGTAGTTGTTCCAGCTCAGCGAGCCGCACCAGGCGATCGAGCCCGTGGCCCAGACCGCCCCGCCCTCCGGCGTGTCGTAGAAGCTGATGTCGGCCCGGACCTCGGGGTGCTGGCTGCCGGTGAGGTTGGGCGGAACCACGCCGAACTCCTCGTTGACCAGCAGGATCAGGTCGCTGTGCGCCTCGGAGCTGGCCATCACCACGGTGTTGGGCGGCGTGCCGCGCTTCTCCGAGACGCCGTCGAGCTCGAGGCCGGCGGCACCGCCGCCGACGAGGCCGAAGTCGCCGATGATCTCGTCGTCGATGCCGTCCCACATCCACGACCAGGTCGGCTCGTAGGACGCCGGCGAGCGCCGGTAGTAGGAGCAGATGTCGAAGCCCTGGGCGATGAAGCCGATGCCGGTGAGCCCCTGCGGCGTCCGTCCGTGCCGCGCCCAGAGGCCGCCATACTCGCCGTTGAAGGCGTGCCAGTACTCGCCCGGCTGGGCCTCCCAGGTACGGATGCCGTCCTCCGCACGCCGCACCTCGATGACGCCCGGCAGCGTGTCGTGGAAGGCGATGCGCCAGTACCAGCCGTTGGCGGCGACGTACATCAGCCGGCCGCCCTGGTCGATCCAGGCGCGCATCGCGTCCCACATCCGGGTGCTGTGATACTCCGGATGCGTGCCGGACACGATCACCCGGTAAGGTCGCAGGATCTCGATGCCCTCGGCGTGCAGGTCCTCGTCGGTGATGATGTCGAACGGCTCGCCGGCATGGCTCTCCAGCCAGTCGAGCATGTGGGTGTCGGCGTTGAACTGCCACAGGCCCGAGCCGCAGGCTCCCAGCCAGGAGCTGTACTTGGGTCGCAGGTTGAGGATCGGCCGCAGCCGCGAGCTGACGCTGACACCGCTGCCGTCGCTGTGCGAATCGTACAGCGAGCGGCCGATCTCGAGATGCTCCTGCAGGTAAAGGTCCGACGGCTGGTAGGCCAGGAGCCGGCCGATCACCATCTCCGCCCCGGGACTGTCGAGGTGGTTGCGGTCGTTGGCGTAGGCCATGTAGGCGGCGGTCGGGATCAGGTAGGCCAGCTTCGGCCGCCCGGCCTTGCCGGCGGCACCGCGCGGCGGGCGGACGAAGAACGGGATCAGGTCCTCCTCGGTCCCGTCCTCGGCGTCGCCGCAGGCGATATGGGCCGCGTAGACGCCCGAGCGCAGGTCGTCCGGCAGCGTCCAGGCGAAGTCGCTCTCCCAGCCGGCGTCGTAGAGGTCGGTGTCGTGGAAGTGGACCGCACCGTAGTGCTCGGGCTTGCGCCACCAGCAGTGCTCGCTGCCGTCCCAGCGCGCGCCCTTCATCGCCCGCGTCGGCAGGTTGACCAGCTCGCCGGCGAGGTCGTTGGGGCCGGCGTCGACGATGCGGGTGCTGCGGGTCTCGCGCGCGAGGTCCCAGGCGCCGACGACGCGGTCCTTCAGGTCGGCCGGCACCGGCCCCTGAAGCAGCGCCTCGAGCCGCGCCGGGTCGACCACGCCGGCCACCAGCCGCGGCGCCTCGAGCTTGCCGTTGAAGGTCTGGTGCACGCCCGTCCCGTGCGGCACCGCCGCCAGCGTCAGCGGCAGGCCGGCGAGGTGCGGCGGCGGCACCGGCAGGGCCACGTCCGCCGCGTCGTCGATTCCGGCGAAGGCCTGCAGCGGCCGCTGCACCAGCCGCGCCGTGCCGCTGCCGGCGTCGTAGCTCACCGCGGCCAGGTACCAGCGGCGCGCCACCATCGGCTTGCCGGAGCCCAGCTGCACGCTGCTGCCATGCGCATCGCCGAACCGCGCCGCCAGGCAGCCGCGGTCGTCGAGCTCCAGCAGGCAGCCCCCGGGCCCCGCCTCGTCCCAGCGCCCCAGCAGGCCCTGGCGGCCCGTCCCCGGCAGGGTCGGCCAGACCAGCACCGCGAGCGTGAAGGACGCGCTCGCGTCCATCACCGGATGGTGCGGCACCCGTCCCCACGAGCCGATGGCGATGGTCTGCCGCCGGCCGGTCACGACATGCTCCGGCAAGCCGGGGACCGGGTCCGCCTTGAAGCCCGGCCCCGCCGGGTTGGCGTCGCCGTGGATCAGCCGGAGGATGCGCCCGTGGCAGGGCTTGCCCTGCGGAGCGGACACCATGAAGCGGATCGTCTCGCCGGGGGCGACGCTGAACCGGTCCGCATAGCCGATGATCTGCAGCATCTCAGTTCAGCTCCTCGCCGGTGAGTTCCTTCCAGCGGATGCGGAAGACCTCCCACTCGGCCTCCTCGCGCGAGCCGAACACGTAGCCCTCGACAATCTCGATCGGTGCCCCCGGCCTTCCCGGATGTCGCGCCAGCTTCCATTCGCGGAAGGGCTTCGTGCAGACCAGCACGTACCGCCCCGCCAGTGGCGAGCCGCGCATCGCGTTCAGGATCCGCAACAGCTCCGGCGAATGCCGCCCGAACGGCCTCTCGCGGAACTCGGCGACGTGGATCCGGTCCTCGGGCTTGATCGTGTACGGCATACGGCCTTTCCCCCCGGCAGGCAGGCGGAGCCTAGGGCGCCTTTGCGGTCGCGATCAACCGCCGGATGGGCGGGTCACCCCACCCCGTTCCGCTCGCACAGGTCGGCCATCGGGCACGCCTCGCACCGCGGCTTCCTCGACCGGCACACCTCTTTGCCGTGGTCGAGCAGCCAGATGTGGGCGCCCCAGCGCCAGCGCTCCGGCACGCGCGGCAGCAGGTCCCGGGCGACCTGCGCCTCGGTCTTGCCCCGGGCGAGGCCCAGTCGGGTCGCCACGCGGTAGACGTGGGTGTCGACCGCCACCGCCGGCTCGGCGAAGACGAAGCGCAGCATAATGTCAGCGCTCTTGCGGCCGACGCCGGGCAGCGCCATCAGCGCCTCGCGGCTGCGCGGCACCTCGCCGCCGTGCCGCTCCAGCAGCGTCGTGCACATCCGCCGGATGTTGCGCGCCTTCATGACGTAGAGGCCGGCGTCGCGGATCAGCTCGGCGAGGCGGGCCTCGTCGAGCGCCAGGATCGCCCCGGGCGTGTCGGCGACGGCGAACAGCTTGCGGCAGGCGCGCTCGGTCATGGCATCGCGCGACTGCGCGCTCAGCATGACGCCGACCAGCGAGCGGAACGGATCGTCATCCAGCTTCGCCTCCGGCCGCCGGTTCTCGTCCGGGCGGGCGGCGTGGAAGCGGGCGAAGAGCGTTTCGATGCGAGCGTCGTCGAGCATGCGACAATCTTCGGCGGGAGCTTTGCCGTGGATCACCCGTTCGGAGGTGGGCGCCGCCGGTGGTGGCGCGTCAACGGGAGATTTTTTGCATGCACCGGACCAAGAACGACCTCTCCGCCAACATCCGCGAGAAGGCGATCGGCCTGCTCAACGCCCGCCTGTCGGATGCGATCGACCTGCGGGCGCAGGTCAAGCAGGCGCACTGGACCGTGCGCGGCCCGAGCTTCATCGGCCTGCACGAGCTGTTCGACGAGATCGCCACGCGCGTGATCGGCCATGTCGACGAGATCGCCGAGCGGGTCACCGCGCTCGGCGGCGTGCCGGACGGCACGGTCCAGAACGTTGCGAAGACCACGACGCTGCCGCCCTACCCGACCGACATCAGCAGCGGCCCCGACCATGTCGAGGCGCTCTCGACCGCGCTCGCGGCTTTCGGTAAGGGCGTCAGGGCGGCCATCGCCGAGGCCGACGAGATCGGGGACGCCGACACTGCCGACCTGTTCACCGCCGTCTCGCGCGCGATCGACCAGGATCTCTGGTTCGTCGAGGCGCACGCCCAGGCCAAGGCCTGACGCGGCATACCTGTCCGGCACCGCGGGGCGCAGCCGGTGATCCGCTGGCTTCGTCTCGCGGCGCTGGCCGTCGTCCTCGTCGCCGGGTCGGCCCTCGCCGACACCGCCCAGCTGGAGCGCTTCGCGCAGCGCATGGGGCTGCGCGACATCGACGGCTTCGTCGCCGCGGTCGAATCGATCCGCGAGACCGGCTACCTGCCGGAGCGCTGGATCACCAAGGACGAGGCCGAGGAGCTCGGCTGGCGGCCGGGCGAGGACCTGTGCGACAGCGCGCCCGGCCAGGCCATCGGCGGCGACCGCTTCGGCAACCGCGAGGGCCGGCTGCCCGAGCGGCAGGGGCGGCGCTGGCGCGAGGCCGACCTCGACTTCGACTGCGGCCGCCGCGGCGCCAGGCGCCTCGTCTGGTCGAACGACGGCCTGATCTTCGTCACCATCGACCACTACGACAGCTTCACCGAGGTGCCGCCTTGACGACGCGCCGCTGCACGCTCGACGGCCGCCAGCGCAGCAAGGCGGCGGTGCTGGCCAAGCTCGGCCGGGATCTCGGCTGGGACCGGCCGCTCACCAATCTCGACGCGCTCTACGACGTTCTCCGCCGCGAGATCCGCGGGCCGGTCGAGATCGTCTGGAAGCTCACGCCCAGGGCCCATGTTAGCCTGGGCGCCGACCTTGCGCCGATCGCGGCGACGTTGCGCGAGGTGGCGGCGGAGCGGCCGGACCTGCGCCTCGAGATCGTCCCCTGAACCTTCAGAGCGTGACGGTAAGCGGCTCGGACACCGCCGACCAGCCGTCGGCGCTGCTGTTGCAGACGAGGACGTAGTCGCCCGGCATCAGGGTCATCTCGACGGCCCCGTTGGCCAGTGCCCGGATGTCCTCGCTGGGATCGAACGACGCGGCATCGGTGCGTTCGACCGACAGCTCGAGGTCGGCACGCCCGCCGACGGCGAGTTGGAAGATCACCCGGCCGGCCGGCACCGTGGGACGGTCGAGCCGCAGCTGCTCCGCCTCGCCGCTGTCGTCGACCTCCACGACCACGACCTCCGGCGGCGCGGCGGCGTTCGCCGCCGAGATCCAGCCGAGCAGCGGCAACACGTGCCACGCGCTGCGGATGCGGTAGGGAAAGGTCATGCCACCGGTTCCCTCTGGCGATGAGCGGGTCGTGCAGTGGGCTCCGGCCAACCTGAACCGGAGCTGAACGACGCTCAGCTCGGTGGCAGGAAGTCGACCTCGTGCAGGGCCGAAAGGCGCACGACCTCGGCCGGGTCGGTGAGGTTGTGCAGGGCGTCGAACAGCGCCCGCAGCCGGCGCGCCGGGGTCACCCAGAACACCGCCCTTGCCGGCGTCGAGCCATTGTTGAAGTAGCCGTGCGGGATGCCCATCGGCATGCGGACGAGGTCGCCCGGCTTCGCCTGGTGCTTCTGGCCATCGAGGATGAGGTCGATCGTTCCATCCAGGACCCAGATGAACTCGTCCTGGGTCGGGTGGATGTGCGGCGGGACGAAGGTGCCGGGCGGGTCGAGCGTGCCGAAGATGAAGCAGCTCTCGCACTCGGCCTTGAGCCAGTAGGTGTGGCCCAGCACGTTCCAGACGACGCCGCCGACGCCTTCGCCGTCGCGCGTGATCCCCGGTGGCAGTGCCAGGCTCATCGTCAGGCCTCCCAAGCCATGCTGCTGACGGGACCGAGCATAGCGCAAGGCCACCCGGACGTAAGCCGTGTCTCGGGCCTCGTCCCGGCAGCTCGGCCTGTGCGATGCTGGTCAGGTCGAAGCGCAAGCCGGGGAGGCATCGCATGAAGGTGCTTGTGGCCGGTGCCGGCATCGGCGGGCTCGCCGCGGCCCTGCAGCTGCACGCCGCCGGCATCGAGGTCGAGCTCGTCGAGCAGGCGCCGGCGATCCGCGAGATGGGCGTCGGCATCAACCTGCTGCCGCATGCGGTGCGTGAGCTGGCCGCCCTCGGGCTGCTCGACGACCTCGACGCCACCGGCATCCGTACCGAGGAGCTGATCTACGCCAACCGCTTCGGCCAGACGATCTGGCGCGAGCCGCGCGGGCTGGCCGCCGGGCACGACCTGCCGCAGATCTCGATCCATCGCGGTCAGCTGCAGGGCCTCCTCGCCCGAGCCGTGATCGAGCGGCTGGGCGCGGACCGGCTGAGCCTCGGCCGGCGGCTGGTGGCCTTCGAGCAGACGCCGGACGGCGTCATCGTCCACGCCGTCGACCCGCAAGGCCGGCCCCTGCCGCCGCTGCGCGGGGACGTGCTGGTCGGTGCCGACGGCATCCATTCGGCGGTCCGCGCTCGTCTCTACCCGGAGGAGGGACCGCCACGCTGGAACGGCCACATGTTGTGGCGCGGCTGCGTCGAGGAGGCACCGTTCCTCACCGGCCGCTCGATGATCGTGGCCGGCGACCTCCGGGAGAAGGTGGTCCTCTACCCGATCTCGCGCGAGGCCCACGATCGCGGACGGTCGCTGACCAACTGGGCGGTCTGGGTGAAGCTCGGCGACGGCAGCGTGCCGCCGCCGCGGCGCGAGGACTGGAGCCGGCCGGGCAGCATCGCCGACGTGCTGCCGCACCTGGCGCACTGGCGCTTCGCCGGGTTCGACGTGCCGGGGCTGCTGCGCCGGACCGCGGCCTGCTGGGAGTTCCCGATGTGCGACCGCGAGCCGCTGGCGCGCTGGAGCTTCGGCCGGGTGACGCTGCTGGGCGATGCCGCGCACCCGATGTACCCGGTCGGCTCCAACGGCGCGGCCCAGGCGATCATCGACGGCCGGGTGCTGGCGTCGGCGCTGAAGGCGCACGCCGACCCCGAGGCGGCCTTGCAGGCCTACGAGGCGGAGCGGCTGCCGGTGACGACCCGCATCGTGCTGAACAATCGGCAGATGGGCCCGGAACGCGTCATCGACATGGCCGCGGCCCGCGCACCCGATGGCTTCGCCCGCATCGAGGACGTGATCCCGCTGGCCGAGCTGGAGGCGATCGCGGCGCAGTACCGGCAGGTCGCGGGCTTCCAGCGGCCCGCGGCGGGCCAGGCCTGAGCGGAATCGCCGGTGACGTCGTCGGCGCCTGCCGGCCTGCGTGAGCTCGTCGCGCAGCTGTCTGCGCTCGGCGTGGCCCCAGGCGCGGTCCTGCTGGTGCACAGCTCGTTCCGCGCCGTGCGTCCCGTCGAGGGCGGACCGGCCGGCCTGATCGCCGCGTTGCGGGAGGCGCTAGGCCCGGCGGGCACGCTGGCGATGCCCTCGGCGACCGGCGACGACGATGCACCCTTCGATCCCGCCGTCACGCCGGTCGATCCCGCGCTCGGCATCGTGGCCGAGCTGTTCCGGCATGAGCCCGATGTCCGCCGCAGCGACCATCCGCATGCCTTCGCCGCCGCCGGCCCCCGCGCCGCATGGCTCACCGCCGATCCCCTGTGCCTGCCGCCGCATGGTCCCGAAAGCCCGGTCGGCCGGGTGCTCGAGGCCGACGGCAGCATCCTGCTGCTCGGCGTCGGCCACGACGCCAACACGATGCTGCATCTCGCCGAAGTGCTGGCAGGCGTGCCGTACCGGGTCTCGCGGCATTGCACCGTCCGCGGGCCGGACGGTCCGTTGCGCCTGGACTATGCCGAGAACGACCATTGCTGCTCGCGGTTCGCCCTGGCCGACGACTGGCTGCGAGCTTCCGGATTGCAGCGCGAAGGTACGGTCGGACGGGCTCACGCCCGTCTCGTCCGCGCCCGCGATGTCGTGGCGGTCGCGACGGCCCGCCTGGCCGCGGACCCGCTGCTGTTCCTGCATGACGCGGATGCGGGCTGCGACGAGTGCGACACCGCGCGGGCCAGCCTCGCCTAGAGGATACCCTTCTCGCGAAGCTCGCTGAGGGCCGCGGCGTCGAGGCCCAGCACCTCGGTCAGCACGTCGTCGGTATGCTGGCCCAGCGTCGGCGGTGCCCGTTCGTAGGCGACCGGCGTCGCCGACAGGCGCATCGGGCTCGCCACCTGCGGCACCGTCCCCGCCTGCGGGTGCGGCAGGTCCATGCGGATGCCGCGCGCCTGCACCTGCGGGTCGGCGAAGACCTGGTCGAGCTCGTTGATCGGGCCGCAGGGCACGCCGACCTTCTCGAGCTCAGCCAGCCACCAGCCGCTCGGGCGCTCGCGCATCCAGCCGGCGATGGCCTCGGTCAGCTCGGCCCGGTGCCCGACCCGGCCGGCATTGGTGGCGTAGCGCGGATCGGTGCCGAGGGCGGGTCGGCCGGCGACCTCGCAGAAGCGGCGGTACTGCGCGTCGTTGCCGACAGCGAGGATCACGTGCCCGTCGGCGGTGGCGAAGGCCTGGTAGGGAACGATGTTCGGATGCGCATTGCCCCAGCGGAACGGCCGCTCGCCCGACACCAGGAAGTTCAGCGCCTGATTGGCCAGCGTCGCCACCTGGGTGTCGAGCAGCGCCATGTCGACGTGCTGGCCCTCGCCGGTCCGCTCGGCGTGGCGGAGGGCCGCCAGCACCGCGACGGTCGCGTACATGCCGGTCAGCACGTCGCACAGCGCGACCCCGGCCTTCACCGGCTCGCCGGCGCCGGTGACGGCCATCAGGCCGCCCATGCCCTGGATCATGAAGTCGTAGCCGGCGCGGTCGCGGTACGGGCCGGTCTGCCCGAAGCCGGTGATCGAGCAGTAGACCAGCGCCGGGTTGACGGTCCGCAGCGACGGCCAGTCGAGGCCGTACTTGGCGAGCCCGCCGACCTTCAGGTTCTCGAGCAGGATGTGGCTGCCGGCGGCGAGGCGGCGGACCAGGTCCGCCCCTTCCGGCCGGGTGAAGTCGATGGTGACCGACTTCTTGCCGCGGTTGGCCGAGACGAAATAGGCCGATTCGCCGGTGTCGCCGCCATCGGCGTCCTTCACCCAGGGCGGTCCCCAGCCCCGGGTGTCGTCGCCGCTGCCGGGACGCTCGACCTTGATGACCTCGGCGCCGAGGTCGGCGAGGTTCTGGCCGGCCCAGGGACCGGCCAGCACGCGCGACAGGTCGAGGACGCGGATCCCTGCGAGCGGCCCGGACATCAGGCGCCGGTGAACGCCTGGATGCCGGTCTGGGCGCGGCCGAGGATCAGCGCGTGGATGTCGTGCGTGCCCTCGTAGGTGTTGACCGCCTCGAGGTTCATCACGTGGCGGATGACATGGTACTCGTCGGCGACGCCGTTGCCCCCGTGCATGTCGCGGGCGACACGGGCGATGTCGAGCGCCTTGCCGCAGTTGTTGCGCTTGATCAGCGAGATCATCTCGGGCGCGGCGCGGCCCTCGTCCATCAGCCGGCCGACGGTCAGGCAGGCGTTCAGCCCCAGCGTGATCTCGGTCTGCATGTCGGCCAGCTTCTTCTGGATCAGCTGGTTGGCCGCGAGCGGCCGGCCGAACTGCTTGCGGTCCAGGGTGTACTGCCGGGCCTGGTGCCAGCAGAACTCGGCGGCGCCCATGGTCCCCCAGGCGATGCCGAAGCGGGCGCGGTTGAGGCAGCCGAACGGGCCCTTGAGGCCCTTCACGTTGGGCAGCAGGTTGGCGTCGGGGACGAAGACCTCGTCCATCATGATCATGCCGGTGATCGAGGCGCGCAGCGCGAACTTGCCCTCGATCTTGGGGGCCGCCAGCCCCTTGGCGCCCTTCTCGATGATGAAACCACGGATGTCGCCGGCATCGTCCTTGGCCCAGACGACGAAGATGTCGGCCACCGGGCTGTTGGTGATCCAGTTCTTCGAGCCCGACAGCAGGTAGCCGCCGTCGACCTTGCGGGCGCGCGTGCGCATGCCGCCGGGATCGGAGCCATGGTCGGGCTCGGTCAGGCCGAAGCAGCCCACCAGCTCGCCGCTGGCCAGCTTCGGCAGGTAGGTCTTGCGCTGGGTCTCGTCGCCGTAGGCATAGATCGGATGCATCACCAGCGAGGACTGGACGCTCATTGCCGAGCGGTAGCTGCTGTCGACGCGCTCGACCTCGCGGGCGATCAGGCCATAGGCGACGTAGGACGCACCGGCACCGCCATAGGTCTCCGGGATGGTCGGGCCGAGCAGGCCGAGCTCGCCCATCTCGCTCATGATCTCGCGATGGAACACCTCGTGGCGATTGGCCTCGAGGATGCGCGGCATCAGCCTCGACTGGCAGTAGTCGTGCGCCGCGTCGCGGACGAGGCGTTCCTCGTCGGTGAGAAGCTCGGCAAGGCGGAACGGGTCCTGCCAGTCGAACTCGGCGAGGCGTGCGGACGCGGCGCCGCTGGCGGCTTTGGCGGTGGCCATGGGTCAGGTCCCCGGCTGGGCGAATGGGTCGGTGTGGTTGACATGACTATAGCGCGCGAAAGGCCGCCTTGCAGCCGCCCGCCACGCATGGCTCGCCCGTCAGCGCCGCCCGAAGCCGGTAGCCCCGAATGGCGGAACCGCGGTCGTCTGCGGCCGGTTCGCTCGGGCGAGGCTCGAACGGGAGATCACCATGCCGGCCGAAAGGTTGCACGCGCTTGGCCCCAACGGCGCGGATCGGCCACCCGATGACGGAAATGCCAAGCTCCCCGGCTCGCCACCGGACGAGCAGGAGCGGGTCGACGAGGCGTCCGCAGAGAGCATGGATGCCAGCGATCCACCGGCCTTCGGCGGCGTCAGTGCCGTCGGCTCGCCGCCACCGGCCGTGACCGTCGACGACGCGGCGAGGCGCGAGGCCGTCCGGCGGCGCGCCTACGAGCTCTGGGAACTGGCGGGGCGCCCGCACGGTGCCGACGTCCGGTTCTGGCTGCAGGCCGAACGCGAGCTCGGCCGCTAGCCGAGGGCGGTTCGCACCGGAGCTAGAGAGCCACCAGGACGAGCAGCATGACGACGACAACGGCGACCCCAGCCCAGAGGAAGCCGGAACGCGACGGCAGGGGGTCGTTGCGCGGCGTCGGACTGCCAGGCAACGGTTGTTCAGCCCGTCGGGTCGGCAACTCCTCCGTGCGCATCGGTTGCTGAGGGTGTCCGCCATCCTCCGCATCGGTGCCCAAGGGCGCGATGGCCGGATCCGAATAGGCGATCTTGTCGCCGGTCACGCCGGTGTCGATGCGCCGACGAACCTGATCCCAGTTCGGCGTGGCGTCCTCGGAGCGGTCCGGATGCCGCTGGTCCGCCGCCTCGGGTGACTTGCTGGTGGCCATCGGTGCTCTCCTGCCGGTTTCCTCGAGGGTTAAGCCGAGGGCGCCGGGCGGGGTTCCGTCGGCACACTCCCTGCCTTCAGGTCAAAGACGGTCGCCATCGTCCCTGCGCGTCAGACGGGCACGAAGGCGCTGCCCCGAAACCCGTCGTGGGAAAGGCAGCGGCGCCGACCGTGGGGAACTGGCGGTTCTCCATGGCGGTTTCGGCTGCACGGATGCGGCCGGCAACCGTGGCCGGCGCGACGCGAGCGGGAGATCGTGGACATGCAAACCGAGCGGACGTGCACGGCGATGTACGAGACACGCGGCGCTGCCGAGGCTGCCCGCGACGGCGTTCGCGTCCTCGGCGTCACGGACGACGCGATCGCGATCTCGGGCGCTGAGGGTGTAGCTCATCCGGACGTCGGCCAGGACATGGGCCTGCTTGCCAGTATCGTCGACCTGTTCGTGCCGGAGGAAGATCAGCGGCTCTACACCGAAGGTGTTCAGCGCGGCGCCTTCCTGGTGACCGTTCGCGCCCCGGCGCGCCTCGAGGACAGGGTCACCGAGGCGCTGGAGCGCGCAGAGCCCATGGATCTCGACTCCCGCCCCCTCCACGCCGTCGGCGGACGGGAGGCAGCGCTGCCGACCGAGATCACCGACCGGGTGCTGTCGATGCGGGAAGGCGATGCGGCGTCCGGCGTCACGCGGGACGAGGCCGTGTTTCCAGCCGGACCGGACAGCATGCTGCCGGTTACGGGGCATGACGAGGTCGCCGCAGGAGCGTCAAGTCGGCGGCGCTCCCCGACTGCCGCCAGGGTTCGCCGCTACGATGCGGCCCGACCGGACCACCGCTCCGGTCCGGACTCCGTCCGCTCCTGACCGCTTACCCAGGCGGTCCGCTGGTCTGGTGCAGCCTTGCCATGACGTAACGCTCGGTCTGCGCGAGTGTGTGTCGGCGGTGGCGCGACGTGCGCCGGCCGCCCGACAGCAGCGGACCGCGGCCCTCGCGCCTTGCCGTCATCGCCGACGTCCACGGCAACCTTCCGGCCCTGGAGGCGGTCCTCGACGATCTCGCCCGTCGCGGGGGTGCGGATCTTCTTGTCGATCTCGGCGACCTCGTCTCGGGACCATTGTGGCCCGCCCAGACACTGCAGCGGCTGCGCTCGCTGCCGGTGCGCACGATTCGCGGCAATCATGACCGCCTGGTCGCGACGCTGGCGCCTGCCGACATGGACAGCTGGGATCGCTTCGCCTTTGCGGCACTGGGCGACGAGGAGCGCCGCTGGCTGGGCGGCCTGCCACCAAGGCTCGAGCCCGCACCGGGCGTTCTCGCCTGCCACGGAACGCCCGCGGACGACCTGACCTATCTGGTGGAGACTATCCGGGACGGAGCGCTCGGCCGCGACCGCCCGGACGGGATTTTCCGGCGGCTCATCGGGTCCGGTGATGCCGGGGTGATTCTGTGCGGCCACAGCCATCGGCAGGACTTCGTCCGGCTCCCCGACGGCAGGGCGATCGTGAACCCGGGTAGCGTGGGCTGTCCGGCCTACGCGGACGACACCGCCCCGGCCCATCGCTCCGAAAGCGGCACGCCGCACGCCCGCTATGCACGCCTCGAGCTCGATGGTGCCACCTGCCGGACGGTGGAGCTGCTTGCGGTCGCCTACGACTGGGAGCGGGCGGCGGCACGGGCGGAGTCCGGCGGGCGGGCGGACTGGGCCCATGCGCTGCGAACCGGCGTGATGCCGCCGTTGGGCCACGCCCGCGAGCTGGCGAGCGGCGACGACGACAAATGACTTTACATCGATAGATTTACTAGGATTCATGGCGGGGTCCCCAGTCCGGAGGCCCCATGCAGCCTGCGCTCCTGACGAAAGCAGCCTTCGGCTCCGTCCCCGCCGATCCGGTCCATCCGTCGCTCCATCTGCGGGCTTCCCTGTCCCTGCCTGTCCGCATCATGCTGCATCTCACGACGCGCCGCTGGGCGCCTTCGCGGCATGACTTTCCGCTGGTGGAAGCGGCGCTGTTCGAACCCTTCGAGCGGGCCGGCTGGACGATCCGGGTCGCCTCCCCACGCAACTTCATGCTCTGGCGCTCGTCCCGTGCCCTGCGCGATTCGGCCGCTGCCCTCGTCGTACTGCCTGACTGCGCGTGCGGGCTCGGCTCGACCGCGCACACCCTGCTCTGCTTGCAGGAGTTCCTGCGGCGCATCGCCAAGCAGGCGCTGGTCCTGCGCGGCCTGCCGGCGGATCTCTCGGAATCCCCGGACATGCTGGGGCATCTCCGCCGCGAGGCGCTGGCCCGGGTGCTGCCCGACGCTTCCGCCGATGCTGCCGATCCCCTCTTCGCGCAGATCGAGGCCATGCTCGGCGAGCACATGGTCGGCTTCCGCCGGCCGACCCGGTCGACCGCGCCTCCGTCGGTCGTGCGCGGCAATGAATACCCTACGCCGTTCATAGGTTTCTTCTTCTGAGGATGCTCACGTGACCACGACTGCCTCACCCAGCGCCGACGTGCTGTGGTTCCTGCCAACGCACGGCGACGGCCGCTATCTAGGCACGACCAGGGGTGCCCGCGACGTCTCGCTGGGCTACCTGCGGCAGATCGCCCAGGCTGCCGACGACCTCGGCTATTTCGGCGTGCTGCTGCCGACCGGGCGCAGCTGCGAGGACAGCTGGCTCGTCGCCAGCGCCATGGTGCCGCTGACCGAGCGCCTGCGCTTCCTGGTCGCCCTGCGCCCCGGCCTGCAGAGCCCGGCGCTGGCGGCGCGCATGGCCGCCACCCTCGACCGGCTGTCCGGCGGCCGCCTGCTGCTCAACGTCGTCACCGGCGGCGATCCGGTCGAGCTCAGGGGCGACGGCGTCTTCGCCGGGCATGCCGAGCGCTACGCGATCACCGACGAGTTCCTCGCCATCTGGCGCCGGATGCTGCAGGGCGAGAGCGTGCACCATGCCGGCCCGCACCTGCGCGTCGAGGACGCCCGGCTGTTCTACCCGCCGCTGCAGAAGCCCTATCCGCCGCTGTGGTTCGGTGGCTCGTCCGACGCCGGGATGGCGGTCGCCGCCGAGCACTGCGACGTCTACCTGACCTGGGGGGAGCCGCCCGAGCAGGTGGCCCAGAAGATCGCGGCGATGCGCGCCGTCGCCGCCGCCCGCGGCCGCAGCCTGCGCTTCGGCATCCGCCTGCACGTCATCGTCCGCGACAGCGCCGCCGAGGCCTGGCGCGCCGCCGACGAGCTCATCGCCCACGTCGACGACGCCACCGTCCGCCGGGCGCAGGAGATCTTCGCCCGCATGGACTCGGTCGGCCAGCAGCGCATGGCCCGGCTGCACAACGGCCGCCGCGAGCAGCTCGAGATCAGCCCCAACCTGTGGGCTGGCGTCGGCCTCGTCCGCGGCGGCGCCGGCACGGCCCTGGTCGGCGACCCCGAGACCGTCGCCGCGCGCATGCGCGCCTACATGGACCTCGGCATCGAGACCTTCATCCTCTCCGGCTACCCGCACCTCGAGGAGTGCTACCGCTTCGCCGAGCTGGTCTTCCCGCTCCTGCCGCTCAAGGCCACCACCGGCCGCGACCCCGGAAACCCGAGGAACGAGGGACCCTTCGGCGAGATGCTGGCGACCAACGAGCCGCTCAAGGTGCAGCGCCAGCAGGCCCAGTCCTGATCCCATGTCTGCCAGTCCCTGTTCGTCGGGCTCCCATGGCTGGGGCGTCCGGCGGACAGGGGCCGAACGAGGTTCTCCCGCCATGAACAGCTTTGCCTTGCGCGATTTCCGGGACGATTCCGTCAGGCCGCTGCTTCCGCTCCGGCGCGGCGAGGAGCCGCCGCTCCGCCGGTACGTTGCTGTCGACCCCCGCAGCCGGGAGCTTCGCGACCGGATCCTCCGCGTCGCGCAGGCCGACGTGCCGGCACTGATCAGCGGCGAGGCCGACACCGGCCGCCGGCTGATTGCACGAATCCTCCACGCCGAGGGTCCGCGCGCCGGCAAGCCCCTCGCGATCATCGGCAGTCACGCCGTCGCGATCGATCCCGATGCCACGGGCTGGCTCGCCACCGCTGCCGGCGGCGTGCTGGTACTGGACCAGGTCGAGACCTTGCCGGCGGGCTTCCTTTCCGCCCTCGCCGCTGCTTGGCGCTCGCCCTCGGCCGGACATCCGCGGCTGGTCGCCGTGAGCGCCTATCGCGCGGCCGACCTCGCGATCCGCGATCTGGTGCCGCACGACCTGCTCACCGCGCTCCGCGCCGCCGAGATCCTTGTCCCTGCCCTGCGCCAGCGGCCCGGCGACATCGTCCCGATCGCCGAGCGCTATGCCCGGGCGCAGGCGTACCGCTTCGGGCGGCCGCCGGTCACGCTCGAGCCGGCCGCGGCCGCCAGGCTGCGCGAGCACCCGTGGCCCGGCAATGTCCGCGAGTTGCAGAACGTCGTGCTGCAAGCCTTGGCGGCACGTCCGGGTCCACGCCTCCAGGCCGCCGACCTGCGTCTCGCGCTGCCGGCCGAGTACCGCTCGCCGCTGCAGGACCTCGTCATCCGCCTGCTCGACGAGGCCACGCCGAAGCTCCACGCCACGATGATGGAGACGCTCGTGATGACCGCCTTCACCCGCTCCGGCCGCAACCAGGTCCGGACCGCCAAGGCGCTTGGCGTCAGCCGCAACGTCCTGCGCGCCCAGCTCGCCCGACTCGGGGTCATCAAGGCCCGACGCCGCGCCGCAGCCGCGAGGTCGTGACCGCCGGACACCGGCAGGCGCTGCCTGTGTTGGCGGCATCGCAAACCTTGCGCGTGGCGCGGAACCGGAGGCACATCGACGCGCCGACGTGATGCTTGCGCAAGGTTCCAACGATGTCCGCCACCGCCGCCGCCCGGGCCTATGTCGATGCCTGGAACGCGCGCTCCAGCGCCGCCATCCTCGCCAGCCTGACCGAGGGCGGCACCTACCAGGACCCGACGACGCCGGGCCCGCTGTCCGGGGCGGCCCTGGCGGCGCATGTCGAGGCGCTGTGGCAGGCCTTTCCGGATCTCGCCTTCGACCTCGTCAGCCTCGCCGAGACCGGCGGCGGCGGGGCCGCCTTCGAGTGGCGGATGCACGGCACCAACACCGGCTCCTTCCGCGGCCTGCCGCCGACCGGGCGGCGCGTCGACCTGCCCGGCGCCGACTTCATCGCCACCGAGGGCGGCAAGGTGAGGTCCGTCACGGGCTATTTCGACGGCGGCGCGGTGCCGCGCCAGCTCGGCCTGCAGATCCTCGTCCAGCCGCAGCAGGCCGGGCCGTTCAGCTTCGGCTACAGCACGCAGGTGCAGAGCGGCCGGCGCCAGCCGCCGGGTGCCATCAGCCTGACCTCGCTGCACGCGCTGGACGACGCCCGCATCGGCGAGGTGCGCCAGCTGTCGCGCAACGCCATCCCGCCGATGCTGGGCATGCCGGGCTTCATCGGCGCCACCACCGCCGGCATCGGCCGCCGCATGGTGACGATCAGCGCCTGGGACGACGCCGACGCCTCCCTGCAGGTGATGCGGCCCGGAACCGGCCATGCCGAGGCGATGAAGCCCTTCTTCCGCGGCGAGCTGGCCTCGGCCGGCTTCACCAGCGTCTGGGTGCCGCACCGGGTCAACAGCTACTGGGTGCGCTGCGACGCCTGCGGGCGCATGGCGAAGTCCGAGGCCGGCCCGACCTGCGGCTGCGGTGCTGCCCTGCCGGAGACTCCGCCCTGGTGGTGAGCCGCCGCTACCAGTAGCGCCGGTCGGGGCGGAACGGGGCGAGGTCGACGCCGGGGTCGCGGCCGGCGATCAGGTCGGCGACGATCCGGCCGGTGACCGGCCCCAGCGTCATGCCGATGTGCTGGTGGCCGAAGGCGAGCCAGAAGTTGGCGAGGTCCGGCGCCCTGCCCAGCACCGGCCGGCTGTCGGGTGTCGACGGGCGGAAGCCCAGCCACTCGCTCTGCACCGCGCCGTCGAGGCCAGGCAGCGCGTCGCGGGCGATCGGCACGAGCCGCCGCAGCCGGCGCCAGTCGGGCGGTGCCGTCGGGCTCGCCAGCTCGACGCCACCGGTCAGGCGGATGCCGTGCTCCATCGGCGCCAGCACGAACTGGTGCTCGGCGAGGTAGACCGGCCGCGACAGGGTCCGGGCCGGGTGCGGCAGCATCGCGTGGTAGCCCCGCTCGGCATCGAGCGGCACCCGCGCCCCGCCTTCCGCGGCCAGCCGCTTCGACAGGGCGCCGGCGCAGAGCACGACATGGTCGGCCTCGACCGGTCCCCGGTCGGTCTCGACCGCGGTGACGCGCCCCCCCTGGCGGCGCAGCCCGGTGGCACTGGCGGCGAGGTGCCGGCCGCCCTCGGCGAGGAAGGTCGCGGCGAAGCGCCCGACGTAGCGCTGCGGATGGCGGATCGCCCGGTTGAGCGGCATGAGCAGGCCGTGCCGCAACCGCGGATGCAGCGCCGGCTCGAGCTCGAGGCTCTCACCTTCGGCCAGCACCTGGTGCGCCACGCCGAGGCGCTCGTAGGCGGCGATGTCGCCGCCGAGATGGGCCCGCAGCGACTCGGCACTGGACGCCACCTTCAGCCAGCCGACGCGGTGGACGAGGTCGCCGGCGCCGGTCCGCTGGATCAGGACGTCGTGCTCCCTGGCTGCCCGGCTGACCAGCGACAGCAGCGCCTTCTCGGAGGCGGCGACCTGGTCCGGCCGGCTCGCCAGCACGAACCGGGTGAGCCACGGGAGCAGGCGCGGCAGGCAGCTCCAGCGCACCGCCAGCGGGCTGGTCGGGTCGAGCAGCATCGCCGGCACCCGCTTCAGCGTGCCCGGCGTCGCCACCGGGATGCAGCTGCCCGGGCTGATGATTCCGGCATTGCCCGACGAGGTGCCGCTGCCGGGCTCGCGCGGATCGATCAGGGTAACGTCGTGGCCGTCGGCCTGCAGGAACAGCGCCGTGCTGGTCCCGACGACGCCGGCCCCGATGATCGCGATGCGCCCGCCCTCGGCCACCGTTCACGCCCCCCGGTCGCGCATCGCCAGCCACACCCCTGCCAGGATCATCGCCGCGGCGAGCAGCAGGCTCAAGCTCAGCGCCTCGCCGAGCAGCAGGCCGGCCAGCAGCAGGCCGGACACCGGCTGGAGGAACTGGAACAGCCCGACCCGGGCGATCCCGCCATGGCCGAGCGCCCAGTACCAGGCGACGTAGCCGAGGACGGTGACGCCCAGGGCCAGGTAGGCGACGCCGGCCCAGGCCGAGACGCCGATCGAATCCGGCGCGATGCCGGCGAGGACGAAGGGTGCCGCCGGCAGCAGCAGCGCCGCCGCCACGGCCGCGCCCCAGAAGGTCGTGCCGGTGGAGGGGTAGCCCTCGCGCTGCAGCCGGCCGCCGGCGACGTAGCCGCTCGCGGCAAATCCGTTGGCGGCCAGCACGAGGAGATCGCCCAGGAGGCCGGCCTCTCCGGCCCCGGCCGCCTGGCGCCCGCCGATCAGCACGGCCGCCCCGCCCAGCGCCACGGCGCAGCCGAGCCACCAGCGGCGTCCCGGCCGGCGGCGGTCCCAGGCCATGGCGATGGCGCCGGTGAAGATCGGCAGCGACGCCAGGATCATCGACGCATGGTTGGCCGAGGTCCGCGCGATCCCGGCGGTGAACAGCATCGGGAAGGCGATGAAGCCGCCGAACGCCGACAGCAGCAGCACCGCCCGCTGCCGCCAGCCCGAGGGAAACGGGATCCGCAGCAGCAGGGCCAGCGGCAGGGCGGCGAGCCCGCCCAGCACGGTGCGCAGCAGCGCCACCGCCGGCGGCGGCAGCTCGGCCACGGCGATCTTGCTGGCGACGGGCGAGGCGCCCCAGACGATCACCGCGACCAGGGCGGCGGCGATGACGGCGATGGGCATCGGCAGGGTCGCGCTCCGCAGGCGTGGCAGCCACGCGTCCATGCCGGTGACGCCGCGCCGCGTCGCAGCTACAGGTTCGGGCCAGCGCCCCGCAACCCCCGACCCGGAGGACGCCATGGACAAGCCCGCCCCGACCACGGTGCCGCTGGCCGCACCGATCCGTGCCCGCTGGAGCCCGCGCGCCTTCGCCGCCACCGTGCCGACCGATGCCGAGCTGCGCAGCCTGCTGGAGGCGGCGCGCTGGGCCGCGTCGTGCGTCAACGAGCAGCCCTGGCGGTTCATCGTCGCGGTGAAGGGCCGCGGCGATGCGTGGCAGCGCCTGTTCGACTGCCTGGCGGCGGGCAACCAGAGCTGGTGCGCCGCCGTCCCGGTGCTGATGCTGAGCGTCGCCGTGCCGGGCTTCCGCCGCAACGGCAACGCCAATCGCCATGCCCAGCACGACGTCGGCATGGCCTCGGCCCAGCTTGCCGTGCAGGCCGCCGACATGGGCCTCGCCGTCCATTTCATGGCCGGATTCGACGTCGACCGGGCCCGTGCCGCCTTCGCCATCCCGGCCGACCACCAGCCGATGGCGGCGATCGCCGTCGGCCATCCCGGCGATCCGGCAACGCTGACCGAGGAGCAGCGCGGTCGCGAGCTGGCGCCGCGTGCCCGGCTCGAGCTCGGCGAGATCGCCTTCGCCGGCGACTGGGGCCGGCCCTTCGTCCCGGACTGAGGCCCGCCGCCGCTGGCCGGTCCGGCGGCTAGCCGGTAGAGTCGGCCCATGAGCAAGCCCGCCTCCCCGCCCCGCACGCTGGCCATCGCCATGGCGCAGGGCAATCCGGTCGTCGGCGACATCGACGGCAATCTCGCCCTGATCCGCCGCCTGCGTGCCGAGGCCGCGGCGCAGGGCGCCGACCTCGTCGTGTTCTCGGAGCTCTGCGTCGTCGGCTATCCGCCAGAGGACCTCGTCCTCAAGCCGGCGCTGACCGAGCACGCCCTGCGTGCCGTCCAGGCCCTGGCCCAGGATACGGCCGACGGCGGCCCGGCCGTGGTCGTCGGCGCCCCCTGGCGCGACCGCGACGGCCGGCTGTTCAACGCCGCCTTCGTGCTCGCCGAGGGCAAGGTGCTGGCGCAGCGGGCCAAGCACGCCCTGCCGAACTACGGCGTGTTCGACGAGAAGCGGGTGTTCGCGGCCGGCCCCATCCCCGGCCCGGTGGCGCTGCCCTGGGCCGGCGGCGAGCCGGTCCGCCTCGGCGTCATGGTCTGCGAGGACATGTGGGTCGAGGACGTCGCCGAGGGCCTCGGCGAGAGCGGTGCCGAGATCCTGATCGTCATCAACGGCTCGCCCTTCGAGACCGAGAAGCAGGACCAGCGCCTGCAGCTCGCCGTCGCCAGGGCCACCGAGACCGGCCTGGCGCTCGTCTACGTCAACCAGGTCGGCGGCCAGGACGAGCTCGTCTTCGACGGCGGCTCCTTCGCGCTCGACACCGACCGCTCGCTGGTGGCGCAGGCGCCGATGCTCGAGGAATCGGTCCTCGTCACCCGCTGGGAGCGCGAGCCCGGGCTCGAGCGGCTGCGCGCCGCCGGCCGCGCTGCCGTCGCACCGCCGCTGGACGAGCTCGAGGCGATCTACCGGGTGATGGTGCTGGGCCTGCGCGACTACGTGCAGAAGAACCGCTTCCCGGGCGTGGTCCTCGGCCTGTCGGGCGGCATCGATTCGGCGCTGTCGGCGGTCGTGGCGGTCGATGCGCTGGGCCCCGACCGGGTGCACGCGGTGATGATGCCGTCGCGCTTCACCAGCCGCGACAGCCTCGAGGACGCCGCCGCCTGCGCTCGCCTGCTCGGCATCCGTCTCGACGAGATCCCGATCGAGCCCGCCGTCGACGCCTTCCACGCGATGCTGGCGCCGGTGTTCGGCAACCGGGCGCGCGACACGACCGAGGAGAACATCCAGTCGCGCATCCGCGGCGTGCTGCTGATGGGCATCTCCAACAAGCTCGGGCCGATGGTCCTGACCACCGGCAACAAGTCCGAGATGTCGGTCGGCTACGCCACCCTCTACGGCGACATGTGCGGCGGCTACTCGGTGCTCAAGGACGTCTACAAGACGACCGTGTTCGCGCTGTCCGAGTGGCGCAACCACAACCATCCGTCAGGCTGCCTCGGCCCCGCCGGCCGGGTCGTGCCCGAGCGCGTGATCACCAAGCCACCGACGGCCGAGCTGCGCGACAACCAGAAGGACGAGGACTCGCTGCCGCCCTATCCGGTCCTCGACCGGGTCCTGCACGGGCTTGTCGAGGAGGACCTGAGCCCGCGCGAGCTGGTCCAGCGCGGCGAGGACCCCGAGGTCGTCCGCAAGGTCTCCAACCTGCTCGACCTCGCCGAGTACAAGCGCCGGCAGGCGCCGCCCGGCGTCAAGCTCACCCGCAAGGCCTTCGGCCGCGATCGCCGCTACCCGATCACCAACGCCTTCCGCCGCGTCGGCCTGCGCGAGTTGCCTCCGGCCGAGCCGGTCGCCGGCCCGACCGCGTCGCAGACCCTGCGCACGCTGGAGTAGGAGACGGATCACCCGGGCGCTATACTGCCGCGTCGAGGAGTGCGGGCATGGCAAGGCGCAGGCAGGAGCTGCGGATGACGGTGGCCGAGTTCCTCGCCTGGGACGACGGCACCGACACGCGGTACGAGCTGATGGATGGTCGCGTCATCGCGATGGCGCCGCCGTCGACCGTGCACGCCACCATCGCCCAGAACGTCGGCGAGCTCATCAACCGTCATCTCGCCGGACGAGCGCCTTGCCGGGCGATGCAGGCTGCCGGGGTGGCCCTGCCGGATGAGCATGACACCGTCTACGTCCCCGATGTGCTGCTGACGTGCGAGCCGCTCGACCGTTCGCCGCTAGCACGGGCGCCGAGATTGATCGTCGAGGTCCTTTCCCCGTCGACCAAGGGCATCGATCAGAAGCGCAAGGTTCCGGCCTACGGCAGGCTGCCGACCGTCGAGGAGATCTGGCTGGTCGCCAGCGACGAACGCTGGGTCCTTGTCTGGAGCCGGGTCGGCGAAACCTGGGTCGCAGGCCTGCCGTCCATGGGTTCGGCCTTGTTCGGAAGTCAGGTCCTGGGCGGTGATGTCGCTCTGGACCAGGTTTACCGGCTGACCGGCATCGACTGACACGGCCACCCTGCGACCCGGCTTCGGTTGTGCCCCCATGCCGGAGGGATTATAGGACGGTTGCCCGCGATGCCGCGGGCGGCGCCGGCGCGCGACCAGCGTGCCGGTGTTTCGTCTCTCACGACGAGAATGACGGTGAGCCGGCGCAGGCAGGTCTACGAGGGCAAGGCGAAGATCCTGTTCGAAGGCCCTGAGCCCGGGACCCTCGTCCAGTACTTCAAGGACGACGCCACCGCGTTCAACAACAAGAAGAAGGGCGTCATCACCGGCAAGGGGGTGCTGAACAACCGGATCTCCGAGTACCTGATGACCCGGCTCGGCGAGGTCGGGGTACCGACGCACTTCGTCCGCCGCCTCAACATGCGCGAGCAGCTGATCAAGGAAGTCGAGATCATCCCGATCGAGGTGGTGATCCGCAACTACGCCGCCGGCTCGCTCGCCGCCCGCTTCAAGCTCGAGGAAGGCACCTCGCTGCCGCGCTCGATCGTCGAGTACTACTACAAGTCCGACGAGCTGGGCGACCCGCTGGTCAGCGAGGAGCACATCACCGCCTTCGGCTGGGCCAACTACCAGGAGCTCGACGAGATCCTGAACCTGTCCCTGCGCATCAACGACTTCCTGTCCGGCCTGTTCATCGGCGTCGGGCTCAAGCTGGTCGACTTCAAGGTCGAGTACGGCCGGCTGTGGGAGGAAGAGGAGATGCGCGTCGTGCTGGCCGACGAGATCAGCCCCGACAATTGCCGCCTGTGGGACGCGCGGACCAACGAGCGTCTCGACAAGGACCGCTTCCGCCGCGACCTCGGCAAGGTCGAGGAGGGCTACCAGGAGATCGCCCGCCGGCTCGGCATCCTGCCCGAGGCCGGCCGCGGCGACCTGCGCGGCCCCGAGACGATGCAGTAGGAGTGGCGGACCGCATGAAGGCCCGTGTTGCCGTTTCCTTCCGCCCCGGCGTGCTCGACCCCGAGGCCATGGCCATCGGCCGCTCGCTCAAGGGCCTGGGCTTCGAGAGCGTCACCGCCGTCCGCCGGACCAAGCTGATCGAGCTCGACCTCGACGAGAGCGACCGCGCCGTCGCCGAAAGCAAGGTCAAGGCGATGTGCGAGAAGCTGCTCGCCAACCCGGTGATCGAGTCCTACCGGGTGGAGATCGCCTAGAGCGAGCTCACGAACGCCAGCAGCGCGGCCCGGTCGGCGGCCTCCATCGACCGGAAGCGCTCCCGCGCCGCCTCGCCTTCCCCGCCGTGCCACAGGATGGCCTCGGCGACGCTGCGCGCCCGGCCGTCGTGCAGCAGCCGGGTGTGGCCGTTGACGGCCTCGATCAGCCCGATGCCCCACAGCGGCGGCGTGCGCCATTCGCTGCCGCTGGCCGCATGGTCCGGCCGGCCGTCGGCGAGATCGGGGCCCATGTCGTGCAGCAGCAGGTCGGTGAACGGGTGGAAGGTCTGCGACGCCAGCTCGGGCAGCGCCGCATCGGGGCCGGTGCGCAGCGTCGGCACATGGCAGGCAGCGCAGCCCGCCGTGCGGAACAGCGCCTCGCCCCGGCGCACCTGCGGATCGTCGGGATCGCGCTGCGCCGGCACCGCCAGGAGACGCGTGTAGAGGGTCAGCTTGTCGAGGAACTCGGCCGGCATCTCGGGCTCGCCCCCGGACGCGGCGGCGAGGCAGGCGGCCTGCCCCGGCTGGCAGTTGGGGCCCTTCGACAGCGGCGTGGTGATGCCGATGTCGCCGAGCGCGGCACCGGCGTTCTGCTCGCGCAGGGTGGCGACGTTGGCCTTCCAGCCGAAGCGGCCGGCGACCGTACCGCCGTCCGCGGTCGCGATCCGGTTCACCCGGCCGGAGATGCCGTCGCCGTCGGCATCGTCGGGATCGGCCAGCGCCTCGAGCGTCGCTTCCGGCACCGCCTCGAGCAGGCCGAGCCCGATCACCGCCGGCGCCACCCGCGGTGACAACATGGCGCCTTCGCCGAGCGGTCCGTAGGCAAGGTCGACGACCTCGTAGCGCGGCCAGCGCAGGCTGTAGCGGGTGCCGTCGGCATAGCGCTTCTCGACCGGCGACCAGTGGATGATCGTCCGTCCCTCCGGCGCCACGCCCGGGATGGCGCGGTCGTTGAGCTGGTCGCCATAGGCCGGATGCGGCAGGCCGTCCGGTCCGCTCAGCCTGACCAGCATCGACTCCATCGGCCCGTCGCCGTCGACCGGCGGCCGGCCGCGGCCGTCACGGACGTGACAGCCCGAGCAGGAGACGCGGTTGAAGGTCGGTCCCAGCCCGTCGAAGCTGGCGACCGAGCCCGGCGCGATCGTCCAGTTGGTGTTGAACAGCCGGTTGCCGAAGAAGAACGGCCGCTGGTGCGCCTTCTGCGCATTGGCGGCGAGCAGCGTGAAAGCCTTGTCGCCGGTCACCATGCGCGTCGTGGCGCCGCCGAGGTCGGGCGTGACCGGCTCGGCGATCAGGCTGTCGCGCAGCGACGGCACGGCGGCACCGGCCGCGACCGCAAGGGCCACGGCCGGGATCGCTGCCAGGGCAATGACGAACCGGCGCACGATGTCGCTGTCAGCCTGTCGGGATGATGATCAGCAGGCCCAGATTGTTGCCGGCCTTCTTCAGCCCGTCGCCGAGCGCGTCGAGGGCGGCCACCGCCCTCTCGCCGGCCTCGCGCTCGGGGCTCCCGGGCGGCGTCGCCAGCACCCGGTCCCAGGGATCGCCGAGCGCCGCCACGGCCGCCGTCGCGTTGGCGAGCAGCCCGTCGACCTCGGCCTTCAGCTTCGGATCGCGGGCGCCGACCAGGGCGCCGATGCCGGGCCCCGGGCCCGCCGCGCCCTCGCCGCTCCACAGGTCGGCGATGCCCTTCAGGTCGTAGACGAAGTCCTGGTGGGTGCTGTCCGAGAAGCAGGAATGCTCGTCCTCCTGGTCGCCGGAATCGAGGGCCACGGCCAGCCGCTCGGACATGAACTCGAAGCCGGCCAGCGTCGCCATGCCCTGCACCACCCGGCCCAGCGCCTCGCGCGGCGGCAGGGCGCGGAACTCGGCGGCATAGGCGCCGCTCGCCGGGTCCCAGGCCGCCGCCAGCGAGTCGAGGTCAGCCACCAGCTGCCCGGTCACCAGCTGCAGGTAGGTCCGCCGCCGGTCGCCGGCCGTCGTGCCGGCAACGTAGTCGGTATAGGGGCGGTTGCCCGGCCCGTCGGCGCTGAGGTCCTGGCCCCAGAGCAGGAACTCGATGGCGTGCCAGCCGGTGGTGACGTCGGACTCGTCGGTGACCTGGTCGGCATCGAGGATGGCCTCGAGCGTCAGCGCCTTGGCCGGGTCGTTGACGATGCCGGCCTGCGGCTGGCCCTCGACGTAGTCGATGAAGGCCTCGTTCAGCGGCCAGGCGTTGATGCGCCCCTCGATGGCGTCGATGGGGCCGCCGTAGAAGCGGAACGCCTCGGTGACGAGGTAGGCCGGCCGCGCCTCCAGCCACGCCCTGCGCGCGGCGGCGAGACTGTCGGCCGAAGGGGCCGCCAGCAGTGCGTCGACCGCCTGCTGCAGGCGCTTCGCACCGGCGGCGGCGGCGGCGTAGCTGGCGTGGACATGGGCGACGTGGTGGGTCAGCGCCGGCCCGGCGTCGTAGGCGAAGGCAGCGGGGTCGGTCGACAGCAGCGAGTAGCTCAGCCGGGCACCGCCGCCCTCGCCACCCTCGCCGCCTTCCCCGCCCTCGTTCTGGCCGCCTTCGCCGCCCTCGCCGCCCTCGCCCTCCTCCTGGGCCCAGGCGGCGCCGCCGGCCTTCAGGTGTACGGCGTCGGCGAGGTGCGGACCGGCCTGGACCAGCGCGAACGCGCCGACGCCGACCCAGATCCGCAACTTTGAAGTCATTCCAGTTTCCCCCAAGTCGAGCCGTTGCCTTTTGCGAGCCTATATTTCAGACTCCTCGACGCGCGCAAGTCCGGGAACCCCGACGATGCTGATTTGTATTGGATCAATTCTAAACACTGAAGCCATCGCCGCGGCGCAGGCGGCGCTGGGCGGCGGCCGCTTCGTCGACGGCCGCAGCACCGCCGGCTGGCACGCCCGCGGGGTCAAGGACAACCTCCAGGCCGACCCGGCCGACGCCCGGCTCGCCGCCCTGCGCAGCGACCTCGCCCAGGCCATAGCCGGGAACGAGCTGTTCCAGATGGCCGTCCGCCCGCGACGAATGGTCCCGCTGCTGCTCAGCCGCTACGAGCCCGGCATGCGCTACGGCAGCCATGTCGACGACGCCATCATGGGCGACGTTCGCACGGACGTCTCCTTCACCCTCTTCCTCAGCGACCCCGACAGCTACGAAGGCGGCGAGCTGGTGATCGAGGGTTCGGGCGGCGAGCAGGCATTCAAGCTGCCGGCCGGCTCGCTGGTCGCCTACCCCTCGACCAGCCTGCACCGCGTCGCCGAGGTTTCCGCCGGCAGCCGCCTCGTCGCCGTCGGCTGGGCGCAGAGCCTGATCCGCGAGCCCGACCGCCGCGAGCTGCTGTTCGAGCTCGACACCGCCCGCCGTACCCTGTTCCGCCAGCACGGCAAGACCGCCGAGTTCGACCTCGTCAGCCGCTCGGTCACCAACCTGCTGCGGATGTGGGCCGACGTGTGACGCCCTGCTAGACTGCCACGAAATGCGGGCGCGGAGGGGCCATGACGGCCTTCCTGCTGGTCGTCGTGAAGCTGTGCGTGTCCGGCCTCGTCTTCGCTGTCGGCCTCGGTGCCACGCCGGCCGACCTTGCCTCCCTCACCCGCCGGCCCGGCCTGCTGCTGCGCTCGCTGCTGGCGATGTACGTCGCCGTTCCACTGCTGGCGCTGGCCGCGGCCTGGATGCTGCCGCTGCCACCCGGCGTGAAGGTGGCGCTGCTCGTGCTGGCGATCTCCGCCGGCGCACCGCTGCTGCCGCGCAAGTTGATC
>JAXMCM010000024.1:0-100000 GCA_046349355.1 Geminicoccaceae bacterium
GTCGACGCGTTGCTCGCGGCGCTGGACCGGGCCGGGCTCGAGCCCGTCGGGCTCTTCCTGACGAGCCTGAAGGACCCTGTCGCGGCCCGGCTGGTCGAGCAGACGGTCGCGGCGCTCGCACCCGCGGTCGCCGTCAACCTGACCAGCTTCGCCGTCGGGGCCGAGCAGGATCCGCTGGCGGCAGGCGACATGCCGGTGCTGCAGGCCGTGCTGGCGGGCAGCGACGAGGCCGCCTGGCGGGAGCGCCGCAACGGGTTGTCACCGCGCGACCTCGCCATGCACGTGGCGCTGCCGGAGATCGACGGCCGCATCCTGTCGCGGGCCGTCAGCTTCAAGGACGCCGGCGAGCCGGATCCGCTGACCGAATCGGCGCCGGTCCGCCATCGCCCGGTGGCCGACCGGGTGGCCTTCGTGGCGGAGCTGGCGGCGGCCTGGACGCGGTTGCGGACAAAGCCGGTGGGCGGGCGGCGCGTCGCCGTGGTGCTCGCCAACTACCCGATCCGCGACGGCCGGCTGGCGAACGGGGTCGGTCTCGATGCCCCGGCCAGCTGCGTGGCGCTGCTGCGGCGCCTGCAAGCCGAGGGCCATGCCCTGCCGGCGCTGCCCGATGACGGCGATGCGCTGGTCCGATGCCTTGCCGCAGGCGTCACCAACGAGACCCGGACGGGCCGGACGATCCGGGCCCGGCTGCCGCTCGATGCCTACCGCGCGGCGTTCGCCGCCCTGCCGGAGCCGGCCCGCGCCGAGGTGCTGGCGCGATGGGGCGAGCCGGAGTCCGATCCGGGGCTGGTCGACGGGGCCTTCGCGCTGGCGGTGCTGCCGCTGGGCAACGTCGTCGTGGCCCTGCAGCCGTCGCGGGGCTGGGACGTCGATGCGACGACCTCTTGGCATTCGCCCGACCTGCCGCCGCCGCACAGCTACCTGGCGCTCTACGTCTGGCTGCGGCGCGTCTTCGCCGCCGACGCGCTGGTGCAACTCGGCAAGCACGGCAACCTCGAATGGCTGCCGGGCAAGGCGCTGGCGCTGGACGCGACCTGCTGGCCCGAGCTGGTGCTGGGGCCCGTGCCGCTGGTCTACCCGTTCATCGTCAACGATCCGGGCGAAGGGACGCAGGCCAAGCGGCGCTCGGCGGCGGTGATCGTCGACCACCTGACCCCGCCGCTGGCCCGGGCCGAGAGCTACGGGCCGCTGCGCGAGCTCGAGGCGCTGGTCGACGAGTACTGGCAGGCGTCGGGCCTCGACGCGCGGCGGCTGCCGCTGCTGGAGGCCGACATCCTCGACCGCAGCCGGCGGCTGGGGCTCGACCGCGACCTCGATCTCGACCGGCTCGACGGGCCGGCGGCGGTGCTCAACCGGCTCGACACCCATCTGTGCGAGCTCAAGGAGCTGCAGATCCGCGACGGGCTGCACGTGCTGGGCGCGAGCCCGGAGGGTGCGCTGCGCAGCGGTCTGCTGGCGGCCCTGGCCCGGGCACCGCGCGGCGACGGCAGCGGCCGGGGCATGGCGCTGTCGCGGGCGCTGGCACAGGACCTGGAGCTGGGGCTCGATCCGCTGCTGGCCGAGCCGGCCGCCGCCTGGGCGGGGCCACGGCCACGAATCCTGGCAGGGCTGTCGGCCGAGCCCTGGCGGTCGGCCGGCGACACGGTCGAGCGGCTGGCCCTGCTGGGCGAGGCGCTGGTGTCGGGCGCGGCCGACGTGCCGGACGACTGGCCGGCGACGCGCGCCGTGCTCGCCGAGGTGCGGGATCGGCTGGCGCCGGCGGTCGATGCCTGCGGCGCCCGGGAGATGGACGCGGTGCTGGCGGCGCTGGCGGGGCGGCGGGTGGCGCCGGGGCCGAGCGGGGCGCCGACGCGCGGCCGGCCGGAGGTGCTGCCGACCGGGCGCAACTTCTTCTCGGTCGACACGCGGGCGGTGCCGACGCCGGCGGCCTGGCGACTCGGCTGGCAGGCGGCGGCCCTGCTGGTCGAGCGCTACGTCCAGCTGCATGGCGACTGGCCGCGACGGGTGGCGCTGTCGGCGTGGGGTACCGCCAACATGCGCACCGGCGGCGACGACATCGCCCAGGCGCTGGCGCTGATGGGCTGCCGGCCGGCCTGGGAGGCGAGCACCGGGCGGGTGACCGGCGTCGAGGTGCTGCCGGCCTCGGTGCTGGAGCGGCCGCGGGTCGACGTCACGCTCCGGGTCTCCGGGCTGTTCCGCGATGCCTTCCCGGCGCAGCTGGAGCTGCTGGATGACGCCGTGCGCGCGGTGGCGGCGCTGGACGAGCCGGCCGCCGTCAACCCGCTGGCGGCGGCGGTGCGGGCAGAGTCCGCGCGGCTGTGCGGCGAGGGTTTCGACGAGGCGACGGCGCGGCGGCAGGCCAGCCTGCGCCTGTTCGGGGCACCGCCCGGCGCCTATGGCACCGGCTTGCAGGGGCTGGTCGACAACGCCGCCTGGGAGGCGCCGGCCGAGCTGGTCCGGGCCTTCGTCGCGCATGGCGGGCACGCCTACGGCCGCGGCGTCGACGGCGAGGCCCGGGCCGAGGCGTTCGCGCGGCGCTTGGGCGGGGTCGAGCTCGTCCTGCACAACCAGGACAACCGCGAGCACGACCTGCTCGACAGCGACGACTACTGGCAGTTCGAGGGCGGCCTGGCGCTGGCGGTGCGCGAAACCGCGGGCCGGCAGCCCGAGGTGCTGCACACCGACACCAGCCTGCCCGAGCGGCCGCGCGTCGCCCGGCTGCAGGAGGAGATCGGGCGGATCGTCCGCGGCCGGGCCGCCAACCCCAAGTGGCTGAACGGCGTCATGCGCCACGGCTACAAGGGCGCGTTCGAGATCGCCGCCACCGTCGACTACCTGTTCGCCTTCGCCGCCACCTCGGGGGTGGTCGGCGACCACCACTTCGACGCGCTCTACGACGCCTATCTCGACGACCCGGCGGTGCGCGGCTTCATGGCCGAGCACAACCCGGCGGCCCTGCGCGAGACCGCCGCCCGCTTCGCCGAGGCGATCCGGCGCGGCCTGTGGCACCCGACGCGCAACTCGGTCGGCGAGACGCTGGCTGGCCTCGGCGCAACCGTCCGTTAACCCTGCCGCCGCAGGATCGCGCCGTCGGCAGCGGGCGGGACGGCGGATGCGCGAGGCGAAGATCGTCTGGGTGGCGGGCATGGCCCGCTCGGGCTCGATGTGGACCTACAACATCGTCCGCGAGCTGGTGGCGCTGGACGGCAACCGGGTGTTCCCGGCCCAAGTGCCGAAGCTCGAGACCGAGGTCGCGGCGGCGGCCGGCGCGGCCCTGCGCGATGCCGATCCGCGCCACGTCTGGGTGCTGAAGACGCATCATCCGGTGGCCGACAGCCCGCGCGCCCTGTTCGTGGCGCCGCGGCGCGACCTGCGCGACGCCATGGTCTCGGTGATGCGCTTCATGCGCCTCGACCCGGGCATCGCCCTGCGTGCGGCCGAGGTCTCGGCGCGGCTCACCGACCACTACCGCGAGACGGTGCCCGACGCGCGCCGGCTCGACCTCGACTACCGCGAGACGACGGCCGAGCCAACGCCCGCCCTGCTGCGGATCGCGGCGTTCCTCGGCATCGCCGTCGATGCCGACACCGCCGCCCTGCTGGTCGCCCGCTACAGCAAGGAAGCCGTCCGGGCCCGCCTCGACCGGCTGCAGCTGGCGGCGACCGTGCAGATGGTCGGCAACGCCGACGGCTCCTCGCGCCTGTTCGATCCGGCGACGGGTTTCCAGGGCGGGCATGTCAGCGACTACCGCGACGGCGACTGGCAGCGAGTGTTGCCCCGGCCGCTGCTGGAGCTGGTCGACGCCCGGCTCGGCGGCTGGCTCGCCCGCTACGGCTATCCGCCGACCTTCGCGGCGGCGCCGGCCGAGTAGGCGGCTGCCGCCGGCAAGGCTTCCCGCCGGCCGCGACGTCGCTATGGTGCGGCCCGCAAGGATGGCGGGCAGGAGCGTATGGCGCAGGACGAGGCGGCGACGACCCCGGCGGGGACGGCAGGAACGGCCGCCGGGCCCGACGCGCACAGCGCCAAGAAGGCCCGGATCAAGGCGGTCAAGGACCGGATCTACGCGTCCAAGACCATCGAGAAGGGCCTGCTGATCGTCCACACCGGGACGGGCAAGGGCAAGAGCACGGCGGCCTGGGGCCTCGTGATGCGCTGCCTCGGCCACGGCCTGCCGGTCGGTGTCGTCCAGTTCGTCAAGGGCCGCCGCGAGACCGGCGAGCGCAAGATGCTGGAGCGCTTCCCCGACCTCGTCACCGTCCGGGTGATGGGCGAGGGCTTCACCTGGGAGACCCAGGACCGGGCGGTCGACGAGGCGGCGGCCCGGGCGGCGTGGGACGCGACGCTCGATCTCATGGCCGACCCGCGCCTGCACCTGATCGTGCTGGACGAGCTCAACATCGTCCTGCGCTACGGCCTGCTGCCGATCGAGGACGTGCTGGCCGGCCTCGCCGCGCGGCGGCCGTCCCTGCACGTCGTCGTCACCGGCCGCAACGCCAAGCCCGAGCTGGTGGCGCAGGCCGACCTCGTCACCGAGATGACCCTGATCAAGCACCCCTTCCGCTCCGGCGTGAAGGGCCAGCTGGGAGTCGAGTTCTGATGGATGCCGACGCGCTGAAGGCCATGCAGGCGCCGCTCAAGGCGCGCTACCGCGAGACGCCCGGGGCCGCGCTGATCACGCTCAGGGCCGAGGGCGAGCTCGGCGGCGAGGGCCTCGCCTGCCGGGTCGACACCGGCAAGGCGCTGGTCGAGGCCGGGCTGCACCCGGCGACCGGCGGCAGCGGCCTGCAGGCCTGCTCGGGCGACATGCTGCTGCAGGCGCTGGCTGCCTGCGCCGGCGTCACCCTCGCCGCCGTCGCCACCGCCATCGGCATCGAGATCCGCGGCGGCAAGGTGCTGGCCGAGGGCGACCTCGACTTCCGCGGCACGCTCGGCGTGTCGAAGGAGGCGCCGGTCGGCTTCACCGACATCCGCCTGACCTTCCGGCTCGACACCGACGCCGAGGAGGCGGCCCTGGCCAAGCTGCTGGAGCTGACCGAGCGCTACTGCGTCGTGCTGCAGACGCTGCGCCGCCCGGCCCAGTCGGCCGCCCGGATCGAGCGCGCCGCCGCCTGAGGCACCGGCCGATGCGGGCCGGCACCCCAGCGCTGATGCTGCAGGGGACGTCGTCGGACGCCGGCAAGTCGCTGCTGGTGGCGGGCCTGTGCCGGTTGCTGACCCGGCGCGGCCTGCGGGTGCGGCCGTTCAAGCCGCAGAACATGAGCAACAACGCCGCCGCCACGGCGGACGGCGGCGAGATCGGCCGGGCCCAGGCGCTGCAGGCCCGCGCCTGCGGGATTGCCCCGTCCACCGACATGAACCCGGTCCTGCTCAAGCCGCAGAGCGAGACCGGGGCGCAGGTGGTGGTACAGGGCCGCGTGCTGACCGCCTGCAGTGCGCGCGACTACCACCGCCTGAAGCCGACGCTGCTGCCGGCGGTGCTGGAGAGCTTCGCGCGGCTGGCCGCCGGGGCCGACATCGTCCTCGTCGAGGGGGCGGGCAGCCCGGCCGAGGCCAACCTGCGCCAAGGCGACATCGCCAACATGGGCTTCGCGCTGGCCGCCGGCGTGCCGGTGGCGCTGGCCGGCGACATCGAGCGTGGCGGCGTGCTGGCGCAGATCGTCGGCACCATGGCGCTGCTCGAGCCGGCCGAGCGGGCGCTGGTCGGCGGCTACGTCGTCAACAAGTTCCGCGGCGATCCGCGGCTGTTCGATGGCGCCCTGCCGATCCTGCGGGAGCACACCGGCCTCGCCTGCCTCGGCGTCGTGCCGTGGTTCGACGGGGCCCGCGCCCTGCCGCAGGAGGACGTGCTGGGGCTCGCCGCGACCGCGCGCCCGCGCGGCGACGCGCCGATCCGCATCGTCGTGCCGCGGCTGCCGCGCATCGCCAACTTCGACGACCTCGACCCGCTGGCGCAGGAGCCCGACGTCGACCTGCGCGTACTCGAGCCGGACCAGCCGCTGCCGGGCGACGCCGACCTCGTGCTGCTGCCCGGCAGCAAGGCGACCCTGGCCGACCTCGAGGCGCTGCGGCGGGCCGGCTGGGACATCGACCTGCGAGCGCATGTCCGGCGCGGCGGCCAGGTGCTGGGCCTGTGCGGCGGCTACCAGATGCTCGGCCGTGCCATCGCCGACCCGCTGGGACTGGAAGGTCCGCCGCGAACGCTGCCGGGGCTCGGCCTGCTCGACGTCTCCACCCAGCTTGCGCCGGCCAAGACGGTGCGGCCGGCCAGCGGTCGGGCGGCATCGGGTGAGCCGGTGGCCGGCTACGAGATCCATCTCGGGCGGACCGAGGGTCCCGACCGCGCCCGGCCGTTCCTGCAGCTGGGGCACGGCCCTGACGGGGCGGTCTCGGCCGACGGCCGGGTCGCCGGCTGCTACCTGCATGGCCTTTTCACGGGCGACGCCTTCCGCCACGCCTTCCTCGACCGGCTGCGCCGCCGCCAGCCGGGCCTCGCCGACTACGAGGCCGGCGTGGAGCGGACGCTGGACGCCCTGGCCGAGCATCTGGCCGGCTGCCTCGACCTCGGCACGCTGGCCCGGCTGGCCGGGCTGGACGCGCGCCGGATCAACGCAATTTTAGGAAACTAACGTTAATCGGGGTGGCCGTGATGCCAGCCCCGCCCGCGCCGTCCCTCCCCGCATCCGCACCGCCCGGCGGGGTCACCGAGCGCGGCATCGGCGGCCACCTGCAGCGCGCCGCGCGCTCCGGCGAACGGCTGGCGCTGCTCTGCGTCGCCTTCGACAATCTCGACGCGATCGCGCTGGCCCACGGCGCCATGGCCTGCGACCTGCTGCTCGCCGAGCTCGGCCAGAGCGTCGCCGCCCTAGTCGGGCAGGCCGGCGAGGTCATGGTGCCAGGCGACGGCACGCTGCTGGTGCTGCAGCCGCTGCTCGGCGGCACCGCCGCCGCGCGCGCCCTCGCCGGCCGCGTCGCCCTGCTGGCCGACGGGCCGCAGCAGCTCGGCGGCCGCGACGTGCACCTGCGCGCCCGCGTCGGCGTCGCCGTCTTCCCCGACGACGCCGGCGATCCGCCGGCGCTGCGGCGCCATGCCCGGCTGGCGGCGATGCATGCCGCCCGCGACCCGCGCCGGCGGCCGCAGTTCTTCCTGGCCGAGATGGCGGCCGCGCTGTCCGAGGAGCAGCGCCTGGCCGAGGCGCTGCGCGCCGCTCTCGCCGACGGGCAGCTGCGTCTGGCCTTCCAGCCGCAACTCGACATCCGCGGCGGGCGGATCTTCGCGACCGAGGCCCTGCTGCGCTGGACCCACCCGGTGCTCGGTCCGGTCTCGCCGGCAAGCTTCGTCGCCGTCGCCGAACGGTCGGGGCTGATCGTGCCGCTGGGCCGCTGGGTGCTCAACGAGGCCTGCCGCGTCGGCGCCGCCTGGCACCGTGGCGGTGCCGACCTGCGCATGGCCGTGAACCTGTCGCCGGCGCAGGTCGCCTTCCCCGAGCTCGTCGACGAGGTCGAGGAGGCCCTGCGGCGCAGCGGGCTGCCGGCGGAGCGGCTGGTCCTCGAGGTGACCGAACGGCTGCTGATGCGCGACCTCGAGACGGCGACCCGGGCCCTTGGCCGGCTGCGCCAGCGCGGCGTCGGCGTGGCGCTCGACGACTTCGGCGCCGGCCATGCCGGCATCGGCTACCTGCGCGACCTGCCGGTCGACCAGCTCAAGATCGACCGCTCGCTGGTCGACGACCTCGACGACGCCGATCGGCGACCGGCGCTGACCGGGGCCGTGGTGGCGCTGGGGCGGGCGCTCGGGATGCAGGTGCTGGCGGAAGGCGTGGAGACCGCCAGCCAGCTCGACGGGCTGCGGCGCATGGGCTGCGACGCGGCGCAGGGCTACCTGATCGCCCGGCCGGTGCAGGCCGGCAGCGGCCGGGGCATCCTCCCGCCGGCGGCGGTCACCGCAGCAGCGCCAGCGCCGTCGTGAGCAGCAGCGCCACGGCCCAGGTCATCCAGGCGAGGCGCAGGCCGGCGCGGATGTCGTCGGGGCCGAGATCGGCGCGGCCGTCGCCCATCCAGCCGTCCTCGACCAGCACGCCGGCGTAGTGGCGCGGCCCGGCAAGGCGGATGCCCAGCGCCCCGGCGAAGGCCGCCTCCGGCCAGCCGGCATTGGGCGAGCGATGCTTCGGCGCGTCGCGGCGCATGGCCGTCCAGGCACGCTCCGCCGCTGCCGGGTCACGCAGGCCCGCGGCGAGGACAGTCAGGACACCGGCCAGGCGTGCCGCCGGGTAGTTGACGAAGTCGTCGAAGCGGGCCGAGGCCCAGCCGAAGTCGCGGTAGCGCTCGCTGCGGTGGCCGACCATGCTGTCCAGCGTGTTCACCGCCTTGTAGGCGAGCATGCCGGGCAGGCCGAGGAGCAGTCCCCAGAACAGCGGGGCGATGACGCCGTCGGACAGGTTCTCGGCCAGCGATTCGAGGGCGGCGCGGGACACGCCGGCGCGGTCGAGGGCGTTGGGGTCGCGACCGACGATGCGGGCGACGGCGGCGCGGCCGGCATCGAGGTTGCGCTCGAGCCCCGACGCAACGTCGCGGACATGGTCGACGAGGCTGCGCTGGGCGAGCAATGTGCTCATCGCCAGCGCCTCCAGCACCCAGCCGAGCGGCAGCGCACGGAAGGCCCCTTCCAGCGCCCGCCCGGCGAACCAGGCGCCGCCGGCGACGACAAGGAGGAGGACGATGCCGCTCCGCCGCTTCGCCGCCGCGTTGGCCGCCGGTCGCAGCAGCCAGCGCTCGAGCGAGCCGATCGCCCGGCCGATCAGGACGATGGGGTGGGGAACGCGGCGGTAGAGCCACGCCGGCTCGCCGGTCGCGGCGTCGACGGCGAGGGCCAGGGCGACCGCGGCGGCCGGCTCGAGCACGGCGGCCGGGCGCTCAGAACTGGAAGTAGACGAAGGGCCGGTACTCGGCCGGCAGGAAAGCCAGCGCCAGGGCGGCGGTGGCGCCGAGCCCGCCGGCGAACAGCACGGGCGGGACCCGCTCGGCCATGCGCTCGGGCCGCAGCCAGCGCGACAGCACATGCAGGGCGGCGAGGATCGCCATCGTCAGTTTCCAGTCGAGCCCGAGCGGCTGCGTGCCGGGCGAGTCGAAGGTCAGCCAGGCCCGGGCGATCGGCAGCGACTGGCCGAGCTCGACCGCACGGAAGAAGATCCAGGCAAAGCAGGTCCACCAGAAGGTCAGGGCGATGCCGAGCAGCGCCCAGACCGCGCCGGTGACACCCTTGGGGTCCGGCCGCCCGAGCCGGGGCGACAGGAAGTCGCGGGCGGCGTGGTGCAGGGCCAGCGCCCCGCCGTGCATCGTCCCCCAGATGACGAAGTTCCACGACGCGCCGTGCCACAGGCCGCCCAGGACCATGGTGATCATCAGGTTGCGGTAGCGCATCAGCGGGCCGTGGCGGTTGCCGCCGAGCGGGATGTAGAGGTAGTCGCGCAGCCAGGTCGACAGGCTGATGTGCCAGCGGCGCCAGAACTCGCTGATGTTGCGCGACAGGTAGGGCCAGTCGAAGTTGGGCGGCAGGTAGAAGCCGAGCAGCCCGGCGCTGGCCAGCGCCATGTCGGTATAGCCCGAGAAGTCGCAGTAGATCTGCACGGCGTAGAGCAGCACCGCCCCGACGATGGCGTCGGCGGTGTAGGCCGCGGGATCGAGGAAGACCGGGTCGACGAAGGGCGAGATGTTGTCGGAGACGCAGGCCTTCTTGATGTAGCCGATCAGGAACAGGGTCAGGCAGGCGCGCACCCGGACGTCGGCGAAGCTGCGCATGCTGTCGAACTGCGGCAGGAACTGGCTGGCCCGCAGGATCGGCCCGGCCACCAGCTGCGGGAAGAAGGCGGCGAACAGCGCCACGTCGAGCAGGCTTTTGCGCGGCGCCAGCTCGCCCCGGTAGACGTCGATGACGTAGCTCAGCATGTGGAACGTGTAGAAGCTGATGCCGACCGGCAGGACGATGTTCAGCGTCGTCCAGCTGGCGGTGGCGCCGAACAGGTCGAGGAACTGAACCAGCGAATCAGCAAAAAAGTTGAAGTACTTGAAAAAGAACAGATTTCCTAGATTGACGACGAGCGCCAGCAGGACCAGGCGGTGCCGCGCCACCGGATCACGGGTATCGCCGAGCCGGGCGCCGACCCACCAGTCGACCAGGGTGATGCCGATCATCAGCAGCAGGAAGCGCCAGTCCCAGGCGCTGTAGAACAGGTAGCTGACGCCGAGCAGCCACAGCTTGCGCCCGCGGTTGCCCGGCAGCAGCCAGTAGACCGCGAACACGATCGCGAAGAACAGGAAGAAGCGGCCTTCGATGAAGAGCATGGGGTCCCGGAGGCTGCGCCGGATCGGGCTGCGCGGCGGCGGCGCAAGCTAGCGACGGCCCATGGGGCTGGCAACGCGGCAGCCCGAGGCGCTCGGCTTGTTCGCCCGCCGGGTGGCTGTTAAGGAAGCGTCGCATCTCCAGCCCCCGCAGGTCACCGATGAGCGCTTTGGGAGTCATGGTGTGCGGCCACGGCAGCCGCGACGAGCAGGCCTGCCGCGAGTTCGCCCATGTCGTCGACCGGGTGCGCGAGCGCCTGCCGGGCTGGCCCGTCGAGATGGGCTATCTCGAGTTCGCCCGGCCGATCATCCGCGACGGCCTCGACCGGCTGCGCGAGCGCGGGGTGCGGCGGGTCCTGGCGGTGCCGGGCATGCTGTTCGCCGCCGGGCACGTGAAGAACGACGTGCCGTCGGTGCTGAACGCCTATGCCAAGCAGCACGGCCTGCGCATCGACATGGGCCGCGACCTCGGCATCGACGGCAAGCTGCTGCAGGCGTCGCGCGACCGGATCGAGGCGGCGCTGGCCGCGGCCGGCGACGGGATCGCCCGCGAGGACACCTGCCTCGTCGTCATCGGCCGGGGCACCTCGGACAGCGACGCCAACGGCAACGTCGCCAAGGTGACGCGGATGCTGTGGGAGGGCATGGGCTTCGGCCATGCCGAGTACGGCTATTCCGGCGTGGCGCACCCGCGGACCGAGGTGGCGGTCGAGCGGGCGACGCGGCTGGGCTTCCGCCGGATCCTGGTGTTTCCCTACTTCCTGTTCACCGGCGTGCTGGTGCGGCGGATCTACGAGGCGACCCGCGAGGTCGCCGCGCGCCACCCCGAGGTCGAGGTCGTCGAGGCCGGCTACCTCAACGACCATCCGCTGGTGGTCGAGAGCTTCGTCGAGCGCATCCTCGGCGTGCTCGAGGGCGACACGGCGATGAACTGCTCGCTGTGCAAGTACCGCACGCAGATCCTCGGCTTCGAGGGCGACCTCGGCGCCCCGCAGGAAAGCCACCACCACCACGTCGAGGGCATCGGCACCGACGCCGACCACCATCACGACCATCACCACCACCATCATCACCACCACGGGCACGGGCACGGGCACGGGCACGGGCACGGCCATCACCACCACCATCACGGCCACGACCATCACCACCCGCACCCGCACGACGACGGGAAGGTCGACGCGGCGGCGGAGTGAGGGGCGCCGCCCTTGAGCGCCCTCGCCTACATCCGCGATCCGCAGGAGATCACGCGGGCCTCGTTCGCGATGATCGCGCGGGAAGCCGGCCTCGACCGGCTGCCGCCCGAGCGGCGGGCCATCGCCGGCCGCGTCGTGCACGGCTGCGGCATGGCCGAGGTCGCGGGGCTGCTGGCATGGCGGGGCGATCCCGATGCGGCCGGCCGCCGGGCGCTGGCAGCCGGGGCGCCGGTGCTCACGGACAGCCGGATGGTCGCCGCCGGCATCTCGGCGCCGGCCGGCGTCGCGGCACCGCGGGTGGTCTGCCGGCTGGGCGCTGCCGATCTCGCGGCAACGGCCGAGTCCAGCGGGATCTCCCGGTCGGCGGCGGCGGTCGACCTCTGGCGTCCGGACCTTGCCGGTGCGGTCGTGGCGATCGGCAACGCGCCGACGGCGCTGTTCCGGCTGCTGGAGCGGCTGACGGAGTGGCCGGAACGGCCGGCCGTGATCCTCGCCTTCCCGGTGGGCTTCGTCGGTGCCGCCGAAAGCAAGCAGGCGCTGATCGACAGCGGGCTCGACGTGCCCTTCGTGACCCTGCCCGGGCGGCTGGGCGGCAGCGCCATGGCGGCGTCGGCGGTCAACGCCCTGCTGCGGGGCGCCCCGTGAGCGGGCCGTGGCTCGACGTCGTCGGCATCGGCGAGGACGGGATCGCCGGCCTCGGGCCCGCGGCACGCGAGGCGCTGGGCCGGGCCGAGCTGGTCATCGGCGGGCGGCGGCATCTCGCCATGCTGCCCGAGGACGGCAGGCCGCGGCTGGCCTGGGACTCGCCGCTGGCCGCGACGCTGGAGCGGATCGCGGCCGAGGCGGGACGACCCTGCGCGGTGCTGGCGACCGGCGATCCCTCCTGGTTCGGCGTGGCGCGGCTGCTGCGCCAGCGCTTCGGCGAGCCGGCGATCCGGGTCCATCCGGGCATCTCCGCCTTCGCGCTCGCCGCGGCGCGGATGGGCTGGTCGCTCGAGGGCTGCACCTGCACGACCGTCCACGGCCGCCCGCTGGACGGGCTGCGCCGCCATCTCGTGCCGGGTGCCCGGGTGCTGGTGCTGAGCGAGGACGGTGCCACGCCGGACCGGATCGCCGCGATCCTCGCCGGGCTGGCGCCGGAGGCGACCATGACCGTGCTGGAGCGGCTGGGCGGCCCGGCCGAGCGGATCGTCGGCGCCGAGGGACGGCCGTTCGCCGATCTCAACACGGTGGCGATCGATCTGACGGGGTGCCGGACGGCAGCACCGCCAACGCTGCCGGGCCTGCCGGACGATGCGTTCGAGCATGACGGGCAGCTGACCAAGCAGGAGGCCCGGGCGCTGGCGCTGGCGCGGCTGGAGCCGGCGGCGGGACAGCTGCTGTGGGACATCGGCGCCGGCTGCGGCTCGATCGCCATCGAGTGGTCGCGGGCGGCCACCGGTGCGCGGGCCATCGCCGTGGAACGCGATGCGACGCGGGCGGCGATGCTGGCTCGCAATGCCGCCAGGCTCGGCGTGCCCGAGATCATGGTGGTGCAGGACAGCGCGCCGGGCTGCCTCGGCGGGTTCGAGGCGCCGGACGCGGTGTTCGTCGGCGGCGGCGGGCGCGATCCGGTCGTGCTGGAGAAGGCCTGGGCGGCGCTGCGGCCGGACGGGCGGCTGGTGGCGCACGCGGTGACGCTGGAGAGCGAGCGGACGCTGCTCGCGTTCCATGCCGGGCATGGCGGTGACCTGTCGCGCTTGGCCGTGCACCGGGCCGAGCCGGTGGGCGGGCTGCTCGGCTGGCGGCCGCTGATGCCGGTCACCCAGCTGGTGGCGAGGAAGCCATGCGCACCGGCCGCCTGACCGGGATCGGCGTCGGCCCGGGCGACCCCGAGCTGCTGACGCTCAAGGCCGTGCGGGTGCTGGAGAAGACCAGCGTCGTCGCCTTCATCAGCGCGCGCGGCCGGGCCAGCCGGGCGAAGCAGATCGTGGCGGCGCACCTGAAGCCGGGCACCCGCGAGCTGGCCTTCGCCATGCCGATGACCGGCGATCCCGACGAGACGGCACCGATCTACGACGTCATGGCGACGGCGATCGGCGCCGAGCTCGAGGCGGGCCGCGACGTCGTCTTCCTGTGCGAGGGCGACCCGCTGTTCTACGGCTCGTTCGCCTACCTGCTGGAGCGGATGCGGGGCCGCTATCCCTGCGCCGCCGTCCCCGGGATCTCGGCGCCGATGGCGGCGGCCTCGGCGGCGCTGCGGCCGATCGCCAGCCGCGAGGCACCGCTCGCCGTGCTGCCGGCGACGCTGCCGGAGGCGCGGCTGGAGCAGCTCGCCCGATCCTCGCCGCAGGTGGTGGTGATCAAGGTCGGCCGGCACATCGCCAAGGTCCGCGCGGTGCTGCGCGCCACCGGGCTGCTCGACGACGCGACGCTGGTCGAGGACGTCGGCAATGCCGGCGAGCGGGTACGCCGGCTGGCCGACGTGCCGGACGAGATCGTCGGCTACTTCTCGCTGGTCCTGGCGCGGCGGACCGAGCCCAAGGCATGAGCGAGGAGATCGCCGTCGTGGTGCTGGGCGCCCGCTCGGCCGGGCTGGCACGACGCGTCGCCGACGCGCTGCCGGGATCGCTCGTGCATGCCCCCGACTGTGCCGCCTGCGACGCCGACCGGCGGTTCGCCAAGGCCACCGCCCACATCGCCGGCCTGTTCGCCGCGGGCACGCCGGTGGTCGGGATCTGTGCTGCCGGCATCCTGATCCGGGCGGTGGGCCCGCTGCTCGCCGACAAGGGCCGCGAGCCGCCGGTGGTCGCGGTGGCCGAGGACGCCAGCGCCGTCGTGCCGCTGCTGGGCGGCCACCGCGGCGCCAACGCGCTGGCGGCGACGATCGCCGCAGCGCTGGATGTGCGGGCGGCGCTGACGACCGCCGGCGACCTCGCCTTCGGCGTGGCGCTCGACGCACCGCCGCCGGGCTGGAGGCTGGCCGAGCCGGCGCTGGCGAAGCCGCTGATGGCCCGGCTGCTCGACGGGGCTCCGGTCCGGATCGAGGTGGAGGCCGGCGGGCGGTGCTGGCTGGATGCCGCCGAGTTGCCGCGACAGGACGATGCGCGGCTCTCGATCCTCGTGACGGCGCGGGACGTGCCGGCGACGCCCGAGCGGATGGTGGTGCATCCGCAGGTGCTGGCGCTGGGTGTCGGCTGCGAGCGGAACGCGCCGCCCGAGGCCCTGGCGGCCCTGGTCGAGGCGACGCTGGCGGAGGCGGGACTGGCGGCCGGGGCCGTGGCCTGCGTCGTGTCGCTGGACCTGAAGGCGGCGGAGCCGGCGGTGCACGCGCTGGCCGCACGGCTGGACCGGCCGGCGCGATTCTTCACCGCCGACGCGCTGAAGGCCGAGACCCCTCGCCTCGCCAACCCGTCGCCAACGGTGCTGGCGGCGACCGGGACGCCGGGCGTCGCCGAGGCGGCGGCGCTGCGGGCAGCCGGACCGGAAGGGCGGCTGGTGGTGCCCAAGCGCAAGGGCCAAGGCTGTACCTGTGCGGTGGCGCTGGCACCCGTGCCGATCGATCCGGAGGCGGTCGGCCGGGCGCGCGGGCTGCTGTCGGTCGTGGGTATCGGCCCGGGCGATCCGGCGACGCGGACCCCGGCCGTCGAGGCGCGGCTGCGGCAGGCCGACGAGCTGGTCGGCTACGGGCTCTACCTCGACCTCGTGGCGGACCTCGGGCTGCGGGCCCTGCGCAGCGCCTACCCGCTCGGCGACGAGACGGCGCGCTGCCGCCACGCGCTGGAACGGGCGGCGGCGGGACGGCGCGTGGCGCTGGTCTGCTCGGGCGATGCCGGCATCTACGCGATGGCGGCGCTGGTGGTGGAGCTGCTGGCGTCGAGCGACGATCCGGGCTGGCAGCGGGTCGAGGTCGAGGTGCTGCCGGGTGTCTCCGCGTTCCAGGCGGCCGCGGCCCGGGTCGGCGGGGCCATCGGCCACGACTTCTGCTGCGTCTCGCTGTCGGACCTGCTGACGCCCTGGCCGGTGATCGAGCGGCGGCTCGAGGCGGCGGCCGCCGGCGACTTCGTCTTGGCGCTCTACAACCCGGTGTCGCAGCGGCGGCGCACGGCGCTGCCGGCGGCGCGCCAGAGCCTGCTGCGGCACCGGCCGGCAGCGACGCCGGTGGTGCTCGCCCGCAACCTCGGCCGGCCGGAGGAGCAGGTGCGGATCGTGACCCTGGCCGAGCTCGAGACCGACATGGTCGACATGCTGACGCTGGTCCTGGTCGGCAACGCGGCGAGCCGGCTGGTGCCGCGCCTCGACGGTCGCGACCTCGTCCTCACCCCGCGCGGCTATCCAGTGACATGACCGTCCACTTCATCGGCGCCGGGCCCGGCGCGCCCGACCTCATCACCGTACGGGGCCTGAACCTGATCCGGCGCTGCCCGGTGATCCTCTACGCCGGCTCGCTGGTGCCGCGCGAGGTGCTGGCCGAGGCGGACGCGGGTGCGGAGGTGATCGACACGGCACCGCTGCACCTCGACGAGATCGTCGCGCGCATCGAGCAAGCGCACGCCGCCGGGCATGACGTGGCGCGGGTCCACTCGGGCGATCCGTCGCTGTACGGCGCCATCGCCGAGCAGATCCGGCGGCTGGATGCGCTGGGCATCGCCTGGACGATCACGCCGGGAGTGCCGGCCTATGCCGCGGCGGCGGCCGAACTCGGCCTCGAGCTCACCCTGCCCGACGTCAGCCAGAGCGTCGTGCTGACCCGGACGTCGGTGCGCGCCTCGGCGATGCCGGCGGGCGAGGACCTCGTCGCCTTCGCCCGCAGCGGGGCGACGCTGGCGATCCACCTGTCGATCAACAACCTCGCGAAGATCGTCCGCGAGCTGACGCCGGTCTATGGCGCGGACGGGCCGGTGGCGGTGATCTACCGGGCGAGCTGGCCGGATCAGCTGATCCTGCGCGGCACGCTGCGGACGATCCGCGCACAGGTGAAGGCGGCCGGCATCACCCGCACGGCGCTGATCCTGACCGGACCGGCGCTGGGCGCCGCGGCGTTCACCGACAGCCGGCTCTACGCCGCCGACCACACTCACGTGCTGCGGTCGGGATCCCGCTCGCCGAGCAGCTGATCGAGCCAGGCGACGGCCTCGTCGGCCCGGTGCACCAGGGGTCCCGGCGGCGGATCGGGGCGGCGCAGCAGCACCACCGGCAGCTTCATCGCCCGGGCCGCCTCGATCTTGGCGAACACCGAGCTGCCGCCGCTCGCCTTGCTGACGATCACGTCGATGCGGTGGCCGTCGAGGAGCTCCTGCTCGTCGGCCAGGCGGAAGGGACCCTTGCCGGCGATGCAGCGGACGTTCTCCGGCATGTCGCCGAGCCGCTCGACGCTGCGGACGAGGAACCAGTGGTCGGGATAGGCCTCGAACAGGGCGGCCGGCACGCGGCCGACGGCGACGAAGATGCGCCGGCCGCGGGCCGCCGCCTCGGCCATCGCCGCTTCGATGTCCTTGACCTCGATCCAGGTGTCGTCGGCCTGCCGGACCCAGGGAGCGCGGTCGTAGCGCAGCCGCGGGACGCCGAGCGCCGCGCAGGCCCGGCGGGCGTTGCGGCTGATCAGCTCGGCATAGGGGTGGGTCGCATCGACGACGGCGACCGGACGCAGCTCGGACAGGTAGGCGGCGAGCCCGTCGGCACCGCCGAAGCCGCCGGTCCGCACCTCGCCGGCCGGCAGCTCTGGCTCGCTGGTCCGCCCGGCGAGCGAGGACACCACCTCGAGGTCTGCGCGCCGGGCCAGCAGGTCGGCAAGGCGACGGGCCTCGCCGGTCCCGCCGAGGATCAGGATTGTCTTGCGGCCCTCACCAGCCATCAGCGCGCCCAACCAGCCGGCCGGCGCGATCGATCGCCAGCACTTCGACGACGACATGCCGGCCCACCGTATCGCTGGCGACGCTCAAGGCATGTCGGCAGACAAAATCCCCGAACGGGAAGCCTTCGGCAAGCTCAAGCAATCCTGCAACCGTCACCGTGCTGTCGACGGCCGCACACAGCGCCGCCGGGGCGCCCGCAGCCGCGAGCATGGCGGCCAGACGCGGACGGTCGAGCGTGCTGCGCGCGCTGTGCAGGTCGAGGGCACCCTGCGCCAGCTTGGCCAGCTTGCCGATCCCGCCGACCAGGCTGAGGCGGGGCACGGGGTGCCGGCGCAGGTACTTGAGCGTCCCGCCGACGAAGTCGCCCATGTCGAGGACGGCCATGTCCGGCAAACCGTAGCGCGCGCGAACGAACGCTTCCGAGGTCGAGCCGGTGGCGGCGGCGAGGTGGTCGAGCCCTGCCGCCCGGGCGACATCGATGCCGCGGTGGATCGAGTGGATCCAGGAGGCGCAGCTGAACGGCACGACGACGCCGGTGGTGCCGAGGATCGACAGGCCGCCGACGATGCCCAGGCGCGGGTTGAGGGTCCGCGCCGCCAGCGCCTCGCCGCCGGGGATCGAGACGGTCAGCTCGACGTCTCCGGGACGGCCGGCCTCGACCGCGACCTCGGCGACCGCGTCGCGCATCATGCGGCGCGGCACCGGGTTGATGGCCGGCTCGCCGGGCGGGATCGGCAGGCCGGGCAACGTCACCGTGCCGACACCCTCGCCGGCGCGGAACCGCACGCCGGCGCCCGGCGCCGCAGGGACAGCGACGACGCGGACGAGGCAACCGTGGGTGACGTCCGGGTCGTCGCCGGCGTCCTTGACAAGGGCGGCCCCGGCGGCGCCATCGCCGGTCCAGCTCTCGGCCAGGCGCAGGCGGGCGATGCCGCCGCGCGGCAGGCGGACCTCGACGGCGTCGGGAACGGCCAGGCCGTACAGGCCGCGGACGGCTGCCGTCGTGGCGGCGGTGGCGCAGGTGCCGGTGGTCCAGCCGCGGCGCAGGGATGCCACCGGCCGGGTCGCGGCGTCCTCGGGCTGGGGATAGACTGGCTGCGCCATGGCAGCCATCTACCACCAAGCATCCTTCGAGGCAGGCTGTTGCGCACCCCCGCCATCCTGATCGCCGCCCCGGCCTCGGGCTCGGGCAAAACGACGACGACGCTGGCCGTCCTGCGGGCCCTGCGCCGGCGCGGCCTGCGGGTCGGCTCGTTCAAGGTCGGCCCCGACTACATCGACCCCGAGTTCCACGCCCGCGCCACCGGTCGCCCCTGCCACAACCTCGACAGCTGGGCGATGCGCTTCGGTACCCTGGCGGCGCTGCTCGACGCCGCCGGGCGCGATGCCGACATCGTCGTCGGCGAGGGGGTGATGGGGCTGTTCGACGGGGCGCCCGACGGCAGCGGCTCGACGGCGGACATCGCCGCCCTGCTCGGGCTGCCGGTGGTGCTGGTCCTCGACGTGCGGGCGATGGGCGCCTCCGTGGCGGCCCTCGCCGACGGCTTCGTCCGCTTCCGCGAGGATGTCGACGTCACCGCGCTGATCCTCAACCGGGTCGGCAGCGAGGCGCACGACCGGGCGCTGCGCGAGGCGCTGGATGCGCGGCTGTCGACGCCTGTGCTGGGTGCCTTCCCGCAGCTCGGCGGGCTGGCCCTGCCGTCGCGGCACCTGGGCCTCGTCCTGGCCCAGGAGCATGGCGACCTCGAGGCCTTCCTCGACGGGGCCGCCGCTGCGGCCGAGGGAGCGCTCGACCTCGACCGGCTGGTCCGGCTTGCGCGGCCACCCTCGGTGGCGACGCTGCATGCCGAGGCCGTACCGGTCCCGCCGCCAGGCCAGCGGATCGCACTCGCCCGCGACGCGGCCTTCGCCTTCGCCTACGCCGCGACCCTGCAGGGCTGGCGCCGGCGCGGTGCCGAGCTGGTGCCGTTCTCGCCGCTGGCGGACGAGGCGCCGGATGCGGCGGCCGACGCGGTGGTCCTGCCCGGCGGCTATCCCGAGCTGCATGCCGGGCGCCTCGCCGGCAGCGGGCGTTTCCTCGCCGGCCTGCGGGCCGCCGCCGCCCGTGGCGCGTTCGTCTACGGCGAGTGCGGCGGCTACATGGTGCTGGGCGAGGCGCTGGTCGACGCCCAGAGCCTGCGACATCCGATGGCCGGCCTGCTGCCGGTGGTCACCAGCTTCGCCGAGCGGCGCCGGCATCTCGGCTACCGCCGGATCGAGCTGCTCGACGGTTGCCCGCTCGGCGAGGCCGGGACGGGCTTCCGGGGCCACGAGTTCCACTATGCCTGCGAGATCGCCAATCACGGCGTGCCGTTCCTGCGGGCCGCCGACGTCCGCGGCCACGAGCTGGGCCCCGTCGGCTGCCGGGCCGGCAGCGTCGCCGGCTCGTTCCTGCACCTGATCGACCGCACCTGAAGCGAGGAGTTCCGTTCCCGTGAAGCGCCGCAGCCTGATCGCCACCGCCGCCGTTGCCGCCCCGGCAGCCCTCGCCGCCCCGGCCATCGCCCAGGACGTGGTGCGCTGGACGATGATCATGCCGTGGCCGCGCAACACGCCGGGCCTCGGCACGGCCGCGCAGCTGTTCGCCGACCGGGTGGCGGCGATGTCCGGCGGCCGCATGGAGCTCAAGCTCTACGCCGCCGGCGAGCTGGTGCCGCCGTTCGAGGGGCTGGACGCGGTGCAGAGCGGCACCGCCGACATCGCCCACGGCACGCCCTACTACTGGGCCGGCAAGGCCCCGGCCCTGCACTTCTTCACCGGCGTGCCGTTCGGCTTCACCGCACCCGAGCTGGCCGCCTGGATCTACCAGGGCGGCGGGCTCGAGCTCTGGCGCGAGGTCTATGCGCCCCTGGGCGTCGTGCCGTTCTACGCCGGCTCCAGCGGCGTCCAGGCCGGCGGCTGGTTCCGCAAGGAGATCACCGGCGTCGCCGACCTCAAGGGGCTCAAGTTCCGCATCGCCGGCCTGGGCGGCCAGGTGATGCAGAAGCTGGGTGTGGTCGCCGAGATGATCCCGCCGGGCGAGATCGCGCCGGCGCTGCTGTCCGGCCGGATCGACGCCGCGGAGTGGGTCGGCCCCTGGAACGACCGCGCCTTCGGCCTCTACAAGGCGGCCAAGTTCTACTACGTGCCGGCCTTCCACGAGCCCGGCCCGGGACTCGAGATCATCGTCAACAAGGAGCGCTGGGAGGCCCTGCCGGCCGACCTGCAGGCGATCGTCGCCACCGCCGCCTCGGCGGCCGCCAACGAGACCTACGCCGACTTCGTCTATCACAACATCGACGCGTTCGGGCCGCTGGTGGCCGACAACGGGGTCGAGGTCCGCCAGCTGCCGCCGGACGTGGTGGCGGCGCTGGGCAAGGCCACCTTCGAGGTCTTCGCCGAGCTCGCCGCCAAGGACGAGCTGACCCGCAAGGTCTACGAGTCGTTCATGGCCTTCCTGCGCAAGGCCGACGGCTACGCGATGCAGTTCGACGCGCCGATCCTGGCGATGCGGCATGCGGTGCTGACGGCGGGCTGAGCCGGCCACAGGTTGCCGATGGAGGCTAGGCCGGTCCGCTGACGGCGGCCTCGGCGAAGGTCGCCATCCCGGCGTGGCAGGCGACCGCCGCCCGCAGGATCGGAATGGCGACAGCGGCACCGGAGGCCTCGCCCAGGCGCATGCCGAGGTCCAGCAGCGGGTCGAGGCCGAGGGCGGCCAGCAGCCGGCCGTGCGCCGGCTCGGCCGAGCGATGGGCGGCGCGGACATGGTCGAGGGCGGTGCGGTCGAGGCGCTGCAGGACGGCTGCGGCAGCGGTGGCGACGTAGCCGTCAAGCAGCACCGGGACGCGCGCCACGCGAGCGCCCAGGATGGCGCCGGCCATGGCGGCAATCTCACGGCCACCGACGCGGCGCAGGGCCTCGAGCGGGTCGCCCAGATGCCCGCCATGGAAGGCCAGGGCCGCGCTGACGGCGGCGGCCTTGCGGGCGACGCCGGCGGCGTCGAGGCCGGTGCCGGGGCCGACCCAACCGGCGGGATCGCCGCCGACCAGGGCGGCCGCCAGCGCCGCCGCGGCGGTGGTGTTGCCGATGCCCATCTCGCCGACGGCCAGGAGGTCGAGGTCGGCGAAGGCGGTGGCCCAGCCCTCGGCGAAGGCGGCCATGCAGGCGGCCTCGTCCATCGCCGGCGCCTCGGTCAGCACGGCGGTCGGCACGCCGGGGGCGATGGCCCGCACCACCAGCTCGGCGCCGGCGACCCGGCACAGCTGGTTGATGGCGGCACCGCCGGCCTCGAAGTTGGCGACCATCTGGCCGGTGACCTCGGCCGGATAGGCCGAGACCCCGCGGCCGGCGATGCCGTGCCAGCCGGCGAAGACGGCGACGCGGACCCGGTCGAGCCGCGGCGGATGACGGCGTTGCCAGCCGGCCAGCCAGGCGGTGAGGCTCTCGAGGCGACCGAGGGCACCGGCGGGCTTGGTCAGCTGCGCCTCGCGGGCGGCGGTGCGGGCGACGGCCTCGGTGTCCGGCTCGGGCAGCCGGCCGACAAGGGCACGGATCGCGGCGAAATCGGTCGGGGCGTGCCAATCGGCCATCTGGTGCGGATGCCTGCATTCGTAGGAGCTTCGGGCCGGGCAACTTGCCGACGGGTTCGGGGGCTGTCCACCGCCGCTGGAGACGCCGTTGCTCAGGGACCTGATGGTCGCCACGATCTTCCTGACCCGGCTGCCGGCCCGGGTCGAGCCGCCGCCGGCGATGCACGAGCTGGCCGGGGCGGCGTATCTCTTTCCGGTGGTCGGGGCGGTCGTCGGGGCCATCGGCGGGGCCGCCTTCCTCGCCGCCACCTATGTCGGCCTGACCTCGCTGCCGGCCGGGATCATCGCGCTGGCGGCGCTGGTGCTGGCCACCGGGGCGCTGCACGAGGACGGGCTCGCCGACACCGCCGACGCGCTGGGGGCCGGCACGAACCGGGCACGCGCGCTGGAGATCATGCGCGACAGCCGGATCGGCAGCTTCGGCACGATCGCGCTGGTCCTGACCCTGCTCGCCCGGCTGTCGGCACTGGCGACCCTGTGGGACCCGTTCGCCGTGGCGGCAGCACTCGTCGCGGCCGGGGCGGTGTCGCGCGCCGCCGTCCCGGCGGTGATGTGGCGGCAGCCGAACGCTCGCGGGGCCGGACTGGCGGCCGATGCGGGACGGCCGACGGTGCAGGCCGTGGGGATCGCCGCCGCACTGGGCGCCGCGGTCGCCCTGGCCTGCCTGCCCTATCCGGATGCGCTGGTGGGATGTGCCGTCGCCGCCCTCGTCGCCGTGGCCGTCGCCGGCTGGCTCGGCGCCCGCTTCGGCGGCTGCACCGGGGATACGCTGGGGGCGGTGCAGCAGCTGACCGAGACCGCGTTCCTGCTGAGCCTCGTCGCGGGACGGTAAGTCCATGTCGGCGCGGGGATTGTCAGCACCGCCGCGGCACGCTCCAATCGCCGCCGTGACGCGGGGATTTGTCCATCTGGTGGGTGCCGGCCCCGGCGACCCGGAGCTGCTGACGCTGAAGGCGGCGCGCCTGATCGGCGAGGCCGACGTCGTCGTCTACGACCGGCTGGTGGCCCCGGCGATCCTCGACCATGCGCGGCCGACGGCCGAGCTGATCTTCGCCGGCAAGCAGCGCGCCAACCACTACATGCGCCAGGTCGAGATCAACGAGCTGCTGGTGCGCCGGGCGCTGGCGGGGCAGCGCGTGGTGCGGCTGAAGGGCGGCGATCCGCTGGTGTTCGGCCGCGGCGGCGAGGAAATCGAGGCGCTGGTCGAGGCCGGCATCGGCTTCGAGGTGGTGCCCGGCATCACCGCCGCTACCGGCTGCGCCGCCAGTGCGGTGATCCCCCTCACCCACCGCGACCATGCCCAGACCCTGGTGATCGCCACCGGCCACACCAAGAACGGCGAGCCGGACCTGAACTGGAAGGCGCTCTGCCAGCCGAACCAGACCCTGGTGATCTACATGGGCCACAAGGCGCTGGACGCGCTGTGCGCCCGGCTGATCGCCGAGGGGCTGAGCCGCGACCTGCCGGCGGCCATGGTCGAGAACGGGACCCTGCCGGGCCAGCGGGTGATCCGCGCGACGCTGGGGACCCTGGCGGGGGCGGTCGACATCGCCGACCTGCGCGGCCCGGCGCTGCTCGTGGTCGGCTCGGTCGCGGCGTTCGCCGAGGCGGACGGCGTGGCAGCGCTCGCCGGCCTGGCCGTGACGGCGTGAAGGTCCGCCAGGCGCAGGCGATCCCGCTGCCGCGGCGCCTGCCGACGCCGAGCCGGCCGGAGCAGGATCCGGCTTTCGCCCCGAGCGGCGTGCCGGGGCTCGTGCTGCCCGGCGGCACGGTGCTGACGCCGGCCGAGGTGACGGCGAGGCTCGACGCCGACGCGGTGAGCCAGCTCAAGGCCTTCACGGGCCGGGCACTGGCCGCGGCGCATCCGCTGGCGGGCGAGGCCTGGAGCGCCGCCTGGCTGGTCGTCGGCACGCGCAAGCTGGTCGACCGCTGGGCCGCGGCCGAGGACCTGAGCGACCTGCAGCTCTGGCTCGATACCGCCTCGACCGCGCTCAAGGCCGCCGGCCTCGCCGGCAAGCACATCCCGGCCGCGCAGGCCTACATGCCGGCGATCACCACGATGGGCATGGTCGCGACCACCGCGTCCGGCGCCTACAAGGCGGTGGTCGAACTCGACCGAACCAATGCCGCGCGGCTCAGGGCCGTGGTCGGGCAGGTCCGGCCCACGCCTCAGAAGGCGTAGTCGACGAAGACCGGCTCGACCCGCCGGTCCCACTTGCCGCGGAAATCCTCGAGCTTCTCCTCGGCCGGGCTGCGGCCGCGCTCGACGATCTCCTGGACGCGGCGGATGTAGTGGGTCTCGTCGCGGCCGTCCCAGTTGATGCGGGCGCGCCGGGCCAGCCCGTCGGCGGCGAGGCCGACCACGCGGCGGGCGACGTCGAGGACGGTGCCGCGGCGGAACGGCGCGTGCAGGCCCTGGCGCGGCACGTTGCGGCGAAGATCGGCCATCTCGCCCAGCGTCCAGTCGGCGACGACCTGCTCGGCCGCATCGAGCGCCTGATCGTCGTAGAGCAGGCCGACCCACAGCGCCGGCAGGGCGCAGATCGTCCGCCAGGCCCCGCCGTCCGCACCGCGCATCTCGAGGAAGCGCTTGAGCCGGACCTCGGGAAAGGCGGTGGTCAGGTGGTCCTGCCAGTCGCTCAGCGTCGGGACCTCGCCGGGCAGCGCCGGCAGGCGGCCCTGCATGAAGTCGCGGAACGACTGGCCGCTGGCGTCGATGTACCGGCCCTCGCGGTAGACGAAGTACATCGGCACGTCGAGCAGGTAGTCGACATAGCGCTCGAAGCCCATGCCGGGCTCGAAGACGAAGGGCAGCATGCCGCAGCGGTCGGGATCGGTGTCGGTCCAGATGTGGCTGCGGTAGCTGAGGAAGCCGCTGTCCTTGCCTTCGACGAAGGGCGAGTTCGAAAAGATCGCCGTCGCAATGGGTTGCAGGGCGAGGCTCACGCGGAACTTGCGCACCATGTCGGCTTCGGAGGCGAAGTCGAGGTTCACCTGCACGGTGCAGGTGCGCAGCATCATGTCGAGGCCGAGGCTGCCCTTCTTCGGCATGTAGCTGCCCATGATCCGGTAGCGCCCCTTGGGCATCCACGGGATCTCCTCGCGCTTCCACAGCGGCTGGAAGCCCATGCCGAGCATGGCGACGCCGAGCGGCTCGGCGATCTTGCGGACCTCGTCGAGATGGGTGTGAGTCTCGCAGCAGGTCTGGTGCAGCGTCTCCAGCGGAGCACCCGAGAGCTCGAACTGGCCGCCCGGCTCGAGCGTGATGGAGCAGCGGTCCTTGACCAGCGCGATGGGGTTGCCGTTCTCGAGGACGGGCGTCCAGGCGAACTCGCGGGCCAAGCCCTCGAGCAGGGCGCGGATGCTCGCCTTGCCGTCGTAGGGCAGCGGCCGCATGTCCTTGCGGGTGAAGGCGAACTTCTCGTGCTCGGTGCCGATCCGCCAGGCGTTGCGCGGCTTGCTGCCGGCGGCCATCCACTCGACGAGCTGCGCCTTGCTCTCGATCGGCGCGCCGGTTCCTGACGGTGGTGCGGACAACGACCTCTCCCCTTCCCGACCGCCGCTTCAAGGCGCGCGAGCGCTGCGCATGTAGGCAGGGGACGCGATACTTGCCAGATGGGCGAAGGCGGGCTCAGCGCGCGAGGGCCATGACCTCGGTGGCGACCGCCCTGGCCTCGTCGGCGGCGGCGCTGCGCGGCTCGCTTTCGACGACGCCGAGGCCGCGGGGCACGGCGGCGAAGAACGCCTGGCGGCTGCCGAGATTGGCCGCCAGCATCGGGCAGCCGAGGCGGGCCAGCGCGGTGCGGGCCTCGTCGACGCCCTTGCCGCGCGATGGCACGCGGTTGAGGACGAGGGCCACCGGCCGCTTCTCCTTCGCCGCCAGCTCGACCGTCGGGGCGCTGGCCCAGACGTCGAGCAGCGAGGGCTGGCAGGGGACGAGGACCAGGTCGGCGGCGCGGATGGCGACCTTGGCGTCGGTCTCGGCATGCGGCGGGCTGTCGACCAGGACGATGTCGTGCTCGCCGCGCAGGCGGTCGAGCTCGACGGACAGGCGCCAGCCACCGACCATCGAGAAGCGCAGCTCGGGAACCGCGTCGCCGCGCCGCTCGCGCTGGCGCATCCAGGCGGTCAGGCTGCCCTGCGGATCGATGTCGACGACGGCGATCCGCCGCCCGGTCTCCGCCAGCGCCGTCGCCAGCTGGATGACGAGCGTCGTCTTGCCGGCGCCGCCCTTCTGCTGCGCTACGGTGAGGACGCGGGCGCCCCCGGCCATCGCCTAGTAGCCCTTGCGGCGGTCGACGACGTGCAGCAGCGGGCGGCCGTCGGCGAGGCGGCGCAGGTTCTCGGCGATGATGTCGGCACCGCTCGACGGCAGGCTGTAGCTGGCGATGTGCGGCGTCATCCGGACCTTCGGATGGGCCCAGAACGGATGCTCGGGCGGCGGCGGCTCGCGGCGGAAGACGTCGATCGAGGCGTGCGCGACCTGGCCGCTGTCGAGCGCGGCCAGCAGGTCCTCGTCGACCAGATGGCGGCCGCGGCCGACCTGCAGCAGCCGCGCTCCCCTGGGCAGCCGCGCGAACAGCCGCGCATCGAGGATGTTCTCGGTCTCCGGCGTGAGCGGCAGCAGACAGACCAGGATGTCGGTCTCGCCGAGGAAGGCCTCGAGCCCGTCGCTGCCGCTGAAGGTGGTCACACCCTCGATCGGCCGGTCCTGCCGGCTCCAGCCGCGGACGGTGAAGCCGTGCCGGCGCAGGCCCTCGCACGCGGCGGTGCCGAGCACGCCCAGGCCCATGACGCCGACGCGGGTCTCGGCCGCCGGCCGGGCCAGCACCTGGTTCCAGATGCCGGCCTTCTGCTCGGCATCGAACAGGTCGAGCCGGCGATGGTACCAGAGGGCTGTCGTCAGCACGAACTCGGTCATGCTGGTGGTCAGCGCCGGGTCGATCATCCGGCACAGCGGCCTGTCGGGCAGGCTCGGGTCGCGCAGGAAGCCGTCGATGCCGGCGCCGAGCGACAGGATCGCGCGCAGGTTCGGCAGCGAGGCCAGCATGCCGGGCGGTGGCAGCCAGACGAGAGCCACATCGATCTCGGCCGGATCGCCGATCTCCGGCCAGATCCGGTAGTCGAGATCGGGCAGCCGCTTGCGCAGCTCGACGCCCCAGGCCTGCGGGTCGTCCTCGTTGCTGTAGAACAGGAGCGCCACGGCCAGTTCCCCGCGCGTTGCAAACACCGACTTGTGCCGAGCGACGGCAGCGGTGACAAGCCGTTCGCCGCCGCAGCCTTGCCGCACGGCGCGGCGCGGCACATCTCAGGCGAACCTGCACCGGAGTCGCAACCGATCCGTACCTTCCTTCTCGTCCTGCTGCTGCTGCTGGGCCCGGTGCTCTGGTCGGCCGGCCGGCTGATGGCGCAGGGCACGCCGCACTGGAGCACGACGCGCTGGGACAGCACCGGCCTGGCTCCGGATCCCGCGCGCACGCCCGAGGCGGTGGTGCAGGTCTATGCCGCCCGCACCTGGGGCTGGAAGGGTGCGTTCGCCGTCCACAGCTGGCTGGTGACGAAGGCGCCGGGTGCGGCGTCGTACAACCGCTACGAGGTCGTCGCCTGGGGCGTGCGCCGCGGTGGCGAGGCCATCCGGCGCAACATGCGCCCGCCGGATGCCCGCTGGGCCGGCAACGAGCCGGAGCTGGTCCTCGACCTGCGCGGCGAGGCGGCAGCCGCCGCCATACCGAAGATCGAGGCGGCGATCGCGGCCTATCCCTACCAGGACAGCTACGTCACCTGGCCGGGTCCGAACTCCAACAGCTTCGTGGCGCACGTGATGCGGGCGGTGCCCGAGCTGCGCGCCGAGCTGCCGTCGACGGCGATCGGCAAGGACTTCCTCGCCAACGGCCAGCTCGCCGGCCTCGCCCCCAGCAAGACCGGCTTCCAGGTCTCGTTCGCCGGGCTGCTGGGCGTGACCCTGGCGGTCGACGAAGGCCTCGAGGTCAACGTGCTGGGCCTCGTGCTCGGCGTCGACCCGCTCGACCTCGCCATCAAGCTGCCCGGCATCGGCCGGATCGGGCTGCGCTGACAGCGGCGGCCTTTTGCCGGCGACACCGGAGCAGCGTAGGATGCGCGCCGATCCGGCGTGCCTGACGAAGGGATGATCGTGACCATACGCTTGCCTGCCCTGCCCCTGCTCGCGGTCATGGTGGCGGCCCTGACGGGCGTCGCCGCCCTGCCGGCGGCGGCCCAGGCCGTCGACGAGACCCTGGCCAGGGCCGCCTTCGATGCCGCCGACACCAACCGGGACGGCGTCATCGACGAGGCCGAGTTCGCCGCCGATGCGGTGACCGCCTTCGCCGACCTCGACGCCAACGGCGACGGCGTGCTGGTCGTCGAGGAGCTCGAGGGGGAGACGCCGGCGGCATTCAGCCGGGTCGACGTCGACAAGGACGGGCGGCTGACGCTGGTCGAGGTCCGCCAGGCCCGCCTCGCCGACTTCGCACGGATGGACGCCAACGGCGACGGCGTGCTGACGCTGGACGAGGTTCTCAAGTTCGAGCCGGCGCAATGACGGGGGCGGGCATGGACAGGCTGAGCATGACGGTCCGCCGGGCCGGCCTCGCAGGCTGCTGCGCGGCGGCGCTGGCGCTGGCCGGCTGCGCCAACGACGGCACCGGCTTCGGCGGCGGCACGATCGCCGGTGCGGCCGGCGCCGGCACGCTGGCCGGGGTTGCCACCCGCAATCGCGGCCCGGTGGTGCAGACCGCGTCGATCCTCGGTGCGGCCGCACTCGGCGGCTTCCTCGGCGACCGCTACGTCGACCAGCCGCGGCAGCAGCAGGCGGCAGCCCAGCGCGAGGCCGCCGCCGACCGCAACATGCAGCGCCAGCTCGACTTCGAGCGGCAGTCGCAGCTCCAGGCCGAGCAGACCCGCCGCGAGATCGAGGAGCAGCGGCTGTTCGAGCAGTGGCAGCGCGAGCGGGCCGCCGGCGCGGCGACGGCCGGCGCCAGCAGTACCGACGTGCTCACCGCCCAGCGCCTGCTGCGCGGGCTCGGCTACTACAACGGCCCGCTCGACGGCGATTTCGGGCCGCAGACGCGCTCGGCGGTGATCGCCTTCGAACGCGCCCGGGGCCTGCCGCAGACCGGCACCGTGACACCGGCACTGCTGGGGCAGATGCGGGCGGCGATCTGACCGCCGGCGGTTTCACCCGCCGTTAAGCGCCCGGCCGCCAGGATGGCCGCCGTCGACGCCCCGGGTCAGCCGGGGCGCCGGGGTGGAGCATGTCCCTGGCCCTTCCCGCGATCCTCGTCGCCACGGCCGATCCGGAACGGCTGCTGCCGGCGCTCGGTGCGCACGCCGGCAGCCCCCGCCTGCTGTGGCTGACCCGCGGCACCGATCTCCTGGTGGCGGCGGCGGTCCGCGGCGAGTCGGTGGCGGTCATCGACCTCGACCTGCCGGACATTCCCGGACTGACGCTCGCACGCCGGCTCCGCGGCGGCCGCCGCCGCGGGCCGCCGCATCTCGTCCTCGTCGGCCGCGAGGCCGACGGGCGCCTCGCCTCGCGATCGGCCCAAGCCGTCGCCGACGCGCTGGTGGCCTTGCCGGACGACCACCGGCTGGCGGCCGAGCTGGACCGCCTGGCCGGTCGCTCCGGGCTCGGCCCGGAACCCGCCGGCGTCGCCGTGGCACGGGCGATCGGATCCGGGCGCCGGGCCCTGCTGCGCGCCGCCAGGGCCGTCGGCGACCGCACCGCGCTACCGCTCGGCGACGTCGCCCCGGCTGCCGCGGAGATCGCCGGCCTCGCCGCCGACGGATCGCTGCGGCCGCTGCTCGACGTGCTGCGCACGCACCACGACGCGACCTACGCCCACTCGCTGCGCGTCGCCGCCGGCATGACCCTGTTCGGCTCGGCGGTCGGGCTGCGGGCCGACGACCTGCAGCTGCTGGCGCTGGCCGGGCTGCTGCACGACATCGGCAAGACGGCGGTGCCCAACGCCCTGCTCGACAAGCCGGCGCGGCTGGACGAGCGGGAATGGGGGATCATGCGCCAGCACCCGCTGGTGGCGGAGGCAACGCTGCGTCGCTCGGGCGACATCCCGGACGCGGTCGTGGCGGCGGCGGCGCGGCATCACGAGCGCCTCGACGGCAGCGGCTACCCACGGGCGCTGACCGGCCTCGCCCTCGACGACGTCAGCCTGCTGTGCGGCGTGGTCGACGTCCATGTCGCGCTGACCGAGCCGCGCGCCTACAAGCCGCCGCTCGAGGACGAGGCCGCCTTCGCGCTGATGCGCGACGGTCGCCCCGGAACCGCGCTCGAGGCGAGCTTCGTCGAACGCTACCGGCAGATCGTGCTGGACGGCCGGCGGACCGGCTAACGGCTCAGCGGGTGGCGCGCAGGTACTCGCCGTAGCCCCAGGCGGACAGCACGGCGAGGCCGAAGACGATCAGGAAGATCACCACGACCGTGATGGCGGCGCGGACGAGGTCGCGCGCCGGGCGGCCGGGCTCGCACAGCGGGACCAGGTTGAAGGCGAGGCCGCCGAACACGACCAGCGCCATGCCGACGCCGGAAAGGAGCTTGTTGAACGGCTGGAAGATGAAGACCAGCGAGAGGATGCACAGCCAGATGATGCAGCGCTCGACGAAGCGCGCGGTCGCCGGCGACATCCCCTGGACGGGCGTGGACGAGCTGCTCATGACGACACCCGCTTGCCGCTCGCATCGAAGACGTGGACCTGGCCGGCCTTGGGCCGCAGGTGCAGCCGCTCGCCGCCGCGCACCCGCCGCGACCGGTCGACGACGACGCGCAGGTCGCGCCCGTCCTCGATCGCGTGCACCAGCGTCTCGGCCCCCATCGGCTCGATCAGGTCGGCCTCGGCGCTGAGCGTGCCCGGGCCGTCCTCGGCCGCCAGCTCGAAGGCGCGCGGCCGGACACCCAGGGTGACCTTGGCGCCGTCGTCAAGGCGGCGGGCCAGGACGTCGGGCGGCAGGTCGAGCTCCTGGCGGTCGACCCGGAAGCGCGCCTTGCCGCCGACCATGCCGACGAAGACCGACTCGACCAGGTTCATGGCCGGCGTGCCGATGAAGCCGGCGACGAACAGGTTGGACGGATGGGCGAAGATGTCGTGCGGCGTCGCCACCTGCTCGATGCGGCCGTCGCGCATCACGGCGATGCGGTCGGCCATGGTCAGCGCCTCGAGCTGGTCGTGGGTGACGATCACCGTCGCCTTCGACAGCCCGTTGAGCACTTCCTTGATCTTGCCGCGCATCTGGTGGCGCAGCTCGACGTCGAGGCGCGACAGCGGCTCGTCGAACAGGAAGCAGTTGGGGTCGCGGACGATGGCGCGGCCGACGGCGACGCGCTGCTTCTCGCCCTCGGCGAGGCGCCCCGGGATGCGGTCGAGGACCTGGACCAGCTCCAGCGTCTCGGCGACCCGCATCACCCGGCTCTCGATCTCGGCGGCCGAGAGCGATTCGGCCTGCAGCGGGAAGGCCAGGTTCTCGCGCACCGTCAGGCTCGGGTAGAGCGCGTAGAACTGGAACACCATGGCGATGTTCCGCTCGGACGGCGACAGCTCGTTGACCCGGCGGCCGGCGACCATGACCTCGCCGGAACTCGCCGATTCGAGGCCGGCGATCATCCGCAGGGTGGTGGTCTTGCCGCAGCCCGAGGGCCCGAGCAGGCAGACGACCTCGCCGGTGGCGACCTCGAGGTCGACATTGTCGACCGCGGTGAGCTTGTCGAAGCGCTTGGAGACCCCGCGCAGGGCAATGGTCGACATCGGGGTCTCAGCGCTTGATGGTGCCGAAGGTCACGCCGCGCAGCAGGTGGTTCTGCAGCACGAAGACGACGATGATGACCGGGATCAGGAACAGCGTCTCGATGGCGGCGAGCAGGCCCCAGCGGACGCCGATGTCACCGCCGATCGTCTGCGCCATCGCCACCGGGATGGTCCGTGTCTCGACGCCGGTGAGCAGCAGCGCGAAGAGGAACTCGTTCCAGGTCAGGATCAGGCCGAACACGGCGGTGGCGGCGATGCCGGCCAGCACCTGCGGCAGGCAGATCTTGAAGAACACGCGGAACTCGGAGCTGCCGTCCATCCGCGCCGCGTCCTCGACGTCGGGCGAGAGCTCGTCGAAGAAGCTCTTCATCATCCAGACGGTGAACGGCAGGTTGAAGGTGGCGTAGAGCAGGATGATGCCGATGTAGGTGCCGGCCAGCCCGGTCACCTGGAACATCAGGAAGATCGGGATGATGACGACGATCGCCGGCATCATGCGGGTGCTGAGGATGATGAACAGGTAGGTGTCGTTGCCCTTCAGCGGGAACCGCGAGAAGCCGTAGGCGGCGGCGGTGCCGACGACCAGTGCGATCAGCACGCTCATCCCGGCGATGAACACCGAGTTGAAGAAGAAGCCGGCGAAGCCGGTCTCGATCGCCTCGGCACCGGCGCTGTAGGAGCGGAAGAAGACCTCCCGGAAATTGTCGAGCGTCGGCGAGAAGAACCAGACCGGCGGCACTGCCAGCGCGTCGCTGTAGTTCTTGAACGCCGTCAGGATGATCCACAGCACCGGGAAGAAGTAGACGAAGCTGACGACGAGGGCGCCGATCGCCCAGACGGGGCCGGCCTGTCCGATGGGGCGGCGGGTCGCTGCCATGGCTCAGGCCTCCGCCGCGCGTCGGTTGACGAAGTAGAGGTAGAGGTTGGTCAGCACGATCACGATGAACAGCAAGACGTAGGCGAGCGCCGCGCTCTGGCCGGTCTTGAAGTACTGGAACGCCATCCGGTAGACGTAGACGGCGATCGTCTCGGTCGAGGTGCCGGGGCCGCCGTTGGTGATCAGGAACGGCAGGTCGAACAGCTTGAACGCCTCGATCGTCCGGAACAGCAGCGCCAGCAGCAGCAGGCCCTTGATGTAGGGAAAGGTGATCGTGCGGAAGCGCCGCCACCAGGTGGCGCGGTCGATCTCGGCAGCCTCGTAGAGGTACTTCGGCACCGAGACGAGGCCGGCGAGGATCAGCAGCATCACGAAGGGCGACCACATCCAGGCGTCGGCGAAGACCACACCGGCCATGGCGCCCGCCGGCGTTTCCAGCAGGATGAAGGGCTCGCCCGTGAACATCCGGACGAACTGGCTGAGCAGGCCGAAGCTCGGCTCGTAATAGTAGCGGAAGAAGGCGCCGACGGCGACGAACGACAGCATCATCGGCGTCAGCACGAGGATCATCAGCACGCGCCGGCCGGCGAACTGCTTCTCGAACAGCAGCGCCAGCAGGAAGCCGATGATCATCTGCACCGCGACCGTCAGGATCATCATCAGCGCCGTGACCTGCAGGCGGTCCCAGACGACCGGATCGGCGAGCGCACTGACATAGTTGTCGAGGCCCAGCCAGCTCGGCAGGGCCGCGCGGTTGGCGCGATAGGCGAAGAAGCTCAGGCCGAACGACCACATCAGCGGGAAGATGTTCATCACGAACAGCAGCGCCAGGGCCGGCGCGACGAGCAGCCCGCCGATATGGCGGCCCCACGCGTTCACGACGAACGAGGCGGCCACGAGCAGCACGATGACCAGCGAGACCCAGAACGAGGCCGAGGCCGGCAGCAGCCAGATCGCCAACGCCATGGCGATGACGCCGACCACGGTGGCCAGCCGCCAGTTGCCCGGCGAAGGGGTCATGAAGCCGGTCGGCTCGTGACGGTCGGTAAGGGCTGTGCTCATCGGCGGGTCAGGACGGGCTCGCGTGGGGAGAGACGAGTCAGCTTCACATCATGAGACGGGCGGCCAGCCCTGCGGCGGCCGCCCGTCCCGTTCACGACAGCTCGATCAGTTCTCGATCAGCCCGGCCTCGGTCAGCAGCTTCTGCTGGAAGGCCGCGATGTTGTCCATCGTGGTCTTGGCATCCTGCTGGCCGGTGATGGCCTTGACGTACTCTTCCTGCGAGTTGACCAGCAGCTCGTAGAAATCCGGAACGTGCCAGACGTCCTTCTGCCAGTCGAGGCTGCCGGCCCAGGTGCGGTTCCACGGGCGGAACGTCACGTAGTCCGGCTGGGTGAACACGCTCTTCAGACCGCTCTGGCCGCCGCGGCGGGCGAACTCGGTCTGGATCTCGGGCGACAGCCACCACTTCACGAAGGCCAGCGACTCCTTGGTGACCTCGTCGCTGTTCCAGGTGGTCAGGACGAAGGGCTGGCCGCCGATGTTGTTCCAGCGGATCAGCTTGCCGTCCGCGCCCCGGGTGCCCGGCGCCATGGCGAAGGCAATCTTGTCGGCAACCTTCGAGGTGGCCGGCGAGATCGCGCTCTCCGCGAAGCCGATCCACTGGATATTCATCGCGACCTTGCCCTCACGGAAGAGCTCGTCGGTCTTGAAGATATCCATGGTCCCGGTCTTCACGACCGGCGGCATGTACTTCAGGTAGGAGAGGTACTGCTCGAGCGCCTTCACGGCCTCGGGCGAGTTGACGACACCCTCGGCCTGCCCCTTGGGCGCCTGGGTCTCGTCCCAGATGTTCGCGCCATTCTGCCAGATGAACGCGTTCACCTGCATGATGGCGAAGTCGTAGTCCTTACCGGCCTGGTAGGCGATGCCGTAGAAGTCATCGTCGAGCGTCTGTCCGGCGAGCTTGTCGCCCTTCTTCCGCATGAAGAACTCGCCGATGTTCCCGAACGTCTCCCAGTCGAGGTCGTCCATCTCCTCGCCGGTGCAGGGCAGCGTCTTGTTGTACTTGGCCTTGAACGCGGCGCGCTCGCCCTCGTCGCAGAAGACGTCCTTGCGGTAGTAGTTCACGAGAACGTCCGGCATCTGCGGGAAGCCGTAGAAGTTCTCGGACTTGTGCGGATAGGTGCTGTACGCGGCGACGAGGTTCGGGTGCAGGTCCTTGAAGACCGCCTGCCACTCCGGGTCGGTCTCGATGAACTGGTTGATCTTCATGTAGTAGCCGCCTTCGACGAAGGCGCCCAGCCACTGGCTGTCGGAGACGGCCATCTGGTACTTCTTCTCGCCCGACGTCAGCGAGGCGGCGAGCCGCTCATAGTAGTTCGGCCACGGGATGAAGTCGGCCTCGAGCTTCACATTGTTGCCCGTCGGCGACTTGTACTTCTCGTTCGCCAGATCCTGCATGATGCGGGTCGGCGGCCAGTCGGGAACGGCCATCTTCAGGACGATGTCGGCGGCGCTCACCGGGCTCACCCCGGCAAGCAGCGCAGCCACCACGCCGAGGCCGGCAAGGCTGGTGACGGACTTCAAGCTCCGCATACAGTTAGCCTCCACTGTTCGTCCTACTTCTTGTCGGTTCGCTGCATGAGCAGGTGGCCGATGTAGGTGTCCGAAGGGTTATCGAATCGCCGTGCCGGTGTCGAGCGCGAACAGGTGGCTCTGCGCCACCCGAAGCTCGACGTCGAGGTCGTCGCCCTCCCGGTAGGCCAGCGCCTTTTCCTCGGGCAGCACCATCTTCAGCGGCACGCCGTTGCTGACGAGGTCAAGCACGGTGACGTCGCCCAGGGGCTCGGTCAGGTGAACGTGCGAGCGGATGCGCGGGCCGCGCGCCTCGCCGTCGGCGGGCGCCACGTCGCTCGGCCGGATGCCGAACAGCACGCGGGTGCCAACCGGGAAGGCGGCGAGCGCCGCGGCCCACGGGCCGCCCTCGATTTCGCCGAACGGCAGGCGCACCTTGCGGCCGTCGCCGACCGTCGTGGCCTCGATCATGTTGATCCGCGGCGAGCCGACCTGCTCGGCGACGAAGGTGTTGTCGGGGTTCTCGAACAGCTCGTCGGGCGTCCCCGTCTGGACGGTGCGGCCGGAGCGCATCACGCCGATCCGCTGGCCCATGCTCAGCGCCTCGAGCTCGTCCGGAGTGGCGTAGAGCATCGTCATGCCGGTCTCGCGGTGCAGCCGCTTGAACTCGGCACGGGTGTCGTGGCGCAGCTTGGCGTCGAGGTTGGTCAGCGGCTCGTCCAGCAGCAGCAGCTTCGGCCGACGGATCAGCGCGCGGCCGATGGCGATGCGCTGCTGCTCACCGCCCGAGGCGGTGGACGGCTTGCGATCGAGGGTATGCTTGATGCGCAGCAGCTCGGCGATCTCGCCGATGCGGCGTTCCATCTCGCTGGCCTCGACCCTGGCCTCGCGCAGCGGGTAGGCGAGGTTCTCGCGCACCGAGAGGTGCGGGTAGAGGGCGAAGGTCTGGAAGATCATGGCGATGCCGCGGCCCTGGACCGGGGCGTCGGTGATGTCGCGACCGCCGAAGACGATCCGTCCGCCCTGCAGGCGCTCGAGGCCGGAGATGGCGCGGAGCGTGGTGGTCTTGCCGGCGGCGCTGGGGCCGAGGAGACAGAAGAATTCGCCGTCGGCGACGTCGAAGCTCATCCCCTCGAGCGCGGTCACCTTGCCGTACCGCTTGACCAGATTCGTGACGCGCAGATCCGACACGCCGCGTTACCTCCCTGTTGGCGGCGCGGACGCTACAACAGTCGCAACCCGCTGCCAAAGCCAAACAAACCGACATGCGTGGGCTCAGCCCAGGGCGCGCTCCAGGGCCCGCAGGATCAGCGCCGTCGACACCGCGCCGGGGTCCGGCTGGCCGACCGAGCGCTCGCCGAGGCGGCTGGCGCGGCCGAGCCGCGCCTGCATCGCCGCCGTCGCCTCGGCGCCGGCTTCGGCCGCGGCGGCCGCTGCCGCCAGCACCGCGCCGACATCGCCACCCTCGGCGGCAGCGCCCTCCGCCGCCGCCGCCGCGGGCAGCCAGGCGTCGAGCATCGTCTTGTCGCCGGCCGTGGCCTTGCCGCGCGCGGCGATGCCGTCCGCGGCGGCGCGCAGCAGCTGCGCCATGCCGGCACCGTCGAGCTGCGGACGGTCCCTGGCGACGGCAGCGGCCCGCATCAGGGCCGTGGCGTAGAGCGGGCCGGCCGAGCCGCCGGTGGCACTGAGGAAGGCCTTGGCCGAGGTGTTGAGGAGACCGGCAAAGCCGGCCTGGGCCGGATCGAGCGGTGCCACCGCGTCGGCGATCGCCTGCCAGCCCAGCGCCATGGTGACGCCGTGGTCGCCGTCGCCGATGGCGCCGTCGAGCGCGCAGAGGCGGTCGCGGGCCGCCACGACCTCGGCGGCGACGGCCGGCAGGGCGGCGGCGAGTGCTACCGGATCGATGGTTGCCGCCACCGCTCAGGCCTGCCGGTACATGCAGGCGTCGACCGGGTGGTCGAGCAGGGTCTGCAGGTCGCCGTCGAGCTGCATCAGCGTCACCGAGGCGCCGGCCATCTCGAGCGAGGTGACGTACTCGCCGACATGCGAGCGGTAGATCGCGACACCCAGATCGTCGAGCCGCTGCTTCACGCGGCGGTGCATGACGTAGAGCTCCATCAGCGAGGTCGCGCCGAGGCCATTGACCAGCACGGCGACGCGGTTGCCGCGGCCGAGCGGCATGTCGGCGACGATCCGGTCGACCAGATCGTCGGTGACCGCATCGGCCGGGCGCAGCGGACCGCGCTGGACGCCCGGCTCGCCGTGGATGCCGAGGCCGATCTCCATCTCGTCGGCGCCCAGCGTGAAGTTCGGCACCAGCGTGTGCGGCAGCGAGCAGGGCTCGAGCGCCACGCCCATCGTCCGCATCGAGGCGACCGCATGGCGGGCGGCCTTCTCGACGCCGTCGAGGTCACGGCCGAGGTCGGCGGCGGCACCGGCGCACTTGAACAGGAAGAAGCCGCCGGCGATGCCGCGGCGTCGGCCGATCTCGCCGGGCGGGGCCGAGGCGACGTCGTCGATGCCCAGCACGGTGCGGACCTCGATGCCGTCCATCCCGACGAGATCGGCGGCCATGTCGAAGTTCATCACGTCGCCGGCATAGTTGCCGTAGAGGTAGAGCACCCCTGCCCCGCCCGAGATCGCCCGGGTCGCGACCTCGACCGGATCGGGCGACGGCGAGGCGAAGACGTTGCCGATGGCGGCGGCATCGGCCATCCCCTTGCCGACATAGCCGACGAAGGCCGGCTCGTGGCCCGACCCGCCGCCGACGAGGATGCCGACCTTGCCGGGGCGTGGCCCGCTGCGGGCGATCACCGCCCGCCAGTTGTCGGGGTGCATGTAGACGTGGTCGGGCGCGGCACCGCACAGGCCCTCGATCATCTCGCGGACGATGTCGTCCGCGGCGTTCATCAGCTTCTTGGTCCGCTGGGCCATGGCGCCTCCCCCGGCGCGGTCCGGTCCGGCCGCGCTCGACGGCGGCTAGGCTAGCGGGCGCGCCGGGCGATGCAATGCGCGGCTCAGAGCAGCGGGCGGGGCCGCGGCCGGCCGAAGCGCTGGCCGACGAGGGTCTCGAGCCCCTGGCGGTCGCGGATGAGCAGGCTGCCGGCCTTCAGCTCGAGCAGGCCCCGGCTGACCAGCCGGCGCAGGGTCTTGTTGGTGTGGACCAGCGACAGGCCGGTGGCGTCGGCGATGTGCTGCTGGGTCAGCGGGAAGCTGGAGCGGCCGTCGCGGACCAGACCCAGGCCGTCGAGGCGCTGGGCGAGGTGGAGGATGAGGAAGGCGATGCGCTCGAGTGCCGTGCGCTGCCCGACGCTCGCCAGGGTCTCGTCGACCAGGCTCTCCTCGTGCGCGGCCAGCCAGGTCACGTCGAAGCCGAGCCCCGGCTGGCGGGCATAGAGGTCCCACAGGCGCGAGCGGGGAAACATGCAGAGCTGGATGTCGGTCAGCGCCTGCACGGAGTGCTCGAGGGCATCGAACACCGAGGCCTGCAGGCCGACGAGGTCGCCGGGCAGGACGAAGTTGAGGATCTGCCGGCGGCCGTCCTCGAGCAGGATGTAGCGGAACGCCCAGCCGCGCAGCAGCGTGTAGAGGTGGGTGCTGTTGGTGCCGACCAGCAGCAGGTCGTGGCCGGCGCCGATGGTCACCTCGCCGGCCTTGAGGTCGCGGACGAAGGCGAGCTCGTCCTCGGCGAAGGGGCGAAAGACCTCGCGCCGGCGCAGCGGGCACTGCTCGCAGTCGGTACCCGGCGGGGCGTCGCCAGCCCGCGTCCCGGTCATCGCGGCACCCTTGTGGCGCTTGCCACTATGTCAAATGCAAAGGTCAAGCTTGGCGTTTCCCGGCAGAACGGCCCGCTCCGGCCGAAGGCATGCTGGCCGGACAGGAAAGGAAACGCCATGGGCGAACGCATCCAGCCGGACCCGGCCGCCGGGCTGGCCCTGCTGAGCGAGCGGCTGAACCAGCGTCTGCACAGCGCCAACGGTGCGCTCCAGCTGGCGATCAGCAACCTGCGCCTGCAGATGCGGCGGACCGTACAGGAGGACGTGCGCTCCGCCCTCGCGGCCGCGGTCGCCCAGCTGGAGGCCGTGCAGCTGCAACCGTCAGAAAACGGCACCGATGCGGTCGAGGTCGGCGCCGCCCTGGCGCGCCTGGCCAGCGAGATGGCGGCCGGGTTCGAGGATCGCATCACGATCCGCGCGCTGTGCACCGAGCTGACGCGGCCCTCCGCCGCGGCCGAGGCCATCCTCGAGATCGCGCAGGAGGCCCTGACCAACGCGCTTCGCCACGCCTTTCCGGACGGCCGCTGTGGCACCATCCTCGTCGTGCTCGAGACGATGGGCGACGACGAGGCCGAGCTGCGCATCACCGACGACGGCGCCGGCGCCGGCGGGCCGCCGGAGGACGGGGTCGGCACGGCGCTGATGCGCCGCTTCGCCCGCCGCCTCGGCGGCACGCTGACGTTCGAGCCCGGCCAGGGCTATGCGGTAAGGCTGCGCTTTCCGCTCAGAGCTTGATCTCCGTGCCCAGCACCTTGAGGCACTCGCGCATGAAGGCGGCGAGGCCGGGCCAGCCCTTGGCCGAGACCAGCTTGCCGTCGACGCAGGCGCCGGTGGGCTCGACGTCGACATAGATGCCGCCGGCGAGGCGGACCTCCGGCTCGCAATAGTGCAGCGCGGCGCAGCGCTTGCCCTTGAGCACGCCGTCCACGGCCATCAGCACCTGGGCGCCGTGGCAGATCGTGAAGATCGGCTTGTCGGCCTCGTGGAAGTGGCGGACGATCCGCTGCACCCGCGGGTCGATGCGGATGTATTCGGGGCCGCGCCCGCCGGCGACGTAGACGGCGTCGTACTGCGCCGGGTCGACCTCGCTGAAGGTCTTGTTCAGCGTGTACAGGTGACCGGGCTTCTCGGTGTAGGTCTGGTCGCCCTCGAAGTCGTGCAGCGACGTCTTGATGTTCTCGCCCGCCTTCTTGTCCGGGCAGACGACGTGCACGGTGTGTCCCACCGCGTGCATCGCCTGCTCGAACACGAAGATCTCATACTCCTCGCTGAACTCGCCGGTCAGCATCAGGATCTTCTTGCCGGCCATGGCTGGCCTCCCCCTCATCGCGGAATCCGGGCGCCGGCATACACGCTGTGGCGCCATGCTCCAAGGGGTCCGGCACCGCTCTTGCAATCGGTGGCGCTGCCGCCCGAGATGGCGGCGTCACGGCGGGAGCATCGGGCATGCGGGTGGTCGTCCTCGGCAGCGGCGTCATCGGGACCGCCTCCGCCTGGTACCTTGCGAAGGACGGGCACGAGGTCACCGTCGTCGACCGCCAGCCGGGGGCCGGGCTCGAGACCAGCTTCGCCAATGCCGGCGAGGTGTCGCCGGGCTATTCGGCCCCCTGGGCGGCGCCTGGCATCCCGCTCAAGGCGCTGAAGTGGCTGTTCATGCGGCACCGGCCGCTGGTGATCTGGCCCAAGCCCGACCCGCAGATGATCCTCTGGGGCCTGCGCATGCTGCGCAACTGCACCGCCGCCCGCTACGCGCTCAACAAGAGCCGGATGGTGCCGATCGCCGAGTACAGCCGCGACCTGCTGCGGGCGCTGCGGGCCGAGACGGGGATCGCCTACGACGACCGGGCGCAGGGCACGCTGCAGCTGTTCCGCACCCAGAAGATGCTCGACGGCACCGCCGCCGACGTCGCGGTGCTGCAGGAGCTCGGCGTGCCGCACGAGGTGCTGGACGTGGCGGGCTGCATCGCCGTCGAGCCGGCGCTGGCGCATGTCCGCGAGAAGTTCGTGGGCGGCCTGCGCCTGCCCGGCGACGAGACCGGCGACTGCTTCAAGTTCACCCAGGCGCTGGCGGCGCTGTGCGCCGGGCGCGGCGTGCAGTTCCGCAACGGCGTCACCATCGAGGGCATCGACATCCAGGGAACGCGCATCGCCGAGGTGCACACCAGCGACGGTCCGCTGCACGCCGACGCCTACGTCATGGCGCTGGGCTCCTACGCGCCGCTGCTGCTGCGGCGCATCGGGATCCCGCTGCCGGTGTTCCCGATCAAGGGCTACTCGCTGACCGTGCCGATCACCGATCCGGCCGGCGCGCCGGAATCGACCGTGATGGACGAGACCCACAAGGTGGCGATCACCCGCCTCGGCGACCGGATCCGGGTCGGCGGAACGGCCGAGGTGGTCGGCTACAACCTGAAGCTGCGGGCGGCGCGGCGCGGGACGCTGGAGCATGTCGTCGGCGACCTCTACCCGAAGGGCGGCGACATCCCGCGGGCGACCTTCTGGTGCGGGCTGCGGCCGATGACGCCGGACGGGCCGCCGGTGATCGGGCCGACCCGCTACCGGAACCTGTTCCTGAACTGCGGCCATGGCACGCTCGGCTGGACCATGGCCTGCGGCTCCGGGCAGGTGCTGGCGGACCTCATGGCGGGCCGCGCCCCCGCGATCGACGCCGCCGGCCTCAGCCTCGAGCGCTACGGCCGGGCGGCCTGAGATGCGGCCGGCGACGGTCACCATCGACCTCGCGGCTCTTCGCCACAACCTGCGCCGCGTGCGCGAGCTGGCGCCGCGCAGCCGGGTGGTGGCGGTGGTCAAGGCCAACGGCTACGGCCACGGCGCCGCCCGGCTGCTGCCGGCACTGGGCGAGGCCGACATGCTGGGCGTGGCCTGCATCGAGGAGGCGCTCGTCCTGCGCGAGGCCGGGGCGGCGCAGCCGATCCTGCTGATGGAGGGCGTGTTCGAGGCCGCGGAGCTGCCCGACTGCGCCCGGCTCGGCTTCGAGGTCGCCGTGCACACGCTCGACCAGGTGCGGATGCTCGAGACCACCCGGCTGGAGCCGCCGCTGACCTGCTGGGTCAAGGTCGACAGTGGCATGAACCGGCTGGGGCTGGCACCCGAGGAGGCGGCCGGGGCGATCGGCCGGCTGCAGGCCTGTCCGAGCGTGGCCGGACTGCGGCTGATGAGCCACTTCGCCAGCGCCGACCTGCCGGATTCGCCGCAGACCGCCCGGCAGCTCGAGCGGCTGGGCGCCGTCCTCGCCGAGGGCGAGCGCAGCCTCGCCAACTCCGCCGGCGTCATCGCCTGGCCGCAGGCGCATGCCGACTGGGTGCGCGCCGGGATCATGCTCTACGGCGTGTCGCCGATGGCCGGCCGGACCGGCGCCGACGAGGGCCTGCGCCCGGTGATGACGCTGGCGACCCGGCTGATCGCGGTGAAGCCGGTCCGCACCGGCGACACGGTGGGCTATGCCGGCACCTGGCAGGCCGGACGCGACAGCCGGATCGGCATCGCCGCGATCGGCTACGGCGACGGCTATCCGCGCCACGCCCCGAGCGGCACGCCGGTGCTGCTGGCCGGGACGCCGGTGCCGCTGGCCGGGCGGGTGTCGATGGACATGGTGGCCGTCGACCTCACCGACCGGCCCGAGGCCCGGATCGGCGATCCGGTGACCTTGTGGGGCCCTGCCCTGCCCGTCGAGCGCATCGCCGATGCGGCCGGTACCATCGCCTACGAGCTGCTCTGCGGCATCACCGGACGCGTCCACGTGCGGGTGGCGGACGGGACAGCCTGACGGAAGGGCCCGTTCGCGGTCCACCTTTACACTGGCGAAACACTGGCGGCCGTGGACGCCCTCTGACCGAAACGCCGGGCCGCAACACTCCTCGCGTGCCACCCATGGCAAGCGAGGAGAGACCAACGTGAGCACAATCATCGGCACCCTGCGCAGCGACACCCTGGCCGACGGCAACGGCAACGACGTCGTGAAGGGCCGCGGCGGCAACGACACCATTACCGCCGGGCTCGGCAACGACACGCTCTTCGGCGGCCTTGGCAATGACCGTATCGTCAGCACCTCGGGAGACGACAGCATTTTCGGCGGCAATGGCAACGATTCGGTCACGGCCGATAGCGGGACCGACTACATCCGCGGCGACGCGGGCCGCGACCGGATCAGCGCCGGTGGCGGCGACGACAATGTCTACGGCGGAGAAGACGACGACTCGATCGCCGGCGGCGATGGCAACGACGATCTGGGCGGCGGGCTCGGCGACGATGTCATCAGCGGCGGTAACGGCGATGACGAGATCTACGGCGAGTCATACTACGACGGCGATCCCGAGATCGAACACCTGGCCGCGGGCGACGACAACCTGTTCGGCGGCGACGGCCTCGATTCGATGCGCGGGAGCCGCGGCAACGATGTCCTCTATGGCGGCGCCGACGATGATTGGGTTTTCGGCGATCCGGGCAACGATTTCGTTTACGGCGGAGACGGTAACGACGTCGTCTTCGGGGATGAGCTTTACGCAACCGACCTTGGCAGCGATCGGGTGTACGGCGGCAGCGGTGACGATACGGTATCCGGCGGTCTCGGCAATGACAGCCTGTTCGGGGGCGACGGCGACGACCTCTTCCAGCCCGACGGCGGCTTCGACGTGCTCGATCCCGGCGTGGTCCAGCTGACAGGTGGCGATGGCGCGGACAGGTTCGCCTTCTACTGGGACTGGGAACCGGGCCTGGGCTTCGGCAGCCGGGACCGCATCCTCGACTTCGATCCGGACGAAGGCGATCGCCTCGACCTGCAGGTGATGGATGCGAACGCCGGCCAGGACGGCAACCAGGACTTCGAGTTCGTCTACGAGAACGCCTTCAGTGCCGTCGGACAGCTGCGCTACACGAACCATGCCGGCTACACGGTCGTATCGGGCAATACCAGGGGCAGCCTGGCGGCGGACTTCCAGGTCGAACTGACCGGCTATACCGGCGAGTTGTCGCTCGCCGACATCCCCGGTGCGTTCGTCCTGCCGCCGCCGTTCCTCCCCGACCTGCCCGAAGGCGGCTGAAGCCGCCGCCACCCGAGCGGGCGCCCGGCCCCTACAGCTGGACGCCCGTCTCCTCCCAGCGGCCCTCGCGGGCCGAGCGCAGCACCGCCTCGCAGACCTTCTGCGTCTGCAGGGCGTTGCGGAAGTCGGGCTGGGCCGGCACGCCCTTCTCCACACCGGCGAGGAAGTCGGCCAGGGCGTGCACGAAGCTGTGCTCGTAGCCGATGATCAGGCCGGGCACCCACCAGTGGCCCATGTAGGGGTGCTCGCCGTTGGTGACGTGGATGCGGCGCCAGCCGGTGGTGTGGCTGGGCACCTTCTGGCCGCTCTCCTTGCTGCGGTACTCGTAGAACTCGAGCCATTCGGGCTGGTGCAGGTCGAACTTCACGGCCCCGTCGTCGCCGTTCATCTCGAAGGTCTTCAGCGCCTTGTTGCCGCGGGCGTAGCGGGTGCTCTCGAACAGGCCCATCGAGCCGTTGGCGAACCGGCACATGAAGCTGCAGGCGTCGTCGATGCCGACCGGCTCGACCTTGCCGGTGCCGAGGTGCATCCGTTCCTTCACGAAGGTCTCGGTGTCGGCGCAGACCCGGGTGATCGGGCCGTTCAGCCACATCGCCGTGTCGATGTTGTGGGCGAGCAGGTCGCCGGTGACGCCGGAGCCGGACGCCGCCACGTCGAGGCGCCACAGCGCCTGGCCGCCCTGCGGGACATCGGCCGCCATGGTCCAGTCCTGCAGGAACTGGGCCCGGTAGTGATAGGGCTTGCCGAGCCGGCCCTCGTCGACGAACTGGCGGGCCAGGGTCACCGCCGGGACGCGGCGGTAATTGTACCAGACCATGGTCGGTACGCCGGCCTTCTCGACCTCGGCCACCATCGCCTCGGCCTCGGCGACGTCGAGCGCCAGCGGCTTCTCGCACAGGATCATCTTGCCGGCGCGGGCGGCGGCGATGGCGATGTCCTTGTGCAGGTTGTTCGGCACGCAGATGTCGACGGCATCGATGTCGGCGCGCTCGACCAGGCGGCGCCAGTCGGTCTCGATGCCGGCATAGCCCCAGACGTCGGCGAAGGCCTGCGCCTTGGCGGCATCGCGGGCGCAGATCGCCTGCAGCACCGGACGATGCTCGAGCTCGGGGAAGAAGTTGGCGACCTTGCGGTAGGCGTTGGAGTGGGCCTTGCCCATGAAGCCGTAGCCGATCATGCCGACGCGCAGCGGCTTGCCCATCACCGTCCTCCCCGATGTCTGTCGCGAACTTGACCATTGCAGCCGCGCGGGCGGCGCGGGCATGGTCATCATACCGGCGGCCTGTCGTGGCGAAAGACCCCGACATCAACCCGGCATTCACCTTCATGGTGGTTCCCTCACCCGGCCCATGCGCGCACGCCCGCCCCTCCGACACCTGCTCGACGCGGCCCTCGCCGCGGCCGCGCTCGGGACCGCTGCGCCCTGGCTCGCCGGCGCCTCGACCGTCGCCGACCTGCTCGGCCAGTTCCTGCAGCAGGTCGCCCTGCTCACGCTCGCGCTCGCACTGCTGACCTGGCTCACCCGGCAGCGCCTTCGCGCCCTCGTGGCGGCGGCGTTGCTGGCCCTGCAGCTGGTCGTGCTGCGGCCCGACCTCGACAGCATCGGTGCCGCGGCCGATGGCGCGCCGGCCCGCGTGCTGTTCTTCAATGTCTGGGCCCGCAACGGCTCTCGCGAGGAGACGCTGGACTACATCCGGCGCAGCGATGCCGACGTCGTGGTCCTGGCCGAGGTGACGGAGGGCTGGCCGGCCCTCATCGACCGGCTGGCCGATGCCTATCCGTGGCGGGTCGACTGCCTCGGGCATTCGGGCTGCGATGTCGTGCTGCTCGCCAGGTCCCGTCCCCTGGCCGCTCACGGCGAGCGCGACGAGGCGTCCGGAGCCCCCTATGTCGAGGCGCGGCTGCGCCTCGCCGGCCACGCCGTGACGATCGCCGGCAGCCACCTGACCCGCCCCGTCCTCGACGGCGATCCGGTGCGGCAGCGCCGCCAGGCGGCCTTCCTCGCCGACCGGCTCGGGGCGATCGCGGGGCCGAGGCTGCTGGTCGGCGACTTCAATGCCGTGCCGTGGGGTGCGGTCGGATCGATCCTGCGCCGGGGCTCGGGCCTGGAGCCGGCGTCGGGGGCGACCGGCTCATGGCCGTCGCCGCTGCCGGGCGCGCTGCGCATCCCCATCGACCTCGCCCTCGCCAGCCCGGACCTCGCTGGCTCGGTCCGCCGGGTCGGTCCGTGGCTGGGCTCGGACCACCGGCCGATCATGGTCGAGCTGAAGGGCCTGCACTCCGGCTGAAGGCGGCCGCCATCACCGCACGGATTGCCCCGGAGAGCGTCGCCGGATCGACGGCACCGCCGGGCACGAGGTGCTGCGAGAAGTGGATCTCGGGAGCCTCGCAGGCGGCCAGCACGGCGCCGACATTGTGCGCCCGCAGGCCACCGCAGGCGATCACCGCGATCCGCCCGGCGGCCTGCCGGACCAGCCGGGCCAGCGACGCGGCGTCGGCGGGTCCCGGGGCGCCAGCGGTGAGCACCCGGTCGACGCCGAGGTCGACGAGGGTCTCGAGGGCTTCCGGCAGGTCCGTGGCCTGGTCGAAGGCGCGATGGAAGGTGACGGCCATCGGCCGGGCTGCCGCGATCAGCTGCCGCATGGCACCCCGGTCGACCCGCCCGTCCGCGCCCAGGCAGCCGATCGCGACGCCGTCGGCCCCGAGCTCCCGGCAGCGACGGATGTCCGCCAGCATGGTCGCGACCTCGCCGGCGTCGTGGACGAAGTCGCCGGCACGCGGGCGCACGAGCACGTGCAGGCGCAGGCCCGGCACGGCCCGGGCAGCCGCTATCGCCGGCTCCGGCGGGGTCAGTCCGTCGACGGCGAGCTCGCGGCACAGCTCCACGCGCTCGGCCCCGGCCAGCGCCGCCGCCAGCACGCCCAGCTGGCTGTCACAGCAGACCTCGACGACGGGCCGCCCGGGCATAGGCACGGCACCGGAGGCGGCGTCAGGGCTGCCGGTCAGATGCCTGCCTTCACCCAGGCGCCGCCACGCCGGCTCGACTCGACGGCCGCCTCGATGAAGCGGACGCCGCGCACGCCGTCATGCACGGACGGGGCGAGCCTGGCCCCGGGTTCCGGCTCGCGCCCCTCGATCGACGCCCAGATCAGCTCGGCGGCGTCGCTGTAGATGTTGGCGAAGCCTTCGAGATAGCCTTCCGGATGGCCGGGCGGGATGCGGGTGACACGGCCGGCTTCCGGCCCGGAGCCGGCGCCGCCGCGGGTGATCAGCCGCGGCGGCTGGCCCAGCGGCGTGAAGTGCAGGTAGTTCGGGTCCTCCTGCGCCCAGGAGAGCCCGGCCTTCTCGCCGTAGATGCGCACGCGCAGGGCGTTCTCGTTGCCGGGGGCGACCTGGCTGGCCCACAGGCCGCCGCGCGCCCCGCCGGCGAAGCGCAGCATCATCTGCGCATTGTCGTCGAGCACGCGGCCGTCGACGAAGCTGGTCAGCTCGGCCGCCACCGCCTCGAGCTCGAGCCCGGACATGAAGCAGGCGAGGTTGATGGCGTGCGTGGCGATGTCGCCGGTGCAGCCGGCCGGGCCCGAGCGCTTGGGATCGGTGCGCCATTCGGCCTGCTTCTGGCCGGTGGCCTCGAGCGGGGTGCTCAGCCAGTCCTGGGCGTACTCGCACTGGATGACGCGGATACGGCCGAGCTCGCCGGCCGCGATCATCGCCCGGGCCTGCCGGATCATCGGGTAGCCGGTGTAGTTGTGCGTCAGCACGAACACCTTGCCCGACTTCTCGACGAGCCCGGCCAGCGCCTTCGCGTCCTTCGACGTCGTCGTCAGCGGCTTGTCGCAGATGACGTGGATGCCGGCGGCGAGGAAGGCCCTGGCCGCCGGAAAGTGGACGTGGTTCGGGGTGACGATGCTGACCACGTCGATGCCGGCCTTCAGCCGCCGCTCGCGGCTCGCCATCTCGGCGAAGCTGCCATAGGCGCGGGCCGGGTCGATGCCGAGGTCGACGGCCGAGGCCTTCGACTTCTCGGCGGTGCTGGAGAAGCAGCCGGCGACCAGCTCGTAGCGGTCGTCCATCCGCGCGGCCAGCCGGTGCACGGCGCCGATGAAGGCGCCCTGCCCGCCGCCGACCATGCCCAGCCGCAGCCGCCGGCGCGGGCCGGCCTTGGCCTGGGAACTCTCGCTGACCATGCCGGGCGCTCCTAGCGGTCGAGGCCGAGGGCGCGGTTGACCGCGGCCTGGTCGGTGGCGCCGGCCGCGAAGTCGTCGAACGAGCCCGAGGTCACGTTGATGATGTGGGCGGCGATGAACTCGGCCCCCTCGCGGGCACCGTCGGCGCTGTTCTTCAGGCAGCACTCCCACTCCAGCACGGCCCAGGAGCCGTAGCCGTGCAGCGTCAGCTTGCTGAAGATCGAGGCGAAGTCGACCTGGCCGTCGCCGAGCGAGCGGAACCGGCCGGCGCGGTGCGCCCAGTCCTGGAAGCCCGAGTAGACGCCCTGGCGGCCGTCCGGGTTCAGCTCCGCGTCCTTGACGTGGAAGGCCTTGATCCGCTCGTGGTAGATGTCGATGAAGGCGAGATAGTCGAGCGCCTGCAGCACGAAGTGCGAGGGGTCGTAGTTGATGTTGCAGCGCTTGTGGTTGCCGACCTGCTCGAGGAACATCTCGAAGGTGATGCCGTCCATCAGGTCCTCGCCCGGATGGATCTCGTAGCAGACGTCGACGCCGTGCTCGTCGTAGACGTCGAGGATCGGCTTCCAGCGCCGGCCGAGCTCGGCGAAGGCGGTCTCGATCAGGCCCTTGGGCCGCGGCGGCCACGGGTAGAGGTAGGGAAACGCCAAGGCCCCGCTGAAGCTGACCGAGGCGTCGAGGCCCAGATGCCGCGAGGCCTTGGCGGCCATCTTCACCTGGTCGACGGCCCAGGCCTGGCGCGCCTTCGGGTTGCCGCGGACCTCGGGTGCGGCGAAGGCGTCGAAGCCCTCGTCATAGGCCGGGTGCACGGCCACCAGCTGGCCCTGCAGGTGGGTCGACAGCTCGGTGATCTCGAGCCCGTGCTTGGCCACCGTGCCCTTGACCTCGTCGCAGTAGGTCTTGCTGGACGCGGCCTTCTTGAGGTCGAACAGCCGGCCGTCCCAGGACGGGATCTGCACGCCCTTGTAGCCGAGCCCGGCCGCCCAGCCGCAGATCGTGTCGAGGCTGTTGAACGGCGAGCTGTCGCCGGCGAACTGGGCGAGGAACAGGGCCGGGCCCTTGATCGTCTTCATGTCGTGCCTCCCGTGGCGGAACCGCTCAGGCGCGGTCCCAGAGCGTGCGGATCATCCTGAAGCCGTCGGTGTAGACCTCGTCGCGCGACGGGAAGAAGTCACGCCAGACGCGGGTGGCGGCTGCCAGCCCCGGCAGGGCACGGCTGAACGACTCGATGGTCAGCCAGCCGTCGTAGCGCGCGGCCTTGAGGGCGGCGATCGTCCGGTCGAAGGGGACATGGCCCTTGCCCGGCGTGCCGCGGTCATTCTCGGAGATGTGGACATGGTTGATCTGCGCGATGTGCGGCGCGATCACGCCCACCGGGTCCTTCTCCTCGATGTTGGCGTGGAAGGTATCGTAGAGGAACCCGTAGTTCGGCCGGTCGACGCGGCGGACGATGTCGGCCGCGTCCGCGACGGTGTTCAGCATGTAGCATTCGAAGCGGTTGAGCGGCTCGACCGACAGGGCGATGCCGGCGCCCGCAGCGTGGTCGGCCGCCACCCGGTGGACCTCGACCAGCCGCTCCTTCTCCGCCGCCGTCGGCCCCTCGCCGGTGAACTCGCCGAGCGGCTGGTGGAACGGACCCGCCAGCAGCTCGCCGCCTGCGGCGTGCAGGCACTCGACCGCCCAGCGCAGCCGGTCGACCGCACCCTGGCGAGCCGCCGGGTCGGCGCTGACGGCACTGTGCGCCTGGTCGGGCAGCACGGTGACGCCGGTGGCGGCGAGGCCGTGGTCGCGGATCACCCCGCCCAGCCAGCGGAAATGCGCGACGTCGCCCTCGAAGATGGGGATCTCGACGCCGTCGAAGCCGGTCTTCCTGATCGCCGCGATCACCGGGACGTGCGCCTCGGTGACGTGCGTCGTCCACAGCAGCAGGTTGAAGCCGATCCGCATGGCGCGGCCCTCCTCAGCCGTACTTGCGGTTCAGGTCGTCCAGCGCCGCCTTGCACTTGGCGGTGGCGGCCCAGGCGTCGGGCCAGAAGCACAGGTCGACCGTCCACCAGTCGTGGCCGACCTTCTCCTTACGCAGGGCCGGCACCAGCGCGTCGAAGTCGAGATGGCCCTCGCCGAAGGGCGGATGCGCGCTGGTCTCGTCGTTGCCCTGCGCGTCCTTGTGGCACTGGTCGTTGCTGTCGATCAGGTGGATGTGGTTGATCCGCCCCGACAGCCGCGAGATCAGCTCGAGCTGGCCGCCCTTCAGGGTCTCCTTCCTGCCCTCGTGCCGGGCGCCGACGACCGCCACCATCTGGCCGTGGCAGGTGTCGTAGAGAATGCCGAAATTGGCGTGCGGCAGGCGGTCGAGGACGCGCTGGATGTCGGACGGCTTGTTGAAGGCGAAGCCCGGCTCGAACTCCCAGCAGACGTAGAGGCCGTGGTCGCCGGCGTAGTTGATGCACCAGTCCCAGGTCTTCACCAGCCGGGCCAGGAGGTCGTCGTAGTCGGCCTCGCGATGGATGGTCGGCGGCTGGACGGTATCGACGCGGATCCCCTTGATGCCGAGGTCGACCGCGAACTGCACGTTGGTCTTGAAGGACTCGACGTATTTGGTGGGCTCGCGGGTGTTGAGCAGCTGCTCGCTCCACAGGTCCTGGGCGAAGCCGGAGAAGGCGAGCCCGTGGGCGGCGACCTTGGCCTTGAGCCTGTCGCGGTCCTCGCGGGTCGGATGGTTCTGCGGGTTGGGATAGCCGTTGAAGCCGCCGAGCTCGACGCCGTCGAACTTCAGCTCGTGCAGGGTCTCCAGCACGGTGTCGAACGGGATCGGGTTCTCGCCGTAGGGCCCGACATTGTAGGCCCAGCTGCCGATCGAGGTGCGGTGCATCAGCGTCTCCCTGTCTGGCGGACCGGGCGTGCCGCGGCGCGCGGCCCGGCACCCGGCGTGCGGCGGGTCCCGACACCGCCGCGCACGACGGCGCCGTCCGGGCCGATGACGCCCTTGGTCAGGATGAAGTTGGCGTAGGGCCGCCGGTCGAGGGTGGCGAACACCGCGACGCAGTCGCGGGCGGCCTCGTAGAAGGCGAAGCGCTCGTAGGAGCCGACCGTCCAGCCGGGCCCGGAGACCTCCTCGACCATGGCGACGAACTCGGCCTGCGCGTCGGTGACCTCGCTGGGCCGGCCGATCACCTCCATGCGCGCCAGCGGCGCGTCGACGAAGGCGTCGAGCGGGAAGACCGAGAGGATGGCGCGACCGGCCTGGACGATGTCGCAGTCCATGCGCACCGATGGCGGTCCGAGGAAGGTCGCCGGAAAATTGCTGTCGACGATGGCCAGGCTGTCGCCATGGCCCATGTCGCGCAGGACCGCCAGCGCCTCGCCGCTCAACAGCGGGTCGAGACCGATCAGCATGCTCGCCTCCCCGGACTGCGGCTTCCCCGGCCGCGGGGGCGAACCATAAGTCTTTCGCCGACGATGAAAAGCCCGGTTCGCGCGGGAGCGACGGCCGCGTTCGCCGGTGGACCGGCTAGAGGTAGAGGTCGGGGTTGAGGGTCGTTGCGGTCCGGATCGGGTCGGTCCGCAGCAAGCCGGACTGGCGGCCGAAGCGGACGGCCAGCAGCTGGCGGCGCCGTTCGAGATGCGCGCCGAAGAAGCGGCTGTGGCGCCAGTGCTCGAGCAGCCCCAGCGCCTCGCCGCGGGTGAACCGGGTCGAGTGACAGTGCAGGGTCACGAGGGCGTCGACCGCCATCAGCCGCAGCCATTCGAGGCCCTCGCCGCCCGGCGCCAGCGCGTCGAAGGCAGCCGTCGTCGGCAGGAACGGCAGGGCCGCCGGCGCCGCCATGGCGGTGGCCAGCTTCTGCAGGTCCCCCAGGGCCGCCAGCGCCTGCGGCCGGGCGCCGGTCTCGGTGGCGCAGCGGGCGACAGCCGAAAGGCTGGCGACGCGGGTGGTCGCATCGCCGGCGACGTCAGTGGCCGTGGCGAGGACGAGGCGCCGGTCGGCGACGCCCAGGGCCGGCGACGCGGCGCGGCTGCGCAGGGCGTGCGCCATGACCAGGGCAGCGGGATCGCAGCAGGAGGATTCGTCAAGACGGCGCCGCAACGGCTCGCCGTCGGCCCCGTCCCAGCAGGGCAGCCGACGCAGGCCCTCCAGCGCCATCGCCGGCTCGGCGGCGACCGGCTCGCCTAGGGCCGGCAGCAGCAGCCCCGCAGCGGCCAGCGATGCCGCCCGTTCCGGCTTCGCGGCAAAAAGGTTGACCTGGAACGTCGAGATCTCGTCCGGCACCGCCGCCACCAGCACGCCCGGTCCGGGCAACAGGCGGTAGAGGGCATAGCCGAGGCCGGAGAACACGGGTGCCAGCGCGTCGAGCCGCGCCCGCTCGCCGCTGATCTCGAACATGACGAGCGGGTCGGCGACGGCGAGCAGCCGACGGGCGCCGGCCAGCGCCGGCAGCTCGAAGCCCTCGACATCGAGCTTGAGGAAGTCGAGCGCCGGCTCGCCGCAGGCGGCCCAGATCGAGTCGAGCGTGGTGACGCGGACCGTCTCGCCCGAGCCGCCGGCCTGGGGCGCCAGCGTCGCCCCTTCCGAGGCGCCATGGGAGTAGAGCCGCCCCTCGCCCGGGCGGTCGGCGACCGCCGAGCGGACGACCTCGCACCAGCCCAGCCCGTTGCGTTCGATGCCGCGCTCGAGCAACGCGCGCGGCTCGCTGCCGGGCTCGAAGGCGACGACGCTGCCGGCGGGGCCGGCCAGCCTGGCCAGGGTCAGGGCGTAGATGCCGTGGTTGGCGCCGACGTCGAAGGCGCGCATGCCGGGGCCGAACCAGGAGCGGACGAAGGCCAGCTCGGGCTCGAACCAGTCCTCCTGCTCGGCCAGGACATAGGCGGTGATGCTGGAGAGGTCGTTGTGGACGCTGACGGCGACGCCGCCGGGCAGGTTCAGGTCCAGCGTCGCCGCCCAGGGCAGCCGCGGATCGAGCCGCGTGTCGACGATGTCGCCGGACTTGCGGATGGCGAAGCTGGCCACGCTGCTCTCCCCCGCGCGGTGCATCCGCGTCGAGGCGCAGCGTGGCCGATCACGGTTAACGCCGGCCTAACGGCCGGCCGGAATCAGGCGCCGAGATGCTTCCTCAGCGCCTCGAGCCCGCCCTTGAACACCGCGGTGGAGAAGAACTGGATCCACTCCGCCGACTTCGCCGGCGCGCAATCGAAGGTGGTCCACCATTCGACGAAGCTGCGGTCGCCGTCGGTCACCGGGGTGACCCGGATGGTGGCGCAGTAGTTCTCGACGTCGAACGGCTTGAGCTCGAAGTTGTAGGTGTAGCTGCGCTCGATGTCGGAGAACGCGAGCAGCCGCTCGCGGATGTGGGCGCCGTCCTGCAGGTAGAAGTTGCGCACGCCGCCGACCTGGTCGCCGGCCTTGCCGTCCTCGATCTCGCTGCGGGCGACGAGGCCGCCATGCCAGACCGGCAGGCCGTTGAAGTCGCGGATGGCAGCCCAGACCTTGTCGGCCGGGGCGTCGATGACGGTGCTCGCGTAAGCCTTGGGCATCGCTGGTCCTCCCTGGTTCAGAACGTGATCTGCTTGAAGGCGCGGGTAGTGGCGGTGAGCGCCTGCTCGGTCGGCAGCCGCTCCATCGAGCTGGCGCCGTAGAAGCCGTGGCAGTGACGGGTGTTCTTGAGGATGTAGGCGGCATCCTCGGGCGTCGCGATCGGCCCGCCGTGGCAGATGACGATGACGTCCTTGCGGACCTTCATGGCCGCCTCGGCCCAGGCGTCGATCAGCGCCGGGCAGTCCTCGAGCTTCGGTGCCGTCTCCGCACCGATGGTGCCGCCGGTGGTCAGGCCCATGTGCGGGACGATCAGGTCGGCCCCGGCCTCGGCCATCGCCACCGCCTCGTCGGCGCTGAACACGTAGGGCGTGGTCAGCATGTCGAGGTCGTGGGCGGCACGGACGAGGTCGACCTCGAGGCCGTAGCCCATGCCGGTCTCCTCGAGGTTCACCCGCATCCGCCCGTCGAACAGCCCGACGGTCGGGAAGTTCTGGATGCCGGAGAAACCGAGGTCCCTGAGGTGCCGCAGGAAATGGTCGCGGATCATGAACGGGTCGGTGCCGTTGACGCCGGCCAGCACCGGCGTGCGGCGCACCACCGGCAGCACCTCGCGGGCCATGTCGACGACGATCTCGTTGGCGTTGCCGTAGGCCAGCAGCCCGGCCAGCGAGCCGCGCCCGGCCATCCGGTAGCGGCCGGAATTGTAGATCACGATCAGGTCGATGCCGCCGGCCTCCTCGCACTTGGCGGAGAGGCCGGTGCCGGCGCCGCCGCCGACGATCGGCTGGCGGCGGCGGACCATGTCGTGGAACTTCTCGAGCAGGGCCTTGCGGTCGAAGCGGGGCATCGGCGGGTTCCGGATCAGGGCATGACGGAGGCGAAGGCGGCCCGTGCCACCTCGGCGAAGGCCGGATCGTTGATCGCGTGCGGCACGCGCAGGAGCTGCCGGCGCGGCGTCGGCCGGAGCTCGCGTTCCAGTGCCGCGAACAGGGCGGCATCGGCCTCGGGATCGTGGAAGGGCTTCCCCGGCACGTCGATCATCGAGACGCCGCCCTCGGGGAGCAGGAAGCGGACCTCGCCCTCGCAGGCGTTGAGCTTGGCGGCGATCCAGGCGCCGATCCGGGCGTTCTCCGCCGGGGTGGTGCGCATCAGCGTCACTTGCGCGTTGTGGACGTAGAGCCGACGGTCGCGGAACGCCGCCGGCACGGTCTCCATGGCGCCGAAGTTGACCATGTCGAGGGCACCGCACGAACCGACATAGGGCACCCGGCTGCGGGCGATGGCGTCGAGGCGCTCGGGCCCGGCGCTGAGGATGCCGCCGACCAGCTCGTCGGCGACCTCGGTCGTGGTGATGTCGAGGACGCCGGCGATCAGGCCGCTGTCGACCAGCTTCTCCATGGCCCGGCCGCCGCTGCCGGTGGCATGGAAAACGAGGCAGTCGTAGCGGTCCTCCAGCGCCCTGGTCAGCGCCTGCACGCAGGGCGTGGTCACCCCGAACATGCTCAGCGCCACGGCCGGCCGATCCGGCGTGGCCGGCGGCGGGACCGGATTGCGCATCATGCCGGCCAGCGCATGGGCGGCATTGCCGAGCACCTGACGCGAGATGCGATTCAGGCCCTGCACGTCGGTGACGGCATACATCAGGCAGAGGTCGGAGATGCCGACATAGGGGGCGACGTTGCCCGACGCGAGCGTCGAGATGAGGACCTTGGGCAGGCCGATCGGCAGGGCGCGCATCGCTTCGGAGACGATGACGCTGTTGCCCGAGCCGCCGGCGCCGATGACGCCGCCGATGTCGTCCCGAGCCAGGACGAACCGGCGGAGCGCCTCGGCCATCGCGTTGACGGCAGCCCCGCGATCGTCGCCGCCGAGCACGGCTCCGGGACCTTGCGGATGGAAGGCGGCGACCTCCTCCGCCCCGATGTCGGCGCGCCCCGCGGCACTGCGCGTCCCGACATCGACGGTGCGGACGTCGACGCCGGCGGCGCGCAGGCGCTCGGCCAGATAGCCGAGTTCCGGCGCCTTGGTGTCGAAGGTGCCGATCACGTAGGCACGGGCCATCGCCGCCTCCCCTGATCTTCTCGGACGACTGCCAGCTAGCAGCGCCGCAGGCGGAGCGCCAGCCGGGGCTGGCGGTGGGCAGCGGACATGCTATCCGGGCGTTCAGGGCACGGGCAGGCGCGCAACCGCCCGGCCGACCAGCGTGGAGGCTTGCCGATGTTCGTCCTCGACCGTCGCCGTCTGCTCATCGCGGGCACCGCCCTCGCCGCGCTGCCGATAGCCGGCGCCCGGGCCGAGCAGTTCGTCAATGTGCTGACCGGCGGCACGGCCGGGGTCTACTACCCGCTGGGCGTGGCGCTGGCGCAGGTCTACGCCGACACCATCCCGGGCGTGCGGACCTCGGCCCAGTCGACCAAGGCGTCGGTCGAGAACCTCAACCTGCTGCAGGGCGGCAAGGGCGAGGTCGGCCTGGTCCTCGGCGACTCGCTGATCGACGCGTGGAAGGGTGTCGCCGACGCCGGCTTCAAGCAGCCGCTCGACAAGCTGCGCGGCATCGCCGCGCTCTACCCCAACTACGTGCAGGTCGTGGCGCTGCAGGAGTCGGGCATCGCCAGCCTCGCCGACCTCAAGGGCAAGCGGCTGTCGGTCGGAGCGCCCAAGTCCGGCACCGAGCTCAATGCGCGGACCATCCTGAAGGCGGCCGGCCTCAGCTACGACGACCTCGGCAAGGTCGAGTACCTGCCGTTCGCGGAATCGGTCGAGCTGATGAAGAACCGGCAGATCGACGCGACCCTCCAGTCGGCAGGCCTCGGCGTCGCCTCGATCCGCGACCTCGCCGCCTCGGTGCCGATCACGCTGGTCGCCGTCCCGGCCGACCTCGTGACCGGGATCGGCAGCCCCTACGAGGTCGCGGAGATCCCGGCGGGTACCTACGAGGGCCAGGCCGGTGCCGTGACGACCGCGGCGATCCCCAACTTCCTGGCCACCCACAGCGAGGTGCCGGACGACCTGGTCTACGCGATGACGGCCCAGCTGTTCGCCAACCTCGACAAGCTCGTGGCGGCGCACAACGCGGCCAAGGTCATCAGCCTCGACCACGCCCTGGACGGGATGCCGATCCCGCTCCATCCGGGCGCGGAGCGCTTCTACAAGGAGAAGGGCCTGCTGAAGTAGGCCCGAGGTGAGCGAGCGCGCGGGCGACGCCGACGAAGGGCTGGCCCTCGGCTGGGGCAGCGGCACGGCGGGCCGGATCGCCTACGGCGTCGCCGTCGCCTTCTCGGCGTTCCAGGTGTGGACCGCGGCCTACAGCCCCCTGCCGAGCCAGATCGTCCGCTCGATCCATGTCGGCTTTCTCCTGCTGCTGCTCTATCTGCTGCTCGGCAACCGCGGAAGGCATGGAGCCTGGGCCGACCGGGCGGTGGGCGTGCTGGGCTTCGTCGTCGGCCTCTATCACTGGGCCTTCTACGAGGACCTGATCCTGCGCGCCGGCGAGCCGTCGGCGAGCGACCTCGTGGTCGGCGTGCTCGCCGTGGTGCTGGTGTTCGAGGCGGCGCGGCGGATGATGGGCATGGCCCTGCCGCTGATCTGCGCCGGCTTCGTCGGCTACGCCCTGCTCGGCCAGTACCTGCCGTCGCCGCTGAACCACCGCGGCTACGACTTCGCCCAGGTGGTCGACCAGATGTTCCTCGGCACGGAGGGCATCTACGGCATCCCGACCTATGTCAGCTCGACCTACATCTTCCTCTTCATCCTCTTCGGCTCGTTCCTCGAGCGCGCGGGCATGATCCGGCTGTTCAACGACATCTCGCTGGGCCTCGTCGGCCACACCCGGGGCGGTCCGGCCAAGGTGGCGGTGATCTCGTCCGGCCTGATGGGCACGATCAACGGCTCGGGCGTGGCCAATGTCGTCACCACCGGCCAGTTCACGATCCCGCTGATGAAGCGCTTCGGCTACCGGCCGCACTTCGCCGGAGCGGTCGAGGCGACGGCGAGCATGGGCGGCCAGATCATGCCGCCGGTCATGGGCGCCGTCGCCTTCATCATGGCCGAGACCATCGACGTGCCCTACGTCGAGATCTGCAAGGCCGCGGTGATCCCGGCCCTGCTCTACTTCGGCACCGCCTTCTGGATGGTCCATCTCGAGGCCGGCAAGCGCCGGCTCCTGGGCCTGCCGCCCGACCAGTGCCCGAGTGCCCTGGCCGCGCTGCGGCGCGACTGGTTCCTGCTGCTGCCGCTGGCGGCCCTGGTCTGGCTGCTGTTCGCCGGCTACACGCCGCTGTTCGCCGGCACGGTCGGGCTGGCGCTCACCGCCATGGTCGTGCTGGGCGCGCCGCTGGCTGCGGCCATCGGGCCGCAGGCCCTGCGCTACCTGTTCTGGGTGGCGCTGGGGCTGGCCGCCTCGTCCTTCGCCGCCTGGGGCGTCAGCGCCGTGCTGCTGGTCATCGCCCTGCTGGTGGCCGCCTGCGCGCTCGTCCGTGGCGGTCGAGCGACCCTGCGGATCTGCCTCGACGGGCTGGCCGAGGGCGCCCGGCACGCCCTGCCGGTCGGCATCGCCTGCGCCCTGGTGGGCACCATCATCGGCGCCCTGACGCTGACCGGGGCGGCCTCCAACTTCGCCGGCACCATCGTCGAGGTCGGCAAGGACAGCCTGTTCCTCAGCCTGCTCCTGACCATGGTCGCCTGCCTCGTCCTCGGCACCGGCATCCCGACCATCCCCAACTACATCATCTGCGCCGCCATCGCCGGCCCGGCCCTGCTCGACCTCGGGGTGCCGCTGATCGTCAGCCACATGTTCGTGTTCTACTTCGGGATCATGGCCGACCTGACGCCGCCGGTGGCGCTGGCAGCACTGGCCGCGGCACCGATCGCCGGCGCCTCGCACATGCGCATCGGCTTCGAGGCGACGCGCATCGCCATCGCCGGTTACGTGGTGCCGTTCATGGCGGTCTACGATCCGGCGCTGATGCTGCAGGGCGGGACCTGGCTGGACACCGGCTACGTCACCTTCAAGGCGCTCATCGCCGTCGGCCTGTGGGGGGCGGCCGCCACCGGCTTCCTGCTGACGCCGTTCGGCTGGCCGGCGCGGATCTTTGCCGTCATCGCCGCCTGCTTCCTGGTCGCGGCCCTGCCGCTGACCGACGAGATCGGCTTCGTGCTGGCGGCGGTTTTCCTCGGCTGGCAGCTCTGGACGCGGCGCCGGGCGGTCCCGTCGGCGGCCTGATGGCGCTCTGCATCACCGTCGGTTCCCTGACCACGCGGCTCCTTGTCTCGGCGTTCACGCTGGCGTGGACGCATTCGGTGGAGCACACGGGCTGGCAGGAGGACTGGCAGGTCGCTGGCGACAGGCTGGTGCTGCTCGAGAGCCGCGTGAAGGGCAGCGGCGCCGGCATGGAGCCCGGCGATGACGCCGTGCTGCGCGACGGCTGGTGGCGCTCGCATCCGCCGCGGCGCCTGAGCGAGCTGCGGCTCGCCAACAGCGGCGCCGCCGGCGTCTGGCAACTCTGCGCGCCCGACTGCCGGGCCCTCGAGGCGGCCGCCCCGACGCCGATCATCCTCGCACCCTGTCACGACGGCTGAGCACCTTCCGCCACGCCGACCTGACAGCGACACAATCCAAACAAATATTCGGGCCTGCCGACACAGTCCCGGAACATCCGGCGCCGAACCTTCCGTCATCGAGCCCGGTCATCAGGGCCGGGCCAGCGGGAAGGCAACGACGATGGCGACGATCAACGACAACGACCAGGGCCACACGCTGAACGGAACCGGCGGGTTCGACGAGATCCGGGCGAATGGTGGCGACGACGTCATCCTCGCCAAGGGTGGCGCCGACCGTGTCTACGGCGGCGCCGGCAATGACGAGATCCACGGCGACGGTGGCGACGATTTCGCCATGGGCGGATCCGGCGCCGATTCGATCGATGGCGGCGTCGGACGGGACGTCGTCGCCTACGGCGACTCCGGCAGCGCCGTCTCCGTCGACCTCGCGTCCGGGATCGGCATTGGCGGCACGGCGGCCGGCGACCGCCTCGCCGGCATCGAGGACGTGATCGGCAGCGGCTACAACGACCAGCTCTTCGGCGACGATGTCGCCAACCTCGCCATCGCCGGCGCGGGCAACGACCAGGTCGAGGGACGCGGCGGCGACGATCGCCTGTATGGCCAGGGCGGGACCGATACCGTCGTGGGCGGTAACGGCGACGACGTGCTCGTCGGTGGGGCCAATGGCGACCGGCACTATGGTGGCGCCGGGTTCGACACGGCCAGCTTCGCCGGTGCCGCAGCCGGGGTGCTGCTCGACCTCGCCAGCGGCCAGAAGACCGGCGACGCCGCGGGCGACACCTACATCGGCATCGAGCGCTACCAGGGCTCGGGCTACGGCGATACCTTCCGCGCCGCCGCCGGCGGTAGCGACATGGACGGTGCCGACGGCAACGATCTGCTCTTCGGCTCGGCAGCGGTCGACGAATTGGGGGGTGGCAATGGTGCCGACCTCGTCGAGGGCGGCGGGGGTGCCGACCACATGAGCGGCGGCGACGGCGCCGACAGCTTCGTGTTCCAGTCGCTGGCCGATAGTGGCATCGCCACGGCCGACCGCGACATCATCTTCGACTTCAGCCATGCCGAAGGCGATCGCATCGACCTCGGCGGCATCGACGCCCGCCCGGCAAGCGCAGCCGACAACGCCTTCACCTTCATCGGCAGCGATGGCTTTTCGGCGGCCGGACAGGTGCGCTTCACGCATGTCGGCGGCAGCACCGTCATCGAGCTCAACACCGAGGGCGGGTCAGGTGCCGAGATGAAGATCACGCTGGCCGGCGTGATCGAGCTGCACGCTGCCGACTTCCATCTGTGACGGGGACCGCGGGGCGCCCCGGCGGCGCCCCGCACCGCTCACGCCGGGCCGAAGCCGTAGAGCCTGGCCGGATTGTCGACGAGGATCCGGTCGCGGGTGGCAGTATCCGGGACGAGGGAGTCGAGCCAGTCCACGAACAGCTGCTCGTCCTGTGGCGGCTGGCCGGGATGGGGCCAGTTGGTAGCCCAGAGCATGCGGTCGGGCGCCTGGCGGACAAGGGCGCGGGCGAGGACGGCGACGTCGTCGAAGCCCGGCGCGCCGACCTTCGAGGTCTCGTAGGGGGCCGACAGCTTCACGTGGGCGCCGAGATCGACCAGCCGCTGCAGGCAGCGGAAGGACGGGTGATCGACCGGCACCGGAACGAGGAACTTGCCGGTGTGGTCGATGACGAGGCGCGAAGCCAGCGGCCGCAGCATCGCCTCGTGGTCGGGCAGGTTGCGACCGTCGAGCTGGAGCTGCAGGTGCCAGCCGAACGGCGCCACCCTGGCGGCGAGCTCGGGGATCTGGGCCATGGTGTACATGCCGCCCGGCAGCATGAAGAGGCGAAGGCCGACTGCACCGGTGGCGGCGAGGGCTGCGAGCTCGGGCTCGCTGGCTTGCGGATCCACCACCACCACGGCCCTTGCATCGTCGCCGATCTCGCGGACCGCGCCCATCGTGCAGGCGTTGTCGTCCCGGTAGGCCGACGGCTGCACCACGACGACGCGCTGCAGGCCCAGCCGACGCTGCATCTGCCGGTAGGCCGGGACCAGCGCCTCCGGCGCCTTGATGACCGCCGTCGATGGCAGCGGCCAGCGGTCGAAGGGGCCATAGAAGTGCATGTGCGTGTCGGTCGCGCCAGGCGGCAGGCTCATGCTCGGCTCCCTGCTTGTTCAAGGCAGCCTAGCGCGCGCGGCCGTCCCCCGCCATCGTCCGGGTCAGCTGGCGAAGGCCAGCAGCGCTCGACCCATGTCTCCGTTGCCAGCTTGATGCAGATCAATGGGGGCCAAACCTGTCCCCGGTATACGGGAGTTCGACACCGCTGCGTGCCGGGCTGACGGGTTCTACCGGCGTGCGGCGGGTGGTTGTGTCATCCGAGAACGGAAGCATCGAATGTACCCGGCAATGAGACGGACGCGCGGCCTGCTTGCGGTGGCGCTGCTGATCATGGCGTCGGTCGGCGCTCCGGTTCCAGCCGGGGCGACGAGCTACTTCGTCAACAAGGCGGTGGCGAGCTCCGGCGATGGCCGGAGCTGGGCCACGGCCTGGAAAAGCTTCGCCAAGATCCGCTGGGACCGGATCGTGGCCGGGGATACCCTCTACATCTCCGGAGGCAGCGGTGGCCGCACCTACTACGAAACCCTCATGGTCGGGGCAAGCGGAGCGGCCGGCCGGCCGATCACCATCCGGCCGGGCCTGAGCAGCGGCCACAACGGACCGGTCACCATCGACGGCCAGAACGTCCGCGCCTCGGGTGTGTCGCTGAGCGGCCGCAACCACGTCGTCATCACCGGGCTGCGCATCCGCAACCATGCGAACGCGGGGATTGGCGTGAAGTACGCCTCGGCGGGTGTCCGCATCGAGCACAATGCCATCGATTCCGGCGATCCCGGCGGCGGCAATGCCCGGGGTGTCGACGTCCGCGGTTGCGTCGGCACCCTTCCGGTCGTCGTCCACGGCAACAGCTTCTCGACCCCGACCAGCTCCAGGGCACGCACCGACGCGTTCTGGTCGTCGGACAACGACGGCGTCGTCTTCGAGAACAACACCGCGGTCATGCGCAACGCCGACACAACAGGACATAGCGACGGCATCCACTCCTACCTCGACTACAGCATCACCATCCGCGGCAACTGGTTCGAGCAGCGCAACAATGCCGCCACCGACAACCATGGCATGTGGCTGTCCGACACCCGCAACGGCGGCATCCTCAAGGTCTACAACAACGTGGTCCTGGTGCCGAACCTGACCGCCGACAGCGCGATCACGCACTGGGCCGAGCCCAGCTGGAACGAGAACGGAACGGCGCGCTTCTGGAACAACACCGTCATCGGCGGCAAGCGCGGCTTCAACCTCTACAAGTCGCCGAACGCCCAGGCCTGGAACAACATCGTCTGGCCGGCCGCCGGCGGCAGCGCCTTCTTCATCTACGACGGGGTGATTCCGGGGGCCAACATCGATCACAACCTGATCTGGGCGCCTGACGCGACGATCGCCTATGTGGGCGACACGCAACTGACCTGGAGCGGATGGCGCTCTCGCGGCTACGACGGCAGCGGCATCAACGACAATCCGGATTTCGTCGGCCTCGCCGCGGGGAACCTCGCCCTGCAGGCGGCTAGCCCGGCGATCGACAGCGGCGCCAGCCTGCCCGACGTCAGGACGGACCTGGCGGGGACGCCGCGGCCGCAAGGGCAAGCCCCCGACATCGGGGCCTACGAGCGGGTGCCGTAGCGCCTGACCTGCCACCTCCAGTCGGTTGCGCAGCCTCCTCGAGCGGCAGGCCGCGCCCCTCGCGGCAGTATGCAGGCAATAGTCGAACTATTGCCTAAAATTTTAGGTAAATCTCTTCGGAATTTCTATCGGCTGATCTTGTTGATTTGCAGCATTTGAGCAAGCAGGGCCCTTTATATTAGAGCATAACTGGTTGATTAGCGTCCTTGCTGCAGTCATACCGAGAGATGACCGGTCACTCAGCGCGGGAGAGGCACGCGGGGGGAACGTGGCCGGTCACCCCGACGGCGAAGCGGAGCGAGCGCGCGTCACGGCCGGGGTCTCGCTGGAGCGCAATGACGCAACCGAGCCTCGAGAATGGGGAGCCGCCCGGCCATGCAACGGAAATCGACGCTCTTGCACGTGCTGCTCGGCGCGCTCGTCCTGCTCGCAGCCCTCGTGGTGCCGCCCTCTCCGTCGCAGGCTGCCAGCTTCTTTGTCGACAGGAGCGTCGCCACGTCGGGCGATGGCCGATCCTGGGCGACGGCCTGGAAGAGCTTCGCCAAGGTCCGGTGGAGCAGCATCCGGCCCGGCGACACGCTCTACGTCTCGGGCGGAGCGTCCGGCAAGACGTACACCGAGTCCCTCACCGTCGGCGCCAGCGGCTCGGCCGGCTCGCCGATCACGATCCGGCCGGGGCTGAGTGCCGGGCACAGCGGGCCGGTCATCATCGACGGCCAGAACCTCCGCGATACCGGGATCTTCCTGAGCAGCCGAAACCATGTCCTGGTGACCGGCTTCGACCTCCGCAACCATCCGGGTGCCGGCATCGGCGTAAAGTACGCGACGGCCGGCGTGCGGATCGAGAACAACAAGATCTATTCCGGCGATCCCGGCGACAGCAATGCGCGCGGCATCGACGTCCGCAACTGTGTCGGGACCGACGCGGTGATCGTCCGCAGCAACGCCTTCACCACACCGCCGGACACCCTGGCGCAGACCGACGGGATCTGGTCATCCGCCAACAACGGCGTGATCTTCGAGAACAACCGGATCGTCATCTCCAACTCGAACACCTGGGGCCACAGCGACGGCATCCAGAGCTATCTCGACGTCAACATCACCATCCGCGGCAACTGGTTCGAGCAGGCCAACAACGCCACCACCGACAACCACGGCATGTGGCTGTCCAACACGCGCAACGGCGGCGTTCTCAAGGTCTACAACAACGTCGTGCTGGTCCCCAACCTGACCGCCGACAGCGCGGTCACGCACTTTGCCGAATCGACCTGGAACGAGAACGGCACGGCGCGCTTCTGGAACAACACCGTGATCGGAGGCAAGCGCGGCTTCAACCTCTACAAGTCGCCGAACGCCCAGGCCTGGAACAACATCGTCTGGCCGGCTGCCGGCGGCTTCGCCTTCGTGATCATCGACGGGACGATCCCGGCGGCCAACATCGACCGCAACCTGATCTGGGCGCCGAATGCGACCGTCGCCTATGTCGGGACCTCCAACCTCACCTATGCCGGTTGGAAGGCCCGCGGCTACGACCGGAGCGGCGTCAACGCCGATCCGCTGTTCACCAGCCTTGCCGCCGAGGACTTCACGCTGCAGGCAGGAAGCCCGGCCATCGACGCCGGCGCCGAGTTCGCCGAGGTGACGACCGATATCGCCGGCACACCCCGGCCCCAGGGTGCAGCCACCGACATCGGCGCCTACGAGCGCATCGCAACGACCGCATCACTGACCCCGATCGCCGCTACCACGGGCACGGCCGACGCGCTGCCCACCACCGACGGCGGCGCCAGCGAGCCGACGGACGAGCCCGAGGGCGAGGACGCCGGCACGGAGTGAGCCCTGCGGTCGCGGAATGGCTAACCGGCGACCGACGTTGTTCCGGAGGGGATGGCGTCGGCCGCCGGCCGGGTCTATGTTCCCGTCATTGATCTGGACGAGGCGATATTTTGGCGACGACATTGAGACGGGCCGCGGCGGCATCAGGCATGTCGCACGAGCCCGAGGATGCTGCCGTCCGGGACTTCGAACGGGACGGCTTCGTCATCGTGAGCGGACTGGTGCCGGCGGCGCTCTGCGAAGCGACCGTGGACGCGTTCCAGCGCGACATCCTGCCGAGCCGGGCGTTCTTCAAGCGCCAGGAGAGCGGGGCTGTCGAGCGGCATCGGCTGACGCCGTTCGGGCACATGAAGTTCCCGATCATGAACATCCAGGACCTTGGCGAGCCTGCCCATGCCAGCTTCCGCCAGGCCGGTCTCGCCGTCCTGACCCATCCCGGCGTCCGCGATACGGTCGCCAGCCTGCTGGGCCGCCCGGGGCGCATCGCCCACACCATGTTCTTCGACGGCAATCCCCAGACCTGGGCACACCGCGACGGCCATTACATCGATGCCGAGGCAACCGGCCGGATGGTGGGCGTCCTCGTCGCCGTGGAGGACATCGAGGCGGGCGCCGGGCGCTTCTTCGTCTGCCGTGGCACCCATCGCCTGCCCGACCCGCCCGACCTCGCCGCCATCGCCGAGCATCCCAACGCCACGGCGTACAAGCGGCACATGGCGCGCCTCGCCGAGGCCCTGGCGCCGGTGACGGTGGCGCCGGCCCTGCGTCGCGGGGATGCCATCTTCTGGTCGGGGCTCACGATCCACGGCAGCCTGCCGACGACCACCCCCGAGCATTCGCGGCGCTCCCTCACGGCGCACTGGATTCCGGCCGGGGAGCGCTACCGCTGGGAGCGGCGGACCGTCGGAGCGGACCGCTGGACGAGCTTCCAGGGGATCGAGATCGCCCGCCACGGGAGCCAGCCCGGCACCTGGGCCGAGGCCTTGCGCGGCCAGCTGCGCTGGCAGCTGCGGCGCCGGGCTCCTGCCCTGTTGCGGCAGCTCAAGGCCGCCCGTGATCGCCTCGCCGGCGGCCGTGCCGGCTGAGCCGTCACTGGCGGCGGTGGTCGTCATGGCACTCGCCACCGCTCCTGCGGCCGCAGCGACATTCCATGTCGACGGCAGCGTCGCGCAATCCGGCGACGGCCGATCGTGGGCGGAGGCCTGGCGCAGCTTCGCCGACATCGACTGGCAGCAACTCAAGCCGGGTGACGTGCTGGCCATCTCGGGCGGCGCCGCGGGCCGGGTCTATGCAGCGCCGCTGGTCGTCGGCAGCTCGGGCCAGGCAGGAAAGCCGATCACGATCACGGCGGCGACCGATGCTGCCCACGGCGGACCGGTGACGATCGACGGCGCCGGCAACGAGCCGGTCTGCGTCCGCGTCGACGAGCGCGACCATGTGGTCGTGCGCGGCCTCACCGTGTCGGGCTGCAACGAGTCGGCCATCCAGCTGCGCAACGCCAGCGGACTGCTGGCCGAAGCCAACCGGGTGCACGCGCTGTCCCGAGGCTTTCACGTCTGGCGTACCCGCGAGTCGGTGGTGCGGGGCAACACGGTAACGACACCCGACTACATCGAGCTGCAAACCGACGGCATCTATTCGCAGGAGAATCGCGGCAACCTCTATGCCGGCAACGACATCGTCATCAGCAACGCCGAGCGCGAAGGTCACGACGACGGGATCCAGAGCTACCGCGACCGGGACATCGTCATCGCCGGCAACAGGATCGAGCAGCGGAACGCCAAGACCGGCAACGCCCAGGGCATCTTCATCGTCGATGCGGGCGGCGAGATGGTGGCCGCGAACAATCTCGTCATCGGCCTCAGCACCCGCAACAGCCTGCTGACCCTGCTCAACCAGTCCGGCACCGACGGACGCCTGCTCGCCTACAACAACACCCTCGTCGGCAGCCGATGGGGCGTCGTGCAGCTCCAGGATGCACCGGACTCGGAAGTGAAGAACAACATCCTGGCATCGTCGCAGGAGGAGGCCGCCGGCATCACGCTCGACGGCGGCAAGCCGCGGGCGGGTGCCATCGACGGCAACCTCTACGCAATCCCGCACGGCAGTCCGGGCTACGACACGGACAGAGTGCGCCTTGACTGGGACGCATGGCAGGCCCTCGGCTACGAGGCGCACGGCCTGCAGGGCGAGCCGGGGTTCCGCAATGCCGCGCAGGGCGACTATGCCCTGGCAGCCGATAGTGCCGCGATCGGCCGGGGCCTGCCGTGCCTCCGCGTCGAAGTCGACATCGCCGGCTTGCCGCGCCGTGATGCGGCGCGCTGCACCATCGGCGCCTACACCGGTACCGCCGGGATGCGGCCATGAGCTTCCTTCAACTGTGGGATAGGGCCACGACCAAACGGGCCCGACCGGACGTTGCGGATAAGCAACATCGCAGCTCGCGTCTCGCGCGGCTCCCGCGGAATGGTGTGGCCGGGCCGTTCTACAGTCGAGGACCGGCCGGACCGCCTGCCGCCGACACGCCTCGGGGCACCGACGGAGACGGGCTGCTGCCGTCCCATGACAGACCAGGGTCCTACGTTCGGCGCGCCTCGGCAAGGTGAGCCAAAGACGAGGGATGGCGCATCCCTGGGAGTACACTCCTTTGGCGGCTGGCGTCTGTCACATGATCTTGTCACTTCGAACTTACGCGTCATTGCAACTGACGAGAGATGAGATGGAGAGAAAATGACGCAACCGTTAGCTGGCATTTTAGGAGAACTTAGCTTGAAGTTGGGGCAAAATTGCGTATAGTTCCACCTCAACGTGCAGGCGTTGCTCGCCGAGGTGCGCTGGCAGGTTCAAGCTGGTTGGCCAACGGATAACCACGAAGACTCAGTCCGGCGCTCGGCATTACCCTGACGGATTAGTCGAACGGTTATATGCGCGGAGTCATCATCTGACGCCCTCAGTCCAACACGACCTTGCCACTTAGGCATCGTCATTGTCGCAACCCGGGTTTCGGTCGCCACGGAGATGGCCAGGCCGCTCCCAAATCAAGACAGAATTGTAGGGGTTCTTAGTTCATGACTTTCACGACGTCCGGGACGGTGGCCGACGCCGACCCAACCATAAGCTGTGCCTCTCGTCCTTCCACGTCGGGACGCCCCGGAGCGTCGGCGTCGTCCCGCCCCTCCATCGCCATCGTTGGCTGCGGCTACTGGGGCTCGAAGCACGTCCGCGTGTTCAGCACCATGGCCAATGTCGGCCGCGTCATCGTCGTCGACCACTCGCCCGAGCGGCTCAAGGGGATCAGCGCGGCCTTCCCCAATGTCGAGACAACCACGAGCCTGGCCGAGGCGCTGCCGCAGGTCGATGGCGTCGTGGTCGCCACCCCGCCCCTCTATCATGCTGCGGTTGCCCTCCAGGCCATCCGCGCCGGCCGGCACGTCCTTGTCGAGAAACCGCTGACGACGACCTCGGCCGACGGCCGCCTGCTGATCGAGGAAGCGCGCCGGCACCACGTCCGGCTGATGACCGGCCACACCTTCGAGTTCAATCCGGCGGTCCGCGAGCTGCGCCGGCGCATGGACGAGGGCGAGCTCGGCACGATCTATTACATCGACTCGGCTCGGCTGAACCTCGGCCTCTACCGTTCCGACGTCGACGTCGTCTGGGATCTTGCACCGCACGACATCTCGATCATGAACTTCCTGCTTCGCGCCACCCCGTCGACGGTCAGCGCCTGGGGCAGCTCGCACGCCTGCGGGGCCACCAAGGACCTCGCCTACATGCGCTTCCAGTACGCCGAGCGCGGCGTGGTCGGTTACGCCCACGTCTCCTGGCTCGACCCCCGCAAGGTGCGCCGGGTCACCGTGGTCGGCAGCAAGAAGATGGCCGTCTACAACGACCTCGCCGAGGAGCGCCTGCGGATCTTCGACTGCGGCGTCGACGGTGCCGCCCCTGACGACCTCGGCAAGGTCGCGCAGTTCGAGCGTCCTGTTTCCTACCGGTACGGCGACATCGTCTCGCCGAACATCCATTTCGAGGAGCCGCTCGGCATCCAGGACCGGCACTTCGTCGACTGCGTTCGGACCGACGCCCAGCCGATCAGCGACGGCAGCAACGGCCTGTCGGTGGTGTCGGTGCTCGAGGCGATCGACCGGTCGATGGCGACCGGCCAGGTGATCCAGCTGGCGCAGCAGCAGGCCGAACCAGCTCTCGCGACCACGTCGCACTGAGGCGTCCGATGTCCGCGATTCCCTTCCTCGACCTCGGCGCCATGAGCGCCGAGATCCGCGCCGAGCTCGATCAGGCCTGGGACGATGTCACCGGCACCTCGTCGTTCATCGGTGGACGATTCGTTGAGCGGTTCGAGCGCTCGTGGGCCGACTATTGCGGGCGCCGGCACGGCCTCGGCACCGCCGACGGCACGGCCGCGCTCGAGCTCGCGCTGCGCGCGCTCGGCATCGGTCCCGGCGATGAGGTGATCGTCCCGGCCAACACCTTCATCGCCACGGTCGAGGCGGTCCTGGGCGTCGGGGCCCTGCCGGTGCTGGTCGACGTCGATCCGGACACCCTACTGCTGACGGCGGCGCACGTCGAGGCAGCCCTGACGCCGCGCACCGCGGCGGTGATCCCGGTCCATCTGTTCGGCCAGCCCTGCGACATGGACGCTATCGGTGCGGTCGCTGCGAAGGCCGGCCTCGCCGTCATCGAGGATGCCGCGCAGGCGCATGGCGCAAGCTGGCGCGGGCGGCGGGTCGGCAGCTTCGGCGATCTCGCCTGCTTCAGCTTCTACCCGGGCAAGAATCTCGGCGCCTTCGGCGATGCCGGGGCGGTCGTCACCGACCGCGACGACCTCGCCGCCCGGATCCGCTGCCTTGGCAATCACGGCCGCGACCCGGCTGCCGCCGAGCGTCACCTGCTGGTCGGCCGCAACCAGCGGCTCGATGCGCTGCAGGCCGCCGTGCTGTCGGCCAAGTTGCCTCGGCTCGACGCCTGGAACGCCGCCCGCCAGCGCCTTGCCGCCCGCTATGCCAAGGGCCTCGCCGGCAGCGCCGCGCGGATGGTGACGGTCGCCGAGGGTGCGGTCAGCGTGCACCACCTGGCCGTCGTGCAGGTCGAGGACCGCGACGCGGTGCGCCGCGCCCTCGCCGCCGAGGGCATCGCCACCGGCATCCACTACGCGATCCCGTGCCATCTCCAGCCGGCGCTGGCCCATCTGCGGACGGCACCGCTGCCGGTGACCGAGGCGGCGGCAACCCGCATCCTGTCGCTGCCGATGTTCCCGCACCTCACCGACGCGCAGGTCGACCGGGTGGTCGAGGCCCTGCGCCGGGCGACGGACAGCGACATCGCGGCTGCGGCCTGAGCAGCGCCCAGCAGCGAGCCAGCGTCATGTCCTCCCTCAGCGCGACCTTGTCCCGGGGCGCGGTCGGCACCCTCGCAGAGCCGGCTGTCCTGCGCGACGAATGGAACGACTTCGTTGCCAGCTTTCCGGCCGGCGACATCGTCCAGTCCGCGGCCTGGGCCGACGCCAAGAGCGTGCTTGGCTACCGGTCGGTCCTCGCGGTGCATCGCGAAGGCACGCAGATTGCCGGCGGTGCGGCCGTGCTCGTTCGCCAGGTGGCCCCCCTGCTGGCCGTCGGCTACGTGCCGCGCGGCCCGCTGGTCGCCCCGGGTGTCGACGCCGCGCGCGTCGTCGACGTCATCGAGCGTGCGGCGCGTCGGGCCGGCGTAAGCGTGCTGGTCGTCCAGCCCCCGGTGGGCGGCGAGGCGACCGCCAACGTCCTTGCCCGGCGCGGCTATGTCGCCGGCGCTCCCGAGGTCGCGCCCAGCGTGACCATGAGCGTCGATATCGCTCCGGAGCCGGAGACAATCATGGCGCGCATGGCGCCCGGTCGCCGGCGCAGCGTGCGCCAGGCGGTAGCGCGCGGCGTCAGCGTCCGCTTCGGCGGGCGTGCCGATCTCGAGGCCTTCCACGCGCTGGCCGCGGAGACCGCCCGCCGCCAGCAATTCAGCCCGGTCTCCCTGGCCGAGCTGAAGGCACAGTGGGATGCCCTGCATGGTTGCGACGCGATCCGCCTCGTGCTCGCGGAGCACGAGGAGCGGATGCTTGCCGGCATTGTGGTCACGACCTTCGGCCGGACGGTGACCTTCCGGCACACCGGCTGGAATGGCGAGCGCCCCGACCTGCAGGCTAACGTCGCCTGCCACTGGTTCGCCATGCAGTGGGCCCGTCAGGCGGGCTACACGGACTACGACCTGGGCGGCGTCGAGCGCAGCATCGCCATGCGCATCGAGCAGGGCGAGTCACTGCTCGCGGATTTCCAGCGCAGCCCGGCCGGCTACAAGGCCGCCTTTGGCGGCCGCCTGGTCTGGGCACCGCTTTCCTACCTCAAGGTCATCCACCCGCTGCTCGGTCCGCTGGCACGCCCGTTCCTGCCCGCGCTGCTCGAGCGCGGCTACCTGCGGCGGGCCGCCACCATGCTGCGGCGGGGCGGCACCACGCCGACCGACCAACCCGCATGATCGCGGCAGCATCGCTGGACCTGCCGGTCACGCTGCCGGGCGAGGATCGCACCTCGCCGGGCTGGTGGGATGCCTTCGTCGCGTCCGCACCTGGCGGCGACATCGTGCAGACCTCCGCTTGGGCCCGCGCCAAGGAAGCGCTGGGCTACGAAAGCGAAGTCGTCACCGTCGAACGCGGCGGCGCCATCGTCGGCGGCGGGTTGCTGCTGATCCGCCGCCTCGCACCGCGGCTCAGGATCGGCCTCCTGCCTCGCGGGCCGGTCCTCGGCAGCGACGAGCCGGAGCTGGCCGACAAGGTGCTTGCCATGATCGTGCAGGCCGCGCGCCGGCGCGGCGTGGTGCATCTGCTCGTGCAGCCGCCCGCTGATGGCCCGGAGCTCGGCCCCGCCCTTCGCCGCCTTGGCTTCAGCCAGGGCGGGCCGGCCATCGCCACCAGTGCAACCATCGTGAGCGATCTGACCGGCGGGCGCGATACGGTGCTCGCCGCCCTGGCGCCCAGCCGGCGTCGGCGCCTGCGTCGTGCGGCCGAGCAGGGCGTGAGCTGCTGGACCGGCGATGCCGCGGACCTCGAGCTGTTCCACGACCTGCACAGCGGAACGGCCCGTCGCCACGGCTTCGCGGCGCTGTCCCTGCCCTACCTTCGTGCCCATTGGGAGGCCCTGGCGCCCGTCGGCGGTTGCGCCCTGATCCTCGCCGGGCGCAACGGCCGCGTCTCGGCCGCGCGCTGGCTCACCGCGCATGGCGAAACGGTGACCGGTCGGCTCTCCGGCTGGAATGGCGACGATCGTCATCTCCACGCGCCGCTGGTCTCGGCCTGGGGTGCCGTCGACTGGGCCATCCACCGCGGTTTCCGCCAGTTCGACTTTGGGGGCATCGACCGGACGGTTGCGGCACAGATGCTCGCCGGAACGGCGACGCCCGATCTGCTGCAGCGCTCAGCGGCGGCGTTCAAGGCCGATTTCGGCGGCTCGCCGAGGCTGTTTCCCCCGACCTGGCAGCTCTGCCTGATCCCGGTACTCCGGCCCCTCGCGCATCGGCTTGTCGGCCGCATGGCCGAGCCCGGCCGGATGCGCGGCGTCCTGACCCGGCTGCGCAATGGCCATGGCGCCCGGAACGCCTGACATGGAGAAGACGCTGCAAGGCCGCATGTCTCCCCGGCCGCTCGAGGTGGACGACCGTCGCCTCGCACCGCGGCGCTGGTTCGACGTGCCCTTGGCGCTGCTGGCGCTCCTGCTGCTGTCGCCGGTGATGGTGGCGGCGGCGCTGGCCGTGAGGCTGACCAGCAAGGGTCCCGTGCTGTTCCGGCAGACCCGCATCGGCCGGGGCGAGCGGCCTTTCGCCATGCTCAAGTTCCGCTCGATGTACGTCGACGCCGACGACCGGGCCGACCGCGAGGCCAACCGGCGCGAGCTCATGGGCGAGGCGGCGCCGACCGGTCCGGACGGGCTGTTCCGTGCCGAGCACGATCCGCGCATCACCCCGGCGGGGCGGTTCATGCGGCCGCTGAGCATCGACGAGCTGCCGCAGCTCTTCAACGTACTGCGCGGCGAGATGGCGATGGTCGGGCCGCGGCCCTCGCTGCCGTGGGAAGTCGAGATGTTCACGGCCCGCCAGCGCGGCCGCCACGCCTGCCCGCCGGGCCTCACCGGCCTCTGGCAGGTCAGCGGCCGCAACCGGCTGAGCATGGCCGAGATGCTGGAACTCGACCTCGACTACGTCGCCCGGCGCTCGCTCTGGCTCGACATCAAGCTCCTCGCCCGCACCCCCGCCGCGGTTCTGTTCGACCGCAATACCCGTTGAGGATCCGACAATGACGGCCGTCATGGTCGCCACCAACGGTGGCCATCTCGCCCAACTCGTCGAGCTGTCCGGTCGCATGGACGGCCTCGACGGCGAGCGCCACTGGGTGACGTTCGACAGTCCGCAGAGCCGCTCGCTGCTCGCCGGGCGGAACACCACGTTCATCCGGCCGATCGAGGAACGCGACGTTGCCGGCGTGCTGCGCGGCGTCGCCGATGCCTGGAGCATCCTGCGGGAGGTCCGTGCCAAGGCCGTCGTGAGCACCGGCTCGGCGATCGCGCTGTCCTTCCTGCCGCTGGCCGCGGCGCGGGGCATTCCGGCGCACTACGTCGAGAGCTCGGCGCGGGTCCAGGAACCTTCGCTGACCGGCCGCACCCTGGCCAAGGTCCCGGGCGTCAAGCTCTACCGCCAGTATCCGCACGCTGCCACGGGGCGCTGGCGCTACGCCGGGTCGGTCTTCGAGGGCTACGAGCAGCGCGATGGCAGGCCGACCCCGATCCGCCGGGCCGTGGTGACCTTCGGCAGCGGCACGCACGGCTTCCGACGCCTGCTCGAGCGCCTCGTGACGATCCTGCCGCGGGACATCGAGGTGCTGTGGCAGACCGGCAGCACCGATGTGACCGGCTTCGACATCACCGCCCGCGACCTCGTCCCGGCAGCGGAGCTCGAGCAGGCGATCCGCGCCGCCGACGTGGTCATCGCCCATGCCGGCTGCGGCTCGGCGCTGGCCGCACTGAACGCCGGCAAGCTCCCGGTGCTGGTGCCGCGCGAGCCGCAGCATCGCGAGCTGGTCGACAATCATCAGGTGGAGCTTGCCGGATGGCTGGCCTCGTGCGGGCTCGCCCTGCGCCGCTCGCCCGAAGAGCTCACCTTCGACGACCTGCTCGCTGCCGCCTCGGGGCGGATCGGTCGCCGCGCCAATCCGCCACCGCTGCGGCTGGCCGCATGAGCTCGCCCGCCCCGGCGGGCGAGGTCTGCGACATCCGGGCACGCGACCTCGTCCGCGGCGACCTGCCGGCCCCGCTCGGCAGCCTGTTCTCCTCGCCGGCCTGGATCGCCATGCTCGAGGCGACCTACGGCTTCGAGGTACGGGCCTCGACGCTGGTCGCCGACGGCCGTTGCGTCGCCGCCATACCCTACGCGGTCGTCGACGACATCCGCGGAAGAAGGGTGCTGTCCCTGCCGTTCTCCGACTACTGCGATCCGCTGGTCGGCGACGCCGCGGCATGGGAACGCCTTGTGGCACCGTTGCGCCGGCTTGGCGCCCCGTTACGCCTGCGCTGCCTGCGCAATTCCCTGCCGCTCGCCGACGGGCATCTGGCGAAGACGGGTGAAGCCTTGTGGCACGGTGTCGACCTGCGCCGCGACGAGGAGGCGATCTGGGCCGGTCTCGATCCCTCCGCGCGGCAGAACGTCCGGCGCGCGCAGCGAGCCGGCGTACGGATCCGCGAGGGCCGCTCGCTGGACGATCTCGCCGCCTTCCACGCGATGCACCGGCATGTCCGCAAGGCCAAGTACCGCCTGCTGGCACAGCCGTTCCGCATGCTCGAGGCGATGCACGACGCGTTCGGGGAGCGGGTCCGCGTGCTGCTCGCCGAGATCGACGGCCGTCCCGTCGCCGGCATCCTGTTCCTGATCGACGCCGACACGCTGTTCTACAAGTTCAATGCTTCGGTGGAACTGCCGCAGCGTCCGAACGACCTCCTGGCGTGGGAAGGCCTGCGGCTCGGCCGGCGGCTTGGCCTCGGCCTGTTCGATTTCGGCCTGTCGGATCCGGCCCAGCCGGGCCTTGTCCGCTACAAGCGGAAGTTCGCAACCGAAGAGCGAGTTATCTCCCTCCTTCAGCACGTCCCGGTCGGCTATACCGATCCGCGCGGCGCCGAGGTGTCGAAGGTCCTGCAGCGGATGACGCAGCTGCTGACCGATCCCGAGGTGCCCGACGCGATTACCCGTCAGGCCGGCGACGAGCTCTACAGGTTCTTCGCATGACACCCCCCGATCCGGCGCAGCCGGGAAGCCGGCCGAGCATGGAGCCACGCCACGCGGCCACGCCGGCCAGTCTCGTCCGGTGGCTGGCTCTGCTGCTCGCCTGCGCCGTCGTCGGTGCCGGCGTGGCCTATGCCGTGGCGACGCAGCTGCAGGCCGTCCGAGTCGCCCGTGCCGATATCCTGTTCGTGCTCGACCTCGACGGTGCTGCGGCCGAGCGTTTCCTCTCGACGCAGGCGGTGATCGCCGAGAGCCAGGCCGTGCTCGGGCCGGTCGGCAGCGAGCGTGGCCTCGATGTCGGCCGCCTCGAGAAAGGCTTCGACGTCAGCTTTCCCAAGGGCGCGGCGGTGATGCGCCTCGAGTACCACGACACCGATCCGGCCCAGGCCACCGCGGTGCTGTCCGCACTCACCGATCGCTACCTGCTGATGCTCCGCCAGATGCAGGGCGTGGGTGCGAGCGGCCATCAGCTGATCGTGCCGCCCTACCTCGTCGAGGACGCAGCCTGGCCGCGGCCGCTGCAGGCAGCGGCCCTGGGAGCCGTGATCGGCCTCGCCGTCGCCGCCACCGCGTTGCTGCTGTTCAGCCAGCGGCCTCGGCCAGCCTGAACGCTGTCCCATGGTCACCGCTCAGGCGCCGCAGACGATCGGCGACGGCGCAACGACCCGGGCGCTGGCGGGCGATTCGCGAACCATCGCCGTCTGGACCCTGGTCAGCCGCCTCACCGGCTTTGCCCGCGTGGCCACGGTGGCGGCCGTGCTCGGCCCGACCTTCTTCGGCAATCTGTTCCAGACCGCGCTGTTCGTTCCCTACGTGGTCGGCGAGGTCCTCGCCGCAACCCTGATCCCGGCGATCCTGGCGCCACGCCTTGTCGCGGCCCTCGCCAGCAACGACCGGCCGGCCCTCGACCGGCTCGCCGGAGGCTTCCTCGGAATCCTGCTGCCGGTCTTCGGCCTCGCCGCCGCTGTAATCCTGGCGGCGAGCCCGCTGCTCTTGCCGCTCCTGACAGCCGCCGTCGACGACCCGGTCGTGCGCGCCCACCAGATCGCACTCGGCCTGCCGTTGCTGGCGACGCTCCTGCCGCAGATCCCGCTCCTCGCCGTCATCGGCGTCGGGGTCGCGGTCCAGCATGCCCATCGGGCATTCGCCTGGCCGACGGCAGCGCCGATCCTCGAGAACGTGGGCCTGGTCGCCGTCCTGGGGATGATCGCGGTGACCTGGGGTACCGGCATTGCCATCGAGCAGGTGACGCCGGCGGAGGCAGCGCTGCTCGGCGCGGGCTCGACCCTGGCGGTCGGGCTGAACGCGATGGCGCAGGTGGCCGGTGCCCGTCGCCTCGGCGTCCGGATGTGGCCACGGGCGGGATGGCGCGATGCCGAGGTCCGCGGCCTCGCCCGCATCGCCGGGCCATCGAGTGCCGTCGCCGGCATGAACAGTACCGGCCTGTTCGCGCTGATGGTCGCCAGCGGCCAGGTCCCGGGCGGTGCCGTGGCCTTCCAGATCGCCTGCAACCTGTTCAACCTGCCGATCGCGATGTGCGCGCGGCCGCTGGGCTCGGCCCTGCTTCCCCTCCTCTCCCACGCGCTGGTCCGGCGCGACATGAGCGATTTCGCCGGTACCTACCGCAGCGCCATCCAGCTAGCCCTGTTCCTGACGCTGCCGGCCAGCCTTCTGTTCGTCGGCATTCCGCAGGCCCTCGCCGGCGCCGTCTCGTTCGGCGCGATGAACGAGCCGCACGCCGTGCAGTTGCTGGCCGCAGCCCTGGCCGGCATGGGCGCCGGCATCGTCGGCGAAGCCCTGCTGATCGTGTCGACCAGTGCGGCTTACGCCCGCCGGGACGTTGGCGGTCCCGTCGCGGCCGCCGCGATCCGCCTGGGCGTCACCGCCGCCGGCATTGCCCTGGCGCTCAGTCTCGGCGGCGATGCGGCCACAGTCGGGATGATCGGCGTCGCCTACGCCGCTGCCGCCATTGCCGGCATGGCCTTCCTGCTGCTGCGGCAGCGGTACCACCTGCCGCCCGCTCCGTCGGCTGCCGCCCCCCGCTGGGCCAGCCTGCTGGCGACGGCGCTGCTGGCGATGGCGCTGCCCACCAGCGTGGCGCTCGTCCTCGGCGATCCCGAGGCCGGACCGGCACTCCGGATCGCCTACGCCGCCGGCCTCGTGGCGCTGGGCGGCTCTGCCTACCTCCTCCTGCAGCGCCTGCGCGGCGCTCCCGAATTGCGCCTGCTCCTGGGCGGCGCCTTGAGCCAGGGGGCGCTCGGCCGTCTCGGCCGCCTGTTCGGATCGCCGGGCAGGCCGCCGGCATGACGACCTTGGCCACCAGCCGGATCCACCTGCCAGCCCGTGCCAGCGCGACGCTCGTAGTCGCCGGCCTGGTGGCACCGCTTGCCGCGGTCCAGGGGATCCGCGGCACTGCGGCGGTCCTGGGCATCGCCCTCGTCGTCGCGATCGCCGTCAGGCCCGTGCTCGGCGTCGCCATGGTGCTGTTCTTCGGCCCGCTAATCGTCGGCGTGGCCCGCGGCGATCTCGGCATCGTCCTCCGGCCGAACGAGGCGCTGCTGCTCGCCGCGGCCGCCGGCACCGCCCTGCACTGCGCCTGGGCGGTCCTCGTGCGGCGGGTCTCGCCCTGGCCCGCCCTGCAGCCGCTCGACGTCGCGATGCTGCTGCTGACGGCGACGGGCGCCGTGCTGCCCGTCCTGATCCGCTATGGACGCGGACTCGAGCTGGTCGGCGACGACCTCCTCTACGCCGCCGTCTTCGTGAAGTACCTCGTGCTCTACGCGACGGTACGGATCGCCGCGCGCACGCCCGAGGACGTCGGCCTGCTGCTGCGGCTGGTCCTCGCCTCCGGGGCCGTCGTCGGGATCCTGTCCATCCTGCAGGTGCTCGACCTGTTCGGCGTGCCGGAGTTCCTGCACGCCTGGTACGACAACCCCTACGCTTCCGATATCGGTCCGGTCACCAGCCGGGGCACGTCGACCATCGCCTCCTCGTTCGGCACGGGCGACGTGATGCTGATGTGCCTGGCCCTGACCCTCGCCTGGATCGTCCGGATGGGGCGGGTGACCCCCCTTGCTGCGGCCGCCGCCGCGCTGTTCGTCGCCGCCTGCTTCTCGGCGGGCAGCTTTTCCGGCGTGATCGGTGCGCTCGTGGCGGTGCTGGCCGTCGGCCTCGTTACCGGGCGCCTCGCCCGCTTCGGTCTGCTGATGCTGCCCGCCGGGCTCGCCGCGGCGGCCCTTGCCTGGCCGGCGGTCGCCGGACGGCTGGCCGGGTTCGAGAGCCGGTTCGGCCTGCCCAGCAGCTGGATCGGCCGCCTGCAGAACCTCGAGCGCTACGTCTGGCCGGAGCTGGCGACCTTTCCGAACTGGCTTGTCGGCGTCCGCCCGGCAGCACGCATCCCGGCGCCCGAGGCCTGGCGCGAGTGGGTGTTCATCGAGAGCGGCCATCTCTGGCTGCTGTGGACCGGCGGCGTGCCCCTGATGCTGGCGTTCCTGCTGCTGATGGGGACGGCGGCGCGCGATCTCTGGCAGATCGGCCGGTCCGATACCGGTCCGGTCGGCATCGCCGCCATCGGCGGCTTCGCCGGTACCGCCGCCATCTTCGTGCTGATGACGCTCGACCCGCACCTCACCGTGCGCGGTGCCGCCGACCTCTACTTTCCCCTGCTGGCCCTGGCCCTTGTGCCCCTGGCCGCGCGCCGGGCCGGTTGGCCGACCGCTTCATGATCCGACGAGAGGGATCCACCATGGTTGCGCCGGTGCTCCTGGCCTTCGGCCTGAGCTGCTCGCTGCTCAGCGGCTGCAACGCGACGAACGGCCAGCGCGCGCTCGACGCCGGCGACCGGTCGACCGCGCTCGCCTACTGGAAGATGGGCGCGGCGTGGGGCGACCTCGACGCGGCCCTGGGCCTCGCCAGGCTCGACCTCGAGCGCGCCCGCACGCCGGAGGAACTCGCCGACGTCGAGGCGCGGATGCTGCGGATCGACGAGGTCGGCCAAGCCTGGCAGAAGCCCTGGGCGCGCTACATGCTGGGCGAGATCGCGCTGCGCCGCAACCAGCCGGCCGAGGCCGCGCCCTGGCTGCAGCTGGCCGCCAATGACGGCGTGTCCTGGGCAAAGTTCAGCCTCGGCAAGCTCTACCTCGATGGCAACGGGGTGGCGGAGAACAGGGGCCGGGCCCGGGACCTGCTGCTCGGCGCCTACAATGGCGGCGTGGTCGTCGCCGCCACTCTCCTGGGCGACATCTACGCCAAGGGCCTTGGCGTCCCGGTCGACAAGGCCACGGCGGCCACCTGGTACGAACGTGCCATGGCGGGCGGCGACGGCTGGGCGGCGATGAACCTGGCTGCCGTGTACCGGACCGACGATGCGGCCGACGCGGCGACGGTGGAGCGCCTGTACCTGCAGGCCGAGGACGCGGGCATCGCCCAGGCGGCGCTGGCGCTGGGCGACTTCTACGCCGCGCGGCGCCAGCCCGGCGATGGCGAGCTCGCCGTGGCCTGGTACGAGAAGGCGCTGGATCGCGACGACCTCGCCGCGCTCGCGCGCCTCGGCGACCTCTACCGGCGTGGCGAGATCGTGCCGGCCGATCCGCGGCGAGCGTTGACCTACTATCAGGAAGCAGCCGGCGCCGGCTTCCCGGAAGGCACGCGCGGCATCGCGGACCTCTATGTCGCCGGACTCGGCGTACCGCGCGATGCCGGCAAGGCAGCCGACCTCTACCGCCAGATCGCCGAGGCCGGCGACGTCCAAGCGAGCGTCCAGCTGGCTGGGCTCTATCTCTCCGGCCAGGGGGTACGTCGCAACATCGGCGAGGCACGACGCTGGTACGTCGCCGCCGCCGACCAGGGTGACCCCTGGGCGCGCTACAAGCTGGCCGAGCTGCTGGCCCAGGGCCGCGGACTGCCGGCTGATCCGAAGCGCGCCGCCGAGCTCTACCGTAGTGCCATCGATGCCGGCATCGTGCCGGCGCTGCGGCCCCTGGCGGACCTCTACGCCGCCGGTCGCGGGGTGCCGCGTGACCCGGCCGAGGCCATGCGGCTCTACGAACGCGCCGTCGCCGCCGGCGATCTCTGGGCCGCCTTCAGCCTGGCGCAGATGTATGCGCGCGGCGACGGGGTGACCGCAGATCCGGCCAGGGCCGCGGCGCTCTACGAGCAGGCCGCGGCGGGCGGCATCGCCCCGGCGGCGACGGCGCTCGGCGACCTCTACGCTGCCGGCAACGGCGTCACGCGCGATCCGGCCCGGGCCATGCAGCTCTATGCGCAGGCGGAGACGGCCGGCGATCCATGGGCGACCATGCGCCTGGCCGACGCCTACCGCACCGGCGACCTGGTCGCCGCCGATCCGGCCCGCGCCGTCGAGCTCTACACGACGGCCGCCGCGGCTGGCATCGCGCAGGGCAACACGGCGCTGGCGGGGATGTATGCCGCCGGCACGCAGGTGCCGCGTCAGCCTGCCGAAGCGCTGCGGCTCTACACGGTTGCGGCCGACGCCGGCGACCCTTGGGCGATGCTCGCCCTGGGCGTCGCCTATGGCGGCGGCAGCGACCTTGCCGCGGCCGAGCCGGCCAAGGCCCTGGACTACCTGACGAAGGCGGCGGACGCCGGGCTGCCGGAAGCGGCGCGCCTGCTCGGCGACACCTACGCCCAGGGCCTGGGCGTGAGCCGCGACCCGGTGTTGGCGCGGCAGTGGTACGATCGTGCCGCCGCCCAGGGCGAGCCCTGGCTGCAGGTCGACATCGCGATGCTGCTGCTCGGCGGCAAGGATATCCCACCCGATCCGGCGGCCGGCGCCGCCCTGCTGCGCAAGGCGGCCAACCGCGGCAGCGGGACTGCCGCCTACGAGCTCGGCGAGCTCTACGCGCGCGGTCAGGGCGTGGCCGTCGACGCGGCCGAGGCGCAACGCTGGTTCACCATCGCGGCTCGGCAGCAGGACCCGCGCGCCGAGTTCGCGCTGGGCAACCTCTATCTCAGCGGCAGCCTCGGCACGCCGGATGCGGAAAAGGCGGCCCAGCACTACCGCCGCGCGGCCGACGCCGGGGTGCAGCAGGCCATGACCGCCCTGGGCGACCTCTACGCCAACGGTCGCGGCGTGCCGCAGGACCTCGTCGAGGCGGCGAGATGGTACGAGGCGGCAATGCAGCCGCAGCCGGCGGCCGGCGCGTCGCCCTGAGCCGCCCCGCCGGCCGCGGCGGGTCGGTTCAGTCGGCCAGCCGCTTGAGGTCCGGCACCACCGCATCGAGCACGCGGCCGAAGCGATCGACCGCCTCGTCCGCCTCGGCCTCGGTCATGCAGAGCGGCGGCGCCAGCGGGACGACCTCGATGAACGGCAGAGGGCGGGCCATCAGGCCCGCCTCCTGCAGCTTGGCCGCGACCATCCGGTGGGCACCCTTGGCCGCCTCGAACGGCCGCCGCGTCTTGCGATCGGCGATGAACTCGACCGCATTCATCATGCCGACGCCGCGCACGTCGCCGACATACGGGTTGTCGGCCAGCCGTGCCTTCAGCTTGCTGCAGAGGTAAGGCCCGACGCGGGCCGCGTTCGGGATCATCCCCTCGCGGTCCATGATGTCGAGGTTGACGAGGCCGATGGCGCCGCCGACCGGGTGGCCCGAGTAGGTGAAGCCGTGCATCACCGGCCCGAACTCGGGCGAGGCCTTCTCCAGCACGTTCCAGATCCGCTCGCCGACGATCGAGGCGGAGACCGGGAAGTAGGCCGAGGTGATGCCCTTGGCGACGGTAACGATGTCCGGCTTCAGGCCGTAGAGCCCGGTGGCGAACCAGCTGCCGGTGCGGCCGAAGCCGGTGATCACCTCGTCGACGATCAGCAGGATGTCGTGCCGGTCGAGGATCGGCTGCAGGCGCTCGAAGTAGCCCGGAGGCGGCAGCAGGACGCCGCCGGTGCCCATCACCGGCTCGGCGATGAAGGCGGCGATGGTGTCGGCACCCTCGCGCTCGATGATCGCCTCGATCTCGGCGATCATCCGGTCGCTGAAGGCCTCCTCGCTCTCGCCGTCCTTGGCGAAGCGGTAGTAGTGCGGGCAGCTGGTGTGGATCACGCCCGGCAACGGCAGGTCCCAGGCCTTGTGGTAGACGGGGATGCCGGTGAGGCTGGCCGAGGCCCAGGTCAGGCCGTGGTAGCCGCCGTGGCGGGCGATGACCTTCTTCTTGTCCGGCTTGCCGCGCAGGTTGTTGTAGTAGCGGACCAGCTTGTAGTTGGTGTCGTTGGCATCCGAGCCGGAGCAGCCGAAGAACACGCGGGCCAGGTGACCAGCGCCGGCGCGCTCGCGGAACAGGGTCAGGACCCTGTCGGCAAGGCGGATCATCGGCTCGTTCGAGGCCGAGCCGAACAGGTGGTAGTAGCTGAGGTTCTCGATCGCCTTGGCCGCCGCCTCGGCGATCTCCGGCCGGCCGTAGCCGATGTTGACGCACCAGAGACCGGCACCGAGGTCGAGATACTCCTTGCCGTCATGGCCGCGCAGCCGCACGCCCTGCCCCTGGCCGACGATCAGCGGCCCGGCCTTCATGTGCTGGGCGATCGAGGTGTTGGGATGGAACAGGCTGAGCTTGTCCATCTCCTCGAGCGAAAAGTTGCTGCGCTCCTCGAGCATCGCGCGCTCCCCGACGCGACCCGCGGCCAGGATCGACCGGCGGGAAGCCGGACGTTCCGGCAGACGCATGCTGAGCCGCGTCCGCTGGCGTGACAAGGGATGCAGGCGCACTACGCCCCATGTGCGGACGGACGGTCTCATGGCATGAGCACCGCCGTCGAGAGCCTGGGCAGAGCCGAGAGATGAACGGATCCCGTCCCGCCGGCGCTGCCGATCCGGCTGAAGCCGCCGCGTTCCTGGCAAGCCATGCCGATGTCGCCGCCGTCGACATCGTGCTGACCGACTGCCACGGCATCGGTCGCGGCAAGACCATCCGGCGGCACGAGCTTGAGAGCCTCTACCGCTCCGGACGCGGCATGCCGGCCTCGATCTTCGCCCAGGATGTCGCCGGCGAGGATGTCGAGGGCACCGGCCTCGTGCTGACCGATGGCGGCGGCGACTTCCGCTGCTGGCCCTTGCCGGGCACCCTAGGCTTGCTGCCGGCAACCGGCCGGGGGCAGGTGCTGGTCAGCATGTTCACGCCCGAGGGGACGCCGTTCGCGGCCGAGCCGCGCCACGCCCTCGTCCGCCAGGTCGAGCGCGCGCAGGCGACGGGCTTCGTGCCGATGGGCGCGCTCGAGCTCGAGTTCTATCTGGTGGACCGCGAGCGCGACGCGCAGGGCCGCGTGCAGCCCGCGCGCTACCCGCTGACCAGCCGGCGGATGGAGGCGCACAGCACCATGTCGGTCGACGAGCTCGACGAGCTGTCGCCCCTGGTCGAGGCGATCTATGCCGGTGCGGCCGCCCTCGACCTGCCGCTGGAGTCGCTGATCTCGGAATACGCCGTCGGCCAGTTCGAGCTGACGATCCGCTACCGCGACCTGCTGCGGGCCGCCGACGACGTCATCATCGCCAAGCGGCTGATCCGCGCCACCGCCCGCCGGTTCGGCATGGAAGCCTGCTTCATGGCCAAGCCGTTCGGCCGGCAGTCCGGCTCGGGCATGCACCTGCATCTGTCGCTGGCCGATGCGACCGGCCGCAACCTGTTCGCCGATACCGCCGCCGGCGAACTCAGCCCGCTCATGCTGAACGCCATCGGCGGCATCCGCCGGACGATCGGCGAGACCATGCTCGTGCTGGCGCCCTTCCTGAACTCGTGGCGCCGCTTCGCCTCGGCCGTCTACTCGCCGGCTGGCGACAGCTGGGGGGTCGAGAACCGGACCGTGGCGCTGCGTGTCCCGTCAGGCAGCCCGGCCGCACGCCACTTCGAGCACCGCGTCGCCGGCATCGACGCCAATCCCTATCTCGTCGCCGCGGTCACCCTCGGCGCCGCCCTCGACGGCATTGCCGGGAACGTCGACCCGGGCCCCCCTGCCCTCGGCAACACCTACGCCCAGTCGACGAACCACGACCTGCCGCGGACCTGGCTCGAGGCCATCGACCGGCTCGAGGCGTCGGCGTTCGTGCGCGAGGTCTTCGGCCAGCTGATGCATCGCGGCTTCGTTGCGGTGAAGCGCGCCGAATGGGAACGCCTCGCGCTTGAGGTGACCGAGGTGGAGTGGCGTCTCTACGGATTCACCGTGTAGACCCACGGGAAAGACCTCGGCCAGACCCGTGATCCGGTCTTGACGGCGCCTCCGGGTGCGCGCCTGATCGGCCGGGCACGAGGCACGAGCGCCATGGCCGTTCCCCTTGAGGACGAACAGGCTCCTCCGTCCCGGGCAACCGGACCGGGTTGCAGCGGGCCGGCACCCTCGCGCATCCTGATCGTCGACGACAGCGACACCATGCGCCTGAAGCTCGGCATGGCGGTGCGCCGGCTCGGCTACGAGGTGTCAGCCGTCCCCGACGGACCCGCAGCCCTCGCGGCCCTCGACGCCGGCACCTACGACACCGTGCTGCTCGACATCATGATGCCGGGGATGTCGGGCTTCGACGTGCTGGCGGCGATGAAGGCGAGCCCGCGGCTCGCCCATCTGCCGGTGGTCGTGATCTCCAGCCTCAACGACGACCTGGCGAGCGTGGCGCGTGCCATCGAGCTCGGCGCCGACGACTTCCTGCCCAAGGATTTCGATCTCGTCATTCTCAGGGCGCGGGTCGGCGCCGGCGTCGAACGCAAGCGCCTGCGCGACCTCGAGCTCGCCTACCTCGACCAGGTCCGGCGCCTGACCCGGGCGGCCTCGGCGCTCGAGGCCGGCGACTTCGACCCCCGCGACCTCCAGCTCCAAGACATCGCCGCCCGCAACGACGGGCTCGGCACCCTCGCTTCCGTGTTCGTGGCGATGGCCGAGAAGGTCTACGCCCGCGAGCAGACGCTGCGGACGCGGATCGCCGACCTCGGCCGCTCCTATCGCCTGTCGGGCCTCGCGCTGGTCATGGCCGCGGCGGCGCTCTGGGCGACGGTCGGCGTCGCCAGCCGGCTCGTCCCCGGAGAGCTGGCGCTGCCGGACGAGGTCTACGGCTTTGCCCGCACGCTCGTCGCCGGACCGGCCATCCTGCTGTTCGCCCTGGTCGCGGGCGGCGCGGGCACCATCCGTCCCAGACCCGGAAGCTGGCCCGGCTTCCTGGTGTTCGGGTTGTGCTGCGCCGTCTTTCAGATCGGCCTGTTCCGCAGCTTCAGCCTCATCGGCGTCACCATCACCGTGTTCCTGACCGTCTGCCTGCCACCCGTCCTGGCGTTCCTGTGGTCGCTGCTGCGCCGCACGGAGGCGATCTCGCGGCGTACCGTCGTCGCCCTGCTGCTGGCGGCGCTGGGTCTCGCCTGCTTCATCGGTACCGACACGGCCGGCGCTTCGACTGGCGCCACCGTCCTCGGCCTCGCCCTGTCGCTCGCGGCCTCGATCGCCTTCGTGATCATGACGCAGGCCGCGCGCGCCCTGGCGGTCGACCATTCGCCCTTGCTGGTCTCGGGTCTCGGCCTCGTGGTCGCCGCCCTGATCCTGGCGCCGGTGGCGCTGCTGGCCCATCCGGGGAGCTGGCAGGACATCGCCAGTTCCCTCGGGACCTGGGAAAGCCTGACGGTCCTCCTCTATCTCGGCCTCGGCCCGACAGCGATGGCCTATGTCTGCTACTGCACCGGCATGGCGCGATGCCGTTCGGCCGTGGTCGGCCTCGTCGCCTCGATGATCGAGCCGGCCGTCGCCGCCGGCCTCGCCTTCCTCTTCCTGCGCGAATCGCTGGGGCCGTGGCAGACGGCGGGTTGCGTGGTGCTGCTCGCTGCCATGCTCGTGCTCTGGCTGGACGAGAACAGGACCCCGGCCGCCGCGAAGGTCCGGTCCTCGGAGGTCGTGGGCAAGGCGCCTCGCCAGGCCTGAGCGAGGGGCGCTCCGGAGCGTGGCGGCTGTGGACATTGCCCGCCGCCTGAACGAGGCTCGCCCATCGCCAACGGCCGGCGCCGCGCTGTCGCGGGGCGGAACGGCCGATGCGAACGGGGGGCCGCCGGATGCTGAGCTTGGCGGGCAAGGTCGCACTGGTGTCGGGCGCCGGGTCGGTCGGCGAAGGCTGGGGCAACGGCCGGGCCATCGCCACGCTGCTGGCACGACAGGGCGCCAGGGTCTTCGCCCTGGACCGCGATGCACCGGCCCTCGAGCGGACGCGCGCGATCATCGAGAGCGAGGGCAATGTCTGCATGGCGCGCCTTGCCGACGTCCTCGTCAGCGACGACGTCCGGGCGGCCGTCGACGCCTGCCTCGGCGCATGGGGGCGGATCGACATCCTCATCAACAATGTCGGCGGATCCGTCCCGGGCGGACCCGTCGAGCTGTCCGAGGAAGCCTTCGACCGGCAGCTCGACCACAACCTCAAGACCGCCTTCCTCGGCTGCAAGCACGTCCTTCCGGTGATGGAGCGGCAGCGCAAGGGGGCCATCGTCAACATCGCCTCGACCGCAGGGCTGCGCGACCAGATCGGCCGGCCGCATGTCGGCTACAGCGCCAGCAAGGCCGGGCTGATCCAGCTGTCGCGGGCCACGGCGGTGCGCTACGCGCCGCTCGGCATCCGGGTGAACACGGTGGTTCCGGGGCTGATCGAAACGCCGCTGGTGACGCATCGCATCGCCCGCCAGCTCGGCAACGTCGATCCGGCGGCGCTGATCGAGGACCGCAACCGCCGCGTCCCGATGGGCCACCAGGGCGACGCCTGGGACGTCGCCCACGCCGTGCTGTTCCTCGCCTCGGACGAGGCCCGGTTCATCACCGCGACCGAGATCATCGTCGACGGCGGCATGATCGCCACCATGCCCTAGGGATGCCAGCATGACGACCGAGCGGTTTGCCCCCCTGGCCGAGGCCACGATGACGCCCGAGCAGCAACGGGTCGCAGCGAAGATCTCGGCCGGCCCGCGCGGGACCTGGCGGATCGGTCCCTTCAACGCCCTCCTGCGCAGCCCGGAGATCGCCGACCGCATCCAGCAGGTCGGCGCCTATGTGCGGTTCGAGAGCTCGATCGAGCCACGCCTGACCGAGCTTGCCATCCTGCTGTGCGCGCGCCGCTGGACCGCGCAGTTCGAGTGGTACGCGCACCGCAAGCTGGCCATCGAGGCCGGGCTGCGGCCGGCCATCGCCGACGCCATCGCCGAAGGCCGCCGGCCCGCCGACCTGTTCGAGGACGAGGCGATCATCCACGACTTCGCCGCGCAGCTCCTGCAGGCCGGGCAGGTCGACGATGCCGCCTTCGCCGCCGTATGCGAGCGCTTCGGCGAGCCGGGCGTCATCGATCTGATTGCGACGCTCGGCTACTACACCACCATCTCGTTCGTGCTGAACGTCGGCCGGGTGTCGATCCCGGCGGATGCCCGGCCGCTGCAACCGCTGTAGGCGGCCCATTTCCGGGGCCCCGAAGGAGTGGGTGTCGGGCAGCACCACGCTCAGCCCGAAACAGCAAACGGCGCAGGGCGTCGCGCCGTCGGTCTGGCTGGCACTATCGAGGATATCGTTGGCGGCCTCCGCGAACGATCTCGACACGTTCGGAAGGCCTGAACCCTTGCGGATCAGGGGTCGAAGAACCCGGCGTCCTCCTCGCGGAGATAGGGCTTCGCCGCTTCGGGGACGATGTCGAGACCCAGCCCGGGCGCCGGCAGGAGGTCGACCATCGACTCGGTCACGATCGTTTCCGGCAGGCCGGTGACGATGTCGTGCCACCACGGGTCGGAGGCGGAGGGATACTCGAAGGCGATGTAGTTCGCCGGCAGCGTGGCGCAGACATTGATGAGCGCACCCAGGCCGAGGAGACCGTTCGCGGTCCCGTGCGGCGCCATCATGATCGAGTGCATGTAGGCGTGCTCGGCGATCCACTTGAGCTCGGCGATGCCGCCGACGTCGGCCGGATCGGGGCCGACGACGCGGATCGCCTGCGTCTCGATCAGCTCCTTGAAATTGTGGCGGAGGTAGATCTGCTCGCCGGTGTGAATCGGCGTCCGCGTCGAGACGGTGAGCTCGCGGTAGACCTGCGGGTTGACCCAGGGGACGTAGTCCCCGGTCAGCATGTCCTCGAGCCACATGAGGTCGTAGCGCTCGACCGCCTGGGCGAAGCGGATGGCGTCGTTCAGGAACCAGCCGGGACCGCAGTCGAGGGCGAGGGAGACGCGGTCGCCGGTCACCTCCTTCATCGCCGCCACGCAGTCCAGCATGTGGTTGAAGCCACGCTCGCTGATCTGACCCTGGTCCATCGCACCGTGATAGCCCGCGGGCTTCTGCCGGACGCCGTAATGGAAGTCCGGGATCGCGTCCTTCATCGTGGAGTGGAACGAGATCCCCTGCTTGACCATGAAGAAGCCTTCGGGCCGCTCCATCATCCACTTGACGTCGGCGGCGTAGTCCTCGGGCCGGTCACCGGTGCGCCGGCGACGGATCGAGCCGTTGTAGACGCGCACCTTGTCGCGCACCTTGCCGCCGAGGAGCTTGTAGACGGGAACGCCGGCCGCCTTGCCGGCGATGTCCCAGAGCGCGTGCTCGATAGCGCTTACCGCAGCCCCCCACGGCTTGAACGAGCCACGCTGGCGGATCTGGAGCATGCAGCGCTCGACGTCGGTCGGGTCCTCGCCGAGCAGCGCGTCGCGGAAGTGGAGCACGAACGGCTTCAGGTAGGGCTTGGTCCACTCGACCTCGCCGAGGCCGTGAAGGCCCTCGTCGGTGACGATGCGGACGATCGGATGCTTGCCGATCACGGCGCAGCGCAGGTCGGTGATCTTCATGCCGGTTCTCCGCGTCGAGCCGCTCAGCTCCAGGTCCGGTCCCAGGAGTACTCGCCGTCCCAGCGGTCGGTTGGCTGCCAGATGCCGTCGGCGCCCTCCTGGAGATGCTCGGCAATGACCTCGTCGACGATGTCGTCGATGCCGAGGCCGGGCTTGTCGGGGACGGTGATGAAGCCGTCCTTGACGAGCGGCTTGGGCAGACCGGTCACGATGTCGTCCCACCACGGCACGTCGACCGTGTGATACTCGAGGGCGAGGAAGTTCTCGGTCGCCACGGCCACATGGGCCGCCGCCATCGCGGCGATCGGGCTCTCGGCCATGTGGATCGCCATGGCGACCCCCCGGGCCTGCGCCGCATCGCCGATCTTCTTGGTCTCGAGAATGCCGCCCGAGGTCAGCAGGTCGGGGTGAATCACCGAGACGCCGCCGCTGGCCAGCATCGGCTCGAATCCTTCCTTCAGATAGATGTCCTCGCCGGTGCAGATCGGCACCGAGGTCGCTTCCTGCAGCCGCCGGTACTGGTCGGTAAGCTGCCAGGGGATCACGTCCTCGAGCCAGGCGGGCGTATACCGCTCGATCCGCCGGGCCAGCCGGATGCCATCCTGCAGCGAGATGTGGCCGACATGGTCGATGGCGAGCGGAATCTCGGGACCGATCGCCTCGCGGACCTCGGCGATGTACTGCTCGAGGAGGTCGAGGCCCTTCTCGGTGAAGTGGAGCGCCGTGAAGGGATGCATCACGTTGTGCGCATCGTAGACCGCGTTGCGCGCGCGCCGTTCCTCGAGGCTCCCGCCCGCCCGGCGCTCGGGATGGGCGCGCAGGCTGTCGAGTACGCCCGCCGGTCCGGACACCGCGCCGGGGACGTCGGCGATCTGCATCAGGCCGAGGTCCATCTTCAGGAAGGTGTAGCCGAGCGCCATGCGCTCCCTGAGCCGCTTGCCGGTGGCGGCACCGCTCGGCACGGTGGCGTCGGTGTCGCAGTAGACGCGGACGCGATCGCGGAACCGGCCGCCCAGCATCTGGTAGACCGGCACGCCGTAGGCCTTGCCCGCCAGGTCCCAGAGCGCGATCTCGACCGCCGAGACGCCGCCGCCCTGCCGCCCGTGGCCGCCGAACTGCTTGATCCGACGGAAGAGCCGGTCGATGTCGCAGGGGTTCTCGCCCAGGAGCCGGCTCTTCAGCATCAGCGCGAAGGTCGCCGAGGCGCCGTCGCGGACCTCGCCGAAGCCGACGATTCCCTGGTTCGTGTAGATCTTCAGGAGTGCCGAATCGAAGGGTGCGCCGGTGATCTCGGCAACGCGCATGTCGGTGATGCGCAGCTCGCTCGGCCGCGAGGCGGTACGGATGTTGTCCTCGACCCTGCCGCTCTGGGCCCGGGTGCGCGTCGTCCTGGTCATGTCGCCTCCCGCTAGTGGCCCCGGGCGGGGCGCTGCGCCGCCCGGTCCGCGCTGGTGGCGGCGAGGCGCATCTGCTCGATGATATGCCGACCCGAGCCCTTGACGTGCTCCGCCACGATCCGGGCAGCGCGGTCGGCGTCCTGCACGCGGAGCGCCTCGATCAGCTCGTGATGCTCGCGGATGACGGCGGCCCGGCGGCTCAGGGAGGTCGGAAACCGCCGGCTGATGGCGCGGAGGACCTCGCGGTGGCGCCACCACAGCTCGGCGGCATGCCGGTTGTAGTGCCGGTCGTAGATGACCTGGTGAAAGCGCGTGTCGAGGTCGCCATGACGCTTCATGTCGGCGAAGTTCAGCGCCTCGATCTGCCGCTGGATGGACTCGAGCTCGGCAATGTCGGCCTCGGTGACGATGCCGACGAACCAGCGGGTGAGCTCGGGCTCGATCAGCGCCTCGATCTCGACGATGTCGCGGACGAACGCCTCGTCGGTGGGGCGCACGCGGGCGCCGCGGTTCGGCTCGATGATGACGAAGCCCTCGCCGCGGAGCTGCTGAAGCGCCTCGCGCACCGGGTTCGTCGACGTGCCGTAGGCAAGGGCCAGCTCCGCCACCTTCAGCCGGGCGTTCGGCCCGAGCCGGCCCGAGATGATGTCGTCCCGGATGCGCTCGTAGACCGAGACCTGGACCAGCTCCGGCTCGGCGGCGGGGGCGGTGTCGACGTGCACCATGAGCCTTCTCTACACGGGGCGCCGTTCGGCCGAAAGCGGCATCGCGCACGAAACGCTCAAGATCGTACACGATCCAAAGAATGTTGACATATAAAATGCCCGGTGTCAGCCTTTCCTAGGGAAGACGCGCAGCCGGCTTTCCTCGCACGAAGTCAGCCACAGAGCTGCCGCGCAGACCTGGAACGCCCATGTCGTCCAGGCCACCAACAGTGGAGGAGCTAGATGACCGGAACTGGACACCGCGTCGCCAGACCTGCGCAGCCGGCAGGCTTCGCGCTTTGCGCCGCTGGCGCACTGGCGATCGGCTCGCTCATGGCCACCCCGGCGCTCGCGCAGAGCGTCGACCTCAGCCAGTGGTCACCGGAATATGTCCGCTCGATCGCCGGGACGGCGACCTATGACACCGCGGGCGATTGCGGGAAGGTCGTGCCGAACGACCATTCGGGGCGCGTCAGCTACTGGTACACCGGCCCGTTCGAGGCCGACCCGAAGATCATGCACGACATCGACAAGGAGTTCTGGGCCGCCTTCGCCAAGGCCTATCCGAACATCCGCACCGACGTGCAGTCGATCACCTACAACGAGCTGCTCGACAAGTTCCGGACGGCCCTGCTCGGCAACGCGGCACCGATGGTCGTCCGCCTGCAGATCCTCGGCGGTGTCGAGTTCGCCGCCAAGGGCTATCTCAACCCGCTCAAGCCCGAGGACGTGGGCTACGCGAGCGCCGACTTCTGGCCCGGCGCGCTCAAGTCGGTGACCTGGGAGGGCACGGGCTACGGCATCCCGACGAACAACGAGACGATGGCGCTCATCTGGAACGCCAAGCTGTTCGCCGACGCCGGTCTCGATCCCGACAAGCCGCCGGCGACCTGGGACGATGTCGTCGCCTACTCGAAGCAGATCCATGACAAGCTCGGGGTGGCGGGCTACGGGCTGGTCGCCAAGCAGAACGCCGGCAACACGCCGTTCCGCTTCATGCCGATGCTCTGGGCCTACGGTGGCGGGGCGCTCGACGAGGCGTCGGACGCCCCGGGCTACTCGGACGTCTGGATCAACAACGAGGGCTCGCAGGCCGCGCTCCAGGCGATCAGCGACATGTACGTGCGCGACAAGTCGGTCCCGACGTCAGCACTTACCAACACCCAGGCCGAGAACCAGGCCCCCTTCATCGCCGGCCAGCTCGGCATGATGATCGCCCACCCGTCCGAATATGCGAAGATGCTCGACCTCGCGAGCAAGGCGACGGGCTCGGACAAGGCCGTGGCCGACGAGGTCGTCGCCAACATGCGCTACGGGCTGATCCCGAAGGGCCCGGCGCGGCGCGCGGTCGTCTTCGGCGGCTCGAACATCCATGCCGTCAAGCCGGAGTATGTCGACGGCGACTACGACGAGCAGGCGGTGAAGGCGCTCATCTGCATGTGGACGAGCCCCGAGTGGTCGACCAAGCTCGCCTGGGTCAGCTCGAACCCGGGCCACCTCGGCGGCTTCCGGACCGAGTGGATGAAGCAGCGCCTCGACAGCATCAAGTTCCTCGACGTGACGACCTCGATGCTGCCGAACGGCATCCCCTTCCCGGTGCTGCCCGAGGCGCCCGAGATCATGAACATCATCGTCCCCGACATGATGCAGAACGTGCTCACGGGCAACATGACGGTCGCCGACGCCGCGAACGATGCCGCGACGAAGGTGAAGGCCCTGGTCGGCGGCGGCCTCTAGGCCGCCTCCGGCAGGCGACGAGCGCAGCCGGCGGGCCCCGTCCCGCCGGCTACCAGGCCTTCCGCAGCGACGCGGGGATCCCATGCAGGATGCGGGCAGACCCGCCGCCATGCGGGGCCGCTACATGGACGCCACCGACCGGTCCCCGGGCCTCGGCCAGCGGATGTGGGACCACCGGGCGGACTATCTCTATGTCCTGCCCGCCCTCGTCGCCATGCTCGTGGTCATCGCCTACCCGATCTACTACACGATCGAGCTCAGCTTCTTCCGCACGCCGCCGAGCCTCCAGCTCGGCGACAAGATCTTCGTCGGCGTCGAGAACTACACCGCGATCCTCACCAGTCGGTCGTTCTGGTCCGTCACCTGGAACACGATGGTCTGGACGGTCTTCTCGACCCTGTTCGCCTTCCTCCTGGGCCTCGGCGCGGCCCTCGCGCTCCACCGCGAGTTCGCCGGGCGAGCGGTGCTGCGCGCCATCCTCCTGGTACCCTGGGTGGTGAGCGCGGTCGCCGCCTCCTACGTCTGGAAATGGCTCTACCATTCGGATTTCGGCGCCATCGGCGCCCTGTCCGTCCAGCTCGGCCTGACCGAGGAGCCGATCAACTTCATCGACAACACCCGGACCTCGCTGGCCTCGCTGATCGTCGTCAACATCTGGAAGGAGTTCTCCTTCGCGATGATCATGCTGATGGCCGGCCTGCAGACCGTGCCGGAGCAGCTGCTGCGCGCGGCCTGGGTGGACGGTGCCAACAGCTGGCAGCGCTTCTGGCACGTCACCTTCCCGCACCTGAAGGGCGTCACCACCGTCACGATCCTTCTGCTGATGGTGCAGAACTTCAACTCGTTCATCATCCCGTGGCTGATGACGGGCGGCGGCCCGGCCGGATCGTCCGACATCTGGATCACCCAGATCTACCAGCTGGCCTTCGGCCGGCAGCGCTGGGGGGTCGCCGCCGCCTACTCGGTGCTGCTGTTCCTCTTCATGATGCTGCTCGGATACTTCTACGTCCGCGCGCTGACCGGCGGCGACGAGCGGAAGGCGGGACCATGAGCCGGGACACCGTCGCCGCCCGCCGGACCCCGGGCTGGTCGATCGACGGCTGGCGCTGGGCCGGGCGCGGCTTTCTCGTCGTGCTCCTTGCCTACACGCTGGTCCCGATGGCGTGGATGCTCATCACCTCGCTCAAGACCGGCTTCGCGGCGATGCAGTACCCGCCGCAATGGTGGCCGGCAGAGCCCACGCTGGAGAACTACACCCGCCTGCTCGATCCCCGCGAGAGCGTCGGACAGGACTTCCTGCGCTACTTCTGGAACAGCGTCGTCGTTTCGACGCTGACGACCGTGCTCGCCGTCGTGGTGGCGGTGCCTGCGGCCTACGCGTTCTCGCGCTTCCGCTTCCCGGGCCGGACCGTCCTGTTCTTCTCGGTACTCCTGCGGAACATGTTCCCGGCGGTCATCTTCCTCGTGCCGCTGTTCATCCTGATGCGCTTCCTCGGTCTCGTGAACACGCTGGGCTCGCTCGTGCTCACCTACCTGACCTTCGGGCTGCCGCTGGCGATCTGGCTTCTCAAGGGCTTCTACGACAACATCCCGATCCAGCTCGAGCAGGCGGCGCGCATCGACGGGGCGACCCGGTTCCAGGCCTTCCGGCTGATCGTCATGCCGCTGTCGGTGCCGGGGATCGTGGCGACCGCGATCTACTCCTTCATCGGTGCCTGGAACGAGTACATCTACGCCTACACCTTCCTGACCCGGCACGACCAGATGACCCTGCCGGTCGGCATCCAGCGCTTCTTCTCGGAGAACGCGACCGACTGGCCGGGCCTGATGGCGGCGACCTTCCTGATGAGCGTCCCGGTGGTCGTGCTGTTCCTCGTCCTCCAGCGCTACTTCGTCCGCGCGCTGGCGGAAGGCGCGGTCAAGCACTAGCGCCCGATGCAGCATCACGACACCTGCAGCAGCGAGGCCGGTCGCTCCGGGGTCTTCCGGCTGGAGCGCGGACGATCCAGCATCGCCCGACGCCCGCACTCCCTCGGCTGGCCCTTGTCCGCCCTTGCCCAGTCCTTCAGGAGCCGCCGATGGCCGAAGTCGTCCTGAGGAACCTGCAGAAGACCTATGGCGGCGTGCAGGCGGTCAACGACGTCAGCCTGACCGTGAAGGACGGTGACTTCGTGGCCCTCGTGGGTCCGTCGGGATGCGGCAAGACCACCACGCTCAACCTGATCGCCGGCCTGCTGCCGATCACCGGCGGCGACATCCTGATCGGCGGCCGCGTCGTCAACGATCTCGACCCCAAGGACCGGGACATCGCGATGGTGTTCCAGAACTACGCGCTCTACCCGCAGAAGACCGTGTTCCAGAACCTCGCCTTCCCGCTGCAGATGCGCCGGCTGCCGAAGGCGGAGATCGAGGTGAAGGTGCGCGAGGCGGCGCGCGTGCTCGACATCACCCACCTGCTCGAGCGGCGGCCGCGGGAGCTGTCGGGCGGGCAGCAGCAGCGCGTCGCCCTCGGGCGCGCGCTCGTCCGCGATCCGCTCGTCTTCCTGATGGACGAGCCCCTGTCGAACCTCGACGCCAAGCTGCGCGTGCAGATGCGCAGCGAGATCAAGCGCTTCCACCACAATCTCGGCGCCACCATCGTCTACGTCACGCACGACCAGCTGGAGGCCGTGACCATGGCCGACAAGATGGCGGTGATGAACGGCGGCGTGCTGCAGCAGTACGACGCGCCGGCCCGGGTCTTCGCCGATCCCGCCAACATGTTCGTGGCCGGCTTCGTCGGAAGCCCCGCCATGAGCCTCGTCCCCCTCGAGATCGCAGGGCAGGGCGACGACCTGGCGCTGGCCTCGCCCGAGGGCTGGGAGCTGCCGCTGTCGCCGGCGAACGCCCGCAAGCTGCGCCGCGCCTCGACCCGCAAGGTGGCCCTGGGCGCCAGACATTCGACGATCCGGCTGCACGACACCCGCCACCCGGGGACCGTCCCGGGCCGCGTCTACAACGTCGAGCCGACGGGCGACGTCACCTTCGCCCAGGTCTCCGTCGGCCCATCGCTCGTCAATGTGAGCCTCGAGCCCACCGTGCGGATCGCGCCCGACGACGCGGTCTGGGTCGAGTTCGACCAGGCCCGCCTCCACCTCTTCGACGCCGCGACGACGATGGCACTCAGGGCGGACGACTGACATGCGGATCAAGGCCATCACCCCCTTCCCGGTCTGGGTCGGGACGCGCAACCAGCTGATCGTGAAGGTCGAGACCGACGAAGGAGTCTATGGCTGGGGCGAGAGCGGCCTCTCCGGCCGCGAGAAGGCTGTCGTCGGCGCCATCGAGCACTTCCGCGAGTTCCTGATCGGCCGCGACCCGATGGCGATCGGTGCCCTGTGGCAGGAGATGTACCGCAGCCAGTACTTCGAGGGCGGCCGGGTGCTGACCGCTGCCATATCGGCCATCGACATCGCGCTGCACGACATCAAGGGCAAGGCGCTGGGCGTCCCGGTCTACGAGCTGCTGGGCGGCCGGCAGCGCGACCATGTGCCGACCTTCGCCACCACCCGCGGGCCGTGCGGACCGCTGATGGTCGAGCAGGCGCACGAGCTCGTCGCCCTGGGCTGGAGCGTGATCCGGCTGCTGCCGGCCGACCACGAGACCCCGGGCCTGTACGAGCCCCGTGCCAGCATCGCCGAGACGGCCCGGTGGTGCATCGCCGCCCGCGAGGCGCTGGGCGATGCCGTCGTCCTCGGCATCGACTACCACCACCGCCTGTCGGTCGCGGAGGCCGCGAGCTTCTGCCAGAAGCTGCCGGCGGGCACCCTCGACTTCCTCGAGGAGCCGATCCGCGACGAGACGCCCGAGGCCTACGAGGCGCTGCGGCGGATGACCGGGATCCCCTTCGCCATCGGCGAGGAGTTCGCCTCGAAGTGGCAGTTCCGGCCCTACATCGAGCGCGGCATCCACCAGTTCAACCGGGTCGACGTCTGCAATGTCGGCGGCCTGACCGAGGCCATGAAGGTCGCGGGCTGGAGCGAGGCGCACTATGTCGACCTGATGCCGCACAACCCGCTGGGCCCGGTCTGCACCGCCGCCACCATCCACCTCGCCGCCGCGGTGCCGAACTTCGCCTGGCTCGAGACGCGGGCGTCGCCGGGCGAGCGCCATCACGGGTTCGACGACGCCGAGATCTTTCCCGTCCAGCCCCGGCTCGAGGGTGCAGTCTACCCGGTGCCGTCAACCCCCGGACTGGGCGTCGAGGTCGACGAGGCCCGCGTCCGCGACCAGGCCTTCCGCTTCTGGGAGGCCCCGCACCTGCGCCGCACCGATGGCTCGTTCACCAACTGGTAGGAGCTCGCGATGACCCATACACCCGACATCGTCAGGCCCGACAAGGCGCTGATCGCGGCGCTGGCGGACATCGGCTCGGCGACGGTGGCAGGGACGCTCGGCCACATGGGCATCCGCAACCCGCACATCACCGGACCGGTCAGCTGGAACCCCGGCAAGTCGATCGTCGGCCCGGCGCTCACGCTCCAGTTCATGCCGAAGCGCGAGGACCTCTACGGCGAGGGCGAGTATGCCGACCCCGAGCGCCAGCTGCACCGGCACGTGCTCTACCATGTGCAGCCGGGCGACGTGGTGGTGGTCGACGCCCGCGCCGACATGACGGCCGGCGTGTTCGGCGACATGATGTCGACCTTCTTCAAGGGCCGCGGCGGCGCCGGCATGGTCATCGACGGCTGCCTGCGCGACTACCCGAACCTCAAGCGGCTTGACCTGCCGCTGTGGATCCGCGGCTGGACCCCCAACTTCCACACCCAGACAGGGCTGATGCCGTTCGCCGTCAACGTCCCGATCGCCTGTGGCGGCGTGACGGTGATCCCGGGCGACATCATCGTCGCCGACGACGACGGTGCCGTGGTCCTGCCCGTGGCGCTGGCCCCGGAGGTGATCGCCAAGGCCGCCGAACACCACGAGTGGGAGGAGTTCTCGCGCCTCCGTCTCATGGAAGGCGCCCCCCTCCAGCGCTATTACCCCCTCCACGCCGATGCCTGGCCGGAGTTCGACGAGTGGCGCCGCCTGAACGGGAAGGGATGAGCCCTGGTGCGCCAACCTGGCCAGGATCCTGGCGCTGGGCCAAACGCAAAACGCCCGGCGCGATGGCCGGGCTGATCAGTCTTTGCTTGAGCGAGTAAAGCTGGTTGCGGGGGCAGGATTTGAACCTGCGACCTTCAGGTTATGAGCCTGACGAGCTACCGGGCTGCTCCACCCCGCGGGGGTGATGGGGAGAGGCGAGCTGTTGGGTGTGTGTTCCGTTCGGCGGACCTGGCGGCGGCCTACTCTTCCGCGCCTTGAGGCGCAGTACCATGGGCGCTGCGGGGTTTCACGGCCGAGTTCGGGATGGGATCGGGTGGGACACCCGCGCCTTTGGGCCACCAGGTCGGCGGAACGGAACGGCTCCTCGCGGGTGGCGGGGAGCGGGGGCGTGAACGCGGTGTGGCATGGGGATGGTGTCTGGCGATCCCGGCCTTGCGGCTGGGGTGGGGGGCAGGGAGCTCGATCGAGCGATTAGGACCGGTAAGCTGCGCGTGTCGCCACGCTTCGACTCCCGGCCTATCGACGTGATGGTCTATCACGGCTCTCGGCGAGACCTGGTTTTGAGGGGGGTTTCCCGCTTAGATGCGTTCAGCGGTTATCCCGTCCGGACTTAGCTACCCGGCTGCGCGGCTGGCGCCACGACCGGTCCACCAGAGGTCTGTCCACCCCGGTCCTCTCGTACTAAGGGCAGATCCTCTCAAGTCTCGAACACCCACGGCAGATAGGGACCGAACTGTCTCACGACGTTCTAAACCCAGCTCACGTACCACTTTAATCGGCGAACAGCCGAACCCTTGGGACCTGCTTCAGCCCCAGGATGTGATGAGCCGACATCGAGGTGCCAAACAACCCCGTCGATGGGGACTCTTGGGGGTTATCAGCCTGTTATCCCCGGCGTACCTTTTATCCGTTGAGCGATGGCCCTTCCACGCGGGACCACCGGATCACTAGCGCCGACTTTCGTCTCTGCGCGGCCCGTCGGCCTTGCAGTCAGGCGGGCTTGTGCGCTTGCACGCGACGGCTGGTTTCCGACCAGCCTGAGCCCACCATCGCGCGCCTCCGTTACTCTTTGGGAGGCGACCGCCCCAGTCAAACTGCCCGCCATGCAGGGTCCCGGAGCCGGCTTCACGGCCCGCGGTTAGACGCCAGACGCGACAAGGGTGGTATTTCAAGGCTGCCTCCACCAGAGCTGGCGCCCTGGCTTCGATGGCTCCCACCTATCCTACACATGTCTCGACGCGGGCCAGTGCAAAGCTGCAGTAAAGGTGCACGGGGTCTTTCCGTCTGACCGCGGGTACCCCGCATCTTCACGGGGAATTCAATTTCGCTGAGCCGGCGTTGGAGACAGTGGGGAAGTCGTTACGCCATTCGTGCAGGTCGGAACTTACCCGACAAGGAATTTCGCTACCTTAGGACCGTTATAGTTACGGCCGCCGTTTACCGGGGCTTCGGTTCGCAGCTTGCACCGCTCCCCTTGACCTTCCGGCACCGGGCAGGCGTCAGACCCTATACGTCGTCTTGCGACTTCGCAGAGCCCTGTGTTTTTAGTAAACAGTCGCCACCCCCTGGCCTGTGCCCCTCGCTTCCGGTTGCCCGAAGGCGAGGCCCGCTTCTCCCGAAGTTACGCGGGCAATTTGCCGAGTTCCTTCAACGCCGTTCGCTCAAACACCTGGGTATGCTCAACCAGTCCACCTGTGTCGGTTTCGGGTACGGTCCATATGCTGGAGCTGTTTCCTGGACGTCCGCAACCGCAAGGGCAATCCGATAAGCCCTCACGATCCTAAGACGCCGTCACTTCCAGCGGGCCCAGGAATGTTGACCTGGTTCCCATCGGCTACGCCTTTCGGCCTCGCCTTAGGGGCCGGCTCACCCTGCGCGGATTAGCCTTGCGCAGGAACCCTTGGACTTTCGGCGAGAGCGTCTCTCACGCTCTTTGTCGCTACTCATGTCAGCATTCGCACTTCCGATACCTCCAGCCGACCTCACGATCGACCTTCGCAGGCTTACGGAACGCTCCGCTACCACTTCCTTGCGGAAGTCCGCAGCTTCGGTACGTGGCTTGAGCCCCGTTACATCTTCGGCGCAGGACGGCTATTAGACCAGTGAGCTGTTACGCTTTCTTTAA